>CAWDIC010000010.1:0-80795 GCA_963802265.1 uncultured delta proteobacterium
TGAATTTCCAAAGAGGCTGATATTATTATGATTAAATATTTCAAAGAGCTTTATATATAATTAACGGTTTTCAGGTTGCTGAATAATTCTTCGTTATAAAACTATTAGGAAGTTAAATTATAACCCTTTTATAGCGCCCCATAATAAAAATAGTCCTATGACTACTGCTGGTATTCCTAAGAAAACCTCTTAATTCTAAACCCAACCTTAATTTGTTTTAAGCTATTTTCTTCAAAGGTAGGTACCCCCTTTCCGGATATAGAGGAATATATTAAGTAGATCCCAATAGCGAGAAATGATACTCCGATTATTATTAATAATCCTACAGATAAAATAAAATCCATTCTTCACCCCCCCATTCGTTATTTTATAACTGTCATATTCGGTTCAACAACTGGTATTGAAAATTGAACCGGAGGGGCAAGTCCAATTCCCGCATTTATGCTAATTTCATTTCTTTTGGGTGTATAGCTAAATGAGACAAATCTACCGAAACCAAATGATATTGTTGATTCACCAAACGGGCATCCTTTCCATTCTGGTTCGTTAGTTCTATATACAAATCTTACGAAATCGCCACCAATAAGGGTCGTTGATAGAGACACTCTAACTTGGTTTGGATCTGTCCAATCCCAAAAACCTCCCTCATTTGCATCATAGACTGTAGTCGTATAGTCAGAAAAAATGGCAACTCCACTGGTTTCAACTCGGCTAAAACGAGCTTGAACATCGGCAGCGTACTATCTAAAGTACCAGTGAAATAAACTTCTAAACCTAAAGGATCAGTAGAATTAATCGGATTGTTAATTGAATAAGCGTATAAGTTGATCCCACCAGATAGACCAATCGGATCAGGTCGCAGGTATCTTCCTAAGGAAGGATCATAGTCCGATGGTAATTATAATGCAGCCCCGTCTCAGCATCGAAGTATTGGCCCGCCAATGTTTGGTTTACTTTTTCAATAAGCTGATATTATTATAGTTTATCTTTTCAAAGAGCTCATCAAAACACTTACTCTATTATTAGATGTCTTTGCTGTGTTTTAAAGCTTATGACGCACTAAAGCTCTATACTACTTAATAGTTTATTTTTTAAATCCAACCGAGCCCACTTCGAATTCGATTTAGTATTGAATCTTCCAGGGTTTCAAAGGATTCACCAATGCGTGAATTGCAAACAAATCTACCGTCCCTCATTTTTATAGCCCATACACCTCCACTCATTAATTCTGGTTTGAACAAATCAGGCGGTTCAACAAAAAAACCTTCTAAGCCTGCCCAAGAAACTATCGCTCCATGATGAATCATTACCTCAAAAGTTCTTTCAATAGCGTTTAACCAAGCAGACTTTTCCGGCCATTCTTTAATGCGAATATCGCAAAGCCATACTGTCCAATTATCTCCACTAAGTTGGCTATGCTTAAACTCACTACTCAAAGGCCAAATGTTAATAGGAGTATCCAGCTCCTCAGTTTTCTCACCAGTGAAAAAACCGTATATTGTTATACCGTCAACTTCTTCACCATTCCAAAATATGCCCAAGGATTCTTAGTGATTTTTGCTATCATGGCGTTACCCTCCACTTGGTCAATTGTGCTGGCGAGGGCACAACAGATGTTGCTATCTGCCCCTTGAGCCGCCCTTTTTTATAGACCATTATGGCAACATCCTTACCATTAATCTTCCCTATAAATCCCTTAACAGGCTGACCACCTTTCAAAATATGATCGAAAGTAGCCGCTGGCGTTTCAAGTATCTTTGACCCCAAATCAGTAAATTTCTGGCCAGTTACTTTGCTCCAATTAGGAAGAATACCGTCATCAATGAGATGGCGGGAAGCGTGCTGTAGGCGATTGGGAGTGAAAGCTGTTTTCCCAGTACCTTCGGCAAAACCTATTACGCTTTTTGGGACGTTTGCTGTCGAGACACACTGTCCCGCAGCTTTTGCCATTCCATATTCGCCAAGAGTAAGGGCAAACAATACCTGTTCACCCAACATAGCAGCTATATAGGCTGTCCCCCACCCATATTGCCCTTGTACAAAGGCCGTCAAGCTGCGATCCCAGTTATGCTGCCCAGGAACCCATGAAAGCCATGTTGGACTATTGTATAACCCAAATGGGTCTATTGAATGTATAGGGTTGTTTTCAACGTAGGAGTAAAGGTTGACACCACCCCAAAGTCCAATCGGATCAGGTCTCAGGTATCTTCCGATCGATGGATCATAGTACCGATGGTAGTTATAATGGAGTCCCGTCTCGCATCGAAGTACTGGCCCGCCAATGTTTGGTTTAATTTTTCAACATGTTGATATAATTATAGATATTGACCTTTTCAAAGAGCCGTTTGCTTGTTATCGTTTATCCCTGACATTCAGAATGTCTGGGATTACTTATGAATCTCACGCTTTAACCTGAGCTACTTAAAGGGCTTTTTATGTATAGCATTCCTTTTATGTAAAATACTATTAACCTCTTCCTCTATTGAAAGCAGATACTCAAGAGGGACTTGGTAAATATTGTCAGGGAAATTATTAAAAAGATCGTCACTTTTAGTGGCTATTATAAGCCGATGGAGGGCTTCTATTGGTACTCCTTTGAGTTTCTTAATATCAGGTTTCGCAACAGATATTGCTATCATTTTATTTAGAACTAAATGATTTAGTTTTTCTTCAAGCACCTTATCATCTTTATATTTAGATCTATAATGCTCCAATAAATCCAATTCAATATTAAGATCGTATAGCATTGAATTTATGCACTCAATTGACGATTCAGCATATGAAGACCCAATTGAAATATAGCTGGTAAACCCTATGATTAAAAGTGCTGGCAACAGAATTAAAAAGATATTACGATTAGTTTTCAATTTCAAATTACCTCTGTATTAGTTTAAACTTGGGGTATATGGGCGGCCAAATGCTTCTACCGATATTTCTTCATTGACAACAGCGGGGCCGTTAATAAAAATATTTGTAGCCTCTCTTAGTTCTACCAATTCAGCTGCGTTGCTTGCAGTGCCAATATCACTACTTGGTCCAAATAATAAGCCAGGTAGTCCACCTAAATATTTCCCCAGCCAATTTTCGGTCTCATAGCTTTTATAAATATCCTCACAACCAACTTCGATCATATCCCAAGCTCCTTGCCTAGGATATGGATCAAACTTTTTCCAAGATAATTCCAGAAACCTAATATCATCTGTCCAAAGATCGGTATCTATTCCTTTGGTGTACTTGGAGAAAAGGTCGTACTCTATTGGGTTATATTGCTTGAGGTCTTTCATAAAGCTTGGATGGATTCTATCGTAAAGGGTCATCGAAGTACTGGCCCGCAAAGCTAAAATCGTTATACGATTTTAGCGTCCGATTTCATTTTGAATAACAGATGCGATTTGCCTGCAATAACGGTTGGTTGTCTCGAAAGTCGGGCCTTCAACCATCACGCGGCATTGGGGTTGGGTTCCTGAATAACGAACCAGCACCCTGCCCTCATCCCCCAGTTGTTTTTCCACTTGTTCAACGACCTCACAAATTGCCGGAATCGTGACGAGATCCGGTTTCTCAGCCACGTCCACATTGATTAGGACTTGGGGGTACACCCGCATAAGACGACTCAGTTCCGAGAGCGTTGCTTGTTGGGCTTGCATGGCCTCCAGTAAACGCAGGGCCGCCAATATACCATCGCCGGTCGTGTGATACTCGTGGAAGATCAAATGTCCGGAATCTTCGCCTCCAATGACAGCACCTGAGGCCCGCATTTGTTCCATCACATAGCGGTCGCCGACCTGCGCTTGGATATGTTCGAGGTTCATCCGCTGCAAGGCTTTGCCAAACCCCATGTTGCTCATGACCGTGCTGACAACCTTGGGTGGATCCAATTTTCCGGTTTTGGCAAGATAATCCGCACAAATAGTCAGAACCTGGTCACCGGTCAAGACCGCTCCGTTTTCGGCGACGGCAACCAATCGATCGCCATCACCGTCAAATGCCAATCCAACGTGGGCCGAATTGTCGATAACTGTTTTTGACAGGATTTGGGGATGTTGCGATCCACATTCATGATTGATGTTTGTGCCGTTTGGTTCTGCAAACAAGGTCGTGACATCCGCACCCAGGCCTTGTAAAACCAACGGAGCCACCGCATGAGTGGCCCCGTTGGAGCAATCGATTACTATTTTAAGCCCTTGAAGTGAAAAATCTTCTGGAAAGGTAGCGCCTAAAAAGGTCGCATACTGATGGGCCGCATCCTTCATAATGACAGTTCGACCCGTTTCTTTGATTTGCATTGATGCATCCATGGGAAGCGGTTCAACGATCAATGCTTCAACATCCGCTTCAACCGAATCGGCCAGCTTGTAACCCTTACCCGTAAACACCTTGATACCATTATCATAAAAGGGATTGTGCGAAGCAGAAATGACCACCCCGGCAATAGATTCGGTCTGGGCTGCCAGATAGGCGATGCCAGGCGTCGGCAGCACGCCTGCCAGCTTCACATCCACCCCCATGGCGCAGATCCCGGATGCCAGTGCAAGCTCCAGCATGTCACCGGAAATGCGGGTGTCTTTGCCGATCACGACTTGTGGGCGGACGCCTCCTTCTTGTTTGAAATAATAGGCGACCGCCCTTCCCACCTTGACTGCTGTTTCAGGTGTCATCGGCTCCGTGTTGGCGACACCCCGAATCCCATCAGTTCCGAATAGTTTGGCCATAAAAATCCTATGCGTGGATTATCGAGATAATGATCTCATTTTAATGCATCGGCCTCCTACAACGAAGGATCAATCGATTGTCGGATCTTTTAGCATACGATCGACGATACTTTGAAGCCAGGCTGTTCCGATGTCGGTTTCATCCGGCCCCAGGTTTTTGATTACGGCTATATAGTCACTGCCATACTGATCGATTTTTATTGAAATTTTTTCAAGAAAAGCATCCCTGTCGCGTTGTTCACCTTCAAAGGTCTGCATGGTCTCGAGGGTGTTTCCCAAATCATCCCAGCGGCTCGTCAAGCTTCTGTCCGGCAGCATTTCAAAATAGTTTTTGAGACGCTTGACCCGTTCATCGATAGCCAGCGCGATATTACTTTTGAGCCCATTCAAAAGAGCATCAGGAAAATCATCACCGATAAAACAGGCGCGCACCTGGAAGTACCATTGACGCAAGGCCCATAGATTGGCGATGTATATGATATTGTTGGTAATAATACGTTCGCTCTGCAGATATCGTCCGGGTTTGAACGGAACACTGCCCCCGCGTCCCCCTCTTTCAAAAAGCAACCGGTTCGGCCGAAGTTCATCTTTACGATAAATCGTTCCGGCCGCTGTCACCGTACCGAATGCCAGGCGGCAAGGACCGACCAGACCGCCCTGCCCTCCTAAAAAGATGGGGCGCTGATTGAGCATGACACCCTGGGGAACATCCCCCAACAGCGAAGCAGTGGCCTTGTCCTGGTTGGGGGTGTAATTGAAGTGGATAAAAGAACTGCCGACTTCGCTGTGGTTTTTGCGACTGGTACCACCGGCCATGAAACAATCACAGAAGTTGATCAGGCTGCCCAGGGTTACAAAAGGAAACAGGATCGTCTGTTTTAAACCAACCGTATGGGCACCACTGGCTTGTTCTTCTAAAATTGTTCCGTCCCGCACATGTGCGCCAATCCCATACTCGCTTTTTTTAAAAATACCGAACTCTTAAAATATCCGGATTTAAGCTCTACTTGAGGTCCGACGGCAACAATTCGATCGTGACAGGGCCCTCGGAGCCGATGGTTGAATCGCGCAAGATGAGCGTTTTTTCACCCATGATCTTGGCGCCCGCGTGAATCACGACCCCGTCTCCGGAGATCCTCTCGATATCAACATCTTCGGCAATGAAAATGCTGTGCGGAACAGGAATAGAGACCCCCTTGCGCATCAATGCCGCGACCTGCGGTAATAAATTTTCACTCATATCGATCGGCCCCATTTACGATTGTTTAAGTTGCGGACACCAACTCTATATTATCCAATAATTTATCGGAACCTTTATAATACGAAATCACCTGGCCGATGCAACGCTATCGCGTTTCCTCCAAAAATTGTTTAGACGATTTTTCGGATCATGACAGCCAAGATCACTGTAAAAAACACGAAAAGCGTTGTGTACCAGGCATCAAAGATATTGTATCCTGCAATACCGATAACCAGAAAGGCAATTCCCCAAGCGATCAAGCCGCTACGCCAATCGGAAAAAGATTTAATCAAACGGACAATAATGGTTACCAAAAGCCACCCAAAGGCGCTCAAACCCAACAGACCGGTTGCTGACAAGAGCATGAAAACAAGACTGTGGGCGTGGCTGGTAAATTCAATGGTACCGTCAACCATACCGTCATACACAGATCCATCGGGTGTCGTATAGGCAAACCGGCTCAATGGCCCTGATGTAATCATTTCACGGTAGGCATCTCGGTAGCCTGTAATGGACACACCCACGATGGGATTTTCCAGCCAGATCGCCCAGGCCACTTTCCATATATGAATGCGATCATAGAAACTTCCCAGATAGGGCTTGTTAACAACAAAATAAAAGACAGCAGCGCTAATAATTAAAACGGCAATCATCAGGGCCCATCCCCAAGAAAAACGCCGCACGACGTATAACAGCAGTGCAGCGAAACACCCTGCCATAACCGCCAGTTCAGCAGTTCGAATATCGAATTGCAGTACCAGGATTAAGGATGAAAGTCCCAAGCCAATCAACAGGATCCGTTGCAGGCGTCCCAGCCGGTTCTCGTCTAAGCCCCATGCCAAGAAAAAGGGCCCTGCAAAAGCCGCAAGTCCTGAAAAACGGGCGGCTTCTTTGAGTTTGCCGGTGTAACGGGCAAGTGGTCGTCCAATCATGTCAAATCCTGCCACATGGGCCATGATGGTGTTAACGATTGCCAAAACAATCCCGATGGTCAACCCTTTTAACAAGTAGCGGTGCAGGGGCAGTCGCTGGGCGATTTCGATCAGCGCCAAGACACAGAGAGGATATCGAAAGAACAGAAAATTTTCGGCCAACCCATGTATGCCGCGGTAATTGGCAATGGCACTGATGTAAACACTGACCAATAAAGCGATCCAGGGCAAAATCATCGGATTTTTTAGCGACCCGGCAAACAGCTTGGTTCCCGTTAAAACCTGACGCACGACCCAGAGAATACCAATCAAACCGATCACCAGCTCAAAGGCTGTCGTGCCGAGTATAATCCCCACCGGGATTGCCCCACCCAGAATGGCACAGCTTCGATCCAATTTAAAGCCCCATGCCTGCGAGCCAGATTGGGAAATAATATTTTCCTGATCAGAGCTATTCAATTTAATATGGAAGGCGTTTAGATGTTTTGAGCGACAAAGTCGCGACATATAAAATCGTTGCACGATTTTATTTTTATCATTGGGGCTGGTAATCCGAAATGAATTCTTTGAGCTTGGACTTGATGGCGTCGATTTTCCGCTGTCTCAGCGGTTATTTGAGCTCCTCAAGCTGTTGCGTTAGTGTTTCCATCTGCAGTCGATTCCCTGTAAAACCAAGATTTTTTCATGACTGGTAGGCAGAATGCCTTCGCCTTCGGTGATCAACTCTTCATGCAGCTTCTCACCCGGACGCATTCCGATGAATTCGATTTTAATATCGATGTCCGGTTCGAACCCGGAAAAGCGGATCAGGTCGCGGGCCATGTCGGCGATCTTGATGGGTGTTCCCATGTCCAGCAGGAATATTTCACCCCCCTTCCCCATGGCACCCGCTTGAAGAATGAGCTGACAGGCCTCCGGAATCGTCATGAAGTAGCGGGTCACATCAGGATGGGTGACCGTTAGTGGCCCGCCTTTGGCAATTTGCTTCTTGAAAAGCGGTACCACACTGCCGGCACTCCCGACCACATTACCGAACCGAACCGTCATAAAGCGCGTTCGCGAATTATGACAGCCATTTTGGCCTTGAACGACCATCTCGGCCATACGCTTGCTAGCGCCCATCACATTGGTGGAGCGTACCGCTTTGTCAGTGGACACAAAAACAAAACGATCGGTGTTGTATTGATTGGCGACCGAAACCAACTTGAGAGTTCCAATGATGTTGTTGTCGACCGCTTTCCATGGCTGCATTTCGAGCATCGGGACGTGTTTGTAGGCCGCGGCATGAAAAACAACGTTGGGCTTGTATTGCTCGAAGGTTTCTTCCAGTTGGCCTTGATCTAAAATGTCCGCTAACAAGGGTATGATTTTAATATTTTTGCTCTCAAAAATTTGTTTGAGTTCCAGTTCGATCTCATACAAAGGACTCTCGGCGCGCTCATATAAAAGGATGCGTTGCGGGCGGAAACGACAAATCTGCCGGCAAAGCTCGGACCCGATCGATCCCCCGGCGCCGGTGACAAGGACGCATTGATTTTCCAGGTACGCCCCGATTTTTTCAACATCCAGTTTGACCACATCCCGCCCCAGCAAATCCCGGTAGGCCACTTCGCGGATCGTATTGACGGTAATGCGCCCATTGATCAGTTCACCCAACCCGGGGATGGTTTTGTAATCGATTTCACTATCCTTGCAATAATCCACAATGCGTCGCATCTGTTTGGAGTTGGCCGATGGAATGGCAATCAAAGCTTCGTCAATCGCCATTTTTTTGGCGATCGGCCTAATTTCATTTATTTTTCCCAAAACAGGGATGCCATGAATCTTGCGGTCAAATTTATTCGGATTATCATCCAGGAAGCCAACGACGTTATAGCTGAGGAGGGCGTTATCCCGGATTTCGCGGTACATTATTTCGCCGCAATCACCCGCCCCGATAATGACAAGGTTCTTGCTGCCGATACGGCGCCTTGTAAGGTTTTTCAAGGAATCGAATAAAGATTTGCCCTCGCCGGTGTGCTCGAAATAAAGCCTAATAAACATCCGGAAACCGGAGACAAATAGAATCGTAAAACACCAGTCGATCAGGAAGACGGAACGCGACACGCCCAAAAAGCGCATACGGCTGAAAAGTATAACAAAAATAATTAGTAAGGTGCTGACACTTGCCGCTTTGATGATGTTGACCAGGTCAGCCAGGCTGGTATAACGCCACATGCCGGTATACAGATCGAAATAATAGAACAAGGCTATTTTGATAACCAATACAAAGGGCAATAGTTTCAGGAACAGAAGCCATTCCGGTTGGGTCATTACAAACTCAAAGCGTACCAGATGCGACGCCAGGAGGGATCCGCTTAACAAAATCAGATCAACCCACATGACCGTAAAAAAGTGCTTGTCGAAAATTCGATGCTTCATTTGCATTTGGCGATCCGAAGACAGGCATTGTCGAGGATCGTATCTTCCTTGGCAAAACAAAAACGTGCCAAATGTTCTCCTGCATTATCGTGATAAAAGGCCTCGCCAGGCACACACGCTATCCCGGTTCGATGCAGCAAATTCATAGCGCGCTCCTTGCTGTTCGTTCCTGGAATGGCTGATATATCAGCCAAAATATAGTAAGCCCCCTGCGGCACGTGCGGTTCAAGACCAACGAACCTCAAGGCGTCGCAAATTTTATCGCGTTTGGCTTGATATTCTTCTGATATCTTGAGGTAATAGTCCGGGCTCAACGCCAACAATCCTTGGGCGGCCCCCATCTGGAGGGGCGCGGGAGCACACACATAAATCAGGTCGTTAAAATAACCGATCGTCTGCGCCCAGCGGGCATCGCAAATACAATAGCCGATGCGCCAGCCTGTGATACTGAACGTTTTGGACACGCCGGCGATGGTGATGGTTCTCTCTTGCATACCCGGCAGGGTTGCCGGGGAGATATGACGACGACCGTCATACACAAAGTGTTCGTATATTTCGTCTGTAAAAACAAACAGGTCGTGCCTTTTGGCAAAGGCGGCAATGATTTCCAATTCGTCCCGGGTGAACACTTTGCCCGAAGGATTGGCCGGCGTATTGATGATGATTCCCCGTGTTTTTGAAGTCGCGACGGCTTCCAGTTGATCCGCATCAAAAGACCAATCAGGCGGCTCGGTTCGCACATACACTGGCACAGCTTCGGTGGCCACCAGCGTGCTGACATGATAGCCATAATAGGGTTCAAATAAAACGACTTCATCGCCAGGATCCAAAAGTGCCAAACAAGCGCAGTATAATGCCCCTGTGGTCCCCGCACTGACCACAATTTCCGATTCAGGATTTGCTTCGATTGAATTGAATTTCTTATGTTTTTGGGCAATCGCCGCACGCAATTCGGCCAGCCCATCATAACGCGTGTAAGCATTGATGCCATTGTCGATGGCGGCCTTAGCACCCTGACTCACGGCTGACGGTACGGCCAAATCGCAAATCCCCTGGGACAGGTTGATCCCTCCCATGCGATCGCATTCAATCGACATGTTCCGTATTTCCGACTGCAGCACCCACTCGTGTCGTTTGCTAAGTTTTAGTGTCATTGGTTTTTTTAGCTCTCGCCCGCTTCGCTCGAGCTCGCAGAGCACACAGAGGATTTTTTATATAATAATTGAATCAGAATTTAAATTCTGATTCAAGATCTCTGCGACCTCTGCGCGCTCTGTGAGATATTAAATTTGTTTTTTTATTTATAAAAGCTACGGACTACATCAATTACGTAGGCGATCTCTTCATCCGTGATTTCCACATTCATGGGCAAAGAACATACCTCGCGGCTCAATGCTTCAGTTTCAGGGAAGCCCTTGTCCTCAAGATGTCAATGCCTCATGCTTGTAGTACGGCTTGCGAAACTGGGTTAAAACTTCGATTCCCTTTGATTTCAGGTAATTGGAAAATTCTTCGCCTTGTTTGGACCGTATGGTGTAATTCTGATACACGTGATCAAAACCCGTTTTATCATAATGCGGTAAAATTAAGTCTTCAAGATCGCTTAGCCCATTTCGATACATCTCAGCGATGGCCTTGCGACGCTTGATCCAGTCGGGTAAATGCCTGAGTTTCACATCCAAAAAAGCGGCCTGTAGATTGTCCAGCAAACAGGTAAATCCGTGGCCGCAGTATTCACCGGTGTCACGGTCTTCGCCATTGTAGCGCATACGCCGTGCAAATTGGGCGACCTCCGGATCATCGGTCGTGATTGCCCCCCATCGCCATAACCGCCTAAGATTTTGAAAGGATAAAAACTCCAACACCCGGTCAATCCCCACGAACCAGCCCCTTTGCCGTCAATGCTCGACCCCAAACTCTGGCAGGCATCTTCCACAACAGCTAAGTTGTGTTTTTCGGCAATTTTCATAATTCGCGGCATATCGGCCATGTAACCGCTAAGATGAACCGGTATGATGCCGCGTGTTTTAGAGGTAATTGCCGGTTCGATTCGGTCGACGTCGATGTTGAAATCACGGGTCACATCAACCAAAACCGGCGTTGCCCCGACATTGACCACGGCTGAGCAGGTAGCCACGAAAGTATGGGCCGGCACGATCACTTCATCCCCTGGTCCGATGCCGGCTGCGCGCAATGACATATGCAGTGCATCATAGCCTGAGTTCAGGCCGACTGCATATTGCGTCCCCACAAAATTTGCAAGATTTTGTTCAAAGTTTTTCAGATGATCGCGGTCGATCAAATCACCCTTGGACATCACGTCAAAATAAGCTGCATCGATTTCATCCTTGATCATCTGGTAGTTTTTGTCAGGTGCTACAAATCGTACATGATCAACCATTTATTTCCTCCGGTAATAATGGTATATAGCTTTTATCATCACGCAAAGACGCCAAGACGCAAAGTATTTAATCTATTAAATAAAAATCTTTACGATTTTATTTTCTTGGCGCTTGCGGCTTTGCGTGAGAATATATTTTATACCATTAAGCAGTTTACAATTTTGTGCCTATGGCAAAAATAACCTTGTGTTGTCTGTCCGGTTTATGCGGGTTGATGGGCTTTGGCAAGATTCCATCCCACCCATCAGCCGTAAGTTCGGCCGGCAGATCGACCAGTTTGCCGAAAACAATCCGTTTAAACAGTTTTTTACCTTTCATCGTTTTGGGCATAAGGTTGAGGCGCACGACCGTCTTTTTAACAAATGATAAAATTCGATGCAAAGGATCCTGATCGTCTACCTGGCAATCCCCATAGCATTCAACCTTAAAATCCAAACCGCCTAAAAGATGCGTAAAACCCTGCGGTGAAAAATACTGGTAGCTGTGTGGACTTGGATTGAAATCCGGTAAATCCCGGTTGGCGGTACACATCAAAAGAGTGCCTCCGGGTCTCAGCACCCGATTACAATCTTTTACAAACATTTCAGGATCTTTTAGATAGTAGATGGCTTCATACAAGACGATCGTATCAAAAGATGCGTCTTTGAAACACAGGTCGTGAGCATCGAGCCGTAATAATGGAACCCGTGTGTGATAATGTTGCGCTACCTTTTGTAATAAAAAATCACTGTAATCGGCTGCGATGCACCTGTGCGCCGTACTTGCCAATAACCCAAGGCCCTGTCCGGAACCACAGGCCACTTCCAAAACATCTTTGCCGTCACAATACTGGGCGGCAAATAAATAACGCGTCAGCATCCTTTGAATCTGCTCACGCGTTACCTGCTCGCCGGCAACCTCGGTAACCTGGGAAAAATCAGTTGTCGTTGCATTATTCATTCAGCGAAAGTCTGGCGAATCGCCTTGATGATATCATTTGCAGTTGGATAATAGGCCTCTTCGAGCGTTTTGCTGGCTGGAGCGGGTGAATCCGGTAAGGTGACGCGAACCAATGGGGCTTTAAGCGCCCCAAAGGCCCCCTCCATCGCCACAGCTGCAATTTCAGAAGCCAGACCATATGATCGCCACCCACCGTCGGCCACAGCCAACCGTCCGGTTTTTTTGACAGAATTGATGATCATGTCTTTATCAAGCGGTTTGATGGATCGCAAGATCGATTACCTCCACGTCGATCCCATCATGGCCAAGTTCAGAAGCAGCTTCAATGGCCGGGAGCATCATATAGGATACGGAAACGAGCGTGATGTCGGCTCCCTGGTTTACGAATTTTACCTTTGCCGATAGGGATTTCGTATATTTCCGTGGGCACCTCGCCTTCCGTGTGGTGCAACCAGCGATCATCGATAAAAACGACCGGGTTGTCATCAGCAATGGCTGCAATCATCAGCCCCTTAGCATCATAGGGCGTTGACGGCATTACAACCTTGAGTCCGGGGATATGACCAAAAAGCGCATGAAGCGCCTGTGAGTGCTGGGCGGCTTGTTCTCCGCCTCTGTTAATGATTCCCCAGATAACGAGCGGCGCGCACATTTTGCCGCCATTCATATAAGACCAGTTGGCAGCCTCGTTGATAATGGGGTCCAATGCGTAGAGCATGAAATCCAAACGCGGATGAACCACGACCGAACGCATTCCGACCAGGGATGCGCCCAAGGCAGCCCCTGTAACCGCATTTTCCGAAACCGGCGTGTCGATGATTCTTTCCGGCCCGAAAGTGTCCAGTAATCCGAGTGCGGTTTCACCGACATACCACGGACTTTTTACACCTTGCCCCAATAATAAGGTGTTTTCATCCTGGGCAAATACCTGGTGCAAGGCTTCATTAATCGCCAAGCTATACTTTAATATTCGATTTTTATCTGAAGACATAATGCGTCAACTCGTCTGCTGGGGGAAAGGAACTGTTCTGCGCAAAATCATGGGCTTCAGAAATTTCCTGTTGGACTGCTTGCAGGATGGTCTCCAAGCTTGATTGATCCATGATGCGATTGTCGATTAAATAGCGCTCAAATTGCTGGATAGGGTCTTTCTGCTGCCAGTATGCGATTTCATCTGGTGGCCGAATGTCGGTGTGCGTCCCTTGAATGTTGTCGTCCGGTCCCACATGCCCTCGCATGCGGTAGGTTTTGCACTCGAGTAAAACCGGGCCCTGCCCTTTTACACACATTTTCTTGGCCTGTTCGGCCTGCTCGTAAACCGCTAGCACATCATTACCGTCTATTTCAAACGATGCCACATCGAACGGTGCACCGATACGCTGAATATCCGAGTTGGGTCTGCATTCACTGATTGCCATGTGGGTTGAATAAAGGTTGTTTTCGCATACGAATATGACCGGAAGTTTTTTTAAAGCTGCAAAATTCAGCGATTCGAAAAAGACCCCTTCACCGGTGGCGCCATCGCCAAAAAAACACACCGCAACAGTCTCTTGTTTGCGAATCTGCATAGCCAAAGCCGACCCAACTGCGATCGGGATGGTGCCGGCCACGATCGGGGCCACTCCGATGACACCATTGTCAGGGTCGATTACGTGCATCGACCCGCCTCTGCCCCGGCAGCAACCGGTTTCTTTGCCGTAAATTTCCGCGATCAGTTCTTTGATGCTGCCGCCCTTGGCAATGAAATGGCCATGGGACCGATGGGTACCGAACACATGGTCTTCTTTTGATAAAACGGCGCACACACCGGCAGCAATCGCTTCTTCACCCGTATACAAGTGGCAGGGGCAGCGAACATCTCCGGACAGGATTGGTTCGACCAGGCTTTCTTCACAAACGCGTATCCGTAGCATGGTCGTGTAAAGGTCGCGCAGCAGCTCTTGAGGGTATGATTTCATAGATGTAAATTTTCCTATATGAATTTTAAACTTTTATGAAAGAACTAGGTTGAGTATTATGAGTTTTAGAATTCTAAAAGAATACATTCCTTAAAATTATATTAAGGCTATTCTAAAACTCATAACACTCAACTTAGGTAACGATGGCTTTCAGTGTTTTAAATATTATCTTTAAATCCGACCAAAATGACTGTTCGCGTACATATTTTAACTGCAATCTTATCTTGGTCGGCCGAATGAGTTCCTCGTAGGCCTTGTCCGGGTCCTCTGCCCCTTTTAAAATAGCGCCTTCATCCGGATTCCACAACGTCGCCCAGTCGGTGATGCCCGGTCGTACATTTAAAATCGCTTTTTCGGTTTCATCGAATTTATCGGTGTAGTATGGCACCTCAGGACGCGGCCCGACGATACTCATGTCGCCTATCAGCACATTGAGTAACTGGGGCAGTTCGTCTAGCTTATATTTTCGTAATTTACTACCTATTTTTAAGATGCGGGGATCGTCGTCCGCCGTGCTGGATCCACCGATTTGATCGGCATTCACAACCATGGTTCGAAACTTGAACATGCGAAACGGTCGACCATGCCGCCCGGTCCGCACACCTGGGTACAGTATCGGTCCACCGTCTTCGCGCTTTATGAGCCAAGCCACCATCATAAAAATCGGCGCACACGCCGCCAATCCTGCGAGTGCGGCACAGATATCAAACAATCGCTTAAACATCAATCCTTTGTTCCATCGGCTGATTCATTTTGAGAGCTTGGTTTTTAGCAATTTCTTCGATAAAATCGGCATATTCGGAATAAATCTTATCCGCATCGCCATAGGTGTTAAAGAATAGGCGGCCGTTGGCTGACATCTCTTCTCTAAGGTCACTGCCAGACGCCATTTTCTGGATAACAGTAAAAAGGCCCTCTGCGTCGCCGGAATGATAATTTAGACCCATCTGATGCCGTTCTATCAAGCCGGCAATTTCGCCTTCCAGCGATGAAATTAAAGGAAGCCCGGCTGATAGATATTCAAAAACTTTGTTGGGCGCGGCATTTTCGACACTTTTACAGGGCACAAGCCCTGCCCAGGACTTCTGCAACAATTGATGAATGGCCTGCTCATCCAGCCAGCCGGATATAACAACATTCGGCAAATTTTTAGCGCGTTTTTTTATGGCTTCATATTGTTGACCGGTCCCGGCAAGTGTAAAAAGAATGTCCTTTCTGGCCGTTACGGTTAAAACGTTTAGCGACATCTAATATCAAATCTAGTTCGTAGGATTCACCAAACGTGCCGATAAAAAGAAATGTCTTCGTGTCACCCTTCGGAATTGGATTGGCTCTTTGAAAGATAGGCCATGTCTTTCTGGATATTTTTATAGCCCAAATAAAAAACACGATCCCGATCACTTTGCTGTCTTCCGCTTTTATCAAGCCCCCAGTCGAGACACCCCTGTGACATGGCGGTCAGGGCATCTGCTTTTCGAAGCAGCATCGAAATCTTTTTGAAATCCAGGCATAAAACCCATCGTGCCATTAATTTCAGATTTTCGTTTTTTAAAGGTTCTATAAAGGTATCCGGCCATAGATCACGAACATCCACGATTACAGGAATCGCTCTTTGATTGGCGTAACGGAGACTTTCATAAGCCAAATGATAACACGGGGTGGAAGCAACAATCAGATCAGGTTTTTGAACCTGGGCAGCATGTGACCTAAATTTTCGGGCAATCAGCCAATGATCGATATAGCGTGCGATCGAGATGTTTTTCTTATATCCGCATCCTCGTAGGGCATGGATAGTATATGTATCATTGAGGATGAACTTTTTGGTTTGTATTGGATATCCATTTTTTGCGCTGGTGTTCGAAGGCGCTGGCCCACCAGTAAACCGAATGACCGCGCTCAAGCAGCTTGTCTGCCAGCAAAGCCGTTCGCATCTTGCGAACCCCCGCTTCTAAGGGAAGCGGTTCTCCGATTTGTATCAGCCAGATATTCACAGGGTTGCTTGTCTCAATTTAAATGAGGATTGGATTTCAATAGATTCTGATAGATGCGTTCCATTTTCTGCATTTCGTGCTTCCAAGATGCACGTTTTTTAATGATCTCCCAGTTGTAATCGACCATCGACTGGCGCCAATCCGGTTTTGCAATCGCATCGATGATGCATTGCGACAAGGCTTTTGCGTCTCGGCAAGGAAATAAAAATCCATTGCGACCGTTGTCAATCCAGTTACGATTGGCAGCGATATCCGTTGCAATCGGAAAACTGCCGCACGCCATGGCTTCGTTGAGGGATATGTTGTTCCCATCAGTAGGCGATGTCGATACGAATATATTGGCTTTTTGTAGAAGTTGCGGCATTTGCGCATGCTCAACAGCACCGATAAATTGTACGGACTTTGTCAAGCCAAAACGCTCGGTAAGTTTTTCTAACTCCGGGCGCAATGGTCCATCTCCAGCCACGGTAAACTTAACGGCCGGATGGTGCTCCAATACTTCCGGAATTGCTCGAATGAACACAGCCACATCTAAACCCTTATCCAATCTCCGTGTACTGACAATGGTGCATGGCTCATTGCTGTTGTTCTTTTTTTGGCGTGGTTTGAATATATCCGTATCCACGCCAAATGGGAACGTAACAATTTTTTCTGGTGTCGCGTAACGACGTTTCAATATGAGGTCGGTCATGTGATCGGCAATCGAAGTGATCAGATCGGCCTTTTGCATGGAAAATCGGACCAATTGGCGATAGACACGGGATTCTTCTGGCATGACAAGCACATCGCTGCCCCAGGCTGACAACACAAGGGGACGACGACCGGCCATGACACCGGCCAGACCATAACTCGTGACGTAATGGGCGTGCAGGATGTCCGGATCGAGTTGCCGAATGAGTCTACGAATTCGGAGTAAATTGGCGAGGATGTTCAAATGACGTTGGGAAAGCATCTCAGGGATGCGATGGACAGTAACCTTTCCAATCGTGCCGGCTTCAAAAGAGACGACGGAAATTTGATTCCCTGTGGACGCAAAGTATTCAGCCCAGCGCTGGGTATGGATACTGGCGGCGTTGGCTAAGTAACAGATTTTCATAGCATCCCTTGAGCGCGATACCATGCCACGAGTTGTTTCAAACCAAAGCGCCAGCCATATTGAAACTTGAAATTTATAGATTTTTCCAATTCATCGGTTTGAAAACTGGACTGACTGCACAAGGAGGCAACACGACCATAGATTCCTTTCTCTTCAGTTTGAGGCGCTGGGCACGAACCATCTTTAGCAGAAATCGGATGAGCCCTGCCACAGAATCTGGAAATGCAAGATTTGTCCTTTTAATATCGAGCTCATCGGATAAGCCATCGATAAATTCACCCATTGAACACGTATCGGAAATGTGGAATATGCGGCCGCGAACTTTATCGGGCTGTTCGACAAGTGCTTTAATTGCATTAGCAACATCTCTAACATAGACCATATTAATTAATGCATGCCTACCTCCAATAAACGCGAAACGTTTATTCATGATAGCACGCGATAAAGTTAATAATGTAAAATTTGGATCGTTCTCACCAAAAATGTTGGTTGGACGCAGGACAGCTGTGTCCATTGCTGCGCCTCCAGTTGCACGTACCATCTTTTCAGCTTCATGCTTGCTTCTTTCATAATCATTTTTAGGTAAACAATGGGAGTTTTCATCATATGTCCGTGTATTAAGAAGATCAGCACCTATGACCCCAGTGCTGCTTATATATATAAAACGTTTAACTCTATTTTTTAGTGAAACACTTAATAAATTCTTTGTGCCGCCAATATTTACTTCTCTGATAATTGACTTATCGATCTTTTCACCGGCAATATGAATAACGACATCAGCTCTATCCACTGACCTTTCACAATCTGAAGTCTTCTTTATATCTCCTTGAATATATTTTACATTGCCATGATCCTTGTGGAATCGTCGCGATAAAATTCTAAGTGTATATGTACTTGAACCAAGTTCGTTTATAAGGCTTTTGCCTAAAAACCCGGTACCGCCTGTTACAAGGATGGTAGTATTTTTATTCATCGAGAGGAATGGCAATGAAAGGACAAAAGGTCGATCGATTACCTACTTTGGAAAGCATATTGAAAAGCTTTAGCAGTGGCATTTATTAATCCGCTAGTCAGATAAGACAAAGCGAGTTTAAGAAAATATTTGCTAACCGGAAGGATAATAAATCTATCCTTAGGCTGATTGACAATACGTCCCATGGTTTCTACGAATAGCCTGTCAGACTCTTTTTTATGGGTGCCTCTCAAAAGCCTAGATCCTTGCTTGGAATGTTGCCTTGATTGAATTAACACGCTTTTAATATGAACGAAATCATACTGTTGAAGCATCCGAAACCACAAATCATAATCTTGAACGGTTTTTAGCTTTTCATTGAAGATCAATCCGTTGCTAAAACACCTTTTTGGTATCAACAAAGAGCATCCATTGATTGAGCGATTCAGCAAAAGGGCTGAGGTCAATTTTTTGGATTCGACCCCATCCAAAAATACATCGCCAATAATATTCGAATTCTCATCGATTAGTTGGCAATCTGAATAAACAATGACATTTCCTTTGTTCAAGGATCTGGCAAAAGTAACTTGCGCTTCAATTTTATTCGGAAAATAAACGTCATCGTGACTCAACCAGGAGAATAAATCTCCTTTCATTTTATCAATTCCCAAATTTAGCGCTGATGCAACCCCACCATTGTCTTTGTTAAAATAACGTATTCTATCACCATAGGATTTTGCGATCTCTTCTGTTTTACCATTATCATCCGACCCATCATTTATAACGATGATTTCGACATTCTGATAGGTTTGGGCCAGCGCGCTGTCAATAGCTTCCTTAAGGTAATCTGATCCATTATAAACAGGAATGACAATCGAAACCAGTGGGTTGAGATCAATGGTCTGCATTATAGCGGTAGCCCATGAGTATTTTGAGAACAGCTTGGCTCACAGAAGGGATCGTATATTCAGGAGGAATTGACCAACTCGGCTTGTTTAGCAGAACCGTTTTTACGCACCTAATAATGCTCTCAGGTTCAACACCGCTCAATATGTTACTTCCGCACTCTACGGTTTCGGGCCTTTCAGTTACATCCCTGATGGTAACGTTAGGAACATTGAAAATACAACATTCTTCTTGAACCGTCCCGCTGTCGCTTAATACACAAAATGCATTGCGTTCCAATTCAATAAAATCAAAAAAGCCAAACGGCTCTGAAAAACGTATCTTGTTCTGCTTTAAATCAAGTCCAAAAGCTTCCATTTTACTCCGTGTTCTCGGATGTAAGCTACATATAATCGGAAGGTCGAATTCTTTTTGGAGCAAGTAGAAACCTTGGGTAAGATTACGGAGACGGTCTTGGATGTCGACATTTTCCTGTCGATGCATTGTAACCAAAAAATATTTCTGTTGTTCGATTTTCATGTCCGTTAAAATCGTCGAACCATCGATTTGATGCTGATAGGCAAGAATCACTTCATTGATCGGATTACCGATGACATAAATGCGTTCGCCATCGATGCCTTCTCGTAAAAGATTCGCTCGACTCCTTTCCGTGTAAGGCATGAGAACATCACTGCAATGATCGATGATGCGTCTATTGACTTCCTCCGGCACCCGGTCATCATAACAGCGGTTCCCTGCTTCCATATGAAATACAGGTATTCCCATGCGTTTGGCCACAATCGCCGACAGGGCGCTGTTGGTATCTCCCAATAACAGCAACCGGTCTGGCTTTTCAGTTGTTATGATGCTTTCGCTCTCCTTTAAAATGGACGCAACCTGACCCATCAAAGATTCTGACTTGCATTCCAAAACATAATCTGGCTTGCGAATATTCAACTCTTCAAGGAAGATGTCATAGAGGTTACGGTCGTAATTTTGTCCGGTGTGAACCAATACATGGTCGCACAATTGATCGAGAAGCGGAATGATACGACTGAGTCTGATCAGTTCAGGCCGGGTTCCTAAAATTGTCATGATTTTCATTTCAAAAACTCTCCATTTGATACATCCTGCTGCTCGATCATAAGTCCGTTTTGTTCTAACATGTCGCGTGTTTCATCTAAGGTCATTACCGTATCCGCCGAACTATAGGCACAGGCAAGTGGTTCTCTTTCATCGCGCGTTTGCAGCAGTTCGGGCAGCATGGGTTTGATCACGTAGTAATCGCCCCTTTGAAACGTGTGCCAGGCTTCTTCATCAGACACCATGATTTCGTGTATCTTTTCGCCCGGGCGAATCCCTGTAATCTCGATCTTAAGATCACGATCACCAATTAATGCCTTGAGCAACATCAAGGATTCTGGCGGCCGGCACTTTCGGCACAAACGTCTCGCCCGGAAGTGCCATCTCAAGCGCCGCAATAATTGTATCGACAGCATGCTCTAAAGGTAATAGAAATCTCGTCATGTCTTGAGTTGTAACGGTAACAGGTCCGCCTTGTTTGATCTGATCGTGAAAAAGCGGAATAACCGATCCTCTCGAAGCCAACACATTGCCATAGCGTGTACAAATGAAACGCGTTTCAGGAATGGTGATATTGGCTGCGATAAAAATTCGTTCCTGGATAGATTTGGTCATGCCCATGACATTTACCGGTTTGCATGCTTTATCCGTTGATACACCGACAACGCTATCAACGCTCAAATTATGCTCACGTATAACGCGCACAATATTTTCTGCACCGGCAATATTGGTCATCACCGCTTGGAAAGGAAAGTACTCGCACGATGGTACTTGCTTTAGTGCTGCCGCATTGATCACGATGTCCGCATTCTGAAGAACCGCACACATTGCGTGATAGTCACGCACATCTCCCAATCGAAATTCCAATAATCGCGAGAAGTTATGATATATTACTTCATCTGTCACATTACGATTGTGTTCGTACTCAACCCGCATGAAGTGCTGTTTGGCTTCGTCACGCGAAAAGATGATAATTTTAGCGGGAGTCCCATTTTTCCCAGAGAGCAACCGCCGGGTTAGGACCTTTCCGAGTGAACCAGTTCCTCCAGTGATGACGATTCTTTTATCTTGAAAAATAGTCACGCGATTACTCCTTCCACGGTAAATCTAAATAAAAATCATTCGTTTATCTTTAAAAATAAAAACATAACCCACTATCCTGCCCCTGCTAAAAAAGCAGCGTACATATTTCCGACCAACTCCGACCATTGCGGCGGTTTATAACCTGTGTCGTTTCTGAATTTTGTCGAGTCGAGCGAGCGGTCACATTCAAAGTCACTATAAGGCTCAATATCAATACTTTTGTTGTACGTTTTCGCAACCAGTCGTAATAGTTCATATTTGGAAATTGGATCAGAAGACACATGATATAAGCCTGAAAGACTTGGATTGGGTATGATAAGGTCGGATATAATATTAGCCATTTCGACTGTGGGGAAACCGGAATAAATGGCGTTGGTAAATCCTTTGACCGTCGTATCTTGCCCTAAAAACCATTCGACCAGTCCAAATTTTGATTTAAGTTCATGCCCGATGATCGAAGTCCGCAAAGTGATGCAATTATGACCTGTCACTTCACCAATGTATTTGGTGCGACCATACAAATCTTCAGCATCGGATTGGTCGTTTTCATTGTACCTGTCCTTTTCTTCCTGAAAAAACACAGTCGGTCGATATGTGAATCAGGCGTGCATTGATAGAGAGGCAGATCTCAGCTAACTGATGTGGAAAAAGGGAATTAATGGCTATTGTGGGAACTGGAATCTTGGATATTGGTAATTGTTTAATAATACCGATGCAATTGATTACAATTGATGGTTGTTGTTCGATTATTAATTTTGAGACCGCATCATAACTTTGCTGCATCAATGCCTGTAATAATTTTCCTGTGATCGTCTACGCCAAACCACTTTGAAAGATTCTCTGAAGATCTCGCAGTGCCCTTCACTTCAAATCGATGATCATAAATAAAGCTTTTAAAAAGAACATGCCCCAGCATGCCCGTTATCCCTAATATTAAAACTTTCTCAGCCATTAATGCTCGATACCTTTCTCTTTAGCGATACCTGTATAAATGTCGATTATTTGAGACCTTAATTGTCTTGAATCCAATCTTTCTTTGGTGGTTTTCAAGTTTACGATAGCAGCGTTGTCGACAAGATTGTCATCCGTCAGAGCTTTTCTTATTGCCCTTTCAATCACGTCAGGATCTTCGGGTGGAACAATCATTCCTGTTTTCCCATCCTCTATCCATTCATCTATACACGCTGTGTTTGACTGTATGGGGAAGGCACCCATAGCCAACGCTTCGATCGATGATGTACTTAAAGCATCACTTATGCTCAAGCCGATCGAGATTCGGGCACTCCCATGATGGCGCAAGATTTCATTGTGATCAGTTTGCAAAGGCAAAATAGTGGTCTTCACATGGGTCGTGTGTTGAAATAGTTCAGCAGCAATAACTGTTTCAGGGCTGGCTGAATAGATGACAATCTCATAATCTTTTAATATTTCAGCACATCTCTCCAGAGCCCGCAGCCCAACCAATGCCCTACCGGCCCAATGCTGATACCCTTTCAACATGATCTTTTTTCGGACTGGATACTGGTCCGGACTCCCGTAGCTTTTCAATTTTGTCTAAATGCAGCCCACCTGTATTGGGAAGCACCGGCAATACGTTACCAGAAAAGCCATATCCCTTTGCCAGAGCTACATCACGCACGCACTCACAACCATAATAATCAAAGTTTCGTAGAACCTCTCTAACTCTCCTACTGTGTTCTTTCAAACGTCCAAACAGATAGATATCACTTCCAAGATTGGTTACGATGCAAGGCGGCATTTTACTATTGCGCAACTTGATAACATCTAAAACCAGATAGCCTGCCTTTTGAATTTCAATGGCGTGGATGATATCAGGGCGAGTTTTAGAAATGATTTTATTAAGCTGTTTTTGACGATAAGACGGATAATAAGTCTTTAAAAAGCCTCTTACTAAAAAGGCGATGTTTTCAGAGACTAACGGTAGGCCGGAATAGGCAACTTTGCTGTTTCTATTTTTTGCTTGTCCAAATACCGAATGGTAGACCTTCACCCTACGTAGGTCGACGTGCGTAACACCGCTGTCATGGCTTGGGAAAAGATCTATCTTCCATGGCTGCGTCGCTAAAGCTGATATCCAGCGTGCCGTGTGGATACTTTCCGAATTGGCCACAAATAAAATTCGCATACTATTTCAAATTATTCTGCGGATCCAAAAGCTGCTGCTATTAAATTTATGTATATCTGGATTATAGAAAGGAAATGCTTTTCTGAATGTATTTAAATGATCAGTCATGAGGTAATTAAGTCCCAAAAGAATTTCGAACTCGGAATTAAAACACAAGAAACTTTGCAATAGATACTGTTCTGTCCAAAATTGGCGAAAGGTTTCATTGGTTGTGTACACTTCTGGATATTCATACGGCAAAGCAATATCGTGGATGTGAACAATTACACCTGGGTTGAGTCGTGGCAAAATATCAAGATAAAGATAATTAACGTCTCCGCCTATCTTAGTACAGTGGCCGGAATCGATAAAAAGAATGTCGTTTTCTCCCAGAGTTTCAAACTGTTTGGGTTCGATCAACTCAACACGTTGTTCGATCAATGTGTCAGCTTTTATTATTCGATCGCGGATGAGTTTGTCCGGATAAGGATCGACAACCGTGTAATGCCCTTTCCCCTGCCCTGCCTCTTGTTTGGTATTTGTATTCAAGGCATTAAAGATAACCTTGGAAGACATTCCCGATCCGATCTCGATCACCTTGCGCGGTTTGAAATATCTAACTGCGCAGTGTGTCACGGCAGCACATCCATAACTGAATGACGGATTGTCGACATAGAATTCAGCAGGATCGGAATCGGCCCTCAATGGCCATTGACATTCGTTTGAAAATCTTTGTCCGAATTCTTGAAGTAGCGCAAGCTGTTCCGGTTCACGCAAGTTGATTCCAGATAGTCTGCTTCGTTTATTCCAGACGTTGCGGTTTTTCAGGTCATTGATGTCAGGAATCGGCGAATAGTAATGAACAGGCATTGGTAGAAAACTATGGCGCAAGCAGATATTACTTCCGTACCCTGGGTTTGCTGAATATTTGTAATGCTTAACCAACATCCGCATGGAGATTTCATAGGCCTTGCGAAAGAACCAAAGAAGTTTATTTTTCTGTGCAGTATTTAGAGGAAGCGACATCTATATAGCCTTTAACCAGATTGATGCATTCAATAAATTTCGATCGGACGCGGTTCAGATCAAAATGTTTTTTTGCAATTTGTATTGCACTTTGACCGAACTCTTGCCAAAGCTGCGGTCATGAAATGAAGTCATCGATTGCTTGAGCGATTTATTTGCATCCTTATGGTCGATAACAAGGCCACATCTATGCTTATTAATGAACCAGGCGACGAATGTGTCGGATGGTACATGAGCCAATATGGGCGTACCAGATGACAAATATTCTCCAAGTTTTCCAGGTGCTGAGGTTCTGATTACCTCTGGGATCGGCGAATCAAAGGCTAATGGGAGAAATAGAATGTCTGCTTGGTCGAGTATCGGAGACACCTTGTCATTTGGAACATGGGAATGGTAAACAATACAATTTCCAACGATTCCATTAGTTTTAAGAACCGATTGTGGCTGATCTGTAAAAATATGAAGTTTAATTGTCTTTGATGTTGATTTGTTGATTCCCGCAATTAACCGCAAAAAAGAATCATAGTGGGCATGGTAAACAGAACCAGTATAAACAATGTTTATGTCTTGATTCATAAATATGGAATTTGATTTTCCAAGATCTTTCTTCCGAGACATAATACATGGATTGCGCACAACTTTGCACTCTACATTGTATCGGTGACGATATTCTATTTGAAGACTTTCATTTGGGACAATAACAGTTGAAGTGCCTTTTATGATAACCGGCTCTATCAGCCGGGCAAGCCTTCGTTTCGCTCCTGTCCATTGGTAAACGAAATCATCAAAAAGGTAGGTTACGAGCGGAACACCCGAAATTCTAGATGCCAGGAAGGCAGCGGGAAGATCGGCAAGATCTCCCGAACATGCAACAATTGTATTGCAGTGTTCTATTTTTACAATTTTGACAACTTGCCATGCTCGACAAACAATATTGCTGACTAAATTAATAATTCCCGACAGACTAGTTATCAAATTTGATGTATTCGACGGTATTTGACGTGGTTGTTTTAAGAAAAAGTATCGTGCCGGAAGAGTTTTAACTAGCTTTACGCCGACATCGTCTGGGTTGTATTTTTGTCGCGAGAGTAGGCAATAATAACTAGCAGGCAAATCGTTTAGTAGCTTGTACAAAACGATTGCCTGACCACTAGATGAGGGAGGTAACACATGAGAGATTAAAGCGAACTTGAAATGCATTGGCCCTCATTATGTCGATTGGCACAGTTCGTCATTATTTTTTGACAATTGAATTTAACTTTTAAGAGCTGCAACGCGACTGGCAAGTTCCTTAATTAGCTTTTTATTTGATTTGTAATCGGCTTCATTGGTAACCTTATCATAAGCGTTCTCAATGATTAACATCAACATATCTTTGGGGTAATTGAAAACCTCTTTAATTCTTTTTGCCAAGGCCTTATGATCTTCAGGTGCCACTAGAAATCCATTTACTCCGTCTCGTACCCACTCTCGGATTGGTTTAATATCTCCCATGATTACAGGTGACTTACAAGCCATTGATTCGATCATACAATTAGGAAAGGAATCCTTGGACGCTATCGAAATGGTTACATCAGCAGCACTGTAATATAGCGGCATTTCATCCCAGGAGACTCGATTTATCCATCTAAAGTAAAGGCCAACCCCCATTTCGTTTGCTAACGCTTGATGCTTCTCAAGGTCAGGGTAATTATCATTACTAATCAAAACACAAAATAACGTATCAGGATATTGCTTCAGCACGTAGGGTGCACATTTAACAATAACCTCGCTGTTCAGATACTGCCCCAAACCGCGTGGCCATAACACCATTCTTTTACGACCAATTGATAGTTTTTTTTTCGCAGATGACTTGGAAATAGGTTTAAAGCGATCCGTATCAACTCCGGGATATCGAATGAGGTGAACATCTTCTGATTTTGCTCCATATCTTAGACAAATATCAAATGCGTTTTTTGAGTTAACCGTAATTTTCTTTGCTATATTAACACCATAAGCCACGATTTGTCTTTTTACCAAATAATCAATCTTGTCCCATTGGGCAATCCACTGCAAATCGCCATTCCAGAATGTAATTAAAATAGGTATCTTGAATGGTAAAAAAAAAACAAGATAGCTTGGATGTAGTAGCGTTTGCAAAAAAATAATGTCAGGCTTGAAGCTCAAAATTGCCGCTTTAAGGATTTTCAGGTCTTTCGCAACCTTAATTAGGTCGCTCCGCAGCCTTTGGGATGATAGAAAATGACGCAGAATATCGCCCTTCTTTTTTGAGATATCATCCGAACTTAGAAAATTTGATGTAATTAATTGTTTTAAGCCAATTATAAGTAAGACAATGTTAAAATGATTTGAGATTAAATATTTATATCGTGCAACCAGTGCATAAAGCCAATTTTGTTTGCCGTGCCCCTCGGATTGATCAATTTTATCATGGTGTAAGGATTTTGTGGCATCAGACAAAAGATAATTCTCTGTGTTTTTTAACTGGTAATCATAAGATGAAACAACAGCGACAGTAAAAGAAGGATCCTCTGAAAATATTTCAATTCTCCTTTTCGAATGAATAGAATATCCCCAGGTTAAAAATAGTATTCTTTTTTCTTTTTTATCTGCTGGCACCAGTTTAGGTCCAATGATAGATGCTCTATTAGTTTAGGCGGCTTTATCCAATACTTCCCGACACCAAAGTTCGGTAATCATCAATAGCCACGGGAAAACCCAGCTTCGTTTACCTTTTACGAATTCCCTTTTGACTAGATTGACCTCATTTGGATTAAAAAAGCCTCTTTCGATTGTGGATTTATTTGATAACGTTTCTTCCATTACTTCATAAAGGGGGCCTCTTAGCCAATAATCAAAAGGCATTCCAAAGCCTTTTTTCGATTGCCTGTCCATATTATCAGGCAATAACTCTTTGCCGATGTCGACCAATATTCTTTTTTGTCCTGTTTCTCGATAAGTTGCACCCTGCAATTTCGCTTTTTTATCGATTATCCCAATTTTTGTTTCGTCTGGTAAAGAAAAAGCATGGTCAACCAAAATATGATCAAGATAGGGCACTCTAACTTCTAATGAATGGGCCATGGAAACTGCATCGATATCTCGAAGGAGTTGGTTCTGTGTATATCCACGAAGACACAAAGCCGATACTCTTTCAACCGGGCTACCCAGCGGCAATTCGTCATTAAATGCATATTCTTCTGAAAGTTCACGACCAATATCAGTTGACTGTTTTATCTGTGCGCTGAGAATACGGCGAGTGCCGTTAACACCGAATATCTGATGTTGTCTGGCATAGCGAGGGACAAAGCCCGATAAAAGTCTGGCATGTTCAACATAGTTTCTAGACCCCCACCCACAAAGCGATTAAAGAAGGAATGCCTGCTAATATCAGATAGCAGCTTTAAGGTCCTTTTAATAAACGACGGCTTTCGATCCTGATTGGATAAATATGCCATTGTTAAAAACCAGGGATAACCTGCGAAAAGTTCGTCTCCGCCAGTACCTGAAATTGCAACGGTTACTGCCTTTCGCGCTGCTAGTGACACAAAATATGAGTTGACGCCATCAACAGAAGGTTGGTCAAGCGCTCTGGCAATATGTGTAACCCTATCGAAAAAATCTTTTCCTGTGACCATTACGCGGGAATGATCAGTGCCAATAAATTGGGAAATCTTAAGCGCATCATCCGATTCATCTATTGGTGTTCCTTCATCTTCGAATCCGACTGAAAATGTTTTAATTCTTCTATTGCTGAGATTGGCCATTAATGCAACCGAAAGAGATGAATCAATACCACCACTAAGGAAAGCCCCTATCGGGACATCACTTACCATCTGAAGGCGGATAGATTCCACTAGTGTTTCTTTTAACACTTCCATTTGTTCAAAATAACTTTTTTCTCTTAGCGATCGAATTCTATTCTTTCCAAGTTTATGATATTGTTTTATTCGTTTGACCCCATTTTCTACTATCAGCATATGGCCTGGTTTGAGCATTGAGACACCTGCAATAGCTGTCATGGGCTGAGGTATAGAACCAATCGACATTAAAAGCCTTAATGCCTCTGGATCAAATCTTGGGTTTATGAAACCACTTGCGAGAAACGCTTTAACCTCTGACGCAAAAATTAAGAGCTCTCCAATCTTTGCATAAAGCAATGGTTTTATACCAAAATGGTCACGGGCTATGATAAGTCGTTCTTTTCCGGGGCCTTTGCGTTTGTCATAAATAGCTAAAGCAAACATACCGCGCATGTGATAAAGAAAACTGTCACCATACTGTTCATATAGTTTCAAAACCACTTCAGTATCAGAATTAGATCTAAAGGAATGCCCTTGTGCCAGTAGTTCTTCTTTTTTTACTTTATAGTTGTACGTTTCTCCGTTGTACACGATCCAGATGGTTCCATTGTCATTTTGCATTGGTTGGTGTGCGGACTCGGTAAGATCGATTATTGAAAGTCTTGTCATCCCAAGGGCAATTCCCTCCCCAGAATAAATCCCATCATCATCCGGTCCCCTGTGTTTGATGCTGTCTACCATATTTTGGATGGACTTATTAAAATATCTACTCCCGCCATATATTCCGCAAATTCCGCACACTTAATGCTATTCCTTTACCTGTTTGGAAAATAGAACATAAATTGATTGTCCTCTTAATAATGGGAAATTATTTATGTTTATAATTTTAAGAGCTTTAAACATATAGCTAAAGATATTCTCCAACAACCAATGCAAAACCTTTTTCATAAATAAGCAGACGGCTGAGTTAGAAGTAAAATGGTAATTTACCCAATAATGGCTGTAATAATAACAATCATGTTCATGCAAGGGTTCGTAAGCAAACCGATCTATGTTGAGATTTAATTTCAAAGCCATTTTTTTAAAGGATTCTAAGCACCACCTCGTGGCATGATGGGGGGGCATGTTTTGAATGCAAGGGGCAATGAATTTAATAGGCCCTTCTTGGTTTGGTACCGAAATGCCAAGTTTTCCGTTAACATTTACGAAATTACAAAGTTCTTTTATGAATTCAATCGGGTTATCAACATGCTCAAGCACATGGAATGCAAATACCTTGTCAAATTTTCCTTTTAATTGGGATAGATCGTCTTCGGAGCCAAAGACCGTAAGGTTTTTATTTCTTGCAAGCCGCAATGCGTCTTCATTATATTCAGTTCCATAAACTCTTCGTACGAAAGGCTTGAGTATATTTAAAAAGTTGCCTGGGCCGCACCCAACCTCAATCACGTTATCCGAGTTGCGTGTGTCTTTAATTGCTTCTTGAAACTCCCATTTTTGATCCTCATAATACCGGGCGGCCTCTTGTTGAGATAAGGCGGCATAGAATTTTGAGTCCCCGATTATTTTAGGGATAAATATTTCTAAGTTACAATGCGGACATCGATGAAGTTGTGTAAAGTTGCTTTGTTTTTTGTGGTCAGTAATGATTTGCTTGGAAAATTGGATAGGTCTCCAGAGGTTGAAAAGCTCCTTAGTTGGAATTATTTCACCATAAGAAATTAATTTCTTATCGCATATAGGACATAATTGCTTTTGTTTCTCCATCATTTATCATAAAATCATATATCAATAATCGTTCTTTTCAATGGTGAAGGCAATACCGTTCCAGCCAAATGATAAAAGTTCGTTAATATGAATGGAAGGGTTATCAGTAAGCCATTCACGGCAGGCCCTCTGCTCCCCAAAATCTGGATGATTTCTAAAACATCTCCAATCATCAAAAACAACCACGCTGCCAGTGTTCAAAAAGCTGGTTATGAATTTCAATACTGGAATTGTCGATTCGTAGAGATCACAATCGATCCATGCAACTGATACGTTTTGTAGTTCGATATTTTCTGCCTGAGCCTGATTGAGTGTTTGATCAAACCATCCTGGCACAGTGATGATGCGATTCATGTCGAGCCCTCTCGATTCAAGGTTGGCCTTGAAAATATTTTCTGAACAAGAGAATTCTCTTTCATGGAATCGACTCGAATAACCTTTAAATGCGTCAATACCCTTAGGTTTCGGCAGGCCTTCAAAGGAATCAAATGCGATAAAGCGCATATCATTAAAATGAGGCGACATAAATTGATTGGCATAAATGAAGGTCGTCCCTTGAAAAACCCCAAATTCTAAATAGTCACCTACAATGTCAGCGCCGATTAGATATTCAGTGATTTGGTCGATAGCATAGAACCGCCGATTAAATTGACGATATTCCAATCGATTTATCTTCCGATAAAGATTCCTTAATAAAAGATTCTTTATTGGATTCCGAATTATTGCTTTTACGGACGCAAATAAATTGTTTCTCATTGTATGAATATATTGTTCGGTTTATTTGATAATTTTTTTAAGTTCGAAATCACAAGCATATATTCCGGGAAAAGGTACAGTATATTGAATTTCTTCTTTAAGAGCTTCTATTCTAATTGTGCTTGCGTATCTGATTCCATCAAAATCTCCCATATTAAAAACGCCAAGCCATAAACCAACAGTGTATAAATCAGGTTTTAGCCTGACATTCTTTAACTCAAAAATAACAGTTGCCTTCTCCCCTTTTAATAAAGTCAAATCATCGCCCTTAATTAATGTGTTCGCATCAATAATGCGATTCCCAAGCTCATCGTAAATAATTAGGGCAACGGTGCAGTTGTTAAGGTCTTCAATAGCTCTAAGCTTCAATTCAAATTTTAAGTCACAGCCTGTCACAGGAAACGGTAAAACATTTCCGTTTTTGTCCGTAGGGGTCATTGTGACCGATTCAAACCGCCCCGATCCATTTCCGTACCTTTCGACTTGTGTAAGATCTGTACGGTTTAGACTCTGCTCAATGTGTTCGTTTTGATAGGTGCTGATGACATCTTGAGGGTTGCCTTCTTTTACCAGTTTACCTTCAGAAAGAAGAATACACTTGGTGCTGAGGCTCAAGACTGATGCCATATTGTGGCTAACGAGCAAAATCGTTTTCCCGCTGGAAGCCACATCATCCATTTTACCTAGACACTTCTTTTGGAATTGAATATCGCCTACTGCCAAAACCTCATCAACGATAAGAATCTCAGGATCTAAATGTGCTGCCACTGCAAATGCCAAACGAACATACATTCCGGATGAATATCGCTTGACGGGAGTATCCAGAAACTTTTCAACTTCTGCAAATTCTACGATTTCATCGAATTTCAACTTAATTTCCGATTTGGCCATACCCATAATGGCGCCGTTTAAAAAGATATTTTCACGACCTGTCAACTCAGGATGAAAGCCTGTGCCGACTTCAAGCAAACTTGCGACGCGCCCTTTTACGATAGCTTTGCCTTTTGTCGGTTCCGTTATGCGACTTAAAATCTTCAAAAGAGTTGTTTTCCCGGCACCATTTTTACCGATGATACCTAACTTTTCCCCTTCTTCAATTTTCAGGGAAATGTCTTTTAAGGCCCACAATTCTTCGGTTAGCGCCATACCCGTCATGGGCTGACCGGAAGACGATTGGAAAGGATGAATCAGGCGCTTCGCCTGCTGTGCGCAACTTACTTGCTAACGCGTCGCGAAAAGTCAGGTAGCGTTCCGTCTGTTGGTGACCGATAATATATTTTTTGGATAAATTTTCTATCTGGATAACAGAGCCCATGTTGGTCTTAAATCAAATCGGCAAACAATCTCTCGGCCTTGCGAAAATAGTTCAGGCCCATTAGTAATACGGCGAAAGTCAACCCAATTGACAGCAAAAAACCGGGCAGATAAAAAGAAACATCCGAACCCAGAATGGCCCATCGAAATCCATCGATTACACCGACCATCGGATTGATAGAATACAATAAGCGCCATTTTTCAGGAACAACGCTGCTGCTGAATCCCACCGGCGATATGTACATTCCAAATTGAACGATAAACGGTACAATATACCGAAAGTCGCGATACTTTACATTCAAGGCAGCCATCCAGGTCCCAAAACCCAAAGCTGTCATGAGTGCAACTGTTAGGAATAGTGGCAGAAAAATGATATTCCATGACGGAATAAATCGATACCACGCCATTAGAACCACTAAGATACCAAATGATATCAGAAAATCGATCACGCTAACAATGACAGCACTTGCAGGTAGTACCATGCGCGGGAAATAAACCTTTGATAGCATTGGTGCATTCACGACTAAAGAGTTACTGCTTTCCGCGAGTGCATTGGCAAACATCTGCCAGGGCAACATGGCAGCAAAAACGAGGATTGGATATGGGACCCCTTCTGATGGAAACTTAGCCAACTTTCCGAAGACGATAGTAAAAACGATCATGGCTGCCAAGGGTCGTATAACGCTCCAGGCTATGCCGATTACGGTTTGCTTGTAGCGTACTAAAATATCACGCCATGCCATAAACATGAAAAGCTCACGGTAAGTCCAGATATCCCGCCAGTATTGCCGGTTTGATTTTCCGGCTTCGATTGTGATTTGATTTTTCATTTTAATGTGTCGCAAGCCAACTCGTAAGCTTTAAGGGTTTGCCGGCATATACTACCCCAGGTAAAATATTCCTGAATCGTTTTATAGGCATTATTACCGATCATCTTTCTTTTCTCCTCATCATCAAGAAGCTCGGTAATGATATTAGCCAAGTAATCAGAATTACTATGTTTCGCTATGACACAGTTTTGGCCGTTCTTCAAAACACCCTCACCATAAGTATCCACATTTGCGACAGCAATAATTGGTTTACCAAATGACATGCTTTCTAAAGAGGCGATACCTAAAGAAGTTTCTTCGGGATCATCCTGATTAAGCCAATGTGCCTCTACTTTTGCCAACGAGAAGTATGCACTGATATCATCGTGTGGAACAGCTCCTGTAAAAACAACAGATTTTTGAATCCCTAATGAAGAAACTAATTTGCCAGGCAAGTCGGTTGTGACTTCACCAACAATCAACAAAATGGCGTTAGGCACATTTTTTAAAACCTTTGGCATGGCTTCGATTAAATCAATCCTGTTGCGAAGTTCATGCACATGCCCAAGCGAAAGGATTATGTTTTTCTCTTTCAACTCATATTTTTCCTCAATTCTATTAATTTTTTCGGGCATAGGAGGTTTTAGTTGATCGATACCATAGGGGATCAGGATATGATTTTTTGCTTTAAACGCTTCTTCTACATACCTGCGAACATTATAGTCTGGGCAAATTATTAGATCGGTCTTGTCGATTACAGTTTTACGCAAGAAGATTCTATCGGCTGGATAAAGTATCAAATTGTAAAATTGCCGCGAATGTTTGATAACTGTATGTATCGTCACGACAAGTGGTATTTTATAACGGTTTCTAAATTTGGTTGCGCTGAATGAAAGATCAAACATATGGTTATGCAAGTGAAGAATTTTAGGTCGATGTCTCTTGATTATATCGTCAATCCGCTTCTGATTGTTGAGAGTATAGGTATAGTTCAGCCATGGAAAGTTAAGAGCGATCTCCATTCTTGGCATTATTTTGCTTGGCAATCGGTAAACGTGAACATCTTCGCTTCGTTCATATTCAGGCATTTTCTCGTCTATTTTACTCGTGATGACGGAGACTTCGATACCACGGGATGCCAGCTCACGCGCCAATCCGCTGCTCTGGGTTGATGAACCACTGACAATAGGAGGATATAAATTGCTGAAGATACAAACGCTATCTATTTTTATTGACCGTATGGACATTTATTCATTTCAAATCAAAAAGTAAGAACATTAGAAAATTTATTGAATTCCAATTTCAGGCTTTTTTAATGGTTTTGCCGGGTTTCCAACCACAACTGAACCAGGCGGAACATCGCGAATGACGATACTACCCATTCCAATTAAACTGTTATTCCCGATCGTGATTCCCTCTTTAATCGTGCTGCCGGCGCCGATATAGCAAGATTCGCCGATGGTGACATTTCCGGAAACTATGCCCCCTCCGGCTATGCAGGTATAATCTCCGACCTGGCAGTTGTGACTGATAACGGATGCTGGCAGAACACAGACATGATCGCCTATATTAACACTATTTGTAATTGTCACATTTTGAAATATTACCGTTCCTCGTCCCACTTCAGCCAAGCCGGATATACTTGCAGTCGGGTGATAAATTGTAGCGAACCGTTCAATAGGCACATCGAGGCCTTGAATAATTTTCTTCCTAACTTGAAAGGATTTGGACTACCGATGCCATTAATAAAATAGGCATTTTTATAGTCCTGGGCTGTTGAAATCCCACCCAACACAGGCATATCGAATATGGATTGATTCCATTTGGATTCATCGTCATCCAAGAAACCAATACAAATATAGTCAGGTTTCGGGTTCAATGCGTTAATATCATTCAACGTATCCAGAATATCAATACAGTTACCAACCGCGCCTATAATTATTATTTTTTCTGCCATAAAATGATCCTAATGTTAATGTATTAAAGCGATAAGCTGAAAAAATTCACCTTACTTTTTTTATAAAATTCAGCAGTCCTTCTATCCCTTCTTCAAGATCGATTTTTGCTTCATACCCAATTAATTTTCTGGCTTTGGCAACACTCGGGACTCGAAGTTCGACATCGGCATAGTCTTTATAGGTATAGATGATATTTGACGCAGACTTCAAAACGCGTACAATTGTTTGAGCCAAACCATAGATGGTTAGAACGGCTCGTGCATTTCCGATATTGAAAGACTCACCAACCGCATTTGGGTGAGACATTGCAAGTAACAGCCCATTTATAAAATCATCGACATAGCACCATGCCCGAATCTGGTTTCCGTCTCCATGAATTTGGATGGTTTCATTATTCAACGCGCGTTGAATGAAGATCCGCATAGCTCCTTCACCGACTTGACCGGGCCCATAGATATTGAAGGGTCTGAGAGTAACAGTCGGCATGCCAAATTCTTCGTTGTACGCCTTTGTCAAGTGCTCAGCAGCCAATTTACTCACTGCATAGGTCCAACGGGCCTCACCCACTGCCCCTATATGGGTCGTGTGAATTTCCTCAGCCCGAAATGCTGATTGTCCGAACACTTCACTGGTCGAAAAATCGACGAACCGTTGTAGGTCTTTCAGTTTTTTTGCAGCCTCCAGTACATTGGCCGTTCCGATCATATTGACCCGAATTGTATCGGTCGGCCTTTTTAATATACAGTATCAATTCCGGCAATACCGGCACAATGCACCACAATTTGAGAATCTTTTATGGCTGTTTTAATTTTTCCAAATCAAGAACATCTCCTTTAATAATCGATAGATTAGGATGGTTGACATACTCTTTTCCGCTCAGAGCATCACGCCTGTAATCGTCATAGACAACTATCTGGTTATCATCGATTAGATGTCCTATAAGCGTGGAACCGATGAAACCGGCACCACCTGTAATGAATATTTTTCTATTTTTAATACTCATGTATTCAAGTTCTCCCTTTCATTAAATAGCTGTTTATTTAAATATTAGAAGTTATCTCAAAAATGCCTTTTGGCACAATCTCGGCGTTGGCCGCCATGATTTGAATCCTCAATCCGCATCAGGCGGACCTCCGGTTTAAATCTGACGTCCGCCTTGACCTTGAGCCAAAATCCTAATTTTGAGATGACTTCTAGGACAATATAATATGATAAATTGAAAATTGTTTCCCATCATATAGCGTTAGAACAGACATTCGCTCAGGGGTGGCTTGGGGGTCAAAATATTTTTGCCACGACGAATGGGTTGTTTTGTCAATTATGACATACCTGAATTGGTTATCTCTCAAGAAACTCCAACTCTGATGTGGATTCCGACATTCATTTAGGCATTCTTTTTTTCCCAAGAAGAAGACATATTTTGCAAAACTTCTGGTCTCATCCAAAAGGTAAAATAGTTAAGATTGAAAACTCGCCCTGCTTCGCGCTCCGTTTCCTTATTCAGTATAGCTGATGCAGCTTCTATCGGAGGTGCGGTATAAGCATCAGCTTTGATATCTCTGATCAAATAGCCTAACCTAAACGCGCGTAATAAGATCCGTTAGACAAGGCCATCACTGAACCCATGATGCAACACCAGGTGATGACACTTAACAACCAGCGGGGATTTCTTTTTTCAGTAAGTACATTCTCAACACTATATGCCGCAAGCGGTATCAACAGGATAAGTGTATATAGATAATATCTCGGTGCAAAGACACTAGGCCTGTAAATAATCCAAGTTATCAAACCGATACACCCGATGATAAATATTTGTATCGTAGTCCTTGTTTGAAAATAATTCGCTGTCGAAACACATAGAAACAAAGGAAGGAAGGCCAATATCATGAATGAAATTGTACCGTATTGCATAGGGTATTGGCCAAAAACAAAAGCTAATGGATAGGTTAACAGTATTTTGCTTGTAATTTCATCAGAAAACCATTTTTGATTCACATCGATCCAATTTTGATCAAACGGATTCCCGCTAATATAGATAAAAGGCGCCAAGGGTTCTTTCAATAGCGCCCAGTTTTTATACAGGTGCACCACAGCTGGGAGAAACGCACCCAATCCGAATAAACATATGTCTTGTATATTATGACGAAACGATTTTTTCCCGATGTTACGCCAAATGATCAATAACACACCACAAGGAATTATCAGGGGTGCGTATGAAAGTTTTGCGATCACGGCAAAGCCAGCCATCAATCCGGCTAATACATAAAACGATTTTGTTCGCTCAAGTTTCGAGCAGAGAATATAGACAACAGCCAACCCAAAGACAGCCGCAAATAAATCAACTTTCCCATCGCCGATTAACAACGTGACAGCACTTGACGAGAATAGCATGATAACAGCAAGCCATTGCGCTTTACGATTGCCGCCTCCAATACGTACCAGCGAGGTCAAAATGAAAGTCCCGGATATTATTAGCGGCCATATAATTAGTTTGGCATTTTCACCACAGCCTAATGACATGAGAGCAGCAAAATGAAACTCTCCGATAAGGCCAACAGTGGTAAAATTTTCATACCCGGGCAAAAACCCAATTTTTTGTGATGCTGCCAGCATTTTAGGCAGGACCATATAAAATGCCGCAGCATCCCCCTGCGGGTGAAGTGGTCGGAACACCATGCCAGTAGCTACTAGCACAAGTAGCATGCCCAACACGATAATAAACTGCCACACCCGATTTTCATTTTTAACATCGAGCAGCAGCATCTTGACTTGATCGCGTAGGCCTTTTTTGAGAACCCAGACCGATTTGATGCCTATCAGCAGGCTTAAGGCCAGAAATACTATAATTACCCAGCGATTAAATTGCCCCAATGAAAGCAGAACGCTCCAAACTGCAGCCAAGCTTCCAATTCCAGCAAGTAATGCTAAACATACTGAAACAATAGGTGATAACCGGCTATCTTTTTTGATGTCTACCCCAAAAAGCCCTAAAACAAAGCTTCCCAAACCGGCACAGGCGATGGAATAAAAAACACAGACGATGATGTCTAAAATAGTGTCATACATCAGAAAATATACGGCCCACTGAAAAATTGATACAAAAACTCCTTCATGCTTGCAAAAACATACATCTTCATTAGGAACCGGGCGCCGGGCATGCCATAGGTGATATATTGCACAAAAAACAGCAAGATGATCCAGGCCGAACAGCATATGTACAAAAACATTTTTTTCTTTTCGCTCATTGTGTTAGACGTTATTGCTGTGGTCCCAAATTCATTTAACCCCAGTGACTAATTTCCGACCGTTGCGACAAGATTTTCTACAATATACTGTTGTTGTTGAAATGTCAGATCATGATAAAGTGGCAGCGCCAGGCAAGTTTCAAATGCTAGTGCAGATCCCGTCATTTCACCTACAAAGCGGCAAGAAAGGCTTTTTGAAAACGCTTTTTGTTTATGAAGGGCATAGGTTCCAATTTGAACTTGAATGCCTGCCTTGCCCATTGTTTCAATTACCCTTTGTACGTCTTTCACAAAAACACAAAATGATTGATATGAATGAAGTCCTTCAGATGTCACTTCAGGAATTTTAACATTATTGGTATTTTTTAGCAGTTCCTTATAGCTCTCAGATAATTTAAAGCGTTTTGTAAGTAGTTTATCGATATGATTGATTTGACCGAGTCCTACCGCGGAGAGGATGTCACTCAACTTGTAATTTGTTCCAATCCGTTCAAACAAAATTGGAAGGACTGGGTTATCAATGGAGATGCCGTGTTTTTTGTACGATCGTATAAAATCAGCCCAACTCTGTCGATTTGTTGTGATCATCCCCCCTTCCCCGGTCGTGATAAATTTACGCGGGTGGAAACTGAATACGCTTATATCGGCGAAATTGCCGGCATAAATGGAGCGGTGTTTCGCTCCGATCGCACAGGCAGCATCTTCAACAAGGTAGAGGTCGTGTTTCTCCTTTATCATAGCAAGTTTGTCATAATCGAGGGGGTTGCCAAACAGGGATACCGCGATTATCGCCTTGGTCCGATTGGTGATGGCTTTTTCAATCTGATCGTATTCTATCAGCATTGTTCGAGGATTGACATCAACCACAACGATGTTAGCGCCTGTAATGGCAACAACATCCCCAGTTGCCGGATACGTATAGTCGGGTATAATAACCTCATCTCCCGGCCCAATTTTAAGCGTGCGCAGGGCGAGTTCTAACCCAGTCGTACAAGATGACACAGCTATTGCATGTTGACACCCGATGTAGGCCTTAACTTTTTCTTCGAGTTCTTTTGTAACCGGGCCTTCCGTTATGTATCCACTATCTAAAACGCTCAAAACCCTATCTTTTATCTCTTGATCAATATAGGGCTTTGTCAAAGGTATCATTTCCATATCTATTGATTCCTTACCTTATCTCTGATTCTCCGGACATGTCCGCGACCAAGTCCTTTGACCTCACACCCAAGTTCGAAATAGCGTTTGATTTGATCATCATTCAGCAATCCAAAACAATCGATAACGGCAACCGGATGGCCGCAAAATTGCACAATGGTATCCGGTTCCAATTTCCGGTACATTTCGTGCCGGACGGCCAATACAACCGCGTCAACGCCTTTTAAAGCTTCTTCAAGGTTGTTTTGAACCCTTGTTTCCGAAAGCTTCTCCTGGTTACGGAAAAAGCGGGCCATGGAATGGCCTGGGGCGGGATATGTGTCCTGCTTTTCCAGTTCCCACCAATGTTTGACATATGGGTCGTGCACGATGATATCACCACCCATTTCCGACAGTTTGCGGACGATGACCTCTGAGCCGCTATAACGGGTGTCGCCTACATCTTCGCGATAGGAGGCCCCCAGAATAGCTGTTTTTGATGCGGCGACAATTTTGCCCATATTTCTAAGGGCGTCTCGCACCAGTTGGGCAGCCCTGAGACCGCGGGTGTCGTTGATATCGATGGCCATGGGGGTGATTTTGAAGATTTTATCTTCAAAGCCCATCAGCGTGTTATAGGCCCAAACCCCGAGACCACCGTCTTTGGGTAGGCAATAGCCGCCAATCCCCGGGCCTGGAAAGATGATGTTGGAGTGGGTCGGCCGGATCTTGATAGCCTCGATCACCTTGGTCAGGTCCACACGGTTTCTTTCTGCAAACACGCTCCATTCATCCAGGAAAGCCAGCAAGGTGGCACGGTAGGAATTCTCGACAATTTTACAGGTTTCGCTCTCAATGGGTGTGTCAAGTACTGTCAAAGGAAATTTCTCGACATTGAGGACACCGGACAAGAAATCGGTGACCCGTTTTTTGGCTTCGTCATTGATGCCGCTGCAAACACGCCAGAAATCACGAATCGAAGCCACGTAATTGCGTCCGGGCATGACCCGTTCAAAAGAATGGGCTAAAAGCGGCTCAGATTCTTGCAAGCCTCTTTTTTCAAATGCCTTTTTAATGATCGGATAAGCCACATATTCGGTCGTTCCGGGTGGCACGGTTGTCTCGATCAAAACAAGACACTCAGGATCGATTTTGTCTCCGATTATCTTTAAGCTTTCCTCCAAAGCGGCAATGTCGGCACTCCCCTGCTTGACATCCCCGAATGTCTCCTTGTGATAGTCACACTGCACATCGACCACAACAACATCGGCCAGGGAGAGGGCATCGTAGGTAAAGGTCGCAATCAGCGTCTTTTTATCATTGACGCAGCGTTCGATCATGGGCGCGACCTCGGGATCTTCCGCTTCGACAGGCGCCTGGCCTCGATTCAGATAGGGAATTTTCCAGAACGATCGCGGTGATGGCCGCTGCATGCCAATAACGAATTTTGTGGGATTCCCTTCTCCATCAACCGAATCCGCCACAACCCCTGCCATGACGGCGCCAACAAATCCAACCCCCATAACAACCACAATTTCATGACCAAGGGAACGTTGCTTGTCGACAACTGCTGTCAGCCTCTCGAGTTCTTTATCGTAATCTTGCGTATTGGGAAGCGGGAAGGATTCACCCAATGGGCAAACAGATACCTGCGTTTCCATGGTGTCAGAAGATTTAGCTAAATTATCACTCATGAATAACTCCTTTCCAGAGGGTCAAAGGTTAAACTTAATAAAGTTCTATATATTCAGAGGGTAAAAAATTAGCGCCTTCTTTGAAGTTGAGCGAACTTAAACCGTTACAAAGGTCTTTAGGTGAGAGATGTTAATAAGTGCGTAGCAATTCTATTAGATCATTACAATTTTATTTGACGGGATGCCCCATTCCTTGATCGCATCGTACGCTTCGATGGGGGCCAAAATATCGGTAATGAGAATACGGTCACAGGCGAGTCTTCAGTATTTGATCAGAGCCCGCAATCGTTTTTCTCAAAAAAGTTTCACCTATTTTTTCATCATCGATGACTCCTGACCAACTGAATCGGCGTTTCCTGCATGGATAAATAAGCGATTTCAGCCAAATCGCTTACCCCATAAAAACAAATCGACCGATACCCCCCATGCGTCAGGTCATTGAAAAGCTGGCGAACCTTGTGCCGTGCATCACGATAAAAAACAACCGAGCTCTGAATGTATTCATAAGTCAAACGTGTCTTTTCGGCTGCGCCTTTGGGGGTCAACAGGTACCGCACCCTGTTTTTGGGAATCGTTGTGACTTTGCAGTACCCTTTTTGAGCCAAGCCGCTTGATAAAGGAATTAACGAGTCCCAAGGAGATATTCAGCTTGCGGGACAAATCCCGTTGGCTGGGCGTTTCGTCCTTATCGATCTCTTCCAAAAGTTTTAGTGTTCTTAGGTCTTGATGGTCCATGCCCTTGTACCTTGAGCGTTACAAATTAGAAAAACTATTAATTTAAAATTTTAGAGGAAATCCTCCCATTTTCTATTTTTCAAATTTGCAACCCAATGGGATTGCCGATTTTATACATCTCGCGTCATATGCTGTTCCGCATAGTTTACTATAGCAGAACAACATTTTCCTTGTACCTGCAGCAACCTCGACAATCGCTCAAGGTACAAGGTTCAAATTGGGGATTTGGGATTGGCAATATTGGGAGGATTGAGAGCGGCGCAAGCCGCGTCAAATCTAAAAATCGCAAGGCGATTTTTAGATAGCTCCGCCGGGTGGATTACAGGATTGAATTGGATCCAATGAGAGAAAAACTATCTGTTATCATTGTTTAAAAAAAGTGTTCAATTTTTAAACGTTCATATTTTGAACATATTTTTCGCTAAATGTCAATAAATATAAAATTGCTGTGCAATTTTATGTGTCGCGGCTGCGCCGCTCTACTCTGAATCTTGGGAATTCATATCTAATATACATTAGAGTAGGATAATAGGAAGGGCTTTGTGGCAATCTTTTCAAGAAATGTATGGTGTTTTATAGCCAATTATGCAATTTTAAGTTCGGTATTCTGCTGAACTCTCTTTCATTGTTGGTGACCAGAGTGCAGGCGATTGAAAGTGCATGGGCGGCTATTAGCATATCAAGAGAACCAATCGTCTTGCCCTTTATTTCTAAATACGCTCTAAGACCACCATAATATTGAGCGGCTTCATCGTCATAAGGTAAAATTTCAAATGGAGCACAAACTGTGCCAAGGCAATATGGTTTTGTGCGGGCTTTGAACTTTTTGAAACACCATATAAAAGCTCACTCAACGTAATAGACGAAATACCGATCTGGGAACTCTCAATCTGCTTAAAACGGTTCATTACAGCCAGCGGTTTCTGTTTAATGATGTAGATACAAATGTTTGTATCAAGCATGAAATCCATTAGAGCTGTTCCCTCGAACTCTGCTTGGGTTGATCCCTGCTTTCCATGAAGTCATCGGTAAACTGCTCTAGACTATTCAATAAAGGGGACCATGGATCATCTTTAGGCAAAAGAATAACCATTTTGCCGATTTTTTTAATAAAGACATCATTCCCAGAAAATCTGTAATCTTTTGGTAGTCTTACAGCTTGACTTCGTCCATTTATGAACAATTTCGCAGTTTGCATAGCACACCTCCTATGGTCATAATATATACCACAGTATATACCATTACAACAATAAATTTGCTACGCAAATTTATGTGTCGCGGCTGCGCCGCTCTTTTTATTCTATGACTGCCCGTATCATCTTGACAAGTGCCGTCCCCGACACCCGCGACTTCAAGCAGATCATCGTTTGATGCTTTGAAGACGTTTGATACGGATTTAAAGTGCTTTAACAATCTGTTAGCCAAAACTGGCCCGACACCTGGCAACCCTTGCAGCACAAGCAGCTGTTTTGATATTAACCGTTTTGGGCGATAGCCATGTCGCAGTGTTAAGGTTTCAGGATGTATTTCACTTTGACGCCCTATCATCAGGAGAATATCACACGTATCGTTTATCGAACGGGAGTGAACAATCGGAATGTTCCAGATGCTTTGCACGGATATCAAAGCACCCCGGATCGCATTTCTATCCATTTTAAGGCCGGTTGCAAAAGGATTGCCTTCGATTAGAAATAGCGGACGTGAACAGCAGGCTACAAGGTTCCAGGCCTGCCGAAAAAGCCGACCGTCGATGATCGATATGATGAGATCTTGCGCGGTCTTTCTTTCGATCGACACGTCATTGTTGATTAAATAATCACAATGGGACAATTGCTCGATTTCCCATGCGACGTCTTGATCTTCAAGCAGTTCGATTAGTCCCGACTGCCTTTCTCTATGATCGATTGTAATCTTCAAAAGAAAATTGCTTTATTATCTCAGCTCACTTGATCTGGTTTACTTGTTTCATGGTTACGCTTGTCTTTGGGGCCTTTTTCGACGGACTTGATAAACCCATTAATCTGTTTGGCCAGGATTGTCAGATTCTCATATATTTTTTCGGCTGTGGCACGGTCCTTGAGCGACCCGTTTTCACTCAGATTTTCCAAATGATCGATTGTCGCATCACACGAAGCCGAAGCGTAGGTTAAATACTGGATAAATTCCTGCTTATAGCGGCGCCTCCCAAAACCTTCGACGATTTGAGATTTCACCGCTTTGATAGAGCACCTGATCTGGCGGCCTTCTTCAGCCAACTCAAACTTGGGTAACTTTTCAAAGGTCATCTGGTGTATGTCCATCGCCGTCTGACGTGCATTCTGCCATATTTTCAATTTCTTGTAATAGCTCATCGTAATTTTCCTCTCTATTCGAAGGTGATATAAAAACGGATTGCATTCAAAGTTCCTTGACCAACACCTTTTACCTGCCCCAACTCTTCAAATGTTTGGAATGCAAAATGAACTTCTCGATATTCGACAATATTGACCGCTAAAACCGGACCGACATGAGGCAGTTGAACCAGTTCGACCAAAGATGCCGTGTTAATCGCGACCAATGGAATCGCCTGGGTCCTCGATCCGCTTTTCCATCTTTGATAATGTTGCTCTAATCGCTTTTTAGCGATCCATTCATTATCAGGATCGATCCAAGGTTCGCGATCCAACGTTCCTAAACAGTAGATCAACTGCTCCATATCGATTTCGCCGCTTGCATCTCGATAGGGACAATGCCGGTGTTTTTTTCCGAAGTCATCGGTTTCAATGACTGCGAAACTCGTGTCCGGCAATTGGTTGATATATAGACCGCGTCCAACCCTGGGCAAACGCAATGCTGGATATCGAGCACGTAAAAACCATGCTCAAACTGATTATAATTAGTTTAAATATTTAATCTTATACATGATGTATAATATCCTATTATATATTAATTACAGCAGATATCCATTATATGGATATCTGCTGTTTGAGGCTGTGTCATAACGCCCTCTTTGACCCCATCTCGACGTCAGGCTCAAATTTCAATCCTCAAAATACGCAATTGTATACCTCCGGTTAAAATCATCGCCTTTCTTGAGATGGAACCAAATTGAACATTCTGACACAGCCTCTTTATAAGGGGATGATGCGATGAAAAATAGTGATCTGAAATCCACCAGTTTGTGGATGGTTACACTATTTAACGACAATACGATCCTTATTGGCCTCCAAGGTTTTCTGACCAATCCCTTTTACATTCAAAATGTCCTGGGGGGATGCAAAAGGACCGTTGGCTTCTCGATACGCCACGATTCTTTGGGCATACTGAGGTGCCAATACGGTTGAGTTGAGACAGTTCCTCAACAGAAGCGGTGTTGATATTAATTTTTCCGCTCTTGGCGGCCAGTGCGGCCGAATTAAGTCCAGCTATCATCAGGGCGATGACAGCGATCAGGGCAATCCATTTTCGGTGTTTCTTCATTTTGTTCCTCCTTTGTGGATACGTAGCTGTCCATGAACGATCGTCAGCCTTTATGGCATCGGATCAAACTGATAGTCCCGGCCGGGAGAAACATTGGGATCATCATGTCAGACTTTATTCAAAAATCAAGACGGAAAAATTAGCTATTTAATACGGATCTATTTTCCGTATAGAAGTGCTACGCACTTCTATGTGACGCGGCTGCGCCGCTCTCAACCATCCACAAAGACCATACCATGGCCTTCTTTTTTGCTTTTGTTACGGTGGGTTGTTTGTTTCTTGCTTTACGGCAACGAGTCGGGTATAAAACGTTTTTCGCTGAGAGCCATCCATTATGTAAGAAGGCTTTGATGTGATTTGAAAACAGTCGTTTCAAGCTCTCACAGAGCACGCAGGGCCACGGAGTCTTTTAATCAGAATCTTTGATATGATAACTAAAAATCCAATTGCCATCGTTGGGATGGCCGGCGTTTTTCCGGGTGCATCCACCCTGGATCAGTTCTGGCACAATATCCTCAACAAGGTCGATACAACCCATGAAGTTCCATCCGACCGATGGATAATCCCGCCGGAAGCGGTCCTTTCCGCTAATCCTTACCTGACAAGGCCCTGTCCAATCGTGCCTGCCTGATAAATGACTTTGATTTCGATCCGTCCGGGTTTGATCTGGAGGCGGACTTCATAAAGGCACTCGACCCGCTTTACCACCTGGTATTGCATGCCGGCCGGGAAGCTTTTGATAATTGCCAGACAGATTCGATTGATAAAAACCGCGTTGGTACCATATTGGCGGCCATCGCTCTGCCGACCGAATCCGCCTCCGCTTTCTCCCGCGCCACCTTGGGTAAGGTGTTTGAAGCCAAGGTGCTCGGTGACCTTGCCTCTCCTCCAGAACCCTTGGCATCCACAGCGGGCCTTGCTGCGCAGGTTACCGGTTTACCGGCCGCCCTCTTGGCCCAAGAATTGGGACTGGGCGGCGGGACATACACCCTGGATGCGGCCTGTGCGTCATCACTTTACGCCGTCAAACTGGGATGCGATGAACTGCTGTCAATGCGGGCCGATATGATGATTGCAGGCGGCGTGTCCAGACCGGATTGTTTATATACCCAAATCGGTTTCAGCCAATTGCAAGCGTTATCACCCACAGGACGCTGCGCACCTTTCGATCATACGGCCAATGGCCTGGTGGTGGGCGAAGGCGTCGGTCTCGTCGTTCTCAAACGCTTGGCCGATGCGCATCAAAGATGATGACACCATCCACGGCATTATTCGCGGTATCGGATTGGCCAACGATATCGGTGGCAGCCTGTTGGCTCCGGACAGTGAAGGCCAGGTGCGTGCCATGCAAGCCGCCTATGCGGCTGCCGGATGGTCGCCGCAAGACGTGGATCTGATCGAGTGTCATGGGGCCGGCACACCGGTAGGCGATGCCACAGAGCTGCAAAGCCTGTCAACGCTCTGGCCTCGTGCAGGATGGACCCCTGGTCAATGTGCGATCGGATCGGTCAAATCGATGATTGGGCACCTTCTAACCGCAGCCGGGGCAGCCGGCTTGATCAAGACCTTGCTGGCTTTAAAAGCCCAAACCCTGCCCCCTTCCCTCAAATTCAGCCAGGCAAAGGCCGACAGTCCGCTCATTGACGGTCCCTGGCGCGTGATCACCGAACCGGAGCCTGGTCATCAAGGGCGGCCGGAAATCCCAGGCGCGCCGCTGTGAGCGCTTTTGGTTTCGGCGGCATCAATGCTCACCTGCTGGTGGAGGAATGGCCGGTTAATAAGGACACCGCAACGCGCGGTAGCGATTCGCAAACCGAAAGTTCCGCCGAAATAAAAATCTCCTTACCAACCGACACGGCCCCAATTGCCATTGTCGGAATGGGGGCGACTTTTGGAAAAATAAAAGGCTTACGCGCGTTCCAGGAATGCATATTCAACGCCCGCTCCACCATCAATCCCCGTCCGGAGTCCCGGTTGCCCGAAACCGAGGCGACCTTTGCCTATTATTTAGAAAACCAAATGCTTCCGGGCGGGTATATCGACGCAATCGAAGTTCCAGCCGGCAAATATCACATCCCTCCCAATGAAATACCCGACATCATTCCCCAGCACTTGCTCATGCTGCAAGTGGCAGCCGAAGCCATGGCCGATGCCGGGCTGCCTGCACGAAAACGACAACCGCAAACCGGTGTTGTCGTGGGGATCGATTTTGATTTCGAAGCCACCAATTTTAGCTTGCGATGGGATTTAACCAATAAAGTCCAACAATGGCGTCAGCATTATGGTTTGACAGATGTTCAAACGGCTCAATGGCTCGATGCGCTGCAAGAGGCCTGCGGTCCCCCGTTGACGGCCACCCGAACGTTGGGTGCACTTGGGAGGTGTTATCGCCAGCCGCATCGCCAAAGAATTTCTATTGGGTGGGCCCAGCTTTGTGGTTTCCAATGCCGAGGCTTCCGGTCTGAAGGCCCTTGATATCGGCATGCGCTCGTTGCAGCAAAACGAGACGGACACCATGGTGGTCGGTGCCGTCGATTTTGTGGGCGATATTCGCCGCATCATCGCCTCGCACCTTGTACAGCCCTACAGCCGTAAAGGTGTTGCCGGCCCTTTGACGACACAGGCCGATGGCACGCTACCGGGCGAAGGCGCGGTGGCTATCGTCATTAAACGCCTTGAACAGGCACTTGAAGACCATGACCATATCTATGCGGTGATTCAAGGCATCGGGCATGCGCGTAAAAGTGAAGTACACGATGCCAGGCAGATCAGGCGGCTTATGTCGAGTCGCTGACACGCGCGTGTGATGAAGCCGGAGCAACACCTGAAACCCTGGGCTACATCGAAACCCAGGGAAGCGGCATCCCCTCTGAAGATGCAAGGGAAGCGCGGTCGTTAATTCATGCTTTTTGCAAGTCCCCAACGCAAAACGATTATCTGACCAACTCTCGGTTCACTCAAACCGACGATTGGGCATACCGGTGCCGCCTCGGGGTTGGCATCCGTGGTCAAGACCAGTTTATGCTTGTTTCATGAAATTATCCCCGCGCTTTCAAATTATCAATCATCCCCTACGGATCTGACTGATCAAGATGCGTTGAGCCTACCGGCCCATCCGCATTATTGGTTCCGGGATCGGGCCCAAGGTCCTCGTCGGGCAAGTGTTGGCGCCATGACAAGGGACGGCAATTGCTCCCACCTTGTCCTGGAAGGCCTTGAGTACGATTCGTATGCCCATATACCGTCAATCATCGAACAAAACCGTCAAAAACCCTTGGGTTTCAGCAAATTCGGGCTTTTCGCAATCCACGGTGAAACCCCATCGGACCTGATCACAGGCCTCGATGCCTTAAACCGCCATCTGCAAGACGCCGAAAAAGCCCACCCATCCCTTGAAGCCGCTGCCTGCCTATGGCACCGACTGCACCCCCTATCCTCCAAAGCCAACTGGCGCTGGCAATCACACTAAAGGATTTCAAGGAATGCGCATCAACCTTAAAAGCGGCACAAAAGGACTGTTGCCAATGGAGACTGCTCAGTACAGACAATCTTCCAAACGTCAGCTATACGGCAACACCTTTAGGACCGCACGGCGAAATCGCATTTGTCTTTCCGGGTTCCGGAAACCATTATTTAGGAATGGGGCGTCAAATTGGTGTTCAGTGGCCTGATATCCTTAGGCAATTTGACTTTGAAAACCAACATCTGGCCTCGCAGCACCGCCCGCGCTGGCTGATACCCCAGCGTGCGTCATGGCGCCCTGGATGGGAAGCCGAGGCAGATAACCAGGTTGCTTCCGATCCGAGGCACATGATTTTTGGGCAGGTGGTTCACGGTAGTATGATGGTGCGGGTGGTAGACCGGTTCGGAATCAAGCCTGATGCGGTGATCGGTTACAGTCTGGGTGAATCGGCCGGGTTTTTTGCGACGGGCGTCTGGTCCGACCGGGATGCCATGCTGGCGCGGATGCTTGACAGTGACCTGTTCACCACGCAGCTGGCCGGTCCATGCCTGGCGGCCCGCAAAGCCTGGAACATTGCCTTCGGAAAAGCCATTTGAATGGGCCGTGGCGGTTGTCAATCGATCGGCCGACGAAGTTCGTCATGCCATAAGCCAATGGCCGTATGTGCGTTTGCTGATTATCAACACGCCCAAAGAATGCGTCATCGGCGGGCGACCGCAAACAGTTGACCACGGCTATCGATGCGCTGCAATGCAATGCCTTTTTTCTCGACGGCGTTGTCACCGTTCACTGTGACGCCGCCTTGCCGGTCCGTGAATCCTACGAAAAACTGCATGTGTTTCCGGTAACACCCCCGACCGGCGTTCGCTTTTACAGTTGTGCGCAGGCCCACGCCTATACCCTGACCAGCGAATCTGCAGCGGCTTCGATTGTGCAGCAGGCAATCCAAGGCTTTGATTTTCCGGCAACAATCAAGCAAGCCCATGCGGATGGCGTCCGCATTTTCCTGGAAACTGGGCCCCCAAGCATCTTGTACGCGCATGATTCGCACGATTTTGGAAAGTAAACCCCATCTGGCCGTGTCGGCCTGTAGACGCGCTGAACAGGACGATTATACGATATTGAAGCTCCTCGGAGAACTAATTACCCACCACATCCCGGTCGATATGGATGCCCTTTATGGATCCAGGGCCTACCCTGCGACCATGGCTCCCAAACATTTGACATCGACCAAAGCGTGGCCCAGCCACCAAATGTGCTTAAAAGTATCATCGTTCCGGTTGGGGGATTGTACTGGCCAAACTGAGCCACCCCGGCCAAACCGCCCGGCTGACCAACAACCGGCCCGCCCGCCCGCCTTGCCTTCTGCCGCAAGCATCGATCAGTTGCAAGTAAAACCCGATAGCGCACAACCCGCAACCGGCGACACGTTTTCAGAGGAATATCAACCGGCCGAAGCGGTCAAGGAAGCGATCGATACCCTTACGGCGGCATCCGAAGCGACCGCGGCTGCCCACCGAGAATATCTCGAATTTTCAAACGGTTTAACACGATCCATGACCCGCGCGATTGAACTGCAGAGCCGCATTTTGCAGGAGTATATGCAATCCGCCCCCCAAAAACCCGTCACGCTCGAAACGCAGCCTCGGGTAAAACCGGATCAACCGCTGCCCGCTTTTACACGGGACATGTGCATGGAATTCGCAATCGGCTCTGTGGGTAAAGTTTTGGGACCGGAATTCGAGGTGATTGATACGTACAAAGCCCGCGTGCGGCTTCCCGGACGAACCGCTGATGCTTGTCGACCGGATCATGTCAATCGAAGGTCGCAAAGGCTCCCTAAAAGCGGGAAAAATCATTACGGAACACGATGTTAAGCCTGAGGCCTGGTATCTGGACGGCGGACGGGCACCTGTTTGTATTTCGGTTGAGGCCGGTCAAGCGGATCTTTTTCTTTGCTCCTACCTGGGTATCGATCATGTGGTCAAGGGACAACGAACCTATCGCCTGCTGGATGCGACCGTCGAATTCCAGCAAGACCTGCCCTGTCCGGGCGATGTGCTGCGCTATGAAATCGAGATTGAAAAATTCGTCAAACAGGGCCAAACCCATTTGTTCTTTTTCAATTTTACAGGGTTTAATGGGGATGCCCCGCTGCTTCGAATGACCAATGGATGTGCCGGTTTTTTTACCGAAACAGAGGTGCGCAATTCGGGCGGCATCATCTTGACACCCGAAGAACTGCGCATCCCAGCCCAAAGACAAGCCAGCCGACTGGCGCGCTCTTGTTCCGGTCAAAATCGAGCAATACGACGAAGCTGCCGTCGAAGCACTCAGGCAAGGTGATCTGGCGCGCTGCTTTGGTCCAGCCTTTAGCGATATGGCAATTTCCCAAGACCTCTGCCTGCCAGGCGGCCGCATGCACTTGATCGATCGCGTTTTACACCTGGACCCAAAGGGAGGCCGTTTCGGGCTGGGTGTCATCCGTGCCGAAGCCGATATCCACCCGGACGACTGGTTTCTGACCTGCCACTTCATGGATGACATGGTGATGCCCGGGACCTTGATGTACGAATGTTGTGCGCATACCCTCAGGGTGTTTGTCCAGCGCTTGGGATGGGTGACATCCAAGCCCGGTGTTCACTACGGTCCGGTTCCAGGCATCAAGAGTGTTTTGAAATGTCGTGGACCGGTTACACCTGCAACCAGGCAGGTGGTTTACGAAGTGGAAATTAAGGAAATCGGCTATCGACCAAAACCCTATGTGATCGCAGACGCCCATATGTTGGCCGACGGCCATCGTATCGTCATGTTCAAGGACATGTCCCTGCAGATGTGGGGCATTGAGCGCGCTGAAATTGAATCCGCCTGGCTCAAAAACCCGTTGCCGGGCGATACCGCACTGCCCGTTGTTTTTGATCGTGCTCGCCTGCGGGAATTCTGCCGGGGTAAACCTTCCAAAGCTTTCGGGGATCGTTATAAAATCTTTGATCACAATCGTTTCATCGCAAGACTGCCGGCGCCACCCTATGCCTTCATCGACCGGGTGACATCCACCGAACCGCCCGCCTGGATTTTGAAGCCGGATGGATGGATCGAAGCGGAATTTGATGTGACATCGGAAGCCTGGTATTTCAGGGCCAACCGAACCCCGAGCATGCCCTATTGTGTGATCAATGAGATCGCTTTGCAGGCCTGCGGATGGCTGGCGGCCTATTTGGGATCCGCTCTTCGAAGCGCCAAAGATCTGCGCTTTCGAAACCTGGGCGGAACGGCGGTTATGGTCAGTGACATCCGACCGGTACCCGCAACCCTGAAAACTCGCGCGCGCCTGACCCAGGTCTCAGAAGCCGGGGACATGATCATCGAACATTACGATTTTGTCGTGAGCGTAGCCGATCAAGTCATTTATGAAGGCAACACGCATTTTGGCTTTTTCACCGAACAAGCTTTGGCCCAACAAGTCGGTCTACGCGGAGAAACGTCCGGCGCACCAAGCCCGCCGGAGCATAAAGCCGGCTGCATCGTGAATTTCCCCATCCAAACGATTCGACCGCTAACACCGGAAGACCCCATTCTTGACCGGGCATCTGCGGCCGCCATGCCGGCTTCGGCTTTGTGTATGTTCGATACCATCGAAGCCTATGAACCTGAAGGGGGTGTTCACGGCCTGGGCTTTGTGCGCGGCATTAAAAAAGTCGATCCAGAGGCATGGTTTTTCAAGGCCCATTTTTACCAAGACCCGGTTTGTCCAGGATCCTTGGGTCTGGAATCTCTGGTGCAACTGCTCAAATTTGCAGCTTTACAACGCTGGGACCATCTGGCCGCAATCATGCGCTTCGGCCTTTTGACCGGGGTCAGTCATGGGTGGACCTATCGAGGACAAATTCTGCCGACCAATCACAAAATCACGGTCGAAGCCACAGTCACGGAAATCGGTGATGCTTCTAACCCGTATATTAAGGCCGACGGGCTCTTGCATGTCGATGGCCTTTGCATATATAAGATGCAAGACTTTGGAATCCGAATGGTGCCTTGATTCGTATGAATATCTTCCAGGAAAAGCATAGCTGGTAAATGCACGATATAAAATCCGAAACCCGATAAGAAGTTGACGGTTAAAGCTTTTTTTGATCATTTGGATTTTAGTCATTGATCATTGTTTCGAATTTCGGATTTCGTGCTTCGTATTTATTATTTATTTTTATTACCTAAAACTTAAATCCTAAAACTTAAAATTTTACATTATGTTATATAAAAACGTCTACATCGACGCCTTTGGCTATGAATTGCCACCGAACGTTCTGACTTCTGACGATATCGAAAACCGCCTGGAACCGCTCTACAAAACCCTGCACTTTCAAAAAGGGCAGCTGGAAGCGCTGACCGGCATCCAGGAACGCCGCTACTGGGATCCTGGCTTCAAAGTGTCAACCGGTGCCATCATGGCCGGCCGCAAGGCCCTCGAGGCGTCTCGCATCAACCCCCATGATATTGGTATGCTAATCTACAGTGGCGTTTGCCGCGATAATCTTGAACCAGCCACCGGGTGCGCTGTTTCCGACGGACTCGGGCTCGGGCCTGAAACCCTGGTATATGACGTTTCGAACGCCTGTCTGGGTATTTTAAACGGTATGGTTCAAGTTGCCAATGCCATCGAACTGGGGCAAATTCAGGCCGGAATGGTTGTGTCGTGCGAATCTTCACGTCAAATCATCGACATCACAATCGATCGTATGCTGGCATCCAATGATATGGACATGTTTAAAAAAACGATTGCCACCCTAACCGGTGGTTCGGGCGCCATTGCGGTGATTCTGACCGCTGAAACACTTTCCAATCAGGGTCATCAACTGTTGGGAGGCGTTGCGCGAAGTGCCACGCAACATCACGCTTTGTGCACTTGGGGACCGGACACCGGCATTCCGGCCAGCGGCTTGAATGTGATGCAAACCGATTCCGTCGGCGTGTTGCAAAATGGCGTCACACTGGGTATCGACACCTTTAAAGCATTCCAACATAAATTTGCCTTACCCCCGGACAAACCGGACAAGATTATCTGCCACCAGGTCGGTGCCACGCATCAGAACACCATTCTGAGGGCCATTGGGATCCCCAAGGAAAAGGACTTTACCACTTTTCGGTACCTGGGAAACGTCGGTACCGTCTCGCTGCCCATAACCGCAGCCATCGGCTCCGAACGTGAATTCCTGGTTAAGGACGATTGGGTCGGGTTTCTGGGAATCGGAAGTGGTTTGAATTGTTTGATGCTTGCCATCCTCTGGTAACCTAATTTGACTGTTATATATTTTAGAAATGTTTAAATTTTAATTACTTAAGGAATTATTATCGATTTGAATTTCTAAAACATATAACCCTTCGGGATTTCCAATTTCACCGCATCTACGGCGTCAAAAGCCGCCCCGCATAGTACACTATAGCGAGACGACTTTTTTCTTGTAGCTACGGCAAACTTGAAAATCGCTCAAATTAGGTTCTCTTCATGATTACACAAGTTAATTGAATAAAACAAATGAGAACTAAACCGGTAAACATAACGCCTTTTCGGCATCTTTATCCCTTTAAATCGAACTTTTTGGACCGGGATGGGCTGAAATATCATTATCTGGATGAAGGTTCGGGTGATCCAGTGGTTATGCTGCACGGCAACCCGACCTGGTCGTTTTACTTCCGCGAACTCGTCAAGGGGCTGCGATCACAATTTCGCGTTGTCGTGCCCGATCACATTGGGTGTGGCTTATCGGATAAACCCGGGCTTGACCGGTATGCTTACCGACTACAAAACCGGATCGATGACCTGCGGCGATTGTTGGATCAGCTTGAAATCAATAAAAAAATTACATTGGTTGTACACGACTGGGGGGGCATGATCGGGATGGCATATGCGGTTACATGTCCGGAGCGAATAGCCCGCCTGGTTATTTTGAATACGGCCGCTTTTCTGCCCCCTGGCAACAAGCCCATCCCTATCCGGCTGCGTCTGATCCGCAATTTTAAATGGCTGGCAACTCCCGCGGTTTTGGGCCTGAACCTTTTTGCACAAGGCGCCATCTGCATGGCCGCCCGAAGGCGCTTGGCACCCGATGTGCGGGCCGGTCTGACGGCGCCTTACAACTGTTGGGCCAACCGGATGGCAACGCTCAAATTTGTGGAGGATATTCCGTTGGTTCCCAAAGACCCCAGTTACCAAATTGTGCATGCTGCGGACCAGAAACTTGCCTCGTTGAACGGAAAACCGATGCTCATTTGTTGGGGTGCACACGATTTTGTATTTGACCGCGATTACTATGATGAGTGGCGTCGCCGTTTTCCTGACGCCGAAGCATATCTGTACAACGACGCCGGACATTATATTCTCGAAGACATGCCGATTCAAGTAACCGTCCAGATCAAACAGTTTTTAGAAGATAATCCGATAGATTAGATATATTTATATAGGTATCTGTTATTTAATACAAATTTGAACTTTTATAATATATTAATTATTCTTAATCACGCATTTACGTTTTCGGTTTTACGTGTTAAGTTTTAAGTAAGTAATTGGTCGGACAGGCTTTGCCGAAAACCTAATATTTTAAACCTAAAACGGTATCTAAGTATTTGAAATCATGTCAGACAGCGAGCAAAAACCGTATTCAGATTATATTGTAAATGTTTCCAATTATCTAAGGTCTATGGCCCAGGCCCAGCCTTATCTTAAGGCGGTCATTTATCCGGCCCATCGTGACCCAACCGGTCGGATTGCCTATACCCACCTCACCTTCCGCCAGCTCGACCGTGAATCCGACTGTCTGGCCCATGGGCTGACCCAGGCCGGTATCAAACCCGGAACCCGGACCATCCTGATGGTTAAGCCCAGCCTCGAGTTTTTTGCTTTGGTATTCGCTTTGTTCAAGGCCGGAATTGTCCCGGTTGTGGTCGATCCCGGAATGGGGCTTGGGCGCATGCTGAATTGTCTTAAGGAAAGCCGCGCCCAAGCCCTGATCGGCATCCCGCCGGCGCATATCCTGAGAATGATTTATCCTAAATATTTCAAGTCGGTAAAAACATGGATCACCGTTGGGAAGCGGTGGTTTTGGGGAGGGCAAACCCTGGACCGTCTGCGGGTTGTGCCCTGGAAACCTTGTCACACGGTTAAAACAAAAGCGGACGACATTGCGGCAATCCTTTTTACCACGGGCAGTACCGGACCGGCCAAGGGCGTTGTGTATACCCATGGGGTTTTCGATGCGCAGGTGCGCCATATTAAGTCACATTTTGGAATCGAACCCGGTGAAATCGATTTGCCGACCTTCCCCTTGTTCGCGCTCTTTGACCCGGCTTTGGGTATGACCGCTGTCATACCGGAAATGGATCCCACCCGGCCGGCGCTCGTAAATCCCGATCGCATTGTCGAAGCGATTCTTAATCATGGCGTGACCAACATGTTCGCCTCGCCCGCGCTTTTGAACCGGGTCGGGCGCTATGGTCAGCGCAAAGGCATCAGGTTGCCGACTTTAAAACGCGTTGTCTCGGCCGGAGCGCCGGTTGCGGCCGCCAATATCGCGCAATTCGCCACGATGCTCGATGACGACGGTGAAATTCATACCCCCTACGGGGCCACGGAAGCGGTTCCCATCATTTCCATTGGAAGCAATGAAATTCTAAGTGAAACCAGGCAGCTCAGTGAGAAAGGGTATGGATACTGCGTCGGACGGCCGATCGATGACATGGAAATCCGGATCATCCAAATTACCGATGCCCCGATTTTACACTGGTCTGATGACGTGCTTCTTCCACCCGGTGAAATCGGCGAAATCGTCGTAAAAGGGGACCTTGTAACCCGTCGCTACTTTCAGCGCCCGGAGGCCGACGCTCTGGCTAAAATTGAAGATCAGGGATCCTTCTGGCACCGCATGGGCGATCTTGGCTGGCAGGACAAAAAAGGACGCATCTGGTTTTGCGGTCGCAAAAGCCATCGGGTCATCACCCAATCCGAAACACTCTTTACGATTCCTTGCGAAGCGATATTCAATATGCATCCCGACGTATTTCGAAGCGCCCTTGTCGGCATCGGTCCCCGACCCCTCCAGACCCCGGTGATATGCATTGAGTTGGAAAAGGGTGTTTCCGGTTTGGCCAAGTCCAAAATTAAAAAGGCCTTGCTGGATTTGGCCGAAGCCAATCCGCTAACGCAAAGCATTCAACATGTCTTGTTTCATCGATCATTTCCGGTCGATATCCGCCACAACTCTAAAATATTTCGGGAGAAGCTGGCTGTCTGGGCCGCCAAGAAGATCAAAATTTGAATTCGCTTTACGATTTCAAATGTGGCGGCTGCGCCGCTATTATAATGTCCATTATTAAACGTAGTGGATTATAATATTCTTTGCCAATATGCTTGACATGAACAACCGAAAGACAACCACAACGGGTTTTAGTTACCGGCGGGGGCGGCTTTCTAGGAAGCGGAATCGTCAAACGTCTGGTCCATAGGGGTGATCGGGTTCGCAGTGTGTCCCGTCGCTTTTATCCCCAACTGCAAGCAATGGGTGTGGAGCAGATTCAAGGCGACATTTATGAGTCAACCGTCATGCAGCAGGCCTGCCAAGGCATCGATCTGGTGTTTCACACCGCTGCCAAGGCAGGCGTCTGGGGCGCTTATGAAGATTATTATCGCACCAACGTGGTCGGCACCCGCAATGTCATCGACGCGTGCCAACGACTCAAAATCAACCGACTGGTGTATACCAGCACGCCCAGTGTGGTTTTTGATGGCAAAGACATGGCCGGGGTTGACGAATCCGTCCCCTACCCTAAGAAATTTCATGCACCTTATCCCCAGACCAAAGCGCAAGCCGAACAGGAGGTTCTGTCGGCCGCAAGCCAGGAACTGAAGACCATCGCCTTGCGACCACACCTGATCTGGGGGCCCGAAGAAAATCACATGGTACCGCGCATCCTGGCCCGTGCCCATCGCCTTCGACAGGTCGGTGATGGCAAAAATCTAATCGATACAATTTATATCGACAACGCTGTTGATGCGCATCTGCTGGCAGCCGACGCGTTGGAAAACCGCCCTGATTTTTCGGGTCGGGTCTATTTTATCAGTAATAATGAGCCGATGCCATTATGGGACGTCATCAATCGTATCCTGGATGCCGGCGGATTACCACCGGTCAGGCGCTCGATACCAAAATCACTGGCCTGGGTTATGGGCGCAGCCCTTGAATTTATCTACAAATTGGTTCATATAAACGCGGAACCGCAAATGACCCGCTTTGTCGCCCTGGAACTGGCAACCGCCCACTGGTTTGACATTGGTGCGGCGCAAAGGGATTTGGGCTATCACCCACGGGTGACCATGGAAGAAGGGTTTGATCGCTTAAAACAATGGCTGCAAACTGTTGATAAGGCGCCTAAATAAGCGTTTATTATTTTAAATTCAGGAAGGAATATCCATGAAGCTGACAGACATTCTGCCACTTGACCAATGGGTGGCCCTGGAAACGGAAATTCATCAAAAATTCGGTGTTGACACCAATGTCTTCAATACCGACGGCATTCGCATATCCGAATTTAAAGAGTGGGTCAACCGGCTCTGCCCGGCCATCAAAGCAACCGATAAAGGTCAAAGCTTTATCTGTGCGGTGGCGCATATGAACCTGGCGGTCCAAGCCAAAAACACCCGCCAGACCGTCATCGAAGAGTGCGATGCCGGACTGTTCAAGCTGGTGGTGCCGATTTTCATCAATGACGCGTTCCTGGGTGCGGTCGGCGCCTGCGGTATGCTTCTTGATGACGGCGAAGCCGATAGCTTCCTGATCAATAAAATAACGGAAATCGATGAAGACCGGATTGAGCGCCTGGCCAGCGACCTGCCGCAGATGACTTCCGCAAACGCCCAAGCACTGGGTCAATTCATTGAATCAAAGATCAATGCAATCGTGGCCCAATTCCAAGTCGGTTCGTCGGCCTGACACGGGAGAAGATATTTGAAGATGGAAGGCAAACACGTACTGGTAATCGGTGGCGGTGTGGCCGGCCTTACAACGGCCCACGCCTTGGCCCGTGACGGGGTAAAAACCACGCTGATCGAAAAAGAATCTTTTCTGGGCGGTCATGCCATTCAATACGCATGCAAGGCAACAGACCAATGCGTTAAATGCGGCGCCTGTCTTGCGGAAACAAAACTAAACGTACGTTGTTGACAATACTAATATAACCAAAGTGGTTATCTACTGAAGATCGACGTCCGTTAAACGATCAGAACGATACACCGTCGACGATCGAAAGCCGCTCCGATTTACATCGACCCCGACAAATGCAATGGATGCCATGCATGTGTGGCGGCATGTCCCCAGGATGGCGCCCTGTTTCCGAGCTTTTCCAAAAACAATCTGCCACCCGTGGCCCTTCAAACCGCCCTGTGCCTTAATTTTACTGGGCCAAAATTGCAGAGCCTGCCAGGATATTTGCCCTGAGAATGCCATCGATCTCAATCAAGATAAAGCCACCCATTCGATCGGAGCGGACGCGGTGGTCATTGCGGCCGGTTTCCAGCCCTTTGTTCCCACGAGCAAACCCTATGGCTATGGTCACTTTAGCAATGTCATCACCAACCTGGAATTGGAGCGTATGCTGCGGCAACACAGCCAGGCCTTGATGCCTTCTGACCGGACCCCTGCCCGCAAAATCGCTTTTATCCAATGTGTCGGCAGCCGGGATGCCAAACTGAACCACCTGTGGTGCTCTAAGGTTTGTTGCGGTTCTGCGTCTGCGAATGGCGCACTTGATCAAAGCCCAAGACCCGCAAGCGACATTACATGGTTTTATATTGACGTGCAGACCTTCGGGAAAGATTTCCAGTCTTTTTATGAAGCAGAGCCAAAAAGAGCTTCAAATGGTCCGTATTATACCCGGCGATATTGTTTCAGCTGGGGATGATCGGCTGCAACTTTCTTATTTTGACAACAGCGCCGGCAAGGGGATCGACGCCGTGTTTGACCTGGTGGTTTTGTCGATTGGTCTTTTGCCGTTCAAAGATGCTTCCAGGATTGCAGACCTTTTCGGTTTAAGTGTTTGCCACCGGGCTTTTTTAGCCCGGCGGACGATAAAATCAGCCCCTACCCCAAGGGATTTTCCCGAGCCGGTACAACCATTGGCCCGATGAGCATTCCGGAAACCATCAGCAGCGCGCAACAGACCGCCTGGCAGGTAATTGATTACCTTAAAGACGCAACAGGGCCGCGATATATAAAACCGTTTTACGATTATAATTTTTGGATTAGACATGAATGATATCGATGCGTTAACTTCAGATGTGCTGGTTCTCGGCAATAGCCATTGTGCCCGCAAAATCGTCGCCAACTTAATTGCACTTACCAACTATCGGTTGTACAGGTAACATTAGATGATTGCTCAGTTGATGATGCGGGTGAACGCAATACTGACCCCTGCTTCGGACGCATCTGCATTTCAAGTCCTGACGCATACTCGTTTAACACGGTCGTCCGGCGCTCCGGTGATTTCCATGTTCAGTTGAAAAACCAGACTGACACAGCCCATTTAAGAACCAGACAAATCGTTATTGCTGAAGACGCTGTTCATAAGGCCTGCTTTGCGGAATACGGACTGAAACCTTCTGCCAACGTGACGTCCCTTTCAAATTTTAAAGCCTTGGCTTCCGATAGCACATCCGGCAGTATCGTCTTTCTCGTGGGGCTGGCCAAAGAAAGCAATCCGGTCATCACCAGACATGTCATGTCGTCAGCACTGGAAACGAAAGCCAGCGGTGCAAGGCAACGTCTATATTCTAACACGCAACCTAAAAGTTGCCGATGACGGCCTGGAAGCGTTATACCGTGACACCAAGGATGCAGGGGTCATATACCTTAAATTTACGGACAGCACGCCTGTTTTTGAGCAGCCGGATACCGGAAACGTTACCATTGCCTTTGAAGATGAATATACGCGCGAATCATTCCTCTTGACACCGGAGCTGCTGGTTGTTGATGAAACCATCCAACCTGCAACCTATCTATCTGCATTAGCAGATATTTTAAAGCTCCACACCGATTTAAATGGGTTTGTCCAGAGAGGAAATGTGCACCGTGTCGGGGTTCTTACCAACCGTCGGGGGATCTTTGCCGCCGGCCCTGCTCGAGGCGCAGGACCTCTGAGGATGCAATTGACGGATGCTGATGATGTGAGCCTGATCATTGCGCAAGAACACCATGCAGATGACCAACCGGCTGCAGCGGTCGCTGAAATCAGCTCTCGCCAGTGTGTTCGCTGCCTTACTTGTTTGCGCCTGTGTCCCTATGGGGCGATTCAGCTGAATACCCGGGTCGACATCATGCCGACAGCCTGCGAAGGTTGCGGCCTGTGTCGGGCAGAATGTCCGCAACAGGCGATCTTCCTGGATCCATTTGAACAGGATAAACCTAATCAATCCAATCGGATATCGCGCTCACGCCAGGATTCCAGTGACTGCCATCTGCCCCTCAGATGGTTGCCTTTTGCTGCAGTCGTTCTGCTGTCCAGGCCGGTCATATGGCCGACTGGATGGGATGTGAGCCCCCCCCGGAGATTGAAGATTATCGAAGTGCCCTGTGCCGGCGGTATCTCGATCAGGCACATTCTGGGAGCCTTTGAACTCGGCGTGGACGGTGTTTTGGTGCTGACATGCCATACTGGTAATTGCCATTCCGAATACGGTAATCGTTATGCCCATGCCCGGGTGACCCAATTGCAGGGTCTGCTCCAATCGATCGGAATAAATTCCGATCGACTTGCTATTCGAACCTTGGCCAGCAACATGGGTGTTGAATTCGCTGAAATTATTAATCAATTCGAGCGTGTGCTAAAAGGATAGGAAATCATGAATGCGTCTCCCAAACCCGTGTCAATGGATCAGCTGCCGCACGATCGGTTCAAAGACTGGCCCTGCGGGCAGGACTATTGTATTACCTGCGGCATCTGTTCCAGTTCTTGTCCGGTCGCCGGGGTCGATGGGTTTGACCCGCGTAAAATTGTCCGTATGGTGTCTCTGGGCCTTGAAAAGGACAATTGTCGAGGCGCGCTGGCCGTGGATCTGCACCATGTGCGCCAAGTGTGAGCATGTCTGCCCCATGGAAATCGACATCCCCGACGTTATTCGACATATTCGAGGACTGCGTGACCGTGACGATGTTCCCGGGATTCTGCACAAGGGATTGGCAGCCGCTTTGAAGACCGGTAACAACTTGTCTATTCCGACAGAAGATTACATTTTTATTGTCGAGGACGTGGGTGAGGAAATCGCCGAAGAGCCCGGATTTGAAAATTTTAAGGTCCCCATCGATAAAAAAGGGGCCAATCTTCTGACCACAATTCATAACAAACTCGTCAATACCCACACCGAAGACCTGAAACACTGGTGGAAAATTTTCCATGCCGCCAAGGAAGACTGGACCCTCGTATCTCAGAACTGGGAAGGTACCAACTGGGGCTTTTTCACCGGTGATGACGAAGCCATGCGCACCATGGTCGGCCGGATCGTGGAACAAATGGAAAAGCTTCAGATTAAGAATCTTCTGTGGCCCGAATGAGGGCACGCTTATCTTGCGACCAGGTCTGGTCTTGAAAAATGGTATCCCGAAGCATTGCAGAAATTCGGTACTGTCACGGTTTTCGATCTGCTGATGCAGTATATGAAAGAAGGACGAATCAAAGATCGACAAATCCCGGTTCCCACAACTGGCAACCTATCATGACCCCTGCAACTACGGCCGGAAAGCTCAAAAGCTCTTCGGGCATGGTTATTTCGAAGAACCGCGGTGGGTCATGGATCAATGCCTGGAAAATTGGGTCGATCTGTACCCCAACAGGATGGACCAATTCTGTTGCGGCGGCGGCGGTGGAACCATGACCACCGGGTACAACGAAGAACGCATTTTTTATGGCCGCAAAAAAATGGAGCAGATCAAGGCAACGGGCGCTCAAATGGTTGTCGTGCCATGCCACTCCTGCCACGGTCAACTCAACAACATTAAGGCCGAATATGAGATGGAAGGTCTGGAAGTCAAATACCTGTGGGAACTTGTAGCGGATTGTCTGGTTATCTAAGCATCGGCAGTTTTATAGCGGGAATCATGGTGTCTGTAATTTAGCCGCGCTGTCAATGACCTCCTTACATCGCCATCTTCCCTGATTCCCTAAACCACCTGCTTGCCAAGTATTTAGCAAGACTGATGGTTGGTGATTTCAATATCAAATAAATATTCCCTATTAATTAGACCAATAAAAATGATTTGACCATCTAAGGCTAATTGCGTATAAAAAAATGAAATAGGCTATCATCACTAACGAAAGCTCACCAATAGTTTTACTGAAATCAACCGATCCTTTCCCTAAGCTGTCATTATGAACGCGTTTACAGCACCCAGTTGATCTTCTCCTAAGCGCTAAATGTCATTGTAAAGCAACTAAAATTTCTTTGGTTCCAGAGGTTATCTCAAAAATAGGATTTTGGCTTAAGGTCAAGACGGACGTCAGATTTGAGCCGGAAGTCCGCCTGAGGCGGATTGAGGATTCAAATCATGGCGTCCAACGCCGAGATTGGGCCAAAAGGCATTTTTGAGATAGCTTCTATAAACATTGGAGCGATGTTTGATGACACTCTCTCAAAGCCATTACACCCAATCCATGCCAGCAAGATTTTGGGGTGTCATTTGCATCGTGTTGATTCTTGGTTTTGTTATAGCAAGTTATCATCATCACGAGGGCGGAACCAACCTTGAGACATGTTCATTATGTATTCTGATAGATAAATTTTCCGGCTTTTTTATTTCTGAAAAACCGTCTTTTATACAACCCACCGAGTTTTATATACTCATCGCTTATTATCAGATCCTTTATTCTAATTATATCCAATCGTTTTATCACTCCCGATCTCCTCCTTTTTAATGGCTACAGCAATAAATTTCCCTCGATAATCTAAGGATTGTATCAAGTAACCGTCTATAAAATTATGCCTGTTTATTGGCTGATTGCTGAGTAACGAGCCGATATCATTCACATTGATAAAAAGGAGAATCGTCATGTCAAAAAAAGTCATGATTATAGCCTTAAATTTGGTGTTTATATTTGGCTTTTCAACCTTGGGGCTTGCAGCCAAGGTTCCTGCTCCCCAGCAAGGGGGAAAGGGATTCAAGGCCGTAAATCTGAAAGAAGCAAAGAGACTCTATGAACAAGGCGTGACCGTGGTTGCCTGTCACAGTCACACGACCGATTTTATGAAAGGTCATCCTGCCGGAACAATACATATTACTTGTTTGGTTCCAAAGGATCACAAACGCACCGATATGCCGTTGAGCGAAGTTGACTTCGATGTCGCACAGCTTCCAAAAGACAAAAACACGCCTATAATGACCTATTGTGCATCAAACACATGATGGAAATCTTATCATGCCGCCAGGCTGGCGGTCGCTAACGGATATAAAAACGTATATTGGGTGAGAGATGGCATCAAAGGATGGAAAAGCACAGGTTACACCACAGTAGACCGGTTGGAACTTCTTAATGATCTGATCGATGTAAATAAAACTGATTTCGCCGCATTACTTATAACCGAAAAAGATGCCAGAAGTCTAAAAAACTGCACGTTTGTCGATTTTCGTGATAAGTCAAAATATGACTCGAATCATGTTAAAGGCGCTAATCATGTGGATTACAGCGATATGTTCTCTAAGCCTATGATGGAGGAATTAAACAAAAGCAATAGCTTGGTCGTAGTTCATGATGTCCAGGCAGTTTCAGGTGTCATTGCAATGACATTAAAGTTAATGGATTATCCAGATGTATATATCCTTAAATGAAAATCCGTCAATCCTCAGGAGCAGGGTCGATCAGACCCTGCTCATCTCGATGTCGCTCTATGATTTAACGATTTTTAAAACCGTCACGTTTGCACTCTTGCTTGTATTCCAAAACAAAAAGATGTAATAATAATTGGTTATGGTAGAACCAGCGTAACATAATCAGAGCCTTGCTTTAACATGACCACAGCACAGCGGACAAGGCTAAAACAAAAATGCATGCGCAAGAGATTCGGATTTTAGCTTATCACCTTTAACAGCGACTCCGTCGCGTCTTATAAAATCGTGGAGCGTCTTTATCATGAGAAGAGTCATCATTTCCGTATTGGGAGCTGACAAGCCCGGCATTATCGCGGCGATTACACGGATCCTTTTTCATAACAACTGCAATATTGAAAATGTCAGTCAGACGATTTTACAGTCGGAGTTCTCAGGGACTTTTATTGCCTCATTGCCTGACGACCTTACCAATGAACAAATGCACAAACACCTGAGTCAGGAAATGAACCCTCTCGATCTGCACGTCCATCTAAAATCGATCGGTGCTCGGGAGCCCTATGCTTCTCTGGTTGCAAGCGAGCCTTTTGTAATCACAACACGCGGCCCGGATCAAAAGGGTCTTGTCGCTCGCGTCACAGAAATCATCGCCCGTTACAGTGTCAATGTCACCAATCTGCAGGCCATCTTCAAAGGGGGAGACGATCCCAACGACAACATCATGATCTATGAAGTCGATGTTCCTCTTGACTGCGATCAGAAAGCCTTGGAACGGGACCTAAGAGATAAAGCCAACGAGCTTGGGCTTCGCATCAGCATTCAGCATCGTAATATTTTCGAAGCGATTAACCGCATTTAAGAAAGGCCAATCATGTTAACCGAAAGAGAAATCATCGCAACCTTGGAAATGCTCCAAAATGAAAACCTGGATGTCCGTACGGTAACCCTCGGCATCAACCTGTTCGATTGCGCCAGCGGTGACCTGAATCAGCTTAACGATAATATTTACATTAAAATCAATAGATTGGCACGAAATCTGGTCGACACGTGTGACCAAATCGGGGATAAATACGGCATCCCAGTGGTCAACAAGCGTATCTCTATCAGCCCCATTGCTGCCGTTGCAGCACCCTTTTCATCGACCCAAATGATCGAAGTTGCCAAAACCCTCAATCGCATCGCCGAGGAAGTAAACGTCGATTTTATCGGTGGATTTACTGCGCTGGTTGAAAAAGGAATCGCCCGCGGCGATCGGGCGCTGATCGATGCCATCCCGTATGCTCTCACCGAAACCGAGCGGGTTTGCGCCTCGGTCAATGTCGCTTCGACCCGGGCCGGTATTAACATGGATGCCGTTTTTTTGATGGGGCAAAAAATCAAGCAGGCGGCTACCTTGACCGCCAAAAAGGACGGTTTGGCCTGCGCAAAACTATGTGTTTTTGCAAATATTCCGCAGGATATCCCCTTCATGGCGGGCGCCTATTTAGGGATCGGGGAACCGGACGCGGTCATCAATGTCGGCGTCAGTGGACCGGGGGTTGTCAAGAAAGCCGTTGATCGTGCCCTGGAAGCCAATCCCAATCTTGACCTCGGTCTGATTTCGGAGTTGATCAAGCGCACCGCTTACAAAGTCACCCGTGTGGGTGAACTCATCGGTCGGGAAGTTGCCAAGAGCCTGAAGATTCGTTTTGGGGTTGCCGATCTCTCGCTGGCCCCAACGCCCAACGTGGGTGACAGTGTCGGTGAAATATTCCAGAGTTTGGGATTGCTTAGCATCGGTGTTCCCGGAACCACGGCCGCCTTGGCCCTGCTGAATGATGCCGTCAAGAAAGGGGGCGCCTTTGCCAGTTCCCATGTTGGTGGCCTCAGTGGCGCCTTTGTTCCGGTTAGTGAAGATCTCAACATTTCGGAAGCCGCCGCGGCCGGTCACTTGTCGCTCGAGAAACTCGAAGCCATTACCAGTGTTTGTTCCGTCGGCCTCGACATGGTTGCCATACCCGGGGATACATCGGATGAGACCCTGGCGGCGATCATCGCCGATGAAATGGCGATTGGCGTGATCAATAAAAAGACAACCGCCGCGCGCTTGATACCGGTTCCCGGGAAAAAAGCAGGTGAAATGGCTTATTTTGGAGGCCTTTTAGGCCAGGCCACCATCATTCCGGTAAACAATGGCCCCGGATCCAATCGTTTCATCCGTTTGGGCGGATTGATCCCCGCTCCGATCCAAAGCCTAACCAATTAGTGCCCATCCATTGCTACGATTTGCAGTATATTTCCGGATCAAGGCATTGGAGCATGGTCAGGTTGGGATTTGGAAAGATTTTGGTGCTACGCCGCTAACCTTCCTCGAGTACCTGCTTATCGGTTTGCAAGTGACCTGTTTCCTGATGATCTGTTGAACAAGCAAAGAGTTAATCGATAGCATCGAGTTTTTTCTGAGCCTTTTCCTTTAACCAATCAATTTTGGCCAATTCAATAGCTCTCTGGTATGCCTCTTTACTTTCATTTTTCCGGGAGGTAGTTCCATCTCGAGAAACGTCGTTTCGACCTGCAGCAATATTCGCATCTCCTAATGCGAGATAGTATTCACAAATACCTTTATTTGATACACTAATCGCTTTCTTAATATATTTTAAGCCTCTTTCAGGCCTGTTATTTAGGACAAAGCTCCTACCCGCTACATATAGGGCGTCAGGATTTTCTGGATCACCAGTTACAAACCTTCGGCCTATATAGTATGCTTTCATCACCAGTTCTTTATATTCCTTGTCATCACTTGCTTTCAATTGCTCAACTTGTTCCATATATGCATTCGCTAAAAGAATGTTAGCTTTCATATCATAATGGTGTTCTTGGCAATAGGTTCCTAACAAAGTTACCATATCATCGAACTGCTGGTTTTCGTATAATCGCTGGGCTTTAGTGTATATATCTTCTTCAGCTTTAGCATCAGTGCCTTGTAACAGTCTCGCTCTATCACAAATACTTTGGATCTGATCATTGCTCAACCCTTCTTCAATCATAGCCCTCATCATTTCTACCGTACATGGTTCTCCAGCGTGGGTTGATTGTATAAGCAAAATAGATATTAACGATAAAACAACTACGGAGATCGATCTCATCATTATTACCCCCTATCCCTTAATCCCTATCAACAAGATCGGACGAGGTCAAACGCAGGTTGCGATTGTTGCGTTTCTTAATGGTATCAATGGATTCAACTATACTATACGGTTTCGTGTTATCAGTACCTGTAGGAACAGTGTCGTAACTCCAGTTATATTTAGTTAGAAACCAGAACAAATCGGCGTTGATTTCAAATTGGGTTTGTCGCTTAGAAAGGTTTTCTATTATAGACAGAATCTGTTCAAACAGAAAGGTAGGTCAAGATGTTGGGCATTCATTGTTACCTCCCATTTTTGGTATTTACTTATCGATTCCATCTAAATAACGTCGCCCCCAGCCCCAAACACACAAGCGTCATCATCAAAAGAACCAGTAATTCAGGCCCGACCTCGTAAATGCGCGCACCGTCGTTCATCACCTTGCGGGCAGCGGTCAACATGTGCGTTAAGGGGAATATTTTGGCGAAAAGCCTCACCCACTCCGGAGCACCCTCGAGGGAAAACCAGACTTCCGACAAGAACATCATGGGCCACGTGATAAAATTCAAAATACCGGAGGTAAACTCCTCGCTGGTACCCCGTGAGGCAACCAGCAAGCCAAGGGCGGTCATGCTCAGGCCGCCCATCAAGAAAATTAAGAACAAATCTAGATAGGACCCTTCCACCGTGAATTTGAAAACCAAATCACAACCGATCCAAATAACCACCATAGTAAACATCAGCAAGAAAATACGGGATAGGGTCTGGGCACTCAAATACTCAAAGGCCGTCAATGGCGTCGCTTTGAGGCGTTTCAAAACACCGTTTTTCCGATAGCGAACCACCACGTAGCCGACCCCCCACAAGGCGCTAAACATCATGTTCATAGCGAGGATTCCGGGGAAAAACCACTCGATATAACGAATCTGCTTGCCTTGCACGGCGCGCTTGTCGAACAAGCCTGAGTTGTTCGACGGAAGCATGCTCGCATTAAAAAGCCGCTCGACAACATACCCTTTGGGGGAGGATTCACTGATCCAGTACTGATAAGGCGGGGGGCCGCTTTTAAGCAGGAAGTCGATCTTGTGGTGTCGCAGTTTGTCCAGGCCTTGTTCCAGATTTTCAAACCCAACGAATATAATATAGCGTGTTGCCTTGAAAGGTTCTGGAATATCTAGATTTTCAGCCGTTACCACCGCTGTGCTGTGAGGAAATACGCCCACCTTGTACTCATTATAATCTTCGTTTCCGAAGATGATGGCAAAGCCACCCACAATCAAAAACGGAAAAACGAAATTCCATCCAAAAGCAGCCCGGTCCCGGAAAAATTCACGGTTACGCGCTTTAAGCAGGGCCCACATCCGTTTGAAATTCATCTTCGGCTTCCATTCATTAGGCGGTTCGCTGTATGATTTAATGCGATTTTTAGGCTAAGATCGCATCCGTCGCCCGGTAAGGTTCAAAAAAACCTCTTCCAGGTTCGGCGACTTGATCGTCATTTCCGTCAAATCAACGTTGGCTTTCATTAACTGGTTGAGCGTCCGGTTAACGTCTGTGGTCGGAATCTCAACATGTCCCTGCCTTTCGAAAAAATGGAAATTCAATTCATTTAACGGCTGCCCGATGTTTTTTTTCGGAAGCACGATGGTGTCACCTTCGCAATGGCGGTCGATCAGATCGGCTGGGGTCCCTTGCGCAATGATTTTGCCGTAATCCATAATGGCAATCTCATCACACAGATATTGCGCTTCTTCCATATAGTGGGTCGTAAGGATAAGCGTTTTGCCCTGGTCTTTGATTCGATCGATGATTTGCCACAAGTTGCGTCGCGCCTGGGGGTCTAGTCCGGTTGAGGGTTCATCTAGGAAAATCAGGCGCGGGGCATTGATCAACGCCAGGGCCAACAAAAGCCGTTGCCGTTGTCCTCCTGAAAGGCTGTCGTTCATCTGATCCCGAATGTCGTTTAAATGACAGATTTCCATCAGGTCATCCAGGGCTTCAGTCTGAAGATAAAGACTTTGAAAGGTTTCCAGGGTTTCATGAACCGACAAATAAGCCAGAAGAGCGGTCTGCTGAAATTGGATGCCGATTTCCTCTTTAAAGGCAGCGCTTCGCTCGCCCCCTCGATACAATATTTCACCGGAGGTTGGTGTAATGATATCTTCGATCATTTCGATGGTGGTTGTTTTTCCGGCCCCGTTGGGACCGAGCAGGCCGAAGCAGGTCCCTTCTGCAAGGGCAAAGCTGACGCCATCCACGGCTTTCAAATCATCGTAGGTTTTGACCAGATTTATTGCTTCGAGCATTATCGGCATGTGTGCAGTCTGCGCACCTCAAACGTCTTACGTGCGCCCTTTATATGATGATCACCCTTAACCCATCCTGTTAATTCTCGCAAAATCTATGTGACCGCCAGCACACGTATCAAGACTGAAGAAACGGTGCAACGATTTTATTTTGCTTGACATTCTGCCATGGAAATTTAAAAAACGAATACCACTAAAAGAGCGGAGCGAATTTGCTTATGATCGTATACCACAATGGCCATTTTGTTGAAAAAGACGCTGTCCGCATTTCCCCTGAAGATCGGGGCTTCAATTTTGCTGATGGCGTTTACGAAGTGATCCGCGCTTACAATGGCGTACTGTTCCGGTTAGAGGATCATTTTAGGCGCTTGTATGGCAACTTACAGGCCCTGCGCCTTGATATCGGGCAGAGCGATTCGCTTAAAACGATTCCATCTGAACTGCTTCAACGCAATGCACTGCTGACCGGTGATGCCACAATCTATCTGCAAATAACGCGAGGTGTCGCGCCGCGCAGCCATCCTTTTCCAGCCAATGTTGTTCCGACGATCTACGCGGCGGCCTCCCCTTTTGAGCCGCCCGTAGAAAAATGGCGAAATGGCATTAAAGTCATTTGCTTGCCCGATACCCGCTGGGCACGCTGCAATATCAAAACACTTGCCTTGCTGCCCAATGTGCTGGCTAACCAGCAAGCTCTCGAAGCCGGTGCCGACGAAGCCCTTTTTGTCCGAGATGGCGCTGTCACCGAAGGGACACTGAGTAATTTCGGAGCGGTTTTCGATGGCCAGTTGTGGACCTATCCTGATTCCAACTATATCTTGCCCGGGATCACCCGCCAGGTCGCGTTGGATCTGTGCCAGGAGCTACAAATCCCGGTTCGCAAACACCCCATAATGGCTGAGCACTTGCACACGGCATCCGAAGCAATGGTCATGGGAACAACCAAAGAAATTACACCGGTCATCCTGATCGACCATCATCTTGTTGGGGACGGCATGCCCGGGCCCATTACGATAAAACTTCAAAATGCGTTTCAAAATCTGATTTTACCATGACAGGCCACATAACCATTTCGATCTGGCTGTTCATTCTCATGCTGGTGCTCGCTTGTTGGGCGGCCTGGGAAAGAATTTTCATTCCGAGCGTCCGCTGGGTTTTCAGACGGCGCATCAACCGCGTGATCGATGAAATCAGCACCCGTTTGGACATCAAAATCAGACCCTTTCAACTAACCAAACGTCAAGTCCTGATCGACCGCCTGGTTTTCGATCCTCAAATCATTGAAGCGATCCATGCCCACGCCCAGGAAAGCTTTACCCCGCGTGAAATCCTGCAAGCCGAAGTACAGACGTATGCCAAAGAGATCGTACCTTCGTTCAATGCCTATATCTACTTTCGAATCGGTTATTGGATCGCCAAAAAAGTGGCGCGACTCCTTTACCGGGTGCGTGTCGGTCTTGTGGATAATGCCGCGCTAGCGACGATCCATCCCGAGTCGACGGTCGTATTCGTAATGAATCATCGCAGCAACATGGATTATATCTTGGTTGCCTTTTTGGCCGCCGAGCGGACAACCCTTTCCTATGCGGTTGGCGAATGGGCCCGAATTTGGCCTTTGCAGACACTGATCAAATCAATGGGGGCCTTTTTTGTCCGCCGCAAGTCCGGAAACCCCCTTTACCGATTGGTGCTTGAACGGTACATTCACATGGCAACCGAGGAAGGTGTTTGTCAGGCTGTTTTTTTGGAAGGCGGATTGAGCCGTGATGGCCGCCTGCGAAAACCGAAGCTCGGTTTTGTCGATTACATGCTGCGCAGTTTCAATGTAGAAACGGATCGCGATATTGTCTTTATCCCCGTAGGCATCAATTATGAACGGACGATCGAGGATCGCAGCTTGCTTCGCGACCTCGACGCCTCAGCTGAAAAAAGAAGCCTGTGGTTTGTGGTCAAAACCACTTGCGGTTTTATCTGGCACAACGTAATGCTGATGATTTTCAGCCGCTGGCACCATTTTGGATACGCGTGTGTCAATTTCGGTCCGCATATCTCCATGCGCGATTACTGCAACGCCAAGGGCTTTACCTTCAACCAGCTCGACCGCCGAACCCGTTTTCAAAAAGTCGAACAATTGTGCCAACGTATTATGGATGAAATTGCTGCCGTGATTCCAGCCTTGCCCCTGTCTCTGGTGGCCCATGTTATGGCCGCCGCCCCTGATAAGGGCATGAGTTCAAGTACCATTAAGGCCCATGTCTATCAGTTGATCAACCGCCTGCAAGCCCTGGGGGCCCCGCTGTTCCTGCCCGAAGGTTCCCGCGATCACGCCATCCAAACCGCGTTGGACATGCTTACCCTGAGGCACTTTGTTAATGAGGAAAACGGCCTGTTTACGGTTGATCCCAACACACGGACTGTTTTATCATATTACGCCAATACGATTGCCCATTGGGAGACCGATCTTTTCACGGAAACTTTGGAACCAACACATGCAAAAGAAAGAACCGCCAATCGCTGAAAACGAAAATTTCATCACCTTGATGCGCGTTGCCCAAGAGGATCGCGATATTCGCCGGCAACTTTTAGCGATTTTGTCTCAGACTGATTTCAACCGAACCTCAATGTTAAACACCTTGATTGATGAAATGCGCTTGAAAAGTGCTCCGCCGGAAATTATCACGGCCTTGCCTGCTTGTTGGACCGTGCTGTGGCGCATAGAGCCTTGCAGATTCTGGAAGACCGTGCCTAAAATGAAAACTTCCGTACCAGCCTACATCAAAAGTGCCCAAACCGGCATTTTAGCTTCCCGCGTCAAACAGGCACGCCTGCTTCTGGAAGCATGTGAGCTTTGCCCGCGCCGCTGTGGGGTCAACCGTATGGCGGGTGAGACCGGCATCTGTCGCACCGCTGAAAAAGCCTGGGTCTCGAGTTACAGCCCCCATTTTGGTGAAGAAGCGCCGCTGGTCGGCTCCCATGGCTCCGGAACAATTTTTTTTACGCACTGCAACTTGTTGTGCAATTTCTGTCAGAATTTCGATATCAGCCATGAAGGCCAGGGAGAAGCGCATAGTCGGATGCTGCGCTGGCGGAAATCATGCTTCGCCTGCAAGAAATGGGGTGCCATAATATCAATTTCGTTACGCCCTCGCATGTGGTCCCCCAGATCCTTGGCGCCGTTAACATCGCTGCGAACAAGGGACTGACGATCCCCCTTGTGTATAACTCGGGCGGATACGACCGTGTCGACACCTTAAAACTGCTGGAAGGGATTATCGATATCTATATGCCGGATTTTAAATTTTGGGAAAAGGACATCGCCCAAAAAACGTGTGATGCACCGGATTACCCGGAGGTTGCCCGCAAAGCCTTGGTGGAAATGCACCGACAGGTCGGCGATCTGTTGATCGATCGATCGCGGGCTGGCCGTAAAAGGGCCTTCTGATTCGTCACCTGGTATTGCCTGGAGACCTGGCCGGTACACGCCAGGTGATGCGCTTTATTGCCAAAAACTTGTCAGACCAAAGTTATGTCAATATCATGCCCCAGTATCGTCCCTGCGGACGCGCCCAGGAGGTGCCGGGATTACACCGTCCCGCTATCCCAAACAGAGTATCGTACCGCCCTGAAGACGGCCCAGGAAGAAGGGATTACCCGTCTGGATCAACGCCGAAACGTCTTCATGCTGTGGTAGTAACTATCCAGCCCTTTACGAAACCCAAAGAATGAGTTATAAGCTGTGATCAAGAAAGCCCCTATTCTTAAAAAGGAAAAGATGCCTAAATATAAACACATAGGAGAATCATTTTGAAGAAACTGCTATTTATTGACGATTTTTTGTGTTTTACCCGCGGCGGTTGCTGAAACGACCACCCCTCGCATCCAATTGGAAACCAGTCTTGGCATGATCGTGCTCGAACTGGATCCGCAAGCGGCCCCGCAAACCGTTAATAATTTTATCCGCTATGTGGAGATCGGATTTTACGATGGACGATATTTCACAGGGTCATCAAGGGTTTCATGATTCAGGGAGGCGGTTTTACAGCCGACATGCGAGAAAAACCGACTCAGGCGCCAATCCCCAATGAAGCTTTTAATGGATTAAAAAATAAGCGCGGCACTATCGCCATGGCACGCACAATGGCCCCGCACTCGGCGACCTCCCAATTTTTCATCAATACCGTCGACAACCCCTCCCTGGACCATAAATCTAAAACCCAACACGGATGGGGCTATTGTGTTTTTGGGAAGGTCGTGCAAGGAATGGAGGTGGTCGACAAGATTGAAGCCATGCGAACAGGTTTCAATGCCGGGCACCAGAATGTGCCGGTCGTTCCGGTCACGATCAAACGCGCACTTGAAGCCGAATAGATTTTTTATAGTGATTTTATTCGCCTTCTATAGCGTCCCCAAAGGCAGGCTGCAGCATAATTCCGCTGTGCCCTGCAACTTGCCGCAGGGCATAGCTTCATTGGTTATAGACCTTGAGTACGCGCCCGCGCGGCCGCCTGAAGCGCATCGACCTTTACATCAACATAATCAAACACACGCGCTTTGGATTTGCCGGGGGCCGGACGCATCACGCGTCCCAGGTATTGGATCACCCGTCCGCTGAACCGGATCGGGGTCGCTAAAAAAAGAGTCGCCAGGTTGCGGCAGTCAAATCCCTCTCCGATTAGCTGTCCCGTGGCGATCAAAACGTTTACGTGGCCCTGTTCAAGGCGTTGAATGACATCTCTGCGCTGCTCGGCTCGTTAAATCGCCGGTCAACAGATCAGCCTTAATGCCGTGTTTGAAGCGCAAAAGCGCCTGTAGGGTTTCACAATGTTTTTTTCGATCCGATAGTACCAGGCAGACACCGGAAGCGTCCTCGACTTCGGTGGCCACATCGGCTGCAATTTGACGATTGCGCTCATCGTCGGCCGTCAATTCCGAAAGCATCTTGCTGTATTCGTTAACCGGATCGTAATACGGGCTAAAGTCCGTTTCACGCCAGACAACTTCGGTTTTAACAATATGCCCTTCTTCGACCAAGCGTTCCTTGTCCACTTTGTAATGAACATCCCCTAAATGCCAAAATATGAGTTGGGACAGGTTATCTCTTCGCCAGGGGGTCGCTGACAAGCCAAGCATATACTTGGCATCGAATTCAGTGACGGCATCGGTGAAGGTTCGACTTGGGGTTCGGTGGCACTCATCGACCACCAGATGTCCGATATGTTCGCAGACTTCATCAGCGCATTTGTAAAAGATTGTACCAACGCCACGGTAACAAGCCTGCCGATTTGCTTTTTACCACCACCAATCAAACCGATATCCTGATTGGAGATTTTTAAGAACTGTTGAATTCTCTCCACCCATTGTAGCGCCAGATCCTTGGTGTGCACGATAATAAGGGTCGGTTGCCTGCGATGAGCGATCAGGTACAACCCCATGACGGTCTTGCCGCTACCGGTCGGAGCACTGAGGGTCCCAAAATCCCGCTGGCCCATTCGTTCGACCGCCTTTTTTTGAAACTGCTTCAATTGTCCGGAAAATTTGAAGTCGATTAAGCTGGCAATTCTCTTCTTTGATCATCGATTTGATAGGCAATGCCTTTACGTCGACAAAGCAATAGCAGTTGTCGCATATAGCCGCGTGGAATCCACAGGCTGCCTTGGGGCCTTTGTAGAAAAAGCGCAAGACTTTGGGTGTTCCCCGGTTCCAGCGCCCCATTCTCGCATTTTCAATCCACTTCGGATTGGGAAATTGCAGCTTCTCAACCAATTCCTGATGTATTTCCTTGGGAAAATCGGACAGATAGAGATTATTTCGGATTCTGATTTTCAAGCGTCTATTTCATAAACCAGAGTATGACAGGTATCATGAGCAGCGACTAAGATCAGAAGTCCGGGAAGTGATGAAATACGGCTTATACCAAGGGCTCACCTGTGGCTTTGGTCTTACGTACTTCAGCTAAAAACCAGTTTCCAACAATAACGCGGCCACCAGAACGGCAATGGCCTTTAAAAGCAAAATCACATTTGGCATTGAATTGCTCCAAATAAAATCGTTTAACGATTTTATGACAAACTATTTTTTTTCGACCTCAATTGCGTGGATACATAATAGCAAAGCCCCGCAACAATCATCGCTGGGATCGAGCCTCCCATGCTCAGTTTCAGAACGGCAATTGTTTCAAAGACAATAAAGCCAAGGGCCCAACTCAGTATGGCAACCAGGTTAACGCCCCGGGTGTACCAGTATTCACCTTCGGGGTCATAAAGCCCCGCAAGGGACAACTTGCGTTTGCGTATCAGAAAATAGTCTGTCAAAACGATTCCGAACAACGGGATAAACATACCCGCCGATCAACAATAGGAAATTTTCGTATTGTTCGGCTGGAAATACCAGCGCCACAATGATCGATAAGATGCCAGCGATCCACATGAGCGCCTTGGCACTGATTTTATCGGATATATTCAACATCGAACAAGTGGCTGAATAAATGTCCGGGAAATCGGATGTTATGGTGGAAAAAACGATCATTATAAGGGCCGGTAGGGCCAACCCGAGGGATCCCATTGTTCGTAGGATCATAACCCCTGGATCGGTATCACCGGTTACCAGCGTCGCCATAAGCCCCAGCAGATACATCCAGCAAGAAATGATAAAGTATCCCCACCAGGTATTCCAGAAACTCGATGTCGTGTTTTCTGAGAAGCGGGAGTAGTCAGCGACCAAAGGTAACCAGGAAATGGGCATGGCAATTACCAGGTCCAGACCGATCATAAAGGGCATTTTTTGTGGCTTTACGGTCATGATCCCGCCACCGAATTCTTTGAAGGAAACCCATGTCATGAGGATAACAACAAGCAGCAAACCGATGACCGCCGATGTTTGCATGACTTTCCAGATGGTTCGACCGGTATACAAGGCCCAGATCAGGGTTCCCAGCCCGATAACGATGATCCAGAAATGACGGGAGGCCCAAATGCCGCCCAGTGGTTGACCGAGCATGGCACCGGCACGGCCGCCGATAATCAGCATGATGGAAGCCCATCCAATAAGCTGGATAATATTCAAGACGGCAGCCAGGTTGGAACCCCGTATGCCAAAAGCAGGGCGTACTGAAACCATTGATGGGATACCATAATCCGAACCGATGATACCGCCAAGTCCCATCAAGGTATTGCCGATGACATGCCCTAAAATAATTGCCCAAAACCCTAACCAGAATCCCATGGGGGCCAAAAAACCGCCGGCCCATATCTCGGCCAAGGAAATGGCGACACCTGCCCACAGCAGGAAATAATCCATGCCGCCCAGCGTACCGCTTATCTGTTCCAACCGGTTTTATATCCATATATAAAATCGCTCCACGATTTTATTAAGCGCGACTATGTCGCTTTACAACGATATGTTTACGTACGACATAATCACAGCAGGCTAAATGATGTTGAGCATTTCAATTTGCAATTAACATTTCTGAACTCAGCTTAAGCGATTTTCAAGTTTGCCGCAGATACAAGGAAAATATCGTTCCGCTATAGTGTTCTATGCGGGACGTCATTTGACGCCGTAGGTGCGGTGAGATTGGAAATCCCGATAGGGTTATATATTTTGGAAATTAGGATCGACAAAATCCCTTTAAGACTTTGTTTAGTATAACCATTTCAAAATTTATAACGCTTAATGTGGTTAAATTGAATTATAGGCATATGTCAAGCTAAAGTTGACTCTTTGCTTATTCGATGTTATCTTTACATTAATGTAATTTTATCTTTCGCTCACATAGCAAAGGGTTTGCCGATGATTGAATCCGATTTTCTAAAAGAAAGCAGCAGTCTGGTTCAGGATCTCAAAAAAATCCCGACCCTTCAACCATTCGGTGAAAAAGACCTGCAGGGCCTTCTGAAACTGAGCAAAATCAGAAAATACAAATCAGGAGAACGTATTATTAAGGATGGCAAAAGAGATTCCTTGATATATTTCCTGATCTACGGCAGCGTGAGTGTCACCAAAAAAGGTAAAACGCTGTCCGTTTTAAAACGCCGAGGAGATGTTTTTGGGGAAATGGGGATTCTTAAAGGCACTGCCCGATCAGCATCCGTATACGCAATCGACGATGTCGTCTGTTTATCGACGGACACTGGCCACATCGACGAATTGACCGGTGATGACAAAATGGCGTTTTGCTATGTCCTTTATCGCATCTTTGCCGAAGTATTGGCGGATCGCCTCAGATTGACCAATCAAAAGCTAATCGAATCCGAAGGTAAGGCTTTTAAATTGTGGTAATAAATAAAATTGCCGCATTTTAAGGCGGGAATGCTTTATTTATACCTATAAGATGTTAGCCCATAGATAGAAGTTAACCATCCCAGCACTATTGCCTTCGTGGTCGTCCAGTGGGACCCCCCAGAAAACCCTGCCATTGATGTATTTGTTGAAATTGAACAACAAGCCGAGCCCCAGGCTGGTGAGGAAATCTTCGCTATTGATCGATTCGCCATGGCCTTTGTATGGAAAGGCGCCGCCATGGTCAAAGAAAATGGCACCCTTTAAGACTTCCTCTAACCGGTTTGTCAAACAAATCTCCCTTGATAAAGGGAAGCGGTGAATCCAACTGTAGATTGATGACATACCCTTGGTCACCTGCCAACAACCCTTCGGAGTAGCCGCGAACCGTTGAAAGCCCGCCAATCTGAAATTGTTCCGATGAGGGCAAGCAGGTCTCGAATCGGCAAGCTGGCCATTCAACCTGAAGGTGGCAATCATATTGTTCTTTAAAAATCTGCATGCGCGTTGTCAGCGTGTTGAATTTAACAAAACTTTTGTCAGATCCTAAACTTTCCATTCCATTCGTGTATCAAGTTACGTGAAAACCACAGCCCTCCGGTATCAAAAGACTGCACATCAAAACCCAGAACACCGCTGTTCACTTTGGTTTCAAAAAGCGTTACATCGCCAAAGTCAGTGGATGATTTTTTGTCATGATACTCGAGAAAACCGTTAAGTTTTAGATTCCTCTTGGCAATGAAGGGATGGGATATAAACCCACCCAGGTCATAGGATTCGCCCGTAATATCCAACGGCTCAAATGAACCGGAGATTATTTCGATCTGATTATAGTCATACGAGCCGCCCAATCGGGTTCCGTAACGGTTGATCGGTATATTGTAATGAATAAAACCTGCGGCGGTGCCTTCCGCAAAATAGCCGCCAAGCATCAAAGGGTCACGAAAACCGACTAAGCTTTTGCTGGACAAAACGGCTCCCACCCGATAGCGGCCGACATCTTCCCTTCCGGCGTTGTCGCCCCATAAGGTTACATTATAATTCTGAGGTTCCTGGACATTGAGCACACAATCCGTCGTGCCGGCCTTTTCTCCCGGTTTCAATTCGGCCTTGATTTTAACATCATTGGCATTGTTGAATGTCAGGATATTCATTTTGAGCTCATTGATGTCGACCAGGTCACCGCTGTTTATATCGATCCGCTTATAAAAAAACGAGTCTCGTGTATATTTATTGCCATTGACGATAATGTCGCCAAAATGTCCTTCGATGAGCTGGATTTTAACAATTCCGTCTTTTATTTTTTGGGGAGGTAAAATCGCCTTAGCGGCAATCATGTTTTTGGATTTATAGAGTTGGTTGAGCTCCTCCACTATTTTGAAAAGATCTTTAATAGCAATAACTTTGCCTTCATATGCCGCGAAGATTTCCTCAAGTTCTTCCTTTGATAAGATTTCCGAAGGATTGGTTATGATCTTATTGATCCGAAGGGTTTGTTCAGCTCCCTTGGGTGCTTCTTTTGATCGGTTCCTGTTCTTCTTCTAACGGCATCCTTTCTTTTTCATCAATGGTTTGACGACCTTCTTTGAGCCTTTCCTGCAATTCAAAGAATTCTAGTGTGTCCTGGCTGCGTTTGAGCGTATCGGCAGGGCCGGAAGGAATAGGCGGTTGGGAAAAGGCATGTGAAGGGAAGTAAAAGAAAAATAATCGCCACGCAAAAAAGTGTTTTTTTCATAATTTCCAATCTACTGGTTATTGATGCATCAACAAGCGCATCTTGTTCCGTGCTCAAGGTTAATAAAGCTGCCACCCGGATTAGCAGGTGGCATTATAAAGCGATTATTTTTATGGCACCGTGCGGTCGCAAGACTTAAGAAGGTTATTTTTCGTTTTCAGGTTGTTTCTCATCGATAAATTCGAATACATGGTTATCATCTTCATTTATCTCAATTTCCTTTTGATTACCAGATTTTTCCTCGGAGCGTGTCCGTCTTTTGCTTTAACGCTGTTGGCCTTTTTGCATTTTGCGCTCAAGCTCATAGTATTCCATTGTATCCTGAGAGCGTTTGAGCGTATCGCCAGGGCCTGACGGAATATGCGACTGGCACCAAGCATCAGCTGTTCAGCAAGGCAAAAATGCCGAGCATTAACAGCAGTACGGTTTTCATTTCTCCAAGCAGAATGATTCCCCGTTGAGACCAGCAGGAAATCTTTGTGTTTTTTTGAGCGACACCGTCGCGTCATATAAAATCGTTAAACGATT
>CAWDIC010000011.1:0-150176 GCA_963802265.1 uncultured delta proteobacterium
GCTGAGTCGGGACTTCACTATAACTACCATCGGTACTATGATCCTTCCATAGGTAGATACCTAAGACCTGATCCGATCAAACACCATCATAGGTGGTTTAATGGAAAATTTTTATTGATTCAGTCCGAATTTAGGACTATATTAAGCCTTATCTTAGGATCGAATTAATGCAAAGGAGCCCGTATGAAGCCTATAACCCTTTCTCAGAACATTGTTTCCCTATCGGATTTTAAAAACAAAGCGTCTAAAATGCTTAATGAAATCCGTAGCTCACGTCGTCCTTTGGTAATTACGCAAAATGGTAAAGCAGCGGCTGTACTTATATCACCATCTGATTATGACCTTTTATCGGAACAAATTCGCTTCGTTGATGCCGTTAGAAGAGGTTTAGAGGACGTTCAAAGTGGTCGGATAATATCAGATAGTGACCTGGGCAAAGAGCTATGAAGCTTTTTTGGACCGAAACAGCAAAACAGGATCTTATTGCAATTCGTCAGTATATTTCTGCGGACAATCCAACAGCGGCCAAACGTTGGATTGATCGATTAAGACAACGCGCAAGAAAGACACTCCATGCGCCTCTTTCTGGACGCATTGTACCAGAGTTAACACGCGAAGACATACGGGAATTAATCGAAGGAAACTATCGAATTGTATATCAGGTGTTGGGCGATCGTCTGGTTATATTAACAGTATTCGAGGGGCATCAACTCCTAAAGCAAGGAAAACTTGAAGATCCAATTTGAATCTCCTCTGGCAATTATAAGCGCTCAATCGGCAAAAAAACGCAAAAAAATTCGCTGAAGCTTTGAAAATCATTTACAAAGTGTTTTTGTAGCAAATTAGCATCAAAAAGACTCGAAAAAGGTGAGGAAAATCCTCACCTTTTTTATTTAAATTGTTGTTTTAATTATTAATATCGTGTCTAATCATATCACTTTTCAAGCATTAAAAACAACTAAAAATATCATCATATTTGGGTATTACAGTCTATTGCAAAGTAAAATGCGCAGGTGATGCAAATGATTTATAATTTGGATATTATTATAGGCGCTATCGGCATGGCCGCAGCAATTTTGTTTAAGAGTCAAATTAAGTCCTTTTGGCCAAAGGGTTTTATAATCATATTTTTATCACAATTGTTTTTATTTGCTGCTGGAACAATAGGGATACTATAGTTCCTAAACCTATCGGGTCGGTTTTATAAAGCTCTTTGAAAAGAAAAACCATAATAATATCAGAATATTGAAAAGACAATCGAAACATTGGCGACGGTGTCTTTCTTTTTCCATGCGTTAAGTCAATTCAAAAAGAAGTCTTTAAAAAAAGAAAAGCCCATGATTTCTTTCAAAGTCAGAGGCTTTTCTTTTTAAAAAGAGACGCTATGCCGCGTCAAATAAAATACGAATGAAGATTTAATATTTATCGACGGCTCCCCATAATCCGAAGCAACATCAAGAAAAGGTTGATAAAGTCGAGATAGAGTTTAAGGGCACCGAGAATGGCTCCTTTCCGTATGGCGGCAGACCCGACGTCGGCCGGCTGGGAGAGGGCCATTTTTTTAATATACTGGGTGTCATACACGGTCAGGCCGGTGAACAGGAGAACACCGACGTAGCTGATGACCATGGACACTGCAGAGCTATGCAGAAACAGGTTTACCAGGGATGCAATGATGATCCCGATAAGCCCCATGAACAGAAAGCTGCCCCAAGAGGTCAAATCCTTTTTTGTCGTCCATCCATAAAAGCTGGCGCAAACAAATGTGGCGGCACATACAAAAAAGGTCGAAGCGATTGACGCTTTGGTGTACGCCAGAAAAACAACAGACAGCGTCGCACCGTTCAAAGCCGCATAGGCTACGAAAAGGTTGGTGGCGGTCGACGCCTTGATTTTTTGGACCCGGGCACTGAGGTAAAAAACCATTGCAAGTTCAGCAATGATTAAACCGAAAAATATCATTTGGTTGCCGAATATAATCCGAAGCAGCGTTTCGTTGTTGGACACATAATAGGCCACACCTCCTGTCAGCGCCAAACCGATTGCCATCCAATTGTAAACGCTTCGAATAAAGCCATTGACCATGACCTGGGTTTGTTCTTGTCTAAGTGGTAACGAATCCATCAAAACCTCCTACCATTGGAATTTAATTGATACATTATATACCTAACGTACTTAAATATATTTCTTTTCTAATAAATTTTGTTCATGTTTATAGCGGCGAAGCCGCGTCAAATAAGATTGCCTGCAATCTTATATATATTAACACACAAACAAGTGAATGCAAGTTGAAATCGGATCAAGGAACATATTGATATCCAGATAGAAAAGAGCTATAAAAATAATTGTGTTGCACACAATTATAGGTCGCGACGTTGTCGCTCAACTACAATAAAATCGTGGGATGGTTTTATTAATGACTCCGGCTCAGATATATCAGGATCTCAAAGACCTGGCTGAAAAACTGGGTATTACGGTATCGGAACAGAGCTTTAAGCGAACCGGCATCAAAGCGCAAAGTGGATTTTGCAAGGTTAATAACGAAGAGCTTTTCATTATGGACACAAACATACCCCTGAAAAAGAAGATCGAGATCATGGCCGAATACATCGGGGGCCTGGAACTTGAAAATATTCACATGATGCCCGCGATCAGGGAACTGCTGGACCAGTACAGACCCCAAAATCCTGATCCATCGGAATAAGTTTACATAATATACCTTATCAGACGTTATAGGAATATGCATATACAGGAATGACCAATTCTCCGACGACACGCCGAATTTATTCGGTTTCAGAACTGACCCTTCGCATCAAAGCCTCTTTGGAAGAACAATTTAACTTTATCTGGGTCACTGGTGAAGTGACCAACTACCGTCGGCCCGTCTCCGGCCATTTTTATTTTTCGTTAAAAGATGACGCTGCCCAGATCAATGCGGTTATGTTTCGTGGACAAAATCAGAACCTCAAATTTGCACTCGAAAACGGCATGGCCGTCACCGGACTCGGTCGCATCAGCGTGTATGAACCCCGCGGCGTGTATCAAATCATCTTGGAGTACCTCGAACCACACGGCATTGGTGAGCTACAGGTCGCGTTTGAGCAACTCAAGCAGCGCTTGTTCCAAGAAGGCTTGTTCAGCGATGAACACAAAAAGCCAATCCCTTTTTTGCCCAGCAAAATCAGTTTGATTACATCGCCGACCGGTGCCGTTGTTCATGATATGCGCCAAACTATCAACCGTCGTTTTCCGAATATCGCCATCCAGATCGTTCCGGTTAAGGTTCAAGGCAGCACTGCGATCCAGGAAATTGTGGTCGCCCTGGATATGGTCAATAAACAACTAGAATCTGATGTTATCATTTTGGCGCGTGGCGGCGGCTCATTAGAAGATTTGCAGGCGTTTAATTCCGAGCGGGTCGCCAAAGCAATCTACCGTTCGGGAATTCCAGTCATTTCTGCGGTTGGGCATGAAACGGACTTTACCATAGCTGATTTTGTCGCCGATTTGCGGGCTGCCACACCTTCGGTTGCCGCGGAGCTGGCAACCCCGCTTAAAGCGGACCTCATACGTCGCTGTGATGATCTCCGTCGCACTCTGGCAAGTTGCTTAATCTCCTATTTGAGTCGGCAACGCGACGAATTGAAAAGTTTGACGCTTCGAATCGTTGATCCGCGCAATAAAATCGTTGATATGCGCTTTCGAATAGACGAACTGACTGACCGCTTGGTTAAAAACATGAAGACCTTGCTTCACGTACGACGCGATCTTAGCACGTGGAAATCTGAAAAACTGTATCTGAACGCCCCTTTAAATCGTGTTGAGATACTTAAATCTAAACTTGATTTAATAAACTCTAAATTATTTAATAAATTAGACATATTTATTAGTTCAAAAGTCGGATTGATCGATGCCTTAAATGCGCGCTTGCAGGCTTTGAGCCCGAATGCGGTTTTGGCTCGGGGCTATAGTATCACCCGTCTGCCTGATGGGACCGTTGTGCGCTCCGGAGATGATGTTGTCATTGGGCAAAACCTGGAAGTGATGCTTTATAAAGGCCGTTTGGGCGTGACCGTGGACTCTAAAAACAGCTCCAACCCAGACAATTAATTATTAGACCATCCGTGAATACGAATAAAGGAACTTCCCCGCCATGAGTAAAAAAACCTTTGAAAAAGCATTACAGCAACTGGAACAAATTGTGGCCGACCTCGAATCAGAAGATCTGCCCCTTGAAAAAGCGTTAAAAAAGTTCGAAGAAGGCATTCAGCTCTCAAAACTTTGTTCCGCTAGGCTGGATGAAACCGAGAAAAAGATCACCCTCCTGCTCCAGGATGAAGATGGTTCTACTGTAGAAAAAATAGTACCGGAAGACGAGTAAATGTCGATACGTCGATGGAAGTGTCGAGTGAACTAAATTTACAAGTGACGAGGGTTTCGGTGTCGCTACGCTCTAAAGAATTTTTTTTAAAAAAGCGACAACGTCGCGAAACATAAAATCCTGAAAGGATTTTATTATTGTTTGAATTAAAACAATATCTTGCCGCCAAGCAGCAACAGATCAATCAAGCCCTTAGCGCATTTTTCCCGTCTGCAAACGCAGCGCGGGTGATTGAGGCGATGCAATTTTCGTTGATGGCAAAGGGGAAACGCGTACGGCCGATTTTATGTTTGGCAGCGGCTGAGGCCGTCGGCGGCAACCCGGACGATGTGATCGGGCCCGCCTGCGCCATTGAGATGATTCACACCTATTCATTGATTCACGATGATCTGCCAGGCATGGACGATGACGAACTGCGGCGTGGAAAGCCGACCCTGCATGTTGCCTTTGATGAAGCAACAGCGATTTTAGCGGGTGATGCCTTGCTCACGTTTGCTTTTGAAATCCTCGCTTCTCCAGAGCCCAAAGGCACCTATCCTGAATCTGTGCAGCTTCGAGTGTTGCGCGCGCTTGCCAAGGCAGCCGGGCACACCGGCATGATCGAGGGACAAATGCGTGACTTGGCGTCCGAAGGGCAAACCCTCGATTTGGTGAGACTCAAAACCCTCCATGGCCTGAAAACGGGCGCCTTGATCGAAGCCGCCCTTTTTACGGGTGCCCTTATAGGGGGTGGTAGCCCGCAACAAATAGAAATGCTTCGACTTTTTGGCCGCAAAATCGGCTTAGCCTTTCAAATTGTCGATGACATTTTAAACGTCACAGGTGACCCGGACGTGATCGGCAAAGCCATTGGTACGGATGCAAACCGCCAAAAAAGCACCTACCCTGCCCTCCTTGGCCTGGAAAAATCGCGAGCCTTGGCTCATGACGCGATCCAACAGGCCTTGCAGGCACTGGCTGACTTTGATAATAAAGCGGATCCATTACGTGCCCTGGCAGAATATATAATCAGTCGAAACCGCTAACCCACGTTGAGCGTTCTGAATTATTGAAAGTTTTAGAATTAAAACCATTCAAAGGAATTTTATACTTTTGATTTTCTATAATTCAGAACCCTTCGGGATTTCCAATTTCACCTCATCTACAGCGTCAAATGCCGTACCGCATCGCATACTATAGCGAAACGACATTTTCCTTGTAGCTAAGGCAAACTTGAAATTCGCTCAACCTGGGAGTACTAAACATAAAATCAGCGTTTGTATTTAATTCGTTTGCAACCAAAGGATAATTGAATTGGCGTTACTTTCTAAAATCGAATCACCGGATGATTTGAAAAAACTGCAGCGTTCAGAACTGCCAAGCCTGGCCAAAGAAATTCGGCAACGGATCGTTGAAGTGGTTTCACATTCCGGTGGGCACCTGGCATCTAGTTTGGGCGCCGTTGAACTAACCATCGCCCTGCATTATGTCTTCGATACACCCAAAGACAAGATCATCTGGGATGTCGGCCATCAAACCTATGCCCATAAGATACTAACCGGACGGCGTGACCGCTTTGACACGCTTCGGCAGCATGGCGGGATTTCAGGCTTCACCCGCATGAGCGAAAGCCCCTATGACGCTTTTTCAACCGGTCACAGCAGCACCTCCATTTCAGCCGGCTTGGGAGTTGCCTCCGCCAAGCAACTCAAAAAAGAAAGATCGAAAGTCATTGCCGTGATCGGGGATGGATCGATGACCGCTGGTCAGGCCTATGAAGCCCTCAATCAGGCGGGTGATGATCATGAAAACAAAGATATTATTGTCATTCTGAACGACAATGAAATGTCGATTTCTCCCAATGTGGGCGCCCTGTCTTCCTTGCTGAGCCGAACTTTCTCCCGAAAAAAGCTGCAACTCTTGCGGCATGAATTGGGTGTTTTCCTAAAATCGCTACCGAGAATTGGTGAAGGTGCGTATCAACTGGCTAAAAGGTCAGAAGAATCATTTAAAACCTTCGTGACCCCCGGCATGTTGTTCGAAGCCTTTAACTTTGATTATTTTGGACCCATTGCAGGGCATAATTTAAACCATCTCATCAATATTTTAAATAATATAAAACATTTAAAGGACCCTGTGCTGTTACATGTGGCCACAACCAAAGGCAAAGGGTACGTGCCAGCGGAAAAAAATCCGGTCTATTTTCATGGCTGCGGTTCCTTTGAAGTTGAAACCGGGACTTGCCTTGATCAGCCACGACGCCGCCCAACCTACACCCAGGTATTCGGCCACACCATGGTCGCTTTGGCGCAAACCGATGAACGGATTGTCGCCGTAACAGCCGCCATGCCCGAAGGGACCGGGCTAAAGGCTTTTTCCGAAGAATTTCCAGACCGTTTCTACGATGTCGGCATTGCCGAACAACACGGGGTAACTTTTGCGGCCGGCCTGGCAACCGAAGCATTCAAACCGGTCGTTGCCATTTATTCCACTTTCTTGCAGCGGGCCTATGACCAAATTCTGCATGATGTCTGTCTGGAAGGCCTGCATGTGGTTTTTGCCATCGACCGGGGGGGGATTGTCGGGGAAGATGGCCCAACTCACCATGGATTGTTCGATTTTTCCTATCTGCGGTGTCTTCCCAATATGGTTGTTATGGCTCCCAAAGATGAAAATGAATTGGGCCGCATGCTGGTTACGGCCTTGCAACACAACGGTCCGATTGCACTTCGTTATCCCCGCGGACGGGGTGTGGGGGTTCCAATTGATAATCCGCCTGCGCCCATTGAGATCGGCAAGGGTGAAATCCTGACCAAAGGGAATGATGTCCTGATTCTGGCCATCGGTCGAATGGTCACTGAAGCGCTCAAGGCCGATGCGCTTTTACGATCAGACGGTATTGCAGCGACCGTTGTTAACTGTCGCTTTGTCAAACCCCTTGATACGGAATTGATCCTTGCTCTGGCAAAAAAAAATCCGACCATCATCACGGTTGAAGAGAACGTACGACAGGGCGGCTTTGGCAGCGCTGTTCTGGAATGCATCGCGGATAGCGGTATCAATGGGATCCAAGTCAAGCGGATCGGCCTTCCGGATGGTTTCATCGAGCACGGTTCCCAACAGATTCTACGCGCCAAATATGAGGTGGATGCCCAGGCCATCGTCAAGGCGGTTCACAGCTTCGAATAAATTGGCAGCCATGCTGCTCAATATTCATGCCGGCTAAAAAACAAAGAATAGACCTGCTTTTGGTTCAAAAGGGTTTGGTGCGCAGCCGCCAGCATGCCCAGGCGCTGATTATGGCCGGCCAGGTGTTGGTCAACGAAGAGCCAATCATCAAGCCTGGCATTGGCATTGCAGAAGACGCTGCTGTTCGCATCAAAGGCGAAGCGCTTCCCTATGTCAGCCGTGGCGGACTCAAATTGGAGGCCGCTTTACAAACCTTCCAGGTTGACGTAAGCGGTCTGAGTTGCCTGGATGTGGGGGCGTCCACCGGAGGTTTTACCGATTGCTTGTTGCAAAAGGGCGCTCGCCGGGTGGTGGCTGTGGATGTTGGGTATGGCCAACTGGCATGGAAACTGCGCCAGGATCAACGGGTCACGGTTATCGAAAGAACCAATGTCCGTCATATGGCAGTCGATGCCCTGCCCTATCCGGTCGACCTGATTACAATCGATGTGTCCTTTATATCGCTCAAGATCGTTATTCCGGCGGTCGTAAAATTTATTCAACCAAGAACCCGCATTATCGGTCTGATTAAACCACAGTTTGAAGTCGGTAAACAATGGGTCGGTAAAGGGGGTGTCGTTCGTGACCCCCGATTGCACCAACAGGTCATCGCGGACCTGCGCGCTTTCCTGAAGAAAGCGGGGTTTACCGGTCCGGCCCCGATCCCATCTCCCCTATTGGGCCCAAAGGGTAATCGTGAATTCCTGATCTACCTTGCGGTAATAGTTTAATGAAAAGAGTGACATGGTCGCGTTATATAAAATCGTTTTACGATTTTATTTGGCTTGCTTTTTTCATTTAAAACATATATTTTTTTTGTTTTTGTAGAGAAACGTTTTTCTATTAATTGTTCCGATGCGGAGAGGAGTATAAATGACTGAAATGGCAAGCAAATTAAGAAACATTGCCTTGGCTGCACATGGTGGCGCCGGGAAAACTTCACTAGCAGAGGTAATGCTCTATAAAGCCGGTGTCATCAATCGGATCGGTCGCGTGGAAGACGGAAACACGACCATGGATTTTGAGCCCGAAGAGTTGAAACGTCAAGCCAGCATCAGCAGTGGGTTTTATCAATTCGATTGGAAGAAGCACATCATCAGCATCATCGACACACCAGGCGACCAGAATTTTTTCACGGATACCAAACTTTGCATGCAAGCAGCGGATAGCGCTGTCTTTCTCGTCGATGCGGTTGACGGCGTAAAAGTCCAGACCGAACAGGCATGGGAATTTGCTGAGGATATGAATTTACCGGCGGCCATCTTTATCAACAAGCTTGATCGAGAACGGGCCGATTTTAATAAAGCATTCCAAGATGCCACCACAAGTTTCGGAAAACCGCGTCCGATCATTTTGCAGCTTCCCATTGGTACTGAAGCCGCATTCAAGGGCGTTGTCGACCTGGTGAGCCTGCAAGCGTTCACCTACACAGACGGTAAGGCAACCAAAATCGATATTCCCGCCGACATGCAAGATCTGGTTGAGACCGAACGCGAAACGCTCATTGAAAATGTTGCCGAAGCAGATGACGAATTAATCGAAAGATACCTTGAAGGGGAAACGCTTTCAGACGAGGACATCAAAGCCGCTCTGCGCAAAGGCACCCAGGAGCGCACATTCGTACCGGTATTGTGCGGGTCAGCCACACGCAATATCGGCGTTGATTTGCTGATGAATTTTATTGTCGATTGTCTGCCCGCTCCGATTGACCGAAAGGCCTGGCCGGCCGTCAATCCGGCCGACGGCAGTGCGATTGAATGCGCGCCTGACGCCGAAGCACCCTTTGCCGCTTTTGTTTTTAAAACCGTAGCCGATCCTTATGCCGGGCGGCTTTCAATTTTCCGTGTTGTTCGAGGAAAGCTGGGCAGCGATGGCACCTTCTATAACGTTACCAAAGACACCAAGGAGCGCTTTAACCAACTTCTGACCATTGCCGGGAAGGAGCAAAAGCCGGCAACCGCTGCTGGCCCGGGATCAATCGTCGCCGTTGCCAAGTTAAAAGAGACAACGACCAGTGATACGCTGTGCAGCGAAAGCGCCAAGGTTAAATTCGAATGCGCGCAACCGCTTCCCACGCTCATTTCCTTTGCCCTGCAACCCAAATCCAAGGGCGATGAGGATAAGATATATTCATCCTTAACCCGGCTGTTGGAAGAAGATCAAGGCCTGTCGGTTGATCGAAACAATGAAACCAAAGAGATTCTATTGGCTGGTTCCGGCAATGTTCACATCGAAGCGACCATTGAAAAATTAAAAAGAAAGTTTAATGTCGAAGTGGTCTTGAATACACCCAAAGTGCCTTACCGGGAAACGGTCAAGAAAAAAGTTCGGGTCCAAGGTCGCCACAAAAAACAGACCGGTGGGCACGGCCAGTTCGGAGATTGTTGGGTGCAGCTGGAGCCCCTGCCAAGAGGCCAAGGTTTTGAATTTGTGGATGCCATCGTGGGGGGTGCGATTCCTAAAACCTATATCCCGGCCGTCCAAAAAGGGATCGTTGAATCAGCCCAGAAAGGCGTTTTGGCAGGTTTCCCCTGTGTGGACTTCAAAGCCACACTCGACGATGGCTCTTTCCATGCGGTCGATTCATCTGAAATGGCCTTTAAGATTGCGGGCTCGCTGGCCTTCAAAAAAGCGTGTGTCGAAGCCAAGCCGGTTCTTTTGGAACCGATCATGAAAGTCACGATCACAGCCCCGGATGATTACATGGGCGATATCATGGGCGACCTTAACAGTCGGCGCGGACGCGTGCTTGGTATGGACAGCGCCGGTAAAAACCAGATCATCAATGCCGAAGTGCCCATGTCCGAATTTTTGACCTATGCCCCGGATCTCAGATCAATGACCGGTGGTCGTGGCATGTTTACAATGGATTTCTCACGCTACGATGAAGTCCCCAGCCAAATGGCCGAGAAAGTGATCGAAGAAATTAAAAGCGCCCAAGAATAAATCCACTGCGTGGATTTATTTGACGCGGCTTCGCCGCTAATCCACAAAACCCAAAACCCCGCCCACCGTGTGTGCGGGGTTTTTTATTTTATGCATTTTTTCAATTATTGCCATTGTCAGAAATATGTTCCGATTGCGTTGGGCCAAGCGAGGCGCCCCAATCGGAACGCTATTTTGACAATCACGACAGCGGATAAAATTGTGAAACCGGCGGTTCGTGTGCTGCACAGGTGCTAGAGCGGCGAAGCCGCGTCATACTTAAAATCGCTAAGCGATTTTAAGTTTGCAGTGCGCGACCGCACTTCTATCCAACATGTGCGAAAGCCCGCCTTGCGTGCTAGGAAGAAATCCGAGCGCCTTTTGCCACACCTCGTCATCCTCCATGCAAAAGTAGATCAGGACATCATCCGAATAAGCGCGGATCCATTCGGCTACCTGGCGGTAGAGTTTAATGCGCAATGGTTTATAATAGCGCATTTTGCCGTCCAGACCTTGCACAAATTCGCCATAGATAATTTTAGAGGCCGGAAAGCGAGATGCGATGATCGGTTTTAAGCTCGGCATAAAACGAAAAGTACCCAAACTAATCCACACAATATTGGTGGGCGAGACGTGTTCGAAAATTTGATCGACAACCTGTCGGTAGGCGGCTTCACATCCCGGATAAATAATCATGGGGTCGAAGTGGAACGCGAGTGGATATCCCCATGACGCACATCGGGCGGCGGCTTTCAACCGGGCGGTCAGGGTTGCTGTGCCTCGTTCCTCACTGCGGATCATGGCATCGGTATTAACTGACCAGGACAAAATCGTTTTGCGTTTGTGGTCTAACGCCTCAAGTCCACTGATGGCAGTGGTTTTGGTTTTTAGCTCCAAGACGGCTTGCGATTGCCGTGCGAATATCGGTACCAATTGGTGGGTCAGTTCGGACCAGGCTTCCCAAATCAGACTGTCGGTAAATTCCCCGGTTCCAATGCGTTGAATCGCCGGAACTGACAGCCGGCTTTCCAGCTCCGCAAATAAATCCTTATGATTCAAAAAAAATTGGAGCACGGGCGGATGAAAATAAGATTGCAGGATACAGTAAGCACAGTCCATCAAACAGAAGGTGCCAATGTGTAGAATTTTATAGCCACAACAGGTGTACGCTTTGGTTCCAGGGCAATCTTTGATGAAGGCCCCTTGATTGCGGGTCAAGTACAGAACTTCTTTGCCCTTTTTGATGGTGTCCGGGGCCTCCCGGACGGTTTTGTAAACCTCTTGGGCATTGTCGACAATCACAGGTGTTAAATTTAATTGTGAACGGAAGGTGTCAACCTGCGGTGCTTCACAGACCGCTTTGTCGACAAATAGTTTGGTGATGGGCACTAGTATAGCCCCGTAAAATCAAAGTCTAAGCGTTCCTGAAACTTTTCAATGCGGGTGAAGATTTCTTTCAGCATTTTTTGCTCGATCCGGGACAGCTTTTTAGGGTTGATGTAATTATCAGGCTTGGCATTCTCTTCGATCACGGCATTAATCTGGCGCACGAAGCGCAGCTGCATCAAAAAACTGTAGGCTTTATCAATCTCATTATATTCTTTCCAAGAAAAAACCTTTTTCAAATAAAGACTGTGAATCCTTTCGCGGGTGTTGGTCTCCGACACCTGATTGTTGAGGGCGTAAATACGGGCCAAATCGACGATCGGCAGCATGGCGCTTTTAATATCAAAGGAATTGCGATGCTTGCCTTTGGATTCTACCACAAAATTCCTGAAAAAACCGATGGGCGGTTTGAAATAGAGCGCGTTCTCCGCGAGGTGGCGGAAGAATCCAGACCACCCTTTCAAGGAACTGAATAAATACTGCCGCAACGCATCGACCATTTTAACTTCACCATAGGCCCCTCTGAAATCAAAAAAGATGCTGGACTTCAGCAGATCTTGGAGATCGGCCGTGCGAATCCAAGAGTGAAAATAATTTTTCCAAACAGACAGCGGTTGACACCATTTGGGATTCTTGGCCATGATGCCGCCTTCACAATACGCATAACCGGCACGGTCCAGCCAGGTACACACCTTTTCTCCCAATGCCAGGAAATACTTTTGGACCTCATCCTGCGATTCCGCTGATACATCTTCATAGATAATCGCATTGTCTTGATCGGTCTTGAGGGTTTGCTCCCTACGTCCTTCACTGCCCAGGATGATAAAAACGAAACGCGTCGGTGGCGCCGGCATTTCCGCTAAGGCGAAACCGATCAATTTTGTTAAAATGGCATCGGATATGGTTGTTATCAGGCGCGTAATATTTTCTGACTTGGCCCCTCCCGTAATCAGGCCTTGAATGATGGCCGGTAGCTGCGCATGCTTGTCAAAGAGAGCCTCTTTGTTTTCAGCCTTGTTGATTTCGCGGATCAGAAAAAAAGGCGAGCGCGCTTGGGCGACCAGGAGATCGTGATTCGTGACGGCCCCGACAATCCGTTTGTTTACGTCCGTTACAGCCAAGTGTTTAACGTTCAACTGCATCATGGTCATCAAGGTTTCAAAGATCATGGCCTTGTCCGAGATGGTGTACAAGCGGTGTCGACATGATATCGGCAACCGGTCGCTGAACATCGATCCCCTTGGCGATGACTTTTTTACGTAGATCGTTATCGGTGACGATACCGACAAACGTGTCAGTCGGCTCTGTTACAAAAATCGAGCTGCATCGGCGTTGGTTCATCAATTCGGCCGCTTGCTGGATGGTATAGTCCGAGTTACAGGAAACCGGGGTCGGATTATATATTTGGGCGACAGGCTGGTTGAAAAACTGGAGTGACTCCTCACGTGGCTGCGTGGTTTTGGTAATGATCGCCGCATAGGAACGGTCCAACATGCGTTTGCCGAAAGTATCGGTAAAGTATTCCGAGAAAGCCTCATAATTTCTGCAAAGCGCCAAAAAATGTTCTTTGGGAAGCAGATAGAAATAAGAATCTTCCGTTGTCCTGAGCGAACGTACCGCCGTGCCTCTATTTACAAGCATCGAAATGCCACCATAAATGTCGCCTTCGCTAACCAATCCGCTTAAGGTCTTGACCTTGTTCTTTTCATAGAATCTTTCAGCCGCACCTTTTTGAACGATATAAAGGTATTGGATGGTCGATTCGTCGTGGCGACTGACGATTGTGTCTTTGGGGTAGCGGACGACCGCCAACTTACTTGCAACCGCCTTCAATTCTTCTTCCGGTAGAAAAGAGAACGGGACGATACCGGACAGAAAAAGCTGGGTTTGCCCGTTTTTGATCAAGGTGATAAGCGAGTCATCAAATATGTTTTTGCTGAAATTCTCCAGGAAATATTCATAAAAGGCCGTATAGCGGTTGCAAAGATCACGGAAGACACCTTCCGAAATCATATACCCGTGACATGCCTGGTCCACAATGGCCGTGCGCAGTGAGATGCCGGCATTCATAAGGATGGTGATGCCGCCGAACACTTCACCGGGTTTGATAAACCCAGCCAACTTGCGGCTGCCGTTTTTCTCATCAAAAAGAGAAAAGGAGCCCTCTTGAATCACATAGAGACTGTCTATTTTGGTCTCGCCTTGAATGGCGAAGACATGATCCTTTTGAAAGTCTTCAACGGTAACGGCCTGGGCTACTTTTTCAAGTTCCGCACGGGGCAAAGAGGCAAATACCGGTAGGCTGACTAAAAATTGAAATGCTTCCGTATTCATAGAGGCTCCTAAATAACACCATCGCGCTTTTATCAAAAGTGATGTCGCGCATGTTACATGTGCACTGGCTATTGTTTGGGGCGGGGGTCTTGGTCGATTTTATCTGGTCCGCATTTACTGTATATTCGGTAGCATGAATTCAACTGCTTGCCAAGCAAAAGTGTCGATGCCGTCGATCGCCTTGCGTTGACAGGGTTGGGTCGATATAATATAATCAAAATACGCAATTGCTACTCCGCTTTAATTGGTGCCTGATGGAACCAGAGGTTCGCGATGACCACCGACAGCATTAAAAACAAACGATTGGTTGGATTGTTTTTGCTTGGCTGCATTCTCTTCAACTATCCAATTTTACATCTATTTAATCTCGAGCATTTCTTATTAGGCCTACCGCTTATCTATCTCTATATGTTTACGGTCTGGTCCGTTTTGATCGTGGCGATCGTATTTATAACCCGAATCCGCAGCATCCCACCGTACCGCCCGACACGAACCGGCAATTACCGGGGCATGTAATGTTATTAGAAACCGGCACCATTCTGTTTTTCTCCTTTACTTACATGGGCCTTTTGTTTGCCATCGCCTATTATGGTGACAAGCGTGCCGATATGGGCCGAAGCATTATCAGCAATCCCTATATCTATGCTCTTTCCCTGGCGGTCTATTGTACCGCGTGGACCTTTTACGGGAGTGTCGGACGGGCGGTTCGCGATGGTCCGGCCTTTTTGACAATCTACATCGGACCGACCCTAATGGCGACACTGGGCTGGCTGGTGCTTCGCAAAATAATTCGGATCAGCAAGATCCATCGCATCACATCCATTGCCGACTTGATCGCATCGCGTTATGGCAAAAGTACGATTCTGGGAGGTACTGTTACGATCATCGCGGTCCTGGGGATTATCCCTTATATCGCCCTTCAACTGAAAGCCGTCTCAACCAGCTTTTTGCTTATCCATCAGTACCCCAAAATCAGTACGCCGTTCGATATTCCCGATGTTCCCATTTTCCGCGACACCGCCTTTTATGTCGCGATGATTCTGGTTGTTTTCGCTATTCTCTTCGGCACCCGTCACCTGGATGTAACCGAACGCCATGAGGGCTTGGTCGCGGCCATTGCTTTCGAATCAATTGTGAAGCTGGTGGCCTTTATCATGGTCGGCGTTTTCATTACCTATGGTGTTTACAATGGTTTTGGTGATTTGCTGAACCGCGCCCAGGTTGTCCCCGAACTCAGACGCCTGTTTACCATGGAAGCCCAAGAGGGCACGTTTTTAAACTGGAGTGTCTACATCTTCATCTCCATGACGGCGGTTATTTTCCTGCCGCGCCAATTTCAGGTTGCGGTTGTTGAAAATGTCAACGAAGAGCACTTGAACAAAGCGATCTGGCTTTTCCCGCTATACATGCTGGCCATCAATATTTTTGTTCTGCCCGTGGCCATCGGCGGGATGTTACACTTTCAGGGGACCGGTGTCGATGCTGACACCTTTGTTCTTTCTTTGCCCATGGCCGAGCACCAGGAAGCCCTGGCCTTGTTTGTCTTTATTGGCGGCATGTCGGCCGCCACCGGGATGGTCATTGTCGAAACCATCGCCCTTTCGACCATGATTTGCAATGAATTGGTGATGCCGATTTTATTGCGGCTGCCCTTTCCCCGACTTGCCCAGCACAGCGATTTAACGCAGGTCCTCTTGTATGTCCGACGTGGCAGTATTTTGTTGGTGATGCTGCTGGGCTATGCTTATTTTCGGATCATCGGCCAGTTTTATGCCCTGGTATCGATTGGTCTGGTGTCCTTTGCCGCTGTGGCTCAATTTGCCCCGGCCATTCTGGTAGGTTTATTTTGGAAAGGGGGAACCCGTTCCGGCGCCCTGTGGGGGCTCATTGCTGGATTCATCGTATGGACGTACACCCTTTTTCTGCCATCCCTGGTGCCCGCCGGTTTTTTACCCCGTTCATTTGTCGAATATGGCCCTTTTAATCTCGTCCTTTTAAAACCTTTTCAATTGTTTGGACTGCAGGTTTTCGACAGTATCGCCCATTCGGTGTTTTGGAGTCTGCTGGCGAACATGGGGACCTACATCGCTGTCTCGGTGTTCAGTCATCCTTCAGCTATCGAGCACACCCAGGCCGCCCTATTCGTAGACGTATTCAAATATTCGGGCGAAACCGAGGAGTCGTTTATCTGGCGCGGGACGGCCTCTTATTACGATTTGAAGTCCTTGCTCGAAAGCTTTCTCGGCCGTCGCAAGGCCGAAGAGGCTTTGGCCAGCTATGCGCAAGATCACAACATTCATTTGAACGATTCCCTAACCGCCGATGCGGGTCTGGTTAGTTATGCCGAAAAGCTGCTGGCCGGCACCATTGGCTCAGCATCGGCCCGTGTCATGGTCGCCTCCGTTGTCAAGGAAGAGCCTCTGGGCGTTGAAGAGGTCATGGACATACTCGATGAAACCCGCCAAGTCATTGCTTATAGTCGCGAGTTGGAAAATACAACCGCCGAACTAAAAAAGGCCAACGAGCGCCTCAAAGAGCTGGATCGGCTAAAGGATGAATTTATTTCCACGATCACCCACGAATTGCGCACCCCCTTGGCTTCGATCCGTTCATTGACGGAAATCCTGCGCGATAATCCCCGGATCGCCCTTGCTCGACGCGAGAAATTCCTTGTGATTGTTGTCAAGGAAAGCGAACGGTTGACGCGCCTGATCAATCAGGTTCTAGATTTTCAGAAAATTGAATCCGGCCACATGGAATGGGACTTTTCGCAAGTTGATTTTTTACAGGTTGTCAACGAGGCCGTTGAAAACTCCAAACAGATGATGACGGATCGAAATATAAAAATTGCGCTAAACCTTCCCCAGCAGGTCCCCCCTATCGCCGGCGATCGGGACCATCTCATGCAAGTTATGCTCAATCTCATATCGAATGCAGTTAAATTCTGCGACCGCCATAATGGTAAAATAAGCATAAACCTGAATATCCTTGGCGCCCATCTGGAAGTGCGCGTGACGGACAATGGCATTGGCATTCGACCGGAAGATCAGCAGATAATCTTCGAGACCTTTCGGCAGGTCAAAGATTCCGCCAAGGGTCGGCCCGCGGGAAGCGGCTTAGGGCTTGCCATCACCAAGCGCATTGTCGATTTTCATGGCGGCAGGATTTGGGTGGAAAGTCAAACCGGGGTGGGCGCGACTTTTGTTTTTACGATTCCCCTATCCAAACGCGTCCCGCGTTTGGATTAATATTTGATGCGGGCATATAGGGTCTTCTGGGACGCTTCACGGGCATCCTTTAGAGTGGATAGGCCCTGCTTTTGCAGAAGCGGCAGCAACTTAAGAAAGATTTCACCCGTGGCAAAAGCATCCCCCAATGCCGTGTGGCGGTCATGGACAGTGATGCCGAGGCGTTTGGCAATCGGCATCATATTGTGGTTGTTGTGGGCCGGATGAACAACGGCCGACAGGAGCATGGTGTCCAGAACGGGATTGATGAACTGGACCCCGCTGGCCATTTCTTTCAATTGTAGCATCCGCATGTCGAATGCGGCATTGTGCGCCACCAAGACGGTGTCTTCGGCAAACCGGTGAAACGACTCAAGAACCTTATCGATGGTGGGTTTACCTTTAAGCATTTCCGGACGAATACCGTGAATTTGAATCGACGCATCCGGAATTGAACGGCATGGGTCGACGAGCTGGTCAAAGGTCTCTTCCCGCAAAAGATGCCCATTTAGGATGCGAACCGCACCAATTGATATAATTTCATCGCCTCCCCGGGGATCAAGACCGGTTGTTTCCGTATCAAAGACGGTATAGGTTAATTCGCTTAAAAGCCGATTGTCCACTTCCGGTCGCTGGCCGGCCTGGCTAAATAAATCAAAATCGTAAAATGTCGGTCGCCCTTCGGGCAAAACGGCGATGTTGCGTGGTTGCGTCGGTTGTGGTGTATCAACCGCGCGCATATACAGGCGCAAATAGGCTAATTGCGGAGCATCGACACGGCTCGCTGACCAGATTTCGACTTCATGGTGGCCGGTGACCTCTTTGAGGGTTAAGGGCAATCCCTCGCTTTCAATAACCAGCACCTGATCATACCAACCACGCAGGATATCTATTTTTATCGGGGCTCCCTCCCAGACCAGATCGATGTGTGCAAAACCGCCTTTCTTTTTGACCGTACAGTTGAAAATGCGGCCGTCTGTAATTTTACGGACACAATTCAATATAAAAAGCACGGCCAAAACCAGCGAATAACGATCAATTTTAACCCAGATATCATTTGGGACGATCCCCGGGTTGACAATGATGTTCAACTTTTCTTCAGCCCTGCGTTTTATCACGTCGATCAGATCACCTGCCTGAATTGCGACGAGCGGCCAATGGGTATGGAATTGTGAGGCGTAATCAGAGGCGTTTTGATCCAGCAACCCTCCCATGGTAAGGGCTTCGGTGTGAATAATGCGCTTGAATTTTTGCAGCTGGATATCCGTCATGTGCGGATATTCAAGCATCGATTCAATGGCCGCACGTATACTGGCAACCGAGGCCCGCAAGCGGGTTGTCAAAGATTTTAGCAGGATGTCGACCCGATTTTCTGATTCCAATTCCAGGGTGATATCATAAAAAATCAAGATAAAGCCGGTAAATTGACGCATGTGATTGAGAATCGGAACCGCTTCTGTCCGCAGGAGTTTCCCGTCGCGCCCCACGATAACAAAGTAAGCGGCGGCGTTGGCTTCCTGGCGTTGCAATTTGTCCGTAATTTCATCCAGGGCATGATCGATCATATTTTTATCGATAACGCCATAAACCGATCGTCCCAATCCGATATAGCGCTCGGAAGGAGTCTCGGTTGCCGGTATTTCATTGGTATAAGGACCGGAACCGGCTAGAAAAAGCCTGGCCTGGGTGTTATACAATATGATCTGACCTTCTTCATTACAGATGAGGACGCCTTCCGGTAGATCGGCCAAGATGGCGGCCAGAATGTTCTTTTCGTTTTCAGCCTCGGCTTTGGCCTGGCTGACTTTGAGTTGGACATTTTGCTCCAAAGATTCGATGCGGTCGGCTGTTTCGTTGATGATATCGACGAGCTTTCGAATATCGTGGCTGCCTTCGACTTGAATGCGGTGGGCCGGGTTGACGGAATTGATGATATTCGTTTCTTCGGCCAGGCGCATCACGGGGATGATGTAATTGTTGAAAATTCCATCCAGGGCAAATCCGAAGGCCGCCATGACGAGGAGAAAGAAGCTGAAGAAATAGATCAGGTTATCCTCGAAGATCGTGGCAACGAGAGCCTTTTCTTCAAAGGCAAGCTGTTGCCAGACCATGATGCCCAGGCTGATGATGATGATGATGGTTATGGCCACCGAAATGGCCACAAACCACCAGAATCGGTTTCTCGTTTTCATGCGGGGTCGTTGAGCAGTTCCCTGACCTTGGCCACAATTTCGGCATTTGAAAAAGGTTTGGTGACATAGGCGTCGGCACCCAGCACCAACCCGCGCGCAATGTCGACATCACGGCCTTTGGCCGTCAGAAAAATAATTCTGGATTTCTGCCATTGGGGATTCAAGCGGACGATTTGGCACACTTCAAACCCGTCGATGCCTGGCAGCATGATATCGAGCAAAATCAAGTCAGGCTTATATTTTGCAATGGATTCCAAAGCCTCTTCGCCACTTTGGGCCACAATGACATCGTATCCGTTCTGCTCCATCAAAAATTGCAGAGGGACCACGATGTTCGGCTCATCATCCACTATGAGTATTTGATAGGACATAGAGCGACTAAGGCTGAAGCAACGGTGTCGCGATGAGTTCTATGTAAATATAAACAACAAATGTTATGACGACCAAAATGAGTGCGCTCATATAATAGCTGTTGAGTTGGTGCCGTCGATTCAGTTTGTCATCGTAATAAGCTTTACGGCCGCATCCCGAACAGTAATCCGCTTTACAGCTGATTTCGAAGCGATGACCGCATCGACAACGAATTTCTTTGGGTGAATATTCCATGATTTCTTCCAATCAATTTAAACAGGTTAAATTTATCATCGTGGCATCGGATCGGGTCAAGACTGTATGCCACAAATAAAAATAGCAGGAAAACGTTAACTTGTCAAAAGCCATCAGCGATTGTCGTACCGATCCAAAGGCGGGTGCACGGGTGAACGATGCAATGGGATGGTCTGGATGTAAATTTAAACGGCTGGTTCCGGCCGGAGGGCTTTTGCACGCCTCCGGCCGGAACACTAGCTGGCATTCAGGTTATCCGAACAACCCGATACCAAATGACGCCGTCCATAGTATCGAAAAACCGACTAGGACTATCATCCATATATCTTCTTTTTTCATGGTATCTCCTCTATGGTTGTTGGGTTAAGCTTCTTTAATGACGATCATGGTTTCTTTTTCAGCACGTTCAATCTGCACTTCGGTGGTGGTCGCCATTTCGGCCTTGAAACAAAGCGCCCACATCATGACGATACCGATGATCCACCAGACAATCTGCCAGGCCCAAACGGGCGCGAAACCGGCGATCGGGATAAACTTGTTGCCCAGGATACAGGCCGGTCCAATGGCAAAGAAGTACCAGACCGGTACAAAAATCTTCATGATACTGCGCCATTGTTTACCGCTTTCACTGGGTTCATCAATATCATCGAGGAATTTACGCACCTCGTTTTGACGATCAATGGTTTCTTGGCTGTCCTTAAGGCCGATGAACTTGCAAATGTAGGCCACGACCAGTCCGGAGAAGGTCCCCCAGAAAGCAGCGTGCATGGAAAGCGGGCGTGGCCAGACCTTGTATGTCAGGAAAACTGCGAGCATGCCGCAGAAAACCCCCAACACAGCCCCCTTGGATGGAAACTTGAATCCCCAGATAACGCCTAACAGCAGGACGTACATGACGAACCCAAAGGCGGTCGCCAGCGCACCGAGAATAACCAGTGCGGCTTTGGAGGTCAATCCGACAGCCAGAGCAGCACAGGTTAGCAAGGTCGCCAGAATACGGTTGACCCAAATTTGCTCGCCATGGCTGGCTTCCTGGTTACGGATATAGCGCCAGTAAACATCGCGCAGCAGAATAGAGCCACCGGTGCCGATGTAAGGCGCGGCCGTGGAGTGAATCGCTGCAATGGCGCCCATGAAAACAACGCCCAGCATAAAGGGTGGCAAGAAGGTTTTCATCAGGGTCGGTACGACCGTTGCTTGGTTAACGCCCTGGAAGGCTTCGTGGCCGCCCAGTTCGAGAACTTTGGCGCCCATGCCCTGGAAGGCCGTAAAAAAGAACAGCGCGAAACCGACCACAAAGGTGGACATAAACGCCTGTTGCCAGGCCAAGGGTTTCGGGGATTTGATACCGAAGGTCCACATGGTGAAGGCCGGTGATGACTGAATGCCCATCAGAGCAAACATGTAAGTCAGAATCATCACAGCCGTCCAGGTGGTTTCACCTTTGGCGCCACCAAGGCCGAAGTTGATGACCCGGGGTACTTCCAGGTAGTAGGCGTCCAGTGCGCGCACATTCGCGGAAAAGCCGGTCCATCCGCCCATATTGGCAAGGCAGTAAGCGCCCAGAATAATGATACCACCGACGAGCAGGATAAACTGGATTACGCCGACCCAGGTACTGGCCTTCAGGCCGCCGGTGCAGACGTAAAACCAGACGATAAAGCCCATGAAAATTGCACCGAAGGTAACCGGTACCCCTGCAATAACATGGAAAAGTGCGGCAGAAGCCATCAGCTGTACGGCCGAATAAAACATGGAGTACAAAACCGCGGTCAAAACGACCAACCAGCGAATCGCTTCGGTGTTGAAATAGTAGGCATACATGTCACCGGGTGTGATGAAGCCGTAGCGTTTGCCCATGAGCCATGTTCTCTTGGAGAAAAAAGTACCCGTAATCGGGATGGTGAGAACATAGAACGAAGCAAAGGCGTAGGACAAGCCATCACGCCAGATGAGGCCCGGATGGCCAATGAACGTCCAACCGGAAAAAGAGGCCGCCGTCGCTGCCAGCAAAAAGGCAAAAAACGGAATCGAGCGACCTGCAATCGCGTAACCGGAGGACGTTTTTTCGGTAAAGTAACCCTTTAGCCCCCAGTAAAAGCAGTAGATAATATAGATTCCCAACATTATGTAGACCCAAGTGGTTCCACTCATTTCATCCCTCCTGTGCCATTTATCGATTAAGTTGACCGGCAAGCCGGTATTTAGAGAATAAGATCATTCCTGCAGCATCAGGATCTGCCCCCCTCACCTCCTTTCATACAAGCTATTTTGGTTATTCATAAAGATTGATTGGTTCCTGTATCTAAACAACGCATGGTCGTTGGTATCAATAAAAGAAAGGCCGGTAGAGGTCACCCCTGACAGGGTGACCTCTACTTAACCTGAAGTGTTTATTTATCCTTGGACCTGCTTCTTAATTTCCTCTACGATTTCAGGATTGGCCAGTGTGGTCACGTCGCCTTCATCCTGGGAATTGGAGATGGATCCCAGAACGCGTCGCATGATTTTGCCCGAACGGGTCTTGGGCATATCCTTGACAATCCAGACCTTGCGCGGTTTGGCGATCTTGCCGATTTCTTCACAGACCACGTCGGAGATCTTCTTGGCCAATTCATCACTGGCCTCAACACCTGGTTTCAAGGCAATGTAAAGATCCGGTTCCTTGCCCTTGATTTCGTGGTTCACCGGCACAACAGCGGCCTCGGCGACCTGATCGCAAACCAGAGCCGCTGATTCGATTTCCTTGGTGCCCAAACGGTGACCGGAAACATTGATGACATCGTCGATCCGCCCCAGAACACGGAAATAGCCATCCGGGGCTTCAACCGCTGCATCACCGGTCAGGTATGGCCAATCACGCCAGTCCGTGCTCTTGGGGTCCTTGTTGTAGCGGGCAAAATAGGTTTCCACAAAACGATCGCGATCCCCCCAGATGGTCTGGAACATGCCCGGCCAGGGGTTCTGGATACAAATGTTGCCCGCCTTGCCGGCCCCTTGCGGTAATGTTGCGCCTTCATCGTCAAAGATGATGGGATGGATACCCGGCATACCCGGTCCGGCACTACCCGGCTTCATCGGTTTAATGCCCGGCAGGGTGCTGCAGAGGAATCCGCCGGTCTCGGTCTGCCAATAGGTGTCCACAATGATGGCTTCGCCCTTGCCGACTTCCTTATGGTACCACTTCCAGACGGCCGGTTCGATCGGTTCGCCCACAGTGGTCATGTGTTTGAAGTGGTAGTTGTACTTTTTGGGCTCATCGGGTCCGATCTTGCGCAGCGCCCGGATGGCCGTGGGAGCCGTGTGGAAAATGTTGACGTCCAGGTCCTGGGCGATGCGCCAGGCCCGTCCGGCGTCCGGATAGGTCGGAACGCCTTCGAAGACGACCGATGAGGCCGCTATGGCCAGGGGGCCATAGACGATGTAGGAATGGCCCGTGATCCATCCGATGTCGGCCATGCACCAATACACATCTTCCGGATGAATATCCTGTACATACTTGGAGGTACCGGCCGTGTAGGCCAAGTACCCACCCGTACCGTGCTGACAGCCCTTGGGTTTGCCGGTGGTACCACTGGTGTACATCAGGAACAGGGGTGCTTCGGCCGGCATGGGAACCGGATCGACCCGTTGGCCATAGGTGTCTTTTAACAGGTCGTTGACAAAGAAGTCACGCCCTTCGACCATGGGGGTCGGGGCAGAAGCTTTGCCCGGGTAGCGCTGCCAGACCAGGACCTTGTCGACTTTTTGACCGTCTTTTTCAGCCAGGTCACAGGCGATGTCAGCATTTTGTTTATGGTCCAGTAAGGTACCACTGCGGTAGTAAGCGTCCGCGGTGATGAGCACGCGGCTGTTGGAGTCGACAATGCGATCGGCGCAGGCCCGGCCGGAAAATCCGCCGAATACCTGGGAATGGATCACGCCCAAACGCGCACAGGCAAGCATGGTAATCGGTAGTTCCGCTATCATGGGCATATGCAGCGTCACCCGATCACCGGCTTTCAGTCCTGCGAAATCACGCAGTACCGCGGCAAACTCATTTACCCGCACATACAATTCCTGGTAGGTAACATGTTCGGTTTTTTCATCCAATGGTTCTGGCACAAAATGGATCGCGGCCTTGTTCTTGTACTTGGCCAGGTGACGGTCGACGCAGTTGTAACTGGCGTTGATCAATCCGCCCTTGAACCATTTGTAGCAGGGTGCATCGCTGGCATCGAGAATTTCATCCCAATACTTGTACCAGGTAAGCAGGTCTGCGTATTCCTTGAAACAACCCGGGACCTTATCCAAGCTGAAACGGTCGTAGACCCCCGGATCCGTCATGTTGGCTTGCGCCACGAACTCATAAGAAGGATAATAGTACTCCTCTTCCGCCCAGTGAACCGCGATCTGAGCTTCTGATGTTTCGACAACTTCTTTTTCTGCCATACCCTTTACCTCCTTTAATTGATATTTGTGAGTTTACAGATAGTGTGAACGGCCCTCTGTGTTTCCCAAGCTGTGAGCATCCAAACAAGCACTTACCGTCGCTCAGCAGACGCTTCAGCTATTTCGACCACCGATGGTCGTATGATTCCTCGCCCAAAAATAGCAAACGCGATTTCAAGGGTTTGCTTCAAATAATCCTTTTCGTCATTGATGATTTGCTTGCTCGTTTCCCAGAGCACGACCCCGGAAAACATGGCCCAAACGATATCCGCCATGGCCACGGGATGGTGATCGTAAAAAACACCTTGATTGATTCCGGCTTCGAATATTTTAGCCATGGCGCCCAGGGAATTGCGCGATAGCTGCTTGATCTCGGACAACAGCTGCGGCGAAAGGCTTTTCAGCGTCTCGCTTGATTGCAGGTGGAACATATTTATAAGAATCAGGGGGTCGAACTCATAGACATCGAACATCGCCTCTTTCAGCGCCTCGATTTTTTCAACCGGTTCCAGATCTTTTTCATTGTTCACGTGCTCCAATCGCATGAGCAGGTATTGGAGGATGCGGAGGGAAAGGGATGCATACAATTCGTCTTTGTTCTTGAAGTAGAGGTACAAGGTCCCGGGACTCAGCTCGGCTTCTTTGGCAATATCCTCCATGGTTGCCTTGTTGAAGCCCTTGATCGAAAAGACGCGTTTGGCAGCGACCATGATCTGTTGGCGTCGCCGTTCACGCTCTCTTTCTTTTCTCTCTTGGATCCCCATATTTTCTGAACCTTATTTAGTTGCTATAGAGGTGTACATTTGATTTTGATAATTTGTCAAGTAAAATATATTCAAATTTTGCATAAATTGTAACAATTTGGAGTGCCTCTCCAATAAGGTATCGCAACGGCCAGCACCGTTTAACGATTCATTGAATTCCTATCCTCCGCTGGTAGATTTATTTAGCTTTTATTTCAATTCGTTAGATAGTATTCTGGCAACAACGCAATCGCCTTGAGATCAATCTGCGGGTCGGCAGAGCCAATTCGCTTCACCGATGATTATTGGCGATTCAAATGAGGTGCTCGTGGCCTAATACCAAACACCCTTTACGAAATACCATTTAGAAATCTTTATCAAGCAGGGTTTGCATGCTGGGGTTTTGGCGCAATTTATTTAAAGTGCCAATGAGGTCCTCCACATCGCGCAGATCCTCGATCGACAGGGACAGGGTGTAAGACCGGCCTTCAAAATTGCGGGGAGGCTGTATTTTGATATGATGACCGAGTTCGAGTTTTTTGCGGTGGTGGTCAAAAAGCGCTTCCGATGCGGCCAGGGCCGGAAAGCGCCGGCATCGAAGGTAATCACGAAGGGCATGTGTTTTTTGCGTTCGATCCAGTTCCCGGGAAAAATAGGTTGCGCGTAAAGGATCTTCGGACAGGATGGTCCGCATTGGAACGTCTTCCCTTTTGGCGATTTCCGTGATCAGGGTAAGAATTTCCCGCTGTTTGTTTAGGCTTAGCAATAGATCGCTGAAAAGGGTGGCGAACAATTCACCGGTGACACGGTCCAATTGTCCCAGTTCCAGAGCCATGGCCAGCGTTAGGGTTCCAGACAAGATCGCACGTTTAATGACCGGGGTCAGCGTCTCGAGCGCTATCAATTTTCTTACTATCACCGGGTTGTGCGGCAATCCCAGTGCGGAAGCGCTTTTGTACAACTGCACCTTGTCGGCGCTGTGCCTGGAGAGCAGACACAGGGCGCGGGACTGTTCCACCAGGTTGAGAGGGCGTTCCACCGCATTGGCGCTAATGGCGATCAGGCTACATTCGTGGGGCGTCTGCTGGGCTGATACGATGCGGGTCCGAACAGCAGGCCATTTTAAAGCGTCACACGCCGCAATTCTGCGAAAACCAGATATAACGCAAAAGCCCGTATTTTTTTCGGCCAATACGGGCGGGTTTAAGAGGCCGATACGACGAATTGAGGCGGTCAGATCATCGAAACTTGACTGGGTTGTTATGCGAAAGGTGTGATCCGATGGGTCGATCCGCGTAAGAGGCGTCTCGCTTTCCCTAAATTTCATCCTATTTCCCGGTGAGCTGGTTAAGGGCCTCCAGGTATTTGGCCTGCGTATCGTCAATCACGTTGGTCGGCAGGGTGGGTGCCGGTGGTTGCTTGTTCCAATCGAGGGCAATTAAATAATCACGCAGGTATTGCTTGTCGAAACTTTTTTGCGCACCGCCCGGCCGATAGGTCTCCTTGGGCCAGAAACGGGAAGAATCCGGTGTTAAAACCTCATCGATTAGGATGAGGTTGTTGTCATGCAGGCCGAATTCAAATTTTGTGTCCGCAATGATAATGCCCTTTGTATCGGCATACTCGGAACCTTTTTGATAGATTGCCAAGGTTAGGTCTTTGACCTTGTGGGCCAGCTCCTCCCCGATGCGGTTGGCCGCTTCAGCAAAATCGATGTTGATATCATGCAGGCCGAGTTCTTCTTTGGTGGACGGTGTAAAGATCGGTTCCGGTAAGCAGTCCGATTCTTTGAGTCCTGCTGGCAGCGCAATGCCACAGACACTGCCGGAATCCTGATACGCTTTCCAGCCAGAGCCTGATATATACCCCCGGACAACGCATTCGATTGAGAGCGGTTCCGCCTTTTTCACCAGCATGCTACGCCCTGCCAGTTGCTCGGCGTAGGGCTGGCAACTTTCCGGATAGTCAGCCATTTCGCTGGAAATCAAATGGTTGGGGACCAGTTCCTTCATCATCTCGAACCAAAAGAGCGAAATCTGCGTCAGGATTCGACCTTTACCTGGAATTGGGTTCGGCATGATGACGTCGAAGGCCGAAATTCGATCGGTTGCGACCATCAAAAATGCGTCACCTAAATCGTACATGTCCCTTACCTTGCCTCTTTTAACGAGCTTTAATTCTGGAAAATCGGTTTCAAACAAAGCGGTTGTCATGGGTAACATCCTTTGTGTTAAAGATGATAAAAAAGCACCCTGCCGATATTGGACAACAGGATGCCGGTTATCAATGTTATAGCCTTTGTCAAGAATATGTTCCGCTATACATCGCGTTCGTCACGAGTGTTGTGATTCAAACAGCGCGATATATTGTTTCAGAATCTCCAGATCGGCCTGTCCGATATCGAAAAAATTAATGCCGGCTTCAAATCGACCCTGGGGATTGGGTTGTAAATGGACCACCTGCCCTCTGATTTGAATGGTATGGTCCTCAAATCCAATCGTCAAAAGAACCTCATGGTCGGTATCCAGGGGCACATGGGTTTCCAGGCGTATCCCCGATTCAGAGACGTCCAAGGTTCGCCCCATCCCCTGCCCCACGTTCTGATCATTATGATCAATACACGCGTAGTGCAGAAGATTGAGAGTATCGATACGATGGTGTTTGCGATGATCTTTGGTTGTCATATGCATTTCTCGCTATGGGTCAGATCCTATGGTTTGACATCCTCGGCAAGGGTCTGCTCGTAAAAATTACAGGCGATGGCTGTCGTCGCGGCAATACTGGCAGCAGCATTTTGCATGATATTGCGAAACATCGATGAGCTTCTTTCAAATTCTTTTTGTAGCTTGTCGGCATCCAGGGGGGCAACCTTGAAATCTTCGCTTGCCAAGACCGAAGCACCCGCCGGTTCCTGCCCATGGTCTAAAAAGGATAGATGACCACAGAAATCGCCCTGCTGAAGTTGAATTAAAGGTACATATCCGGCCTCGGTTTGCTTGGCAATGGACACCTTGCCCTGACGAATTTGGAACAACCTGTGCTTCACTGTTCCCTTCCCGAATCATCGGTTTGCGGTCTTTGATGAAATCATCGACGCGCAGAGACCTCTCGTGGATCTCCACACAACGGTTGGTCACTTGTCGTAAGCGTCGATCCAAACTGATGACGAAGCCTCTGAAGTCAGGGGACATGCGGCTGTATTCCTGGGCCAAGCGCTGCGAATCCAAAACGCCCAGCTGTACATTGCCGACCGCGACGGCCGTGGCATTGCGGGTATTGTCCTGTACCAGAAACGAAGCCATGCTGCCGACAAAAGAGCCATCCCCAATTTGCAGAATCGGCAACGGGCCGACGGCGCTTTGCTTGATAATTTCAACAACCCCTTCTAAAATAACCCATATCCAGCTGCCATGTTTGCCCTCTTCGACGATGGCATCACCCTCATAAAAATCCTCTTCATCCACAATATACATATAATCGACAAGGGGGCCGCGGAGAATCGGCATGCCACCTTTGCCACCGCTCGCGACGTCCGCCTGGGCGGCCATGGTCGTTGGCCCTAATTGTTCAATGTGGCCATCATCCAATTTCCGCAAGCCATCCAGGATGATTCCCATCCGGCTTTTGGTGATAAGCCGTTCGCTTGAAGAAAGCTCCCGGGTAAACTCAAAATCGCCTTCCGTCCAGCCAAAAAGCGCATACAGCGCTTCCAGACCGACCAGTTTGCCATCGGAAGCGTTGATCGGGTTGCCGTTTTCAAAATAAATGTATCCCGGGCTGGGAGCATATTGACTGAGAAGGCGTAAGGTACCGGAACTCCCATTGCCGCCCAACAGTTGCATAATGTCGCCCAGGTTTAGGAAATTAAGATTTCCCGCTAGAATAACTTGATCATCCATCGCTATAATCTATTGAGCCCATTTCAATTCTTTTTGAAGGTTTTTAAGTGTTAACTTCAAGCATTCCTTTAAGGTTTCTCCAACCCCATCACCCCGCACGGCACTTCCGGGAAACGACGGTACTTTAAGCTGTCGATTCAGGTCTTTTTCCATTTGATCCAGTGGCATCAAGGGGATTCCTTCGTCCGCCAAGTCGCGCTTGTTATATTGCATCACAAGGGGGACTTTAAAAATACTGATGCCGTTTTCTTTTAAATTGCTCTGCAGATCCTTTAAAGAGACCATATTTTTTTCCCGCCTGACTTCCAGCGAGTCGGCGACGAAAACCAAACCATCGACCCCTCTTAAAACCAGTTTGCGCGTCGAACTATACTGTACTTGACCCGGGACGGTATAAAGTTGGACGCGCACATCACAGCCTTTGATCTGACCAAGCCCCATGGGGAGAAAATCGAAAAACAAGGTGCGGTCGCCTTCCGTGTTGATGGAGACCATTTCACCTGTAATCTGTTTTTTATAGGACCTGAAAATAAATTCCAGATTGGTCGTTTTGCCGCAGCGGCCAGGTCCGTAATACACGACCTTGCACTCGATTTCGCGCTTTTTCAAATTGAATATTGCCATTGATCACTACCCCGAACAAGCTCTAGTGGTTGTTGCTAGCGTGTCTGCCGTATGAATGCATCAGGTGCTAGTGATTTTAATATCCAGACAGAAATCTCCCTGTTTGGGCCCTGATTTGATTTGGGTTTTTGAAGAGACGATGCCTTTGCCTTTGAAAATCGCGATCGGCGAATAAAACTGGATATCGTTTAATTTGTGGCCCGCCTGTAGATTCTCGATCAGCGACTTGTCTTTGGTCGGAATAATGAGGCTGATGACGTTACCGGATTGAAAATTCACGTCGAATTCAACCATGTTTCCCTTGCTGGGGCCTTCTTCAAATGTAATGCCGATGGAACTGATGTCGATGAATTCCTCATCGGGTGCTTCAAGCTCTTCCGATTCTTCGGGAAGCTCTGGAGCGAGATCTTCGGCGGCACCAGACGGGGACAGACTTTTTTGGACACCTTTTTTAGCGAGGTTGTCTTCCAAAAAAGCGCGCAAACGTTCCATCTGATCGCTATCAAATAAATCGCCCGCCAACCACTCCTCATAGCGAGCGACCGCTTGATCGATATCATCCAAACTTAGATGACAATGGATAATATTTTTTGCGGCCTTGACTTTGAGTTGCGGATGATCCAGCAGTTGATGCAGTTCTTTGAGCGCACGTTCGAATTGCCCAAACTTGGCCAGCGCAATGGCCCCTTCCAGGGCTTGGTCTTCCTGGTCATTTCCATTCGCAAACGTGAAGAGCTTCTGAATTAGGTCCTGTGCTTTGCTTGAAAGTTGGGGTGATGAAGGACCTCTTTGGACGCGTTCGGTATCTTCTTCAAGGCCTGAGATCTTCTTTTGAATTGCCGCTAAAAGGCTGTCGCGATTTTTGATCTGTTCGTTTTTTTTTATGACTTCCGCCGCGCTAAGGTACTTGGTTTTCGCTTCGGCCAACAACCCCTGGGTCCGGTAAAGATCGGCTTCTTGCAGGAGTGTTTTAATTTGATCTTTAAGCGCCATTTACCACCTCATCGATTGATCGAGCAAATTCAACGGCTGGGATCCTTCACTTTACTCAAAAATACAATTACATTACCCTGTTTTTATATGATATGTCAATAATTGAGAATCATATAAACATATTGACAAACGCTGACAATATGGTAACAAAAATTCTTTACGCAACAGACACGTCAACCCACCCACCCGAAGGAGCGAACTATGGATAAAAAAATTACCGTGATTGGAGCCGGCAATGTCGGGGCAACCGCCGCCCAGCGATTGGCTGAAAAAGAACTCGGAGATGTCGTCCTGGTCGATATTATCGAAGGCGTACCTCAAGGTAAAGCGCTCGACCTGACCGAAGCAGCGCCCATCGAAAAGCACGATGCTCACCTGGTCGGAACCAATTCGTATGAAGACGCAGCCGGTTCAGATATCGTCATCATCACGGCGGGCATCCCGCGCAAACCAGGCATGAGCCGCGATGATCTCATCAGCACGAATGCCGGCATTATGAAACAGGTAACCGCCCAGGTGGTCAAATATTCACCGGATGCGATCATCATTATCGTTAGCAATCCCCTTGATGCCATGTGCCATGTGGCCTTTGAAGCCAGTGGTTTTCCGAAAAACAGAGTCATCGGCATGGCCGGCGTTCTCGATTCAGCCAGATTCAGGGCCTTCATTGCAATGGAATTGAACGTGTCTGTCGAAAACACGCATGCCTTTGTACTGGGCGGACATGGGGATACCATGGTCCCCCTACCCCGCTACTCGACCGTTGCCGGTATTCCGATCACCGAACTCATGCCACCGGACCGGATTGCAGCGCTGGTGGAAAGGACGGCTAACGGCGGGGCTGAAATTGTCAGTCTGTTAAAAACCGGCAGTGCGTATTATGCACCCGCGTCGGCGGCAGTCGAGATGGCGGAATCCATTTTAAAGGACAAGAAAAAAATCTTGCCGTGTGCGGCCTATTTGGAAGGCGAATATGGTTTCAAGGACCTTTTTATCGGTGTCCCTGTCAAGCTTGGCGCTGGCGGCGTCGAAGAAATCATTGAAATCACACTCACCGACGATGAAAAGCAAGCATTGGAAAAATCAGCCGCTGCGGTTGCTGAATTGAAAGCCTTGTTGAAGAAACTATCCTAAGTGTCTTCCCTAAATGGTCTTTATGCGCGATTTCGGCGTTGGGTGCCAAGATTTAACTCCTCAATCCGCCTCAGGCGGACCTCCGGGTTAAATCTGTCACCCGCCTTGAACTCACACATAAATCCACATTTATGAAAAGACACTATTACATCTTCCATTCACAACGGGTCTGTGTTTTTAACCATGTCGCCGCCCCAAACTGCCGGCGGTGACACGGTGCGACCAGGCTATTTCTCGCGCAGGTGTTCAATAACCGCCTCGGCAACTTTGCGATTGATCCCAGGGATCTGGATCAGATCCTCCACGCGGGCCGTTCTAATTTTCTGCAGCGTTTTAAAGTTTTTAAACAGGGCGGCTTTACGTTGCGGCCCAACACCGGGGATGGCGTCCAAGGCCGATCGTAGCGATCGTTTATGCCGCCGCTGCCGCTGAAACGTGACAGCACAGCGGTGGGCTTCATCGCGGATGCGCTGCAATAAAAGTAACCCCGCTTGATCTCGTCCCCACAAAACCGGATTGGCCTGACCCGGTTTGTATATTTTATCGTCCTGCTCGCCGCGGGCCGGGTCCGGTTTGGCGATCCCAATCACATCGAATGCATCTAAAAGTGCCAGATCGCGCAATACCGCAAGCGCTATGTTCAATTGCCCTTTACCCCCGTCAACCATCAGAAGGTCCGGCAACGGCTCCGATGCGGCCCCTTTGCCGTAGCGGCGGCGTAAAACTTCGGCCAGATAGGCGTAGTCATCGGGCTGTTCAACCGTCTTGATGCGATAACGACGGTATTGATCCTTTTGCTTGCGGCCCTTCTCGAAAACGACCTGGCCGGCCACAGGATCGGTTCCTACCAGACTGGAATTATCAAAACATTCGATCCGTAACGGTATTCGTTTGAGTTTGAGGCGCCGTTGCAGATGTTCGAGCACCCCCATCTGCATCCGGGTTGCGGCCAGATGCGCTTCCAGTGAAATGGACGCATTGCGGCGACTCAGCCTGACCAAATGCAACTTTTCACCCCTTTGCGGATAAATTATTTTGACAGCGCGGGCTTTCAAGCCCGTGAGCCATTCCTGCAATAAGCGCCCATCGGCCAGCGGACGGTCGACAAGGATTTCCGCTGGAATAAAGGGTGCCGTCTCATAATACTGGCGCATAAAAGTCACCAGCATTTCATCATCAAGCGACAAAACCTGCTGGAAAGTAAACGTCCGGCGGCCTTGTAAAAAGCCACCCCGTACGGAAAGGAGATTGATCAAAGAGACTTCTCCCGACCGTGCCAGGGCAATGACATCACGGTCTTTGAAATCGGTTAAAACGACGACCTGTTTTTCCAGAGTACGTTCCAGGTCCTGGTAGCGGTCTCGTAGAATGGCCGCTTTTTCATATTCCTGCCGTTCTGCCGCCGCTGTCATGGCGGCCTTGATTTTTTGAATCAGTTCCGGTGTCCGGCCTTTAAGAAACAGGACAACCTCCTTGACCAGCTGTTGATAATCATCAGGATCGACTTCCAAGCAACAGGGCGCCAGGCAGCGCCCCATCTGGTGATGCAGGCAGGGCCGCTTGCTTTGCCTAAAAGTTTTATCGCTACATTTGCGCAACTTGAACGTTTTGTCGATAAATTTCAAAGTCTGGCGAACGGCCTGGGCCGAGGAAAAAGGTCCGAAATACTGGTTTTTGTCTTTTTTGATTTTGCGTACAATCGAAAGTGAGGGGTAGGATGTGCCGATGTTTAATCGTATGGAAGGATAGCGCTTGTCATCCTTTAATATGACATTGTAGCGTGGACGATGTCGTTTGATCAGGTTGGATTCAAGTATCAGGGCTTCCTTTTCGGTCTTCGTGATAACGGTCTCAACATCCGCGATTTGCTTGACCAGGGTCTCACCCTTGGGGCCCAATTTACCAGCCGCGCCAAAGTAAGCGGACACACGCTTGCGTAAATTACGGGCTTTACCGACGTAGATAATCCGTCCGTCGGCAGCTTTCATCAAGTAAACGCCGGGTTGGGAAGGTATGTGGGTGGTGCTTTTCATCAAATCAAATCGCCCCACGATTGTATGACTCAGCCAATTTCAAAAACAATCTTCTTTTTCAAGCCATCGATTTTATCCCGTAAGAGAGCCGCTTCTTCAAAGGCTAGATCCTTTGCGGCCGCAAACATTTCCCGCTCAAGTCCGGCGATGATTTGTTCGAGCTCTTCGATCGATCCGTAGGCTCGGCTTGCTTCAGCTGCTTGGGGGAGTTCGATATAGTCGGCTTCATAAACGGTTTCGAAGATGGTATTGATTTCCTTTTCGATGGTTGCAGGCGTGATCTTGTGACGCCGGTTATACGCTTTTTGGATGGTTCGACGACGATTGGTTTCATCAAGCGCCTGTTGCATGGCAGGCGTCACGGTATCGGCATACATGATGACCGTGCCATTGACATTGCGTGCGGCCCGACCGCAGGTTTGAATGAGCGAACGGGCGGATCTCAAAAAACCCTGCTTGTCGGCGTCGAGAATGCCGATCAGGGAGACTTCGGGGATGTCGAGACCTTCACGCAAGAGATTAATACCGATGAGCACATCAAAGTGGCCCGTGCGAAGGTCACGAATAATATCCATTCGTTCCAAAGTACTGATATCGGAATGCAGGTAACGTACCTTGACGCCCAAATCGGTATAATACTCGGTCAGATCTTCGGAAAGACGTTTGGTAAGGGTTGTCACCAAAACCCGCTCATGGCAGGCTTCACGTTTGCGGATCTCTTCCAGCAGGTCATCCACCTGATTTTCAGCCGGACGAACCACGATGACAGGATCGATTAATCCGGTCGGCCTTACGATCTGCTGGACCTGCGTGGTTTGCCCCCGTTGGGCCTCAAAATCACCCGGAGTAGCCGACACATAGACAACTTGCTCGATGCGTGCTTCAAACTCGCTGAAGCGCAGGGGACGATTATCCAGTGCGGAAGGCAACCGAAATCCGTATTCAACGAGGGTCTCCTTGCGGGAACGATCACCACGATACATGGCCCGCAGTTGGGGGACCGTGATATGACTTTCATCGATAAACAACAAAAAATCCGAAGGGAAATAATCGAGCAAGGTCGGCGGCGGTTCCCCGGCGGTCCGGCCCGTTAGGTGGCGTGAGTAATTTTCGATGCCATTGCAGTAACCGAGCTCCATCATCATTTCTAAATCGAAATGGGTCCGTTCCTCAATCCGTTGCGCTTCGATCAGTTTATTTGCGCTGCGGAGGTCTTTGATGCGCCGCTTTAATTCCTGCGTTACGGCTGCGGTGGCCTGATTGAGGGTCGCTTTGGAGGTAACGTAATGACTGGCCGGAAACAAGGTCATGCGCTCAAGGGGTTTAACCAGGCTGCCGCGCAGCGCGTCGATCAGCGCAACACGCTCGATGGTGTCGCCAAAAAAATCAATGCGCAGGGCCCGTTTTTCTTCATAGGCCGGAAATATTTCAACACGATCCCCCCGAACCCTGAAAACGCCCCGGTGAAAGTCAATATCGTTGCGTTCATAGTGCATGGTTATTAGGTCGGACAAGAGCCGATCCCTTCCAAGCGCATCACCGCTCTGAATTTCCAGTCGCATGGCGAGGTAATCTTCAGGCGCGCCAAGGCCGAAAATGCAGGAAACGCTCGCCACGACAATTACGTCGCGACGCGAAAGCACCGAGCGCGTCGCCGAATGCCGCAGCTTGTCGATCATTTCGTTGATGGAGGCATCCTTTTGGATGTATGTGTCACTGGATGGTATATAGGCCTCCGGCTGGTAATAGTCGTAATAGCTCACAAAATATTCAACCGCATGGTCAGGGAAAAACATTTTGAATTCATTGTACAACTGGGCAGCCAAGGTTTTATTGGGCGCGATAATGAGGGCCGGTTTGTCCAGGGCCGCAATGACATGCGCCATGGTGAAGGTTTTACCCGATCCGGTAACGCCCAACAGAACATGATGCAAGTGGTTCGCACGCAGGTTTTCACAGAGCGTCTGGATGGCGCGGGGTTGATCCCCCTGGGGTTCAAATCCGGAAACTAATTTAAAAATAGACATACCAACACCGACCTTATCGCGATGGTCACAATAACAATACGAGTGGCGAGAGGGGGACCCTATTTTTTTAAATGGCCTATCATGATGAATCGGCACCGCTAGCGTAGTGCCCGGCCGGATTGATGATGTTTCCAAGGCCTAATTTTACTACCAACCGGCCTATTTTCATCATCAATCCGGCGGGCACAAGACCAGGCTTATTTTGATAGGCCATTTAAAAAAATAGGGTCCCCCTCTCGCCGTGGATTTATCAAAACATCTTTATGACAAACGGCACCGCATGGCTCATCAGCCAGTGGATAAAAGCATGCCGATAAATCGTTGGAAAATTGCAGACGATCAGGATGGGTCCGGTCGAAGCGTGACGACAACCATGGCGCCGATCCCGGCGCCTTTGCCGATGACGCCAAGACCCTCGGTCGTGGTCGCCTTGATGTTGATGGACTGGGGCGAGACCGCCAGCGCCTGGGCCAAATTGGTTTGCATGGCATTTTTATAAGGTGCCAAAGTCGGTTTTTCAGCAAAAATTGTGGCATCCAGGTTGCCTAATTTTAGGCCCTGCGCCGCGATGAGGGTTTTGGTTCGGGTCAGCAGTTCCATACTGTCAATGTCTTTATAAGCGGGGTCCGTATCCGGAAAGTGTTGCCCGATATCCCCGAGACCGGCAGCCCCCAGTAAGGCATCACACAGAGCATGCACCAAAACATCGGCATCTGAATGACCCAATAACCCCAGCCGATACGGAATATCGATGCCCCCTATGACAAGCTTGCGACCTTCAGCCAATCGATGAATATCGTAACCGATGCCAACACGAATCATCTTCCCTTCCTGTCTTAGAGCGCTTGCCATCAATATGTTCCCATAGAGCCACGGCCTGAGGGGCCCCCCTTACCAATCGTAAAGTTGTTTTGACAATCACTATAATTGTTGCACCAAAAGAAAAAAGGCGCAGATGCCCCCCGGTCCAGGGCCTCCGAACCGTAGCTGTCGGTGTCCTACCACAAGCTGATAGCGTTGGAAGTGGGGCGTCAGCGGCTTTCATGATCAGATGCAATCACGTTATAAACCTGAACGGGCTTGTACTTGCCCTTGAACTTAATGGGCTCCAGTGTTTCGACTTCGAATCCAGGTCCCACGGCTTGGTAGGTCTTTTCCGTAATGATGATTTGCCCCGGTTTGGCGGCGGAGCAAATCCGCGCAGCCGTATTAACCGTGTCCCCGATAACGGAGTAGCTCATGGTTTGGCTGGAACCGATGTATCCAGCAACAAGACGGCCGGTGTTAATCCCAACACCGATTTGGATTTTGCGCTGGTTTGCATTTTTGCGCTCTTGATTGAATCGTAGCAACTCCGTCTGCATGTCGAGGGCCGCTTGTAAGGCTCGCCTGGGATCGTCCGGGTGGGCAACCGGAGCCCCCCAAATAACCATCATGGCATCGCCGATAAACTTGTCGACCGTTCCCTCATACCGAAATGCGATGTCGACCATTACCTCATAATATTCATTCAACATCTGCAGAACGTCCGTTGCCGGGGTATTCTCGCTCATCGCTGTAAAATCTCTAATATCTACGAATAATACCGTCGCCGTCCGCTTTTCACCGCCCTTTTCTACCTTCAGACGCCCCGAAACAACCATTTCCGCGAGCCCTGGTGACAACAAGCGTTGAAACCGCTCCCGGGTCGCGGCTTCACGGCGGCTGCGTTTTTCCGCTTGACGACGTTCATTGATTGTGAACTGGGCATGGGAGCCAAAAATGATGAAAAGGCACAAAACGATCAAGCGGGTTGAAATTTCGCCCAAGTTGATCCCGAAGAGTTGCTCGAACAAATTCATTTCGGAAGCCAAAAAAACCGACATGAAGGTGTCGAGAAGCCAGTATACCGCAGCCAAGCCAAAGCCGATCAGTACCATTTGATCGGTCAAGTGTACGCGTACCTTGTTCTTTGATTTCATGCGGGCTCTCCTTCACCAGCCATCTTTGGGACTGTTAACGCGGCGCGTAGGTGTAGCGTTATTATTAGCCTTTATCGCTTATTTTATCAAGAGGCTAAAATGGTGTCCTTACAAGAAGGAGGGACGCTGCGTGCCTTCGGCACCATCGGGCAGCGGTCGCTCGTGCCCGGTTATCCCGGTTGTGGGAAACCGGGCGCCTTTATGAATATATCCTGATAAAACAATGGTTCAGCTTACCTTTTAGTTCTTGACAAACCATCATTTTTATGAGTAAATAGAACTGTTATATAAATATAGGTCAAATATATATATATATAGTTCAATATTTTCTTATTTTCCAACCCGGAGGTGTTCCGCTAAACATCCTCACGGGGCCTGCAAGCATGGAGAGTAGCCTTGGCGAAACGAGATGAAATCTCTTCCACTGAAAAGCTCCTTAGCCTGATTCGTAGTAACAAGGAAACCGCAACGAGTCCAGCGGATCCGCCTCCGCAACCGGCTCCGGTGAAAGTATCGAATACCTTCGGCGCCCCGGTTTTCGGCTTTGGTAAAACCATTACCATTGGTGTCGACGTCGGCTACCACGAACTCAAACTGGTCAAAACCGTTCAGGCGTCGGACAAAAAATATCAACTGCTTGATTATCGAACCGTTCCATTCGAAACGGGGATCGGCATGGACAATCCTCGGTTCGTCGCCTTCCTGAAATCCGCCCTGGCAAACTTCCGCGGCTCGACTAAAAAATACGCGGTTTGGGCTTCCATGTCTTCGGCACGGGTCGAAACCCGCTGTTTGAGAATCCCCAAGGTGCCGAAAAAACAGATCAGCAATGCGGTTTTTTGGACATTCAAAAAAGAAATCCCTTACAATGAGGAAAGCGATATATTCGACTTCGATTTATTGGATGAAATTGCCGACGACGGCGTCCAGAAAATCGAAGTAATGGCTTACACCGCCCCGAAAAACGAGATCCAACGCATGAACGAGCTGTTCCACAAGGCCGGCTTCCCCTTGGCCGGCATCTCGATCGTGCCGTTTGCCTTTCAAAATCTAATGCGAACCATCATGCCGGCAACCGATGGCAAAGATGTCTGCAGCCTTTTTGTCGGACGGAACTGGTCGCGTATTGCCATATACTCCAAAGGCAACTTAATCTTGTCCCGTGGCATCAAAGCAGGCATTCGAAGTATGATTGAGACCATCCGCGAAGGCATGCTGACGAAATATTCCAGCACCACGGTCAATTTGTCTTATACCGATGAAATCAAGACCAGTTCGGGCCTCGAAAAAGCCTCACCCGTTGGCTTGGACCAAGCGCGCACAACCTTTTACAACCTGATTCAGGGTGACATCGACCCGTCTGCCTCGACAAGCGAAGTCGAACTCGATGAAGAAGAAGCGTTCGAGATGATCGCACCCGCACTGGAACGGCTCGTTCGTCAAGTTGAACGCACCCTCTCCCACTATCAACTAAAATTCAACAATGAAGAGATCGGCAAATTATATATTTCCGGGCAGATCGCCGGTTACAGTCGTATGATCCGCTATATCGCTAAGCAGATCGGGCTTCCGACCGACGTGATCGATCCGTTTGGGGACGACCATTATTTCCTGGGAGGCTTGCCGGTCCCTTCAAAAATTGCTGAGCGGGAATCGTATGCGCCCGCGATCGGCATATCGTTGTCGCACAATGCCCTCACGCCCAATTTTATCTATACCTATAAAGACAAGGAAGCCACCGAACGCCAGCATTCCGTCAATCGCTCCCTTTTTGCGGCCCTGCTTGCGGTTATGGCACTCTGTTGCTGGGCTTATTTGTGGCAAGAGCATCATATTGAAGAGAAGAAAGCGACGCTGACCCTTTTACAGCAGCAAATTGAAAACCAGGTCCCGCTGGTCGATAAGAAATTAGTCGTCGAGCGCATTGGACGCATGAAAATCATGCGCGCCGATATCGTCCGCTTGCGCAAACGCCATTTAAGTATGGCCCTCATCAGCGAACTGACCAACAAAACTCCTGAAGAGGTTCGCCTATTAAGCGTCTCGGCCAATATGGGCGACAATCAGGGCAATGTCGGGCCGAATAAAAAAAGAATTCTGTCCTTGAATGGTATAATTTTCGGCAACCGCCTGACATATGAATCAACGCTGGCCGGCTATTTACTTAATTTAAAAAAGTCGCCCATGTTGGATCGACCTGTGATTAATAAGAAATCATTCGAATATATTGAAGACAAGGAAGTTTTGCGCTTCCAGGCCCAACTTGATCTCATCTAGATAGAGATCTGCAGTGGTTTCCACAAGGAAATCCGATCCGCAGGACCAGAATAAGAGGAACACATGGCAATTCCCAAGTTACCCTCAAAAAGCTACCTTAACATCGCCATTTGTATCGCGGGGATAATCGCTTTTATTTTACTTGTCATTTATCCTCAGAATCAGTCGCAAAAGAGTCTGGATCTTGAAATCGAACAGCTTACGACCCGAATCGAGGAGCAGAAAATACTGGCCCCTCTTTTTAAAGAGCTGACATCCAAGGCCCAGCTCAAAGCGCCGATCGATCTTCCTTTTCCCAAACGGAAAAAACTGACCAAGGATGAAGCGCGTCAAATTTCTTTTGCCGTGCAAAAAGTGATTCAGCAAAATGATTTTACCGTCGAAAACATTGTTCCGGACGTAAATACATTGATGGATGGCTCAGGTTTTTTGAAGTTGAGTTTGGTCGCCGTTGGCGATTTCTTTCGCCTGCGAAATGTCATGCTGCAATTAACAGAAATTCCCTATTTGGAGCACATTGAAACGTTTCAGCTTGACACCCTCGACGACTTAATAAAGGTCAACTTCAAATTGTGGTTTGCCCAGGAGTCTTGACGGTCATTGTTAAGTTTTTTACCCGTCGTTGCAGACGCAGCGGCAACCTAACAGGATAGGCGTTAAATGGCCAAACGTGAAAAAATTATCATTTTAGTAATGATCGTAGCGATCCTCTACGGCGTCTATAGCTTTTTTCTCGCCTCCCCGCCTCCCGAGGCTCCCAGTGAGAACGAAGCCATGGGTATCGAGACGCTCAATACGTTCGTTGTCGATGCGGCCCAAGAGTTGTTCAGCGAAAAGTCCGCAGCAATCGACGGTTACATCCTTAGCCAAGCCCGGTCTGAATGGGCCAAAGATCCGTTTTACGTATCGGCCAATCGCTTAAGCTCGCAGCGTGCCGCCAAGGACGTCAATCTGGATTCGAATCAGAAGGCTCGCTTGACCTATACCGGTTATATCGAGGTTGCAAACAAGCGCCTGGCGATCATCAATGACCTCGAATATGAGACGGGTGAGACACTTAACCAACCAGGTTATTATGTGAAGCTGATAACCCCCAAGCGGGTTGTCTTGGGGGTCGAGGGGGAGATCGAAAATGTTATCCTCCCATTGGAAGAACAATAAACCAAGCATAGATAGGCGGATTTGCGTATGAGCATCCAAAATTTTCTCAAAAGACCGAAGTCTTTGTGTGTCCTGATGATTTCCGGGGCCTTGTTTTTTACCGGCTGCGCGACCGAAAAAAGCCAAGAAAAGGAGCTGTTTTTTGACAAATGGCGCATCCGTGCCGAAACAGCCCAAGGCTACTCGCCAGCTCCCCGCAAACGCACGGTCGCAATGCCAAAGGCGATGGCCGACCCCGCAAAGAAAGGATTTCCTGAGGTTGACCGGCCGCTCCCTACCCGCAAAACCACGCTTGAGATGCAGAGCACGGAAATCGGCGTTTTGCTGCGTGCGCTAGCCCGGGCCGTGGAACAGGACATTATGATTAATGAAACCGTCCGAGGCCGCGTCAGCATTAATGTCAAAGAAGCCCCGTGGGACCAGGTTTTTCTTGGCATTCTACGCACCAATGGCCTTTCGTATGGTTGGCAGGGCGACATCATTCACATCATTTCGATCGACGATCGGGACCGGAATCTCAGGCATCTTGAGACCGAAGAAAAAATCTTGTCCAAACGTAAAGAAATGGAAATGGTCGAGCCGCTTGTGACCCAAATCGTGCGCATTGATTTTACCGATGCCGCGAAATTGAAAGAAAACCTGGAACAATTTCTGTCGGAAAAAACCGAGGGTGAGCGGATCGGTTCGGTGATGGTCGATGAACATACCAATTCGCTTATCATTCAAGCGATCCGTAGCGACATCGTCCGGATGCTGCCGATTATTGAAGACCTCGATGAACCGACCCCCCAGATTCTGATCGAAGCGCATATCGTGGAAGCGACAAGTGAAACGGCACGTGAATTGGGGATCCAGTGGGGCGGGCTTGCTTTTGACGGAACCCACAACTGGCTTACGGCGGGAGCCAACAGCACCGGTTTCAATGGCCAGACCTTCACCCCGGGGGGCGTCTCTATGACTGCCGGGCAAGCGGCCAATTTTCCGGCGCCTTTCAGCCAGGGCGGCACCCTCAATGCGGCCAGCGGTTTGACCCTTGGCTATATATATGAAAACATCGGTGATACCCTTCTTTCGGTGCAGTTGTCAGCTTTGGAGGAAGACGGCCAGCTCAACATCCTATCCAGCCCTTCCATCACAACCGTCGACAATCAAAAGGCCATCATTGAAAGCGGAGACGAGGTCCCTTTTCAGACCGTCGAAGATGGCGAGGTAAAAATCGAGTATAAAAAGGCGGTCCTCAGCCTGGAAGTAACACCGCATGTAATCGATGAAGACACGCTGAAGCTTACGATTCATACCAAAAAAGACGAACTGGACTTTTCGCGCACTGTTGCCGGCAATCCGACGGTTATTACCAAGAACGCGCAAACCAATGTGATCCTTTTCGACGGGCAGACAACCGTTATCGGCGGTTTGAACAAAGAGTCCCGACAAATAGGCGATCAAGGCATACCTTGGCTAAAAAATATACCCCTGTTCGGCTATCTCTTCAAAGGCGAAAGCAAACGCAGACAAATGGAAGAAGTGTTGATTTTTATTACACCACACATACTGGAAGAAGAAATCGTGGATGCCAATGCGCCTGAACCGCTGAATCCAGGATCATCCAAAACGATACCGCAATAAGTGCGCGCGTTGCTACCTTTCGCCGTTGGGAGCCGCTGGTTTGGAACGCACCAATTTAAATGATACGAGTAATGGAAGATGGATTATTTTAGCATCCTCAACCTTAACAAGGAACCTTTTTCCAATTCCCCTGATCCGGATTATTTTTTTCAATCCCGGCAACATGTCAGCTGCTTGCAAAAACTGGAACTTTCTCTCCGCTTGAAGCGCGGCCTGAATGTTGTCATCGGAGATGTCGGCACTGGTAAAACAACGCTGTGTCGCCAACTTTTGCGACGTTTTGCTGAAGATGATAACGTTGCCACCCACCTGATTTTAGACCCTTACTTCAGTTCGCCCATCGAATTTCTCAAAACCGTTGCCCAGACCCTCACAGGCGAAACGCTCAGCGACGAGAAAACCGACGACTGGCAAGTAAAGGAAATAATCAAAAAATTTCTTTATCAAAAGGGTGTGGATGAAGACAATCTCGTCATCCTGATCATCGACGAAGGCCAAAAAATACCGTCTTTTTGTCTGGAGCTCTTACGCGAATTTCTCAATTACGAAACCAACGAGCATAAACTGCTCCAAATCGCTATTTTCGCCCAAAAGGAGTTTGAACAAACGCTGGAAGCGCACGCAAACTTCACCGATCGCATCAATCTCTATCATCAGCTCCAACCGATGAATTTTAAAGATACGCGGATGATGATCCAATTCAGACTGGCCCAATCGAGTGCCTCTTCCAAATCCATTGCGCCGTTCTCCTACCCGGCGCTCTGGCTCATCTATCGTGCCACGAAGGGCTATCCGCGCAAGATCGTAAATTTATGCCATCGTTGCATTCTCGCCATGATCATTCAAAATCGATCCAAAGCCAATTGGCTGCTGGTTCGATCAAGCATCCGACGAACCTTTGGTGGGAATGCGGCCAAAGGATGGCGCTTAGCGCTCTTACTATACATGGTTCTCATTCTTGTGCTGGCATTCGAATATTTGCCTTCGACGGCAGGCAACTTTTTGTCCGCTTTGCCATCTAAAAAGCAAACCGCCGACACCACTGCGGACAGTCTTTCATCAATGCGTCACAAAATAACAAGCCACGACGCATCGGCTGCCGGTCAACCGGCGACCGGGGCAGAGACAACGGCTCCGAATCGACCGACGCCTACCAAGACAGCGCCCGTAAGCCCTTCAACATCAGCCGAACAATCCACACCGGCCCCACAAACAACAGCCGAAGTGGCACCGACAACCTCAGGGGAGCCAACCATCGTGGCGCGTCTTGACCCATCGCAGCAACAACCCACCGCCGACCGCTTGGATGAAATGCTGCCTCTGTTTCTCGGCCACATTGCCGTCCAACGCCATGAAACGCTGGGAGCCATGATTCAAAAAATCTACGGCCTTTACAATAACAGTTATCTCAATTACATCGCCAAGGTGAACCCGAATATTATCAATCCCGACAATATTCGAATTGGCGATTTGATTTTGTTTCCGGCGATTCCCGCCCAAGTAAAACCTTTACCGGTAACGGTCTATTGGGTGGCTATCCACGAAACAGGATCGATCGAGGAGGCCTACAATGTGTTGCGCACCTTACCCGCAGGCATCCCGACGGGTCGTCTGATACCCTACTGGAACCCGCAGGAAGGCTTGCGCTTCATGGTTGTTCTGCGCCGCTATTTCTTTGACGAAAAATCGGCTCTGTTTCAGCTGAATAAATTGGACTCGCTCGTGTCCGCTTCAGGACGCGTTATTTCCAATTGGGATGATCGCAATGTCTTCTTTGCGAACCCCTATTAACGTTCACGACCAAAACGACTTGAGATTTTAAAGTGAAAAACAAAAAAAGATTAGGTGAAATGCTGATCGAGGCTGGTTTGCTGACAGAAGAAAAGCTCAAGCAGGCCATTGTAGCGCATAAGCGCAGCAACATGAAGTTGGGCCAATATCTGGTGCGCGAAGGGATTGTGAGCGGTTCCCAGATTGCCGATATTGTCTCTCGGCAGCTTAAACTGAAAAAATATCGGCCGGATATCTACCCCCTCGACATGAATCTTGCCCAAGTTATCCCGCTGGAATCTGCGCAAAAATATCAAGCCGTGCCGCTGCAACAAAGCAAATATTTGCTCACGGTTGCCATGACGGATCCTTTGGACATCGCCGCGCTGGATTCGATCGAAGTCTTAACGAACATCGAAGTTGAGGCGGTCATTTGCACGTATCAGGAATTGAACCACTTAATCGGTAGCCTTTACGGGACCTACTCCGGACTCGGCGGCGTCTTGGAAGGAATGCAGGAAATGCAGATCGAAAAGGATTCCGATTTCGAAGATTCGGTCGACAGCGACGATGTCGAGGTCAGTTCTCTGCATGACAAAGCCGAAGAAGCACCGGTTGTGCGGTTGGTTAATTCAATCCTGTCACAAGCGGTACGCGAAGGTGCCAGTGACGTCCATATCAGTCCTGAAAGAGACTACGTCCAGGTTCGCTTCCGGGTCGACGGTCGCCTGCATGAGCTACCCGCACCTCCTAAGTCAATGATTCTTTTGATCATATCGCGGCTAAAAATTTTAGCCAATATGGATATATCGGTTTCGCGCATTCCTCAAGACGGCCGCTTTACCGTCAAAATGGATGAAAAGGAAATCAATATTCGCGCCTCGACCATCCCAACCATATATGGCGAAAACATGGTTCTGCGCCTGCTCGATACCAGCGGCGGCGTCTTGTCGCTGGAACATCTCGGCATGACCGATGCCGATATCAAGAAGCTGGAACCCATCATTTATAAGCCCTACGGTATGATCCTAAGCACCGGACCGACGGGAAGCGGTAAAAGTACGACCCTCTATTCCATCTTGAAGCGCATCAATCAAACGGACATCAATATCATTACTCTGGAAGATCCGGTCGAGTATCGCATCGATAAAATCCGCCAAATCCAGCTGAACCGCAAGGCAGGGATGACCTTTGCAGGCGGGCTGCGATCGATTATGCGACAAGACCCCGATGTTATTATGGTTGGCGAGATTCGTGACCCGGAAACGGCCACGATAGCGGTCCAGTCGGCCTTGACCGGCCATCGGGTTTTGAGTACTGTGCACACCAACGATGCGGCCGGTGCGATTACCCGTTTTTTGGACATGGGTATCGAACCGTTCCTGGTTTCCTCGGTCATGCTGGTCTCAATCGCTCAGCGTTTGGTTCGTAAAGTTTGTCCCTATTGTCAAAAGCCATATCAACCACCTCAGCCGGCGCTGGAGTTTTGGGGCCTTGACAAAATTGAAGATGCCAAATTCATGCAGGGTAACGGCTGTTTTAACTGTATGGACAAGGGGTATAAAGGTCGAACCGGCATCTACGAAATTCTGATCATCGATGAGATGGTCCAAGATATGATTTTAAAACGAAAATCTTCACAGGAAATTGCCCGTGCCGCCCGCCAAATCGGGTCCTTGCGAACCTTGAAGGAAGATGCGGCGGCCAAAGCCCTGTTGGGGATCACGACCCTCGAAGAAGCCGCATCAGCGGTGATGGTCTAACTTTGCTGACGATATTGCGGAAATAGTGCAAAATGACAAAATTTTCATATCAAGCGATCAATGAGAGTGGCAGTGTTATCTCCGGCGTGATTGAGGCGGAGTCCGCCGATATGGCCAGCAGCATGCTGTCGGCCCGCGGGTATATACCGTCCCAAATCAACGAAAAAGGCCCCATTTCCACCGGCGCGCTAAATTGGATCGGTTTAAAAAGAGCCCTCTCGCCCATTACAGCACCTGATTTGATCCTTTTTACCAAACAATTGAAAACCCTGATCCAAGCCGGCATCCCCATATTGCGGCTATTGCAGGTCCTTGAGAATCAAACCGAAAATTTGAATCTGAAATCAATTATCGTCACAATGGCGCGCGACATCAAAGAAGGTTCGAGTCTCTATGATGCCTTTAAAAAACATCCCAAAGCCTTTTCACCTCTTTACTGCAGCATGATCCAAGCCGGTGAGGCCAGCGGGGCTTTACCGGAGATTTTAGATCGTCTCATTTACATCATCGAGCATGAACATAAAATCCGATCCGACATAAAAGCGGCCCTTCAATACCCTTTGATCGTTATCGTGTTTTTGGTCATCGCTTTTTTCGTGCTCTTGACTTTCGTCATCCCCAAATTTGTCGTTATTTTTAAGGGTGCGGGCATCGAACTACCCCTTCCAACCAAGATTTGCATGGTTTTGTACAGTTTTTTATCCCAAAACTGGTATCTGCTCATCGCTGCTCTGCTGGTCTCTGTAATCGCAGCGGTTTTTTATTTGCGTACGGACCAAGGTAAATATACCCGTGATGTGATGTTAATGCATCTTCCCATTGTCGGGCCCCTTTTTGTCAAAGCAGCCATGTCACGCTTTTCGAGTATTTTTTCGATTCTTCAGTCAAGCGGGGTTGCGATTCTGGACGGCATGAAGATTTTAACGGGAACGATCGGCAATGCCGCCATTGCACGGGAATTCGATTTAATCAATGAGCGTCTGGAAGAGGGCCAGGGAATCGCCGGCCCTTTGAAATCTGCGAAATATTTTACACCCATCGTGATCAATATGGTTGCCATCGGCGAAGAATCAGGAAATTTGGAAGAAATGCTCACTGAAATCGCTATTCACTACGACTCTGAGTTGGAGTATGCCATGAAAAAGCTGTCCGACGCGGTTGGGCCGCTATTAACGGTCGGGTTGGCGGCGGTTGTCGGTTTCTTTGCCCTCGCAATCTTCCTGCCCATGTGGGATCTTACCAAAATGGTCCGTTAGCCACCTAAAAATGAAAGATATCCGTTTTAACGTCAGCTTGTACCTCAGTATCCCGGTCATCATCGCCGGGATCGCCTTACTGTCCACCCTAGCGACCTATAATATCACACGTTTCTATCTCGGAAATGATCAGGATCCCATCTGGCCTGTGGCCTTTTGGAGCTCGGTCTTAATTCTCCTAACAATTATCTGCGGATTATTGATTGTCAGATTTTTAATTAATCCCATGGAACGCTTTGTGGTCAAGACGGCAAGCCTGGGTGTGCCAAAAGACGAAAGCGGTGTAATCCCCAACGCCAAACCGCATGACGAGATGAGCCGTTACACGCGCATCTTCGATCAGGTAACCGAATTGCTGTCCAAAGTCGAAGCCGTTCAATTATTTCCCAACATTGTCGGTCAGAGCATCGGGATGCGAAGTATTTTCAACCAGATCATGAAAGTCGCCCCGACCGATTCGACCGTCCTGATATTAGGCGAAACCGGTACCGGCAAAGAGCTTATTGCCAAAAGTATTCATGAGCACAGTCAGCGCCACTATAAACCTTTTGTGGCGATTAACTGTGCCGCCATTCCCGAGGGCCTGCTGGAAAGCGAACTATTCGGACACGCCAAAGGCGCCTTTACCGGGGCCGACTCAAAAAAAATCGGCAAATTCGAAGCGGCCAGCGGTGGGACCATATTTTTAGACGAAATTGGAGACATGCCCCTGGGAACCCAGGCCAAATTATTGCGCGTGATCCAGGAAAGCTTATTGGAACGCGTTGGCGGTACCCGTCCGATCAAGGTCGACATCCGCTTTATCGCCGCGACCAACCAGGAACTGGCCGCCATGTCCGAAAAGGGATTGTTTCGCCAGGATCTTTTTTTCGGTTGAACGTCTTCCCCATCGCCTTGCCGCCCTTGCGCGATCGCAAAGAGGACATCCCGCTGTTGATTGACCGGTTTATAGAAACGTCAAACAAGGATCAAACCATTGCTGATGAAACACTTCAATTGCTGACCGCCTATGATTGGCCGGGGAATGTACGGGAACTGCACAACGCGATTGAATCAGCGTCGGTACTGGCGACAGACACCATCCTGCCCACGCACCTGCCCCACACGATTACACAGTCCTTCGGCCATCTGGAACCGCAATCTTCAGAGACGACTTCCGCAGGTGAGCCAAATTTGGATATACGCATGCAACAACTTGAAAAAGGGATGATTAGCGAGGCCCTGAAACGAACGAAGGGGATTCAATCCCAAACAGCCAAGCTTCTGGGTATCAAAGAGCGAAGCCTATGGCACCGCATTAAAAAATATGAAATCGATGTCTCGCTGTATAAAGCAAATGGAAATCGTGATTAAAACCTGACGGTTTTGTCCCAACAAGGCCCATCATTTTTTGTAAAAAGATCGACATATTTTGTTGGTCGTCGTTCAATGGTCGCTTTTTGGCTTTTTTAAAAAAAAATGTCATATACGGGACGCTTCTTGGCTTTAATCTTTTTAACTACTTGTATTTTAGTATTTTTTCTGTTATATGTACATTCATAACGCAAGGGTTCGGATGGGTTTCATTGATTTTTATCAGGATCGTTTGAATGTTTTTGGCACGCTTAGTGCATCGTTTAATTGGCAAGGACTTTGGAAAACTCAAAATCTTGGACATTAAGTTAATGCGGAACAGCAGCACGGAGGTATTATGAAAGGTAAAAGAGGACTAAAAAATAATGAAGACGGTTTTACGCTGATCGAGATCATCGCCGTGTTGGTCATTATGGGTATCTTGGCAGCTGTGGCCGTGCCCAAATTTTTCGACTTGCAGCAAAGGGCACGCCGTAAAGCGATCTATACCGCCGTTTCCGAACTCAAAGTGCGTGTGAATCAGCATTTTGCCTCCCAGTTACTGGACGGCAAAACCGTTGGTGGCATTACCTACCTGGCGGCGTCCGTTGATACGAACTTGGGCGAGGACTTTTCCGTTTCAACCTGGACCAACGGGACGAATGACATTTCGTTTACAATTACTTATTTTCCCGATCCAGACGATCACACGAAAAACCCGGTGGTCAGGACCGAAACCATCGAGAAACCGAAGACCGGCGTTTAATCCCGGCCTGATAGACAACGCGACAGCACTTTTAATCGGCAATCTGAGATGGTCAATGGCGCATTCGTCTCAGATTGCCCCTTTTTCTTTTTACAATATCGCCACTCGCCTATCCTGAACTGACCTGTTACGCGATTACCGTATCGTCAATATGCTTACCATGCAGGCATCGCAGATTAAAAAACCGCAAGCAGGGTTCACCCTCATTGAAATCATCGCCGTTCTGGTCATCATGGGTCTTTTAGCAGCCGTAGCGGTTCCCAAGTTTTTTGACTTGCAAGAGCGCGCGCGCCGTAAAGCCATTTATACCGCTGTTTCAGAAATAAAAGTTCGCATCAACCAGCATTTCGCTTCCCAGTTGCTGGATGGCCGCACCGCCGGGCAAATTACCTACAATTCCGGTTCGATCGATACCAATTTAGGCGAAGATTTTCTGGTTTCAACCTGGACCGAAGCCACCAACCATATCACCGTCAACGTCACTTTCTATCCAAATCCGGACGACCACACCCAAAACCCCGTGACGCGGAGCGAAACGATCGAGAAACCCAAAATCCAATAACTTTTTTGATGGGCATTATTCTTCCAACTCGATCAACTGCGCCAGGTTGGCCGCCTGCCTGTTCAGGACCTGATTGATGGCTTGGGCGATGGATTTGATCCGATGAAAACCGAGGGTGTTGGTTTCGCGATGGAATTTTAACAGGACCTCAGCCAACGTTTCGTTTTCTGTCACCAGACCGATCAGATGCATCACGGTTCTTTGAAGCGCCTCCGGTCGATCCAACACGTAGTACAGTTCTATCAGGGCCATGGCGGCGGGCACGGAATCCGGGAAAAGGACTTGATACCGTTCGAAATGGGCCAAGGCCGGTTCCAGGCTGTTCTGGTAGCGCAACGCTTCGCCTTTGAAATAATCCACTTGCGCCTCTCGGGCACCCAAATGTGAAGCACGCGCAAGGGCGGCTAAAGCGCCGTCGACATCCCCTTTTTTCAAAAGAATCAGACAATGGGTCAGATGCATCTCCAGGCACTCCTGACATCGCTTAATGGCTTGCAGAATGTAGTGGTGCGCTTCCGGCAAACGATTTTGATAAAGCATTATTTTGGCGATAACATGATAGGTCGGTGGATGATGCGGTACGTATTCAAGGGTCTTGTTGAAATGCCCAAGCGCTTCGGAATACTTCTGGAAATACATGTAATAGACACCCAGATTATGGTGGGTGGTATATTTCTGCCCCACGCGGGCACCTGGCTTGGATGCCAGGGCGGCTTGCATCTCGGCAAGGGCTTCTTCCATACGGCCGGCCACCATCAAGGCTTTGCCAAGATTGTGATGGGGCCGATGCAAGTGGGGGGCCTTTTTAACATTGTCGCTCCACAAACGTAACTCATCAACCCAGATACTGTTGCGATAATAGACGGTATGCCCCTGGGCGGCGATCAAGAAGACAACACCGAAAACGATCAGCCCCTGGATGCCTTTGTGATAAGCAAAATAGTCGAGCAGGAACACGATTCCCACAGCCAAGGGCACGAACAGAAAGGTTGACGGCAGATAGTTGCGATGTTCAAACACAAGTTCTAACGGGATGAAAGAACTTTCGATGAGGTGGTTCAGCAAAAAAAAATAGACGGCAAAGGCGATCAGTGGTTTCCGGCGGGCCCAAAGCATGGCGGCCAACAGCACCAAAATCAGGGTTAGAATGGCGGGCAACGTGGTCCAGGGTGTAAAAAGCGATGTCGAAATTTCGATGTCGTGCAACAAAGTCAACCGGAAGCTGGCCGGATATAAAATCAGGGAGATGTAGAACCAGATAACACGCGGTTCGGTCAGCAAGCGCTCCTGCCACGAAAAGGGTCTTTCCGTGTAACCGGCTAAGATTTTATCTAAATCGGTTAATTGCCAAGCAATCAGGAGCATTAAGCTGAGCGGCACGAGGACCAGAACCAGGTTGTGGGGCCAGCGTCGCAAAAGTCGCGGTTGAATCAGGATCAGGTCGTATAAAAAGAGACTGATCGGCAACATGACGGCGTTTTCTTTACAGGCGCAGGCACCGAGGACGGCCAGGCCGGTCAGGACCAAATAGACAGCTGCGCCCTTGCGGGTGTCTGAGGTGCGCGCTTTCACATAAAAATACATCCCCATTAAATACAACAGCGTGGCCAGGCTGGTCATGCGCTGCACGATGTAAGTCACCGCCGTAACCTGGATCGGGTGGGTTGCCCAAAGGACAGCCGCCAATAGCGCAATCGCCCCTCCGGCATGCCCATAGGCTGCCTGCAAGTGCGGCAGTCCCAACGTGTTGCGGAGCAGCAGATAGAGAAAAACAGCACTTAGATAGTGGATCGCAAAATTGATGACATGATAACCGAAGACCTCGGTTGAATGAAAAAAATAATTGAGCGCAAAGCTCAAATAGGCCAATGGTCGTATCATGGCATTTGAACTGGGTTCCATGCCCTGAAACGTCCGGGTGATCGTCTCCCAGGACCATTTTTGCAAATGGATGTTGCGGTTATCGACAATATTGGCATAGTCGTCCAAATGCCAGCCGGCCTGGAAGCTGTTGCTGTAAATACAGATCAGAATCACAAACAACACGAACAAAGCGAACGGATACCCTTGGCGTGCGGGATAGCGTTTTTTGAAATGCAGATCAAAATTGTCACGCTGACGAATCATATCATCTCTGTGTTTGGGTTCAATTTGGTAAATTGTTCCCATCTGTTTAAAATAATTAATAATAACAGCTTGGCAGATCCAAATCAAGGAGGAAATGCCACGGCTTACGACCGTTGCAATGAACGCCTTGAACCCATACGCTAAAAATGCTATATATCAAATGCCTTAGTATGATACAGCAACAAGTATGGCGTCAGCACAGCGTGTCGATGCTTTGCAAAACTGAGAAAATTGAAACCATGGGTTGCAATCCGATCTGCAAGCACACGATTCGCGCCAACCAAAAAAGACGGCCAACCATGTCATTTGCGAAAAATCGAGGCTACACTTTCTTTGAACTCGTGGTCGTGCTGGTAGTGGTCAGCATCCTTTTGGTGATCATCATCAATCGCGCGTCAACCGCCAACGTTGAACTGGTAACGCAATCCGGCATTCTCAAAGCCCACATCCGATACGCACAGGCCACCGCAATGTCGTCTGACACCATATGGGGACTGCATTGCGACAATTCCTCTACATACTGGCTTTTCAGGGACGGGAGCATCGCCAATAAAATCCATCTGCCAACCGAAGACAATAATTCAATTGATCTCAGCTCAGCCGGATTTTCGTTGGAGGCGTTTACGCTTTCGTTTGATAGTTGGGGCACACCGTACACGGATGCCGCGGCCACGGCCGGGCAGGAATTGAGCAGCGCGGATGCTGAGGCCGATCTCACCCTGACGCGTGGCAGCGGTTCGAGGACCATTACCATAACACCCAATACTGGATTTGTCCCATGACCCTGACAAGGCCAACGACGCACCACCCAAAGGGATTTACACTGATTGAAATCGTGGTCACCATGACCTTTGCCGCTATCCTGGGAGCGATTCTGATCCAATTCCTGGGTACCAGTTTGACCCAAAGCGCCACCCCCATCGCCCTGGGCAAGCAGAGTTACAGCTTGAACCATATCCTGGAAAAAATGTCGTCGGATTACAAAAAATTATTGGTAACCGACGCAAATCCGCTGGCGACATTTAAAACCCATATTGACAATGGCAATAATATTGCCAATACGCCCTATTTCGGTAACTATGCCATTCAAACGAGCTATGTTGTTTTTACGGCTGGAATCGAAGCACCGGACGGCGCGGGAATCAATCGGGTATTGAAAGTGGTCCTAACAGTAGGCCGTCAATCGCTGACCGTCCTTTTCACCGGATGATATCCGTCCGCCAATATGAGGAGTTGCCAGTGCAGCGCCAAAAGGGTTTTACCTTATTTGAAATCATTATCTCTCTGGCTATTTTGAGTGTCATGTCGGTCGTTGCTGGAATGGGGATTGTAGCGGGCGTCAAAGGATACGCCTTTACAAGAGAAAACGCCCACCTCTCTCAGAAAATCAACCTGGCCATGGGTCGCATAACACGTGAACTTTTAGAAATCATCGACCTCGACCCCACGAATGCGACGGCCGCTTCTTTGGTATACCGAAATTCGCGCGGCTGGCAGGGTATCGGTCGGGTGAACCAGACAATCAAGCTTCGCACCGGCCCGAATCTGCCGGATGTGGCCAACGGCGACATTCTGATCGACAACGTTGCCGGGTTTGCATTGACGTATGTCAAAGACGATGGCAGTGGGAATGAAGTCGCCTGGGTGGCTGGGACCGATGATGTTGTTCTACTGGCAAATATTGAAATCACGCTGACCTTGAACCGGACCGACCCGGATGGCGGCACGATCAGTTTCAACACGACCGTAAGCCCGCGCAACAACGGCAATGCCGGCGGGGTTCCGGTAAGCACGGGAAAATTCTCACAATGGTTTTGATGGCAAAAAAAGGCATTGCTTCGCGCTGCTTCGGATCTGTTAAAGGGCTCTGTGACCCGAACACGTGCCGCGGCCCGGGCACGCCTGCTTCCCAGGGCAGCGTTCTACTCGGCTTGGTCATCACGATGGTCATTTTCGCCGCTTTGGGGGCTGCCATGCTGCCTTTGACCAACACGTCGACCCTCAGCCAAGTGGGTGCCAACCAAAAGGCCCGGGCCTATTTCTTGGCTGAATCCGGTTACCGCTATGCTGCCGGGGAATATAAAAATGCGTCCGGCGCAACGGCCAAGGACAACATGTTGGATGCCCTGCACACCCAAGGCACCTACAATCTGCAGAACAATGCCGGCCAGTTTGAACTGGAGATCTACCCCTTTTATTATAGGACACGCCTCGATCCCAATGGATCACAATTGCTTCGTACCGAAGTCAACGGCGGGTTTTCGCCTGACCTGAGCCTCTCGTCAGGACGATTGCTCGTGAATTCCAATTTTTACGATTACACCAGTGTCAGTCAGAGCGGATCGGATGTCGATTTCACGACCGTGCAGGTTCTGCCCTCGATCTCCGTCGGGACGGATGTTCTGTCAGTTGGCGTCAGCATTAACGCTGCGCAGGTCGTTCCACGCGGCGGTGATCTCGATCTTCAGGGCGGCTACATTGGTGCCTTTCCCCTACGCAACGGTAGTTTTAAGGTCGATGGTCGGATTTATTCCTATGAGGAAAGAGACGATACCAACAATAAACTGTTAGGCATTCAGGATCCGGCCGATCCGACCATGGTGTCTTTCACCGTGGGTGCCAATTCGGATATCGTGCTTGAAAAATTCATTAAAGTGCACAGCACCGGCACCTTCGGACAGGGTCCCACAGCTGTCAGTCGCCTCATTCGCTACCATGTCCCCCTCTCGCTGCCGGAATTGGATACCGAGGTCGAATTCTACGAAACCTTTGACGATCTGACCAAGTGGGCGTCTGCGACCGGCACCCAGGCCATCGAATCAATCGGGGGTGACAATGCCCTGCGCATAACGGGCACCAACCCACCGCCCGGTGGCGGACCTGTCTGGAGCCAAACCAACCTGGACTGGCAATCCACGGCTGTGAATCTGGATTCAACCAAAACCAGATCCGGCGGCTTTGTCAGTTACGACTCACAGGTCAAAATCGGTTTCGTGGGCGCACCCGCGCCTGACTGGGGCTTCAACCCCTCCCCCATCCCCTTATATTATCTGGCCGGTATCAGTTTCCGGGTGGACAGCGACGACAACAACTACGGCCTTTCGTTTATACGCGGCAGCGCCAGCACATGGCCCACGCCGGACAATATCGAAAACGAATATGTTCCCCTCGATCAGCGCAATTTGATTGTCCTCTGGCAGAAAACCAACTTTGGCGCTGACCGGGCCTGGCTGGCCTACAAATACTTTTCATCCTATGCGGAAAACGTGGAAAACGGCACCAACGGATGGACCACCGGCGGCTCGAATCCCGGGCTCTGGCATATCACCAACAATCGTTCCGCAAGTCCGGACAATGCCTGGCATTACGGGCGTGGTGCACCGGACTGGGACTATGATGTCGGGGCCAATGACGGCTGGCTCATGTCGCCACCCATCGACCTGTCGGTCTGCCCGCTGGCCAGTGCCCGCTTGCGGTTCTGGAGCTGGTATGCCACGGAAGAGCCCTTCACCGGAAGAGTCGGCTTCGATGAAAAAAAAGTACAGATTTCCGACGATGGCGGGGCCTCGTGGTCGGATCTGTACGTTTACGCCTGGCCGGCCAACCTGGACCAGACCTGGGAGCGCCTGGAGTTCGATCTGGGGGGCTATATCGGTCAAACGATTCAGATTCGATTCAACTTTAGCACCAATGACGCCAACAGCAACGATTACGAAGGATGGTACATCGACGATGTGACCATCGGTGATTTTCCCTTGGAGTCCACCCTCATGGTCCGGATTCAAGAAGCCGCCTCGATCACATTCGACACCGGCGGAAGCGAGACGCCCACAGACGGTGACACGGTGGTTGGGCAGATCTCCGGTGCCTTCGGGAAAATCCATCGCAACCCGATCCTTTCCTCGGGTGCCTGGGCGTGACTCCGATGCCGCCGGCATCATGACCCTCAACAACTTGAACGGCGTCTTTCAAATCGGGGAAACCGTAACTGCCACCAGTTCTACCACCCAGGTGACGGTCTTGGGTTTCAGCGCACGCGACAACTATCTGCGTGCCTATTACGGGTATCGGAATGCTTGCGGTACGCCCAGTAGTCAATATCTGGACGAGGATAAAGGTGCCAATCCACGCAACGCGCCGCCCTTGAATTGGCCGCCTGACAATGTCTCCGAGTGGGAAGCAGCCAACGATTATTTCACGCTGGTGCAGTGGGACGGCATTAACACCGCCGTCGGGACGCAGGCAGTCGTCAATTCAGTGGCTGAACCCGATGCCATTATTCGAAGCTGGGAGCCCGAATTACTGACATCACCCATCGGCCCGTTCAACGATATCGAACTGGGGCTGCACGCCAGCGGCAAAGGGGCCCTGAATGTGTACTTCGACGATTTCGGCCTAAAGGCCATTATCGGCACAGGTAGCGGCACGCTCCCGCCAATCCAAGAATAAAATCGTTGACGATTTTATATGTCGCGACTCCGTCGCTCTTACCCTTATTCCCATTTTGCTTGACCTCAACGTATTTTCATCTTTAAGATATGGTTTTTCCAAACCTTCCGACGAGGAAGCGAGGCACCCTGTAATGAAAGGAGTTGTCGGTGGACATCAATGCTTTGCTTGAACGCGCTTTAAAAAGAAAAGAGCACACCCTAACCGAGCATGAATCCAAACAGGTGCTGCAAGCATTTGGCATGCCGGTTATCTCTGAAACGGTGGTGCAAAACCAATCAGAAGTCGCCCAAGCCGCTGCTGCTCTGGGATGGCCTGTGGTTCTAAAAGGCATGGGCACGACCCTGACCCACAAAACCGAACGGGGCCTGGTCCACCTCAAGCTAAGCGATGAACGCGCCGTGCAACAAGCCGCTGCTGACATTGCCGCAGAGGCGGGTACCGAACTTGAAGGTTTCCTGCTGCAGCCCTGGGTTGCTGGAGAACGCGAATTGGTGTCCGGCTTGTTTCGCGATCCCCAATTCGGGCCGGTGGTCATGTTCGGTTTGGGAGGCGTTTTGACCGAAATTTTAATGGATGTCAGCTTTCGACTGGCGTCCGCTATGACTGCCACCGACGCCCTGGAGATGATCACCGAAATCCGGGCTGCCAAAATATTGGACGCCTTTAGAGGACAAGCGCCGGTCAACCGGCAGCATCTGGTTCAAATTCTCATGGGACTGGCACGGATCGGAAGCGAATATCCACAGGTGTCCGAAATTGACATAAATCCCTTGGTTGTGTCTGCGGACGGTAACATCGTTGCCGTCGATGCTTTGCTTGTGGTCAAACCCGAATCCGAACCCCCGCGATTTCTGCCGGCTGTCAAGCCCGATGCGTTGCGACCGATATTCTATCCCCGTTCGATCGCCTTTGTGGGCGCTTCCGCCCAAATGGGCAAGTGGGGACACATGCTGGTCGCCAACACCATTGGTGGCGGGTATGAAGGCCCAATTTTTCTGGTCAACCCCAAGGGCGGCACCATTGCCGACCGCGAGGTTTATCCATCCGTGGCCGAACTCCCGGAACCGGTCGACCTGGCCGTCGTAACGATCCCGGCAACAAAAGTGGCTGGTTTGATCCCGCAGTTCAAGGCCTGCGGCATTCGCCAAATGCTCTTGATATCATCGGGCTTTAGAGAAACCGGTTCCCAAGGCCGAGCCCTGGAGACGGAACTGGTGCGCCTGGCCACGGAGGCCGGCATTCTGATTCTGGGCCCAAATACCATGGGTATCTGTAACCCGCACATCCGCTTGAATTGCACCAGTCTGCCAGTCGCACCGCGACCCGGCCGAACCGCCTTGGTGTCGCAATCCGGGAATATGGGGACCCAGTTCCTGGCCTTTGCCGAAAAACAAGATATCGGTATACGCGGTTTCTGTGGTTCAGGCAATGAAGCCATGATGACCATGGAGGACTATCTGGACGCCTTTGAAGCCGACGACATCACCCGTACGGTCCTGCTGTACGTCGAAAGCGTCAAAAACGGCCCGCGCTTTTTTGAAAGCGCCCAGCGGGTGGGTCGCAAAAAACCGGTCGTGCTGATGAAAGGCGGGCAAACCGAGGCCGGCGGTGTGGCTGCGGCTAGCCATACCGGTGCCCTGAGCTCCGATGCGCGGATTTTCAATGCCATGTGCCGTCAAGCCGGTATCGTCAAAGTCGAAAAGTCGATGGACCTGCTCGACTTGGCGGCGGCCTTTTCTTCCCTGCCTTTGCCGCAAGGCAAACGGGTCGGCATTATGACCTTAGGTGGCGGTTGGGGCGTCGTCACAGCCGACCTGTGCGCTCAATACGGCCTGGAAGTGCCTCCGCTCTCGAAAGAATTAATTGAAGACGTCGATACCTTGCTACCCCCCTACTGGAGTCGAGCCAACCCCATCGATCTGGTCGGTGAACATGACAACACCCTTCCCGTAACGATCATTGAAAAACTCCTTCAGTGGAACGGCTGCGATGCGGTTATCAACCTGGGCATTTTAGGACGACGTATCCTGGTCGGGCATTATATCACTGCCATCGAGAAGTCGGACCCCAGCTATTCGCGGTCATTTTTAGATTCGGTAAAAACCATGCTGATCGAATTTGAACGTGATTATATTGCCCAAACCGTACGACTGATGGAAAAATACAACAAGCCGGTTATTGGTGTCGCCCTGCTGACAGATGAATCCGACCGCACGGTCCACCAGGTCGGCGACAGCCCGTGGCGGGGTGTATTTTACACCACACCTGAGAAGGCTGTCAAAACCTTGTCCCGAATGTATGAATATCAGCGCTTTCGATTGCGTGTGGGCGTGTCGACAACAACGCTTTAACCTTGTGGCGCACATCAAGATATGGTATCTCTCGCTTCAACCTGATGCTGGAACCCAACGATAGCCCTCATACGGAAAGCTGCAATTGTGAAACCGAAGTTCGATTTTGAAATCGGGTATCTTGTAAAAAGCCCTTGTCGGGACTGCCTAAAAAGGAATCATTTTCCCGGCTGCATCGATGGCTGCCGCTTGATTGAAGCGATTCACACCGTGCTCGCCCATGGTGTTGCAAGCATACGACCTTTTTCGCCGCTTGAAACCTACGCCCTTTCCCAGCAAAGTTGGAAAAACGAATGAAGCTCCCCGCAGCAAGCTGAAGGGTATTCTGGCGAAGGCGAATAAAAATGCCCGCGTACTTTCATTTATGATCAAACACCGTCACCCCCTGCCAGTCTTCACCCGGCGGGGATCGCATGAATTGCTGGATCCGTTGCAGATAAAGCTCGGACGGGCCGTCGCCCGGCCAAAGAGTTTGCGTATCTGTAAAATAACGTCGTGCCCGATCCCAATCCTTCCGCCGATACGCTTGGATGCCATGCTCGAAAAGCGTCGCGGCCTCGCCAGCGGATGAACCTTGCTCTGCTTTCCAACCTATCAACTCGTACAGGGCCACGGCCTGTTCCTTGCCCTTTACTTGAACCAAGTCGAGTTCTCGCAGTAAAAATCTTTGATCGAGCTGTTGGGCCGTAAATTCACTGACCAGGATGTGGGTGCCGTAAACCTTGTTCAACCCTTCCAGACGGGCAGCCAGGTTAACGGCATCACCGATGATGGTATAGTCCATGAAGGCCGAGCTTCCCAAATTACCAACGGTGACACTGCCGGTATTCAATCCGATGCCCGCTTCGAGACGCTCACATCCGGTGATATCGGTTTGCCTGAGCTCCTCGATTTTAGCGATCATCTGCAAAGCGGTGTCGGCCGCCCGGTCGGGATGATCCGTTACCGAAACCGGAGCGCCGAAAAATGCCATGATTGCATCGCCGATGAGTTTGTCGAGGGTCCCTTTGTTTTTAAAAACAATGGGGATCATGGCGTCAAAATAGACGTTGAGTAGATCACTGGTTTTTTTGGCACCAAGTGCTTCAGCCAGGGATGTAAAACTGCGTAAATCTGAAAACAGAACCGTCAGTTCCTGTCGGCGCCCTTCAAGCGAAGTGCTGATATCGCCCTTGAGGAGTTCTTCAACCACACCGGGCGAGACATATTGACCGAACAAACCGGTCACCAGGGCTGTCTTTTTACGATCGAACGCTTTTTGGAGAATGACACCCGCCACAAATTGAAAGATCAAAACGCACATGGACGGCGCAATATCGATCCATATCTGTCGGGACATGAAAAAAAGATGCCCGAACCCAAGGATGGCCGCTAGCCCCGCAACCAATCCCAGCGTTTCGATTACAAACCCCAGTTGCGGCAAATAAAAAGCGGCGCCCACTAAGCCGACCAGAATTGTCATGAGAATAACTTGCTTTTGCGACGCTTGTCGAATGAAAGACCGGCTTAGAATCGTCTCAACCGCATGGGCATGGCAGGCCACACCAACCTCTTTGGCACCCAATACGCCGCCGATGATGTCACCAAATTTATTTTTGTATTGTTTGGAAAGGTCGGTAAAACGGGTAAATGGGGTGCTGAAAAAATCTTTCTGCGTTGCCAAACTGCTACCGATGATCACGATCTTGCCTTTCACATCAGCAGGCGCAAAACGCCTGTGTACGACATCAACATAAGACAGATATTGAAAGGCTTTATAGGTGCCGAAAAAATTAATCAGTAATTCAGGATACGGCAGCCGCAATTTGGCCCCGTCAGCAGCACCGATCTGCAGATGGTCAGCGGTTGCAAAATCAAAAGAAAAATCGATGTTCAGAAAAGTCCGGGCCAGTTCCAGCGCAAATGCCGGAATGAGTTGCAAGTTGCCGTCGGGAAGCGGTTTGGCGTTCAGGTAACGGATCCGTCGCAGGATTTCATCTTCATCCAATGGTACGTCAATAAAGCCGTCACCAATCATCCCTTCCTGAAAAATTTCCAGCGGTTCCACGCCGCTCGCGTGGTGGGTGGCCGAAACCCGGGCTAACACGACGTTGTTGCATCGCGCAATAGCGGATGCCAGGGCTTTATCGTTCTGCGGCTGCAAGTCGGGGGCCGACAAAACCATGTCTAACCCGATTATCTCTGCGCCGGCCTGACATAGATTTTCCAAGGCCTGCGCCAGATCGCGACGCGACCAGGTTCCTTTGCGACGGCTCAATTCCCGGGCGCTGGTCTCATCCATCAGGACCAAAACCACTTGGCCGGAAGTTTCAACCGGACCCCGCCACTTGATGCGCAGGTCGTACAGGAAATTGTCAGCGCGCTTGAATGCTCCCAGATGATAGGATAACGCAACACCGGCGATAACAACGGCGGCCGCTAAAACGGAGAACCAGAGCTGAAGCCAGAATATGCGCCGAGGAGACACCATCAGGGGTCAAGAACTGTGGCATAATAGCGCATCACCTGGCCTTCGATACCCCCGATCGGGCTGGCGGCGATGACGATGACGCGACATTTTTTAAGGATTTGGGAAGAAGCATCTTCTTCGGTCAATTGACGGGCATCGTTTTCACTAATGACAAGATTCGTGCGCATCAGGCCTTGCGCTTCTTGGACTTGTTTGACAATGTAGCGCCGCCGTTTTTGACGTTTGGTTTTTTCTTCAGCGCGGGCTTCTTGGACGGACAAGAGGGTCTCGATCTGTTCGAGCAAGGTCTTGATATGGGCATGACGGGCCTGCAGTTTTTCAGCCGGCTTATCAGACACGACATAGCGAGCCATGCCCCTTTCAACCAGGGCCTGCTCGCTGACACTCTTCAACTCGTAAATCGTTTTACCCGATGGGGTCATGATTTTAGGGAATAAGGCCGGGTTAAGCCGGGCAGAAGCCGGCATTTGCCGGGTGTCGAGGACCAGCCAGGGTTGATCGGCATCTTCATCGATCGCCGGACCGGTACGAACGGGAAAGTCATGCCACGTCTGCGACTCTGATTTCAAATGCCCCAGCAACTTGGATGTCAAACCCTCGATACCGGTCAAAGGTGCTCGCAGGGTTACTTCATGATAAGGCTTCGGCGCCTGGTCTTTAAAAACCGACTGATGCTCCGAAAAGCGAATGAACGCTTTTAAATGGATAACGACCTTGCCTTTACCCAGGGTTTCGAGCGTCTGTCGGTCGTCCAGGCGAATACCGGCCGCGACCTTGAGGATGGACTGCAAGGCCAAAACCTTGGCCGCTCGCAACGCTTTGTTGGCTGAGTTTCCATTGAGGTGTAGATACCCTTTGCCGACACCATAAATAATTCCATTGTCCCAATCAATCCAGCCGTCGGGGTGTTTTTCAATCAAAGGGTCAAACAGGCGATCAGCACTGTACGAAAAAGGAGCCAACGCGATGATCAGGCAGCAAACCATAAATAGCATCCTGCTGCCGTGACCAAGCAATTGCCATGAAAAACGAGGAGATCGTATCATACTATTCCTTTGGTAAACGCGTTACACGATTTTATAAAACGCGGCATTGCCGCACGTATAAGGTTGTCTGACAACCAATGGCGTCCGTTTTGCGGTGCTACCTGGCCACGGTTTGCCAATGGAAGGAGGCAATGCCCATACCTATAGCATATTCGCCAAGGGATGCAAAACGCATTTTCGCAGGACTTTCGCGCTTGACACACCCATGCCCGCCTTCTATAATAATTTAATAATGTGCTGAAAAAATATCATTTCCTGCGCATTTCTTCACACCCAGCGAAAAGGAATTAATTCCATGAAAATGTCAAAATATGCGCCTCGCGTGTTCCTGTGCTTCGCGTTGCTGTGGTGCTTATGGCCAAACGGGCTCAACGCCAGCAATCTTGTAACAGCCAAAGGTTTCAGTTTTTTCGAGACGGGCCGGGAGATGATCGCCCGTGAAAAAGCCTTGGATGAAGCCAAGCGCACGGCTCTGGAACAGGCCATCGGCACTTCGGTCGAGTCACGAACGGCGGTTGAAAATTTTCAGGTTGTCAGTGATCAAATTTTGACCCACACGGCCGGTTATTTTAAAACGGTTAAAATTATCGAAGAAAAGAAAACCGATTTAGGGACTTACGAAGTCACCATTGAAGCCGAAATTGAGTATGCGGCCTTGGTCGGCGACTTGGATCGATTGCAAAAAATTGTCTCGTGGCAGAAAAACCCACGCGTAAGCCTCGTAATTGAACCGGGCTTGGATAAAAGCTTTCTGCCGACGGCCCAAAAAGTTGCCGGTCTCCTGACGACGAAACTCAAGGAAAGCGGGCTGAAAGTTTTTAAATACAGTCAAGCCAAAAAATCCCAAATGGGGCTGCTGGTCGGACTAACCCTTGACGTGGCAACCACCCAGTCCGAATATCAGGGCGTCAAAATATCCCTTAATGAGGTCGCCCTCAGCGCCCATATCTATCGGCCCGGCACCGAGGAAATTCTGGCAACCGCCAATGCAGTCAAATCGCTGCCCGGTGAAAACAAACTCCAGGTTATCGACAAAGGAGCGCGTCAGTGCGTCGATGCTGTTTGGGAAAAGCTGCGGCGGGAATTGATCCGCACCTGGGAAACAGAACTGTACAACGAAAGAGACATCGATCTGATTATAAACAACACGCCGACATTGGCCCAAGCCCAAGAGGTGGTCGCCATTCTGGAGTCGGATGTCAGCGGCATGGTCAGCGCCAGTTTGCTTAATCTTAAGGGCCGCAAAGCCGCCTACGCCTTGAAATATCGTGGATGGCCGCAGCAGTTTTTAAGTGAAATCCAGATGTCGTATTTCACCAAGAAATATTTCAAAACACAGCTCGAAAGTATTCAAGGGAATAAAATTGTCGTAAATTTAAAATAGCTTTGCCCAGGGGAGGACATCATGAACAAGCGCACGGTTACGCGAATCAGTTTGTCAATTTTGCTGGCCATTTTTTTATTTGCCTGCGCCGCCGGGCAACAACAGTACGATGTGGCCATGCAGCTGAGCCAAGCGGGTAAGGACAAGGAAGCCATTGCCTACTTGGAACAGGCCCTGGCCAATGAACCCAACAATAAAACCTATCAGCAAGCGCTTGTGGACCTAAAGCAGAAACTGATCGGTCAATATGCGGGCCAGACATCCAAAATTCTTGCCGAGGCCTCGCCGTTAACGCTTGCCGCCCTGAACGACGCCAAGGCCCAATTGGCAGAAGCCCAGGCTATCGATGCGACTGACGCCCAAGTTGTCAACCAAAAAAACAAGCTGGAAGCCGCTGAAACTGATTTTTTGGCTGAAATCCAAACGTTGTACACCGAGGCCAAGCAGTCCATCGCGACGCAGGATTGGCTCAAAGCTTATTTCAACTTACAGCAGATCCAAAGCCGATATCCCAATTACGAGGATTCGTTTCAGCAGATGCTGACCGTCTCCGACCGAGGTGCCAACGCCTATTACACCAAAGCATCCGCACAGATGGCTGAAGACGATATCAAAGGTGTCATTGACAATCTTCGCCAGGGCCTTTCGATCAACCCGGACCATGGACCATCGTTGGACTTGATGGCTCAGGCACGCAAACGCGACAACAAAACCTATTTCATCACCAAAGCCAAAAATCTGTTGAACGCCAAAAAATGGGATGAGGCTATCAAAGCCTATCGCCGCGCGCTAAGCTATACGCCCGACGATCAGAACTTGAAAAAATTGATCGGCCAAATCGACGCCAAGGCCGGCGCGTTTTACGTTCAAAAGGCGCGTGAGCAGACCATGGCGGGGTGGCTTTTCAACGCCTTTGAAAGCTACGATCTGGCCATTAAATATGCTTCCAAAAAAACCAGCAGCACGCTGCTGTCGTTGCGCGGTGATCTTTGCACGCGTGCTAACTTTGCTGCCGAAAACTTTAAGGAGCAACAGAAATTCGGCGCAGCCTGGTACTGGTACAAAAAGATCTCCAAAATTAATCCGGACTACCCTAAAATCTTTTATTTAACCCAAGCGATGGAAGACGAGATTACCGCCCGTGTTCGCAAATCCATAGCGGTGTTTGACTTCAGCAGCCCGGCCGGTTTTCCGGATGCGGGCATTATCGTTGCGAATAACCTGATCACTTATTTGTTTGAAACTGCCAGCGGTGACATCAAAATTTTAGAACGTGAAAATTTAAAATCGATCCTGGAAGAGATGCAACTGGGACAAATCGGTGTGGTTTCATCCGATTCCGCCAAAGAAATGGGGCGGGTCTATGGCATCGATGTTGCTATCATGGGCAGTGTTCTGCTCTTCAAGGTGGATGCAACCTCGTCCGAAGGCATTAAAACCGTTCGGTATAAAACCGGCACCAAAATCGATGACAACATTGAGTTCTTGAATTGGCAGGCCAAGAATCCAAATCCCTCGACGGAGCAGTTGGCCCAGGCGCCGCCCGCCAAAATTACCGTACCGCAGTATGCTGAAAAAGACTACAAGGTTTCCAAGCACAAAAAAATAGGATTCGTTCAGCTCTCGTTCCGAATCGTTGATGTGAGCACCGGCGAAAACATCCAAGTCAAAACAATCGAACGCAAGGAAGTGGTCGAGGACGAGGGCAGTGCCGGTCTACCGGAGGCCAATGTCAAATACGATCCGGTCGAAATCCCTTCCGACACGGAACTGCTCCAGAAAATGACCGAAGAAGTTGTAACCGAACTGGGTCGTGAAGCGCTGCGCCCCTTGCAAAACAATGAAAAAAAGTATTTTGACAACGGGCAAAAGCATCTGCGCCGACGGGACAGCATCCAGGCGGCCGAGGGTTTCGTGGATTCTATTTTCAATGAGAAAATGAAAATGATCCGCAATTCCCCGCTTACCCAGAAAGCAACTGAAAACCTGGATGAGATCTTCAAACAATACAAACTCAAGCTTGAAAGATAGGTGATGGGGCGATGTAAAAAAATTGCCGCGCTCGCTTTGATCGTTTGTCTTTGTATGGGTGCCACGGTCTTCGCTGATGAGGATAAATGCGTCATGGCGGTTTTCAATTTACGGCCGACCAACTTCGACGCAATGGGGTATAGCAACGATATCCTTTATACCCTCATCTCCGCCCTGGAAAACAAAAAATCGATCGACGTGATGGCGCGGCGCAAAATGGAAGCGGTTTTATCCCATAGCGGGATCGCCCAGAGCGACAATATTGCCCAAGTCCAAAAAGCGGGCAACGCGCTAGGCGTCGGTTTTATTCTCTACGGACACGTTACCAAAACCGGTCAGTCGATCAACGCCCAGCTCCACCTTTTGGACGTTCAGAAACAAAAAGTCATTAAAACCTGGTCACCCACATTTGCGGGATCTGATGCCATTCTAACCGACATTCCCCTCCTCGCCAGAGACCTCGAGACGATTATCACCCAAACAGGGCCCATCCCATCTTCACAGGCAAGGGCCGCGGCCAAGCCATCGAGAGGTATCGAAAATTTGTCTGCCAAGGCCGAAAGCCAGCAGGTTGTGATCAAATGGCAGCACTCCCCTTCCCTGCCGGCAGCAGGCTTCAATCTTTACCGCGCATCCAAACCAGAAGGACCTTACCAATTTCAGGGCCGAACGACCAAAAGCACTTACGATGATCAGCGGGTCAAATCGGGTCATCAATATTACTACCGCGTTGGCCTGATTCAGCCCGATGGCCAGGAAATCATGAGCCCGATGACAGCCGACATAAAATATACAGGTGGCAAGGTGCCTCACCCGCCGCTGATTATGTCGGCTACCGGACATATACGTCGCGCGGTCATCGAATTTGTGCCCTCCTTGCAGAATACGCAGGACAAGTTCAAAATCACCGCGTACGAAGTCCACCGCCGGTCGGAGAGCGATCCATCCTGGCGACCTATTTTCAGCATTGGCACGGGCATGCGTTCGAAATCCAAACTGGGCATCACCGTTGAGGACAAAGAGATTACCTCTGACGGCGGAACCTTTTTCTATGCGATTAAAAGTATCGACCACAAGCAGCACGAAAGTGCTTTGTCCGATCCGGTGACGGTACAAATTCCCAACCCACCTGAATTTCGCCTGGAAAGCGATAATCTGCTCAGACGCGTCGACTTTGCCTGGCAACCTTTAGCGCACGCCAGTGGCTACTACTTGTACCGCAAAACCGATGCGACCGACTGGCTCCGGGTGGCAAATGTCAAAGGCGCGGACCGCGTACGCTACACCGATGACCTCGAATTGGCGGATAACACCACTTACCACTACCATCTGACAGCGTATGATAAAGTCGGTCAAACAGGCATGTCCAACATCGTGGTGGCTAAAACCAAAGCCCTGCCACCGATTCCAACCAATTTGCAGGTGCAAAGCGGTTTGGTTAAGTCGGTTCGCGTTTCTTGGACCCCGATCGATGATCCGGACATCGGTGGCTACATGATCTACCGGGGAACGGATGCGGAAAATCTAAGCCCGATCGACAAAGTTAAAGGTTACCAAACCAATGCTTACATTGATAAAGGAAAATTCTTACCGTCCTTCGGCGCATTACTGAAAAAAGGCCAGCTGTTCTCATCGCTTGAAGATGGTCAGACATATTTCTTTGCCGTCTCGGGCTTCAATCTGTTCGGCGGTGAAGGCGATCATAGTGCGGTTGTATCCGCCCAGACCAAACCCCGACCAACTGCGGTTCTCGCCCTGACGGCAGCGGTTGCCCAGGATCTAATCCTGGTGCAGTGGGAGAAAAGTGCGACCCAAGATATCGCATCCTACACAATCTTTCGCAGCAAAAATGACGGCGGCTGGTCCAAAGTTGAAACCGTATCCGCCGATCAAAACAGCTATCGCGATACAGACCTGAAACCCGAAATCGAATATCGCTACCGTGTCATCGCCGAAGATCAGGACGGTCTAAAAAGCGACCCGGTGGAATCGAATCCCATTCTAAGCCCTGTTGCCAAAGAAGGATAAGCGGCCAGCCTTTTTAAACCGACATACGACACTGCAAAGGATCAATCATGACTTCTCCTCCCTTTAACCTGCCGCTTTGGCAGGATTTGGCGACCCATGCCGCTCAGATGGAACGTCCTGAAAACCATCTACGCCACCTGCTTAAAGATGCGGGCCGACTTGCCGCCTTCTCACTGCGTGGGGCCGGATTGTTTTATGACGTCACGCGCCAACGTTTGAACAAAAGTGTTCTGGCCTTGTTGCTCGATCTGGCCCGCGAGTGCCGCTTAATCGATCAATTTAAGGCCATGATGAACGGTGCAAGGCTTAACACGACCGAAAATCGGGCCGCCTTACACACGGCCACGCGGTCTTTTCAGTCAAACCCATTGCTGGTCGATGGGCAAGACGTTTTGTCTCCCCTGAAGGCCGTCCGTGCCCAGATCAAGGCGTTTAGCACTGATATCCACTCGGGTAAACTGACCGGGTCCACGGGCAAGCGCTTTGATACGGTGGTCGTCATCGGTATCGGCGGCTCTTATCTGGGAACTGAGTTCGTGGCCCAAGCCCTTGCCGCTTATGCTGACAAAAAAATCGAGCTGCACTTTCTGTCCAATGTCGATATCCACAATTTCGGCGCTCTGGCCAAACAGGTTGACCCGGCAACAACTTTATGGATCGTTATCTCCAAAAGCTATACCACGGCCGAAACCATGGCCAACGCCAAACAGGCGGAGGCCTTTGTCCGCTCCAATGGCCTTGACCCGGCGGACCACTTTGTGACCGTTACCAGCCAAGGGAGCCCTGGGGACGATCCGGCAGCAGCCAAACTGGCCAGCTTTCATATGTTCGATTTTATCGGGGGGCGCTACAGTGTAACCTCGGCGGTCGGCGGCGTGCCCCTCAGCCTGTTTCTAGGGTATGATCGTTTTGAACACTTTTTGCAGGGTGCCGAAGAAATGGATCTCCATGCGGCCCAAACGCCGGAAGATCAAAACCTGCCGCTGGTCGCGGCGTTGATCAATGTGTGGAACTATTACCATTTGGGTTACCGGGTCCAGGGCATCATCCCTTACGCCGCCCCTCTGTGCAAGCTGGCCCCCCACATTCAGCAATTATACATGGAGAGCAACGGTAAAGGGGTAACGGCCGAGGGCCACCTCCTTGCAGAACCACCGGGCTTTGTCGTGTTTGGAGAGCCCGGTACAAATGCCCAGCATTCCTTTTTCCAGTTGGCGCATCAAGGACGACCTTTTCCCATCGATTTCATTGGTGTCTTGACACCTCAGTATGAAAACTATGCCAACCAATCGCGTGGCGTCACCAACCATCAGGAGCTATGGGCCAATTTGCTCTCCCAACCCCAGGCCCTGGCTCTGGGTCAGGAGAATACCGATAAAGCCCGCTATTTTTCTGGCAACCGACCCTCTTCGACCATTCTTCTGCAGGATCTGACCCCTGTCAATATCGGCCGTCTGCTGGCTTTTTATGAAGCCCGAACCGTGTATGAGGCTTTTGTGCTGGGAATCAACCCGTTTGACCAGTTTGGTGTCGAATTGGGCAAAACCATTGCATCCTCTGTGCGCAACGCCATCGCCCAAAAAAACGAAACCCCTGAACATGCGTTCCATGATCAAGATCCGATCACCCACTTCTATCTGGAAACGCTGTTCAAGGGTAAGTTCTGAGATAACTTCGCGTAGAGCGATTGTCATAAAGATGTTTTGACAATCACGATAAAACCCGCATCTGATTCTACTTGGGAATCTTGTAAATCGACCCGCCCCAGGTAATGCCCGATCCCAACCCCAAAAAACAGACCGTGCTGCCCGGGCCGACAACTCCCATTTCAAGCGCCTCGTCATAGGCCAATGGAATCGTGGCAGCGGTCGTATTGCCGTACCGTTGAATATTGTTGAATACTTTTTCGTCCGGCAAGCTGAGTGCCTTCTGGAAAAACTGGTTGATCCGCAGATTCGCCTGATGGGGGATAAAAAGGTCGATGTCTTCCAATTGCAGGCCGGCCTTTTGCAGGCATTCCTGGGCAACTTCCGGCAGCCGACGGACAGCCAATTTGAAGATGGTTTTGCCGTCCATGCTCGGGTAGTGCCGACCCTGCTTTAGCATTTCCTCGGAAAGGCGAGGCTTCAGCCGCGATGCCGGTGCTTCGAGCATCAGGCTTTCGGCCAATTCACCTTGCGCGTGCATGACCGATGCCAGGACGCCGACCCGTTCATCGGTTTCAAACCTTTCGAAACAGACGGCACCCGCACCGTCGCCAAAAATAACGGTTACATCGCGCCCTCTGGTGGATACGTCGAGCCCGGTGCTGTGGACTTCAGCGCCGACAAATAGAATACGCTCAGCCAAATTTCCTTGGATGTAGGCATGGGCCACTTCCAGGCCGTGCAAAAAACCGGTGCACTGCTGCCGTATATCCAGTGCGGGTGTCGATTGCAACCCCAGTTTATGCTGCAACAGGCAGCCCGATCCGGGAAAATTAATATCCGGGCTTAGGGTCGCAAAAATAATCAAATCGATATCTTCAGCGCGCCATCCGGCGCGATCAAGAGCGATCTTGGCTGCCTCCAGCCCCAAATCAGAGGCCCCGAGAGGCGCTTCATCAGGCACCCAATAGCGCTGCTCGATACCGGTTCGCTGCTGGATCCACTCATCGGATGTGTCCATCCACTGCGCCATTTCGGCATTGGTTACAACCCGTGGCGGCACATAGCGACCGGTTCCCGTTATCATTGTCCTTCGCATTCGGATCCCTCCTGTGTTTTCCCGCTCCAGGCCATTTACAAGCTGCTGTTGATAAGTATTCGAACGTAATAAATAGCGTGTGTGCTCGTGGCCATGGATTCGTGAAGTACCCTTAATTCGTTATCCAAAGGCGTTTTAAAAACATAGAACCATTGCCGGGTTCGGGTTTCTAAGCGGGCCATGGTGACAGTTGCAAGCTGCCAAATAGACGATCACGGCATTAGCCCCATAAACGGTTCAAAAAACGGTTCACGCGCATCTGCCAATAGGCGATATTGACCGGTATCAGCAGTCGTTTATCGAAATTCGGATTATTGATGCGCGCCATGGTTGATAGATAATTGACGTTTTCGGCGACTGAAAGCGTGCAGCCTTGGGCATGGATATAATTGGCCGATCGGTTCTTGTAGCAAGAAACCAGGGTTTTTAGTGTTTTTAATAGCATATCGTTGGTTTTGGTCTGTGACTCATCCACGTCTGAATGGGTTTTATAGCTGCTTTCAATCGTGACCTCCTCACCGTTGATGCGGCCCTGCCATTGCGTGCAGCTCCCGGCAAACACGACCTTTTCGTCTTCATCAAGGTCAAGCGGTTTATCGACCTTTCCCACAACGTAACGAATTTTTTTCATTTGCTTGTCCACATCAGGATAAAAGCCCCTGAAGATGTGCATCGCCTCCTGAAGTGCCCCTGGGCAGCCCCCCCAGCAGTAATCCCGTGAATGTGCTTCTGGAAAAGTACCGACCGTGCATGACAGGTTGCTCTCGTCGCCAAAATAATCATCGATACGTTCCAAACAAAACTGGAAATCTTTGGTTCGGTTTCGAATTTCGTCCAAAGGGAAATTGCCCCCAACCTCGATGGCGTTGATATCCATGGGGCCAAAGCCTCTTTCGGAAGCGTACTTGAGGTGGATAAGGTCCTGGGGGTCAACATGTACCATGTGACAACCGACCGTATCGACAGCACAGGAGTTGGTTCCCATAACAATCGCGCCCAGATGAAAAGGGGTTGGTGTCAACATCATTTTTTGCCCGGCCGTAATACCGTCAATGGCGATAAACTTGGGTTGAATCACCTCTTGCAGGTCGGCAATTTTATGCTCTAAAAATTGATTGTGGTCAACCAAGCGGTGCCGATCGTCTTGAATGCCAATAAAATTCTTAAGACTCAGCGTAAGGCGACACCAAGGATGGGCTTTAAATTTTGGCAGGTTTATCAGAAAATCGGCCTTCGCAACCGGTTGCGGGACGAACAGTTGTTCGCGAAGTTTTCCTGCCGCGCTCAGGGGGACCGGAACCTGTTTGACCTCATCGAAATAATACGTTTTGATGGCGTGTTTTTTTATAACCGGCGGGTAGCCTGCATTTTTGAAATTATAACGGGTTGGAATGGTAATGCCGGATCGTTCGCCCACCGCTACTTCTTCGACATCTTGGGCACACGCCTTGGTGGCCCATATGGCGCCGTCCAAAAACTCTTTGCGTGTAAAGGCATGCGGGAAAACCTCAGGATGGGCTATAACAACGTTTGGTTTAAGCAGAATTTTGCCACGGGGCTGGACATGCAATTCCTGCATACCCTCTTTAATGATGCTGCCAATGATATCGGGGTCGTATTCATCACACCGCATGATTAGGACTTTATGTTTTTTCATATCGTCTTTCCTGGTTGGCAGTATGCGTGTCATAAAAAGGTTGATACCAGCGGCCCTATCGGATGTTATTTAACAATCGCTAAATTATAGTTGATCATTTCCATGGTTTGTTTGACAAGCTTTTCAATGCCGACAGCAACATTTTTGATGTCGGGTCCCAACATATAGGCTGGGGTCGTCACCAAACGATTCTCTTTGTCGATATAAATCATATCAACCGAACAGTTGTGGTGCCGTCCTCCCATCTGTTCGATGGCCGCAGCGGTTCCGGTGTCGTTTCCGATCGTGACTTCCGGCGTTTGGGTGGCAATTGCTTTGGTCAAGGTTGCCGGTGCGATACAGATGGCACCGACCGGTTTTTCCGCAGCCATCATCTCGACCAGAAGGCGTTCAACCTCGCCGTGCACGGTCGCTCCGGCACCTTGCACGGCAAAATCACTCAAATTTTTAGCAGCGCCAAAGCCGCCGGGAATGATCAGCGCATCGAGATCCGATGCCTGGATGTCCTTGATGTTACGTATTTCTCCCCGGGCGATGCGTGCCGATTCGACCAGGACATTGCGCTTTTCGGGGCTGACTTCTTGGGTCAAGTGATTGATCACGTGCATCTGCTCCATATCCGGCGCCATGCAGACGATCTCAGCCCCGGCTTGATCCAAAAACAACAGGGTCAGCACGGCCTCATGGATCTCACTGCCGTCATATACCCCGCACCCGGCCAACAAAACACCCACTTTTTTAGTCATTTTGATCCCTCCAGCACGTGTTGGTCTAACGCAAAACAAACAAAAGAACCTTCGAATACTTTCTCGTCCCCTTTTAACACCTCAACCGCAACAACCTGTTTTTTGCCTTTGGTTTCCTGAACGGTCGCCTGGGCAACAACGGTTGCATCGACTTGAACAGGCTTTAAAAACTTGACATCGGCTCCACCTAAAACAACATTGGGGTGGTTGACCGCCAACATGGCCGCATAATCGGCCAGCCCAAAAATAAAGCCGCCATGTACCAAACCGGTTGCGTCGGCTGTCATCCGAGCGGTTGTCAACAGTTCGATCCGACTGTGGCCGTGGTTGACCGCCAAAGGTTTCCCGCACAATTCCTGGTCGATCATCTGATGGGTAATGATTTCCATAAGGTCTGTCCTCCCGGACCTTTTTCATTAGGTTAAGGCGCTTGTCTATGCGCTAACGGCTTGTGAATTGATTTTTACTTTACCATTTTGGCATGATCACAATATACATAACACAAATCGGTTTGATTGGGAATTGGAATCCATCACGCGGGCATCTGTTCAAGTTTGATATCTTATTGACAATGCACTGAATCTTAAATATATAGCAAGTGTCCTTGCATAATGAAGTGGCTCTCTTTTACCTGTAACATTTATACCGGAAGAGGAGAACATCATGCCTACCCATTTGCACCGTTTGCGAACCTGCTGGTTGTTTCTCCTTGTGTTTCTTTTTTCAATCGCATTCGGCCCCGTATGCGCTGTTCTGGCAGCCGGCGACATCGCCTCGGAAAAAGAAAATGAAGAAGCCCTCGCCAAACTCGATCAGATGAGTCCCCAGGAGATTGATATCCTTGACCAGAAACTGGCCGATGCGCTCATTCACTATTATGACCGCAAGTATGCCAGCGCCCTGCCCCTGTTCAAGGAAATCGCCGGTGACATCGAAACCATGGACGTATTATTCTGGCTGGGGACCTGTGCCAGCCGGGTAGGCGAGTATGAACTGGCCCAACAAAAACTCGAAAAGCTTTTATCCATCGACCCGCAATTACATGAGGCCCGGCTGGAGTTGGCCGGCGTTTACTTTCAAACCGGCCAGAAAGCCGAAGCCCAACGTGAGTTGGAAACAGTCAAGGCGGCCGCCCCGTCCGCTGAGTTTGAAAAGAAAATCGATGCGGCCCTGCAAAAGGTAAAACGTCAGGGCGTCAACTACGACTGGAACCTGCGCGCTTCGATTGGCTACATGTATGACGATAATATCAACTCCGGACCGGAACAAAAAACATATCAAGTGGCTACTGGAACCCTCCGTCCCGCTTCAGGTCGAGCCAAAACTGACGACTCGGCAGCACTCTTCAACGTATTTGGCAATTTTCTGTATGACCTCGGGGAACGTAAAGCCTGGATGTGGAACACGGCCCTTTCCTTCTACTCCAAATCCTACTTTGACTATAGCGAATTTAACTATATGAACGTTGACCTTTACACAGGACCATGGTGGGTCGGCAAACGAGACATCTTTAAAATGCCTTTCGGCTATCTGTACGACGAATTCGGCAGTGATCGCCTATCCCATATCTTCCACATCGATCCGACCTTTGAGCACCACTTTTGCCGCTATTTCAGTTTAAAAGGACTCTATTCGTATCGGCATCGCAAGTATTTCGCTGACCAGAACGCCAATCTTGAAAACAAGAATTACCGCTACGAATTGCGGCCGACCTTTTATCTGGGCCAGCGCCGCCACATCATCTCAATTCTGGGTGGGCTCGATGACCGTAATGCCGAAGTCGATAGGCTCTCTTATGATGCGCCCTTTGTTGGTGGGTCCTACTTCGCACGCCTGACGCCTACGACCGAATGCTATTTGCGCTACACCTGGAGCAAGAAAGATTACAAGGAACCACCACTGGATTACACCGAGATCCGTGAAGACACCGTCAACGAATTTATTGCGGTTTTGAGTCAATACTTTTTTACTGATTTTTTTGTCTCGCTTTCTTATAACTTTTTGAACAGCGACTCCAACGCGGACATTTACAGTTACGACAAATCGACCTATGCTATCAAACTTGGCTATAGGTTCTAAATGCATGGAGGGTTAAGATGAAACGAAACATGCCCAAGACATTTTTTGTTGTCATGTTTGGATTGGCTGGCTTATTGATAACCCTCTCGGCAACCAGTGCCAGCAACGATCGCGGCATGGCCGTCCCCCGGCAAGCGCTTCCTGCCGACCTCCAGGCCTACGATGTCAAAGATTATTTTATTCCTGCCCAAGCCGATAAAGTCGGTTATATCCAAACCGTTATGGGACCGGTCGTGGTGGTGCGCGAGAAAACCAAGCAAGCCTATTTTGCGGTCAAAGGGGATGCCATCTTTCAGCAGGATTCGTTTGTTACCCTGGAACGCGCACGCTGCCGCATCAAGTTCACCACCCAGGACGTGGTTACCATGGGTGCCAACACCCGCATTACCGTTGACGAGTTGGTTGACGACCGCAAATCCAAAAAGAAAAAATCACTGCTCAGTATGCTGCGCGGCAAGGCCATGTTTTACGTTGTCCGTCTGTTCAAATACAAACGCACCGATGCATCGGTTACGACCCCTACTGCGGTCTGCGGTGTGCGCGGTACCCAGTTCGGCATCGAAATTCCAAACCCGGACGGTGGTCACGCTCAAGCCGTACCGATCTACCTGGCCGATGCTTCGGGCGAACGCTGGCCTTTACTGGCCCAGGCAACGAACGGCGAACAGACCATTGTTTATTTTTACGATGGCCAGGGTGAATTGTGCAACGCCGGCGGGAGTGGCTGCTTTCCGGTCAAGCAAGGCGAATCGGGCTTGGTGGACCAGGAGGGCAATGTCTATGTGAGCGCGGCCGATCCGGACAAGGCCGAACAGTTCCGCCGCGCAACCGATGTCGGCCCCGGTTCGGGCGAAGACGATTACAGCGACAAAACCGATGAAAAACCGCCATGGAAAGGGACCTTTCCCGACAAAGTCGAACCGGAAATCGCCGGCGAACACACCAAAGATGCCAAGGATGAGGCCATCTATAATCGCGACGGTTTCGATGATGGCCATCGGTCCCCTCAGCAGCCGCCCATTGATGGTTTGCCTAATAGTTAACTTTAAAACATAAAAAGGGAACCCGGTTGCCGGGTTCCCTTTGACTGGCGTTCGTAATCGCCGATCAGCTCATTTGGTTCGGTACACAATCTGCATCTTGTAGCCCCCAAATTCAATGACGTCGAATTCGTTCAACTGGATCGATTCCTTGACAACCTTGTCGTTGACTTTCGGTTTGGTCAGGCCGCCCACGAAACTCAAATAATATCCTTTGGGTCGCATGCTGATCGTCGCCGCCACCTTACCCATCATCAGTCCGCCGATGACAATGTCGCAGGTTTTGTCCTTTCCAATTTTTGTCAGTTTTTTATTGAGCAGCACCTCGCCCTCACCGCCCGCCAGGAAAGACAATACCCCAACGGCCGACTTTTTGCGGGCTTGCGCTGCTTGCGTTTTGGCGCTCTTGGCCATCATTTCTTTGTATTTACCGGTATCCATGACCATGGTCTGGTCCATGCCGCGCACCGGACCGGACGATCGCGCTTCGCCCTCCTGAAACGTAAAAACAAGGGTGTGTTTGCCGATATTGACGGTGTCACCATGTCCGAGCCAATGGGAGGTCGTTAGTTTACCATTCACAAACGTGCCATTTTTACTTTTTAAATCGGTTAACAAATAGCCGTTGTCAACGGAATCAATTTTGGCGTGATGGCTCGACACCGCCAGATTCTCAATAATGACATCATTGGAGTTCAGGCGTCCAATCGTAAGGTTTTCGCCCTTTTCAAGGTGAAAATCCTTAACTTTGGTGTCCTTGAATTTAAGTGTTAAAACCGGCATTTTTATCCCTCTTTTTATTTCAACAGCTTGTTAAAAATCCGTGCAAAAAATCCTGTCCCCGTTTGTTTGATCCCTTTGATTTTCAATATGATAATCGTGATGTTATCATCACCACCGCGTTCATTGGCCAATTCCACCAAGGCGCGACAGGCGACCACGGGCTTTTTCTTTTTAACAATATCCTGTATCTCTTGGGGCGTAACTTTATCGGTCAATCCGTCGGAACTGATGACCAGCATATCCCCTTTGAAAGCCTGCATTTCAGTGACATCGGCCTGCACTTCGTTTTCGACACCCATGGCACGTGTCAGCATGTGCCGGAATTCCCCGCCCAGTTTCTCGGTCCCTTCCGGGTCGAGGGCTTCCTGTTCAGCCATCACGGTGTGCAGTACCGATATCAACTCAATGTGGCCATCATGAATGAGATAAATTGGGCTGTCACCGACATTGGCAACAATCATGGTATCCGCATCGAAAAAAATTGCCGAAACCGTCGTTCCCATGCCCTGGTAGGCATCTTTTGACTGGGAAACCTCGTAAACCGCTTGATTGGCGAGATGAATGCCGGACAGCAGACGATTGGCTTCTATGGAAAGCGATTCGTCCGGTTCCCCGAGGTCTTCGACCGCCTCCTCTTGGGACTCGAAACGTTTCATGTATTCTTGAAGCGTGTCAACGACAATGCCGCTAGCGACTTCACCGGCCTGGTGCCCGCCCATCCCGTCAGCAACCACATAGAGCTTCTGTTCATCGTCAACAAAGAAGGCATCCTCGTTGCCACTGCGTTTACGCCCGACATCCGTTATTCCGGCAGATTCAATTTCAAACATAAGCGTTTAAATTCTGTTTTCCGGCGGTTTTAAAACTTCAACCGCCTATACGTTGATGACCTTAAAAAAACCAGCCGCTCCGGCATGCGCCGGAACGTTGGAGCGCCTTGCAGATTCTCTGCTGTGACTAAGGTTATTGCCGTGTCGCCAGCACCCCCGCTAACCGGATGGTGCTTTATTCCTTTTTTTAGCAATAAAGGCGTCAATCCGTTTGCCTGTCTCCCTGAGATGCGAACTCATAGTAATTGCTCTCTGATAGCGTTTATCACGATCTTTTTCAAGAGCCTTGTTGATAATGGTGACCAGCGGTTTAACAATTCGCGGGTTAATCGATCGAGGGTCGGGATGCTTGGCTTGCATGATCTTGTGCATCAAGGCCGGCGGGCTATCCGCGAAAAAGGGCAGCGTTCCGGTCAAAAGCTGAAACAGCATGGTTCCCAAAGAAAAAATATCCGAACGGCCATCGACCTTTTCCCCTGAAAACTGCTCGGGTGACATGTAGTAAGGTGTTCCCTTGACCACACCCGTTTGGGTTTGCGACGTTGCCGTGATCCGGGCAATCCCGAAATCGGTAATCTTGATCACCCCACTTTTTAGCAGCATGATGTTGGCTGGTTTGATGTCGCGATGAACAACCCCTTTCTGGTGGGCATAATCGAGACCATCGGCAATGTCGGCCACATAGTCGATCACCTTACGCATGGGCAGCAGATGCTCTTCGGCTGTAAACTTTTCGAGATCGTCGCCTTCCAGATATTCCATGGCGATATAGGCCAAATCCTGTTCGTCCCCCGCATCATAGATTGTAACGATGTTGGGATGTGAAAGGGTTCCGGCACTTTCCGCTTCCCTAAAAAATTTCTCTTTCAGCTTTTCAACCTCTTCGGGATTGAAATCATCGCCAAAACGAAAGGTCTTTATCGCGGTCGTGCGGTTGATCCGGGGATCCTGGCCAAGATAAACAATGCCCATCGCGCCTTTGCCGAGCTGTTTCATCACCTCGTAGCGGCCCAAGGTGGGACGCGTATCGGTCCCCGTGGCCAACAGATCTTCTCCGCCGGTTGCTTGGCCCAGCAAGCCGTCTCCAAACACCATGGTGTCACTGGCTTTCATCAGCTTGGTTTTCCGCTCAGCCACATCCTTGAACTTACTGTCGTTCTCTTCAATGTATTCATACACAGCCGCGGCCTTGTTAAACTGACGCTTGCGTTCGTAATCAAGCGCCAGGTTATACAAGGCATCCTTCATCTCAGTATCGACCGGCACCCGGCGGAACTTGTCGAAGGCCATGTCGAGCATGCCCTGGCTTTGAAAGGATAGGCCCAACATGCGATTGGTTTCGGCAGATTCCCCTTCAACTTTGTCTTTTTTGGCTTCCGTCACAAAATAGCTGAGGCTGACGACACCGATGTATCCCAAAATCAGTTCAATCAAAGGATACGTTATTTGGATCCAAAGACCCTGGGACACAAAAAGAAAAACAGCACTCCCGACCATTACGACCAGAATAACGACAAAGGTTGCGCCCGCGATCATGGCCTTGAGCCGCGGAAAAACCAACATAATGATCAGTCCGATCACAACAATCGCAACCATTTCCAACAACGGGCCCCAAGACGGTTGCTGTAAAAATTGGTTATTGAGAAGGGACCAGATCACATGCGCTGAAAATTCACCGACCGGCATGGTAGGATCCGTCGGTGTGCTGAGCGGATTCATGATCCCGGCGGCTGAAGGGCTCACGAGAACAAGTTTGTTTTTAAAAACACTGACCGGGACTTTATCGTTGAGAACATCAAAATAGGCGTAGCGTTTAAACGACCCCCGCGGCCCCTTAAAACTGATCAACATTTCAGAGCGCCAGGTCGTCGGAATAGAAAGATCCCCAGTTTAACCGTCGCCCCCAATTCGGCCTGGATCTTCGCAGGCGATAGATTCAAGTAAAGCGCTGCCATTTTCAGCGTGTAGGATGGCACGTAAAGGCCACCATATTCATAAATCAAACGCTCACGACGGGCGGTCCCATCCATGTCGTAAAATAGGTTAAAATGCCCGACACCGGCAGCGGCACGCAAAAAAGAATCGATGGGTAAAAGAATTTCACTCGCGCGGGGCACTTCCCCGCCTTCGGTTTTTTTCACATTTTGAATGGATTGTTCTACCAGGATGGCGTTGGTTTCCGCTGCCTGATCGCCGACAACGGCCGCTTCTTTGAAAAGGATGGGTAGAACCACCGTCTTTGCGCTGGTCATTGCCGCGGCTAGCTTCTTGTCATTGTCGAGCCGTTCACGCGCCTGATTCATGGCTCGCAGAAAAACATGCCCCTGCTTCCCGGCACGATCGAAAATGCTTTTGGCAAACAAAGCTTCCAGTCGGTCAAGCTCTTCCAAACCATCGCTTTTCTGCGGCTCGCTGAGCAGAAGATTTAGCCCGATAACTTTCGGTTGGCCCGCGCTGATTTTATTGATTCCGCCGGCCAAAAGCGCGCGGGGCCATGGCCACCGTCCCAGTTTCTCGATGGAGTCGTCGTCGATATCAACCATTACGATATCGGTTATGCGGGCCGGATCGCCACGCAAGCCCATCATCGTATCATATACCTTAAGGTCCAATGCGTCCAAAAAAGCGACCCGCATGAAACCCAGGGCGAGGAACAGCAGGGTAATTCCCACTCCCAGCCACACAGCCGGGTTCCGTTTAACATTGCTCATTTTTTTTCCAATCGTGGGTGGACACTACTTGGTTTGCATCACAAAGGCCCCATCCCAATCCGCTCCCGGAGGCGACGTTTGGTACGTCCGGCACCGGGCCGCCATTGCCTGACTGGGCCCATCAGCAGGCGTCGCCTCGAGAGCCTCCTGAAAGTATTGGATGGCCTGCTCCCATTCGCGGAGGCGATAGGCGGCCAACCCCTTGGCATAAAACGCGATGGTTTGTGCCTGGCGCTCATCGATTTCATCCGCACTGCCAATAACCTCGTAAATGGTAATTGGTTCGGTCTTGCCGACGACCTTGATCGCGTCGATCTCACGCGCGGCGATACTGTTTTTCGCTTTTTGATACGTATTTTCACACATCAGCGTGTAATTACCGTAGATTTTGTTAACGCCTTCCAACCGTGCGGCTGTGTTTACCGTATCACCCATCATGGTATAGTCCATGCGGCTGGCGGATCCCATATTGCCGACAACCGCCGGACCCGTACACATACCGATCCGCATAAACAGTTCCGGCCGTTTTTCAGATCTCCACTTCTGGCGCAATTCCGCCAGCCTTTTCTGCATCTCCACACACGTCTGGCATGCAGTCTGGGCTTGGTTTGGAAGCACATTGGGCGCTCCGAAGAACGCGATGATGGCATCCCCTTCGAACTTATCGACCGTGCCTTCATGTTTGAGAATGATATCCGTCATCTGGGTTAAAAACTCATTGAGCAGTTCAACCAGTTCATGGGGACTCAGATTCTCGGAAATGCTGGTAAAGCCCTGTACGTCTGAAAAGAAGGCGGTTATTTCACGTTCGGCCCCGCCCAACTCGAGGCTTTGCGGGGACTCGATCAATTGTTGCACGACCGTCGGCGCCAGGTAGGTAGAAAAAGCGTTGCGGATAAACCGCTTCTGACGGGTCTCGACAAAATACTTATAGGCCGTTAAACTGACGTAAACAGCGATAATGACCATCAACGGATAAACCATATTCAAAATGACACCCTGACCGGCAAACAGGTACTGACACAAAACGATGTGACCCACAAAAAGCGCACCAGCGATGCCGGCACCGGTAAAAACTCCGCTCCGGGGTAAACCGAGGCCCAAAATCAGACCGGCCATCAAGATCGCCATTATATCAAAAATGGAAGTCCAGTTGGGTTGGCGCAAAAAATCAGTTTTGAGGACACTATCGACAATATTGGCATGAATTTCCAAACCGGGGTAAACATTTGAAAATGGTATCACCCTGAGATCGTATATTCCAATAGCCGTGGCGCCGATGAGAACGATCTTGTCTTGAAACATCATCGGCCGGCGCCTGATCGTTAAGAATGTCCGTGATCGGCACATGCGGGAATGTTTTTTCAGGGCCGCGGTAATTAATCAGGACACGACCCAGTTCGTCGGTCGGAATTATCGTATCGCCGATCTGGACATTGACAACACCGTATTCTGCGACGGTGATGGCCAGCGTGGTATCCCGAAAGGCCGCGACAGTCATCAACGAAAGCGGCGCGTACAGAAAATCCTGGTATTTAAGCACGGCCGGAATCCATCGGACCACACCGTCTGGATCTGGAAACATGTTGAAATACCCTGCATTGTCGGCGACATTGGCGATCAGAGGGAATATTTGGATTGGCCGCTTTGGCTTCGAAAAACAACGCCGCTTGCGCGGCCTCAGTCGTGAAACGGACCACGTTGTATTGGGAGCCACGCAAGCTGGCCTCATTTTGTTGAATGCGAAGTTGATTGTAGTCATCTTCGTGTTCGTAGGACATCTGGAAAAAATGCCCCAGGACAACCTTGGCCTTGGACGCATCAATGGCTTGCGCCAGGACCATGTCGTTGTCGGATTGTTTTTTGATCTTCTCCAAGAAAGCACGGGTGGTTGCATCCTGATGCGGCAACTTGGCGCTGATGTGTTCGATCGTTTTTACAACGCTTTTTTCATCGGGATCCAAAAAGCCGATATCAAATGCGATAACCTTAGCGCCGCGCGGCTGAGAGCTTGTCAACCAGTGCCGCTATTTTGGACCGCGGCCAAATCCATTTCCCCTCCCTGTCGATACTTTTTTCATCGATCACGGCCAAAATGACTTCATTGCCAGGCGCCTTGGGCCCTCTGGAATTGAATCGCAGATCAATCGTTTTCAATTCAACCAGGTCCATAAAAGGAATCCCGATCAGATAGGCGAAAATTCCGATGATCGTAAAAAGAAGGGAAATAGCGGCCGGTTGTAATTTGATGATTTTTTTTAAGGACCAGCTCATGCGCGGAATTCCTGAAACGGCAACAGCGGTTAACTTACTCGAATTTATAGATGATATTTTAATTCTTGTAAAAAGTCAACCCAGCAGCAAGGTTCCCAACGTCGATGCCGAAGCGAGCGCAACCACGCTGAGCGTGGCCTTGCTTCCCAAGCAACGGTTGGTATATAGATTGCGATTTCATCAATTTTGTTTTATCAACATAAAATTGTAACACAAATTTCAGTGAGGAAATGACATTGCAAGAACGAATCGCCAAACGCATCCAAAAACTGCGACAGTCCCTTACCCAAGCAAAAGTCGATGCCTTCATGGTCCTGACCGATCACAACCGCCACTATCTGAGCGGCTTTACGGCCGAAGATCCAATTTTTGACGAATCAGCCGGCGCCCTTTTCATCGGGCCTGAAGATTTACTTTTGGCAACTGATTCGCGCTATGAATTACAGGCCGCCAAAGAAGCGCCCCAGTTTGAAATATTCTGTTATCAAAAAGGATTGGTTCCAAGTCTTCCGACCATCCTACCCAAATTTCATGCCCGCACCTTGGGTTTCGAACATCAACGGCTGTCAGTCAAACAGTATGAGGAGATCGTTAAAGTCCTTAAAACCGAGCACCTTGAAATCAAGCTTGTCGGGCTCGACGGACTGGTCGAGTCTCAGCGTGAGATCAAGGATCAATCTGAAATCGATAAGACCAAGGCAGCCCTTGCTTTGGCTGAGACGGTCTTCACGCAGGTTATTGCTGATCTGCGGGCCGGCCTGGCCGAAAAGGACATTGCCTGGGCCCTTGAGAAAGGCATGCGTGCCGCTGGAGCCGAAGCGCTTTCATTTCCACCGATTGTCGCTTCAGGGCCCAACAGCGCGATGCCCCATGCCATTCCCGGAGACCGCCGGCTGCAAGCGGGTGAACCGCTGCTGTTCGATTGGGGCGCCCGCTTGAACGGATACTGTTCCGACATTTCACGCACACTCGTCATTGGGCATCCGGACGCTCAATTCAAAAAGGTCTATCAAACTGTCAAGGATGCCCAGCACAAAGCGATCGATGCCATTCGCGCCGGGGTGCACGCCCAGGCCGTTGACCGTGTTGCACGGGAACATATCGAAGCCGCCGGTTTCAAGGACAAGTTCGGGCATGGATTGGGCCATGGCACCGGCCTGGCGGTGCATGAGCCCCCACGCCTCAGCCCCCTCTTAGATACTATCCTTGAAGAAGGGATGCTGTGCACGGTTGAACCGGGCATCTATTTGCCGTCCTGGGGCGGTGTTCGGTTGGAGAACATGGTGGTTGTCAGGTCTGACGGCGCCGAAGTCCTGAATGGGCTGGGACTTGACAACTATGTCCTCCCGGATCGGCGCCTATCAAATTCAACTGGAAATAAAGATGCAGGCCATTGAAACCCTTTTGGATGCCTATTTAAATTTCATTTTAGTCGAAAAGGGGTTGTCGACCCAAACGATCGCCGCTTATGCGCGCGACCTTCAGCGCTTTCTTGTTTTTTTGGCCGACCACAAGCTCAAAGCGGTGACCCAGATCGACCGTTCGGTCATCCTGCAGCATTTGATTGCGCTACGTAAGACAGGTTTAAGTGCGCGGTCGCGGGCGCGGCATTTGGTAAGCTTAAGGGGTTTTTTCAAATTCCTGGTCAATGAAAAGTACCTTGACCACAATCCGGCTCAACTGGTCGAATTGCCCAAAAGCGGTTTAAAATTGCCTGAGGTTTTGTCCGAAGCGGAAATCGCGGCCCTTCTTCAAGCACCGGGAACCACGACCCTTGTGGGAATGAGGGATACCGCGATGCTCGAACTGCTCTATGCCGCCGGTTTACGGGTGTCCGAACTGATTCATTTAAAATTACAAAATGCCAATTTAGAGGCCGGTTTTGTGCGCGTCTTCGGCAAAGGCGCCAAAGAACGGGTCGTCCCCATGGGTTCGTTTGCCCGCGATTGTATTGCGGCGTATGTCTCCGACGCACGCCCAAACCTTTTAAAAGGGCATGTGAGTCCTTATTTGTTTGTCGCGCGCGCCGGAAAACCGATGACCCGCCAGGGTTTCTGGAAACTGATTAAACGTTACGGATCTGCGCGCCGGAATAACCAAAAGAATATCGCCGCACATGTTGCGCCATTCTTTTGCGAGTCATTTATTGGAAGGCGGCGCTGATCTGCGCGCCGTACAAGTGATGCTCGGACATGTCGACATTGCGACGACCCAGATTTATACCCATGTTGCCCAAAAACACCTAAAAAACCTGCATACAAAGTATCATCCCCGTGGTTGACACCCTAACGCTTTTCTTTTACAGTGAATCCGTCTAAACTTTCTTCATAATTTATTGATTTGTTTATATTTTAAGGATTTTTTAATGCGAAACCAAAAGCCGTCCGTCAATCCCCACCCCTTATGGTGGCAACCCGGTGCGCGTTTACCGACAGCCGATTCCCAGAAAATTCAGCACGCCCTGCGACAAGTCAACCAAGCGCTTTACTGGGTCAAATTCGACGATCGTTGGGCGGTTGGCCGAGGCGGGTTTATCTTTTCGCGTTTGGAAAAGAAGTTAGCGACCGAGGCCTATCCCCTTCAGGCCCATTTGCCGCCCTTACATCCACAGGATTTTGGAGAACCCTTTTTTAAGCGCCGACACGATCTGCGCTACCCTTATATCATCGGTGCCATGGCCAATGGTATTACCACCGTTGAAATGGTCAGCCAAGCCGGGCAGGCTGGTTTTGTCGGGTTTTTCGGATCGGCCGGGCTATTACCGTCTGAGGTCGAGGCTGCCATCGATCGTCTGCAATCCGTGCCCGAACCGATCCCTTTTGGCTTCAACCTTATCCACAGCCCCCATGAGCCGGAATCTGGAAGCCGCGATTGTCGATTTATACCTGCGGCGCGGTGTTCGCTTAGTCAGCGCTTCGGCTTATATGGAACTCACCGATGCCTTGATCTTATTCCGGCTCAAAGGGATTCATCGTGATTCCGAAGGTCGCGTTGTCTGCCCGAATAAAGTCATCGCCAAAGTTTCCCGCGTTGAAGTGGGACGCAAATTCTTCTCCCCGCCCTCGGAAAAACATCTGCGGCGTCTGGTGGAAAAAAAGTTGATCACATCCGAGGAAGCAGCATTGGCCGCCTTTGTTCCGGTGGCCGAGGATCTAACCGCAGAAGCGGACTCAGGCGGGCATACGGACAATCGACCGGCCCTGGCACTCTTGCCGACAATGCTTGCCTTGCGAGACGAAATGATGGGTAAGCACCCGTATCCGGATCCTCTGTGTGTCGGTTTGGCCGGCGGCATCGCCACACCCGAAGCCACAGCTGCCGCCTTTGCAATGGGGGCAGCCTATGTTCTGACCGGTTCTATTAACCAGGCCTGCCTTGAATCCGGAACATCCCCTAAGGTCCGCCAAATGCTCGCCGAAACCCGTCAAGGCGATATCACCATGGCACCGGCGGCCGATATGTTTGAATTGGGTGTTAAAGTACAGGTATTGAAACGGGGAACCATGTTTCCTTTGCGTGCCACCAAGCTGTACGAGCTGTATCGTCATCACGATCAATGGGAGCATCTACCGCTTAAGCAACGCGAAACAATTGAAAGGGATATTTTGCGAACTTCTTTTCAGGAGGCCTGGGAACAGACCAAGACCTTTTTTAATGCGCGTGACCCCAAACAAATCAAGCGTGCTGAGGGCAATCCGCACCATAAATTAGCCCTCGTGTTCCGCTCGTACTTGGGACGGTCGTCCAACTGGGCCAATTCCGGAGATGAAAGCCGTGTGATCGATTATCAAATCTGGTGTGGCCCTGCCATGGGAGCCTTTAACGCTTGGGTCAAGGGATCTTTTTTAGAAACACCCGCCAATCGCAAAGTGGTTGTGGTAGCCTTCAACCTTTTACTGGGCGCATCTGTGGTGACCCGTTGCCACTGGCTGCAATGTCAAGGGGTGACGCTGCCCAGCAATATCACGCGTTATACCCCCCTGGATTTCGAAACCGTGGCAGCGTATTTGGCGGACACATCGATGCCCACGTGATGCGCACCTGGCTTTATCAGCCTTTTATCCATGATATAATATAAAATCAATGGGTTATTTGCTTATATCGAAGTGCCCTAAAAAGCGTTCGTGTACGCTCGAAATATTCAGTAAGCGGACGCCAGCGCCGGTCACCAGATCAGTTTGGGTGGCTTCATTTGCTTTTAGGACCTGCTCCCGGTAGCGCACCGTTCGAAGGCACCCCCCTTGCATCGGTGTATCGTTTTCTTCCAAAAGACCTCGGATGGTATATGCAAAAGACTGTTGGTCGTTGGGCGTGATGTAAATCTGATAGGCGCGCACCTTTTGGTCAGACTGTTTGGGGGTCGCTGACCGGTAGATGGGTGTCTGATAAAACCCGTTTGCGCCCAGCCAATCATGTAGATCCGCCAGAATCCGCTTGGAATCCTGAATGCCATACTTTAGATAACTTACCATATATCCCCCTAAATAAACGGTAAAAGCGTCATCGATTGTCAGTTGGCGTGCATATCCGGATTGCATCCCCCCCAAAGGATCAGGCGCTAGAAACTCGCGGCACCACCGTTTCCAACGTGCTAACGTGATGGACACTGTTTGGGACATTTCACGGTTGCTAAAATAACGCACCGATCCCCCTTTGCGGTTTTTGTGATTAAGAGCGCATGATGGTACGTTTGGTTTGTCAAGTTGATATAACAATATAACAACTTATAAATTCCTGTCAATGCCTTGCAAATACGCATTAAATGCTTTATAGATTAATTTTTAAGGTGAACTCACATTATCGTTAAAAGGTCTGTGTGAATCAGAATACCCCCATAGCCGATCCGCTTCCACCCGTGGCAATTATCGGCATTGATTGCCTGTTTCCGAAATCCCTCGGTTTAGAGGCCTTTTGGCGCCTCATCTATCAGGGACACGACGGCATTACCGATATCCCGCAATCCCATTGGTCTCCGGAAGACTATTACGATCCTGATCCGAAAAAACCGGATCATACCTACTGCCGGCGAGGCGGGTTTCTTCCGCCGATCAACTTTGATCCAACCGAATTTGGGATTCCGCCCAATACGCTCGAAGCAACCGACACATCTCAGCTTTTAGCGCTGGCGACCGCTAAAAAAGCACTGCATAGATGCTGGTTACGGCAATGGTCGTGCTTTTGACCGTTCACGCACCAGTGTCATTCTGGGCGTAACGGGCACCCAAGAGTTGGTTATTCCGCTCGGCGCGCGTCTGGGCTTTCCTCACTGGCGTCGCGCCATGCGCCAGGCCGGGATCGGCACCGCCCAATGTGAAGCAATTATAGACAACATTTCAAATGCTTATGTTTCCTGGCAGGAAAGCTCCTTTCCGGGTCTGCTGGGCAATGTCGTGGCCGGACGAATATGCAATCGACTCGATTTAGGCGGCACCAATTGCGTTGTCGATGCTGCTTGTGCCAGTTCGATGAGCGCGCTTCATTTGGCGTTGATGGAATTGGCATCCGGGCGTAGTGATATGGTCGTTTCAGGCGGTGTCGATGCCTTGAACGATATCTTCATGCATATGTGTTTTTCCAAAACGCACATTCTATCACCCACCGGAGATATCCGACCCTTTTCTAAAAAGGCCGATGGTACCGTTTTAGGAGAAGGCATCGGCTTGTTTGTTCTGAAACGCCTGGATGATGCCGAACGGGATGAAGATCGCATCTACGCCGTCATCAAGGGCCTTGGCAGTTCCAGTGACGGCAAATCCCAAAGCATCTATGCACCCCGCCCGGAAGGACAAGCACGGGCGATTCGCATGGCTTATCGTCAGGCCGGTATCGACCCCACCTCAGTCGAGCTTTTGGAAGCTCATGGAACCGGGACCCGCGTCGGCGACCGTGTTGAATTCGATGCCTTACACCAGGTTTTTCACCCGGCCGTACCCCGGACACCCTGGTGTGCCCTGGGATCGGTCAAATCGATGATCGGGCACACCAAGGCTGCGGCCGGCGCGGCCGGTATCATCAAGACGGCACTGGCTTTGCACCACAAAGTCCTGCCCCCGACGTTAAAAGTCGATGAACCGGATCCAGGCCTGAATTTGGCAGATTCGGCTTTTTACTTGAATACGGCCAGCCGTCCCTGGCCGTCCAACAGAGAAACCCCTCGTCGGGCCGGCGTCAGTTCGTTTGGCTTTGGCGGCAGTAATTTTCATGCGGTATTAGAAGAATACGCACCCGCTAAACCTGAAATCGTGTGGGATAATGCGGTCGATATTCTGGCCGTATCCGCGAACAGTCCCGAACGCTTAAAGCTAAAAACACAAAAACTGAAAGACACCCTGGCAGCATGTGAAGATTCTGAGCCAATGGCCCGGCTAATGGCCCAGACACGTTCATCTTTTGACGTTCGCAATCCGTATCGACTCCTGTGCCTCTTGGATCTGAGCACGGATCCAATGGCTGCTCAGACCGCTGTAGCCAAGGCTGTGGCAGCCCTAGAAACCCAAAGCCCAAGTACGAATTGGCACCAAGACAATCTTTTTCACGGCGGGCCTCAGGATCCCGATCCAGTGGCGCTTGTTTTTCCGGGCCAAGGCAGCCAATATGTAGGCATGGGGCGTGAATGGGTCTGCCGTTTTCCGGCTGCGTTCGAAGTTCTGGAGCGCACCGCTCAAAAAATCGACCCATCGGGCCAACTGATCGAGATGATCTATCCCCGGTCGACGGGAACAAATGCCGACCAAAAACGGCAAATGCAAAACTTGACCCGCACCGACATTGCCCAACCGGCCATCGGCGCGATCAGCCTGGGAATGTTCAAGGTCCTGGAATCCTTCGGCTTAGAGCCCGCAGCCACCTGCGGGCACAGCTATGGTGAATTGACCGCCTTATGCGCTGCCGGCTGGATTACGATCGACACCTTTATCCGGTTGTCGATTGCCAGAGGTCGCTGCATGGCGACCGCAGGAAACGATCAGACATCTGAACCCGGAGCCATGTTAGCCGTTAAAGCGCCGCTAAAAGAAATCGAAGATCTGATTCAAGATCTTCCTGTAATTTTGGCCAATCGCAACAGCCCCAACCAAGGCGTTTTATCCGGCCCCGCTACGGCCATTCAGGCCGCCCAGGCAAAACTTCGCCAAAAGGGTCTTAACAGTGTCAAACTGCCGGTTTCAGCCGCTTTTCACAGTCGTATGATTGCAGCAGCGCACAAACCATTTCAACACAACGTGGCCCAAGAGATTATAACACCGACGACGGTGCGCGTCTTTTCCAACACAACCGCAGGGCCCTACCCCGCCGAACCGCTTGCAGCCAGTCAACTGCTGGGCGAACACATGATCCGCCCGGTCGATTTTGTGCGTGAGATCGAAAACCTGTATGACGCTGGTATTCGTACGTTCGTTGAGGTCGGACCCCGGACGGCCCTCACCGGTTTGATTGTCGACACCCTGAAAGAACGCCCGGTTCAAGCCCTGGCCCTGGATCAGAAATTTAACCAGGCGCCGGACTTATACCCCCTGGCGCGGACCCTCTGTTATCTGGCAGCCACAGGGCACCCCATCGCTTTGAACCATTGGGCACCTGCGACCCACCCGGGTCGCGATGCACGCATGCAAATCAAATTGACGGGCGCCAATTATCGCCAACCACAATCAGCGGACAAGTCCGGAGAATTTGCCGATACGCTCCAACCCGATCCGTATGTTGCGGTTTCGCCGAATGTCAGTTCAAAAAAATCTAAACCCCCAAATCGAGGGCCCAAGACCGATCGTTCGGCGCGATCGACGTTTTTGTCACCCTCGAAAAAAGATGCCGAAATCATGAACCGTCATATCCCATCAGAAAAAATCGTTCCGCAGGCCCTTGCCGCAATCCAGGAAGGTCTGCGATCAATGCAAAAGCTGCAGCAGCAGACCGCTGAAACCCACCAAAAGTTTCTTGAAAGCCAAACCCAAGCCAGCCGGGCACTTGAAGCCATGTTTACCAGCACCCGCCACCTGGCCGAAACTTCGATGGGACTCCCAACCGTAGGCCAATCTCTGCCAGAGGCGAAGGCCGCCATCGATACTGGGCCACAGCCAGGAAATCTTCACGAGGATTCACCAAAAAGCTTACCGGTAACGGCCGCACCGACCGGAACCGCTCCTGTTCAAACCGCTTCCGCGACACCGGTGTTGGATGGATCGGATCGCATACCACCGGCAAACCCACCGACACCCAAGCAAGTTGAACCAGAATCTCCCGAACACAACGCTCTCGAACAAGGACTGCTCGCAATTGTCAGTCAACTGACCGGTTATCCGACCGAAATGCTGGGGCTGGATATGGATATCGAAGCCGATTTGGGCATTGATTCCATCAAACGGGTTGAAATTCTGTCGACCCTGGAAGAGCAGATGCCGAATCTGCCGGCGGTAACGCCCGAGGATATGGGCACGCTCAAAACCTTAGGCCAAATAATCGCTTACTTGAATCAAAACCGGCCTTCCGATACGACCCTTGTGACGGAGATTGACAGCGCGCAAGAACCAGTTTCAAAGCAGCCCGTCGCCTACCCCGCATCACAAGCCGTAACCATCCCCAATGAACAGATCGTCCAGCGCCTTTTGGATGTTGTCAGCCAACTGACCGGTTATCCGACCGAAATGCTGGGGCTTGACATGGATATCGAAGCCGATTTGGGCATTGATTCCATCAAACGGGTCGAAATTCTGTCGACCCTGGAAGAGCAGATGCCGAATCTGCCGGCGGTAACACCCGAGGATATGGGCACGCTCAAGACGCTCGGCCAAATAATCGTTTACCTGTCACGCGATCAGATCGCGGACGCGCCCGCGGCTGATACAGCCGTGCCGATACCGACCGCTTCCTTGGCCGCAACAGACAGAGCCGACCGTGTCACGCCCGCGCCTGGAACGGTCAACCCCATTCACCCTCCCGCAATCGGCATTGAACGCCGGGTCGTAAAACTTCAGACCTTGCCACGCTTGTCCGACCAAGCGCCGCAATGGGCTGGCGACCGTACGCTTTACGTTTTAGAAGATGATTGCGGGCTTTCTATGGCGATCGTTCAGGCATTGCAGGCTTTAACGATGAAAGCGGCCCTATTATCAGCCGCTACGCTGCAAAGTCAGGCACCGCTACCTGACCTGGGAGGGCTGGTTATCGTTCCAGATGACGCGCTTTCGCGCAACCCGCACTGGCAACCTCAGGACGCTGACTTTCTGAAGCAGGCCTTTGGTTTAACCCAACAGATTGCCCCGGCCCTGCTTACGGCTGCCCAGCAAAGCGGCGCGCTGTTGGCCACGGTCACCCGACTCGACGGTGCCTTTGGGTTCAAGGCTAATTTCGATTCCAACCCTGTGATGGGCGGATTGGCGGGCCTTGCCAAGACCGCTGCCCGTGAATGGCCGACGGTCACGTGCCGCGCCATCGACATTGCCCCTGATTGGAAAGATGTCAAGGCCATTGCTCAAGCCGTGGCACGGGAACTGGGTCATGCCCAACCGGAAGGTCCGCTAGAAATTGGACTCGATGCCCAAACCCGTGTTACCTTGACCACCCAAACGGAAGCCTACCCGATCGACAGCACCACGGACACGGGGCTTAAGAAAAGCGATGTTGTGATCGTGTCTGGCGGTGCCCGCGGCATCACCGCAGCAGCCCTAAAGCACACTGGCGCGTCTGTGCCAACCGATCTTGGTTTTAATGGGACGATCCCCGGTTCCTTCGCCGGAGCCTGCGTGGTTGGCAGGCTTGAATGACACCGGTGCGATTAAAAAGGCCATTCTTGCCAATGCGTTTGACGGAAAACCACCAGCGCCACGCGAATTGGAGCAGGTTTATCGGGCCCACATGTCCAATCGCGAAATCAATGCGACCATAGAAGACCTGACTCAAACCGGCGCACAGGTCGAATATCTGAGCCTGGATGTTCGCAACGCCGACCAGGTGCAAACGGCGCTGACAACCGTCCGCAAGACCTACGGCCCGATCAAGGGAATCATCCACGGGGCTGGTACCCTGGCCGACCAGTTAATTACCGCCAAGACGCTTGAACAGTTCAACCACGTGTTCGACACCAAGGTTGTCGGACTGCATGCCCTACTAAGCGCAACCCGTGATGATGATCTCAGACAGATTGTTCTGTTTTCGTCGGTTGCTGCCCGTACCGGAAATCGCGGACAGGTGGATTACGCCATGTCCAACGAGGTTCTCAATAAAGTTGCCTGGCAGGAAGCCCGGCGTCGACCGCAGTGCAAGGTGACGTCGATTAACTGGGGACCCTGGGATGGCGGCATGGTCACCTCGGCTCTTGAAAAAGGAGTTTCAACGCAACCACGTGCCACTAATCGATCTGGCCGATGGTGCCCGCGCCCTGGTCAGGGAGATGGCAGCAGATCCTAAAGCATCAGCGGAAGTCGTCGTGGGCGCGATGCTGTCAGACGAAACGTTTGAGCCGGTTTTAGAGCAGCCCGCCCAACTGTCCTTGAGCTTCAAGCGTGAAATCGATCTTGAAACCGTACCCGTATTGGGGTCCCACATGCTGGACGGTAAGCCGGTTGTCCCTCTGGCGCTCATGACCGAATGGTTTGGACATGGGGCGCTCCATCAAAACCCGGGCCTCCTGCTGCAGGGCTTTGACGATGTGCGTGTATTGCAAGGAATTCGGCTCGACCATAAAAAAAAGTTGATTCGCTTGATGGCAGGCAAAGCCTTTAAAAAGGGGTCGACCTATGAGGTGCCGATTGAATTGCGTGACGGGATTCAGGAGGGGCGTGAAGTGATCCACTCCAACGCCCGGGCGATTTTGAGTGATTCGTTGCCGACGCCGCTGCCCTTTCAAAAACCCGACCACGTCAATCCACCCGCCTATATGCGCCGTATCACCGAAATTTATGATAAAATCCTCTTCCATGGATCCGCCTTAAGGGGCATCGAGGAAATCATCAGCCATTCATCGCAGGGTATGGTTGCAAGGGTTGCCTCTGCGCCTGATCCTGAAAAATGGATGACCCGCCCCCATCGGACGCGCTGGATCGGTGATCCCCTGGCCCTGGACTGCGCTTTTCAGATGGCCAGTCTGTGGTGTTATGAAGAAACAGGGTCGGTATCGCTGCCGAGCTACTGCGCATCCTACCGCCAGTATACCCGTGTCTTTCCTGGGAAAGGATTGACAGCCGTGCTCTTTGTAACGGCACAGACCGCATCGTAAGTTGCGGGCCGACATTACGCTGCTCGATTCAGGCGATGCTGTTGTGGCCCAGATCAGCGGTTATGAGGCAGTTATGGATACGTCGCTGATCAAAGCGTTTAAGCCGCAGTTGGCTGCCTCAGCCTGAACATAAATATTGCAAACGTCTGAAGGCTTCTATGTTTTGAGGCCGGCTTGTTTTTTAACCCGCAGCAGGCCGGGGCTTGTGTGCAGATACATGAGCGTTGAGGTACACCCGGCGTCCAGAAAATATTTCTCGAGTGCGTCAAAAAGGACCGGTTGATCGGGCCATTTAAAGCGTTTCGCTTCTACTTGGAGCTTCGCCCACTGGGCGCTGATTTCAGGGTTCTGTTCAAACACTTCCTTGGTGGCCGCGTCGCATAAAAACATCTGGCAGACGATCGGTTTAACGCGCCACAAGCATCCCTCACGCCCGAGATAAACACACTTGAAGCCGTTGTGGGGCGCTTGCAGGACATCAAGCAACGATTCAATTTCAACGGGCGCCGAATTCAGGACATTGACGACCACGTCCCCAAAAAATGTTATGATGCCGTCTCGCGAGCAACAGGCACTGCGACGGCTTTGAAAGCAACTTCGGGTGCACACGTGGCTAAAATTTTGCTCTAAAAATAAATCCACCCGTCGACGAAAGCCAAGGTATTCCTGGACGGACGACTGCAAAGTGAGACGCTCGGCCGCGGTTAGTCGATTTAAATGGCCGACAACCATTTTCAGCGCGTCGAGCTGCTCTTGTTGATAGGCGTTCATGGTCTTGTTGTAGCGCAGACAGCGCGTGATGACAATCCTCGATTCGGCGGGTTGTCATGGTGCGGCCTATCCATCACCCTTTATCCGGCCCATAAAAGCTTCGGCGCGTATTATCAAGGTTGAATATCACCAGACTTGACCCTGCCCCAAAGAGTTGATAGCCAGTATTAACATTAAATGACTGTATCAGGACAACCCGTCCACCGCTGGCTGGAACCCCTCTATAGGAGATATGTCCCTAATGCGCACATCAACTGAGATGATCGATGTCAACGTGATCGTTGCCATGCCGGTTGACGCCCTTCAGGCGATTGTGGCCAATGCCAAGGCCTTGTCGCCACCGGACGACAAGGGTCACTATCATATTGATACGGCTGACAAGGTGGGCGAAATGATCTCGAAATTTTTGGTTGCCAAGGATTTTGCGTCTTACGCTGCGAACATTGACAATTACTAGAACCTTTCAAAAATGTCTTTTGGCCCAATCTCGGCGTTGGGCGGCATGATTTAACCCTCAATAGCCCGCTACCTCCGGGTTAAATCTGCCACCCGCCTGGATATAGAACCAAAATCCATTTTTGAGATCGCTTCTAACCTAAAATGAGTGTACGAAAATTACGGGGCGCCGGCCTCCAACCCCGGTCTAACGATGAATAACTCTAACTCATTTTAGATTGAAAGGTGCTGACATGGATCTTGAATGTATCCACTATGAAAAACAGGATGGTTCGGCGGTTGTCAAATTCAATCGTCCCAAGGTACTCAATGCAATGAACCAGCAGCTCTGGCTTGATTTTGAAAAAGCGTTGAAAGATGTGCAAAACGATCAAAACATCAAAGCGCTTATCATTACAGGCAATGGCCGAGCCTTTTCAACGGGTGCGGATCTGAAAGAGTCCCAACATCGCAGCCCGTCAGACTATCGGCGTTACCTGGTCACCTTACAGGAGAACTCCCGCCGTTTGATTCGTTTGGATAAGCCGACAATCGCCGCCATCAATGGCTACGCGCTGGGATCCGGTTATGAACTGGCCCTTGCCTGCGACATCCGCATCGCGGCCAACAACGCTCAAATCGGCTCGCCCGAAGCCAAAGTCACTTCCTCGGTTACGGGTGGCGCCCTGCGCCTGCTGCAGGATTTGGTCGGGCCGGGAAAGGCCCGCGAGCTGCTGTTCACGGGTCGCTATATTGACGGCGTCGAGGCTGCCCGCATCGGTTTGGTCAACAAAGCGGTGCCCCTCGAGGACTTGATGACGGAAGCGCAGGCCATGGCTGCCGAAATTTCACAAAACGCGGCGATCTCGATAAAGATGATTAAAAAAGGGCTTTTGATGGCCCAAGGTGAGGCAAGCTTAGAGGCCTTGATGGATTTCGAAGTCGAAGCTTGCCTTGCCTGTGTGGCAACCAAAGAAAGAGAAGCGTCCCTGGCGGCGTTCGAGACGCGCAAGAAAAAGGACGAATCATGACCTTAGCAAGGATGTTAAATGCCGAATCGGTTGCTGTGATTGGTGCCTCACGCACAGAAACCAAGCGTGGCTATCAAGCCATCCGGACGCTCCTGGATGAAAAGTACGACGGGCGTATCTATCCGGTCAACCCCAAGGAAAAACGTATCCTGGGGTGCGAATGCTATGCCAACATAAAGGACATCCCCGGCCCGGTGGATGTTGCGCTAATCGCCACACCTGCGGCAACCGTGGCATCCGTTCTGCAGGATTGCGGCCGCAAAGGTGTCCAGGGAGCCGTCATTCTGGCCGGGGGCTTTGGGGAAACCGGCCCGCAAGGCAGGCAACTGGAGGACGAAATCGTCGCCGTCGCCCAACAACATGGCATACGGTTGATCGGTCCCAATACTTCCGGAATGATGAATTTAAATCAGAGGCTCAACCTGGTTGGTTTGCGCGACGCACCGCCAGGGGATATCGGCCTTTTGACCCAAAGCGGCAACATGGCACTGACCTTGATCACCGAGGCCAAGCTCAAAAGCCTCAAGGGGTTTTCCTATTATGTCGGCGTCGGCAATGAGGCTGATGTCAAATTCCACGAATACGTCGAATACTTCCATCAAGATCCAGGGACCCGGGCGATCTTGATCTATGTGGAAGGAATGCGCGACGGGCGCAAATTCTTGCAGCAGGCTTATAAAACGACCATCGACAAACCCATCATTATGCTCAAAAGCGGACGTTCATCAACCGGTCGCAAAGCAGCCGGGTCGCACACCGGCGCGTTGGCCGGCATTTCAGAAGTGGCACGCGGCGCCTTTCAACGGGCCGGCATCATCGTGATCGAAAACCCGGATGAGCTCTTTCCAGCGGCCGAAGCGTTGTCCAGTCTGCCGCCCATAAAAAACAACCAAATCGCTATTCTGGCTGACGGGGGCGGCCATGCGACCATCGCCGCCGACTTGCTGAGCGATCTGGGGGTTGGGTTACCCGAGCTGAGCGCCAAAACCCAGGCAGCACTGCAGAATATTTTGCCCGCCGCCGCCACGGTCACCAACCCTGTTGACGTGGCCGGCGGCACGGATGAAGACCCTTCTGTTTTTGCAGACTGCGCGCGAATCATTCTGAAGGATGCAAAAATTGGCGGCTTATTGATCGTGGGTCTTTTTGGTGGCTACGGTATCCGTTTTGCCGCCAGTTTGGCTTTGAAAGAAGAGGATGCCGCCCATCAAATGGGCAAAATGGTCAAGGCCCGCAGCAAACCGATTATTTTGCACAGCCTATACAGCTCCGCCAAACCGCATGCCCTCGATCTGCTGCGCTATTATGGCATCCCGGTTTACGACTCTCTGGACGTTGCCTGTAAAGGTATCGGTGTCCTGTCCGAATATGGGATGTATCTAAGCGGTTACCATGCCAAGACGAATTTTGTCCTGCACTGGGGCGCCGAGGCGCGACCAGAGGGGCAAAAGATCATTCAAGACGCCTACAAAGACGGTCGCACATCCCTGCTGGAGAGTGAAGCCAAGTTGCTGCTGCAATTGCAAGGCGCGCCGAAATCCCGTGATGTGCTGGTAACAACGGCCGATCAGGCCGTCCAATTTACCAAACAGATCAAAGGCCCCCTTGCCATGAAAATTGTGTCTCCGGACATTCTGCATAAAACCGAAGCCGGTGGTGTGGCATTGAACCTGAAAACCGATGTGGACGTCGGTAAGGCTTTCGAGGGTCTCCTTTCCAAAGCCAAGGCCTATGCGCCCCAGGCCGATATCCGCGGCGTCCTCATGGCGCCAATGGCCGAACCGGGTGTGGAGGTCATTATCGGAACCAAAATCGACGACCAGTTTGGCCCGATCATCATGTATGGGCTCGGGGGGGTCATGGTCGAGATCCTCAAAGATGTCGCTTTTCGGGTCCTGCCCATATCGCGTCGGTCGGCCGAGAAAATGATCCAAGAAACCAAATCATTTCCCATTTTGGAAGGGAGTCCGCGGCGGCTCACCCAGTGACAAAAAAGCATTGATCAATCTGCTGCTGCTTTGCTCCCGAATGGTCGAAGCGTATCCTGAAATTCAAGAAATGGACCTGAACCCGGTGATCGTGCACGCCAGTGGCATCAGTATCGTTGACGCCCGCATCCTTTTGCGCGCGCAATCAATTGATGATCCCTCTCAAACCGGCACGGCCGCCTTATAGAATTTCGCATGCCCTTTAATCACGTATGACGGGACCGCGGCCGGACACGACAACGGATGTCCCTTTGTGCACTTCCATGCGTTCGTGTGTGCCGGACGCCTCAATCCAGGCCTGGCCGTCGACACACAATAACATCTCAATACTGCGATTGTTGCTGCTGCGATAGTGCGAATCCCCTAATACCTGAACGGCGCTGAGAACAAACTCTTCCGTTGGCGTTGAATAGCGCAGCTCCCCTTCAGGGTGCGCCGCGGGGATCAAAACCTCGATCGCATGGGCCTCAAAATTGAGCACCTGGATCAACTCACGAAGGTCGATATGTTTGGGGGTTAATCCTCCGCGCAGGACATTGTCGGAGTTGGCCATCAGCTCAATTCCGACCCCGTGCAGGTAGGCATGGAGTTCCCCGGCCGGTAAATACAAGGCCTCGCCCGGGGCAATCTCGATCAGGTTCAAAAAAAGAGGTGCCAAGATACCGATATCATCCGGGTACATTTCATGTAAGCCAAGCAACCAATGATAGGCCGGGTCGGCGTGTTCCAATGGGCGGGCTTTGGCAACCACCGCACGAATCATGTCTTCACGGGTCGCTGGAGTGAATGTCATCAGATCGTAAAAAAAACTTCGCAAACCGGATTGGGTTGGTTTCGTTTGAAGGTGTTGCCGTAGCCGATCCAGGCCGGGATGGGAAACCCGTTTTATCAGCGCAATGATTTGATCGACCGGGCGAAAGCCACACAGCGCGCTGAAAGCCGTCAAAGCGCAGAGACACTCGGGTTTATGATTGTCATCTTTGTAGTTACGATTGGGTGCCTTCAGGGGAATCTGCAGGCGATTCTCTTTGGCATAACCTTGCTTGCGCCTGTTGTCGGTTCGGGTGGGCCTGAATGGAGAGCGGTTTTGCGATGGCAAGAACTTTGAAAAGATACGGCAGCTGGTTGTTGAATTTACGACTGACGGTCCTGCCAAGAATCGCCTGTGGATCGGAGGCGATCCAGTCCGACAGCGGTTGCCAGTGTTCGTCGATTGCAACCATTGACGGTGCTTGGGGATGCACCCCCATCCAAAGTTCAGCCTCCGCTTCGGGTGACGGTGCTGGTCGGCCCATTAGCTCAGCCAGGGCCGAATGCGAGCCCCAAGCGTAATTCTGGATCGGGTTTTTCATTTTTAGGATCTTACGCATGATGATCGGCCATTTTAAAAAAATAAGTCCCCTCGCATTTTTTGGCTTTTGCGTAACTGATTTCTAACGCAGATGCCATAGGTGATTGGCAGCAGTGCTATCGCACTTGACAAGACTTTATATTTATTGAACAATTGAACCCTAAATCGTGCCAAATTTCAAGCCTTATAGATGGCATCGGCTTTTATCAGAGGGTTTATATTGAACTTTTCGCAGCAATGAATTGGAAAAATGGCTGTCACATCATCAGCCACATTAAAAAAGATTTGCTTGCTTATTACCCTCGGGCGTTGGTCTTGTTTGGGTCTACGGTGCGATATCTGAGGGGTGGTAATACCGATGCCGTTCCAAACGATATCGACATTCTGATGATCGGCGGGAACCTGCCGCCTGTTGGGGTTGAATCCCAAGACTATGGTTGCGAACTGGAAGTACACCGCTTGAGTGAATATCAAATCGTGGAAATTGCCAAATCCCTGCGCTACGATGTTAAAGCGCTGGCCCTTTCAAAATTATATTCCAAGGTGCTTGCCAAAAGCCATGCCATTGATGTGATTGCGGCCTGTTTGCTGCTGGGGCCCGAATACCGGCGCCTTCGGTATTGAGCAAATCGAAATCGACGATCGCCCCGACCAACGCGATTATTCGGTTCATAACGGTGCTGCACGGCAAGATATGGTGGCGGCAATTGTGTGAATATGCGAGCGATCGAAGAGGCCCTTTCAAACATCTGAGTGATAAACTCGTCATGCGGGATGCCTTTGAGCCCCCAACGAGCGTTCATGAATCAACGCTGAGGTCGCAACCAGACAAAGACCAAAGGTAACGATTTAAAGGAGAACGAGATGGTCTATCGAAACCTGCAAATAACGCTGATTGTCATTCGGCCTGTTAGTAAACGGCTGTGCCTCGCTCCAGGGCATTGTCCAGAAACCGACCGTCCAAGTCGCTGCCGTAAAGCTTGGCAGTCTTTCTTTGTCCGCCGCAACGTTACACGTTGACCTCAAAGTCGACAATCCGAATCCTGTGGGGGTCAAGGTCCGCAACATCGTCTACGATCTTAAAATAAATAATAAAAACCTGCTCAAAGGCACTCAGGACCAAGGCGTCCATCTACCGAGCACTGGATCTGGAATCGTTGAACTCCCCTTGCAGGTCAATTATTTCGACCTGTACGATTCAGTCTTGGAGCTGTTTGCCCATCAAACCGTTGCCTACGATTTGTCTGGCAGTGTCGGCATTGGCCCGTTTGACATCCCTTTTCACACGGACGGCGAGCTGCCGATTCCCAAACTTCCGGCCGTCAGACTGAAAAGTGTGGACATTGCGGCGTTTTCTTTTACGGGCGCTGATCTGGTGTTTACCCTGGGGCTCAAAAATTCAAATTCATTTCCAATTGATGTCAACGAGGTTGCTTGCGACATCAAACTGGGCGGAAAAACGTTTGCTGAAGGCCTTGCACGTCGCATCGACCCCTTGCTGGCCAACAGCGAAGCGTTGCTCGAAGTGGCTTTAAGAGTCAGCTTTTTTGATTTGGGCCGATCCGCCTACCAGCTGTTGTTAGAGCCCTCCACAGGGTATGAACTCACGGGTTCGATGCGCATAAAAAAACCTGGCCGCACAACGCACTTATATTCCTTTTAAAATAGATGGTAAGGTCGGCTTAAGCCGCTAAAGGTAGCATCTTTGCTCCAGCTTTCCACCAGTTTTGACACGGTCTTGCCCTTCAAGCGCTTTTTTTGCAAGCTCCTCGCATTATGCGTGCTTGCGGTTGTTGGACTCCTCATGGGGCCTGGTTATGTGGGATGCGAATATTACCACTATATTGACCGCGATGGAAATCGCCATTATGTCGATGATTCCGGTGAAATTCCACCTGAATATTCCCAAAACCTGAAAGTCTACAAAGACCGCTATGACCATTTGAGTGATGAAGAAAAAGAACGCCTGCAAACTCAAGAACGTCTCCAGGAGCAAATCAACCGGACGCGGTTGCAACAGAGCCTTGAAAGGGAAAAAGAACGCGAGCGGGCCGAGCGACAGCGCAAGGCACAGGCTGAGCGGGAAACGTTTGAAAAGAATCTGGAAACCGATATCACGATTAAAGGCAATCGCGTTCTGGTTCCGGTCCAACTCGGTTCGGGCGGCCAGGAAATCGACGCACTGCTGCTCCTGGACACCGGGGCTTCCATCACGGTGCTGCACCATGCTGCCGTTGAGCAATTAAACCTGCAATCCCAGCAAAGGTATAAAGCCAAGGTGGCGGACGGAAGCCTGATTCCCGCCTACCGGGTTGAACTGGCCTACCTCCAGGTGGGGCCCATCCGTATGTCGCAGGCGAAGGCCATGGTGATCAAACATGAGGGGCCGCCGGTTTCGCACGATGGTCTACTGGGGATGAATTTTCTGCGCCAGCTCGATTACACCATCGATTTTAAAAATAAAAAAATCAAATGGCGGCCTTGATTGGATCTATGGCAACGGAGGGACGCATGACTGACGCATCTGCATCAAAAGATACTTACGCGCTTTTAGATCGCCCCGAAGTTCTGCAGTTGCTCTTTCATCCTCGGAAAGAGGATGGTCTTGCGGCCATTGAAACGCCGTATGACGATGTCCTTATACCGGTCGATGACGATACCGTGATCGGCGCCCGTTTTCATATGGAGTCGCGGGACAGCAGCAACATCCTTTTTTTTCATGGCAACGGAGAGATTGTCGCGGATTACGATGAACTGGGAAGGATCTACAATCAATTAGGCCTCAATTTTATGGCTGTCGATTATCGCGGATACGGCCGATCCACCGGTCAGCCGACGGTTAGCGCCATGATGAAGGATTGCCATTTGATTTTCGATTTTGTTATCCAGTGGCTTCAAAAAATGCGCTTCAGCGGTGCTTTGATTGCCATGGGACGCTCGCTGGGCAGCGCGTCGGTCTTGGAGCTGGCGGCAACCCGTGCATCCCAAATCGACGGTCTCATCATTGAAAGTGGTTTTGCTTATGCCGGCCCCCTTTTGACGCTTTTGGGAATCGACATCAAGGCCCTCGGATTTACAGAAGTCGAGGGCTTTGGAAATGTCGCTAAAATCGCTGTTTTCGATAAGCCCTTGTTAATCATCCACGCCGAGAATGACCACATCATACCTTTTACGGATGGCCAGGCGCTGTATGAGGCGTCGCGATCAAACACCAAAACACTGCTCAAGATACCTGAGGCCAACCACAATGATATATTCATGCGGGGTCTAAGACCCTATTTGGCAGCGATTAAAACGCTGGCTGCTGCGGTTGCTGCGTCATGAATACGCCGACCCCCCAACTGGTTTCAATTCATGGTGCCCACAGCGGTGAATTTTGCACCCACGCGGCCGACACGCTAGAAGAACTGGTTAAAACTTACATTCGCAAAGGCTTCCGATGGGTAGGGATTACCGAACACATGCCGCCGGTCGAAAATAAGTTTCGGTACCCGGATGAGGTTGAAGCAAATCTCGACGCAACCGACCTTTATAAACGCTTTGAACGCTATATGCGAACCGCGCGTGCCCTGCAAAAAAAATATGCTTCGCGCATAAGGCTTTATATCGGTTTTGAGACCGAAACCTACAGTGGCACATACCCGTTTATCGAGCGCCTGGTGCAGACCTTTGCTCCAGATTACATGGTCGGCTCGGTCCACCATGTCAACGATATCGGCATCGACTGGTCCCAAGCAACGTATGATGGTCTTGCCCGGCGATTGGGGGGACGCGACGCCCTTTATCGCGCTTACTTTGACTTACAGTATGAGATGCTCGGCCGATTGAAACCCCAGGTGGTGGGACATTTTGATCTGGTCCGCATTTTCGACGAAACCTACCTCCAACGTCTGCAGGTCAAATCGATCCAGCGTCGTATTCGGCGCAACCTAGAATTGATAAAGCGATTGAATTTGATTATGGACTTAAATCTGCGTCCACTGCACAAGGGCGGGATCGAACCCTACATTGCACGGCCGATCCTGGAAGATGTCCTGGCCCTGGGGATTCCTGTGGTACCCGGCGACGATGCCCATGGCGTCGCGACCGTCGGCCTGCACATCGAAGATGGGATTCAACTCTTAGCGGAGATGGGATTTGATACCGAATGGCGCACGCCCATCTGACCCAATGGCGGCTTGCCCAAACAAGCGCTAAGTCGAACGAGGAATGAATGGTTTTTCAGGAATTCTGGAAATTTTGATAGGAATCTTTGGGCTAGGAGTTTTTGCGGTCGTCTTCGTCCTCTTCATTAGAAGGTTTGTTATAAGTCTTAAAAAATACAGAAGATTCTTTGATTGCCAGATAATAGGATGTCAAGCCAAAAAGCACGACGCTTATCGATGCCGCCCCGAATTTGGTCCAGTTTGAGTTATAAAAGGCCAGTGCGAAAATGAGGCACCAGACAATCACCATGGCGTTGCTGGCGAGACACAAGATCCGTGCCCAGTTGACGATCCGAAAAACCGCGAAACAGATCATGGGACCGACGATCAGTAATTTGCCGGAGATTTCTTGGTTTAGAAAGACATAGTACAAGGAATAATAAAACCAGCACCAGCTGGCCACCAATAAAATGATGCCCGTTTGAACGCTTTTGGGAAACGTCGTAAACTTTGTAAAAATATCGAACATACGCGACTCCTTATTTTATCTTCAATTTCTGGCCTGGATAAATCGCCACCTTGTCGTCGAGCTTGTTCAGACGGCGCAGCTCATTCAAGGTCAATCCATAGGCCCGACTGATGCTGTATAGGGTTTCCCCTTTGCTGACCAAATGGTATTGGGCATCAGTTTTTGTCGCCGAGGTCTCCTTGGCGGGACGCTTCACGACCGGCGGTTTCTCCGCCGGTATTTTTCTTCTTAGATTGTCTAACCGTTTGGTCAAATCATCCATACGTTTGGTGGTTGCAACCTCAAACCGGTCAAAACGCCCCATATACTTCGTTATTTTCAGGTTTTCGGGATCCCCGCTCTTTGCCTGGCCTGGGCGCGGTTCCAGCGCGGCAAGCCGGGTTTCGAGTTGACTAATCCGGTTTTCGAGTGCGTTAAGCCTTTGGGTGGGTTCCGATGGATCGGAACCTGAAAAAAACAGGACCACCAGGACCACCACGATTAAAATTCCGCCCACGATCCAGCGTATGGGCCAATTGGAGGCCTGAAATCTTTTTCCGTGCGGCCTCTTTTGGGGACCTAGCGGAGAATAGTCTTCTTCGCTATATTCCGTTTCGTTGGGAGCGTCGATTTGGATCTCCTTATCGGAGTCTTGCCATGTCATTTGAAAACCTCCTTGTGGGCAGCAATTAAATCGCCACCTGAACTTAGATCAAAAAGGTATTAAACATCAAGCTTTATTGCATCAAATGCTTCCCAGAAATACGACCGATAACGATCGGCTTCCATCAAAATTTCGTGCTTAGCCCCAGGAATCATTTGGTGTTGACAACCCGGTAGTCGTTTGCACAGGGCTTGCTGGGCCCGATTGGACACAATTTTATCCTCGCCCGCACTCATCATCAGGATCGGAACCTTCGGGCTGCCACGATGCGCGCGGTTTTTTAATTCGGCAATCGAATCAAAGGCGGCTTTGAGCCAGGCATAGGTAACCCCCCCTAACGCTAAAGCCGGTTGTTTTGTGAGCATTTGCTGCGTCCGGTAGAAACGGCGGCGGTCTGAAGTGAAGGGGTTGCCCTTGAATGGCGGCGCGCGTCTTACATTTTTCCCCGATCCGATGGCATAAAGGTGTCCACCACCGTGGTCGACAATCAGGCCGGCCAAGCGCTGCAGGCATCTTTTTAAAAACGGTGCCATGGCAACATCGACCATGGGCGCAGTTAGAACAACCTGTTTAAAAACCGTGGGGTGGTCAAAAATAAACCGCAGGGCCAGATGGCCTCCCATGGAATGCGCCAGAGCCATGAATGGGGGCTGCGTTCGTGACCGGACCACCTTCCTTACGATTAAAACCATATCTTCGAGATAGGTATCAAAGCTTTCAATATGCCCCTTGTTCCGATTGGTCAACAACCGCGATGAAAGCCCTTGACCGCGCCAGTCAAAACTGCAAACCATGAATCCGCGCTTGATTAGCGCCTCAATGGTTTCCGTGTATTTCTCGATGAATTCAGTTCTGCCACCCAACAAAAGAATGGTACCCCGCGACCGGGTGGATTGAGGCGACCAAAGGCCGAACCGCAACTTTCCGGCATTGGGTGTCCGAACAAATTCGAAACGCGAAGGCAAACTTGGCATATCAAGTTCCGTTATTGACCATCCAGAGGATATCTCTTATATTTATAGTGATTGTCAAAACAACTTTCCGATTGGTAAGAGGGGCAACCTAATTTTTAAAAGGCATATCAACCCAAGCTTTGCTTAATATCAATTTTTAAAAACATTGGGAAGGAAAATGACTGAACATACCCACCACTTTGTGGAAACCTACGACGGCCTGGTCGGATTCGGCTTAAATCGACCGACCGATGAAAGCACCCTTATCTATTACCTTCAAAAGTTTTCAGACGATCGCCTTTTAGAAATTCTGGTCAAACGCCTTTCCGATGAAGAAATGGAAGCGCTCTTTCATACGCTAAGCGCGACACTGAAACGACACCTGTCGGAACCAGAATACCATCAGCTGTTTCTCAAGGACGAATAAAATCGCGGAGCGATTTTATTATGCAAGATACTAACCAATTTGTGTCTTGCACGAGTCGGAGGCTTTCATAGGCAAGGCACCTAAGGGTGAAGACGTAGTCGATTACTTCGAACTCTTAGTAACACAGCCGATGAAAGCCTCCGGCTCGCCTTCAGGTGAAAATTAATGAGAAAATCGGGCTGAAATCCGATTTTTACAGCTTGTATGAGATTGAATGACTCCGAAATTTTATAAATTCTATTAATTTGCTGTTTTAAATTCTTTCTCATTAATTTTCATGCAAGATACTAATTTTGAGGAGATAGGACCATGCTCACTGAAAAACAATTAGACCGCTACGCCGACGTGCTTCTATGGGGACTTCAAACGGCCCGCAGCAGCCGCCTTAAAAAATCAGAATACTTCCTGATTCGCTTTGGCTTGCCAGCGCTACGCTTGGCGGAGATTTTGCACGCCAAGCTGCTTGACAGGGGGATGAATCCAATCCTGCGCATGGAGCTGACTCCCACGATGGAGCGCAATTTCTTTGAAGCGGCTAACAACAAACAGCTCGTCCAGCCAATACCCGGGGACAAAGAACTGTATCGTAACCTCAACGGCAGCATTTTCCTGCATGCTCCCGATTCAATCACCCATCTCAGCCATATCGACCCCAAAAAAATCGGCCGGTTTCTCCTGTCACGCAAATACCTGCGTGATATCTTTGATCAGCGCGATGCGAAAGGCCTTTTCAGTTGGACCCTCTGCCTGGTGCCGACCGCTGAATTGGCCAAACATGCCCGGATCGGCTTGAAAGCCTACACCAACCAAGTCGTAAACGCTTGCTTTCTCAATCGCCGTAATCCGGTCGAAGAATGGCGGCAAATTTATAAAAAAGCCCAGGTGATCAAGAAATGGCTGAATCACATGCGCGCCCAAAAAGTATCATATTGAATCAAAAAACGTCGACCTATTCATCACACCCGGCGCCAAACGCAAGTGGATCGGGATTTCAGGCCACAACATTCCCAGCTTCGAACTGTTCTTGTCGCCTGACTGGCGCGGTACGCAGGGGCACTACTATGCCGACCAGCCATCTTTTCGCAGCGGCAACTACGTAAAAGGTGTTAAGCTCTTGTTTAAAAAAGGTAAAGCCGTCAAGATTGAAGCGGAATCCGGTCAAGAATTTGTCCAAAAGCAACTGGCCATGGATCGCGGCGCACGCTGCCTGGGTGAGTTTTCCCTCACAGACAAACGCTTTTCGCGCATCAATCGCTTTATGGCCAACACGCTTTATGATGAAAACTATGGCGGACGCTTTGGCAACTGTCACGTGGCCCTGGGTTCGTCCTATGCGGACACCTACGACGGTAATCCCGCGCGCCTGACTAAAACCCGCAAGGCCCAATTGGGGTTCAACGATTCGGCTTTACATTGGGATCTCGTTAACACGGAGAAAAAAAAGGTTGTGGCTCATTTAGCGGGCGGGAAACGCATCACGATTTATGAAAACGGTGTGTTCAATTATGGTTAAATAATTCAGTACTAAATACAATTGGGTCACATGTGCCAACCGCATTTGCGCACGGTTGGCCGGCACTCCCTATTTATAAATTCGTAAAAATTACACTTTTCCGAAATCTTCGGGCGAAAGCTTTTCCAGATATTCAGCCCATTTTTTGCCTTCCTCGCTCTTGTCCAGCACTTCGGCCGGTCCTTCACCTTTCTTGGATTTTTCAACAACCAGATCGTGGACATAAATGGGGGCGTTAAACCGCAAGGCGATGGCGATCGCATCACTGGGTCGCGCATCCATATCAAAAGTTTCGTTTTTCGATACAAAGTTTATTTTAGCATAAAACGTGTTATCTTTAAGGTCGCAGACTTCGATACTCGTCACGGCGATATCGAGCCGCTCAGAGAAACTTTTGAATAAGTCATGGGTCATGGGGCGATCGAATTTGACATCCTGAAGCGCTGAGGCGATCGAGGTCGCTTCCAACAAGCCAATCCAGATTGGAATGGTCTGCTCGCCTTCATCTGCTTTTAAAATAATAATGGGCGTATTGGATGTCGGATCCATTGTAAGGCCGGCAATACTCACCTTATGCAGCATAACTTCTATCTCCTTTCAACGCGCCGGCTTGCTGATCGAAAGGCATGGCGCGTCCCTTGAGGGAATGCGAAAGGGCCCGTTCGATCTTCACGGTTACCAGTTCTCCGGTGTCAACGAGACGACGGGTCGCTTGTTCCGGGCAAGTGAAATTAACTATTTTCTGCCCTGCCGTACGACCTGTCCATTCGGTTGTATCCGCTCCCCCGTCGCTCACCGGCCGTGTCTGTTTCTTGCTAAAGCCTTCAACCAAAACAATTTGCTCGGTACCGACCAGGGTTTTGTTTTTCTTGCGCACGATCTGTTCCTGAAGTTTTAGGATTGTCTGTAAACGGCTGTTGCTAACCGCTGCCGGAACTTTGTCGCCAAACTTCGCGGCCGGCGTTCGCGGGCGGTCCGAATAATTGAACACAAAGAGACCGTCAAAGGAAACCTGCTGGATCAAAGCGACCGTCGCTTGGAAATCCCGGTCGGTTTCACCGGGGAAGCCGACGATAATGTCCGTTGTTATTTCAATGTCAGGGCACCACTGTCGCATCTGGGCAACCCTGTCCAGATAAGCGGCCTGTGTATATTTACGGTTCATGCGCTTGAGAATGCGATCAGATCCGGATTGCACCGGCAGATGGATATGGCGGCACAGTTTGGGCAGCACGGCAAAGGCGCGCATCAGGTCTTCAGAAAAATCCTTGGGATGTGAGGTGGTAAAGCGTATGCGCTGCAGTTTTTTGATCGCGTTGACCTGTTCCAAAAGATCGGCAAAAGAGCCCAAACCCTCCTTTTGGCCGTAGGAGTTCACATTTTGCCCTAGCAGCGTGACCTCGCGGACACCCGTGGCAACCAATCCTTCGATCTCCTTGACGATATCGGTCGGTAGCCGACTGGTCTCGCGGCCTCTCACATAAGGGACCACACAGTAGGTGCAATAATTGTCGCAGCCTGTCATAATCGTGACAAAACGGGTGACACTCCGTTCGTTGGGTACGATTGCTGCCGGCTCTTCCGTATGGAGCACCGTCGCCGTCGTTGTGTCGACCACCCGGCAGCGTTTGGATTCGATCTTGGCGACGATGCGGGGTAACTGTGTAATCGCCTGGGTTCCCACGACCAAATCCACATGGGGCATGCGCTTGAAGATGGCTTCACCTTCCTGTTGGGCGACACACCCGGTTACGCCAATTATGAGATGGGGTTTCTTATCTTTCAGTTCATTGAGACGGCCTAAAAAACTAAACGCTTTCTGTTCTGCCTTGGCGCGGATGGTACACGTGTTCACGATGATCAAGTCAGCGTGCGCCGGTGCATCGACCTGATGATAGCCAAGCGGCACAAGCCCCGCGATCATTTGACCGGAATCATAAACATTCATCTGGCATCCGATCGTGTAAACAAATATTTTCTTTGCTTTTGGCATATTCGCTCAAATAATTTTCCCATGCAGGGTAATCGTCTTAATATTCTGCATTTCGATTTTTACATCGGCAAACGCCGAGACGCCATAGCAGAGTTGTGTCTTGTCGACCACTATCATCGTCGTCCGCCCGTCGTTTAGTTTGACATCGGCCTTTAAAAGCCGGTCGTCGAGTATGAAGAAAATAGAGCGGATCTTTTCAAAGTCAATTGAAATTTCGGCTTTACCCAGGGTTCCGGACAGATACGTTTGCCCATCACAGGAGAATTTTTCCAAATCCATGGAAACATCGGCTTGATCTACCAGGGTAACCCGGTAATTGTCCACCGGTTCGGGGATAGCGACGACCCGGTCACTCCCCAATCCGCCCATCCCCAAGGTGAAGCCGCACAGTACCAGCAAGAAACCCCATATTCTTATCGATTTCATTGTCTCTCCTCGCATCTTGCCACGCATCATTCAACCCAATCCTCAATCAGGATTTCATTTTGTAGCGCTCTGATTATCCGTGCCACATCCGGCTCACATCCAGGCGCGATTTGAAGTTCAACTACGCCGGCGGCCGCATCCAAAGTCGACAGAATGGCCAAACCGTCGTAACTTTCCAGTATAAAACGCAAGTAGCTGATTTCTCTACGGTCAACCCGCAAGCGCCGTCGTACGGTCTGCATGCATCTCAAATACCACCAATACCCAAACCATTACAATAAAAAAGTCCTGCGTCCGCTAGATGGCGGTTTTTGTGCGCGCGCTTATTCGCATGAATATTAAGGTTGTCTCAATACGTTGAATAAGGTATGGCGCAGGCATGCAAACCAAATGGAAAAGCCAGCACCCCTCACCTGAAGTAATTGCCAAACTCGTTCAAGGCCTTGCTTGCAGTCCGATTATTGCGACGATCCTGGCAAACCGCGGCATCACAACGGTTACAGAGGCCCACGGGTTTATCAATCCATCCTTTCAGAACCTGCGTCCGCCTGACGGGCTCAAGGATCTGCACACAGCTGTAAAACGCCTGTACCAGGCGATCACTCGCAATGAAAAAATTTTAATCTTTGGCGACTATGACGTGGACGGCGTAACGGCAACCGCCATCCTTTATGAATTTTTGAATTTCGCGGGCGCGAACAGCACGTGTTACATCCCGCACCGCATCAAGGAAGGCTATAGCCTTCAAGCGCATCACATTGCCTCCCTGGCCATTCCCCAGGGTGTCGATCTCATCGTTACCGCCGATTGCGGGTCGGCCAGTCATGAAGCCATCGCGGCCGCCCACCAGGCAGCGATCGACGTGATCATAACCGATCACCATGAAGTACCGGAGCCACCACCAGACGCCCTGGCGCTCATCAACCCCAAACAGCCGGACTGCCAATCCGGGTTCGAGACCCTGGCCGGGGTCGGCGTCGCTTTCTATCTGCTGGTGGCCTTGCGTAAATATCTGCGCGAAAAAAACTTTTGGACAAACCGCAAGGAGCCCAACCTCAAGGCCATGTGCGATTTGGTTGCCCTGGGCACAATCGCGGACATGGTGCCTTTGCAAGCTGAAAATAGGATTATCGCCCGCCACGGTTTGGACATCATTAAAAACGGGAGTCGCCCAGGCCTAGAGGCGCTCCTAAGCGTCAGTGGCCTTCGAAAAGAAAACCTGGATTCCGATGCGATTGCCTTTTACCTGGCGCCCCGCATCAATGCCGCCGGTCGTATGGATCATGCCGCCCTCGCCTTTGAAATTGCTCACGACCGACAGCCCCACAGCATCTGACGCGATGGCCCGGGAGCTGCAGCACCTGAACACCGAAAGGCAGCGCACCGAAAATATTATTTTAGAAGAAATCCAGGCGCACCTCACCGCAAACCCGCACCTTCTTGAACGCCAGTCGTTGGTTCTATCCCAAGCCGGCTGGCATGCAGGTATTCTGGGCATTGTTGCGTCGCGCTTGATCAAGCAATATCATCGCCCGGTCGTGCTGCTGGCGATCGATGGCGATACGGCCCACGGCTCCGGACGCAGCCTACCGGGTCTGAACCTGTATACCGCCTTGGCTTCTTGTCAGAGCTCCCTGATTGGTTTTGGCGGGCATGCCATGGCTGCCGGCCTGCGAATTCAAACCGCTTACATTCCGGCTTTTCAGGAAGCGTTTGAAGCAGCAATCCAATCCCTGTCAACCGACACGGATATGACTCCAGTGCTCACAATCGATTGCGAACTCGATTTCAAGGCGATCAACAGCGCGCTGATCGATGAAATCGAGTCGCTGCAACCCTTTGGGGTTGCCAGTCCCAAACCGTTGTTCATGACCCGCGATGTTGGGGTTTTGTCGTCAAAAATTGTCGGTACCCGGCATCGTCGCATGGTGTTGAACCAGTCTTCGGCACCCCGCAACGTCCGCTTCGACGCCATTCAGTTCAATCTCGAACCGGAAAAACCGCTCCCGGACCACTTTGAGCGGATTGCCTTCGAATTGCAGTGGAATCGCTGGAACGGCAACTGCCGGCCCCAACTCGTTATCAACGCTTATGCGGTAGAGAATTGATCATTTAATCAAGCTTGATGTTTTTGGCACGGGATGATAATTAGCGCCCAACCAAAATGGTCGGATAAAGACTGTCGGCATCCGTTCCTAAGGGACATATCGCTTAAAAACTTACCAACGTAAAAAAAAATGAACATCTTAATTACAGGTGCGCATGGTCAAGTTGGTCGGGAATTGACAGACCAGGGCCGTTGCGAGGGTCTGCGGGTTTGGCCGACCGATGTCGATGATCTGGACATCACCGACCAACCGCAGGTGGCAGCCTTCATCAAGCAACACCGGATCGATCTGGTCGCTAACGCCGCAGCTTATACCGCGGTCGACCGAGCCGAAACCGAATCCGATCTTTGTTGGCGCATAAACCGGGATGGCCCGGCTACTTTGGCTCAAATCTGTGCTGCCGCCGAAATTCCGCTCGTACATATCTCGACCGACTATGTCTATAACGGGCACAACACATCCCCTTATCATGAAGATGATCCGGTTGCTCCGACAGGTGTTTATGGTGCGTCTAAAGCCTCTGGCGACCAGGAAATTCAACATCATCTGGTGCAGCATATCATCCTGCGGACAGCCTGGCTTTATAGTGTGCATGGCCATAATTTTGTTAAAACCATGCTGCGCTTAGCGCGCGAGCGTGAAACCTTGGCGGTGATCGACGACCAGATCGGATGCCCGACCAGCGCTGCTGATCTGGCGAAGGCTATATTGGAAATTGTCAACCAGATTGAATCCCGTCGCACCACTGCCTGGGGCATATATCATTATAGCGGCGGCGGCCAAACGACCTGGTACGGATTTGCCCAAACGATTTTCGAGCTCGCCGCCCCGTATGAGCGTTTTACATTGAGAAATTTGCGTCCGATCACCAGTGCCGAATATCCGACTGCAGCCACACGGCCACACTACTCGGTTCTCGACTGTTCCAAAATCAAACAGCACTTCGACATCTCACCCGTGCCTTGGCAAACAAGCCTGGAACGGACTATTGCACAGCTCTATGGCGCGAAAAAGTTGCTCTAAGAATGGTAGCTCGGCAATCATTGTTTGGACTTGACGATGGTTAGGTTTATGCGCTAAAAGCATTTTCGAGTTATGCAGAAGCATATCAAGTTAATTTTGAGATGTTTCTAGAAGCTATCTCAAAAATAGGATTTTGGCTCAAGGTCAAGGCGGACGTCAGATTTGAACCGGAGGAATAGCGGGCTATTTTGAGGATTCAAATCATGGCGTCCAACGCCGAGATTGGGCCAATAGACATTTTTGAGATAGCTTCTAACAGGCTCTGCCACCCAGACTCACCTGGGTGGCTTTTTCTTTTTAGAGCGATTTTTATATATATATACTGATTAGTTACATAATATTAGTTAAAGTTTTTTATAGGGCCATGAAAACCTTGCTTGTCATCGACAACTATGATTCTTTCACCTACAATCTGGTGCAGATGTTCATGCCCTATGACCTCTCCATTCGGGTTGTGCGCAGTGACCAACTGACGCTCGAAGATGTCAGCCGCATCGATCCAGCCTATATTCTAATCAGCCCCGGGCCCAAGGACCCCACTCAGGCCGGTATCTCGGTGGCCTTGATCCGAGCCTTTTACCACCGCACACCGATTTTAGGCGTCTGTCTGGGAATGCAGTGTATCAACGAAGCCTTTGGCGGACAGACGGTTCGCACCCCCTTACCCATGCACGGCAAAACCAGCTTGATTCGGCATGCGCAAAATGCGCTTTTCAAAGGGTTGGCATCTCCGTTTCGGGCCGCCCGCTACCATTCTTTGGCAACAGCTTTGGCGGCGCCAGAGGTTGCCGAACAACTCAGAGTTACGGCGTTTGCCGACGATGGCGTTATAATGGGGCTTTCTCACAGAGATTTTCCGTTGCATGGCGTCCAATTTCATCCGGAGAGCTTTTTAACGCAGCATGGAACACAATTGATTGAAAACTTTTTAAAAACCGAGGTATTATAGCCATTGTCAGAAATATGATCCGTTACCATTAAACCAAGCGAGGCACCCTATTTTTTTTAAAAGGCCTATCAAAACAAGGATAGACTTGTGCCCACCGGATTGATGATGAACCAAGGCCGGTTGGTCGTAACATGCGGCCGGGGAACCATCATCAATCCGGTCGGGCACTGCGCTAGCGGTGCCGATCCATAATGATAGGCCTTTTAAAAAAAATAGGGTGCCTCGCTTCCCAACCGGAACATTCTTTTGTCGACCGCTATAGCCCCCAAATCCTGACCGACAGCCAATGCAAAAAGCCCTCATTGATAAAATGGTTCATGCGACCGGCAACTTGAGCGGTGTTCATATTGAACGCATAACCCTGCCCGAACCGTTTATTGAAATGGCCGCACGTTTTGCAGACGATCGGGGAACGGTCGTATTAATGAGCGGTGGAGACCATGATTGCGCCCGTTATCATATTTTAGGTGTCCAACCCTGGTTGACCCTTACCGGACATCAAAGCGCCATTGAAATAAAATTGCCCAACAAGACCTATCAATCGCAATCCGATCCCTTCGATGTCTTGAGCGCCGTGTGCACGGCCTACCGCCAAACAGACCTTGCCCTGCCCCCACCGATCGCTTGCGGGTTGCTTGGATATTTGTCGTATGACCTCAAAGATCATTTGGAAAAGCTTCCGCGTACGTCGGTCAACGACTTGGCGTTGCCGAACCTTTTGTTGTTCGCGCCCTCGCTGCTTTTAATTCACGACCGCTACGACCAGACGACCCGCCTGATGGTACCGCGTTTTGCAGCGACAAAGAGACAAACGGTCGAACGTACGGTCGCGGCCTTCAAAAGCCGCGTCGCATCCCCCTGCGACTCGCTGCCGGAATTCAGGGGGGACAGCCGGGGCTTCGAATCTAATTTCGAAAAACCAGCCTACCTGGAGGCGGTCGACCGGATCAAAAACTATATTTCGGCCGGTCATGTTTACCAAGTCAACTTGGCGCAGCGCTTTAAAATGGGGTTTCAAGGCAGCGGGTACACCTTATTTAGAACGCTCTATCGTCACAATCCAGCGCCTTTTTTTGCGTATATCAACGCCGGTGATCATCAAATTATCTCGACTTCGCCGGAACGGTTTCTAAGCCAAGCAGATCGCAAAGTCGAAACCCGTCCGATCAAAGGGACCCGGCCGCGAGGGGCAACACCTGCCCACGACGAGACCCTCAGGCGTGAGCTACAAGCAAGCTCCAAAGACGATGCCGAGCTGTCCATGATTGTCGACCTTGTGCGGAATGATATCGGCAAGGTGTGCAAGGCTGGTACGGTTGAAGTCACGAATCATAAACGCCTGGAAGCCTATCAAAACGTCTATCACCAGGTTTCGATTGTCGAGGGGACTCTGGACGACGATACCAATTCCATCGACCTCATCAAAGCCACCTTTCCGGGAGGATCGATCACGGGTTGCCCCAAAATCAGATCCATGGAAATCATCGATGAACTTGAACCGCATCGCCGCCACCTCTATACCGGGTCAATCGGCTATATCGGCTTTCATGACACCATGGATCTATCGATCGCCATTCGCACCGCTACCATTATCGATGACCAGATCCTGTTCTCAGTGGGCGGCGGAATCGTTTATGACTCTGATCCCCAAAGCGAATTCGATGAAACCCTTCACAAAGGCCGCACCTTGATGGAAGTCTTCAAAGGGAATCAAGAACTTCCCTCGCAAACAAGGTTTGTCTGGCATAACGGACAGTTGAAACGGTCTGAGCGGGCAACCGTCCCGGTGGCTGACCTTGGATTTCAATACGGCTTCGGCTTTTTTGAGACCCTGCGCGTCGATGCGGGGGTGCCGCACAACCTTGGGGCCCACGTGACACGGTTCAACCAGGCGTGGACCGACTTATTTTTGACACAACCGCCTGATCTGACATGGGATGTGATTATTGAACAGGTCATTTTAAAAAACAGGCTACAAGACGAGCGGGCTGCCGTAAAAATAATGGCCGCCAAGGGCGATCACGATAAGCGGCCGAGCGCTGTCAATTTATATGTCTTGGCCCGCCCGTATACACCTCGCCTCGTAAACGATCCGAAATCCGGTCTGCATCTCGGCACGTATCCTGAAGCGCGCCAAACGCCTTTGGCGCGTCACAAAACCATGAATTATCTGTATTATCATTTAGCCGGCCAATGGGCCCGTAACCAAGGGCTTGACGAAGCGCTCATTTTGAATCCGGATGGCACAATTTCCGAGACCAACAGTGCTAGTTTGCTCTTGATCAAAGAAAGACAGGTGCTTCGCCCGGCCTCCCCCCACGCCTTGTCGGGAACAATGGATAAACTGGTGTGTGATCTGTTAAACGAATGGAAGTTTGACGTAACGACCCGGCCAATCATGCCACAAGAGTTGTTCGACGGGGGTGAGGTCTTTGTGATGAATTCATTGATGGGCGTGTTGCCTGTTTGGTCGGTTGACCATAGACAGCTGACACCGGCAACCGATCTGTGTCGGCAGATTAATGCTCGGGTTTTTCGTCTTTGATTTCAAAACGGTAAGATTTAGAAGTCATCTCTAATTTGATAGCGCTTCTAATCGCTGTTATTCAAAGCCGAAAAAACCCACAGGCCGACAAAAAACAGACCGACAAGGACATTGCGAACAACGACCGGATTAATGGACTTGGCAGCACCGGCGCCTGCCAAGCCAGCACCCGCGATCGCCGGACCCGTTGATTGCAGCTTTGGATGCACCGGCGTGTCATCCGACGGAACCGTGGCAGACCGGTCCGCCAGCCCTTCCGCCAAAGCCAGTGTTTGCGAAACCGGCAGGCTTATCAACAAAAAGACGCTAAGTAAAATGACACCTGCTTTGCAATCCAAGCGTTTCATTATATTTTTGTATCTCCCCCTAAAATCGCGTAATGATTTTATAAAACGCGACGATGTCTTTGATTGTGAAAGGCTTGCCCATGTCTGGCGGGCTGCAATTGCCAACTTCTATACTAAAAAACAGGTATTGAATGCAAGCGCTTTTGGCTCGATTCGATCCTGATTGTCACAATGGGACGACCGCGCGTGTGCGAATAGTCGCCCAAAGGAACGTTTTTCCGGTGACGCGAAGGTTGCGGCCCCATTAACACGCTCAAAAGATTTTATTTTGACTTGGGCATACTTGTTTTGTCATAATTTGAAATGCGGTGCCGATTCATAATGATATGCCTTTTTTAAAAAAATAGGGTGCCTCTCACCTCTTGGCTTTTTTGGACCATATTAATGATAACGGCGAACCTATGAAATTGCGCATTAAAAGGATCCGCTTCATTTTAATGAGCTGCTTTGCGCTGCTGATGGCCTGCGGGGGGTGTGCCAATCAACAGATTGCATCCGATCTGGCAGATTATGTGAACAATGGCATTTTAAAAGTCGCAGATATGGAGACTCAAGCCCTTGCCGATTACGCTGCGGTTGTGGGGACCAACTATACCAGCGATCAGGCCGTTTATGACGCTTTGCGCAATAATGTCGTACCCCTTTATGGACATTTTTTGATGGCTTTAAAAGATATAGTCCCTCAAACCAACGCGGTGCGACAACTACATGCGCTGTATCTTCGAGGTGCGGAAACCATGTTACAGGGGTTTGAAACCAAACTTTTAGGTTTGGAGACCGGGCGCGTTATCCTTATTCTGGAGGGGAATGCAGCGATTGAAAAAGGCCGGGCTCAAACCGAACGCTGGCGGGCTAGACTGTTCACCTACTTCCGTAAATACGAGATCGACCACAAAAAAGGGAATAATGCTTGACATCAGGTGGCAGCCGGACCTAAATAGTGTCCGTTCACATTCGGAGTCCATCCACAACGTGATGGGCTCTAAATGGGTCAAAGATTATAACTAACTCAAATTAAGGTGGCTAAACAATGGCTAAAGTATTTCGTCCCAGCAGCCGTGAAGCAAGTATCTTGTCAAAAATCGAATCGACCAAAGAACGGGCCCGGCGGATGTCAATCACGGCAATTAAAGAGCAGATCGATCCGTTGAGTAACGCCATTGCCACCAAGCTGATCGAAAATAGCCTCGTCGAAACATCGAATAAAAATTCTCTCGAGGAACAGATCTTCAAATGTTTAGACAAGCTGGCCTATGCGGATGATTTTGACGTCGACTACGCGGTTTCTCCCATTCGCAACCTTGTCCCCCAGCCCCATATTGTAAGCCTTTACATGACGGCCTTTGTGATTGAAAAGCTGATCAACCACAAGGACGTTGTCGACATCTTCGGTGCAGACGAGGAAATCTACGCTTGCATCCACCAACAGGTCAAAAAGCATCTGCCAACCTGATGCGCCCTTCTCTGCATCCCCGTTTGATCAACGGGCCTTTTGAAGACCCGGGCGTTTTTGTTCCCTTTTTGTTTGATCCACGGGCGTTTTTGTTTGACCTCGGAGATCTTGCCAACCTAACACCGCGTGACCTTTTAAAAGTATCGCACGCCTTTGTCTCGCACACCCACATGGATCATTTTACGGGCTTCGATGCGCTGTTGCGCCTGTATCTCGGCCGTAACAAGACCCTTTATCTGTACGGTCCTGAGGGTTTTCTAAAAAACGTCGAAGGCAAACTGGCCGGGTATTCCTGGAATCTGGTCGCAAATTACCGCAATCTTTTTACACTGGTGGCAACCGAAATCCACCCCGATCAGCAGCTGACGCAAACGTATGTTTGCCATGAAGGCTTTCAGTCGACCCGCCGCGTAAAGCGTCAGGCCTTTGAAGGTTTGCTCGTCCACGAACCAGGCCTGAGCGTGTCAGCCGTGATACTCGATCACGATATCCCTTGTCTCGGGTTTAGCCTGGAAGAGCATTTCCATATCAATATTAAAAAAGAAGCGTTGGAGGACCTGGGACTCATCCCCGGCCCTTGGCTGAATCGTTTCAAGCAGGCCCTGTATGAACAGGCCGATTCCACCTCTGAGTTTAAAATCCCCGATAAGTTCTGTTCCACTAGAAAGGTGTATCTTTTGCATGAATTGGCCGACCAAATCGCACTGATCGTGCCGGGCCAGAAGATTGGTTATATCGTCGATGCGGGGTACAGTTTGGTAAATGCCGAGAAAATCATTGCGCTGGTCCAAGGCTCTGATCAGCTTTTCATCGAAGCCGCTTTTCTGGAAAAAGATAAAGAAATCGCCCGACAAAAGCAGCACCTCACAGCCCAGCAAGCTGGTACCCTGGCAGGCCGGGCGGGCGTCAAACGCGTGACCCCGTTTCATTTCTCCCCCCGTTACACCGGTCAGGGGGATTTGCTTTATCGGGAGGCGATGGAGGCCTTCAAAACATCCAAAAGGGGCGCCTGAGCCCCGGCTAATGCCCGATAGCGGCGTTGCCTCGCTGATGGAAATACTCACGTACATGAGTACGCTCCGTTTTCAATCCATCGAGACGCCTTGCTCTCGAACATGATCCGGGGCTCAGACGCCCCTTTTAAATCATATAAATGGTGCTGCCCAAGATTCAGCGAGCTTTACTCTTTTGGATAGCGCGGGCATTATGAACCCTTGTGAGCGAGTTTGCACACTGTAACAGCTGATTATTCATGGAGCGTCGTGCCACATCCAAATTCCGAATTAGCGATAAAACGCTTTTATTTTTTCGACCACATAGGCCTGTTGATCGTCGGTCAGTTCGGGGTAGATGGGCAGGGCCAGGGTGTGATCGGCCGCGTGCTCGGACACGGGAAAATCACCTTTCCGGTAGCCCAGATAGGCAAAACACTCCTGTAAGTGCATGGGGACCGGATAATAGACTTCCGTACCGATGCCGGCTTCGATCAGAAAAGCCTTCAATTCATCTCTTTTTTCAGGCACCTCGATAATAAACTGATTATAAATATGCCGGTTTTGCCGTTCGGCCGGCAAGCGGATGGTGCTATCGAGTTTTGCAGCAGCAAACAGATTCCGGTAATTGTCGGCATTGGCTTGCCGAGCAGTCGTCCACTGGTCAAGGTATTTGAGCTTTACCGCAATGATACCGGCCTGGAGAGCATCGAGTCTGAAATTGCCACCGATAACCTTATGGTAGTATTTAGGGCTGGCGCCGTGCCCTCTTAGGATTCTAAGCTTGTCGGCCCAGGTTTCTGATTGGGTCGTAACGATTCCACCGTCCCCAAAAGCACCTAAATTTTTAGAGGGGAAAAAAGAAAAGCACCCGAAGTCGCCCATCGATCCCGCCCGCCTCTGATTATCTTCCGAACCGATCGCCTGTGCGGCATCTTCGATTACAGTCAACCGGTGCTGCGAGGCAATGGCCCCAATCGAGTCCATCGAAGCGCATTGGCCGTATAGGTGAACCGGTATAACCGCTTTTAGCTTCTGCTTATCCTCAGCGGGCAGGGTTGTGATGGTCTGGTCTAAGGCGGTGGCAGAAATGTTATAGGTCTCTGGGTCAATATCAGCGAAGACCAGGCGACCGCCGAGCCGCGCCACGGCTCCGGCGGTGGCAAAAAAAGTATAGGGCGTGGTTATGACAATCGAATCCCGCCCAATATCGGCCGCCATCAAGGCGATGATGAGCGCATCGGAACCGGAAGATACGCCCACAGCATAGCGGGTTTGGCAGTAATCGGCGATGGCTTTCTCAAGGGCCTGGACCTGTGGGCCTAATATGAAATATTGACTGTCATAAATCTCCTGGGTGACGGCCAAGACCTCCTCGCGAATGGTTTGGTATTGGCTCTTCAAATCAAGCAAAGGTACGTCCATTCGGTTCTCCTTCCTTTATGTAAAATCGTTGCACGATTTTACATATGACGCGGCTTTGCCGCTTTAATAATCATTCGTATGATTTACATTAATTGGTTTAACGAAGCCAATCGTGGGGAAATGCGGTTTGCTGTCCCCTTTTCATTGTTGATATCTTATTCAGTCACCGTGATGTCGACCAGTTTTACGGGTTCGGTTTGTAAATTAGCAACTTTGGCTGAATGTTCCGGAAGGATATCGAACCCCGAGGTTTGCGGATGGGTTTCCTTCTGGCCGCCTTGCGTCACAACAGCGGTGCCTTGAACGATGACAAGCTTCTTTGTCTGATTGGTTTGCGCCGTGAGCTCCAGCGTTGAACCTGGGTAGATGACCAAACGCCGCAAGCGATACCCGGCTTGCTCTTCTATCAGGGTTGTGCTGCCCCATGCGTGATTAACAACATTGTGTTTGCGATATTCAGAACGGCCTTTTTGTTTGAGCTGCTCGACAATCGATTTGACATCGCGGCTGTTTTCCATTTCCGAAGCAAAGACCGCATCGGGTGTTTCGACCAGCACCATTTTTTCCAAGGCATTGGTTGCAATCAGCCGTTCGCGACCCATGATAAAGCAATTGCGTGTTTCGTGGGTGACGATATCACCGTCGAGAACATTGCCGTTCTGATCCTTGGGCAAAAAATCGTAAAGCGCCTTCCAGGTACCGATATCGCTCCAACCAAACGCAGACGGTAAAACAACGATTTTATCCGTCTTTTCCATAATGGCGTAGTCGATGGAGATGTCGGGCAAGCGCTGGTATTGATCGGCGGTGATTGCTTGGCCGTTGGCCGGCAGGGCCTGCATCATTGTATAGAGGTCGTTGGCATGGATTTCAAACTCTTTGAGAACCACCGACGCTTTGAAAGCAAACATACCGGAGTTCCAAAAAAAATTGCCGGCCGCCAGGTATGCTTCGGCCGTTGTTCGATCCGGTTTTTCGACAAAGCGTTTCACGTGCAAGGCACTCTTTGAAACCTCAAAACCACCCTCGATGTAACCGTACCCGGTTTCAGGATAGCCCGGCCGGATGCCAAAGGTTACAATTTTCCCCTGTTGTGCCAAACGGATGGCCGCTTGTAAGGCCTTGTGAAACTGAGCCAGATCTTTGACCACATGATCTGCGGGAAATACAAGCAGGACCGCATCGGCAGCGCTTTGACAGATCTGCATGACGGCCAACAAAATAGCGGGCGCCGTGTTACGCCCGCAAGGTTCACAGAGAATGCTTGCGGGGTTCGCAAGTCCCAGTTCCGCCATGTGCCGCTCGGTTTCCGATAGATGCACCTGGCCGCAGACGATTCGAACCCTTTCAGGTGCGACAACGCCTTCCAGGCGCTTGACTGTGTTTTGCAGCAAGGAATGGTTGCCCGTGAATTTGACCAGTTGCTTGGGGTAAAGTTGTCGAGAAACCGGCCACAAACGGGATCCGCTGCCGCCGGCCAGCAGCACGGCATACGTGTCGATCGAAGCTGAGGTCATATTAGCGCTGCCATTTTCGATTTGCGTTGAAGGAATTATGATTACCCGTCGTCTTGGCTTTTTGACAGCGCGTTTCAATCGCGCGGTAGCCAATCAGGCGGTTTATTTCACGCGTTAAACCGGCACCCGCCTTGAGCTTCATCGTCTCGGGCAGGGCGATAATGGTCTCCGTTTTTTCGGTCTCTGATAAATGGATAAAGCCGTGGCACGATCCGGGGTACTGTAATAATATATCTTTAATTTCAACCAGCTGAGATTTATTGGTGCGATTCATATCAAGCTTGAGGTGCACACTGGCCGTCCAGGTGGCCTCGGCTTTATCCATGGTAACCAGTGTTTCGGCCAAAATCTTAAGGGCCTGTTCATCCTTCTGGACCTGGCCTTCCACAAAAACCGGCCGGTCCTCGACCAGTAATTCGGTAATCCTCTCGTACAGCGACGAAAAGATCGTGGCCTCGACCGAACCATGCATGTCTTCAATGGTAACAAAGGCCATCAAGGCACCGCGCTTGGTTTTGATGACTTTGATTTGGCGAATGATTCCGCCAATCCGGACAGCAGCGCCATCGCCGATCTCTTTGATGGTCACCGCATTGGCGTTAGCGAATTTAGCGAGCAGCGCTTCATGCCGATTCAGCGGGTGCCCGGTAATGTAAAACCCCAGGGATTCTTTTTCATAGGACAACAACTGGCTCTCGGTCCATTCATTGATTTCAGGCAGGGTCGGTCGGTTGATAGACGGTTTGCGATCGCCCGTATCGAACAAGCCCATCTGTGGATCGTTTCTTTCCCGTTGAATCTGTTGACCGTATTCCAAGGCCTCCTCGATGGCAGCAAACATTTGCGAACGCCGGGCACCGGTGGAATCGAAGGCACCGCTTTTTACCAGACTTTCAACAACCCGTTTGTTTACTTTATGCAGATCGACCCGTTCGCAAAATTCGAACAAAGACGTAAAAGGGGCGTCGCCCCGGGCTTCAATGATCGCCTCGATAGCACTTTCTCCGACATTTTTAACGGCCACCAACCCAAATCTGATTTGGGCCCCGTGTACGATGAATTCTTTGTCGCTTTCGTTGATATCCGGCGGCAGGACTGGAATATCATGACTGCGACATTCCGCGATGAATTTCACGACACCATCGGTGGAGTGCATTTCACTGGTGAGTAACGCTGCCAGAAATTCAATCTGAAAATGGGTCTTTAAATAAGCGGTTTGGTAGGCAATCATTGCATAGGCCGCGCTGTGCGATTTGTTGAAACCATAACCTCCGAATTTCTGGATCAGGCTGAAGATGCTTTGCGCCTTGTCTTCCGGCACTTGGTTGTCAACCGCTCCACGGACAAAACGTTTGCGATGCTGGGCCAGGATCTCGTGAATTTTCTTGCCCATGGCTTTACGCAAGTCATCGGCTTCGGCCATTGAGTAATTGGCCAGCACAGCGGCAATTTTCATCACCTGCTCTTGATAGACGATGACGCCGTAGGTCTCCTTCAGGATCGGTGCCAATTGCGGCAACAGGTAAGCGACCTTCTTTTTGCCGTGCTTGCGTTGGACAAAATCGTCCACCATACCGCTATCCAAAGGTCCGGGACGATAGAGCGCCACCAGAGCGATGACATCATTGAAACACTCCGGTTTCAACCGCATCAACAAATCTTTCATGCCGGAGCTTTCCAATTGAAAGACCCCCGTCGTGTCGCCCGAAGCGAGTAACTGGTAGGTCTTTTCATCCGTCAGATCGAGATCGTCCATGGCGGGCGGGTCTTTGTCTTGCCGGGCAATCAGCTTCAACGTATTGGCAATGACGGTCAAGTTGCGAAGCCCCAAGAAATCGAATTTCACCAAGCCGATCTTTTCCACAATTTTCATGTCGAACTGAGTGATGACTTCGTCTTTTTTACCGGTATAGAGCGGCAGGTATTCGACCAGGGGCTTGTCGGAGATGACGACACCGGCGGCATGCGTTGAAGCGTGGCGCGGAAGACCTTCCAAAACGCGCGAGATATTGATGAGGTCGGCAATCTCGGGCTTTTGATCAGCCATCGCCCGAATCCGAGGCTCTTGTTTCAAGGCCTCATCCAGGCTAATATTTAATACATCCGGGACCATTTTGGCGATAAGGTCGACCTCGTGCAAAGGGATGTCCAAAGCGCGCCCGACATCGCGAATGACCGCACGTGTTTTCAATTTACCGAAAGTTATGATCTGCGCGACCCGTTCGCCCCCGCCATATTGCTCGACCACGTATTTGAAAATTTTTTCCCGGCCATTGATACAGAAATCGACATCGATATCAGGCATGCTTTTGCGCGCAGGATTCAAAAACCGTTCAAAAATAAGACCGTATTCAATGGGATCCAAACCGGTGATCCCTAAACAATACGCCACCAGGCTGCCGGCCGCCGAACCGCGCCCAGGACCGACCGGCACATCGTTCTCTTTGGCATAGCGAATAAAATCGGACACAATCAGAAAGTAACCCGCAAACCCCATTTTCTTGATGGTCGCAATTTCATGCGCTAAACGTTCTCGGTAAAGGGCTTCATCATAATCGCTTTGCTTGGCCTGGATGCGTCGTTGAACGTCCTCGTAACCTTCTTGGACTTTGAGCTCGAAGAGTTCTTCTTCGGTCAAATCGCTGCCCGTATCGAATTTTGGAAAATGATAGGTATCGAAGTCAAAATCGAGTTGGCAGCGATCCGCGATTGCAACCGTATTGGCAAGCGCGTCCGAATGATCACTGAAATAGGTTTGCATCAGATCTTGTGATTTAAAGAAAAGCTGATCGGTCCTGAATTTAAGCCGGTCCGTATCGTGTATTGTTTTGCCGGTTTGAACGCACAGCAATGTATCGTGTGCCGTAACATGATCCTGGTCGAGGTAGTGACAGTCGTTCGTAGCCACCAGGGGTATACCAAGACGCTGACTCATGTCATACAAGCCATCATTGACCATTTCCTGTTTTTGAATGCCGTTGTTTTGAACCTCGAGGAAAAAATTTTGCGCCCCAAAAATCGTAACATATTCGTGGGCGGCTTGGTCGGCCTGCGCCTGGGTGCCGTGCCGAATTAATTGGGGGATCTCACCATGCAAGCAGGCGGACAGCGCAATCAAGCCCTGATGATGTGCCCTTAGCAGTTCCTTATCAATGCGGGGTTTATGATAAAAGCCCTTTATCCGGGCGAGTGAAACCATTCGGCACAGGTTATGGTACCCCTGCATGTTTTCAGCCAGGAGAATCAGGTGGGTAAGTCCCTTATGGTCGAGGGGGGTTTTGTCGGTCAGTCGTCGGGGGGCGACGTAACACTCACACCCGATGATCGGTTTCAGACCTGCCTTGCGGACCTTTTCATGGAACTCGATTGCCCCGAACATGGTTCCATGATCCGTGATGGCAACAGCAGGCATGCCATACCCCAGAGCCCGGTCGATGAGCGATTCGATTCGTATGGCGCCATCCAGCAGGCTGTATTGGGTATGGACATGCAGGTGGACGAAATCGGGCGTTGTATTTGCCATTATCAATAACCGTTTTAAATTTCTTTCGGATTTTGCATATTACGCTTCGCAATTTGTTACATTATTTGTGATTATCACATTAGATATATTTGTGGAATAACAATAGAAGTGGTTTCAAAATCTTCAATCAGGCTCAAGGTCAAGGCGGGCAATCGATTCAAGCACAGGCATACACAGGGTATTTCGAGCATTGAATCATTCGCCCAACGCCGAGATTGGGCCTTAAGGGAGGTTTTGAAACCACTTCTATTCAAGGCGGTAGTTGGGCGCCTCCTTGGTAATAATCACATCGTGAACATGGCTTTCGCGCATGCCGGCTGCACTGATCCGCATAAAACGCGCTTTCTCCCTCAATTCTTCAATCGTGCGGCAGCCGACATACCCCATACCGGCTTTGAGCCCGCCGATCAGCTGATGATGTTGGCGGTAAGCGTCCCGCGGTAAGGCACCCGGCCCACAATCCCCTCAGGCACCAGTTTGTCATCCTCGGCCTCCTCGCTTTGGTAGTAGCGATCTTTACTCCCCTTTTTCATCGCTTCCAGCGATCCCATACCCCGATAGACCTTATAGCTGCGTCCCTGGAAAAAAATCGATTCACCAGGGCTCTCTTCCGTTCCGGCAAACAAGCCACCGATCATGACCGAATGGGCACCGGCACCAATTGCCTTGGTGAGATCGCCCGAGAAACGGATACCACCGTCGGCAATCAAAGGAACGCCTGTTTTGTTGGAGACGGAGCGGCAATTGAGGATGGCCGTCACCTGGGGCACCCGATACCGGCCACGATCCGGGTGGTACAGATGGAGCCGGGGCCGATGCCGATTTTGACACCGTCTACCCCGGCCTCAATCAAATCTTCCGCTCCTTTGGCGGTTCCCACATTGCCGGCAATCAGCTCGATTTCGCTATAGGTTCTTTTCAGCTTTTTAACGGCCTGGATAACATTCAAAGAATGGCCGTGAGACGTATCGATTAAAATGACATCCGCGCCAGCCTTCAGCAAACCTTCCGCGCGCTCTTCCATGTCAGGCCCAACGCCGACAGCGGCACCGACACGCAGGCGCCCCATGCTGTCTTTGCAGGCATTCGGGTATTTCTTTATTTTTTCAATATCCTTGATCGTTATCATCCCCTTGAGATGCCCGTGATTGTCTACGACCAGCAGCTTTTCGATCCGATGTTGGTGCAACAGCTTTTTGGATTCTTCCAGTGTAATCCCTTCCGAAACGGTCACCAAGTTATCCTTGGTCATGACCTCTGCGACCTTGCGATCGAGATTGGTTTCAAATCGCAAGTCACGATTGGTTACGATTCCGACCAGTTGATCACCCTTGGTTACCGGCACCCCGGAGATGTGGTATTTTTCCATCAATGCCATAACTTCGTGAACCGGCTGGTCAGGGTGAATCGTTACCGGATCGACGATCATACCACTTTCAGATTTTTTGACTTTATCGACTTCCATTACCTGGCTTTTGATGCTCATGTTGCGGTGTATAAATCCGATCCCGCCCTCGCGCGCCATGCTGATGGACGTGTCGGCCTCGGTAACGGTATCCATGGCGGCACTGACAATCGGAATATTGAGCGAAAGATTCCGGGTCAGGCGCGTGCTCGTATCCGCATCTTTGGGCAGCACATCGGAATAGTTCGGAATCAACAATACATCGTCAAATGAAAAGGCCTCCTCGGGCGGTCTTTGTTTCATATAAAACCTCCAAATAAAATCGTTGCACGATTTTATGTGACGCGACTGCGTCGCTCATAAAACATTGAAAAGTTTACCTGACTGATGTCAATCTACAATTTGAATTCGTCCCGCGCCCATAGACTTTGGTGAGCCCAATCGAGTCGCAGCGGGGAATTCAATTTTGAAATAGAAAATCGGATACTAATTTTGAAGTTGAATTCGAATAACAAATGGCTTGATGTTTATCAATCCCTAATTTGAATATCCCCAAGCTTGCCTTCCGCATGTTAGTTCATGTTACGCGATCGACGCATAAATATATTGCTTTTGAGCGACATCGTCGCGCTATATAAAATCGTACAACGATTTTATATTTTGATACCTTGACTTGCTTTTAGGGGCAGTATAAAACGGCGAACAATGAAATCAAAGCCCTTTTATATCCATCCATTTCTGGACCGACACTAGTTAGTGTCCCTCCAGAAATGAGGATTTTTGTGTGAGTTCCCCGCTGAAAAACAGCGGGATTTCGCTCCAATTTTATAAGAGCACCGTGCTCAACAAGCGGACGACAGATTTGAACCGGAGGAATAGCAGGCTATTTTGAGGATTCAAATCATGGCGTCCAACGCCGAAATCGCGCAAAAAGACCATTTCTGGAGGGACACTTGTTGGATTCTTTATGCTAATTAATATAAACGCCCAAGATCCACAACAGCGATTGATCGATCAAATCGCTGATATCCTTATCCGTGGGGGCATTATCGCCTACCCGACCGACACATATTACGGTATTGGGTGCGATATCATGAACAAAAAGGCCATCGAAAAAATTTACCAGCTAAAACAGCGGCACAAACGCAAGCCTTTCAGCTTTATCTGCTCAGGATTCAAAAATATCAGCGACTACGCCAAGGTTTCCACCTATGCGTACCGGACCATGAAACGCCTCTTACCCGGGCCCTATACGTTTATTCTAGAAGGTTCCAAGCTGGTCCCCAAAATCATGCTGACCAAACGCAAAACCGCCGGGATCCGGGTCCCCGACAACCGGATCTGCCTGGCTCTGATTGAAAAACTCGGCAATCCGATTATATCCACCAGCGCGACGATGCCGGATGGAACCGTTTTCCATGACCCCTCCCTGATTCACGATTATTTTAAAAACCGTATCGATGTTGTTATCGATGGTGGTCCGGTACCCGGTAAGCCATCCAGCGTTATATCGTTGATCAAGGATGATCCGCAGATCATCCGGGTTGGGCAGGGGGATGTATCGGTATTCAGTTAGTGTCAATCCACACGGGGCGCTTGAAATTCGATGGGATAGGATCTTTACTTGTTACTTTGAAGGAACTTAGATCGAAAAAGAATTAAAGTTATAAGTGAGATAAAGTTACCTAACATAATGTTTTGTATCGATTTTATTGTCATTACAAAATGGAGCAAAACGACACCGGAACTTTCGGTCCTTTAAATTTCAGGTCACTTTAAACTTAATTTCTCAAGGGGTATACAGGAACCCACCTTTTAGTTCCCGCGTCGTGAGGCGGTCGATCAGGGTGTTGATGGATGATGTCATGAGGTGTTTGAACCAGGATAAGCTTTCAGGGGGTGGATAAACAGCTTCGACTTTGCCTTCAATACCACCTTGGCGACCCGCCCATTCGATCGCATCCTCCAAGTTACCAAGGCGATCGATTAATCCCAAACGCTTGGCCTCTTGGCCTGTGTATATGCGACCATCCGCAAGCGCGGTCACTTTGGCCGGATCCATATTGCGACCCTCGGCAATGGCTCCGATAAACTGTTGGTGGGTCTGGTCGACAAAAGCCTGCAACACCCGGCGCTCTTCCGCCGTCATATCGCGTGAGGGCGACCCGATGTCTTTAAACTCACCGCTTTTTATCACAACCGGCACCAGTCCGATTTTATCAAGCAGCGTCTTAAAGTTGGTATATCCGACAATCACTCCAATACTTCCGGTTATGGTTCCCGGATTAGCGACAATGCCCTCGGCCCCGGCGGCAATATAATAACCACCCGATGCGGCAATGGCACCCATGGAAGCAATGACTTTTTTAACCTTGTTGGTCTTTCGGATTTCACGATAAATTTCCTGGGAAGGCCCGACAACACCACCAGGGGAATCGATACGAATGACAATTGCCTTGATCGACTCTTCTTCACGGAATTCTTTCAGCCAATGAATCGTGTCTGTGGCCTCGGCGATAACACCGCGAACCTCGATCACACCGACCTTGTCACCGCCGCCGGTCAAGGTTGTGTTGTAATCCGTATACCGTGCACCAAGATAGATCAAAGCACTACAACCCAAGACAACGATACCGATAATCGAAGTAAAAACTAAGCCGAAAAAAAGGAATGGGTGTCTGCGACTAAACATAAAATCGTTCCACGATTTTATTTGAATTCATTCCTTGCTGCAAGACTTCGCCAAACCCAGTCCCGCAATAGAAGGGAATTCAACGTTAAATGTAAATTCCTTGCGTCCGAAGCAAAGAGGCGCAGATCCGATAGTCACCGGTGCACTGCGCCTCAAAGCTGCATTGACGTGTGGGTTATATATTAATTTCCCGCTGCCTGTCTTAAGATCCCGCTTTAGCCAGGCGGCACAGATATATTAAAATAGGGATAGAAATATTTGCCGCGTTGGAGGCGGACACCCCTGCCACTTCTGAGCGACATCGTCGCGTTATATAAAATCGTCCAGCGATTTTATTCTTCGTTGAGCTTTTCTTGGAGGTTCTCCCGTAAAATCTCGCCGAAACTCGATGTTGCCGGGCGGATATTATTTACGTAGTCGTTCAGCAGCCCCTGCTCATCCTCCATTTCCAGTCGTTTGATCGAGAGCCCTATCCGGCGTTCATCACTGTTGATGTTCATGACTTTGGCAGTGATTACATCAGTCACATTGTAGAGGCCGACAGGCGTCTTGATTTTTTCCTTGCTGATCTCGGAAACATGCACGAGGCCTTCGATTCCTTCTTCCAGTTCCACAAAAACACCAAAGTCGGTTATGTTGGTAACGGTACCGGTAATCTCTTTACCGACTTCGTAGCGTTCACTCACGGTCTCCCACGGATCAGGCTGCAATTGCTTGATGCCAAGCGAAAAGCGTTCGTTGGCTTTGTCGATTTCAAGCACCTTCGCCTGGATCGATTCTCCTTTTTTATAGATCTCCGAAGGATGTTTGATGCGTTTGGTCCAGGAAATATCAGATATGTGAACCAGACCGTCAATGCCCTCATCGATGCCGATAAAAAGGCCAAAGTCGGTTATATTCTTAATTTTTCCCTCGATGATCGTATCTTCAGGGTATTTTTCACTGATAACATCCCATGGATTGGGGACGACCTGCTTCATCCCCAACGATATCCGCCGATTGTCCGGCTTGATGTCGAGCACGACTGCTTCGACCATTTCGCTAACGGAGATAACTTTGGAAGGATGTCGAATTTTACGCGTCCAGGACATCTCAGACACGTGAATCAACCCCTCGATCCCCTCTTCCAGCTCCACAAAAGCACCGTAATCCGTCAGGCTGACCACCTTTCCGGTAATCCGGGACCCGACCGGGTATTTTTCGGTAGCCATTGACCAGGGATCGGGTGTGAGCTGTTTCATGCCCAACGACACTCTTTCGCGATCGAGGTCCAGGCTCAGGATTTTAACGGTAATTTCATCGCCGACTTTGAAGAGCTCGGAAGGATGTTTGACACGTCCCCAGGAAATATCGGTAATGTGCAAAAGCCCGTCAACACCGCCTAAATCAACAAAGACACCGTATTCAGTGATATTCTTGACAACGCCGTCGACGACTTTGCCTTCGCTGATCGATGCCAAGGTCTCCGACCTTTTGCTTTCACGTTCTTGCTCGAGCAGAACGCGCCTGGACAGAACGATATTGCTGCGCTTGCGGTTATATTTCAATATTTTGAAATCAAAGGTTTTGCCAACCATGTCATCCAGGTTGCGAATCGGTCGTAAATCTGCCTGTGAGCCAGGCAAGAAAGCTTGTACACCGATGTCAACGGAAAAGCCTCCTTTGACCCGGGTTGTAATGACGCCTTCAATGGTGCCATCGGCATCATGGATGCTTTTGATCTCTTCCCATACTTTTACTTTGGCGGCCTTTTCTTTGGATAAGACGACGACTTCATTTTCATCGTCCCACCATTCGACCATTACTTCTATCGAGTCGCCAACCTGGGCATTCACTTCTCCATTTTCGTCCTTGAATTCGTGGATACGGATCTGTCCTTCGGACTTGTAGCCGATATCGACGAGCACATGGTCCTTGTCGACTGAAATGATCTTGCCTGTAACCACTTCACCTTCGGCAAAACGTTTGAAGCTTTCCTCGTACATGTCCATCAGGTTTTCCATGCTGTCCGGATCTTCGTCCTCTTGTACCTCTTCTTCATCAGAAGTACTTGCAGCAGCATCGGCTTCAGCTTCAGTCTGCTCGGCTGGATGCTTCTCCCCGGTGATTGCTGCTTGATCATCGGTCGCTACGGCCTGATCCTCGGTCGTTGCTGCTTGATCCTCGGTCGATCGCGGCTTGATCCTCCTGGTATGCTGCTTCTTCCGCCACGTGAGGCCGTTTCTTCTTCGGCCACCTGAGCGTCGGTCGGTTCTACTGGATCGGTTGGTTTGGTTGAATCGTTTTCAAAAGAATTATCCATTAATAAAATTACCCCCTTAGCCTAGATTCTTGCTATTCGCTTTGAATAGCAACGTGAAACCCTAACAGACTAACATTTAAAAGACAATATTTAATTTAGGTTTCTAATATGGTCAAGCATTTGGTCGACCACGGCTTCTATCGTCATTGTACTGGAATCGATGTAGAGCGCATCTGGCGCCGGTTTTAAAGGTGCCACCGCCCTCGAACTATCATTGGTATCCCGACATGCCATGTCGCGTTTTACTTCTGCAAGCGACTGGGACTTTCAGGTGCGCCAATTCTTGGTACCGCCGTTTAGCGCGGGTTTGGGCCGAGGCATCCAGAAAAAACTTTGCTTCGGCTTCGGGAAAAACCACCGTACCCATATCACGGCCTTCAAATACCGCCGCCTTGCGGTGCCCCAATTCGCGCTGAAATCCAGTAGAAAATCCCGAATTACCGGACGTGCCGAAACAGCCGAGGCCAGCATGGTAATATCCGGCGTTCGCAGGTGATCCGTAATATCGATGCCGTTAGCGACGATTCGGGGGCCATGCCACATGAAAACGGAAGTCCAATATTAAGTCGGTGCACAGGGTTGCCAAAGCGTTGTCATCATCCGGAGAAATTGCCCTTTGGCGGGCAGCATAGGCAACCCACGATAGAGGGCCCCTGTGTCGACATAGGTGTATCCCAGCCGATCGGCCAGCAAACGGCTGACCGTTGTTTTACCGGCACCAGCCGGACCGTCGATCGTTACAATTATTTTCCGATTAATCGTCGGCTCCATTATGCACCCGTGGTCTCCGCAAGCACTTCTTTCAGGCCCTCGATAAAACGGCGGTTCTCATTCGGACGCCCGACATTGATGCGGATATATTCAGGAAAACCATAGGACGTCATGGATCGTACGATGACACCTTTTTGCAGCAGGGCCTCAAAGATATCATCGGCTGGTTGATTCACATCGATCAAAAAGAAATTGGCCTGGGTGGAAAAATAACGCACGCCCATATCGTTCAAGGCGTTGAAAAGATATTCCAAACCGGAATGGACGAGTTCAAGGGTTTGCTGAACGAAGGCGACGTCTTGGAGGGCCGCCGCTGCCCCGATCTGAGCCAGTGTATTGGTTGTAAAGGGTTGTCTGACCCGGTTCAACAGCTCCGCGATCGATCGTGGCATGACACCGTAGCCGATTCGCAGGCCGGCAAGGCCATAGAGTTTCGAAAAGGTTCGCAGGATAACCAGTGGTCGGTCTTCATTCAACAGGGACATGCTTTGCAAACACGACGGGTCCCGGACAAACTCGATATACGCCTCATCTATAACCACTACCAGATTTGGCGGGACGTTTGTTATAAATTCTTTAAACGCGTCATGTTCGATAATGGTGCCTGTGGGATTGTGCGGGTTGGTTAGAAACACCATTCGCGTTCGTTCGCTGAGGCGGTCCAACATACCCTCCAAATCGATCGCCAAGTTACGGAGAGGAACGGGCACTGGTACAGCACCGGCCGACCGGGTACAGATATCATACATCAGGAAAGCGGGTTGGGGCATGAGGACTTCATCACCAGGGCGCAAAAACGTACGCGTCAACATGCCAATGATGTCATCCGATCCATTACCCAAAACAACATTGTCAGCCGAAACATCGCAAAAAGCGGCGATTTTTTGAGACAGGACATGTCCGGCACCGTCCGGATACCGATGTAATTTGTCCACGGCCTCCTGAATTGCAGCCACAGCCAAGGGTGATGGCCCTAATGGATTTTCATTGGAAGCCAGCTTGATGGAATCCTGGATACCGTATTCCCGTTCAAGGGCTTCAATCGGTTTGCCGGGAACATAAGGTCGGATCGCCAGGATGGACTCGGGAATTGTAAGTTGCATGGCTTTAATTTTAGTCATAAAAGTAGGGCTGGGCGCTCTTAACGCGTGCACTTACTTGGATCCGGCCTGCCGGCCTTCATCCATGGCGCGCATATTGAGCGGAATGAGCTTTTCCTTGGAGGCGAATTCATTGCGAACGCATTCCCTAAGCCGCTCGAAAGGCACGACCGCGCTACGTGTTACGAAGGCTGCCAAAGCAACAATGTTGGCCGCCTTGGTGCTGCCCAGTTTTTTGGCAATGTCAACCACCGGAACAACCATTTCATCGATATCGTCCCGTTGCGATCCAACCGAGATGAGCGAACTGTTGATCAAGATGATACCACCTGTTTTAACCTGAGGAGCAAATTTTTCCAAAGATGGGCGATTCATGGCCACCAGGTGCTGAGGGTTTTTAATGATCGGCGATCCGATGGGTTGGTCGCTCACGACAACAGTGCAATAGGCCGTGCCGCCACGCATTTCAGGTCCATAGGATGGCACCCAAGCAACCTCAAAGCCTTCTTCCATTGCGGCATGGGCCAGGATTTTACCCATCAGTAGAATGCCTTGCCCCCCAAACCCTGCAAACATCACTTCACTTTGCATTATTCCTCCTCTACAGCAGGCTCTTCCGGAGTTTTGTACACGCCCAGTTGATAATAGGGTAACATCACCTCTTCGGCCCACTTGATCGCTTCCACCGGTGTCATGCCCCAGTTCGTCGGACAGGTGCTGACCACCTCCACCAGACTGAAGCAGCGCCCCTCCAGTTGATATTCAAAGGCCTTTTTGATGGCCTTTTTGGTTTTCTGGATGTACTTGGGCTTTAAAACGGTCTGCCGCGTCACATACGCCGGAGTTTGCAGGGCTGCTATCAGTTCGGCAACTTTGATCGGCATGCCGACGTCGCTGACATTTCTTCCCGTGGGGGACGTGGTGGTGCGTTGGCCCGGCATGGTCGTGGGCGCCATTTGTCCTCCGGTCATGCCATAAACGGCATTGTTCACGAAGATGGTCGTAAACTTTTCGCCACGATTCGCCGCATGGATAATCTCAGCCATACCAATGCTGGCCAAATCGCCATCGCCTTGATAGGTGAACACGGCCAAATCGGGTCTCACTCTTTTTATGCCCGTCGCCATCGCCGGCGCGCGCCCGTGGGCGGCCTCCTGGAAATCGAACGTGAAGTAATTATAGGCCAGGACTGCACAACCGACAGGTGCAATCCCCACGGTTCGGCCGCGAATCCCCAATTCGTCGATCACTTCGGCCACCAGACGGTGGATAATGCCATGGGTACATCCTGGACAATAATGGGTAATCTGATCAGAGAGCGCCTCCGGTTTTTGGAATGTCTTGCCCATTTGATCTGCTCCTTGGAACGAAATTGTTAGAAAGGGTTCTATTTAGATTTATTTAAGTTAAAAGTGACTTAACGAATTCGGCCACTTCTTCAGGAGTCGGCACTTCTCCGCCACATTTCCCATACCAAGCAACCGGGCGTTGACCTTGTACCGAACGTTCGATATCCTCCACCATCTGCCCCATGCTCATCTCGACACTGACCACTGCGGTGCAGCTCGCCTTGGCCGCCGCTTCTCTTATCGCCATTAAAGGAAAAGGAAATAGGGTTTGAGGGCGCAGCATGGCGGTTGTGATGCCTTCGGCTTGCAGGTTGTCGATGGCCGTGCGACAGACACGGCTCATGGTGCCGTAGCTGACGATCAGAATCTGGTAATCGGACTCAATCCCATAGGTTTCATAAAGAATCTCTTCACGCGCCATCTGTTCATACTTGGCTTTCAAATTCAAGTTGTGCTGGTTGAGCACTTCCGGATCGAGGTATAATGAACGGACAAGGTTGCGTGTGGTGCTTCCGCGTGTATCCATACCATTGGTCGCCCAGGCATTTTTGTCGGACGCCTGTGTTTTTAAATGATCCGGAAACTCAACGGGCTCCATCATTTGCCCAATCAATCCGTCACCCAGGATCATGACCGGATTGCGATACTTTTCCGCCAGCGGAAAGGCCCGCATCACCATCTCCACGGCCTCCTGGACGCTCGCCGGCGCCATTACCAGCATCCGAAAATCACCGTGGCCGATGCCTTTGGTGGCTTGCAGGTAATCCGCTTGCGACGGCAGAATGCCGCCCAAACCAGGTCCGCCGCGCATGATGTTCACAAAAACGGCCGGGCATTCGGCGCCGGCGATGTAGCTGATACCTTCGCTCATCAGGCTAATCCCCGGACTCGACGATGTCGTAAAAACACGCGCTCCGGCGGCAGCGGCTCCGAAGATCATATACGACACCGCCACTTCGCTCTCGCCTTGCAAAAAGACACCGCCGACTTCAGGCATCCGGCGCACGAGATATTCCGCCACTTCCGACTGCGGCGTTATCGGATAAGCAAAATAATTGAGACACCCGGCGCGAATAGCGGCCTCTCCGATCGCCTCGTTGCCTTTCATCAATACCTTACTCATTGCGTTCCTCCATTGTTTGCTAGGCTACCGTATCTTCGGCTGTCTCGGTTATTGTGATTGCGACATCAGGACACATTCGGCAGCATGTCGCACATAAGATGCATTTCTCAGGCCGTGCCTGATAGACCGGGAAGTAGCCTTTCACACTCACATTTTTGGAGATCTCCAAAACGTCTTTGGGGCATACGGTAACACACAGGCCGCAGCCTTTACAGCGTTCTTCATCAATTGAATAGCAATAGGCCATCTGGTTATGACTCCTTGATTTGGTTTGGTGTTTTGTATTGGGCGTTTCGTGTTTTGTCCTAAGCAATTCAGGCACCCAAGGCCTGCTGCCGCTTTAAGGCAACTTAATTCAAGCGCACCGCTTTACGCCAAGGCGGAACCAATTGCCGTTCGATCGGTAGGATCGGACATTTAAAACGATGCTGATCGACCTTATCGGCCAGCTCCACAGCAACGGTGATAAACTTCAAGGGCAAACCGCTGCGCTCCGCCAAACGCCGCGCAAACTGGTAGCCCTCATAAATATCTTCAACCTGGGTCTGTTCGATCAAATTCGCGTTACCGATGAATCCATCGATTTTCATCTTGGCGGCTGTTTCAATCTCGTCCTGGATTCTTAAACACCCCTCGATGGTCTCCGTAAACGGTCGAAATGGATTGACAACTTGTAATAGGGCCACCTCTTTGGACTCCAAGGCGTCTCCCAGGGCAGCCAAAACCGTCGCGCCGACATCATCCCCACCAACATCCAGGATGGCTAACTGGCTGGGAGCTTTAATCATACCGGCGACCTGGGGAATCAATATGGGCAAATCGGCCGCGTGGTACCTTGCCGGCGGCATGACAACATCGATCCCGAGGGCGCCAAGTTGGATTTTGGCTTCCCGTGTGCGAAAATAGGGGTTGACCAAATCCAAATCCGCCAGGCGGACATCGATGCCGTCGCGCTTGCGGTTGACGGCTAAGTTAATAGCGACCTCGGTTTTACCACTGCCATAGTTGCCGACAATGATAACAAGCCCCTCAATATCGATCTTCACATTCTCAAACCGGCTGAAGTGCCCTAGCTCCTGTGTTTAGTCAATCTTAATAATCGGCCTTCCCGTTTCAAGCGAAGCGACAAGTGCGTGGTCGTCGATTGCGCAAGATAAATTCGAAAGTCAGAATTCATGTACGCGCTATTACTTCGAAAACAACAACCTTGCTATGTATTTTCTATTGGTGCGTGTGTCAAGGCTTATAAAATCGTTCCACGATTTAATTTAAAATTAACCTTTTTATTGGATAAGGCTTGTGTTATGCGAATTGAAACCCACAAGGATAAACGACCATGCCCGTACGTGTTCAAATTGGCCTGGAAAAATTGGTTTCCAAGCCGCGGCCCCGATTGACCGGTCAACGGATCGGCTTACTGTGTAATCCCGCCTCGGTCGACCGCAACTTCAATCATGCGCGCACATGTATCGAGCGTGTTTATCCAGGTCAACTCAAGGCCTTGTTTTCTCCGCAACATGGCTTCTATGCCGCGCAGCAGGACAATATGATCGCGTCTGCCGACATGATCGACCCGCTTTTGAGCGTACCGGTCTTTAGCCTGTACGGAGAAACACGTATGCCCACGCAAGAAATGTTCGATTCTATCGATACATTGCTGATCGACTTACAGGATACGGGCACGCGCGTCTATACCTTTATCTATACCATGTCCTATTGCCTGGAGGCAGCCAAACAATTCGACAAGAAAGTAATCGTCCTCGATCGGCCCAATCCGCTGAACGGTCTTCAGGTCGAAGGCAATCAATTGCGACCCGATCTATTCTCTTTTGTCGGACGCTATCCATTGCCCATGCGCCATGGTTTGACCATCGGTGAATTGGCCCGCTTGTTCAATGCCGTTTATGACATTGAATGTGACTTGGAAGTGATCCCCATGCAAGGATGGAACCGGTCGATGTTATTTACAGATACGTGCTTGCCCTGGGTGGCGCCGTCTCCCAATCTGCCGACCCCGGCGTCTGCCTTGGTTTACCCGGGACAGGTCCTATGGGAAGCAACCAATGTCTCGGAAGGCCGAGGCACCACGCAGCCGTTTGAACTGTTCGGCGCTCCGTTTATTGACTTGGAACGACTCCAAAGCCAAATCGACCCGGAACAGATCCCCGGCGTAACGCTGAGGCCCACCGTTTTCGAGCCGACATCCAACAAATGGACGGGGCAAGCCTGTCAGGGGTTCCAGATCCATGTCACAGATCCCCAAAACTTCAGGCCTTATGAATGCAGCTTATATCTGCTGCAGCAGGTGTTACGCTTGCACCCGCAAGACTTCGATTGGAATCCGCCCCCGTATGAATACGAGTTCGAAAAGCGCCCCATCGATCTTATTATCGGGGATCGCAGCATTCGGCAGCGGATCGAAAGCCAGGAAAGCATGGATGCGATCGCCGCTTCATGGCAAGGTGATTTGGAGGACTTTAAAGCGATGAGCCGTGAATTTTATCTTTATATTTAAAATCGCACAGCGATTTTAAATTTTGCGACGCTGTCGCGTCGCATAAGCTCATTTTGGTACTATCAAAATTAAGCACCAGCACCATCCAAACCGTGAGGGAATGCGCTTGCAATGCGTGAAACTGTTTGAGGGCGTTAGTGACCGTTAAGCCGAACAGCCTGTATGAATTCTGTGATGGCGCCATAAGACGTATTTAGCAAGATACAATTTGAAAAAGAAGCCCTGTTCGGCCTTACGGTCACTTGGGCCCGAGTTTTTCACGCTTTGCAAGGGTATTTGCTCACGGTGTACCGCCATCCAGTCGTTTTACAGGTTAACAATTTTTATGATGAAGAAACCAACCCAGGACATTCAATGGCAACGTGTGCGCTTTAAAGCCAACAAGGTCTGGCTGGCGATGACGCCGGATGGAAACACCATCGTTCAGAACGGCAAAGTCTTGATCAAGTACCAGTTGGATCAGGAGCATGAATATTGGGTGTATCCTAAAAGCATCCAGGCGCTGGATTCAGATTCAGAAAACGCCGCATCGTCTTCAGCGATGACCCCGCCAAAGCCCCCGCGCCCTCTACCGCTTGAAACCTCGAGTCCTACGCACCAAGATTCTCAAAAGATTATAAATATTTACACCGACGGCGCCGCGTCAGGCAATCCAGGACCGGCCGGTATCGGTGTTCTCCTCCAATACGGCACCCATGAAAAAGAAATCTCTAACTTCATCGGTAACACCACCAATAATATCGCCGAACTGGAAGCCATACGGGTCGGACTCAGTGAATTAAAGGATACCCAAATTCCCGTGCGCCTTTACACCGACAGCGCCTATGCACACGGTGTTTTAACGCTCGGTTGGAAGGCCAAAAAAAATCAGGCCCTGATACGTTCCATTAAGAAAATTATGGATGCCCTAAAGGACCTCAAACTCATCAAAGTCAAAGGGCATGCCGGTGAAGAAGGCAATGAAAGAGCCGACCGCCTGGCGACGTCGGCGATTAAGAAAAGCCAAAGCGACCGTTAAAGATACTCCTCCGACATAGCTGGAGGCATAAGGAAGCCCCCTTAAAAGGGGCTGACAACTCAAATGGCTTCATGAGGGTTCAAAGCAAGACAATATCCGTATGGATATGTCTTGCTGGAAAAATAGAGTACCTCTTCCCCGACCAGAACGTTATTTTGACAATCAACATCGTGTCCTCTGGTTTATGGGTATAAAAAATGTCCGTTCACAAATGAGGGCTTTTGCGTGAGTTCCAGGCGAACCTCAGATTTGAACCGGAGGAATAGCAGCGCTATTCTGAGGATTCAAATCTTGTGGTTCAACGCCGAAATCACGCAAAAGAGCCATTTGTGAGCGGACATAAAAAAAGCCCCGCATACCGCGGGGCTTTTTTAGGAATCGTTAACCCTATTCTTTATCAGTTTTCAACGTTTCAATCTCTTTTTTCAGATCGTCGATTTCTTTCTTGTACTGTTCGGAATCATCACCCTGAACAGGTGCGTCCATGGAGTTATCTTCTTTTTTCCATGTGTCTTTGAGTTCGTCAAATCCGAGATAAAGTGCCAGACCGCCGCCAAGCAAAAGCATCACAGGGATCGCACCAGCTAATAGTTGCAAGAATGCACCAAACCATACAGAAAGGCCGATCAGGCCCAAAACGGATGCTACCGCCCCACCAATTAACGTTTTCATAAATCCTCATCCTCCTTTGAATTAAATTTCTCTATTTGCATATAATGACAATTTAAAGTGTTCATCCGCCCGCAGGTTTGCTTCGTGGCAAGCATATCCGCCTCCAAACCCTGCCGGTAACTTAGCGCGCCCTTCATGTTGTGAGAAGAATTATAAGAATATCAATAAGATACGAGATGATCGCATCGCTTCGGATATTTTTGGGAGATATCATAACCCGCCGCGTAACGCAAGCTTAAATTTGTAAGCGCATTTAAAATATTGCAAACAACCAGGCAGTCTGGTAGCTTTCTTTCTTTCAAACAATTAACAAAAACAACCGTCCACTTCGGAGAGTTGAATTGCACCGAAATTTTTATTAGAAGCCTGCACCGCGCCGGTCGTCGGGCACGGATGTGATCTTAAGGTGCGAAGCGCTTTAAATTTAGATGGAAATAAATGATGGTTACGAAACCGCCGCCATATGGGTACCAACTGCGGTCCAAGGTCCGGAATTGGATCAACACCCTTTTAAAAGGAACCCACAGCCATTTTGCGAGTTACCTGCCAGGACCCAAAGGCCGGTTGTCGACATGGGCGTTAAAACGTTTTTACTCCGGAATCAAAGAAAACCAAGATCAAATCGCTGTTTTTGAAAATCTGCCCGCTGACGCCATTTTCATTTATGTCAATAAACACAAAAGTTATTTTGAATTCCTTTACTATCACTGCCGCTATCAAGCACTAGACCTGCCCTTCCCTGAAATCGGTTTTGGGTATCGAGTGTATCTGTGGCAACCTTTTTCACGCCTGCTGCGGATGCTGCTGGCCAATTTGCATTATCTGCTAACCAAGTTTGCCAACCCGAACCCTTACACCAGTGACTATTACCGCCGTGAATTGCTGCAGGGTCGCACCGCCTTCCTGTCGCTGGTCGAAAAAAAAGACTTTTATCGTCGTTTCATTAAAGACCAAACGGACCCGGTCCAATATCTGCTTGAAATCCAAAAAACAATTAAGCGGCCTATTTATCTGGTCCCCCAATTGATGTTTTTCGGCAAACAGCCCTCCCACTATTATCCCAAACTAACTGATATGATCTTCGGCGCTCGAAGCAAAGCCGGGCAAAATACGCCGCTTGGCAACGCTTTTCAAAAACCCGGGAAAAATTTTCATTGAAACTTCAGAACCGATCAACCTCATGCGTTTCATCGAGCAGCAGGCCATTCAGGATCAGGGCACGGACTACCTGTCGCTTATCTTGCGGCGCAATTTATTACGCCAGATCAACCGTCATCGCCAAAGCATCACCGGTCCCACCATAAAGTCGACGGAGGAACTCAAGGAAGGAATTCTGACAACGCCCCGCCTCAAGGAATACATGGATCAGTATGCCCAAAAACGGGATACGCCTTTATGGAAAGTTCGCAAAAAAGCCGATGGCTACCTTGAAGAAATCGCCGCCAAATATTCACCTGCCTTTATCAGGTTTGCATCCCATGTCGTGGGTTGGATTATCGACACCATGTTCCAAGGGGTAACGTACAACCACGCCGGCGTTAACAGGATCAAAGCCATGTCCCAAAAAGGGCCCTTGATTTTCGTTCCCTGCCACAAGAGCCATGTTGATTATTTAATGTTGCCGTATTTGCTCTATAATTATAACATGCCGGCCCCTCATATTGCGGCCGGTAAAAACCTGTCATTTTGGCCCATGGGCCCGATTTTCAGGGCCGGCGGTGCCTTTTTCCTGCGGCGAACATTCAGCGGCAATGTGCTTTATGCCAAGGTATTTCGCTGAATATGTATATAAGCTCCTGGCCGAAGGATTTAATATCAAAATATTTATCGAAGGCACCCGCAGCCGCACCGGCAAGTTAATAATGCCCAAACTCGGGTTTTTATCGATCCTGCTGAACGCCTATAAAAACGGTGCTTGTGAAGATTTGGTTTTTGCACCGATCTATATCGGTTATGATCGAATCCTGGAAGAAACGGCCTATGTTCATGAAGTCGAAGGGGGTAAAAAAGAACCCGAAAATTTGAAACAGGTCCTTCGTGCGCGCCGCTTTCTAAAAAATCGCTACGGCCGAATCTATATCAAATTTCATGAGCCCATCTCCGTAAACCGCCTTTTGGCAGACCAATACCAACGCAGCCCCCTAATTGACCTCAATACCAAACAACAAAATGCCCTGTGTCGTGATTTGGGATGGCGTATCATAAACGCCATCAACAGTGTCACGGTCGTAACCGCCTACGGCTTGGTTTCAAGCGCTGTCTTGAATAGTTCGCTACGGCTTTTCAGCCTTGAAGATCTGATGTTCGATATCGACACCTACTTGAGCATCCTGTCATTACAAAATGCCGATATGGCCGATACGTTGCACCATGGTCACATCAATGCCATAAAAAATGTTCTTGATGCGTATGTCCAACGCAAATTACTCAATCAGGTTTCGGATTCCTCCCAGGATGACGCAACCGATTATCAATATCAGGTCAATGTGAACAAACGCCCCCTGCTGGAATATTACAAGAATAATTGTGTCTCTTATTTCATTCCTGCCGCGTTTACCGCACTGGCAATTCTTGAAAGAGACACCTTTCGATTCGCAGCCACTGACTTCATGATTCGTATACATTTCTGCGCAGTTTTTTTAAATATGAATTTGCTTATAACCTGGACTTAAAGCCGGACTATTTCATCCGCAAAAGCATCAAGGCCTTTATTAACGATGGCGTTCTGTTGCCCCACCAGACCATTCCGGACACCTACACCCTAACGCCGGTCGGCTTGCGAAAACTGAAGTCGCTGGCCAAATTTCTTAAAACCTATTTTGAATCTTACTGGATTGTTTTACAGACGTTCAAAGAGAACCCGCGCAAAAAATTCAATGGCAAGGACCGTCTCAAAAAGATCCAGTCCATGGGAAACCGCTTGTATAAACGCAAAGAAATCGATTTGCCCGAATCCCTGTCCAAAATCAACTACGATAACGCGACCAACTATTTCACCACCCACAAGGTCAAAGGCTCGGAAGATGCAGACCAGATAGCGCACTATGAAGATATCATTCAGGGCTATTTGAAACTGCTATCAAGCTAAAACCTGAATTGTATGAAAGCACTCATCCTCGCAGCCGGGCTGGGGAAACGCCTGCGCCCCTTCAGTGAAAATACGCCCAAGCCGCTGTTTCCCATCAACGGACACCCCATGCTGGATCTGACCATTCGTTACTTAGCTGATGCCGGTGTTGAAGCAATCATCGTCAATACGCATCACCAGCATCAACAAATCGAAACCTTCCTGGACAGCCAAACCTACGCAATCCCGGTTACGACGCGTTACGAGCCCGAACTTTTAGGCACCGGCGGCGCAATCCGAAATGTTTCCGATTTTTGGGATGATCGTCCGTTTGTTGTCATCAACAGCGACATCATCACCAATATTGACCTGCAGCAAGTTTATGCTTTTCACTGCAGCCATTCGGAAGAAGTAACTCTGGTGATGCATGATTATCCTGAATTCAATCAGGTCGTCGTGGGTCCTGATAATCAGATTGCCGCTTTCCAAGATAAAGACGCCAGCAGCAAGTCGCGAGGGCACAGGAAGCTTGCCTTTACCGGCATCCATGTGTTGGAACCCGTTTTTCTAAAAGCAATTTCTCCGAATTGCTTTGTGGATATCATCGATGTCTACCGTCGCCATTTGACAGCTGGACTTAAAATTGCTGCTTATATGGCCCAAGAACACCATTGGCGCGATATAGGTACACCGCAAACGTATCGCCAGGCGGTTATAGACCAACTGGCGCCGCAAGCCTTTCAAACCGCCGGCCTCGATGCCCCCCCGGCGGCGTACGCGTTCCGCAAGCTAAAAGGTGATGGATCGGATCGCACCTGGTACCGACTCGGGGACCTCGGCAGTTCAGTGATCATGGTGGATCACGGCCTTGCAGACCGAACCACCACCACCGAGGCCGAAGCATTTGTTGCCATCGGGAACCACCTGAAAACTCGCGGGGTTCCGGTACCTGAAATTTATCAGGCCGAATCATTTTGCGGGCTTGTGTTTATGGAAGACCTCGGCGATACCCACTTACAGTCGGTTGTGGGCCAGTGTCACGACCTGCACGAGGTTGCCGTTTGGTACCGGCAAGTGATCGATATCCTTGTTGCAATGTGGTCGCGTGGCAGGGATCACTTCGATAGCGCCTGGACATGGCAGACAGCCCGTTATGACAAGACCCTCATCATTGAACAGGAATGTCACTATTTTGTCGAAGCCTTTTTAAAGAACTATCTGGGATTGAAGGTCGACATCAAGGTCTTTGAGCGAAGAATTTAGCCAGCTGGCCGAACAAACCGAGCTTCTGGCTTGTGAAGGATTTATGCACCGCGATCTGCAGTCGCGCAACATTATGGTTAAAAACGAAAACGCTCTATTTGATCGACTTTCAGGGCGGGCGTATCGGCCCTGCTGCAGTACGATCTGGCCTCTTTGCTGATCGACCCCTACGTGGCCTTACCGTCTGATCTGCAGGACGACTTACAGGAATATTGTTGCGCAAAAAATCCGGCAAGAAGACGACCATCGACCCCAGCGCTTTCAATGATGGCTATCGATTATTGCCGGTTGACCCGTAATTTACAAATGCTCGGCGCCTTTGGCTTCTTGAGCAGACGAAAGCACAAAACCCACTTTGCACAATACATTCCGGTCGCACTCAAAACGCTGCACCGTAACCTCACGGCCATGGGCCCCCACAAGCTTTTCCCCATCTCACAGCACTGGTCGGCGACTTGTTGTAACCACAAACGCTTTATGTTAATAAAATCATTATACGATTTTTGCGGGGACAGCAATTTTCGTGCACACCCACATCCCACAACATGAGCGACAATGTCGCGACATATAAAATCGCGTAGCGATTTTATTAAAGGAGGAATCCATGGGCCCTATTAAAATCATGGTAAACGGACTGCCCGGTAACATGGCAAGGATCTTTGTGCAGCACGCCTTGGCCGACCCCATATTTGACGTGCTGCCCTATTCGTTGACCGGGCCTGAAATCGAGGATTCAGCCTGCACGATTGCGGGCATGACCGCTGGCGTTGATCCATCCGCAAAGCCGCGAAAAAGCCATGGCTAAGCTATTGGAAGGATCGGGCCAATTTATAAGCATCGACTATACGCACCCCACGGCCGTGAATGACAATGCGGCCTTTTACTGCCAAAACCGTTTGCCCTTTGTCATGGGAACGACCGGAGGGGACCGGCAAGCACTCCAAGAAACCGTGCGCGGCTCGCAAACAGCAGCGGTAATCGCCCCCAACATGGCCAAGCAAATTGTCGGGCCTGCAGGCCATGATGGCCTATGCTGCCGAAACTTTCCCGGGGCTTTTCAACGGCTTTACCCTTGCTGTTAAAGAAAGCCATCAAAAGGGCAAAGCCGACACCAGCGGCACCGCCAAAGCCATGGTTGCCTATTTTAATAAAATGGGCGTCCCTTTTACGCGCGAACAAATTGTGATGGAGCGGGATCCGGTTCTTCAGGCGCAAGTGTGGCATATCCCCGAGGCGTATCTCAAAGGACATGGGTGGCATACCTACACCCTCGAATCGCCGGACAAAACCGTGCACTTTGATTTTACCCACAATGTCAACGGCCGCGAAGTCTACGTGCAGGGAACCCTGGACGCTGTTAAATATCTTTCTGCAAAGGTTTCTGCAGGGGTCAAGGGCGAGGTTTTCAATATGATCGACGTACTTAAAGGAAGTGAATAAACCCGAATTGCGATTTTAGGGATTGAGGAATTACGAATTGGTCAAACGGTTAGGGATAGCGGCTACTGACAACAAAAGAATTTGCACCACGAGCTCCGCGAAGTTCGAAACTTGATTTTCTTTCGGATTTCGTGCTTACTGCGTCCAATTTACATGTGCATCAAGAATGCTGGCGTTGGGTTAAAACGCTTCGATAACTTTATATGCCTCCTCTAGTGCTTGATCCAGTTTATCCTTGTGCGTCCCCCCGGCCTGGGCCAGGTCCGGTCGGCCACCACCACTGCCGCCAACCATGGCTGCGATCGGTTTGATAATCTCACCGGCCTTATACTGATTCACCAGGTCTTTGGTTACGCCGACGATTAAAAAAACTTTGGGCCCCGCTGCGCTGCCAAGCACAACAATACCGGACTGCAGCCGGTCTTTGAATTTGTCCGCCATGTCTCTCAATTCAGCGGGTGATTGCACATCAACGCGCTTCACGACAACCTTGACGCCGTTGATTTTTTCGATCACATCGGTGGTTCCGCCGGCCGCCAAGGTGGCGATCTGGGACTTCAATCGTTCGATTTCCTTTTCGCCCGATTTTTGTTGTTGCAATAGCTTTTCGATCCGTTCCGCCAAGGCTTCAGGTTTCTCTTTCAAACGCAAAGCAGCGTCGCGCATGACCCGGGCCGTCTGTTGCATGGTGTCTACGGCAGCCGAACCGGTAACAGCCTCGATTCTTCTGACACCGGATGCCACGCTCGACTCGGCAATGATTTTAAACAGGCCGATATTACCCGTGCGCTTGGTATGTGTGCCACCGCAGAGTTCTTTGCTGAAATCTGAAAGGGAGATGACCCGGACCCGATCACCGTATTTTTCTTCAAACAGCGCCGTCGCACCGGTCTTAAAGGCCTCTTCGGCATCCATCTCTTCGATGTCAACCGCAACATTGGCGCGAATTCTATCATTGACAAGCGTTTCAATCTGCTCGATGGTCTGGACATCGACTTGGGAAAAATGGGTAAAATCAAACCGCAACCGATCCGGTCCCACCAAAGATCCCGCCTGTTTGACGTGGTCCCCCAACACCTTTCGCAGAACGGATTGTAGAATGTGGGTGGCGGTATGATTCAGTTCGGTGGCGCGACGTTTGGATTGGTCCACATTCAGGGTAACGCTTTCTCCTTTTTTGATTGAGCCGTCTAAGCATGCGGCCTTGGTGGATGATGAGTCCGGTCGGGTCTTTGAGGGTTTGTTCAACGTTCATTTTACCGGAGGCTCCCTCGATCACGCCCACGTCGCCGACTTGCCCGCCGGCTTCGCCATAAAAAGGGGTTGCTTCGGTAACCACTTCCACCAAGCCATTGCCTGTGACTTCCTCTTTTTCAGCGCCGTCTTGAACCAGCACCAATATTTTTGAGTTGAAGGTCTCTTGCGTCATAACCAACAAAATCGGGCTTTATGCCCGTGGCCGCAAAATTTTTATACGCTTCGCTCATTTCATCAAAGGTCGTCACGACGTGGGACTGCGCTTTCTGCTTGGCCATGGCATCATCGAAACCGTCCATATCGAGCGTCATTTTTTGGTCGCGGACCACATCCCGTACAATATCGACCGGAAAGCCGTAGGTGTCGTAGAGCTTAAAGATGACATCGCCAGGCACTTCGGATGTTCCTTGTGCTTGAAGGTCGGCCAGCGTGTCATTCAGCAGCTTGAGACCGAAATCAAGGGTTTCGGAAAACCGTTGCTCTTCATTTTGGATGACATTGGTGATATATGCTTGGTCTTCCGCCAGTTCCGGGTAGGCCGCTCGCATGATCTCGAAAACAACACCGGCCGTTTCATGCAAAAAAGGCTTGTTCAGACCGATATTACGACCATAACGGATGGCCCGTCGCATAATGCGCCGCAAAACATATCCCCGACCTTCATTGGAGGGCATCACCCCGTCACCGATCAGAAAGGCGGCCGCCCGACTGTGATCGGCAATAACTTTCAGCGCCACGTCGGTTTCAAACGACTCACCCAACTGCTTTTCCGCCAAATCTTCGGCTTTGTGATAATCGGCATCATCAGGTCCGTATCATAATTGGTATCGACATTCTGGATGACCGTTACCATGCGCTCCAAGCCCAGGCCGGTATCGATACTCGGTTTCGGAAGCGGCGTCATTTTTCCGAGGCATCCCGGTTGAACTGCATGAAAACCAGGTTCCACAATCTCAAGATAACGGTCACACTCACAACCGACCTTGCAATCCGGACGATCACATCCGTATTCTTCACCACGGTCGAGTGAGATTTCCTGAACATGGCCCGCAGGGGCCTGTGTCACCCATGGCCCAAAAATTGTCTTCTTCCCCAAACCTGACAATACGATCTTCGGGGATTCCGGTTAATTTATGCCACAACTCAAAGGCCTCATCATCATCCAAATACACGGAGGCCCATAGTTTGTCTGCCGGCAAACCATAACCATTGACCATTAAATCCCAAGCGAATTCGATGGCTTTTTCCTTAAAATAATCGCCAAAGGAGAAATTCCCCAGCATTTCGAAAAAGGTATGATGACGGGCAGTGTAACCGACATTTTCCAAATCGTTGTGCTTGCCACCGGCCCTGACACATTTCTGGGACGTGGTGGCCCGAACGTAGTCACGCTTGTCTTCACCGAGGAAACAGCGTTTGAACTGAACCATGCCGGCATTGGTAAACAGCAAGGTCGGATCATCCTGGGGCACCAGGGAAGAACTTCTTACAATGCGGTGGTTGTGTTTTTCAAAGTACTCAAGGTATTTTCTTGAA
>CAWDIC010000012.1:0-300040 GCA_963802265.1 uncultured delta proteobacterium
TGGCCAATGTGGCCGGCGGGCGTGAGGAAATCGTTCTGCTGTTCGGCATGAACCAGGCCTGGCATTCGGGTCAGAAAGAGGTCAAGGTGCAACTCACCGATCGTGTGGTTTTGAGCCCGTTTGCCGCCAAACGGTTGTCCCTTCTTCTGAACAACGTTCTCAGGGATTACGAAAAACGCTACGGCGCGTTGGAAGTCGTTCCCCAGCGGCCGGAAGATGCAACGGTCCAATAATAAAATCGTGAAACGATTTTATATGTCGCGACGGTGTCGCTCTTAGGCCTTCAGCGAGCTCAAGTCGAGTTGCTGCAAAGTATTTCAAAATTTTGCTTCATCCCTGGTGATCTGAAGCGTCGCAATTTCGCATAAATAGACCGAGCTATGGAGCAAAAACCGCCGGATCAAAAACAGGATAAGCCCGTCTTTACACCGTACGAGCATCCCTCCAAAAGCGGGTGATTGAGCCGGAGAATTTGATTTGGCGCCGCTTTGCGGAAGCCACCACGCCCAAGGCTTTCTGCCAGAGCTGGCTGCCGCTGCAATGCCTGCGGCTTACCGGCGTGCGCTGTGCCATGATTCTTTTGGGCGAGCCGGACAAGGGGCCCTACACGCCCGTGGCCGTGTGGCCGGATGCCAAGTTGCGCATGCACCACCTGACCGGCACGGCGGAGCGCTCCTTGAAAGAGCGCCGCGGTATCCTGGTCGACACCCACAGCCTGGCCCCCTTCCGACACCAAATTTCCCGAGCGTTTCCAGATCGCCTATCCCATCGAGATCGAAGGCAAAATCCACGGCACGGTGGTGTTGGGCGTGGATGCGGTCGAACGCAAGGCCGTGCAGGACACCATGCGCCAGCTCCACTGGGGGGCCGCCTGGCTGGAAGTGCTGATTCGCAGAACCCAGGTTAAGGACGCCTCTAAGGAAAGCGAACGCCTGCAGACGATTTTCGATCTGGTCGTGAGTGCCGTGGAGTTCGACAGTTTTCACGCATCGGCCATGGGCCTTGTCACCCGCATGGCCACGCGCCTGGGGTGCGACCGGGTGAGCATCGGTTTTACCTCCGGCCGGCGCATCCGGGTCAACGTCATGTCGCACACGGCCGAGTTCGGCAAGCAGACCAACCTGGTGCGCGCCATCGGGGCGGCCATGGACGAAGCGGCCGACCAGGCGGCCACGGTGGTCTATCCCTTGCCAAAGGATGCGGATCCGGTGGTCACCCGGGCCCACGAGGAACTCAGCCGGCGTCACGGTTCCGGTGCCGTGTGCACCGTGCCGCTGGGAGACAAGGGCCGCTTTTTCGGGGGGCTGACTCTGGAACGACCGGTGGACAAGCCCTTTGATCCGGCCACCGTGGAGCTGTGCGAAGCGGTCGCCGCCATCGCGGGGCCGATCCTGGAAACCAAGACAACGAGAAGAGCGCTGGCTGATCCGCAAGGCCTTTGCTTCCCTGGCCCGGCAGCTCAAGCGTCTTTTGGGGCGGGGCTATCTGGTCCGCAAGCTGGTTGTTCTGCTGTTGGCAGCCGTGGTCACCTTTTTCGCGCTTTTCGAAACCGACTACCGGCTCAGCGCCACAACGACCATCGAGGGGCTGGTGCAGCGGGTCGTGCCGGCCCCGTTCAACGGCTATATCCGGGATGCAGCCGTGCGGCCGGGCGACGTGGTCACGGCCGGGCAGGTCCTGTGTTCGCTCGATGACCGCGATCTCAAGCTGGAACGGGTCAAATGGTCGACCCAGAAAGAGCAGCAGGCCAAGGAGTACCAGGCCGCCATGGCAGCCCACGACCGGTCCCAGATCCGAATCCTGCGCGCCAAAATCAGCCAGGCCGATGCCCAGATCGCCTTGATCGACGAACAACTGGCACGGGCCACGATTGTCGCCCCCTTTGCCGGTGTGGTCATGAGCGGTGACCTGAGCCAGCTGCTCGGATCGCCGGTGGAGCGCGGCCAGGTTCTGTTCGAGATGGCGCCCCTGGATGCCTTCCGGGTGATTGCCCAGGTGGACGAACGCGACATCAACGACGTTGCGGTCGGGCAGGCGAGCGTCCTGCTGTTGCCGTCCATGCCCAATGCAACCTTTCCGTTTGAGATCACCAAGATCACCCCGGTGTCCACGGCCAAAGAAGGGCGCAACTATTTCCGGGTGGAAGGGGACCTGATCAAGATCTCCGACCGGTTGCGGCCCGGCATGGAAGGCATCGGCAAGATTACCGTTGACCGGCGCAAACTGATCTGGATCTGGACCCACGAAGCGATCGACTGGCTGCGGCTGCTGGTCTGGCGATGGAGACCATAAGGTCAAAATTCGAAGCACGAAACGATCGGCATGCCGTTCGACAGGCCACGGTCCGAAACGTCGAAATCCGAGACAATAACTAAGATAATCTCAAATTCAAATGTTCAAAACAAGATAATCATCCGGCCAAGGCAGATGGATAGTGCCTTGGCCCAAGAGCGACACCGTCGCGACATATAAAAGCGCGAAGCGATTTTATGAGTCAGTCCTTATTCAGTCCTTCCTGGTACCGGGCGGCAGGCCTCAAGCCGCGTTTGCGGAGCCATTTGGACATTCACCGCCATCACTACCGCGGCGAACGCTGGTATGTGCTGCAGGATCATGCCTCCGGCCGATTTCAGCGCTTTACGCCGTCGGCCTACATGCTGATCGGCCTGATGGACGGCAAGCGCACGGTCCAGGAAATCTGGGATGCCAGCCGGGATCGTCTGGGCGAAGAGGCGCCCGACCCAGGAGGAGGTCATTCGCCTGCTCGGCCAGCTGCATGCCGTGGACGCCCTGCAGGTCGACACCATGCCGGACACCGCCGAACTGACCCGCCGGTATGAAAAGCGTCGCCATGCCAAGTGGATGCAAACCCTGCGCTCGCCGCTTTTCATGCGCTTTCCGCTCTTCGATCCGGAAACGATCCTGGAACGCTTCAAGCACGTTGCCCGGCCGTTTTACGGCTGGCTGGGGGCTTTGCTGTGGCTGGCGATCGTGCTGCCGGCCCTTTTTCTGATGGGGGTCCACTGGTCCGAACTGACGCGCAACATCACGGACCGTATCCTGGCGCCCCAGAACCTGGTGATCATGTGGCTGGTCTATCCCTTCTTAAAAGCCCTGCACGAGTTCGGGCATGCCTTTGCGGTCAAGGTCCGCGGCGGCGAGGTGCACGAGATGGGGATCATGCTGCTGGTCTTCATGCCGATTCCCTATGTGGATGCTTCGGCCGCATCGGCGTTTCGCAAAAAACGGGAACGGGTCCTGGTCGGTGCCGCCGGCATGGCCGTGGAGGTTTTTTGTGCCGCCATCGCCCTGCTGGTGTGGGTCAATGCCGAGCCCGGGCCGGTAAGGGCCGTGGCCTTCAACGCCATTTTCATTGCCGGGGTTTCTTCGCTGCTGTTCAACGGCAACCCGCTCTTGCGCTACGACGCCTACTACATCCTGACCGACCTGCTGGAAATACCCAACCTGGGCCCGCGCGGCAACCGGTATTTTTTCTACCTGGTGCAGCGCTATCTTTTCGGAATGACCAAAGCGGAACCCGCCATGTCAACACCCGGTGAGCGCTTCTGGTTCATCGTTTACACGGTGGCATCCTTCTTTTACCGCATGCTGATTTATGCCTCCATCGTGTTGTTTGTGGCCAGCAAGTTCTTCTTTGTGGGGGTCCTTTTTGCGTGCTGGGCCCTGATCAACATGTTCGTTATGCCGGCTTTTAAGGGCCTGAAGTTTCTGGTGACCTCGCCCCGGCTCAACCGCAAACGGTTTCAGGCCATAGCGGTCAGCGCCCTGTTTTTCGGTGCCTTGGCGGCCGCCGTTACGCTGGCTCCGGTACCCTTGAGCACCATGGCGGAAGGGGCCATCTGGATTCCTGAAAAGGCCTTTGTGCGGGCCGGCACGGCCGGGTTTGTGGACGAGCTCGTGGCGACGCCCGGCACCCGGGTGGCGCCCGGGCAGGCCCTGATCCAATGCTCCGATCCCTTTCTGCCGGCCGAAATCAAGGTGCTGGCATCGCAACTTGATGGTCTGAAGGCGATTTACGACACCCAGCGGCCCACCGACCGGGTGGCCGCCCAGATTACCAAAGAGGAGATTGAAAATGTGACCGCCCAACTGGCCGATGCCCGTCAACGGGCGGAAGAGTTGACGGTCCGCAGCCAGGCGGCAGGGACCTTTGTGGTGCCCATGCCCCAGGATTTTCCCGGCCGTTTCGTTCAGCGGGGCGAACTTTTGGGTTATGTTCTGGACCGTTCCATTATTCTGGCGCGCGTGGTGGTGTTGCAGGCGGAAATCGATTTTGTCCGCAAGCAAACCCACAGTGTGAGCGTGCGGCTTCCGGAAAAGATTGCCGAAAGCATTCCCGCCCGGCTGTTGCGGGAAGTGCCGGCGGCCACCGACCAGTTGCCGAGCCGGACCCTGAGCATGGAAGGCGGCGGGACCATCGCCATCGATCCACGGGATGCCTGGGGCACCAAGTCTTTTCAAAAGCTTTTTTTGTTCGACATCGAACTGCCCACCCATTCGGCGTTGTTCAACGTGGGGGGGCGCGTTTACGTCCGCTTCGACCATGGACGCGAGCCTTTGGTGTATCGCTGGTACCGTGAAATTCGACGGTTGTTTCTGAGAAGGTTCAATGTCTAGTTTTGCTTCCCACGCAGAAATTTCACCGAAAATCTATCCGGAGCGGGAAGAGCCGCACCTGAGCAAAGTCGATCAGCTGACCGCTGCCTTGGGAGGCTATTTGGCTGCCCGTCAGCCGCCCAAGTGGAAACGTTTTAAGTGGATTGTCAAGGCGGCAGAAGGCCATGGCCCGCAGGTGACCCAATGGACCGACCAGCAGATTCGGGACGCGTCCCGTGATCTGGGGCATGATCTGCGCCGCAGCGGTTTTCAACGGGACACGGTCGCCCAAACCTTTGCCCTGATTCGTGAAGTGGCGGAGCGCACCGTGGGCATGCGCCATCTGGACGTTCAGCTGATTGGCGGGGCGGCCATGCTCAAAGGCATGGTCGCGGAAATGGAAACCGGGGAAGGCAAAACCCTGACCGCCACCTTGCCGGCCGGTACCCTGGCGTTGGCCGGCGTGGCGGTGCATATCATCACGGTCAACGACTACCTTGCCGGCCGTGATGCCGCCTGGATGGCACCGATTTACGAGGCCCTGGGGCTTACCGTCGGAACCATCGTGCACGGCATGGATCCCGGCGCCCGCCAGGCCGCTTACCGCTGTGATGTGACCTATTGCACCAACAAGGAGCTGGCCTTCGATTATCTGCGGGACCGGATTGTGCTCTGGGACCGGCCCAGCGCTTTGCGCATGCAGGTCGAACGGTCTGTTCGGCCCTCAATCCCGCACCAATCAACTGCTGTTGCAAGGCCTGCAGTTCGCCATCGTCGACGAGGCCGACAGCGTGCTGATCGACGAAGCGCGCACGCCGCTGATCATTTCCGCGGAAGCGGATGAGCACTATGATCCCGACATCTATCAGCAGGCGCTGGATTTTGCCGGCCAGTTGACAGCAGGCAAGGATTTTGAGGTCCTGGCCAGCGAGCACAAACTGGATTTGACCGGATCGGGTAAACGGCGGGTGGATGCGTTTGAATGGCCGGAATCAGACATCCAGATCAATTCCGAACAGCGCCAGGAACTGGTTCGTCAGGGGCTGGTGGCGCTTTATCTGTTTGACCGTGACAAGCACTACCTGGTTCAGGACGGCAAGGTCCAGATCGTTGACGAGTACACCGGGCGCCTGATGGCCGACCGTTCCTGGGAAAAGGGGCTGCACCAGCTGATCGAGCTCAAAGAGGGCTGCGAGGTCACACAACGCAAGGAAACCAAGGCGCGCATCAGCTACCAGCGGTTTTTCCGTCGCTACCTGGGTTTGGCCGGTATGACCGGCACGGCCAAGGAGGTGGCCGGGGAACTGTGGACGATCTACCGCTTGCGGGTGGTCAGGATACCGACCAACCGTCCGTTGCAGCGCAAGCGACTGCCCGAACGGATCTATTCCACGGCCGACAAAAAATGGCAGGCCGTTGTGCAAACCGTCAGTGCGTGGCACCACCAGGGTCGGCCGGTGCTGGTGGGAACCCGCTCGGTCGAGGCTTCCGAACATTTGAGCAGCCTGATGGATGCCGTCGATCTGCCGCATCAGGTTTTGAATGCCCGCCAGGACCAGGAGGAGGCGGACATCATCGTCCGGGCCGGTGAACTGGGCCGGATCACCGTGGCGACCAACATGGCCGGCCGGGGAACGGATATTCGCCTGGCCGAAGGTGCGATCGAACTGGGCGGTTTGCATGTGCTTGCCACCGAACGCCACGAGGCCGGGCGCATCGACCGGCAGCTCTTCGGGCGCTGCGGTCGCCAGGGGGATCCGGGGTGCTTCCAGGCCATTGTTTCGCTGGAAGACGAGCTGATCAGTGTGTATGCCGGCCGGGTTTCCAAGGGGGTTGCCGCAGCCGTTTTGAAAATACCGGTCCGCTTTTTGGGTCGCTGGATCGGCAACCGGTTGTTCCGCAAGGCGCAACGCAAGGCCGAACGTCAGCATGCCCGCATGCGGCAAGACTTGTTGACATTTGACGACACAATCAGTACATCATTGGCTTTTACGGGCCGTACCGAGTAAACCCCAAGGCTGCAAACAGCCGAAGGACTGTCAGATCGGTGTTGTCAAGGATGTTGTTTATGAAAAAAGTATTGTGGCAAAATGCTGTTAAAGAGGCTATCCATCTTATTCGTTTTGTTGATGATTACCATGCAGACAGCCGTTGGGGCCGGGACCGCATTGTGCTCGACGGCCTGATCGAACCCTTCGAGGTCGTCGACGTGGGCAGCAGCGTCCGGGGCGTCATCGAGGCAATCGAAGTCGAACGGGGCGACCTGGTCACCAAAGGCCAGGTGCTGGCCAGGCTCGAGGCCGGTGTCGAGCGGGCAACCATGGAACTGGCACAGGCGCGCAGCGAAATGGAAGACCATCGTCAGAGAAAAGCAGGCCATGTTGGAATTCAGCCGCCGCAAGCAGGATCGTGCAGAGGAATTATACAAGGAAAACGTGATTCCCATCGAACAGATCGACGAGGCCCGCACGAGCGTCAGCTTGGCGTTGATCGAGTTGGAAAACGCCAAGGAGGACTTGCGCCTGGCCGCCCTGGAATTGAAGCGCTCCAAAGCGGTTGTGGATCGCATGATGATCAACAGCCCGATCACCGGGGTCGTGATGGAACGCTTCCTTGCGCCCGGTGAATTTGTTGAAGACCAGCCGGTTTTAAAATTGGCCCAGATCAACAAACTCAATATCGAAATTTATGTCCCGGTGGAACTGGTCGGCCAATTTAAAGTCGGCATGCACGCGGATGTAACGGTAAATGAACCGGTTACGCGCGTATACAAGGCCAAGGTAACGATTGTCGACCGCGTGGTGGACGCGGCCTCCGGCACATTCGGGATGCGCCTGGAACTGCCAAATAGCAAATATGAATTGCCGGCCGGGCTTAAGTGTCAGGTTAGTTTCAAATAGAAAGTGTCCATCCATAATTGGTTTTTTGCGCGATTTCGGCGTTGGGCGCCATGATTTAACTCCTCAATCCGCCTTAGGCGGACCACCGGATTAAATCTGTCGCCCGCCTTGCTTGTCCCGGCGTAGCCCATGGGCGAAGACGGAATCTCACCCAAAAATCCTCAATTTTGAACAGACACCAGGAATTTAACCAAAACCCTTTTTTTGAAATCGTTTCTGGTCAATTCCAACAAAAGGAATTTGATAATGCAAAGGTCGCTTGCTTTTTTTGTTTTAGGCATCGGGATGCTATCTTTCCTTGCGTCATTTGGCTAGGCCGCTGAGACAATGGAAAGCCGCCGCCAAAGATCGATATTGAATACGATTCAAGAACTCAATCTGAAAACCGCAGGGCAGATCGCTTTACAGGACAATCCGTCCCTGTCTGCGGCTTTGGCCCGCGTTACGCGGGCAAAGGAGAGGATTTCAGAGGCCCAGGCCGGCTATTGGCCCACCCTCGGTGCCACGGCGAACGCCAGCCAGCGTGACCCTTTCCAATAACGACGTATCAGGAGCGCCTTGCCACAGCGCAACTTTTCAACCCGAATGCCACGATCGAAGATCCGGAGGAATATTACGAGGCCAGCCTGGTGGCAAATTGGGTATTGTTCAATGGCTTTGAACGCAAGTTCGCCAATGCGGCGGCATCCTATGGGCATGAGCAAAGCCAGGCAGCTTACCAAGATGCCCGCCGGCTGCTGCTTTCTTCCGTGGCCACGGCCTACCTGAGAGCCCAACTGGCCCTGGAAGACATCGCGATTGCCAAGGCCGACGAAGAATTCAACCGCCGGCAGCTGAAGGATGCCAAGACCAGGCACCGCACAGGAACCGGCTCTTTGAGTGATGTGTACAACTTCGAGATACGCGTCAACTCAGCCATCACCATCGGGACCGTGGGGCAGCAGTCCTACGATGCCGCCATGATTGGCCTGGCATCTCTTCTGGGCATTCCCCAGGGTATTTTTCCGGACCACATCAGGCTGGCCGCTTTGGAAGCCGAATCGAGTGAAGAACAAAGCGAGCCGGATGCGGATGCATTGATTTCCTATGCCCAGGAGAATCGACCGGACATTTTACAAAGCGATTTTGCAGTCAAGCAGGCGGATGCCCAGGTAAAAGCGCTGCGCGGCCGTTTTTTCCCCATCGTTTCGGTTGAAGCAGCGCTTGACGGTGAGCAGGTGGGCGACAGCGGAATGGCAAGGAGATGATTTTGGCAACACGGTCGGCGTCAACCTCACCTATAATTTTTTTTCAGGCGGGGCAGATAGGGCCCGCTGGCGTCAGGCCAAAGCCAGTTTGACTGAATCTGAAAAGACACTGGAAAGCGTCAAAATAGCGGCCAACTCCGAAATTCGTACATCGCTTTCCGCATTAAAATCGGCTCAACAGCAACTCGTGCTGCAACGATCCAATGTCAGGCTGGTCGAGCAGACCCGTGACCTGGTCGAAAAGGAATATGCGGCCGGGGTCGCTTCGCTGGTGAGGCTGAATGAAGCCCAACGCGACCTGACGACCGCCCAAAACCGGCTGGCCCTGGCCTTGGCGGCGCTTGCATCAGGCCTGGTACAATTTGGAAACTGACACTGGCTATATTCTTGAAACCTTTATTGCAAATGCAAAACCTTAATTTCGAGTCTTTTCTGATCAACTATTTCACGGTGATTTAAATCTTTCAGAGTTGATTAAGCAGCAATTCAGCCAATAGACCTCAATGATAGACAACAGTCGGCTATCATTATAATTCTTGCCAATCCTTATCTATCACAATGAATAGTCCAATCGAAAACCGCGGGTGAAATGTTTTTCAATGGATAAAACTGGATTGCAAGGGCTGTTAGTTACAATCCGATTATCAATGATATGGAGAGTTTATAAAATTTTGAGGTGAAAGGTACGTTACATATTTTTTTTAAAGGAAAGGAGATGGGTTAGATAGAGGGGCCATCTTGGGATGTAACCAAAACTGATTGTTTCATAACGGTTACATAGTAAAGGTAAGTTCTAATTCAGATCCGCATAAATTATTGATTTTATTGGTGCCCCCGGCAAGATTCGAACTTGCAGTACATGGATTAGGAATGCTGAGATAGGGAATTAATGGGATATAACGGGAATTTAAGAGATCTAACCATTTCAATCGGTTAGGTCACTTTTTTATTATTGGGGCATTTAGAGAAATGTAGGGAAATCAAGGGATATGTTTTGATGGATGTTGACCAAAGAGCAATGGACGCAAGATTCATGTGCCGAAAATCGACTACCATAAAGAATAGGGACGCCTGCAATAAAAAAGGCAGGGCCATCTCTGACCCTGCCAATACGGTTTCAAATAAATTTTGATTATTTCTTAAACTTTCGCCTCAGCCCAGCCAGTCCGATAAGGGCTGTGCCTAACAAAAGCATAGTGGCAGGTTCGGGGACGGGAGCTCGGATTCCATAATCTATAATGTGATAAGCTACTTTGTGACTTCAAATTCAATCTGCAGTCCAATCGAGCTGATAAACCATCAAGTCGATAAAACATGTCATATTTACGTAGAATATTCATAACACTAGGTCAATGATGATACTAGTCCCAGCCTACCGCCATTCAAAATCCCTGATCATTTAACGTAAGGATCGTATTATCAGGCAAATTACTAGCCGTACAAGAGTTGTACATTATCACTATTCCAGTCGTTTAATTATTTCATATGACCAGTGTCGATGTCTCAATGTAACCGGATAGATAAGTGTCATAATCACTCAAGTGGAATCGGACTCAAATATGGCTGACTAATTCTTGTGCCGCCAACTGTATATTGGAACGGCGTGAACTCCCTCCGACCATCCCAAAAACCAATAAAAATCCAGTTAAAATTAATAATATTTTTTTCATAGGCATGTCCTCTCATTTTGTAAAGTTAATAATGATTGTTTTTACCAGAAACTTAATTACGGTCCAATATTTAGCATGCAAAAAACGTGCAACATTGAAAATTTTTTTCAGATCTAATAATTACAGATAGTTAGAGTTTGGCAGGCATTGCTTCGCAGTTTAATGTGTACTTTATTACATATAATTTTGGGAAGTTTTTTACATAATATGAAGTTTTTTACATAACTATTGTAAGATAAATATATCCTTTGGATTAGAAAAGATGAGATGATATGTGGTGTGGTATTTATCGGTAGTGCGGTAGTTGAAAAGCTTGAACAGTGTTCAACTTTCATAAAATTTAAAACCACAATGTATAGAATATGAAACTGATCTGCAGAATCGTTGATTACGCTAATTAATCATTAAGTGGTTAGTTGATTGGTCTGTATTAATGGTAGAAGGGGTATTTTGATGGACCAATAATGGATAAAATGACAATCTTAGTTGATATGAAGTTTATAGATTTTCATAAATACTTGATTTTATTGGTGCCCCCGGCAAGATTCGAACTTGCGGCACATGGATTAGGAATCCAACGCTCTATCCCCTGAGCTACGGGGGCGGAAAGACTGACACCGTTCACAGCGGTCAACACCCGCATTTTTCGTATACCAATTCCAGTGGCCTTACAAGCCTTTTTCCAGGCCTTGCCAATCGTTAATTGCTTTTTCGAGCAGGTATGATAGATATGGACCGCATTGCGGGTGGTGATTATCAAATCAAAATCAAAGAGTGCTTGAAATGAAAAAAATTCTGGCGGTCGACAACCAAGAAATCATCTTGAAATTTATCGAAAAGAAGCTGAATGCAAGGGATTACAAGGTGTTGACAGCCGACAGTGGCTTGGCAGCTCTTGACATTTTAAAGACCTTTACCCCTGATATCGTAATCGTCGATATGGTGATGCCGAACATCGACGGTCCTCAGTTGTGCCAGCTCATCCGCAATACGGACGGTCTCGAAGAGGTCTACATTATCATTTTGTCCGCCATAGTCGCTGAAGACCCGGTCGACCTGGCCGGCATCGGGGCGAACCTTTGTATTGCCAAGGGTCCTTTCGACCAGATGGGACAAAACATCCTGGATGCGGTTGTACAGGTTGAAACATTGTCGGCCCAAGAGGTCCACCAGGAAGTCATGGGGCTTCAAGATGTTTTTCCGCGTGTTGCCACCACGGAGTTGTTGTCGGTCAAGCGGCATTTTGAAATAATTCTCGAGCAAATGGTCGAGGGTATTGTCGAAATGACGCCCGACGGACGGATCATCTACGCCAATCCCGCGGTAACCAATCTCGTCAATAAACCGAAACACGAGCTTTTGGGCGGTTTCTTCGAGAACCTTTTCGAGGGCGACGATCAGCAGCGGATTAGCGATTTGATGCAATCGCCGCTTGAATCGATTAAACGCGTCAAAGCCGACCGCCCTCTGAGATTGAATCGACAGCATAAGGTTACGCTGGATCTCATCCCGGTTGCGAGCAGCCCGCCAACCGTGCTGGCGATTCTCAACAACATCAGCGAATTGCTAAAGGCGGAGACGGAAAAACTGAAGACCGAGAAAATCAAGGGTGCTCTGGAAATGACGGTTGCAATGAGTCTCAAAGTGAACCAACCCTTACAAGCCATCATGGGCCATTCCGAACTTTTGCGGATGGGGTTGGATGAGGATCACCCGTGTTATGAAAATGTGCTTACGATTCTTGAGCAGATCACCAAAATAGGTAAGATTATCGGGCGCATCGGGCGCATCACGGAGTATAAGACCAAGGACTTCGTGCTGGGCAAAAAGATGGCCGATCTTGACGACTAAGCGGTAGGGACGCCCTGGAAGCTTCCTATACAGGTCCTTGGGACAGCCGGCCACGGGCAGCGTTGTTTCCTTTGCGGTGCTTCCATTCAAATCCACAAAACACCGAAGTATTTCTTCAACGGGGCGTCGACCCCGCCTCAACCTTAAGCGATAATCCTGATCTTTTTAGATGGTTTCTATCGTGATCGTCAAAATGACATTCCGATGGCACTGATCAGCGCTCGTCTATTTCGGAACCTGTTTAAGGCAATCGCGATGATGAAGAGGGGTCGTTTTACTCAACCGTCAGATGCTGGCCCGGGTAGATTTTGCTGCGCGGTGTGAGGTCGTTGATACGCAGAAAACGTTCCAGCGGCATGTTGTGCAGAACGGCGATATGATAGGGACTATCGCCCCGCTTAACCCGATAGGTTTTCTGACCGTTGGTCGGCGGTTTAACCACTTTTTGGCGGCCGGGGATTTTCAATTCTTGGCCGATCGTGAGTTTGGTAGAATAAAGGTTGTTTTCCTGCTGGATTTTTTTGGTCGTGGTATTGTACATTTTGGCAATAATCCATAGCGAGTCGCCACTACGGACCACATGCGTGGCAGCGTCATTCGGGGCGGGTGATGGGCGACCGGTGGGAACGCGGGTAATGACAGTGCCTCTTTGGGGGATTTTTAGCTTTTTACCGGCAACGATGTAATGTGAACGCCGCAGTCCATTGGCACGCATAATTTTTCTAATGCTGGTGTGATGGCGTTCGGCAATCGTCGATAAGGTTTCGCCATAGCGCACGCGGTGCCAGATATAGGCCGGTCGCGGCGGATACGAGACCGGAATCGTATCAAGGGTGGCGAGCAATTTGGGACCGCTTTGGGGCGGAACCTTGAGCAGATAGCGTTCCGGTGGTAAAATTTTGTGCCGCAATTCCGGGTTGAGCTTTGCCAGGACCGTTGCGGTCGTGTCGATGTGGGCCGCGATGTCCTTGAGTTGGACTTGCCGGGCGACTTCGATATTTTCATATTCCAAGGGCGCATCAAGCGCAACGATATCCAAGCCATATTTTTTCTTGTTCTGAAGGATGTGCAGGGTCGCCAGAAAGCGGGGAACATAGCGGGCCGTTTCCCGCGGCAAGCGCTCGTAAAGGTCCCAAAAGTTATCAAGATAGTTGATGTTTTGCGTCCGGATGACCCTTAAAACGCGGCCCTCACCACAGTTATAAGCGGCCAGCACCGTCGCCCAATCGCCGAAAATGCTGTGTAATTCCTTCAAATAAGCAATGGCGGCGGCGGTTGACTTTTCGGGGTCAATGCGTTCATCGATGTACTGGTCACGTTTTAACCCGAATTTGTAGCCGGTTGAAGGAATGAACTGCCAGAGTCCCAGGGCCCTGGCTCTAGAAAGCGCCTTGACCTTGAAGCCACTTTCGATCAGTGGCAGCCAGGACAAGTCTTCGGGCAGCCCGGCGACCCGTAAGGATTCAACAATTTGTGACCGGTAGGCCCCCGAACGGCGGTAGGAATCGATGAAAAACGACCGTTCTTTGCCAGTCGTAAAAAGGTTGATTTCACGCTGGACATGTCGATTCAGTTCGATCGGGATGGCGTTATGTCCGCCGTTGACGACAATGTTACGCGAGGCGTATATTTCCAGGATGCGCTTTGAAATCAGAAAGCGCAAATCCTCTTTTTGTTGCATCAGCTTCGGGCTGTCATAGGTGTCGACATTCAGAATCAAGGAATAGGCCTGGTCCAGGGCTTCAAGCGCATTTTCAAGTTCGCCCTTTTGCCAGAAGTCCTGCGCCGCCTGGCAAAAATCAAGGGCTTCATCCAAGCTATATTGGGTGGCCTTTTCCGGCGAATGCTCGGCTTGGGCCGTTTCGGTTGCAGCGCGCAGAAGGGCCTCTTCAGTTAGGCGGGGGACCACCATAACGATTTCGCTGTAACCCGTGGCGCGGGGGTGCAGTTCGGCCAGCGGATCGTGCCCCTCATTTGAAAAAGGCGGTTGCTCCGGATTCAGCCCGGCGTCCGAGGTTTCAGCCTCGATGCCCATCACGGATGCCGGCGCGTCCGTTTGCGGATCTAACCCAGGGTCTGCCTGGGAAGCGTTTCCCAGGGCGTTGTCAGCAGGCGGGCCGGCACCCTCGGAAACTTCACGTTCGAGCGCTTCGACAGGCGTTGTGTGCGCCGCGGCCGCATCATTTTGGACAACTGCTTGGCCCCAGAAGGATTGGGAACACCCGCATAGGGCCAACAGGGAAATCATCAGGAAAACCAAAAAATTTAATCGTGTCACGAGCGAGTACCTTGATGGAGTCGTTTGGTTCTGGTGCCGCCAACGTTGGAGACGCTTACAAAAATGGTCATGCCTTTGTCAAGGTTTTATGGGATCCTCGTTTCAAACCGCTTGGCATGGCAATCTGCTAGAAAGACAACCGCATAAAAATAAGATACCAGATATAGTGTCCAATGCACAAGTAGTTCTACATTATATTGTATAAGGACCTTATGTGTCAAGTTTTATCAGGGGGTCTTGCCAAATATTAATTCAAGACTATAGTAATCAAATGTCCATTAAACGTGTCCGAAGCGGACGAACCTACGGGTGAGGGTCGCCCCAAAAGGGCCATCAAAAATAAAATTAGGAGCTATTTATCTTAAAACGTCGTTAATTGATAAAAATGTCATTAAAAATTAAATATTTAACCATAAGTGCTAATAATTAGAAATAATCCTCTAAAACAACGGTTGTGTTTTAGATTTAAGATATATAAAAGATATTGTTTTAAGTAATGAATCGTACGGTTAACAAGATTCGGTGTAAACCGAAATAACAATTTGAAAAAATTGACTTTTGCTGCCAGCGTAGCTCAGTTGGTAGAGCTACTGATTTGTAATCAGTAGGTCGGGGGTTCGAACCCCTCCGCTGGCTCCAAGTTCCGACAAGGTGGGGTTCCCGAGTGGTCAAAGGGAACAGACTGTAAATCTGTCGGCGAAGCCTTCGGAGGTTCAAATCCTCCCCCCACCACCAACCTAATAGTAAGTCGGATGTAGGAGATTTCGAATTAATCGAAATCGTTATGGAACTACATGGCTTCCTGCATGAGTCTTACTGCGCGATTTAAGGAACCAAGAAACGACCCGCTTGTGTTCATTGATGCGGGGGTTAGCGGCCAAAACAAAAGCGGGAGTAGCTCAGTTGGTAGAGCTTCAGCCTTCCAAGCTGAATGTCGCGAGTTCGAGCCTCGTCTCCCGCTCCATAAAAGCGAAAGCCGAACGGTCAGCCTGGTAAAAGATTGAGCGCATGTTACCTGTCTTTAAAGAATGATGCCCACGTAGCTCAGTCGGTAGAGCGCTTCCTTGGTAAGGAAGAGGTTCACCGGTTCGATTCCGGTCGTGGGCTCCACCATATATAAAGGATACGGCCAAGCAGGACGTGACAGGCGCCATGGGCCGGAAACTATATCAGCCGAATGTGCTACCGAGCAATAATTTTTAATCAGGGGAGGACGAGGAGATGGCAAAGAAAAAGTATGAGCGCACCAAGCCGCATGTAAACGTAGGAACGATCGGTCATATCGATCACGGCAAGACGACGTTGACGGCGGCGATCACGAAGCATAGCGGCTTAAAGGGATTGGCGGAGTTTGTCCCCTTTGATCAGATCGACAAGGCACCGGAGGAGAAGGAGCGCGGGATCACGATCGCGACGGCGCATGTGGAATACGAGACGGCCAACCGTCATTATGCGCATGTGGACTGTCCGGGCCATGCGGACTATATCAAGAACATGATCACGGGTGCCGCCCAGATGGACGGTGCGATCTTGGTCGTGGGTGCGGACGACGGGCCGATGCCTCAGACGCGGGAGCACATATTGTTGGCGCGCCAGGTGGGCGTTCCGCGGATCGTGGTATTTTTAAACAAGTGCGACATGGTCGACGACGAGGAATTGATTGAGCTGGTGGAGTTGGAACTGCGCGAGCTATTGGACAAGTATGAGTTTCCCGGAGACGACACGCCGATCATTCGCGGCAGTGCATTGAAGGCGCTGGAGAGCGATGATCCGGACAGCGAAGAGGCCAAGTGCATTTTTGAGTTAATGGATGCGATCGACGCTTATATTCCGGAGCCCAAGCGCGACATCGACAAGCCGTTTTTGATGCCGATCGAGGATGTGTTCAGCATATCGGGTCGCGGGACGGTGGTGACGGGCGCGTGGAACGCGGGATTGTGCATGTGGGCGACGAGGTGGAGATCATCGGGATCCGTCCGACGTCGAAGACGGTGTGCACGGGCGTGGAGATGTTCCGGAAGCTTTTGGACGAGGGCCAGGCGGGCGACAACATCGGGGTATTGCTGCGCGGGACGAAGCGCGATGAGGTTGAGCGTGGTCAGGTGGTGGCGGTACCGGGATCGATCACGCCGCACACGAAGTTCAAGGGCGAGGTCTATATTTTGAGCAAAGAGGAAGGCGGCCGTCACACGCCGTTTTTCACGGGCTATCGTCCGCAGTTTTATTTTCGGACGACGGATGTTACGGGCATATTGAATTTACCCGAAGGGTGTCGAGATGGTCATGCCGGGTGACAATGTAACGATATCGGCGGAGCTGATCACGCCGATCGCGATGGAGAAAGAGCTTCGGTTCGCGATTCGCGAAGGTGGTCGTACGGTCGGCGCCGGTGTGGTAAGCGAAGTTGTCGAATAAACTTCCAGTATTGATAACGCAATTAACATGAAGGAGTCGGCGGGTGAGAGTTATTATCACGCTTGCATGTAAGGAATGCAAGAGGAGGAATTATACAACGACCAAAAACAAACGGACGACACCGGATAAGCTCGAGTTCAAGAAGTATTGTCCGTTTTGTCGGAGCCATACGGCTCACAAGGAAACCAAATAGAGGGTCGGTGTATCGCTCTCTAAAAACAGGAACGACTCCTTCTGGTAAGGGTTGGATGCAGGCCAGTAGCTCTAACGGTAGAGCGTCGGACTCCAAATCCGGGTGTTGGGGGTTCGAATCCCTCCTGGCCTGCCATTTTTTTTCATTGCCGGGCGATTAAAGACAATCACGTAAAGGTTCCCTTTTCGGGTTTCTTTTGCGATTGCGCTTACTTTGTGGAGACAAATGGGACGGTTACAAAGAAAAAAATCTACTGGAAAAAAGAAAAGTAAAGCCACGCGCGCAAATGGGTCTTTGGCGGTTCAAACCTCAGGCAATGCTTCCTCCGCTCAAGGCACGAGCAGCAGTGGTGTCACCAGAGATGTCACTAAAACGTCACAACCGGTTCGCAAAAAACCTTCAAGTGTTGTGAAGGCGCCGTCGACCGGCGCTAAGAAAAATTATCTGAACCAGGCCCTGCAATTTCTGAGGGAAGTTAAAGTCGAGTTGAAAAAGGTCACCTGGCCGACGCGCAAGCAGACCATCGGTTCGACGGCCGTCGTGCTTCTTCTCGTTATGATTATATCTTTGTTTCTGGGGCTCGTCGACATCGGCCTGTCGGGCCTGATTCGGATCATTCTGAAATAAAGGGAGGGGACTGAAGGCGTGGCTCTTAAATGGTATATCGTCCATGTTTATTCGGGGTTCGAAAATAAGGTCAAATTAGCTTTAGAGGAACGCGTTGCGTCCTCTTCCCACGCGGATAAATTTGGTGAAGTTTTAGTGCCCACTGAAGAAATCGTCGAGCTGGTCAAAGGCAAACGCAAGACCTCATCGCGTAAATTCTACCCTGGTTACATTCTGGTCCGCATGGAATTGGACGATGAAACTTGGCATATCGTTAATGATACCGCCAAGGTAACTGGATTTTTGGGTGGGCGTGAAAAACCGACACCGATTTCCGATGATGAGGCCGATCAGATCCTACATCGGATGGAAGCCGGCAAGCTCAAGCCCCAACCCAAATACTTTTTTGAGTCGGGTGACGAGGTGCGTGTCATTGACGGTCCGTTTACCAATTTCAACGGGACCGTGGAGGAAGTCAACCCTGAGAAGGGCAAAATTAAAGTTCTGGTGAGTATCTTTGGCCGCTCAACACCGGTTGAGTTGGAATTCGTTCAAGTTTCAAAAATATAAGTAGGAGTTGAATTATAAAATGGCAAAAAAGGTAATGGCACTCATAAAGTTGCAGGTAGAAGCCGGCAAAGCCAATCCTTCCCCCCCTATTGGCCCAGCTTTAGGGCAGCACGGAGTTAACATTATGGACTTCTGTAAGGCCTTTAATGCACGGACGGCCAATGAAGAGGGGATGATTATTCCGGTTGTAATTACGGTTTATAAGGACCGTACCTTCAGTTTCATAACCAAGACCCCTCCGGCCGCGGTTTTGTTGAAGAAAGCGGCGCAGGTTGCCAAGGGCGCAGGGGATCCCAAGCGCGATGTCGTCGGTACGGTGACGCGTGCCCAGGTAGAAGAAATTGCCCAACTCAAGATGGTTGATTTAAATGCCAACGATCTAGACGGCGCCTGTAAAATCATCGCCGGCACGGCACGAAGTATGGGCATCGAGGTTAATTAATCGAGAGGGTTGCTGGCCCTTGATAGCGAGGGCGCCGGCAAGACAGGTACCGCAACCCAACAACCAAATCCAAGGAGTGAATAGGAAAAAATGCCGAAGCGGGGTAAAAAATATCTAGAGAAAAATAAAATCATCGGCACCGCCAAACAAGATTTCACCGAGGCCGTCAAAGTCGCGATCGATTCGTCTTTTGCCAAATTTGATGAGACCATCGATGTTGCCGTTCGATTGGGGGTCGATCCTCGTCATGCGGATCAAATGGTGCGTGGCACGGTCGTCTTACCGAATGGGCTCGGCAGGAAAATCACGGTTCTCGTTTTTGCCAAGGGTGAAAAAGAGACCGAGGCTACCGAAGCGGGCGCGGATTTTGTGGGTAACGATGAGCTGATCGAAAAGATCAAGGGCGGTTGGTTCGGCTTTGATAAAGCCGTGGCCACTCCGGACATGATGGGTACGGTTGGTAAAATCGGGAAACTGCTTGGACCAAGGGGGCTGATGCCGAATGCCAAAACGGGAACCGTAACAATGGATGTCGCCAAAGCGGTATCCGAGCTTAAGGCCGGAAAAATCGATTTTAGAGTCGAAAAAGCAGGTATCATTCATGCCCCGATGGGCAAGGTTTCCTTCGGGGCTGAAAAACTTATGGAAAACATAGCGGCCTTTCTGGACACGATTGTTCGGCTCAAGCCGGCTTCCAGCAAGGGAACCTACCTGAAAGGTATTGCCATTTCCACGACGATGGGACCCGGAATCAAAATCGATACATCCTCAGTCAAAGATCTATTCAAGTAGATTGTATCCATACAGTGACAGCTCAAATTGATTCAAGCAATTTGTTAGTTGAGGCGTACAGCTCGGGCGCTTGTATACAACCTTAAAGGCTTGTTGGGCATATAATCCAGAAGAATAATTAACCTGTCAAAGACCGTAGGTGCACATTCGAAGGCAGCACGAAACGTGTTTAAGCGGCAATGCCGGCCTACCGAGACAGTGAGGCGATTGAAGATAAACATGCGGGTGGCATTCGGTTCGACATGCGACCAACACATCGGAAATTGCTTTTCTCCTCCGGTTTTTACAGATCTTGAAAGGAGGTGTTGGTAAGTTTTGAATTTAAACGAGAAGAAAAAAATTACTGAAGACCTGCAAGCCAGGTTTTCAAAGTCGGAAGTCGTCATTGTGACCGATTATAAAGGACTCAATGTGACGACGATTAACGATCTGCGTAAAAAGCTCCGCGAAGCAGAGGTCGAGTATCAAGTCGCGAAAAATTCGCTTCTCATTCGCGCGTCTGAAAATACGGACGTTGCTTTAATCAAGGATCACTTCAAGGGACCCACAGCGATTGCATTGAGCTACACCGATCCAGTGGCGCCGGCCAAGGTTTTAACCGAGTTCGCTAAGGATAACAAAAACCTGGAGATTAAAATCGGCGTTATGGGAGGTCAGGTTCTCGATGTTAGCCGTATCAAGGCCCTGGCCGACCTGCCGTCACGCGAGGTGTTGCTGGCCCAGGTCCTGTCGGCGATCAACGGCGTTCCCACGTCATTTGTCAGGGCTCTCAACGACATCCCCAGGAGGCTCGTGAATGTGCTGCAGGCCATCAAGGAGCAAAAAGAGGCAGCCTAAAGTCGCAGGCGACCCCCTGTGGTAACCGAAACAAACATAATGCAAATTATCAAAATATAGCAATCTATTGGAGGAAATATAAAAATGGCTGATATCACCAAAGAAGATGTAATTGAGTTCATCGCTAACATGTCGGTACTGGAGTTATCCGAACTCGTAAAGGAGATGGAAGATAAATTCGGTGTTTCCGCAGCGGCGCCGGTTGCCATGATGGCAGGCGGGCTGGCAGACGGCGGCGCAGGCCCCGCCGACGAGGAGCAGACGGAATTCGATGTCGTTCTGACGGCGGTCGGTGACAAGAAAATTGCGGTGATCAAGGAAGTTCGGGCCATAACCGGGCTCGGATTGAAGGATGCCAAGGCCTTGGTGGACGAGGCCCCCAAACCTGTAAAGGAAGGGGTCGACAAAGAAGAAGCTGAAAAAATCAAGGCCCAGTTAGAAGAAGCGGGTGCTCAGGTCGAGTTGAAGTAATCCGGAGGTGATCGCGATGAGCGCTCACCGCATCGTCGTCAACACGTGGCGTCACGGTGAGCGACCCCATGGCAATTACCACCCTACCGGCAAAAGACTGTTACCTGTTGGCAAGCCGGCTTCGCTAAACAAGCAGCCGGCTTAAAGCCAACGGCGGCAGACAACAGACCACACCATCAAATTAAGTTGGAGATGATATGTCGAACAGAACTTCGGCAACGAGGCGAATAAGGAAAAATTTCGGTAAGATACGCAAGATTGTCGACATCCCGGATTTAATCGGAATGCAGCGAGAATCGTTCAGCCGTTTTCTTCAAATCGAAACGCCACCCGAGAAGCGGGAAGACATCGGTTTGCAGGCTGTCTTCAAATCGGTGTTTCCCATTAAAGATTTTACCGGGAGCGCTTCACTAGAATTCGTTTCATACCGGTTCGGAGAAGTTAAACACACCGAAGAAGAGTGTGTCCAAAGAGGGATGACCTATGAGTTGCCGGTCCGTATTACGGTCCGGCTGGTCGTGTACGATGTGGATAAAGAAACGGGTGTCTCCAACATCCGCGACATTAAAGAACAGGAAATCTACTTCGGTACAATTCCGCTGATGACGGCCAAGGGTACTTTTATCATCAATGGGACTGAGCGGGTTGTGGTCAGTCAACTCCATCGTTCATCGGGGGTCTTTTTCGACCATGACAAGGGCAAGTCCCACTCGAGCGGCAAGATCATTTACAGTTCCCGTATTATTCCAGTGCGTGGTTCCTGGATCGATATGGAGATCGATCCCAAGGATATCGTTCATATCCGGATCGACCGCCGTCGCAAGTTCCCTGTTACAATTCTGTTCAAAGCCTTTGGTTATACAACCGAAGATTTGCTGGCCTATTTTTACGATCTCGATCGAATCGTTGTGCGTGGTAGACAGATATATCAAATATTTTCAAGCAGATATGATACGGGGCCAAAGGGCCACCAAAGACATCAAACACCCGAAAAGCAACGCCGTAATCGTCAAGAAAGGGCGCCGTATCGCGACGCGCGCAATCAAACAGATCAGCACCGCCGGCATGGAGTTGATTCCGATCTCCAAAGACGAGTTGCTTGAAAAGGTTATTGCCGGCGCCATTGTCGACCCCAAAAGCGGTGAGGTCATCGTTCCGGCCAATCAAGCGATTGACGAGGAAATTCTGGCCAAGCTGAAGGATGCCGGTATCGACACATTCGATGTGCTCTTTATCGACGGTGTCACCACGAGCAATTCGATCCACAAGACCCTTTTGCTCGATAAAGTTGAGAGCAAGGAAGATGCTCTGGTTGAAATTTATCGCCGTTTGCGGCCCGGTAATCCGGCAACTCCGGAGGTGGCCCAGGATTTTGTGGATCATCTCTTTTTTAAATCGGCATATTACGACCTTTCCGGCGTGGGCCGACTGAAGATTAACCTGCGGCTGGGGATCGACACCGATGTCACCCTCAAAACGCTTCGCAAAGAAGACGTTCTGCTGACCGCCAAGACGCTGGTGACCTTGCGCGACACCCAGGGCGTCGTGGACGACATCGACCACCTTGGCAATCGACGGGTCCGCGCCGTTGGCGAACTGCTGCAAAACCAATACCGCATCGGGCTGGTAAGGATGGAACGGGCCATCAAAGAGCGCATGAGCCTCCAGGAGGTTGACGCGTTAATGCCCCATGACTTGGTCAACCCCAAACCGGTATCAGCTGTGGTAAAGGAATTCTTCGGAACCAGCCAGCTGAGCCAGTTTATGGACCAGACCAATCCGCTCTCGGAAACGACCCACAAACGGCGCCTGAGTGCTTTGGGACCCGGCGGACTGACCCGTGAGCGGGCGGGCTTTGAAGTTAGGGACGTCCACCCGTCGCATTACGGTCGTATTTGTCCCATTGAAACACCGGAAGGCCCTAACATCGGCCTGATTGTGTCACTCAGCACCTATGCGCGGGTCAACGAATACGGGTTTATCGAGACCCCTTACAGTGTTGTTGAGAACGCCACGGTGACCGACAAGGTCAGAACCCTTAGTGCTTTTGAAGAAAAGGATCACCCGATCGCCCAGGCCAACGCCCCGGTCAACGCTCAAGGCGAGTATGTGAATAATCTGGTAACCTCGCGTGTGGAGGGCGAGTTCATGATGGTCGAGCGGGACCGGATTGAACTGATGGACATTTCGCCCAACCAGCTGGTGAGCGTATCGGCATCCTTAATTCCCTTTCTGGAGAACGATGACGCCAACCGGGCCCTGATGGGTTCCAATATGCAACGACAGGCAGTGCCCCTTTTAGACAATGAGGCGCCGCTGGTTGGCACCGGAATTGAAGGGGTGGTCGCCAAAGATTCAGGCGTCACGGTTGTCGCCGATCGGGATGGTGTCGTCGTAGATGTGGATGCGTCGCGCATCGTCGTCCGGCATGATGATGGTGACGGAGGCTTGGACCAACCGGTTACCATTTATAAGCTGTCTAAATTTATACGCTCCAACCAGAACACCTGCTTCAACCATCGGCCCATTGTTCGGAAAGGCCAGCAGGTCAGTGCCGGTGAAATCATTGCCGACGGGCCGGCTACCGATATGGGCGAGTTGGCGCTCGGCAAAAACGTAACCGTCGCCTTTATGCCATGGGGGGGTTACAATTTCGAAGACTCGATCCTGGTCAATGAACGCCTGGTGCGTGACGGGACGTATACCTCGGTGCATATCGAGGAATTCGAGGTCGTGGCGCGTGATACCAAACTCGGGAAAGAAGAGATTACGCGCGACATACCCAATGTCGGCGAGGAGGCTTTGAAGAACTTGGATGAAAGCGGCATTGTGCGACTTGGGTGCCGAAGTTGTTCAAGGCGACATTCTGGTTGGTAAGATCACGCCCAAAGGAGAGACCCAGCTGTCTCCGGAAGAAAAGCTTTTAAGGGCGATTTTCGGCGAAAAAGCAGGCGACGTCAAAGATACATCGCTACGGGTTCCGCCAGGCGTGGAGGGCATCGTTATCGATGCCAAAGTCTTTTCACGTCGGGGTATTGAGAAGGATGACCGCACGCATTGGATTGAAAACAAGGAAATTCGCGACCTGGAAAAAGACCGTGACGACAAACTGATGGTCATCGAGGGGGTTGTTCGTGAACGGCTGGCAAAGCTTCTGATCGGCAAACAGTGCACAACGCCCTTGAAAAAGGGTAAAACCGTCCAGATCCCCAAAGACAAGCGGATCGAAGCCAAGATGTTGGTGGATGTTCCCGGTTGCCCAATTGGAAGGGACTCGTCTTGAAAGATGCCAAGGCGACCGAAGCATTGCACGATATTCTGGAGAAGTATCGCGAGCAATGTGAAATCATCCGGGAAGAATTCGAACATCATCTCGGGCGCTACGACAGGGGCGATGAATTGCCGCCCGGTGTGATTAAAATGGTAAAAGTTTATGTCGCCATGAAGCGGAAACTATCCGTGGGTGACAAGATGGCCGGCCGCCACGGCAATAAGGGGTCGTCTCGCGCATTTTGCCCCAGGAGAACATGCCTTATTTCGCGGACGGTACACCGGTCGATATGGTTCTGAATCCGTTGGGGGTGCCTTCCCGTATGAACGTGGGTCAAATTTTGGAAATTCATTTGGGACTCACGGCCAAAGGGTTGGGCGATCAGCTGAACCGACTGCTTGAAGAAAACAAGATTGATGCGTTGCGGGACAAGATGAAGCGGATTTTTACCGAACATCAGGACCTGGTCACCGATTTGGATGATGGAGGACTTGATGGCCTTGGCTCAAAATTGTTCGAATGGTGTTCATATGGCCACGCCGGTTTTCGACGGTGCCAAAGAGAATGAAATCAAAAGCCTGCTGGAAGAGGCGGGCTTCGAGCCAACCGGGCAAATGACCCTTTACAACGGCCATACCGGCGAACCGTTTCACGAAAAGATCACGGTCGGCACCATGTACATGCTGAAACTCCATCACTTGGTAGACGACAAGATTCATGCCCGTTCCATCGGCCCCTATTCCTTGGTTACCCAGCAGCCCCTGGGCGGCAAGGCCCAATTCGGTGGTCAGCGTCTGGGCGAGATGGAGGTGTGGGCCATGGAAGCCTATGGTGCTGCACATGCCTTACAGGAATTCTTGACCGTCAAGTCCGATGACATGGCCGGTCGTACGCGCATGTACGAGAAAATCGTCAAAGGCCAGAATATCCTTGAACCCGGTCTGCCGGAATCTTTCAAGGTCTTGACCAAGGAACTGCAAGCATTGGGCCTTAACATAACCCTGATGCAGGATGAAGAGTAAACAACCACCCGCATCGCTGAATAGGAATATTATATGGAAACTTTATACGATTTTTTTGCTAAGCCCACGGACCCAAAACTTTATACCGGCGTTCAGATTGCCCTAGCTTCCCCGGAGCAGATTCGGCAATGGTCCCACGGTGAAATCAAAAAGCCGGAGACCATTAACTACCGGACCTTCAAACCGGAGCGCGACGGCCTGTTTTGCGCTAAAATTTTTGGGCCAACCAAGGATTACGAGTGTAATTGCGGCAAGTATAAACGTATGAAGCACCGCGGTGTCATTTGTGAAAAGTGTGGTGTGGAAGTCATTCAGTCCAAGGTACGCCGCGAGCGGATGGCCCATATCGAATTGGCGACACCGGTCTCGCATATCTGGTTTTTAAAGAGCCTTCCCAGCAAGATCGGCAATCTGTTGGACCTGACGCTCAAGAACATGGAAAAGGTTCTTTATTTCGACAGCTACATTGTCGTTGATCCCAAAGACACCGGGTTGACTCAATGCCAATTGTTGTCCGAAGACAAGTACCGCGAAGCGCGGGAGTTGTATGGTACCAAGTTCGAGGCCGGCATCGGCGCGGAAGCGGTCAAGGCCTTGCTCGAAAATTTGGATCTGGACGCGCTTTACAAGGAGTTGAAAGCCGACATACGTGCCACGAACTCCATTGCCAAGCGACAAAAACTTTCCAAACGGCTTAAGATCGTCGATGCGTTCCGGCGCTCCGATTTAAACCCGGTTTGGATGATCATGGATGTCATTCCGGTTTTGCCGCCGGACTTGCGTCCCCTGGTGCCTTTGGAAGGGGGACGGTTCGCGACATCGGATTTGAACGATCTCTACCGCCGGGTAATTAACCGCAACAATCGTCTGAAACGACTGGTCGATCTGCAGGGCCCCCGACATCATTGTTCGCAATGAGAAACGGATGCTTCAGGAATCGGTTGACGTGCTTTTTGACAACGGTCGTCATGGCAGGGTCATCACCGGTACGAACAAGCGGCCCTTGAAATCATTAAGCGACACGCTCAAAGGCAAGCAGGGTCGCTTTCGGCAAAATCTCCTGGGCAAGCGGGTGGACTACTCCGGGCGTACGGTTATTTCGGTGGGGCCGGACTTACGGCTGCATCAGTGTGGTTTGCCCAAGAAGATGGCCCTCGAGCTGTTCAAACCGTTTGTCTATTACCGGCTGGAACAAAAAGGCTTGGTAAGCACGGTCAAAAGCGCCAAAGAAGATGGTTGAGCGGGAAACGCCTGAGGTGTGGGACACCCTGGATGAGGTGGTCAAAGAATATCCGGTGCTGTTAAACCGGGCACCGACATTGCATCGGCTCGGAATTCAGGCCTTCGAACCAACGCTGATCGAAGGCAAGGCCTTGCAGCTGCATCCGTTGGTTTGTACGGCTTTTAACGCTGACTTCGACGGGGACCAGATGGCGGTTCATGTTCCGTTGTCCGTAGAATCGCAGATTGAAGCACGCGTTCTGATGTTGTCGAGCAACAATATTCTTTCACCGGCCAATGGTAGCCCCATCATTGTTCCGAGCCAGGATATCGTTTTGGGTATCTATTATATGACTCGCAGCACTGAGGGTGCGAAAGGTGAAGGCAAGATTTTTGCCAATCCCGAAGAAGTCCGCAGTGCTTATGATGCGCGCATGGTCGACATGCATGCGCCGATCACGGTGCGCATGAAAGGCCAACGCGTAGAGACCACTGTCGGGCGCATCCTGTTATGGGAGATTATGCCCAAAGACAATATCATGGTCATGCGCCATATTATGGTATCTTCGGAAGAAGATGCGCGTACGGTATTGGCCAAATTGGAGAAAGGTGAATCCTTTAGAGATTTGGTGCAGGAGTATTCGCAAGGCTTTCGACCGGGAGAACAATGGCAACTTGGGCCTGATGGCCAAAGATGAGCTCAAAGAAGTCTTTCTGATTGGCGCCGAAGATGCCGAGGCGATCTTCATCGCTTGAAGAAGAACAGGTGAGCCCGATAATTATTTCGGATGACCTGTCCTACCACCTATTCGAGATTCTCGATAAACGGCCCGAGATACCTTTCGAGATGGTCAACCGCGTCATGAACAAGGGTTCGTTACGGAAATTGGTTGACTATTCCTACCGCAATCTGGGTCCCAAGGCGACCGTTATCCTGGCGGACCGTTTGAAAGATATCGGTTATAAATATTCAACCAAGGGTGGCTTGTCGATCTCGATTGATGCGATGATAATCCCGGAAGCCAAGTGGGATATCCTGAAAAATGCGGAGCAGCGCGTCAAAGATATCGGCAAACAGTATACCGAAGGATTGATCACCCAGGGTGAGAAATACAACAAGGTTGTCGATATCTGGGCCAAGTCGACCGATGACATCGCCAATGAAATGATGAATGCCATGAAAGTAACCCCGGTGGTCGGCAAAGACGGCCAACCGGTGCTCGATGAAAAAGGCGCGCCGACGCTATACCGAAAGCATGAACCCGATCTATATGATGGCTGACTCGGGTGCAAGGGGCAGCAAAGACCAGATGCGCCAGCTCGCCGGTATGCGCGGCCTGATGGCCAAACCGTCGGGTGAAATCATCGAAACACCCATCACCGCCAACTTTCGGGAAGGCCTCAGCGTGCTGCAATACTTTATCTCGACGCACGGCGCCCGCAAGGGGCTCGCTGATACGGCGCTGAAAACCGCTAACTCTGGTTATTTGACCCGGCGGTTGGCCGATGTTGCCCAGGATTGCTGTGTGATGGAAGATGATTGCGGAACCCTTCTAGGCGTTAGAGTCGAACCGCTGATGGAAGGGGGCGAGGTGATCCAGCGCTTGGGCGAGCGGATTTTGGGGCGTGTCGCGCAGGAGGATATTATCGATCCATTCACGAACAAAATGATTGTGCCGACAGGTGAAGAGATCGACGAGGCCGGGGTGGAAAACATCGAGGAAGCCGGAATCCCCAACGTGAAAATCCGTTCGGTCTTGACCTGCAAGGCCAAACGGGGTGTCTGCGCCAAGTGTTACGGCCGGGATCTGTCCCATGGCGATCGTGTTGAAATCGGTCAAGCGGTGGGTATCCTGGCGGCCCAGTCGATTGGGGAGCCGGGGACGCAGTTGACCATGCGGACCTTCCACATCGGTGGAACCGCCAGTCGTCGAGTCGAACAAGCCGATATCCGGGCACGGGTTGATGGTAAAATTCGCTTCGAGGACTTGAACGTGGTTAAAAATGCTGAAAATAAATATGTGGTTATGAATCGGCGCGGGGGTGAACTCACGATCGTCGGCGAAAAAGGCCGCGAACGGGAAAGATTCCAGGTAATCTACGGTGCGCATCTCAGCGTAGCGGACGGTCAGGACGTCAATGCCGGTGACCTTCTGGCGACCTGGGACCCCTTCACGACGCCCATCATTACCGAGGTCGAAGGCCAGATAAAATTTGGGGATATCGAGCTCGGCCGAACCCTGCAGGAAAAGGTCGACCCTGTGACGGGCAAGTCCAGCCGCACCGTTATCGAGTCCAAGGCCGCTGATGATCGGCCGCGGATTTCCATCAAGGACGAAGAGAATCATACGGCCAAGCTTCCTCGATCGGAAGGGTTTGCCCGCTACATGCTTCCGGTGGGAGCCATTTTAATGGTTGAAGAGGGGGATGGGGTCCAAGCGGGCGACATCGTCGCCAAATTACCGCGGGCCACGACCAAAACCAAGGATATCACCGGTGGTTTGCCCCGTGTGGCCGAGCTCTTCGAAGTCCGCAAACCCAAGGAAACCGCTGTTTTGAGTGAAATCGATGGCTACGTTTCGATTTCCAAAGGAACCAAAAAAGGGAAGCAGAAAATTACGATAACCCCGGTTGATGTGGGCGAAAAGAAAGATTATCTGATTGCGCGGGGGAAACATATCAGTGTCTACGAGGGTGACTATGTTCGGGCCGGTGAACCGCTCATCAGCGGATCGGCCGTCCCGCAGGATATTTTAAACATCAAGGGGGAAGTCCCGCTGGCGCGCTACCTTGTCGATGAAGTTCAAGAAGTCTACCGCTTGCAGGGCGTTCGGATCAATGACAAACACATCGAGGTCATCGTGCGCCAGATGATGCGGCGCCGCAAGGTCGTCAGTGTCGGCGACACGGATTTTATCATCGAGGAACAGATCGACCGCAATACGTTTGAAGAGGCCAACGAGGCGGTTATCAAACAGGGCGGTCGTCCGGCTGTGGCCGAGCCGCTCATCCTTGGCATCACCAAGGCCTCGCTGAGCACCGACAGCTTCATTTCAGCTGCCTCGTTCCAGGAGACGACCAAAGTCCTGGCAGATGCCAGTATCTCAGGGGCTCAAGATTATCTGCACGGACTCAAAGAAAATGTCATTATGGGTCGTCTGATTCCAGCCGGAACCGGTTTGCGGCCTTACCGGGATGTGCTGATCGAATAAAAATAGGAATTGGGGCCTGTTTTATTGATAAAACGCTTGACAATTAAAGGCCGGATATATAGATAATTGCCTTTTGCGGTTTTACCAATAAACGAACCAAATTTTAACACCAAGAGGAAGATATGCCAACGATAAACCAGTTAGTTCGGAAGGGCCGAAAGCGTATTAAGAAAAAGACCAATACGCCCGCGCTGAAGGGCGCTCCTCAAAAAAGAGGTGTATGTACACGTGTTTACACGTCGACACCCAAAAAGCCCAACTCGGCTTTACGCAAAGTCGCACGTGTTCGTCTGACATCCGGCATTGAAGTTACGGCCTATATCCCCGGGATCGGACACAACCTGCAGGAGCATTCGGTTGTCCTGGTGCGGGGCGGGCGCGTAAAAGATTTGCCCGGTGTTCGTTATCACATTGTGCGTGGTACCCTCGACACGCTCGGGGTCGAGGATCGCCGACAGGGGCGGTCAAAATACGGTGCCAAGAAACCCAAGTAACCCGATGTGCGCAGGCATCGCCGTCTGACGCAGATAAAGTTAATCATAACGTCTAATTAACGTGGTGTAACAGATGCCCAGAAGAAGAGAAGTCCCCGAACGAATCGCGATACCCGATTCGAAATACGGCAACAAGCTGGTGACGAAGTTTATCAAATCAATTATGCACGATGGTAAGAAAAGTGTCGCCGAATCGGTTTTGTACGGCGCCTTTGATATCATCGAAGAAAAAACCGGTGAAGTTCCGGTTAAAATTTTCGAGCAGGCGGTTGAAAATGTGCGTCCGCTGATTGAGGTCAAGTCCCGGCGCGTCGGCGGATCAACCTATCAGGTCCCCACTGAAATCAGACCGTCCCGGCGTACGGCTTTGGCGATTCGATGGATTATTTCCTATGCGCGCGGACGCTCGGAGAAGGGCATGGCCAATAAATTGGCCGGTGAGTTTATGGATGCCGCGAACGGACGGGGCGCCACGGTCAAGAAAAAGGAAGATACGCACAAGATGGCCGAAGCCAATAAGGCTTTCGCTCATTATCGCTGGTAAGATTAGCATGGCACGACACACCTAGCGGGTCAACGATACGGCCAGTCGTCAATTCAAATGGGAGGACGAGAAGATGGCAAAGGAAAAGTTTGAGCGCACCAAGCCGCATGTAAACGTAGGAACGATCGGTCATATCGATCACGGCAAGACGACGTTGACGGCGGCGATTACGAAGCATAGCGGCTTAAAGGGATTGGCGGAGTTTATCCCCTTTGATCAGATCGACAAGGCACCGGAGGAGAAGGAGCGCGGGATCACGATCGCGACGGCGCATGTGGAGTACGAGACGGCCAACCGTCACTATGCGCATGTGGACTGTCCGGGCCACGCGGACTATATCAAGAACATGATCACGGGTGCCGCCCAGATGGACGGTGCGATTTTGGTCGTGGGTGCGGACGACGGGCCGATGCCTCAGACGCGGGAGCACATTTTGTTGGCGCGCCAGGTGGGCGTTCCGCGGATCGTGGTCTTTTTAAACAAGTGCGACATGGTCGACGACGAGGAATTGATTGAGCTGGTGGAGTTGGAACTGCGCGAGCTATTGGACAAGTACGAGTTTCCCGGAGACGACACCCCGATCATCCGCGGCAGCGCCTTGAAGGCGCTGGAGAGCGATGATCCGGACAGCGAAGAAGCCAAGTGCGTCTTTGAGCTAATGGATGCCATCGACGCTTACATTCCGGAGCCCAAGCGCGACATCGACAAGCCGTTTTTGATGCCGATCGAGGATGTGTTCAGCATATCGGGTCGCGGGACGGTGGTAACCGGGCGCGTGGAACGCGGGATTGTGCATGTGGGTGACGAGGTTGAGATCATCGGGATCCGTCCGACGTCAAAGACGGTGTGCACGGGCGTGGAGATGTTCCGGAAGCTTTTGGACGAAGGCCAGGCAGGCGACAACATTGGGGTATTGCTGCGCGGGACGAAGCGCGATGAGGTTGAGCGTGGTCAGGTGGTGGCGGTACCGGGATCGATCACGCCGCACACGAAGTTCAAGGGCGAGGTCTATATTTTGAGCAAAGAGGAAGGCGGTCGTCACACGCCGTTTTTCACGGGCTATCGTCCGCAGTTTTATTTTCGGACGACGGATGTTACGGGCATATTGAATTTACCCGAAGGGGTCGAGATGGTGATGCCGGGTGACAATGTAACGATATCAGCGGAGCTGATCACACCGATCGCGATGGAGAAAGAGCTTCGGTTCGCGATTCGTGAAGGTGGTCGTACGGTCGGTGCCGGCGTCGTAAGCGAAGTTGTCGAATAAAAAGAAAGATCAAAACCATGATAATGAACTCCAAGATAAGAATTCGGCTGAAGGCCTACGATCATAAGCTTTTGGACCAATCGGCGGCCGACATTCTCGATACCGCCAGGAAAACGGGAGCCAAGGTTGTCGGACCGATACCACTGCCGACGCGGATCAATAAATATTGCGTCCTGCGCTCACCACATATTGACAAAAAGTCGCGAGAGCAGTTTGAAATGCGAACCCACAAACGGCTTCTGGATATTCTGGAGCCCACGCAACAGACCGTTGACGCTTTGATGAAGCTTGATCTTTCTCCCGGGGTGGATGTGGAGATTAAACTGTAGCGATAGGAATTAGATAGCGATGTGTAAAGGATTGCTGGGAACAAAGCTTGGGATGACGGGTGTGTTTACACCGGAAGGTAACTATGTGCCGGTTACGGTACTGAAAGTGGGGCCTTGCGTTGTAACGCAGGTCAAGACCGAAGCGACCGACGGCTATAACGCGCTCCAGTTAGGATTCGGATGCCAAAAAGAAGACGCGCATCAATAAACCGCTCCAGGGGCACTTCAATAAATCCGATCAGGAAGGCTTTGCCTATTTGCGTGAAGTCGCTGCGGACGTACCCGAGGAATATAATACCGGCCAAACTGTTAATCTGGAACTGTTCAAAGTTGGCGAAAAGGTTGATGTCGTCGGCACGATCAAAGGGCGAGGCTTTGCAGGTGTTATCAAACGACATGGCTTTCATGGCGGCAAAAAAACCCATGGCAGCCACAGCCATCGTATTCCGGGCTCCATCGGATGCAGTGCTTGGCCAGCCAAAGTTATCAAAGGCAAAAAAATGCCTGGCCAATACGGTAATAGCCGTCAAACGAGCCGCAACTTGGAGATCGTCGACGTCAGGCCCGATGATAACTTGTTGTTCGTCAAAGGTGCGGTTCCGGGCTCAAAATCAGCTTTGTGATTGTCAATAAACTTAAATTCGAGAAATAGATGTATAAGCGCGCAAGTAACATGGTGCTCGCGATTAAATAAACGATGATGCTCAACAGGATCGAACTGGTAATTGGCCATGGTTTGGTTGACTTGCATCAAATGAGGAAAAGTTATGGCTCGCGTAGATGTTTTTAATACTTCAGGCGAAAAAATATCGCAGGTCGATTTGACTCGATGCCATTTTCAACGTACCGGTTAAGACCAGCATTCTGCACGAGGTCGTCAACACGCAGCTGGCACGACGACGTTCGGGAACCGCGTCGGTCAAACACCGTTCGGATGTGAGAGGCAGTGGTAGAAAACTCTTCCGTCAGAAAGGAACCGGCCGGGCGCGCCGCGGCAACGCCAAAGCGCCGTTGCTCAGAGGTGGCGGTGTTGTTTTCGGGCCCGACAATCGTTCCTATGCCAAGAAGATGCCTAAAAAAGCCAAGAAACTGGCCCTTAAAATGGCTCTCAGCAGCAAACTGCAGGAACAAAAACTGCTGGTTCTCGATAATTTTGACCTGGATCAGATTAAGACCAAAGCGTTTACCAAAATCATCGATACCCTTAAAATGGACAATGCCTTGATCGTGATCGATCAAGGCCAATGCAAACTTGGAACTTTCGTCCCGCAATGTACCGGCTGTCAAGGTGTTGCGCTGCGAGGGCTTGAATGTTTACGACATCTTGAAATATAGCAACCTGGTTCTAATTGAGTCTTCAATCAAGGGAATCGAAGGGAGGTTGCTCGCATGATTCAGTACGACATTATCAAACGGCCGGTGATTACCGAGAAAACAAGCATACAAAAAGAGGATGCCAATCAGATAACCTTCGAAGTCGACCGGCGGGCAAATCGGATCGAAATTCGGCGCGCGATCGAGAATGATTTTCAAGGTCAGAGTTGCCAATGTGCGTACCATGCAAGTCAAGGGTAAGGTCAAGCGACGTGGGCGGATTGAAGGCAAACGCAGAGATTGGAAAAAAGCGGTTGTCAAATTGATGCCGGGTGAACATATCGATTTTTTTGAAGGGGTTTAGGATTCGCTCATCGATTCACGAAGTCAATGAAGCAGTTTACTTACTCAGGAATAAGTGCTGAGTGAGCAATCATCATGCGAATGGGTCGCGCAAAACACATGAATCGTAATTGCGAATCGCAGCACTTAGGAGTTTGCTAATGGCAATAAAAAGAATAAAACCGACATCTCCGGGCAGAAGGTTTCAGACCTATCCTGCTTTTGAGGAGATTACCAAGACCAAGCCCGAGAAGAGCTTGCTCAAGATAATTAAAAAGACCGGCGGGCGCAATGCCAACGGCCGCATCACCGCCCGGCATCGCGGCGGCGGAAGCAAACGGTATTATCGGATTATCGATTTTAAAAGGGATAAGACCGGTGTGCCGGCGAAAGTGGCCTCGATTGAATATGATCCCAACCGGAGTGCCCGAATAGCCCTTCTTGAACTATGCTGACGGTGAGAAACGCTATATACTGGCGCCGCTGAACTTGAATGTCGGCGACACGGTGATGTCGGGCCCGGATGCCGATATAAAACCTGGGAATACACTACCGTTGAGCAATATCCCCCTTGGAACGCATATACACAATATCGAATTGCGGGTCGGAAAAGGCGGGCAGATCGTCAGAAGCGCGGGTGCGTATGCGCAGTTGATGGCCAAGGAAGACCGCTACGCGCTTGTTAAACTGCCTTCCGGCGAAGTCCGGATGGTACTGCTCAAATGCCAGGCGACGATCGGCCAGATCGGCAACGCCGAACACGAAAATTTATCATTGGGCAAAGCCGGCCGTCGGCGGTGGCAGGGCCGACGACCCAAAGTGCGCGGGGTCGCCATGAATCCCGGTGGATCATCCCATGGGCGGCGGCGAAGGCCGGTCATCGGGTGGGAGGCATCCCTGTTCGCCGTGGGGGGTTCCGGCCAAAGGTTATCGCACACGCAAAAACCGACAAAGCGATAAATACATCGTTAAAAGGCGTTCGAAGAAATAAGCAATCATTTTTTGTAGTGGGGTACGGCCCTAACGCATCATAGGAGCAGGAGAGGTTATGCCAAGGTCATTGAAGAAAGGTCCCTACATTGAGGCCAAGTTGTTACGCAAAGTGTTGGTCGCCCAGGAGACCAGAAGTAATGCAGTCATCAAAACCTGGTCACGACGATCGACGGTAATACCTGAAATGGTAGGGATCACATTGGCGGTTCATAATGGTAGAAAATTTATTCCGGTTTTTGTTTCGGAAAACATGGTCGGGCACAAACTTGGTGAGTTTTCGCCGACGCGGACCTATTATGGACACGCCGGGGATAAAAGATCGAAACTCAAGAAGTAAGGTTGGGAATTTAAGGAGAATCCAATAATGGAAGTCAGAGCCGTATCTAAATATGCACGAATTTCTCCTTTTAAAGTCCGTAAGCTGGCCGGTGCCATCAAGGGCAAACCGGTCGAGGTCGGATTGAACACATTGAAATTCATGCCGCAAAAAGCAGCTGCCCTTGTTGAGAAAATTGTACGGTCGGCAGCGGCAAATGCCGACCAGAATCCAGACATCGACGTCGATACGCTGGTCATTCGTAACCTGATTGTCGACCAGGGACCGACACTGAAGCGTTTTAGGGCACGCGCACGAGGCAGGGGATCGAGAATCTTGAAGCGCACAAGCCATATTACGGTTATCTTGGCTGAAAAACCGGTTTAAAAGGAGGTAGCAGTTTGGGCCAGAAGGTTAATCCAATCGGCTTGAGGTTGGGAATCATCAAAACGTGGGAATCGCGTTGGTATGCCGGGAAGAAATATTCTGATTATATTTTCGAGGATTACAACATCCGGCGTTTCATTAAAAAGAAGCTGTTTCACGCTGGCATTTCCCGTATTGAGATTGAAAGATCTGCCAAACGGGTTCGCTTAAGAATTTACACGGCGCGCCCGGGGATCGTGATCGGCAAAAAAGGTTCCGAAATCGAGCTGCTGAAAAAAGATCTCGAGAAACTTGTTTCCCAGGAAGTCCTCATCGACATCCAGGAAGTTCGCAAGCCAGAGATAAATGCCCAGCTGGTGGCTGAAAATGTCGCGCTCCAGATAGAGCGACGCGTTGCTTTCAGGCGGGCGATGAAGCGCGGTGTTTCTTCGGCCATGCGCTTTGGTGCGCAGGGCGTCAAGATTATATGTTCCGGACGGCTGGGTGGCGCCGAAATGGCGCGCACGGAATGGTATCGTGAGGGAAGGGTTCCGCTGCACACCTTGAGAGCTGATATCGATTATGGTTTTATCGAAGCGAAAACCACTTATGGGATTATCGGCGTTAAAGTGTTCATCTTCAACGGCGAAGTATTAACGAAGGATCAGACCGAATTGGCGGCAATCGGTCGATAGGAGATTTAGGATATGTTAAGCCCTAAAAAGGTTAAATATCGCAAACAACAAAAAGGCCGCATGAAGGGTGTCGCTCGCCGAGGAAGTGATTTGAATTTTGGTGAGTTCGGACTGCAGGCCATCGAATGCGGGACGGTCAGTTCGAAACAGATCGAAGCCGCCCGTATTGCCATGACCCGACACGCTAAAAGGGGCGGTAAGATGTGGATCCGGATTTTCCCTGACAAACCCTTCACCAAAAAGCCGGCCGAAGTCCGCATGGGAAAAGGTAAAGGCGCTCCCGAAGGGTGGGTTGCGGTCATTCGCCCTGGGCGGATTTTGTATGAAATGGCCGGTGTCCCCCGTGAGTTGGCCAAGGAGGCATTGCGTTTGGCCGCCCATAAACTTGCGGTCAAGACCCGATTTATCGAGAGGAGCGTTTAATAATGAAGGCTGAAAAAGTCAGAGAGATGAGCCCTGAAGAAAGGGAGCGCAAACTGGTCGATCTGAAAGAAGAGCTATTTAATCTTCGCTTTCAGCACGGCATTGGTCAACTAGAAAACTCTCAGAAGCTAAAGCAGACCAAACGCGATATTGCCAGAATAAAGACAGTCATCCGCGAAGCTTTGGAAACAAAAGAAGGATAATTAAAATACTGCTATGAAAAAGCGAGGCATGCAAAGGCAACTGGTCGGAACGGTCGTTGGCAACAAGATGGATAAAACCGCGATTGTCCAAGTTGAAAGACTTGTGCAACATCAAGTCTACAAAAAGTTCATCCGTCGCCGGTCCAAATATGCGGCGCACGATGAAAACAATAACTGTCAAGTCGGTGATCAGGTCATGATAACCGAATGCCGACCATTAAGCCGCCGAAAAAGATGGCGTGTCAGTAACATCGTCACAAAAGCCGTTTGATAATAAAGGAATTGGAAGATGATTCAGGCTGAAACAAGGTTGACTGTAGCAGACAATTCCGGAGCCCGTGTCCTGTACTGCATCAAGGTGCTGGGCGGATCGCGCCGACGCTATGCCAGTGTTGGTGACATCATCGTCGTCTCCATCAAGGAAGCAATTCCGAATGCGAAGGTCAAAAAGGGAGATGTTCTCAAGGCGGTCGTGGTCCGGACCAAAAAAGAAATTAAAAGAGCGGATGGATCTTATATTCGTTTTGACGATAATTCGGCGGTTTTAATCAACGCTCAAAATGAACCACTAGGTACGCGTATTTTCGGTCCGGTGGCCCGGGAATTACGCGCCAAAAGATTCATGAAAATCGTTTCTTTAGCACCCGAAGTGCTATAGGAAAAGCCAGTGGAGATGCGGCTACAATGCAAAAAAGTAGATGCAATTTAAAAAAAGACGATAAAGTAAAAGTGATTGCCGGAAAGGACAACGGCAAGATCGGTAAAGTCCTTAAGGTTTTTCGCAAAAAAGAGCGTCTCTTAATAGAGAACATCAATATTATCAAACATCATTCACGACCGACGGCTCAAAATAGGCAGGGCGGTATTGTTGAAAGTGAGGCGCCGATCCATTGGTCGAATGTCATGTTGATGTGCAATAAATGTGTTACACCGGTGCGTGTTAAAATGAAACGGTTGGATGACGGTAAAAAAGTACGCGTATGCGGGAGTTGTCAAGAAATTATCGATGCGTCTTAGTGGTCGTGCTGATGGCTCGCGTGCTGGAGGAACATGAATGACAGCGTTTAAACAATATTATCAGGATGAGGTTGTTCCCAAACTGATAGAGAAGTTCAATTATGGCAGTCCGATGCAGGTTCCCAAACTTGAGAAGATTGTTCTCAATATGGGCATGGGTGAAGCCATACACAACATCAAACTGCTTGATGCGGCGGTTGAAGAGTTGCGTATTATCGCCGGCCAGCAACCGGTTATCACGCGTGCCAAAAAATCGATTGCTGCTTTCAAGCTCAGGGGCGGAATGCCGATTGGATGCATGGTCACCCTCAGGCGGCGCCAGATGTATGACTTTTTTCAGAAGCTCGTAAATGTCGCGCTGCCGCGTGTCAGGGATTTCCGTGGTATTTCCGGTAAAGCGATGGACGGTTCGGGGAACTATTCCCTGGGTATCAAAGAACACATCATCTTTCCCGAAATCGATTACGACCGAATTGACAAAATCAAAGGTCTTAACGTGAGTATCGTTACATCGGCCAAGAGCGATGAAGAAGGCAAGGAACTGTTAAAACTACTCGGTATGCCGTTTAATAATTAACGACCGTGATTCGCGGTTTGCTCACAGATCGGTCTAATTCAAGCAACCGCCGTTTAGCATAAAGGGAGGAATAAGTTGGCCAAAACAGCACTCAGAGAAAAAGCAAAGCGCGACCCCAAGTTCAATGTGCGGGCATACAACCGCTGTCCGATCTGCGGCCGGCCCAGGGCGTTCATGCGGAAATTCGGCATCTGCCGGATCTGTTTCCGCGAACTCGCCTCGCAAGGGAAGCTTCCCGGAGTTGTTAAATCGAGTTGGTAGGATCGACGTCTGTTTAAAACAGACCCCCTAAGTTTGTGCCCAACCAAAGTAGGGTATTAATAAATTCAAGCGTTTGTAAGAACGGAGAGAACCATGACGATGAGTGACCCGACAGCCGACATGCTGACCCGCATTCGGAATGCACAGAAAGCCAAGTTTAACAGGGTTGATATACCCGGGTCCAAGCTTAAAGCCGAACTGGCCCGCGTATTGAAAGAAGAGGGCTATATCCGGAATTATAAATTCATTAAGGACAAAAAGCAGGGTATCTTGAGATTGTACCTGAAATACAGTGACGACAAGACCCCCGTAATTTTGAGCTTGGAACGTATCAGTAAACCGAGCCGTAGAGTTTATGTCCGGGGCAAAGATGTAAAGCCCGTGTACGCAGGCATGGGGATCGCCATTCTTTCGACGTCCAAGGGAATTATGACGGACAAGCAGGCCCGCAAAGAAAACGTCGGGGGCGAAGTCCTCTGTACGATATGGTAGCAAGAGGAGCATTTTATGTCTCGAGTTGGAAAAAAACCGATTCCGATACCAGAGAAAACCCAAATTTCCTATAAAGACCGGGTTATTACGGTTAAGGGTACCAAAGGAACACTGACACGCACGATTCACCCGGGTGTCGAGTTGGAAATAGACGACCGGTTTATTCAGGTAGCGATAGCCGGGCAGGATAAAACCAGTCGTGCGTTGCAGGGAATGACCCGGAGTCTGCTGGCCAACATGGTCACCGGCGTAACGGCCGGTTTTACGCGCGTCTTGGAAATTAACGGTATTGGATACCGGGCCGAATCGAAAGGCAAAAGCATTCTTTTCAATCTTGGATATTCACATCCGATCGACTTCGCGTTGCCAGAGGGCATCTCGGCAACGGTCGACAAAAGGAACGTGATTACCCTCGCCGGCATCGACAATGAAACTCTGGGCCAAACGGCGGCTTCGATCCGTCAATTGAGACCGCCCGAGCCGTACAAAGGTAAGGGTATTAAATATGCCGAGGAGCGTATCCAGAAAAAGGCAGGGAAAACCGGGACCAAATAATAAAATCGTTTTACGATTTTATAAAACGCGACTGTGTCGCTCTGAAGTAAAAGGTTAAAATTTATATCCCTGCAGACCCCACCACCGGGATCTTCAACAAGCAGCGGGGAATTCAAATTTAAAAAAGGTATGGTTTTGAAATGGGAGCATTGAGAGCAAAACAAGCCGCTCGTTTAAAGCGCAAAAAAAGAATTCGCAAAAAAGTGGTGGGGACCGCCGAACAACCGCGGCTTACGGTTTTTCGCAGTGCCAAGCACATTTACAGCCAGATTATCGATGACACCAAAGGGATTACCCTGGTGTCGGCCGCAAGCAACGAAAAGGAAGTGCTAGCCAAGCCGGACTTGGGAAATAAAGTGGCTGTGGCCGGTCTGGTCGGCAAACTTTTAGCCGAGCGGGCCCTTGGCCAAGGGATAAAAACGGTTGTTTTTGATCGTAATGGATTCATGTACCACGGTCGCGTCAAGGCGGTTTCGGAAGGCGCCCGTGAGGCCGGACTGGTTTTTTAGTCCATTTAATGCAGGAATTAAGGAGGCAGGCCCTTGTTCAGACAGGATTTAGATGAAAACCAATTGATCGACAAGGTCGTACATATCAGCCGTGTCGCCAAAGTAGTCAAGGGCGGCCGTCGATTCAGTTTCAGTGCCATCGTTGTCGTCGGTGATGGTGAAGGCAGCGTTGGTTTTGGGCTCGGTAAGGCCGGTGAGGTGCCCGAGGCAATTCGCAAGGGTGTCGAGAAAGCCAAAAAGAGCATGGCCCAGGTGCCATTAATTAATGGAACGATTCCGTTTCAGGTTATCGGCAAATTTGGTGCCGGTTGTGTTTTGTTGAAACCCGCCTCCGAAGGCACCGGGGTTATCGCCGGAGGCGCTGTACGGGCTGTCCTTGAAGCCGTTGGTGTTCAAAATATCCTCACCAAATGTATGGGTTCCCATAATCCTCATAATGTCGTCAAAGCGACGATCGAGGGTTTGCATCAGCTTCAGAGCCGCGCGCAAGTCGCCGCCCGGCGAGGTATCCGGGTAGAAGATCTTTAGTGGGGAATAAGACATGGCAACAACATTGAATATTACACTGGTAAAAAGTATGATTGGACGGCCTGAAAATCAGCGCAAGGTCCTGCGGGGCATGGGGCTGACCAAGTTAAATAAAACCGTCCAACTTGAAGATACACCTTCGATACGGGGGATGATCAAAAAAGTCCAACATTTGGTCAAAGCTGAGGAGAATAGCGATGAGGCTTAACGAATTGTCACCGGCCAAAGGATCACGCCGGGCCAAAAAACGCCTTGGACGGGGTGTTGGCTCCGGTAAGGGGACAACGGCCGGAAGAGGGACCAAAGGGCACAACAGCCGCTCCGGTGGAGGCGTTCGACCGGGTTTTGAGGGCGGCCAGATGCCAATCCATCGCCGTTTGCCGAAACGTGGGTTCGCCAATATCTTTAGAAAAAAAATCGCTGCAATTAATATTCGTGATCTTAATCGATTTGAGAGCGGTAGCCTCGTTGACGAAGCAACTTTAATTCGTAGCGGACTCGTCAAGGGGCATGTCGATGGGATCAAGCTGCTGGGACACGGGGAGATCGATTATCCCTTGACCGTAAAAGTTAACGGCATCAGTAAAAATGCCCGGCAGAAGATCGAATCCGCGGGCGGGAATATAGAGGTCCTGTAACATGATAGGTCAAGGGTTCCAGAATATATTCAAAATCCCTGAGTTGAAAAAAAGGATTTTCTATACCTTTGCACTGCTGTCGGTTTATCGTATCGGGGTACACGTCCCAACGCCCGGGATTGATACGGTCGCACTGGCATCGTTTTTTGCACGCGCCCAAGGAACGCTGCTGGGGCTTTTTGACATGTTTTCAGGCGGCGCCCTGGAACGGCTGTCGGTTTTCGCCCTGGGGATCATGCCGTATATCAGTGCTTCAATTATTCTGCAGCTGTTGACGGTCGTTATCCCTCATCTTGAGCAACTCAAAAAGGAAGGTGAGCAGGGCCGCAAAAAAATTACGCAGTACACCCGTTATGGTACGGTTGTACTGAGTATCATTCAGGGGTTTGGCATTAGCGTAGGCTTAGAAAGTATGGCTTCACCCGGTGGTGCCCAGGTCGTCATCAGCCCGGGTTGGAGTTTCCGGTTGATGACCGTCATTACCCTTACGGCCGGGACGGCCTTCATCATGTGGCTGGGCGAACAGATTACTGAGCGGGGTATCGGCAACGGTATTTCCCTGATCATATTTGCAGGGATCGTTGCCCGTATGCCCATGGCCATCGGCAACACGTTCCGCTTGCTTTCAACCGGTGAGATGGGGATCTTCGCTGTTCTGATCCTCGCGGGGCTGATGATCCTGGTGATTGCATTTATTATATACGTTGAACAGGGCCAACGGCGCATTCCGGTCCAATATGCGAAAAGAGTGGTCGGTCGCAGGATGTACGGCGGGCAGAGTACCCATCTGCCTTTGAAGATCAACACGTCCGGCGTTATTCCGCCCATTTTTGCATCTTCAATCATTATGTTTCCGGCCACAATTGCCAGTTTCATTGCCATTCCGTGGGTAAAAAGCATCGCGGACTCCATGCGACCCGGAAATGCCGTTTACGAGTTGTTATTTGTTGGATTCATTTTCTTCTTTTGCTATTTTTATACGGCCGTTACCTTCAATCCGGTTGATGTGGCGGACAACATGAAAAAACAGGGTGGTTATATCCCGGGAATTAGACCCGGTAAACGTACGGCGGATTATATTGATCGCGTCCTGACGCGCATAACCCTCGGAGGCGCCATCTACGTTTCAGCCGTATGCGTGCTGCCATCAATATTAATCTCTAAGTTTAATGTACCTTTTTATTTTGGTGGTACCGCCCTGTTGATCGTCGTCGGTGTAGCCATCGACACAATTTCGCAGATCGAATCACATATGCTTACGCGCCACTATGAGGGCTTCCTTAAAAAGGGATCCATGAAAGGGCGGCGCTAGAAAAAACAGCGAATGCTTTAAATCGAGTTAACGGGAGCTGAACATGCCGAAAGAAGAGGCTATCAAAGTCGAAGGGGTCGTCCTGGAGACATTACCCAACGCGATGTTTAAGGTGGAGCTTGAAAACAAGCACCAGGTGCTCGCTCACATTTCCGGGAAAATGCGAATGCATTTTATCAAAATTCTCCCCGGCGACCGCGTAACAGTAGAGTTGTCGCCCTACGATCTTACGCGTGGCAGGATAACCTACAGGTCCAAATAGAGGGCGCACTTGATACATAAGGTATGAGGAGTTCTGAAAAATGAAAGTCAGAGCATCGGTTAAAAAAATGTGTAATAAATGCAAAGTGATTCGTAGAAAAGGGGTCGTCAGGGTGATCTGTACGAATAAACGGCATAAACAGCGGCAGGGATAGAGGAGGTTTATTTTGGCAAGAATTGCTGGTGTCGATTTACCGAGACGCAAACGGGTTGAAATCGGTCTAACCTATATCTACGGCATTGGCCGCACGACCTCAAGTCGGATTCTCGCAAAGCTTAGAATTGATCCCAACACCCTGACCGATGATTTGTCAGAATCTGAGATCAATAATATTCGCAAGGTAATCGACAGTGAACACAAGGTCGAAGGGGTGCTACGTACTGAAATTTCCATGAATATCAAGAGGTTAATGGATCTTGGGTGCTACCGTGGCCTGCGGCATCGCAGGTCTTTGCCGGTGCGCGGTCAACGAACGAGCACCAATGCCCGAACGCGCAAGGGACCCAAGCGGTCAGCGGTTAAGAAACGCGGAGGCCTCAAGAAGAAATAGGCGGTCGGCGGCCCTTTTTGATTTGAAGCCCAAGGCCCAACTCATTAAAATTTGTTAAGCATTTACCAGGAACTTGATTATGGCAAAAAGAACCCGAACAAAAAGAAAAGAAAAGAAAAATATCGCTAACGGGGTCGTACATATACAATCCACCTTCAACAACACGATTGTGACCATAACCGACCCTGTCGGCAACGTTGTGGCATGGTCGAGTTCCGGGATCCAGGGATTCAAAGGATCGCGCAAAAGCACGCCCTTTGCAGCGCAGTTAACGGCTGAGGACGCCGCGAAAAAGGCGATGGAGCATGGTATGCGCAATGTTGAGGTATATGTAAAAGGCCCCGGAGCTGGGCGCGAATCGGCTTTGCGCGCTTTACAGGCAGCTGGATTTAATGTCGTTATGATCAAGGACGTTACCCCGATTCCGCACAACGGCTGCCGACCCCCTAAAAGACGAAGGGTTTAACGCAAAAAATATTATATCGTTTTTGAGCCGCGCGGTTGTTGTCAGTGAAGTTTGGACGCATGTCCATCAACCGGGTTCGGCAGACATATAAAGGAGGACGACTTGTCAAGATATAGAGGATCAGTCTGCAGGATATGCCGCCGAGAGAATTTAAAACTGTTTCTCAAAGGCGATCGCTGTTATTCAGACAAATGCGCTTTTGACAGGCGGGGTTACGCGCCAGGCGAACATGGCCAGAGGCGCCGGGGCAAGATCTCGGGATACGGTATCCAGCTGCGCGAGAAACAGAAGGTCAAGCGGATGTACGGGCTTTCTGAAAAGCAGTTTAATCTATTTTTCAAGCGTGCTGATCATCAGAAAGGGATTACGGGTACAAACCTGCTGGTGATGCTGGAGCGCAGGATCGATAATGTGGTTTATCGTCTGGGCTTCGTCAATTCGCGTACCCAGGGTCGCCATTTTGTGAGGCATAACCATTTCCGCGTTAACGGGAAAAAGGTCAATATCCCATCCTATCTGATTAAAATCGGCGACGTGATCGAACTGCAAGAGAAAAGCAAAAAAGTGCAGGCGATCAGCGATGCCCTCGATGCCGTCGTGCGGCGCGGTGTTCCCCAATGGCTTGAGCTGGAAAAAGATAACCTGAAAGGCGAAGTGAAGAGTTTTCCGGTACGTGAAGATTTGACGATACCGATGCAGGAACAATTGATCGTGGAACTCTATTCCAAATAGAGATGCCCGGTTGTTTAAGCAACACAAAGGCAAAAGCGCGAACGTGCAAGTTAGTTTCCTCCAACTAAACAAAACCTGGAGATGCAGTAATGTCATCAAATGAAATTATGTACATAAATTGGCGCGACATGATCAAACCTGATAAAGTGCAGGTCAGCAGTACCCCTTCCTATGGCAAATTCGTATGCGAACCGCTTGAAAGAGGTTTCGGGATTACAATCGGCAATTCTTTAAGGCGTATCATTCTCGGTTCGCTTTATGGCGCTGCGATCGTTTCGGTCAAATTCGATACGGTGATGCATGAATTTAGTGCGATCCCTGGCGTTTTGGAGGATGTTTCCGAGATTATCCTGAATTTAAAAGAGGTCCGGCTCAAAGTAGACGGAACCGAACCCTGCGCCATAAACCTGGAAGCCAAGGGTGAAGGCGAAGTTGTCGCTGGTGATATTATCAGCGGTGACGGGAAAGTAGAAATCCTCAATCCCGAGTTGCATATTGCGACGCTAACGGAGGAGGGGGCCTTGAATATGACCATGAACGTGGAAGTCGGCAAAGGCTATGCCTTGGCCGAAGCCAATAAGGACGAAGAGGCGCCTGTTGGGACAATTCCGATCGATGCCGTATTTTCACCGATCAAACGGGTCAATTACGTCGTTGGCAATGCGCGGGTCGGACAAAAAACCGACTATGACAAGCTCACATTGGAAGTCTGGACCGACGGCAGTATCCTGGCGGAAGATGCCGTCGCCTATGCCGCCAAGATCATGAAATTGCAAATGTCGATTTTCATCAATTTCGATGAAGAACTGGAACCCGATCCGAGCAGCGCAGCCGACAAGGAAAAAACACCGCGCTTTAACGAAAATCTTTATCGCAGTGTTGAGGAACTCGAGTTGTCGGTTCGGAGTGCTAACTGTCTGAAAAATGCAGACATCCTAAAAATATATCAGTTGGTGCAAAAAACCGAAACGGAGATGCTCAAAACCAAGAATTTTGGTAGAAAATCGCTAAACGAAATTAAGGAAGTTCTGGGTGAGATGGGACTTTCCCTCGGTATGAAACTGGAGGGCTTTGTGCCGCCAGATGATGATGCAGAGGAAGGAGAGTAATCGATCCAATGAGACATCGTAAAGCCGGAGTAAAACTGAACCGAACAGCCAGTCATCGAAAAGCCATGTTCCGAAATATGGTAACCTCGCTGTTTAAATACGAGCGCATCAAGACAACCGATGCCAAAGCCAAAGAGCTACGGGGTTGGGCCGATCATCTGATCACATTGGCCAAAAGGGGCGATCTGCATGCCCGACGCCAGGTGCTGGCGATCATCAGGGAGAAAGAGGTCGTTCACAAACTTTTTAGCGAGGCCTCTGAAAAATATGGTTCCGTACAGGGCGGTTACACCCGTGTTGTCAAACTGGGACGGCGTCCCGGCGATCAGGCTCCAATTTCAATGATCGAGTTGGTAACACCAGAAAAACCCAAGAAGAAAAAACCAGCCAAAAAGAAAACCAAAACAACCGCCAAGAAAACAGCGGCTGCCAAGAAACCAGCGGCTGCCAAGAAACCAAAGGCGGCTGCCAAAGCCGCGGTTAAGACAGGCGATGCGGTGACCGAAGAAGCCCGCCCGCCGCGGAGAAGCTGCCGGAGGACACGGACGCGTCCGAACCCGAGGCAACCGCAGTTGATGATGCGATGCCGGCCAAGGAAGAGGCGTTAACTGAACCTATGCGAGGATGCAGCCGTTGAAGCGGAAACGGCTGCCAAAGCAGCGCCGCAAGCAAAAGCAAAACCGGCCAAGGCCAAGAAGACAAAGAAAAAGGCGGATCCGGAGCTGGACGAAGAATCAACCCAATAGAAGCATCTATCAACCAAAAAATTGGTCTCATCAACCAATCAAGGGTTCTGTTGCTGATCAGCAGAGCCCTTTTTTTGTTTTTTATCTTCATACAGCCGCTCATCAGCCTTTTTCAAGAGCAGGGCAGGGTCCCGCAGGTCATCTTCGTCAGTGGACGCGATGCCGTAACTGATGGAGATTGGGACGCTGACTGCGCTCTGTTGATAAGGGCGGGCTGTTTAATTCGTCCTGGAAGCGCGTGATAAGGGTTGCGGCGTTTTGAGCGTCGGTTTCCGGCAGAATGACGACGAACTCATCACCTGCGAACCGGGCGACAATATCCGAATCGCGACTCATCGCCACAAGTTTGTCGGCCACGGATCTGTAAAAGTTCGTCACCACGATCATGGCCGTAAGTATCATTGACAGCCTTAAAATTGTCCAGGTCGATGAAGACAACCGTCAGAGGGACTCTGATAGCGCTTGGCCCGGTTGAATTCTCTTCGCAAAACGGACGCCATCACCCGTCTATTCAACAGGCCTGTCAAGGGATCATGAAAAGCCAGGAACTTCAATTTTTCATGGGCCGTGACATTGGAGATGCACAAAGAAAGTTTCAAAGCGAGCCTTTCCAGAAGGGTTGTATCCATTCCGGGTTGGAAGCGTGTCGCTTCGAAGTCCGCCTGATTGAGGCTGCCGATGATCTCGCCGTCCAGAGAAATGGGGGCCACCGCCATCGATTTAATGAAATATTTGTGGTTTTGAGGGAGCAGCTTGAAATAGGGTTTTAGCTTGGCATTGATCAAAAAGGGTTTATTCCGGTTGCCGACCAGCTCCATGAACAGTTCCCGCTCGACAATGTTGAGGCGTTCTTTGAGAATGGCCGAACTTTCCAAGCACAGCGATCAGACCCGAAACCTCACTTTTTGCGATCAACGATATCCAGGTGTAAGGGACTCGAAACTTCTCCTGTATTTCAGTCAACAACACTTCAAACAGATCCCTGAAATTCAGAATGGAGAGAATGCTGGTTTCTATTTCGTGGAATTTCTGGGCAATTTCCTCATTTTCCTTCAAGCGTTGAAGGATTGCGGTAATTTTCGTCATGCGTTTTAGCCTGTACTTGGCGTTGGGTTTCACAGGTATCGAGGTATGCAGTCAACCTGCCTTCAGCTATGCGAGGGGCATACCGAATAAAGTAAAGTATCGACAAATTGGATCATTCTGTCAAGAATTAGGATGGGGTTGTCACAATTTAATGGGTCTGCTATGAACAGTAGGAATCCAAGTCTCTTGTTTCGCCGGCAAACGGCGAGACCAAATAAAGCGGCCGTTGGGCCCGGATCTTCCTGCAGCCCTGAAACCAACAAACCAAAGCCATGCAACGCTCTAAACAAGTCAGTTTATCCCTGGCCATCGAGCGCTTCGTAACCAACGGCAGCGCCATTGCGCTTGGTACTTCCTTGGAAACAATGATCCCTTTTGCCGCCGGTCACGAAATCATCCGTCAGCAAAAGAAAGATTTGACGCTGATCGGTCCCATTTCAGATATCCTCTTTGACCAAATTATCGGGGCCGGTTGCGCTCGCAAGGTCAGAGCCGCCTGGGTTGGCAACGTCATTACCGGCTCCGGTTATAATTTTCGACGGGCGGTCGAGGACCGGAAAACTGGCGATCGAAGACCACTCTAACCTGACGTTGGCGATGGCACTGAAAGCCGGTGCCATGGGGGTGCCCTTTATGCCGTGCCGTACGGCGTTGGGAAGCGACCTTTATCAAACCAATACCAGCCTAAAAACCATCGCCTGTCCTTTTTCCGGAGAAACGCTGACGGCTGTGGCCGCCATCACGCCCGATGTCGCTATCATCCATGTTCAGCGTGCGGATGTCTATGGTAATGCCCATGCATGGGGCAATCTGGGCGTGTCGCGCGAAGCCTGCCTGGCGAGCCGTCACGTTATTCTCACTGCCGAGGAGATCGTAGCACCGGAAATGATCCGCAGCGACCCGAATCGTGTGATTACTCCCGGGTTTAAAGTTGATGCCGTGGTCCATTGGCCCTGGGGGGCACATCCATCACCGGTGCCTGGCTACTACAACCGGGATCATCAGATGTTTATCGATTACCAGGACCAGAGCCGAACCCCGGAAACCTATGCCCAGTGGCGGATGGAGATGGGTAGACGGGATCAAGGCCAGTAAAGACTATCAGGAACGGGTTGGCAAGGTGCGTTCCCAGGCGCTGGCCCTCACGCAGCATGTCAGATCCGCGGCGGCCGATTTCGGATACTGACCATAAAGTAAGTTTTTTCGTATGAGTGAGAAGTTAGATAATCGTTAGAGATCCTGAACACGGAGAACTCATGCCGGCTAAAGCCGATTATTCCTTGGCACAATTGATGGTTACTGCAGCAGCGCGAACCATCACGGATGGTGAAATTGTTTTTGTGGGGATGCGCCTGCCGTTGCTGGGGTTCCTGCTGGCCAAAAGCACCCACGCTCCGGCAGCGGTCGGGATCTATGAACTGGGTATTGTACGCGATTTAATGGCCCCGGCGCCTATCTTGACCATGGGAGACCTGCCGAATCTTTATCAGGCCCAATGGCTGGCCGATACCGTCGACATGATGGGGCTGTTGCAGCAGGGGCGGGTGGATACCAGCTTCATCGGCGGCGCCCAGATCGACCGTTTTGGCAATTTAAACACCAGTTATGTGGGCGGCTGCCGCCCGTATGACGACGCGGCTGCCCGGGAGCGGCGGGGCGTGTGATTTGGCCAGCCTGGCCCAGCGGCATGTCATCATCATGGCCCATGAAAAACGACGCTTTGTACCCCAAGTCGATTACATCACCTCACCGGGCTATGGCAATGGCCCTGGTTGGCGTCAGGCCGTTGGACTGCCCCGCGGTGGGCCTTCGGCCGTCATCACGACCCTGGGCGTACTTGAATTCGATCCTGAAGATCGTGAGATGGTTCTGATAGCGCTGCATCCCGGCGTTGACCGTCGCCCAGGTCCAAGCCAATACCGGCTGGGAACTGAAAATCGCACAGCAATTGAAGCGTACACCGGAGCCCACGATGGATGAATTGAAGATGCTGGAGCGCTTCGATCCGCTTGGCTACTGGACAAAAGGGTAATCGAAAAGACGATCTAGAAAAGTGGCAATTTAAAGTGCCAGGCCAATCTCTGGAGCGGTTTTAGAGGGTTCGGAGGGACGGATTTTTTTCTTGACTAAAGCAGGATGTAGCTGTATTTTAGCTTGTAAATAATCTTTGGCAAATGAATGAAGTTTAGCGCTCAAGGAGACACTGTATCAGTAAAGGAGGAACAGATGACGCTTAGAAGATTGACAATTGTGGTAACGATTTGTCTCATCAGCTTCGGGTTGCTGGTTGGCCCGGCGTTGGCAAAGAAACCCTCTCTGGATGCCTGGAAAGCCAATTTTGACCCGTCCGGGGCCAAATACAAGTTCATTGTATCCAATGTATCACATCCGGTTATCAAGGGGGTGTACGCTGGGTTTGCAATCAGGGACGAACTGTGGAAGCGTACCAACGGACAGATGTACCTTGATTATAAACCGTTTTCCATGCTGGGTGGTGAAGTTGAGGTGTTGAACCAGCTCCAAATGGGCGCTATCCAGGGCATGGGCGTTAGTTCCGTGGCCGCTGTCAACCTGGGCCCCCGCTTTGGATTGATCAACCTGCCGTTCCTCGTCAATTCATTTGACAAACTCGATAAATTCGTGGCCAGTGGCAAGCTTTTCGACCATTTTATGATGGCCATGGACCATCAGGGCATCGTCGGCATCGACATTACCGGCTACGGCAACTATGGCTGGGCCACGACCAAACCGGTGCGGACGCTGGCTGATGCTAAAAAAGTCAAATTCCGCGTTGCCGAGGCGGCGGTCAACCGCATGAACTACAAAAACTGGGGCTTCAACCCGGTCGTCATGCCCTGGCCGGATGTGCCGGTGGCTCTCAAACAAGGGGTTATCGATGGTTTGGATCACACCCCCATGGTCTGTAACATCACCAAGAAGTTTGAAGTCGCTAAATATTACACCTATTTGAATTATGCTCAGGGCCTGTTCATCTGGGTTTTCAACAAAGCCTGGTTTAACAGCCTGCCGGCCGACCTGCAGCAAACCTTTGTCGAAGTCGTCCACGATGTCTGTCTTGATATTCGACAGCAAACCAAGCAGCAGGAAGTCGACCAGATTGCCAAGGCGGAAGCCAACGGGATCGAGTTTATCCGCCTTTCGGATGCGGCCATGGATGTTCTCAAGCGCCAGGGCAACAAGACCCATCAAGCATTCGCACCTGAGATCAACAAGCTTCATAAAGGTGACAAATACCGCCCGGCTAATTTTCTGAAAGAAGTTCAGGATTATATGGGCTACAAACCCTAAGGAAAATAGAACGCGAAAAATAAAATAAGGGGGCTCGGCCAGCCGGGTCCCCTTTTATCTTGGTGTGCGTAAAAGGACGCTTCGATGTTTGCAAAAACTCTGAACGTTGCTGGATAAGATATTGAGTTTATTTGAAGAATGGACTCTTTTTATTACGGTCATGGTGGCGTTGGTAGCGCTGTTTGTCAATGTTGTCCTGCGTTATGGTTTTAGCTATACTTTTGCCTGGTCCGAAGAATTGGTGCGCGAGGTCATCATTTACACGACCCTGATCGGATGTAGCGCTGCCGTCAAAAATCGTTCCATGATCAAGATCGATGCCGTCGTCCAAATCTTTCCCAAACTGAAAACACCGCTCACCTTTTTCAGCAACTTCGTGATGATCATTTTTTCTTTTATGATGCTCTACTACGGTTGGCTCATGGCGCTTATGCAGGTTCGAACCGAGCAAAAAACCATTATCATGCAGATTCCTCTGGTCTATTTATATGCCATGCTGCCGATGATGGGGGTCCTGATGCTGATTCGCACCATCCAGAATATGTACCAAGATTACAACGAATTGCACGCCAAAAAAGCGCAGGTTTAGCCGATGTTTGCACCGTTTTTGCAGGAGATCCAGTAAGTGGAAACCAGTCACGTCATAATCTTATGCGATTCTTTTAGGATGTATGGCATCCTATATCCCGGTCTTTATGTGTCTCTTTTTTACCGCCGTGCTGGGTTTTCTTTTCTTTACTGATCTGCCGCTGCTTCTTTTGGCGCAGACCCTCTTTCGCAGCATGGATAATTTCGCCCTGGTGGTTGTGCTTTTTTTCATCTTGTGCGGCAATATCATGACGGCCGGTTCCATTGTCGAGAAACTGATCAAGGTGGCCAATGCCTTGGTCAGCTGGCTTCCCGGGGGACTTGGGATGGCGGGGGTTCTGGCCTGCGGTCTTTTCGGTGCGATTTCCGGGTCCACCGTTGCCACGGTGGTGGCTCTGGGAGGGTTCATGATTCCCGCCCTGATTGAAAATGGCTATCCGGAAAAATACACTCTTGGGGTCATGACAACGTCTCCCAACCTGGGCGTTATTATTCCGCCCAGTATCGGGATGATTCTCTACAGTATGATCAGCAATGTCTCTTTGGAAGGGCTCTTTCTGACCGGCTTTCTGCCAGGTGTCCTGATCATGCTCGGTGTCTGTGTATACACCTATTTTATCTTCCGTAAAAAAAAGGAAATCGTTCGCAAACCGATCCCGAACTTTAAAGAAACACTTCTGGTGTTAAAAGAGGGCTTCTGGTCTTTAATGCTGCCGGTAATTATTTTTGGTGGAATTTTTTCCGGGGCTTTCACGGCCAACGAGGCCGCTGTGGTGGCCTGTGTTTATGCGTTTATCGTCGAGCTTTGTATTCACCGTTCCATGAAGTTCAGTCAGGTCAAGCAGATAACCGTCAATTCAGCGGTTACCTCGGCGTCCCTTTTGATCATCGTGGCCGGGGCCACGTGTTTCGGGCGGTTGCTGACCCTTGAAAATATACCGGGTCAAATCACCGAGGCGGTTCTTTCGGCGATCGAATCACCGATCATTTTTCTGCTGGCCATGAATATCCTGCTTTTGATCGTGGGCATGTTCATGGATATTATTTCGGCCACCATGATTTTGGGCCCGGTCTTTTTGCCCATGCTCGATGCCTTTGGTATCAGCTGGGTCCACTTCGGCCTGATCATGACAGTCAACCTGGCCATCGGATACTGTACCCCGCCCATGGGTGTCAGCCTCTATATCACCGGCGCTATTGCCAACAAGGACATCATTTATGTGTCCAAAGCGGTCATCCCCTTTCTCATTATCCAAATGGCAGTCCTGTTTCTGATCACCTATGTGCCTGATGCGGTCTTGTGGTTGCCAAGGATCCTGGGTTTCGTCCAATAAGCAAAACGCTTTGCGTTTTGCTTTAGCCATGGATCAGGCGCTGGGGATCGCAGATTTCCCGCATAATATGAAGCTCGCGTTCAGTAGGCGGGGGCACAGGTTGGGCGCGGGTCGTGTCCACTTCAAAACCCATCTTATCCAGAATTTGATCCGGGGAGGCATCCGGATAATACCCTTGCAGATACATTTCGTGGGAATGCGCATAGACATGCAGATTGCGGACCCGTTGCCTGATAATTTCATAAACAGCAGCCATGGGGTTGCGATTGATGGTAAAACCGCCGATGGAAAGATGGCAGCCATCCGTGACATAGGTGCTGATTGCGGTACCAAGATCGGTTATTTTATCGATACCCTTGTTCAAGACCAACTCCTTTCAGCAATTCGCAGTTGGTTGTCTTAAACCAGAAGAGGTTGTGCTGACCAGTCCCGGGCCGGCGGCCTCATCTGTTAACATGGATCTTACGGTTTTCCAATCATGATTTTTCTTGACTAAAAAGTAATGATAATATAGCCGTAATGTAGCTTATTAGGTGGGCCGCCGGTCGGCGGTCAAAATTACCCACACAGGAGGAACCCAATGGATTTCAGCTTGTCAAAGGAACTTGAGATGTTGCGAAAGGCGGTACGTGAGTTCGCCAACAAGAAAATTGCCCCATTTGTCGATGAATGGGATGCCAACCACTATCTTCCCTACAAAGAGGCCATGCGCCCCATGGGTGAACTGGGATTTTTCGGTACGGTCATCCCGGAGGAATATGGCGGTGAAGAGATGGGGTGGCTGGCGGCCATGATTGTCACCGAAGAAATCGCCAGGGTCTCGAGTTCGCTCAGAGTGCAGGTCAACATGCAGGTCTTGGGTTGTGCTTATACGATCTATACCTACGGCAGTGAGGAACTGAAAAAGAAGTATATCGAAAAATTATGTACCGCCGAATACCTGGGCGGTTTTGGCATCACGGAACCGGATGCCGGATCCGATGTGATGGCCATGTCTTCGACGGCTGAAGACAAAGGCGACCACTGGTTGCTGAATGGCTCCAAAACCTGGATTTCCAATGCCGATGTGGCCGATGTTGTCATTTACTATGCCTATACCGATCAATCCAAAGGATCCAAGGGCTTGTCCGCTTTTGTCGTGGAACTGAAGAACTTCAACGGTGTCAAAACATCGGGGCTCGAAAAACTGGGCTCCCATTCTTCGCCCACCGGCGAGATTTTTCTGGACAACACCAAGGTGCCCAAGGAAAATATTCTTGGTCAGCCGGGTGACGGCGCCAAGATCGTTTTCGGGTCGCTCAACCAGACCCGGCTTTCGGCCGCCGCCGGTGCGGTTGGATTGGCCCAGGCATGCCTGGAGGCATCCATCAAATACTGTAACCAGCGCAAGCAATTCGGAAAACCGATCGGCCAGTATCAAATGAATCAGGATATGATTGCGCAAATGGCTGCGGAAATCGATGCCGCCCGGATGCTGGTTTACAAAGCGGCCTGGGCCAAGGATCAGGGGCAGTTGAACAATGGCCTGGATGTGGCCAAAGCCAAATATTTCGCCGGTGAAGTGGTTACAAAGTGTGCCAACTACGCCATGCGCATTTACGGTGCCTACGGTTATTCGACCGAGTATCCGGTGGCACGGTACTACCGCGATGCACCGACCTACACCATGGTGGAAGGCTCGGCCAACATCTGTAAATGGATTATTGCGCTGGATCAATTGGGCATTCGTAAAGCCAACAGGTAGCACGCTATGCGCCATGCGCTGTGCGCTCCAAAGGAGTTACACCGTGAGTAAAGACATCGTTACCAAGACGAAAGAGACGGCCAGCCTGTATTTCGAAGGCGTCCAGGATGAAAGGCCCTTTGACCTGTGGCGGGCGTTTGACAAGGACCTGGCCAAGGACCTGTCGTTGTTCATCACCGGCCAGATGTATGCCCGGGAGAAAATCCCCCATCAGACCCGCCAGTTGGTAACCATCGCGTCGTTGACGGTTCTCTCCCGGTTAGATGAGCTGAAACTCCACATTCAGGCCGGGTTGAATGTCGGCTGTACACCGCAGGAGATCGCTGAAGTGATTTTTCAAACCCTCGTTTACGGCGGGGTCCCGGCCGCCAATGCCGCATTAAAAGTATTAAAGACGGTTTTAGAGGAAAAAGGGATGTGGCCTATCGACTAGGATGGCGGAATCTGCGATGGATTAGAAAGAAAGATTGATTAATGAATTGACGGTGTTGGCTGGACACGCTAAAAGGAAGAGAGCCTTTCGGATAGAAATAACTGGACCAGGAGTCGCAAATGAAACCGTATTTTGAGAAAATGAAAGAATTTTGGTCAGGCGCTAAATGAAGGCCAGAAAAAAAGCAGTGCGGAGAATGTCAGCCAGATCAAGACGGTCGAGGCGGAAGTCAAAACAGAAGTGGAAAAAGCCAAAACCGTTGGTTTTCCGGAAGAAAAAATCAACGCCCGGGGCATGATGACGGTTTGGCAGCGATTAAATTATCTGGTGGACCCGGGCACATGGACGCCGTTGCACACCTTGTACAATCCGGATGACAATCCTGAAGGCACGACCAATGTTTTTGATGGGCTGGGAAAAATATCGGGCAAATGGGCCGTTATCATTGGGTTCGACAACAAGCTTTTAGCCGGTGCCTGGGTGCCGGGCCAGTATGAAAACATCCTGCGGGTTACCAACCTGTCCAAACGGCTGAATATTCCCCTGGTATGGCTGGTCAACTGCAGCGGGGTTAAACTGACCGAACAGGAAAAATTCTATGCCGATCGTCGGGGGGGCGGCACAACCTTTTTCCGGCATGCCGAACTGGAGCAGCTGGGGATACCGATCCTGGCGGGTATTTACGGCACCAATCCCGCCGGCGGAGGATATCAGGGCATCAGCCCAACCATTTTATTTGCGCACAAGAACTGCAATATTGCGGTTGGCGGTGGCGGTATTTTGAGTGGCATGTCGCCCAAAGGGTATTTTGATCTGGATGGGGCGGAGCAATTGATTACGTCAGCCAAACAGTTCAAGGCCAAGCCGCCGGGATCGGTCGATATTCACTACGATGCGACCGGTTTTTTCAGGTATGTGTTCGAAGAGGAAACCGGGGTACTCGACGGCTTGAAAGATTATATGAAAGATATGCCGGCTTACAATCCCAAGTTTTTCCGTGTGGCCGAACCCCAAAGCGCCCCGTTTTCCGGCCGAAGACCTGTACCATTTGATTCCTTTCAATCAAAAACAGATGTATAATTTTGATGAGGTTCTGGCGCGCCTGGTCGATGGCAGTGAACATATGGAGTTCCGTCCTGATTATGGCCCGGAAGTCTATACGGGTCTGGTGAAAGTCGATGGCTATTTGCTGGGTGTCATCGGCAACCGGCAAGGCTACCTGGGTGAAAATTATCCCGAATATGCCGACTATCCCGGTTTTGGCGGGAAGTTGTACCGGCAGGGCCTTATCAAGATGAATGAATTTGTAACCCTCTGCGGCCGTGATCGGGTGCCGATTGTCTGGTTCCAGGATACCTCCGGGATCGACGTCGGCGATATCGCCGAAAAAGCCGAGCTTTTGGGGTTGGGCCAGTCCTTGATCTACTCGATTCAGCAGACCGATGTGCCCCAATTGCTGATCCTTTTACGGAAAGGGACGGCAGCCGCCCACTACGTTATGGGGGGACCGACGGCCAACCGTCACAATGCGTTTTCCCTGGGAATACCCACCACCGAGATATACGTCATGCACGGTGAAACAGCCGCTGCGGCAAGTTTTTCACGCCGCCTGGTCAAGGAAAAGGATGCCGGCCGTGATCTGGAACCGATCATCGAAAAAATGAACAAAATGGCCCAGGAATACCACGACTACTCAAGGCCCCTCTACTGTGCCCAGCAAAGGCTTTGTGGACGAGATCGCCAAGATGACGGATATCAGAAAATACATGGCCGCCTTTGCCGGCGCGGTTTATCAAAACCCCAAATCCATCTGCCCCCAGCATCAGATGTTGCTGCCGCGCAGTATCAAAGGCTAACCCCATTGAACGTGTTGCACAACCGGAGGCTCGTATCTGCGGCGTTATTCTGGGCTTGCAGTAGGATAACTACGGCTGCGCCCAGAAATGCCTTGCAGCTGGGACCCTCCGGCGCGTTCACTGACCGTGATCTAGGCTATCCTTGAAACTTTGCCTTGCTGCTGGCGCCCATCGGCGCGTTCGATGACTACGGCTATCCTTAAAAATCCTCGATTTTATTAAAATTTGACTATTCCCAGCTGCTTGCTGCAGGGATAGAAATTTTAGCCTTGTGCTTCGGAGCGACACGCGCGTTCAATGATCGGGCGTTGCCCCGCGCGACAACCGGGCATTTCCTCACCGGCGCTACCATTTAATCAGTTGCTTTAGACGGAAAACAGCTGTAAAGTAGCTATATAAGCGGTAGCTCCAGTGCCCCAGAACATTTAAATGATTCAACCCATGACTCGATAGTACAATGAGGCCTTCACATGTCGGCTGACCCCAAATGGCTTAAAACGCATTGTGCCCGTATGGACCATGGCGGTTGTGCACTCAAGGTAAAGGTTGAGGGCAATCGCATCACGGCGGTTAAAGGCGACCCGCAAGGGTATCTCAACAAGGGCTATGTGTGCCCCAAAGGGTTGGCATCCCCTCAGCGTCTTACCCATCCCAATCGTCTGCGTTACCCCTTAAAGCGTGTCGGTCCGCGCGGTGCCGACCAATGGACGCGTATATCGTGGGATGAGGCCTTGAAGACCATCGTCACTAACCTGAACCGTGTCAGAAAGCAAGACGGTGCTCGCAGCGTGGCCTTTTGCCAGGGGATGCCCAAAGGCCTGGAGCATTTCGTCCTGATTCGCCTGGCCAACCTCTTCGGTTCGCCCAATGTGGTCGCGACCCAGGATGTTTGCCATGCCCCCCGAGAAGTCAGCGGCATGCACACGTGTGGCTTTTATCCGGTCGCGGATTTCCATCATCCCAGCCAGCTCGTCGTTCTTTGGGCCAGCAATATCACCAGCACGAACGAAGAAGGACAAATCAATACACTGCTGCTAGATCGGATGCGTGCAGGGCACCGAGCTGATCGTCATCGATCCCCGTCAAACGAAACTGGCCCCCAAGGCACGGCACTGGCTACAGCTTCGGCCCGGCAGTGATCATGCTTTGGCTTTGGCATGGCTGAACGTGATCATTACCGAAGGCTTGTATGATCAAGACATTCGTGGATACCTGGACCCATGGTTTTGAAGCTTTGGCCCGGCACGTTGAGGCTTACACTCCCGAAAAAATGGCGACCGTCACATGGGTGCCGGCCGATCAGATCCGCGGCCGCGGCAAGGGCCTATGCCGCTGCGCATCCAGCGGCAATCCAATGGGGCAACCCCATCGAACAACATAAATATACATTCGATACCGTGCGTGCGCTGCTGTGCTTGATGGCCATTTGCGGCAACCTGGATACTACCCGGGGGCAACATTCATGCCCTGGACCCCGAGGTCATGGGACTGGGGAAATTTGTACGGGCCGATTTGATCCCCGACAAGCGCCAAGAGATGATTCCGGCCTATCACCACATCATTCCACGGATGATGACGGTCCCGGGGGGCTATTTCAAAAAAGCGGTTCTCAAGCAAACACCTTATCCGGTAAGGGCTGCTTATATGCAGTGCACCAATCCGGTGGTGGGTTATGCGGCCAGCCGTGAGACGATTCAGGCCCTTCAGCAACTTGACTTTCTTGGCGGTGGCCGATATTTTTATGACGCCGACAGCGGCTCTGGCCGATATTGTGCTGCCGGCCGCAACCCATTTCGAATTTAATGACATCGGCCATTACGGCCTTGGCCACGGGTACGTCCTGGCCCGGCCCAAGATTGTCGATCCGCCCGTGGAATGCTGGCCGGACCTGCAAATCCTCAATGAACTGGGCAGGATCTGACACCACCGGAATACTGGTATCGATGCATATGAGGGTTTGCTCGATGCGGTTTTAAAGCCAAGCGGCCTGACCTACGACCAGTTCGTGGCCCAAGGATATTTAACTGGACCACAGCAATTTGAAAAATATCGCGCTTCCGGTTTCAAAACACCCGACCGGCAAGGTCGAATTGTCCTTGAGCCGGGCGGACCGGTACGGGCTTGCACCGTTACCATCCTACAACGGGGTGCCGGAAACCACGGACGATGCCTATCCGTTGGTGCTGACCAGCGGTAAGGACAAATACTACCTGCATTCTTCCTATCGCTGGGTAGAAGAACTGCGGCGAAAACGTCCGGATCCGATTGTCGCTTTGAACCCCCGGACACCGCGCATTCCGGGATTACGGAAGGGGACCCAGTCGAGATTGAGACCCGGTCCGGCCGAATTATCCAGAAGCACACCTAACAGCGAAACTAGTGCCTGGTTTGTTTATGCGGCCAGCGGGTGGTGGTTTCCGGAGGACAGGGCCGTCCAACCGTCGGAATGGGACAACTGCCAACTACAACATTTTGACATCAACTCAGCGATTGGGCAAGGAATTCGGTACACCAAATTTAAAGGGAATCGGTTGTCGCATTCGCAAAGGCTAAAAGCAGCCTATCATATTAGCTGGCTTCAAACAGGGCGGCCAGCGGCGGGGATTCTCGCGGGGCAAGCCTGCAAGGGCTTTTCCCTTGACTATTAATAGGTGTTTCCTTAAGGTTTGAACCGGACACCCATGTTAAGATCTTTTCGCCAAACTTGGCAAATGTGCTTATCTTAAATCGTGAAATGGATTCAATAACAGATGGAGGTTCAAATGAAATTAAAACAGATCGTCGTATCCATTGAGAATTCTCCTGGGCGCCTGTTCGAAGTCACGGATGCCCTCGGCAATGCCGGTATTAACCTTAGAGCCCTTAACCTGGTCGACACAGGCGCATTTGGCCAACTGCGGCTTCTGGTCTCGGACGTGGCCACCGCCCGCAAGATCTTGATGGAGATGCAGATTCCGGCCTTTGTCAATGAGGTGGTGGCGGCCGAGATTGAGGACAAGCCGGGCAGCCTGGCCAGGCTGTGCTCAGGCCCGCTCAAGGATGCCGGTGTCAATGTTATCTTCATGTATGCTTTTATCGGCTTCGGAGCCTCAGGCGCGGTCATGATCTTTCCGCTTCAGCGATAATGACGAGGCCATCGACGATCATGCAGGCCAATGGCATCAAGATCCTTGATTCAGAAGCCTTCGGGATCCTTGAAACAACCTAACCACAATGACAAATGATCACAACCATGATGTCAGCCTGGATGCCTGTCAAATTCCGCAGGAACGTTATCGTGTTTTTATCGAAGATGTAGCGGACGGTTTTTTTGAAACCGATTTGGCCGGTAATTTCCAGTTTTTCAACGACGCCCTGTGCCGAATTTTCGGTTATACCCGCCAAGAAATTCATGGCAGCAACTACAGCGCCTACATGGATGCAAGCAATGCCAAGTTTGCCTATGAAAGCTTCAACACGATTTTTAATACTGGTCAGGGCGTTACAGATATTACATGGGAAATTCAGCGCAAAAACGGTCGTCAAAAGAATTTTGGAAATCAGCGCTACGTCGATCGTTGAAGGTGAGAACCATAAAGTCGGCTTCCGTGGCATAGCCCGCGATATCACCGACAAATATCTTTTCCAGCAAGCCCTTGAGAAATCAGAACAGCGGGCCCAGGAGCAATATCTGGCCAGCCGGAGGGCGGAATTACGCTACCAGGCCTTTTTGGAGTTTTTGCCGGAGCCGGTCTTTGTTTTTAAAATGGATAGTACGGTATCGTATTTAAACCCTGCCTTTGAGAGAGTTTTTGGGTGGACCTTCAAAGAACTGGAAGGCAAGCGTATCCCTTTTGTGCCTGATGATCTAAAAGTGGAAACACGCAAGGATGTGCAGCGGTTCTTTAAGGAAGGAATCCTGCATAACCACGAAACCAAACGGCTGACCAAAGATGGCCGGCTTACTCGATATCGTCATCGATGGTGCTATCTTCTTTGATGACCAGAACAAACCCGCCGGGCAGGTCATTACGCTGCGAGATGTAACCCGTGAAAAGCGGTCTGAACGCAACAATCAGGCATTGTTTCGCATTGCCCGGTCGCTTTATCAGTTTAGAGGGTCTGGACGAACGCCTTGAGTTTATCACAAAAGAAATACAGCATTTGTTCGAGTGGAAGGCGCTTCGGTAATTTTGCTGGATGAAGAGAACATGGAATTTTATTTTCGGGTAACGGCCTATGAAGATATTGAAACCGGATGAAAGGATGCGCGAAATTCGTTTCCCGGTCAATGAAGGGGTCGCCGGTGAAGTGTATCGGACCGGCAAGCCCTTAATCGTCAACGGATACGATCCAAAGCCCGCTTTTTTTTAAAAGAGTCGATGAGCAATGCGGGCTATCAGACACGCAACATGCTGGATGTTCCGCTTCAGATCGATAACCATATGATCGGCGTCTTGTGCGCCGTTAATAAAAAAGAAGGTGACGTTCGATCAGACAGATATCGAACTTTTGAGCACCATCGCCAGTATGGTCGCCTTGCCGATTGAAAATGCGCGGATAAATGACGAACTCCAGCGATCCTACGAAGAGGTTAAAAGCTATAACCGTGCCAAAGACCGCGTGATCCATCACCTTTCCCACGAACTCAAGACCCCGGTTTCCGTATTGGCTGCTTCGCTAAACCTTTTAAACAAGAAAATTTCCGGAGAAGCGGGACAGCGGCCTTGAGCGAATTTTGGAGCGTGCCCATCGGAACTTGAACCGCATCTCTGGACATGCAGTATCAAATTGAAGACATTATCAAAGAAAAAGATTATCGCGGATATTATCTCTTCTCGTCTTTACTGGAGGCATGTACGGACGAACTTGAAGCCCTTGCCGCTGATGAGTGCGGCCAGGAAGAGATTGCGTCCAAGATCCGGCAACGCATTGAAGAACTTTTCGGGCCACAGCATGAACCTGCCGTCGAGATACTCCTGGATCGCTTTGTAAGACGCAGATTGAAAATCTGAGACCGCGTTTTGCTCACCGGACATGCCGTTTGGAAATAACAACAGAAAAAACAGCCCTCGATCCAAATCCCGCGCGAAGTGTTGGCAAAATGATCGAGGGGTTGCTTCGCAATGCAATTGAAAACACACCTGATGGCGGTTTGATTGAAGTTAGCGTGCGCAATGCCGCTAATGGCCCTGAATTTGAGGTCAAGGATTATGGTATCGGTATTAGCGAGGAAAATCAGCGACTGATCTTCGAAAATTATTTTACGGCTTATGAACCGATGGAATATTCCTCACGGCAACCATACGATTTTCAACGCCGGAGGGAAAGGCTTTGATTTATTGCGCATGAAAATCTTTTCAGAGCGCTACAACTTTGACCTGGAGATGTCTTCAAAGCGTTGCCGCCACCTGATCGCTACACCGGCAAGCCGGTCCGGGGGATGTGGCATTGTGCGAGCAATGTCAATCGCTGGAGGATTGCCTCGAATCGGGCGGCACGACCATGAGTCGTGCGTTTTCATCCAGTCGGCGGGGCAAGCACCACAAAATATAGATACAGGAAACTTAGTCATGTCAGTAAAAGAACAATACAATGGAAGACGGAACCAGCAGCATCCCGGCGAGCTGGAGCAGTTTTTTCGTGATATCGAAATTGAATTTTTGATTCATGAATTAAAAGATCCCATCGCAATTATCGAAACTGGAATGCGGACCTTACTTGAAAAAAGAGCGAAGTTCGGTCCGCTTTCCGCTCGCCAGGAAAAGACCCTTAAACGCGTGCTGCGCAATACCAAAAAAGCGCGCAGCATGTTGTATGCGCTGCTGGAAATCGGCCGCTCCGAGTCCGGCTGCTTTGACACCTGCCGTTTTATACCTGCCCAGGTGCTATTCGAGGTGCTGTTGGAGACAATCGAGATGATGGCGGGCCGTCTTTATGAACAGATCGATGGGTTTTCAGATCAGCCTGCGGTAGTCGATTTCCTGAAAGCCAACGGCGTTATACTTGACATTATGCCCCATGCTGTCGAAAGTGAAATGTTGCAGGATGAAACCAAATTTCGTCAGATTACCGGCAACCTCATCAAAAATGCACTGCACCATTCTCGCAACACCATAGTGGTACGGCTTGATCACCAGAAAGACCATGTGATCATTGAAGTAATAGACGATGGCCCCGGAATCGATCCGCAGGACCATGAAAAAATATTTCGCCGCTATGCCCAGGTAAAAGAGTGCACGCTAACACCGCGCAACGGTCATGGCCTTGGTTTGGCCGGCGCCCGAATAATGGCGCGCTGCCTGGGCGGTGATATCGAATTGATCAGCAACCAAGACCAAGGTGCGACCTTTCGTTTGATGATGCCTGTTGCGTTGGGAATTATAGACTGATGTGCTGACCTGAAATTCAAACCAGCACACAACCACTCATGTAAAATAATCAAATCGTCTCGGGATACAAAGGAGGCACATGACGGAAGCGGGATCTTATATCAGCGGAAAGCATATTTTGGCAGTCGATGACGAAGAAGACATTCTAGAAACCATCGAAGATATTTTGGACGACGCCCAGGTTGATAAAGCACGCGATTACGAAAGCGCCTCGCAAAAGATCAAAGCCCGCCGCTATGATCTGGCGATTCTTGATATTATGGGTGTCGACGGCCTCAAATTGCTAGAAGAGTCTGTGCAACGTGGGATTCCGACGGTGATGTTGACGGCCCATGCCATCAATCCGGAAACATTGATGGCATCCATCCGCAAGGGCGCCATATCCTATTTGCCCAAAGAAACTCTTGCCGACCTGGATCAGCTGCTGAACGAATTGCTGGAAGCCTATGAAAAAGGCGCACCGCCCTGGAAGTTGCTTTTTGACAAACTGGGAGATTATTTTGACGAGCGCTTCGGTCCGAACTGGAAGGAGCAAGACAAGGCCTTCTGGTCTGACTTCAGCCGCAACTACCAGATCGGCAAGGGGATCCAGGAACGCTTGATGCGCGACGAGAAGATTCTCGATAAAGGCATCTAAAAACTGTCTGAAAAATGTCTTTTGGTCCACTCTCAGCGTTGGGGCCACGCTTCAAGTCCTCGACATACAGTAGTATGCCTGCGGGTTGAAACGTAGCCCCGCCTTGATATTGAACCAAAATCCTATTTTTCAGACAGTTTTTCTTTTTTAAAAGGGTTGGCCAGCATGGCGGCGGCGATCTCTTTGAGGAGCTTGGCGGCGGCCATGGCGGTGATTCCCAGCGGATCACGCGAAGGATTCAACTCCACGATATCGGCCCCACAATCGGGGCCCGCAGGTTCTGGATCAGGGTCAGCACCTCCGGGTTGTCAACCCTCCAGGTTCATGGTGAGACACCCCCGGTGCGTGGGCAGGGTCGAGGACGTCAAGGTCTAAAGATAGGTAGAGCGGGCCACTAAAGGTGAATTGCAGGTCAGGGTGCCAGTGCTGCATGTCGATGATTTCTACACCGAAACGTTCGGCCTGGGCGTGCTGATGCGGGTTCAGCGTTCGGATTCCGACCTGCACCAAGCGATGGGCCAAGCGGGCTTCCATGATACGGGCAAACGGGCTGGCATGCGATAAAGGATTGTCAGCATAGGTGTCATAGAGGTCAGGATGTGCATCCAGGTGTAATATATTCAGGGCGTCGTAGCGTTTGCCCAGGGCCCGCAGGATTGGAAAAGTGATCGAATGATCTCCGCCGAGAGCCAGCACCCGAAACCCCTGATCAAGCAGTTCGGTCACGTGCACCTCCACCAAATCATAGAGCTTGGGGTCGTTAGGGCTTGCCAGGTCTCCCATATCGCGCAGACGCTCGTCTATCGCCAGATCGATTCCCTTTTCAGTACATAGATTCATCGAACCGGCCTGCAATGCTTCTCTGATACGGGCCGGTGCTTGGGCGGCGCCGGGCAGAAATGAGACATTGCGGTCCCAGGGAATGCCAATTACGGCAACAGTCCCGGCTGCCAAGGGATCGCCGGTCATCTTATAGGGCATCATGGGATGAGTTCAAGTTCGGGTTAAGCTTCTTGGTCCACCACAACACCAGCGGATAACCCCACGGTAATTCCGCAGATAAAACCGCCGGATGGTCGGCCTTGCACTCAGAGGGGGACGACGTCGCGTTAATTGAAATCGTGCAACGATTTTATTCGAATTCAATAAAAAGTTTATTGGCTTTGCCCGCGGATTTTAAGTTCAGTCCTTCCCATTCGTAGATACGGCAATCGTCGGCCTCATCGGTGGGGAGTGAACAGCCGATAAATGGCATTGCTGGATCGCCGGCAATCGATTTGTAATTCAACATAAAGGCTTCTTGCTGGTCGATTTTTTCGAATCCGAGGATCTGATTCAGAAAAACGGTGCACTTGCCTTCAAAAAACGCACTAGCGGCCTGAAGATCAATGATGCGCTGTTTAAACAAACCAAGCGCTTGGTCGACGCTGTCCGCCGCTACGATTAGGTGAAATTCACCATGGCGTCGATCCATCTCGGAACGGTTTTGCTGATTGGTCAGATGTAGAAAATTTCCAATGTAGATCATTTTTTTTCCTTCCCTGTTCATATACGTTTGGCCTGAACCAGGCTTGCAAAGTGCTCAAAAGACCGGTTGTAAGTTTTTTCGGCTTCATCAGGAAAGCAGCAGGCCGGGAGTTCACGACTGCGTAAGTGATAGCTCAAACATTCGCAACAAACACCTTTGCGTGAACACGGTTCATAAGAGCAATTGCAATGGGTGAGGTGTTGTTCTTTCTGACATTCCATGGCGTCTCCTTTACAAGGCCAACAACGTCACCTGTTACGCGGGCGGACGTTGACCCGCAAGAGCGGCATACGACCCTGTGTTTCCGGGTTATATTTCATCGGCGCGGGTTACGCGGATGGTGCTGCCACTGGGGACGGCTTTAAGCTGCGCGGCATCCCCCTTGAGTTGGCCGAAAATATTGACAGGGCTGTAGGCGCGTGGCAATTCGTTCGTGCTGACAGGCGTCGGTCCGAAAAAGATGCAAAAGGCGGGTCCGGCCGGCCAGTATCCGAGATCCCCAACAGCGACCGATTCCCGGGCAGTGCCTTCCAACGTGATCACCAGGGGAATTTCAAAATAGATTTCGTCACCCCATAGATTGACGGTTCCTTCCAGCGGAAGGGCTTCGTAAATCTGACGCGCTGTTTGGGAGGCATTCAATTCAGCGGACAATTTCAGCTTTTCCACTGCGATCAGAATTGCTCGCATCGGTGCATTCCCCTTTTTTGGATAGCTGCATTGGTATTCAATCGGCTTGTTTCTTTTAGCGCTTTTTCAAGCCCTTGTCAAAGCCCACGATCGCATCGATTCCCACGCACGGCCATTATCGGTGAATTTATAACCGCTGTCATAATTTTATTTTGGCAGCCCCTAGATCATGGTCCTTGGGTCCTAAACCAGTTTGACAGATCGCTTGTATCAGGATAGTTTTCACTTAGCTTCGACTCTTAATACAAGGTATTGCCAGCATGAAGGATGACGTGAAACTGCCGTTAAAAGTAAAACTGGGTTATGGCATCTGTGACTTGGGAGGCAATCTTTTTTTTACGGTGATCGCCTTTTTACTACTCAATTATCTGACCGATACGGTTGGAATCGCGGCTGGTCTGGCAGGCTCGATTATCATGATCGGCAAGATTTGGGACGCAATTACCGATCCCATGGCGGGCTACTTGTCGGACCGAACCCGAACGCGCTGGGGACGGCGCCGGCCTTATATTTTTTTCGGATCTTTTCCGTTGTTTGCGGCCATGGTCGTCATGTTTACGCATCCCGGCTTTACCAATCAAGGCCACCTTTTTGTTTGGGCGGTTGTGGCGTACTGTTTCCTGTGTACAGCCTATACCTTGGTCAACATTCCATACAATTCAATGACACCGGAACTGACACAGGATTTCCACGAGCGCACATCATTGAATGGCTACCGTTTTGGTTTCGCCGTGATTGGAACGCTCATTGGCGCCGGTGGAGCGCTGCCCCTTGTGGCCGCATTCGGAAGTAAAACGACCGGCTATACGGTAATGGGGGCGCTTTTCGGTGCGGTCATGCTGGTCACGGCGCTGATCACTTTTTATACCGTCAAAGAACCCCCGGCCCCGTCTCGTCCACCGACCCGGGGATTTTTTAAAACTTACCTGAAAGTATTTAAAAACAAGCCCTATGTGTTGATTCTGGCGGCCTATTCCCTGCATGTAACCGCTCTGACCGTCGTCAGTGGAATTGCGATTTACTATTTCAAATATATCCATGGCAGTGAACCCCAGACGACCATTGCGATGCTAATCCTTCTGGTAACGGCCATACCGGATTGGTGCTTTCCCTAACGGGGTATGTTCCGGATGTCGTTCAGACCGCCGAAGCTTCAATGGGGATTAGACTGCTGCTTGGCCCCATCCCGGCGGTTATTTTCGGCCTGGCGCTGCTGGCGCTTTACTATTATCCCATCAACGAACAACGCTACAATCAAATCCTGTCCGACATTCGTCGCATGGAGGCCGGGGAGCTATCGTCCTAAATAAAATCGTTATTCGATTTTATTTATTTGTTCAAAGATGGCAACTTCATAAGGCGCCAGGTCGAAATCAAAGCCCTGCAGAACCGCTCCAACCTTCTTGTGAGTTCCGAAGACAACCTTCCAGCGATCGGGATTGAGCACTGTCTGGGTCCGCATCCGGCGGGAGAAGTTGAGCCATATGGCCAAGCGACTCTTGTCCGTGGTTCGGTAATACGCCATTGCGGACGCGTCATTGTTGATATAGGTCCAATCGCCGATCTGAAGGGCCGTCTTGTCGCGACGCAAGGCAATCAGGTCTTTGTAAAAATTGAGCATCGAATTCGGGTCATCGGCCTGGCTGGCAACGTTGACCGCCATAAAGTCAGGGTTAACAGGCAGCCAGGGTTTAATCCTTGAAAACCCGGCGTGGGGTTGCGGGGACCACTGCATGGGGGTCCGGGCAGCGATCACGTCCCTTGTACCAGGGCCAGTAGCGTTTGCCGAGCGGATCCTGCAAGCACGCTTTTCTTAATTTTGCCGTCCGCCAGACCGATTTCTTCACCATAGTACAAGAAGGGTGTCCCTTTGAGCGTCAGAAGCATGGCAGCCAGGACTTTTGCGCGCGGGGTGGCGTCTTTGCCGGCGTCGTAGCGGCTGAAGCTGCGGGGCTGATCGTGATTGGACAGGACATTACAGGGCCAGCCCTTCTCCGGTAGGGCGGTATACCAGCATTCGACGGCATCGCGAAAAGAGCGCGCCCCATAGCGGCAGTAAAGCAATGAGAAGTCAAAGGCCAGGTGCAGGGCATCACGGCCGTTGCCCAGATAAGCGGCCGAAAGGGCGGCATCGCCGGGTGGGGGCGTGTAAACCTCCCCAATCAGTAGGCGGTCTTCGAAGCGATCGGTAAAATCTCGCAGCTCTTTTACAATGTCAAGCGTTTCCGGCCGATTGCGATCAAAGATATGTTTCTGCAGATCATAGGGCCTGGGCGTGTGGCCGATCGTCAGGGGGTTGTCACGCAAGCGCTCATCTTTGATAAAAAAATTGATGACATCGAGCCTGAAGCCGTCTACCCCCAGATCAAGCCAGTACTGCATGTCATCCATAACAGCCTGACGCAGGTCTTCGTTACGCCAGTTAAGGTCCGGTTGTTGGGCTAAGAAGGAATGCAGGTAGAACTGCTGGGTTGCTTCGTCCCACTCCCAGGCATTGCCGCCAAAGGCCGCCTTCCAGTTGTTGGGTGGTCTGTCGTGCTTGGCGTCTTGCCAGATGTACCAGTCGCGTTTGGGGTTGTCACGGGAGGAACGTGCTTCTTGGAACCAGGGATGTAGGTGGGAGGTGTGGTTGACAACCCAATCCATAATGATCCGAAGATCGCGCGCATGGGCTTCCTTGAGCAATCGGGTGAAGTCGGCTATGTTGCCAAAGACCGGATCGATACGGCGATAGTCGCTGATATCGTACCCAAAATCATACATGGGTGATTGATAGATGGGTGAGAGCCAGAGGGTATCGATCCCCAGGTCGGACAGATAGTCCAATTTGGCAATGATACCTGCCAGGTCGCCGATGCCGTCGTTGTTGGCATCGTAGAAACTGCGAGGATAGATCTGGTATATAACGCCGGTTTGCCACCACGGATGATTGCTATGACGTGCCATTGTTGCCTCCGTCATAAGCATATACAAAGCAGGTGTTTTTTGTAAAGATGAATTACGCAGACGCTGGTCGATACCATGTGGTGCAGAATGAGCAATCGGCCGACCGCACCGAAATTTTAGCCAGACCCATTCAAATAAAGCGCCTTTTGCACAGCCGTGACAAATTGATCGAATACGCCGGTTTTCGTGCGCACCGCGCGCCGGTTGAGATGAAAAAACATTTTTTCACGCAGCCCTCGGGTTATTTCCAGTTGCACCCCCATACCCCTTTCGCCGCGGTTGCAGATGTTGTCGCGATGCAACCCACCCAGTCCCGGTCGGCGAGTGATTTCTGCCTGAAATCCAGCCGTGTTTAATCGGTCGGCCAGTTGAGCCGCCAAGGCCTTATGCCGGCCGCCGACATACACGCCCGCTGCTGATCCGCGACAACCATGGATGGTCAACACGATTTCGGCCTTGGCGGCCCACTGCAGGCCGATGGGCTCATCGAAGCGATTGCTTGTCAGGTGCAGGCCCCGATTGCCGGTCGGCTTGATGCCCTTAAAAGCATAGAAGGCATGTTGGTGACCGGCCACGCTGTCGGCGATGGCGCTCGTTCCGGGCTCGATACCACCACCGTGGGGGGCCATGATAACATACCGAGAGGCACCTTCGCGGCGCAGCACCACATAATCTCGGCCGTAGATCGTCGAAGCGAAGAGTTCCTTATAATCGTAATACGTGTCGACCATTCTATTCGAAGTTATCTCGATAAAAGGGGCAATCAATTGCGCTCAAGGCGCTGTGGCCGCTGTGGCGAAATTGCTCAGCGCGGTCGCAACTTTTTGAAGGGCGGCATCACACCCGGTCAGACCATGACGTTGGGCCAGGTAGCGCGGAGCATTGTAGGAAAGCCAGACCTGCCCGTCCGCGTCCTGCCAGATCAGCGCTTTTTGAGGCAGATCGATTGCAATACTTTGACTGCAAAGCATGAGCGGCGTTCCGACCTTGGGGTTACCGAAAATGACCAATTCCGTGGGGCGCAGTTGCAGACCCGCGCCGGCCGCACCTTGGGCATGGTCAATTCGGGTGAAGACGTTCATCCCTTTGGCCTTCAGCGCCTTTTCCAACCGGTCAGCTGTCTGGGCGACGTCGTGAGCACTCTTCACGCTGACAAGCCCGCCATCGCTCCAAGCTGAGGTCGCGCCGATCAGCGATAAAAAAAGGATTAGGGCGAATGTTCGCATTTGTTTTCTCCCTCTCGTAAAGTGATGAAATTGACATGCGTAAAGAAATTCACGATCTTTAACCTCGATCTCTATTCGATTATTGCGACCGCCCTGACGGGAGAACCGTCGGCCCGCTGGATCGGCAAAGGGAAACAGGCCAGGGTAAAGGGCGCTTGCGGCAGGCGATCCAGATGGGTCAAGTTTTCGATCAGCACAACGTTGCGGCTTAGAAAAAGCTTATGGATGGGATAGTCGGAGCTACCCGGGGCGTCGAGCGAAGGGGCATCGATCCCCAGGCCCTTTAATCCAAAATTACCCAACCATCGTGCCGCGCTGTGATCCAGAACCGGGAACCGCTTGTAGTAGCGGGGCTGTCCCCAATATTTGCTCCACCCGGTATGCAGCAGGACAAAAGCAGCCCGATTGAGCCGGTCATGATGCGGCTTTAATTCGGCAACACCAATTTTTTGTGAAGGGAGGGCGTTCAGATTCAGGGTAACGGCACGGCCCATAAACTGATCCAAGGGCAGGTGCTCCAGGCTTTTTGTGTTTGCAAGCATATGCGCCGGCGCGTCTACATGTGTACCGGTGTGGGTAGAAAACACGATTTGGTGTTCCTCGAAACCGTTCCCGTCGATGGCCGCTGTCGTGACAATGGACACTTGGGCCGTGCCTGGATATACCGGCATGGCGGCAGATATGGGGTGACTCAAATCGACGATTTGCATTGTGTGATACCGGTGAAAAGTTCCTTGACCAGGGCGCGGGCCCCATTCGCCAATTGCACGCTGGGCTTCCGTGCGGGCAATGGCTATTGATAGGGCTAAATCGCTGACCTTGTCAAGGCGAGATAATTGCGGTGCGAAATTGCCGTTTTTCATATAATCGGCCAACGGTTTTATTGCTCAAAGGGGATGTTCAGATGATAGACGCCGCTTTCAAGTATGGCTTGAACGGGAAGGGCGCCTTTGCGGAAAACTTTCATCATACCCAGGTTGGAAAAAAGAACGTCGGCGGTAAAACCCTTTAAACCCCTGGCCTGGCCCAGGTGTGTCAGCATTCCATAAAGGTAGGTCCCTATGCCCAGGCCTTGGTACCTTTCATCAACGATGAACACCACTTCAGCCCAGGGGCGGTTTCTTTCAATGATATAACGGGCCTCGGCCACGATTTGTCCTTGCCCAGGATCGCGGATCAAACCGACGATCGACAGGGTGTGACTCCAGTTGACGTTGACATACTCTTGCATTTTAGCGTGCGGCATGGTGGCGATATGGCCAAAATAGCGGGCGTAGACCGATTCATCCGAGAACCGGTAAAACAACCGTCGCATCTCTTCCTCGTCGGATGGCTTGATGGGGCGGAAGCGAATCGTGACAGTGTCCTTTGAAGGTGTGTTCGGTCTTTAACTCGGCCGGATAAAGGTGGGCACTGTCTTTACGGTAGATCTGATCCTGGTAAATGATTTTTTCCGCTTTGGCCTGTTCAATCAGCTCTGCCTGGTCATCGGGATGCGCGATCTCGATCAAAGCCAATGCCCGTTCGCGCAGGGTGAGGCCCTTGAGGCTGGCGATGCCGTAATCGGTGATTACCATATCGACGGATTCCCGCAGTCGACATTGGTTGGGATAATCACGCGCGGTCACCAGAATATTGGGCCGACCGTCGAGGTTGCGGCAAGGGAGGGCAAACATGAGCCGGCCCTGGGCAGAGATTTCCGCTCCGGCAAAAATATCTCTGGCCTCAGCCGGTCCGGTGGCGATACTGCCTTTACCGATCTGCAAGGCGATGCGGCCCGCGAGATCGACTTTGCGGGCCGGTAAAATGGCCATGAAGCGAGGGTTGCGCCCAATTTGCAAAGGATCGAAAACTTTGTCAATGCCTTGAAACTCAACCAGGGGGTTACTGTCCAGCCAAAGCATCAATTGGGGTGTGCCGATCGCATACGAGGTCAGGGCTTTGCCGCGATAAGTTTCTTTGTAGCGATTGGTTACGGCACCGCTCCGAACCAGGTCCATCAGAGCATCGGTAAAAAACGGTGAGTGAATTCCCAGATGTTGCTTGCCGATCAGGTTGATACTGAGGGCCTCGTACAGGGGGCCGATGGAAAAGAAGATACAGCTGCCGTCTTCGATCAGCGAGGCAACGTTGGCGGCGAGGCGATTGTAGGCCTCATCGAACGGCCAGCGACTCAAATAGAGGGGCGGTTCGGTCGCCCGAACCAGAAGGTCAAAGTCGGAAACATGGATAAAAGTATCGCCATAGGTCCGGGGAATACGAGTGTTTATTTCGCCCACGTTCAGCGAAGATTGCTCCATGGCCTGACGCGCGACATCCACGGCCACACCCAGGCTGCAGTTGCCGGATGCGTCGGGCGGTGTTATCTGGACAAATGATGCGTCGATGGGGATGCGCCCGGATTCAATCAGGGCCGGAATTTGGGCGAAGCGGCTGGGGATCAGGTCGACCTGACCTTCGATTATGGCCTCACCCGCAACCCAGCCTGTAAAAAAGGTTTTCAGCCGGTATTTTTGGGTCCGCAGTTTGTTGATGGAGATGGCGTCTCCCAAACTGACGAGTTGGATCAATTCAAGGTCCTGCAGATTGCCGGCCGACGTCCCCATCAAGGCCTTCACCAGGGTGCGTGGTTCAGCCATGCCGGTACCAATAAAAATACTCATTCCCGGTCTGATCTTGGCTATGGCCCGTTCGGGAGTGACGACTTTATTTTCCCATGGGGAGGGCATTTGTTGACCTCCGTTAAGAGGTTTGCGCAGATCGTTGAACGACCTTCTGGTGACTTGGTCCCAAAGGGTGCTTACGGAAGTGGGGCGGTACCGGGCAGGTTTAGGTGCTGAGCCGATATGCAATCAGCTGAGCCGGCGGCAAAATAGCGCAATATGCTATTAGAGAGAAGAACGCCCTAAGAATAAAGCGCTATCACCGTCCTGTCAAGAAGGATTTGGGGTCTTGAAAAATGACGATTTTGAGGACCGCAGGCGATTCTATTTGGGGTTGTTTTTTTTAAATATATAGTGTATTTAGAAGGTTAAAGTAGATAGCCCTGTCGGCTGGCCAGCGTGGTCACGGGACGAGATGATTCCAGCATTAAATAGGGAGATACCGATGATGAGAAAGCATTTAAAACCCCGGTTCGTCTTAATCAGTGCGCTTATCCTGGTTGTGTTGCTGGGTGGCTATACCACCGCATCGGCCAAGCCCGCTCTGGACTTGGTTATCAAAATTCGCGATCTGGATGATATGCTGCTAACTTTAGATGATTTGAGCCTATCGCCACCGACTCAAACGGGTTTGTCTCCAACGGATATGTTGCGGAGCATGCTTCAAGGAACTGATTGGATCGATCCGGGACGGTTGATCGTGCTTGGGGTTACCCAAATGGGCGCTAAGTCGGCAGCGAGCATTCTGATCCCTTTCAAGACAGCCAATGAGAATTTTCAACAGGTTTTTAATGCCCAGGCCGGTGAGGACTATTATTTGATCGGGTTGCCGCCGGGACAGGCGCTAGCGATTGCCGAAAAGCGCAGAAAAAGAAATGGTTGCCGCGGCAGGCAGTTCATCGCCCATGGCTGTTTTGGTGGAGATAGGCGTCTCCGGTCTTTTGGCGAATAACAGACCCCAGATTGAGCAGTGGCTCCAAAAAATAGAAAGCATGCCTCCCCAGCCGCAGACATCCGGCCAGAACATGCCTTCGCCGGCCGAAATTAAAGAGATGATGACGAAAATGTTGGAAAAGGCCGACGAATTAAACACCATCACCATGGGTATTGATTTCAACCCGACCATCTTTAAAATGGCATTTAAGGCCCAGGCCAAAAAAAACAGTCAATTGTACAAACTTTTTTCCGAGAAAGCGAAAACCGCCAAATTGGCAGACTACCTAACCGTTCAGGATGTTACGTTTCAGTCCCTGGGATACGATGTCGAAGGAATGCTCGATCTGGTCGACAGCCTGTTCGGTCAAATCTATGAGCAGATCGGCATCGACTTTGAGAATATTGCTTCTTTGGGGGAACATTTTACGGGTGAAACCGCCGGCGGTATGGCATTTGCCAACGAGGGCATCACCTTCGAGATGCTGGCCGGCTTGAAGAATAAGGACACCACAGGTGATTTTACAGAGAAGGTCTATTTTCCATGGCTGATGGCCTATAGTCGCGACTTGTCCCGCATGATGGAAAAAGAGCTGCAAACCAAGATCGATCCTTTATTCGCACGAACGCCTGACACCACGGTAAAAGGGCACAAGGTGGCGGGTGCAAAATTTCAGTTTCCGGTGTTTCCGGTGCCCGGCAATTTGGACGGTGGTGCCCAAATGGGCCAGATGATGAATTATTCTTTTCGTATGACAACCGTCGGAGATTTAGCGCTGATGGCACCCGATGACCAGCGGTTGGGTGAACTGATCGATTTGGCCGGTACAATGAAAGCAAAGCCCGCCCGCGGTCCTCTGATGCAAGGCACCGCCGACATGAGCCAGTATTTAAATTTCCTGGTATCGATGATTCCAGAAGCGGCAATGCCTGCGCCAGAATTTTCCGACCAGCGGCCGGATGAAGTTCAGCATGGATGTTAACAAAGGGCGACTCAGCTCGACCGTGATCTTTCCCATGGACGGTATCAAGGCGTTGATCTCGTATTCCCAGCAGATGGCGGTTGCCGCTCAAGCGGGTACCATGGCTGGTGGAAAACCAGCGCGGCGGACCGAAGATCGGACCCGGGCATCAGAGCCAGAGGCACCGCCGCGAGGAGGTGCCAACGATTGACCCGCAAAAAGATCCGGCTTACTGGTTTGATCAGGGAGGGCTCTTGTCAACTTACGGGAACGACAAGGCGGCCATTAAGGCCTATAAAAAGGCAATCGAGCTTGATCCCGGAAAAAGCGAAGCCCATTTCAATTTGGGCGTCTCCTACGGTGAAATCGGCGAATATGAAATGGCCTTGGCCTCGATCAATGATGCGATCGAACTGAACCCTTCCAGAGGGCTGTATTACTATGGTCGGGCGCGGGTTTACCTCTTGGCCGGCGAAGAAGCCAAGGCCCTGAGTGACTTCGAACAGGCCGCTGCAGCAGGGGATTCCGATGCCCAAGAATATCTAAATAGCATTGATCGCTGAAAAGATCGCTTGTGAAAAGACAAATCGTTCTGCCTTTCAGTTCACAGCATTTTCGAACCTCCCAAGCCTTCAATGCCGACCTTGCGCATGTGGGCGGGTTTTGTTTTGGCCTGGGCCTGCCTGAATGGATCGATCAGTATATGCCCGGCCCTGGCAGCGGTGCGGGATTTAATGCCAGCGAGTACATCATGCCCTTGATATTGATGCTTATCGGGGGCGGCCGCAGCCTCGAAGATATCCGCCTGATCAGGGACGATCAAATCCTGCGAGAAATATTAAGATTTCGGCGAGTTCCTTCATCCGATGCGATCGGTGATTGGCTTCGTCGGACGAGTACCCGCGGTGGCTTGACCGGTCTCGACCGCATTAATCAAAGGCTTGTGCAAAGAGGTTTGGCTTACGATGAAGCCGGATGGCTATACACTCGAAATCTGCCCCACAATTATCGCTGCTGACAAAAGCTCGGCCAAACTGACACCGGACGGCCACAGGGGTTATTTGCCTTTGGTCGGTTTTCTACATGAAAAACGTTTGGTCGTGGGGGATGTATTTCGTGAGGGTGACGGGACGCCGGCAGAGGGCTTGCTGGAATTGGTACAAAACTGTATTCGACAAATGCCTGCGGATCGGAAAATAACGGCCCTTCGGGGTGCCGAAGCTTGTTTGGCAGACCGAATTGTTCCAAGTTTGCCTGCAGTACGGAGTCGAATGGATCGTCGGCCTTGTGATTGGATCCATCGCTTATGCAGGCCATTCAGGCGGTGCCGGCATCCCAATGGGTCTTCCTATCGAAATGGCCAACTCGCCAGCCTGGTATATGATCAGAGCACTCTGAAAACCGAAACGCAACTGTTGTATGGCGTCGACCGTATCAGGCCGGTCTTTTCGACACAACGATGGATAGCTCGCGGTATATGGTCCTCACCAGCAATAGGGACTGCGGATGCTGAAACAATTATTGAGCAATATCGAAAATATACAAAACGCAGTCGTGGTCGGATAGCCAGCCTTTGAAACCGAATTTGCGATGGGTCGAATGCCGTGTGGCCAGACCGATGCCAATGCTGTTTTTTATCGCATCGGCACACTGGCTTGGAACCTATATCAGCTGTTTACGAACCAAAATGACAACCATGTCGATGAAAGCCGCTATCGTCTAAATTTATTCTTGACCTCCGCACCCGAAAATTATAAAAATAACCATGGGTTTGAAATAATTGCTTCCCAAGCAGAATGTCCTTTTGACACCCACGATAACTCTTTTTGCATCGATACCCTTGATTCCGTTGCTGCCGTGATTAGATTAAATGCAATTAATGCCTGCTGCGACCTGGTATCAGGTGCAATGGCAAGGGACCCTTAACCTTGGAATGAAGCAATTGAAAATGGATTCTGATCCCGGTAGAAGACTTAGAGAGGACCGCCGCAAAGAGGACCTCGGATACGATGACTCCCATCCCATCTTCAAATGGGACCGTCGTCAACGGTGCGCAACGCCGTACGGATGAAGACCGCCGCAGGCAATACATTGAAAAGCGCAAACGCTCACGATTCAAGGCCAAAAGCGGGCTGGTAGCGGAGCTATATAAAACGCAGTTTTTCAAGCTCACGCGCAAGTGGTCGGCCAAACAGGTTGAAATTCTGGACCTCAGCTCCCAGCGGCATCAGGCTCCTATACTGGGGGCAGGCCATGCGGACACAGGATTTTGAAAAGCTATCGCTCGGTCTTGTGGAGGATGGCCGTAAAGTTGAAGATCTGCCTTTTAAAGTGATAACGGACCACAAGGTTTCAGATCATCCTGAAGGCGGCCAGGTGAGGGAGTGCGGGCTTCAGTTTTTATCCTTGTCTTCCGATCAAAAAGCACGGCTTAGCTATTTGATCCAGCACTGGACGCACATTACCGCTTCACGCGAAACCGACTTGCCAGGCCGCATGTAATCACCGCCGGCCTTTTCAAACTCCCGACAAAAATGTCTATTCATTAAAAAATAACGAATACTTAGATCAACGTACGTCTGCGCTCGATCCCGCCTTTACAAATAATAGCGTTAACCACTTTTATTTGTAAAGAGATCGTTGACAAAGGCGATCAAAAGAAGGTTCCGGGTTTCCGGTGCCAGCATGTTAAGCGCTTCGTTGATTTCGGCCATTTTTTTGGGCAGCCCGCTGCTCCCAAGCCGGCCAGACTGAGGATTTCGGACAACGCCTTCATCGGACAGACTGGTTAAATCGGTTTGTGCCAACCCTTCCTGAACCAATTTCGCAAGGTTTCCGTCAGGCAAGGTTCGGGCGATGGCAACGCAGACTTCCAGAGTCGGATAGAAACCGGTCTACCCATTCTACATTGGAAGCATTGATAGAGAGATGAATGTGGGCCGGTGAATTGTCAAACGACAGGGCGGGTTGAACATACCAACCCCGTGAATTCATCTCATCGATAATATGGAAGATATTGACGTCATCGGACGTAAATGAAACCAGGCACATGTCGGGATGGGCCAAAAGCCTCAAGCCCTCAATCTGTTCGATGCCGGCACAGATTTTTTTGGTCGCCGCCAACTTGTTGCGGGCGATTTGCAGATAGCCCTCATCCCCCACAAAGTTTAAAACCGCCCAGGCTGCCGCCATGGGGCCCCCTGATTTGCTGCTTTGAACGGCGTTGTTAATAATGGTGTAGCCGATCCACTGTGAACAGGCAAAGATCTGATGCTTGCGCAATGATTTGTCGCGGTACAGCACCAGAGAGGCGCCTTTGGGTGAATAGGCGTATTTGTGAAGGTCGGCCGATATGGACCAGACACCCGGTACACTGAAATCAAAGTCGGGAACCGGTTCACCCAGGCGACGGAAGTAGGGCAACATGAAGCCCCCCATGCAGGCATCGGTGTGGAGCCACAGGTCGTGTTCCAGGGCCAGTTGCCCGAGTTCGTGTATTGGATCGACAACGCCATGGGCGTAGGATGGGGCTGAACCGACCAGCATAGATCGTATTGGGCGTGATCGCTTGACGGACACTTTCCACGTCTGCCCGAAACGTGGATGAGTCGACCGATGCCGGGACGACTTTGACATCGAGATAATGGGCGGCCTTATGAAAGGCGGCGTGGCCCGAGGTCGGCAGAATCATTTCCGGTGCCTTGATGTCGGGACGTTTTTTACGGAAAAAATCTCGGGCTGTTTTGACTGCCAAAATGATACTTTCCGTTCCACCGCTGGTGAAGTTGCCGACAACCTTATCATCACCGCGCAAATGGGCTGCGGTCATGGCCACCAATTCATTCTCGATTCTGATTAAACTTTGAAACGCACTGAAATCCATACCGTTTTCAGTGAGAAAGGAATTATACGCTTCTTTGCCGACGGCCATAACCTCAGGGCCGGCATCGAAGACCAGTCCGAAGGCCCGCCCTTCACGCCATTTTAAATCATTGGCCCGGTAGGCTTCCAGGGTTTCAAAAATTTGCTTGCGGTCGATTCCTTGGGAGGGTATTTGCATGATTCCTTCTCCTATCCAAGTTGAGTGTTTTGAATTTGGTCTTGACGAATTGGGTTAACAGCGGTATTTTTCGCCAGCATGTTTAATATTTCACTATAGTGAAATAGCATTCACTGTCATCAAATGTCAATCAGCATTTAGCTTAAAAGCCATATGGACGCATCCGACCGTAAAGCCTGGGAAAAAGCCCAGCGCAAAAATCGACTTGTCGACATTGCTGAAATGGTTTTTTTCAGCAAAGGGTTCGACGGAACCACCATGCCGATGATCGCCGATGCCGCGGGCTACAACAAGCGGACAATCTACCTGTACTTCAAGGACAAAGAGGAGCTTTTCCTGGCGGTCGTTTTGCGTGGGCTTAAGCATTTACATGGATCCCTTCGCGCTGCTGTTGAGGGGAACAGAAGCGGCAGGGACCGGATTACGAACCTTCGGCGCAGCCTTTTTCGATTTTGCTGTGGAGCATCCGGAATATCTGGACCTGATGATGGTATATGAAGCGCGCAATTTTATCTATGATGAGACCGTGACCGCAACAACGGCCAATGAAAATTACGGATCCGCTTGCCAGAAGATGTCCAATGATATTGCGCAACTCGTGTTGGACGCCATCGCTCGAGGGATTGAGAAACAAGCGATTCAAACCCAACTGACACCCCGCCAGTTGATGCTGATCTTGTGGGGTCAGCTTTTCGGCGTCATGCAGATTCTGCGAATCCGGGAGAAACGTTTCGATGAAACCTTCGGCATGAGCCGTGAAGAACTTTTTGAGCATTTCATCGAACTATCGGAAAAGGCCTTAATCCAATGACATCAAATTTAAGGGCGGTCCTGTTTGATCTGGACAACACTTTGATAATATTTAACGAGTCGATGTTCTACACCGGGTATTTAAGCCGCATTGGCAAGGTGTTTGCAGACCTGGTGCCCTCCGAGCAGTTTCCGGATCACCTTATGACAGCGACCATGGCCTTGTTGGAAAATGATGGCACCAAACCGAATGTCGATTTTTTCATGGACATCTTGACCCGTCTGTGCCCTGGTCCTCGCGAAAAATTATGGCGACGTTTTCTGCAGTTTTACGACACGGAATACGACCAGCTTGAAAAGGTAATTTCTTTGCCGGCCGGGCTTGACGATGTTTTTAATTTTTTTGCGCAAACCGGTTATAAGCTCGTACTGGCGACCAATCCTATTTTTCCTTTGAATGTGCAACATAAAAGACTGGCCTGGGCCGGCCTGGAGCACATTCGATTTGATCTGATGACCCATATTGAAAATATGTCCTATTGTAAACCGAACTTGGGCTATTACCATGAAGATCTGTGAAATGATCGGTGAACCGCCGGAAGCGTGTCTGATGGTCGGGAACGACCCGTTAACGACATGGTTGCCGCCAAGATCGGGATGAAAACTTACTTTACAACTGACGATAAAGATCTGGGCCAGGGTGATCTTGCACGTGAGTGCCAGTTTACGTGAACATTCGATGCCCGATGTTCCGGATCCGGATTTCACCGGACCGCTATCAGGTGTGATCGATGCTGTTGAGACACTTGGGCAGCTGCATAACCCAGAGATAGCCTGTAATTAAAAGGACTTCTAACTATGGCTGGCAAACATCTCCTCGTCGAGAAGAAACACCGGTCGCTGTTATCGTTATCGATCGATCCCACAAGATGAACGCCCTGACGGACGATCTGATTTCGGAATTAAATCATCAGTTGGGACGCTTGGCAGCGGACGACACGATTCGCGCCGTCATTGTCCGGGGCGCCGGAGATAAGGCTTTTTGTTCGGGGTACGATATGAGCGCCTTGGCGGCAAACCAGGACCGGACCGCAGAAAACAAGGATCGGTGTCGAGCACCCATTGGAACCGGTCGCAAAAGCCATTGCCGATTATCCCTATCCCGTGATTGCCATGTTGAACGGTGATGCCTTTCGGGGCGGGTTGTGAGCTGGCGGTGTGCTGCGATATCCGTGTTGCCGCCGACGACATCCGCATGGGGGTGCCACCAGCCAAAATCGGGGTGGTTTATCCCTGGACCGGTTTACAGCGCTTCATTCAGGCGATCGGCTGGAACCATACGCGCGAAATGTTTTTCAGCGGCGATGTTGTCAAAGGTCCACGCTTAAGAACCATAGGGCTGGTAAATCATTTGGTGCCGCGTGAAAGCCTTGAAACCATTTACCGTTGCAATGGCGGAACGGATTGCCGGCAATGCGCCTTTAGCGCTGAAAGGGATTAAAAAAACACTCAATTTGCTCGCCGGCAATACAATGACAATGCACCGGATGATATTGCTGAAGCCCGGTGCAGCGATATTGCAAGCACTTAACAGCGAGGATTTGATTGAAGGGCAGCGGGCCTTCAGGGAAAAACGAAAACCCGTTTTACAGGCCGTCTAATTATGGATATCCATCAACTGAAATTGGCTTCCATGGCAACGTTTTGTTATGTGATCGGCGATGAGGCGACCAAGACCTGCGGTCTGATCGATCCGGCATTTGAAACCGATCGTATATTGGCTGTCGTGAAGTCAAAGGGCTATCGCGTGACCCATGTAATCAATACCCACTGTCACTCGGATCATACGGCTGGCAATGCTGCCATCATTGCTGCCACGGGTGCCCGTCTTTTAATCCACCAGCAGGATGCCGGCCGACTGGGCAAAGCTGTTCAACAGCGCCTTTTCCCGAATGCTGGGAGGCCAGGGCTCACCGCGGCCGGATATCTTGCTGCAGGACGGTGATGTTGTCAAATCGGCCAAAGTGCTTTGAAGGTTCTGCACACCCCTGGTCATACCCCCGGCTGTATCTGTTTGTATGCCGACGGCAATGTCTTCACCGGCGATACCCTTTTTGTCGGTGCAGTTGGAAGAACCGATTTGCCTGGCGGTTCCCTGGATATCCTGCTTGATTCGCTGAAAAAGCAATTGATCACCTTACCACCCGAAACCATCGTCTGGCCCGGCCATGACTATGGCGAAACACCGACATCCACCATCGGCCGTGAAATGCAAGAAAATCCTTATATCACCGATTTCATCCTGGATCGCTAAAAAGCTGTTAAGAGTCGTATTACCAGAGGTGACGCGTGCCACCTACCACCTCCAAGACTCAGCGTCCATCGGATGAGTTTTCTATTGACGATTCAAGGACGATAATTAATAATGACACCACTGCTTCCCTGTGCGATGCTGTCGCATTTACAAATCGTCTCACAATTTTTTTAGTTCCATCAAAACTCTTTCCTATCAAAGGAGGTACGAGATGAACATCAGGAGACTTATGGTTATACTGTCGCTTGTTTGCTCCATTGCGCTCATTTTCTTCACGACACCGGCCATGGCAGCCAAACCAATCATTATTGGATGCCCACTTTCCACAGCCTTTCTTTATGGCTGGGGTGCTGAGCGTGCCATAACCCTTGCAGTGGAAGAGATTAATGCTGCCGGTGGTGTATCAGTCGGTGGAGAAAAACGCCCCTTTAGTATCGAGGTGATCGATACGCGTGATTTGGAACCCGGCGTGCCGGTCAGTGAAGCCTTACTGGCGGTGGAAAAATTGATTCTGGACAAAAAGGCCGATTTCATCGTGGGCGGGCCGGTACGTTCGGAGGCCGCCCTGGCAGCCATGCCGCTGCTCTCGCGCTATAAGAAGGTCTCGATTGTGACAACCGGTGTTTTGACTCCCAAATATCATGCCCTGGTGGCCGAACAGTACGATAAGTTCAAGTACTGTTTCCGGATCCACGGTGAAGCGAAAAACCTGGTGGGCGAGATCTTCGCTAATTTCGGTGAGCTGAAAGCAAAATACGGTTTCAACAACCTGTTCATCATTGCCCAGGATGTATCGCATGCCCGGGGAGCGGCCAACATTATCAACAAGGTTGCCACCAAAAAGGGTTGGAATGTTACGGGGCTGGAAATCTATCCGACCGGCGCCACCGATTTTTCAATCGGGCTTTTGAAAGCGAAAAAAACCAACACCGAGATCATCAATATCTGGATGGACATGCCTGAAAGTGCCATCCTCTTGAAACAGTGGTACGATATGAAGATACCGGCGTTGCCTTTTGGATCCACCCTGGCGGCGGCCGAGCAGCCCGGGTTCTGGAAGGCGACCGACGGCAAAGGGGAATTCACCCTGTGTAATGTCATCAATGCCGGCAACGCACCTTCTCAAGCGACGCCCTGGACCATGAAATTTTATAATGCCTATACCAAGCGGTGGGGCGTAGAGCCTGAGGGCCTGGGTTGCTCCAGCAGCTACATGGCGGTCCAGGTCCTCAAAGATGCCATCGAACGTTGCGGATCGCTCGATTCGGACAAGGTCGTGACTGAACTTGAGAAAACCGATGTCATGGGCGTTTATGGGCGGCTCCGTTTCGATCCCAAAAGCCACCAGGTCATTCCATCCACCGACCCCAAAGAAGGGGCCGTTGGCAGCATCCTGCAATGGCAGGACGGCAAACGGATTGTTGTCTATCCCAAGAGCATCGCCACGGGCGAAATCCAACTGCCACCGTGGATGAAGAAATAGCTCCAAAGATGGATATAATTGTTTACGGCACAATCAACAGTGTCGCCCTGGCGCTTTATGCCCTCGGCTTTGCATTGGTTTACGGTATCAGCCGCCTGCCGAATTTTGCCCACGGCGCTTTGTACGTGCTCAGCGGTTTTATTGCCTGGAGTGCCCTGAACACCCTGGGACTCAACTACTTTCTGAGCATCCTGGTGGCAATAATTGTAACGGGCATTATCGGCGCGACTCATCTACCAGTTCGTGCTCATTCGCGTACGCGGTATCGAGATTTCGGAGATCATTGCCTCCTACGCCATTGCGCTGGTGATTCTCGAAGGCTTGCGCTGGGGAGGCTTCAAGGGCATGACCTACACACTTCCCGCCTTTATCGAGGGGAGCACGACCATCGCCGGTATCTCGGTGGACTATCAACGCATCCTGGTGGTCGTTATCGGAGCGGTGCTGGTCGGTTTTCTGTGGCTGTTCACCCGCTATCACCCGTATCGGACTGGCCCTACGGGGGATGGCCCAGGATGAGCGCGCTGCCCTGATGCTGGGCATCGACTCCGATAAGATGGCCGTCGTGGCCATGGCCATTGGATCGTCTCTGGCGGCGTTCGCCGCTATCCTCCTTTTGCCGCTGGGCAACATCGTGGTCGAATCGGGCTACAACGTGCTGATCCTGGCCATCTCCGTCTGTATCGTCGGTGGTCTCGGCAGTTGGGGCGGAGCGGTACTGGCCGCCTTCTTGATCGGTTTTGCCCAGATTTTAACGGTCGTCTATCTTGGCGCCCATTACCAGATGGTCGTCGCGTTGCTGGCGATCATCGTCACCTTGATCCTTAAACCATCGGGCCTATTCGGTCAGCAGAAGGAACTGGAGGAACGCGTTTGAAACCTGAGAAGGAGCAGCGACGCCAGGAACGGATTGACCGGGGCATCAAGGTTCGCACGGATGGGTTGTATGCCTTGATGTCCTGGCGGGAACTGGCCTATCTGTCCCTTCCGCGATTGGTGTTGATTCTGGGGCTGCTGGTGCTGCCTTTGATTATGCCGGGCATGTACTGGCAGCGTGTTGATCTCCATCGTTTGTATTTATGCGTTTTTGGCGATCGGTTTTGATTTTCTGGCCCACTATGTGGGCCTGGTTTCCTTGGGCGGGGCGTTTTTTGTCGGTACCGGCGGCTATATTTCCGCGCTTCTGAATACAACCTTCGGTTTACCGCCCTTGCTTACGATCCCTGCCGCCATGCTGATCGGGGCAGCTGTCTGCACGCTGCTGCTGCTGCCCTGCCTGCCGTTGCGAGGGGTTTATTTTGCTATCGTTACACTCATGTACCCCCTGTTTCTGGCCCGGGTTATTGAAGCCCTGGACATCTTTCGGCGGCACGGATGGCATTCTGGGTATCGACAGTTTTCCCTATGTCTGGATGGAGCAGTATTTCGTTGTAGTCATGGTTCTTGTGATGCTTTTCGGTGTGCGTCGCCTCGTCAACACGGATCTGGGGCTGGTTCTGCGGGCCGTCAAGGACAACGATCAGGCTGTCAAGGCCTCCGGTATGAATATCACTTACTACAAAGCCCTGGCGGTTTTCATTGCCTCGGGCATGGGCTGCCTGGCGGGTGCCTGCCTGGTTCATATCTATATGTGGGCCGGGATTTCCCAGTTTGCACTGGATTTTTCGGTTTTGCCCATCGCTGCAACGGTTATCGGCGGCAGTGGTACCCTGGTGGGCCCGGTCCTGGGGTGCCTGATTCTCGTTCCGGCCTCGGAACTGCTGCGGGAGTTCGGGACCTTGCGGATCGTTTTTTACGCGTTGATCCTGGTGGCATTTATCGTTTTTCGCAGTGAAGGCATCATGGTATACGGACAACGTAAGTACCAACAATTCCAAAGGTGGACCAAGATATGACGGCTGAGCGGATCTTACAGGTTGAGAACGTCACCAAGACGTTCGGAGGCATTATCGCCCTCAGTCGCGTCAGTTTTGATGTCAATCAAGGGGAAATCCTGGGCATCATCGGGCCGAATGGCTCCGGCAAAACGACCGTGGTCAACTGTATTACCGGTTTCGTCAAAGCCTCGGCCGGTCGCATTCGGTTCAGGGATCGGGATATTACCGGCCTTGCACCCCACAAGATCGCCGATATGGGTGTCACCCGAACCTTTCAAATTATGCGCCCCTACTACAGCCTGCCTGCCTACAAAAATTTGGTCATTCCTTTGTGTTCGCCACGGGCCAAACGGACAGGAGGCTGGCGGGGCGGCGGTCGGTTGGGGGATCGCAATACCGTAGGGATCGATATCCTGGAGGAAATCGGTTTTGAACGCGATTCGTATGTGCCCTACAAAATGACATCGACCTTGCCCACAGGGTATCTCAAACGCCTGGAACTGGCCCGTTGCCTGGCCTTGAAACCGGAACTGATCATTTGCGATGAGGTTTTCTCCGGACTCAGCATGAGCGAGATCGCCAGTATGGTCCCGCTGATCGAACGCCTGCAGATGGAAGGCATCACCTTGATCATGATTGAACACCGTCTGCGCGAGTTGTTCCAGGTGGCCGATCGGGTGATGGTGCTCAATTTCGGTGAGAAACTGGTCGAGGGCCATCCGGACGAGGTCATGGCCGATCCCCGGGTGCGTGAGGCTTATTTCGGTTCAGAGGAAGTGGAGGAGGTCATGACCCATGCTTGAGGCGACCGGTCTCATGGTTTTTTATGAAAATATGCTGGCGCTGAACAATGTTGCGGTCCAGTGCGACGAAAACCAGATCGTGGGTGTTTTCGGGGCCAACAGTGCGGGCAAGTCAACCCTCATGTACACGCTTTCAGGCATCATGCAGGACATCCGCAAAAAAGAGACTCATGTCCGGAGGCGAGCGGATAACCCTGGCCGGGCAAATCAGTTTCAAGGGTCAGGACATCATGGATCTCAAACCGAGCCGCAGGGCCCGAATGGGGATCGTGTTGTGTCCTGAGCGACGCCGGATTTTCAAAGAGAGCACGGTGCTCGAGAACCTGAAGATCGGCGGGTATCTGGCACGCCCTGCCCAGGCGCGGGAGACGCTGGAGTATGTGTTCAACTTGTTTCCGGCGTTGGTAAAGCTCAGGAAGCGACTGGGCGGTTTTCTGAGTGGTGGCGAGCAGCAGATGCTGGCCATCGGCCGGGCCCTCATGGCCCAGCCGCAACTATTACTCTTGGACGAACCCCTCCTGGGACTGAGCCCTTTGATGCAGACGATCCTGATGCGGGCGACCCGCGAAATTCGGGATCACCGCAAAATTTCCATCATTGTGACCGAACAGTATGCGCGTCCGGTCCTGCCGATCGTGAATTATGCCTTTATCCTGGAAAATGGATCGGCCGTGATGGAGGGCACCCGTGATCAACTGATGGAGAATCCGGATGTTCGAGCCGCCTATTTCGGTGTTTAACCAGGCCGATAGCACGTTTTTCAATAACCTGCGGCCATGTTTTGATCATTCGGGCTTCGAATTTGTTTCGGATTTCGATATTCGACATTCGAATTTAATTACATCTGTACCCTTTAGTATAAGAGTATCTTACACTATGACTAACTTTGAACAAGAATCGCTTACAAAGCGAGCTTAACCTATACCCGCTTTGACCGTATGAGCGCCAAGTATCCGGATAAGGCGGCCGTGGTTTATCTGGGTGAGACGTTCACCTACCGGCGTTTGCAGAATTTGAGTGAGCGGTTTGCCAGCGGCTTGGCAGCCCACGGGGTCGGTAAAGGCGACCGTGTGATGGTTTACATTCCCAACTCTATCCAGTGGGTTATCGCTTTCCTCGGAATCCAGAAGAGCGGAGCCGTGATCGTGCCGGTTGCTCCCATCTATACGTCCCATGAAATCAAATACATGCTCAACGATTCGGGCGCAGAGACGGTGATCTGTGCAGACACCAATTTCTGCTACATCGAAGAGGCTTTTGGCGAGACCCCCCTGAAACGGGTCATCGTGACCAATCTGGTGGATCTGCTGCCCGCCTGGAAGCGCTTGCTGGGGTTTTTGTTCGACAAGGTCCCCTCCGGCAAGATCGCCAAAGGGGCGCGGGTTTTGCCGTTTCGATCGCTGTCTCAAGCATTCGCCGCTCAAACAGCCTGTGCCGGTCGATCCGGGTAAGGACCTGTCGTATATCCTCTACACCGGTGGAACGACGGGCTTTCCCAAGGGTGTGCCCGGAACGCACATCGGCATGACCTCCTATGTAAATGACGTCACGGATGACGTTGCCGGGGAGCACGTTGCATGAAGGCGACGGACACTTATATCGCCGTCAACCCGCTTTTTCACATCATGGCCCTGGGCTTTTTCATGGCGATCGGCCTGAACAAGGGCAATACCGTTTATCTGATGCCGGTGCCCCAGGTGGATGCCATCCTTGAAACCATCCAGCGCTATCGCGTCCGCTGGTTTCTAGGGGTTCCGGCCCTGTACCGGATGGTTCTGGAAAACGATCGGTTCGACCGCTATGACATCAGTTCACTGACCTATTGCTACTGCGGCGGCGATGTACTGCCCGAAGAGGTCAAGGACCGCTGGCGTGAACGCTGCGGAATACCGATCTACCAGGTTTACGGATCCACCGAGGCGGGACATGTAACCTACAGTAAAATAGGCATCGAACCGAGTCCCAGGGCCATCGGTTTCCCTTTGAAAAGCCGTGAGTGTATGATCGTTAACCCGAAAACGCTGCAGCCGGTCAAAGACGGCGAGAGCGGTGAGCTTTTGGTGACTTCCGCGTATACGCTCAAGGAATACTACCAAAAGCCGGAAGAAACCCGCAAGGCCTATGTGGAACTGAACGGGAAGACCTGGTGCCGCATGGGCGATTTTGTAAGCCGGGAGCCGAGCGGAGAATTGATTTACGTGGAACGGTCGGCGGACATCATCAAGCACAAGGGCTACCGGGTTTCCGCTTCGGAAGTCGAAGCTATTTTGCAGGATCACCCCACCGTCATCGGCGCCTGCGTGGTCGGTATTCCGGACCCCAAAGTGGGCGAGCGTATCAAGGCGATCGTCGTCCTCAAAGAGGATGCCCGTGGCGTCGGCGGAACCGAACTGATCAAGTGGTGCCAGGATCGACTGGCGTCATACAAGGTGCCCAGCTACATTGAATCCCGGGACATGTTGCCCAAGTCCAAAGTCGGAAAGCTGCTGCGGCGTGAAGTCCGGGATGATGAGCGGCGGCGCATGACCAAAGAAAAGAAGGAAAAGCGTTCCCACGAAAGGAGCTTGAGGATGGATCTATTCGATGCAATGCGCGAGCGGCGAAGTTGTCGGAATTTTACGGACCAGCCCATTGAAAAAGAGGTGCTGGATCAAGTTCTCCAAGCCGGTTTGTGGGCGCCTTCACCACTCAACGCCCAGCCCTGGGAGTTTATCGTTATCACGGCTGCGGAAATGAAAGCACGTCTTTTGGCTGAAGCCAACCGGTGCCGGGACTGGGCTATTGAGGCCAGTGGCTGGAAATGGTTAGGGTCTTATCATGCCGATTTTCTTGTACAGGCACCGGTGGTTATCGCCGTGATCGGTGATCCTAAAAAATCCGGTGTGGATATGTTCCAGGACGACGGGCCCGGTCGGCTACCAGCACGCCTGTGCCGCCGCCACCCAGAACATCCTGCTGGCTGCGCATGCCTTGGGGCTTGGCAGTGTCTGGTTTACCTTTTATGACAAGGCCGAGATGCGGACAATTTTAGAGGTTCCAGCTGAGAAGGTCCCTTTGGCATTGATCTGTTTGGGAAAACCTGCGGAAGAAATCAAACCGGTGCCTCGCAAAGGGCTGGAAAAGAAGGTAAAGTATCTAAAATAAGTTTTAAGTGAGCTAAAGTTCCGGAGTCGCTGCGCTCCATCTTTTATATAATCGATAGAATGCCTCAACTTTAGGCACTTTAGTCACTCGTAACTTGTAACTTTATTTTCTCGTATGAAAACTTTTTTTGGAGATGAGTAGAATTCGGGTCCATCAGATCCGGATGTTTACTTGAATATTAATTATGACAGCAAACATTTTAGACGGGAAACGCATTTTGGCTGTGGACGATGAAGCCGATGTGCTCGAAACACTCCAGGACCTTCTGGAAGACTTTGAAGGACTGGTGCTGGATACGGCCCGGGATTATGAATCCGGTTACCACTTGTTGCGGTCGTGGACCTATGACGCGGTGGTGTTGGACATTATGGGCGTGCGGGGCTTCGATCTTCTGAGTGCCTCTGTGCACCTGGGCTTTCCGACCGTCATGCTTACGGCCCATGCCCTTTCGGTCGATGCATTGAAGCAGTCGATCGAACTGGGCGCCAGGGCCTATATCCCCAAGGAAAAGATGGCGGACATTCCGGAATTTCTGGCCGATGTCCTCTCCCTGCACCACGGCGGCAGCCTGCAGACGATGTTCCAGCGCCTGGGGGGCTTTTTCAACCGGCAATTCGGCTCCCAATGGATGGAAAGCGAAAACGATTTCTGGGAACAGGTACGTGATGGCGCCTATCAGCCGCAGCCGGTGATCCTAAAAAAATGATTGGTATACTCCGCAAACTAACCCTGGTGCAGAGATGTATTTGGAGCACAGAACATCTAGACCTGGCGGGTGCTGCGTATTTGAGAGATCACAACTTTTCAAGAGTGCCGCTTCGTAGTGCATGTATACAAGATTTCTGTAGCTGGAATATAAAAGCAAGGTCAGTATTGATAGGGGATGCTGTACTAAATACGCCTTGTTTCTGACTCCAAGGCCAAATATATCAAATCTTCATTTAATATCAAGATATTATAGGTTTATCCACAAACGTATGTTCAATTAATTCCCAAAAACTTTAAAAGCACAACATTTTGGGTTGGGTGAAATAAAGCAAAATTGCTGATTCCGCTAATGAAGATTCATGCCAGTAATCGCTAAATTTCTATTGGGTATCAAATCGATGATTTATTAGCGTAATCAACGGTTTTGCCCGAAACTCCCGATCTCAAGATTTAGTGTCTTTTAAATCTATATATGCCGCACCTGTTTAAAGCCTGTAAAAATTTACTCATTATGAACAAAATCTAATAATAATTGTGTAATAATTTTCATAATTATATAAAATTTGTATCGAATAAAATTATAACAATTTGTTATTTATAGCAATTAAAGTCTACACGCTTTTGCATGATTTTTGCATATTTTTTAAGAAAACTTTTGGAACAGTAAATGGATCCTGGTTTTAATTATTGTTGCCCTGACATATGCTCAAATGAAGAAAATCCTTAAAAATAGATGTTTTTGAATAAAATCTTGCAACAATTCATATAAAAATTGGTAATATTCAAAATATGTACCGATCTTATTACGGTCTCGCGAAAAAACCATTCCAATTAACCACAGATCCAAAGTTTCTTTGGCTCGGTGAGAAGCATAAGGAAGCACTGGCAACTTTAAAATATGGCGTTATCGACCAAAAGGGATTTCTGCTTGTTACCGGAGACGTTGGAACAGGCAAGACAACCTTGATCAACGCATTATTGGAAAGCATCGATGAAGATACGCTGGTGGCAAACATAACGGACCCCGCGCTAAATCTCGTTGAATTCTTTAATTTTGTTGCATTATCATTCAATATTCCCCAAAAATTTGACAGTAAAATTGATTTTATTGTTTATTTCAGACAGTTTCTAAAGAAAATAAATTCGGAAAATAGAAGTGTTCTGCTCATTATTGACGAAGTTCACCGTTTATCAAAAGAAGTTCTTGAACATATTCGTCTGTTATCCAATATAGAGCATCCGGAAGAAAAACTCATCAACATATTCTTAGTTGGCCAAAATGAGATACATAAAACCTTGGCCTTACCGGAATGCCGCGCCCTTAGACAAAGAATCAGTTTAGTTTACCAGATTGAAACTCTGTCAGAAAATGAAACTTTGGCGTACATCAAGCACCGTCTGAAAGTCGCCGGGACTGAAAAAAGCATTTTTACTCCAGATGCCGTTCGAGGGATATATCAATTTGCCAAGGGTTACCCTCGCCTTATAAACATCATTTGCGATCATGCGCTATTGACAGGGTATGCGCGGAATTTGGAAAAAATTACACCGGATGTTATCATGGAATGCGCTCTAAAATTCAATTCTATAGGTGAAACTTGGAACAGCAACCGTTCAATTTTCCATGAACAACATCAGTCAGAATGCCTGTCTCATTCAGCAACGCGTTCGTTGTTAAAAGACATGACCGAAAAATCAACATCATCTGAAAACACTGGTACTGGAAATATCATTTTACCTCAAACAGAAAGCAACTGGGAACTGATAAGCTTTCAAGAAAAAACCAGGAATAATGCCGCTGATGGTTCTAAAGTGTCTACTGCAGGACGATTGCGAAAAAGTAAATTTTCCTGGACGCCTGTCTTATCTTTCATAACTCGAATGCAAAAGAGAATATTTTCTCGGGCAGCAGCAGCCGTACCATACATAAAACGCATGCAAAAAAGACTGACTTCCCTGGTTTCTGCTACATCTTTACCAGCATTTCTTCAAAATAAACGGCTTTTTTGGACGTCTATTGTATCTTTGGCGGTGATGATCCTGGTCATTGCAGGTCTTTATCAGAAAGCTATGACCACGATAAACAATCCACCCATACCAGCATCACTTGCTCTCAAAAAAGCGCCGTCATCTCCAAATAATTCCGGAGATCAGTTAACTTCACATTACGTCCAGATAAAAGTTGCGGGAATCGACCCGGATCACCCAATAAAAGCAATTTCTCCTCAAAAAATCGAAATATCAAAACCCGATGTTTTGGAGCAGGCTAAAACAGCGCTGCACAATAATAACTTTAGCCGTGCAATTGAATTATTTGAGCAGGTCATCGCACAAAACCCGGAAAATGTGCCTGCGATAAAGATACATTACTCAAAGGCCTTGCAGGGACGGGCAAACAGCGTTTTTACAAAGAACCCAAGTACCGCCGAGATGCTACTTTCCAAAGCCATTGCGGCCGATCCTGAAAATGCTGAAGCTCACTTTGATTTGGGGAGGCTTTATACAAAATCAAAAAATTACCCAAAAGCCATAAAAACCTATCAAACAGCGACAAATCTAAACTACCGGCCTTCAGATGCATTTTATAATTTGGGATTTATTTATGCATCAATCGAAGATTTTGCAAATGCCGAAAAAATGTTTCTTCAGGTTGTTGATTTACAACCGCCCTATATTGACAAAGCACTCTTTAATCTTGCGGTGGTTCAACATAAACAAGGGAAGCAACAGGAATGCATGGAAAATCTTGAAAAAGCCATGATAAACAATCCCAAGAATCAAAGGGTACGGCAATATCTAAACCAGCTTAGAAATGAGAAGGAAGCGTCATAGTGGTGTGTGGCAAACAACACAGAATGGCCAGGGGTATAGTGCCTCTAACTTTGCTCTGGATCCTTATCGCTTGTACATACCAGCAACCCTCCTTACAACCGGCACCTGGAGAACCACCTCCTCCTATTGAAATCAAGCCCGAAACTCCAGTTGCAGCGCCCGATCCGACCGCTTTAGAATTACCTGTGCCAGCGACTACAGAACCCCGTATTTATTTACACAAGGTACACTGGCCGGGGGAAACACTTTCTCACATCGCAGCATGGTACACCGGCACCTTAAAAAATTGGAAAGCCATTGCCAAAGTTAATTCCGAAATGGATCCAACCAAAATTCATGTCGGCGATACAATTTCGATCCCAGAAGATCTATTGACCACGCGCAAACCAATGCCGCCTTCCTTCGTGCGTCCAACGGTTCCTAAAAAAAGAACTTCACTTTCCTCACTCAAGAAGACATCAACGCCATTGGAATCACCGAAATTGTTTGAGCCCATAGACTCCGAACCACCTACAATAGAAATTGATTCCCTCGAACTGTTTGGACCTATAGAAACCGAACAGCCATCGATAGAACCCGATGCAGCAAAATTATTTGGTCCCATAAAATAAAATCGTATAACAATTTATCTTTTTTAGGGATATCTGCTGGGGATTAATAGGTCCCCTAATTACTGCCACTATAGGCGCTGTTGCATTATTATTTGTAGTTGGTCTGGTAAAGAAGGCGTAAACTAAGACCAGCTAACAAACACATAAACTTCGTCAAATATTAAAGCAGGCGAAAACATACCCGCTATAATAATTGACGATTATGTAAACGTTACAAATAATTCCAACATATCGTCAGCTGTAGTTAAAATCTGACCCAAAGATTAAACAATCCCTGACTTGGGCTCATACAATATATAGGGGTTGCCAGTTCCCAGAAAAATGCTTGATTCCTGGCATAAATCAATTACAGCACCGCCTATACCTCCTTACCTATTCAAATTATGTAAAACACTCACCAATAGGAAACAAATATCCCAATAATTATATAAAACATTTCACAAAACGCCTCAGGTAACAATCTGTCATGTCTCTATCATATTGTAATTAAACATATAATAAATTGAGACGCCCTTGCATGTTTCTTGCATTCCAACTCTAAGCATAGTATTGCATAACCAATAAAGAGGAGGATTAAATGAAGATAGCATCTTTGTTATTTGCTATTCCTATTCTAATTATTTATCTGCTATTTTTAACACCTGCCTATTGCGTAACCATGACCGGAGGTCTTTTCTATTACAGCGATAGCGTTTCAACAGCACCAGGTAAGGTCGGGCTGGAGGAGGGAGTCACTGCCTCGTCTTCAAATTTCACTAACAACAGTAAAGGGATCTCAGGCTTGACGCTCACTTTTGATGGTAGCGGAATTGATTCGAGTATGTTTAGCTTCCGCACCGGAAATGGTGATAACATGACGAACTGGGCAAACCTAACCCCGTCGAATTTTAATGTAGCGTTGTCTTCAAATGAAGCAACACTAACATGGAGTGATCCGCATTTAGATGGTTGGCTTGAAGTTGCATACAATAATAATCACCTTTATTTTGGAAATTTAGCAGGAGATTCTTCGTTTGATGGTTTTGTAACACCTACTGATGCTCTTCTGATTATCAACCACCTTAATAGCGGTAATAATGATTATGTCTACGAATTTGATATCAATGGCGACGGTAGTATCTCGCCCATAGATACACTGTTTGTTATCAATAAATTAAATAGTGCTGGTGCCGTACTTGAACTTGACGATGGCCCGTTCGTACCATCACAAAGCACACCATCGGGCACAGGGTTCACCAGAATTGACCCAACAATATTTACTCCGCTATTCCCAAATACGAGTCCACCCCAACTGTTTAATGAAAATATCTTTAACCCGAATTGGACACTTGATCTGATAAAATCAGAACCAAATAGTCCATATCAACTTGTTATGCGACCAGTCCCAGAACCCGCGACCATACTTCTTTTAGGAACTGGTCTTATCGGGTTAGCTGGCTTGAGGCGAAGATTTAAAAAAAGGAATTAGTTTGAAATTCTGATTGTTAACAAATATACTGAAAACAGCTAGTTAATAAATCTTCAAGAAGGGAAGGATCATTGGGATTCGTAAGATTAGGGTCGTCTATTGAAGCGATTTTTATTTTACTATTTTGACTTATAAAGGAGGATTAGAAAATGAAGAAAATATTAAAAGATTATAATTGTACCATTGCAAGGTTCGTTTTGCCTACATTGGTTACGATTTTCTTTGTTTTAATCGCTTCAGTGAACTACTCAAATGCAGACTTAATCCCAATGAATAGTTCTTTCGGAGATGATACAATAACTCTTGACACAGAAACAGGTAACAGATGGCTTGATCTTACTTTATCCACACCCTATTCATATAATTCAATTCAACCTGAACTTGAGGTAGGTGGATTATTTGAAGGATATCGATTGGCCACAAGAGACGATGTCCTAACTTTATGGGGTAACGCAGGAATTGATACAAGCTTGGGTGGATTTACTATAGCTAACTTTATTCCAATCACTGAGCTTATGGCCTTGGTTGGCGTGACAGGGAACAATGGAAATTTAGGAGGGGGTAATATTTTTGATTATTCATATGGGTGCATAGATGAGCTAAGGGATGATGATTGGAATTACGTGGCTGGTTTAGCGTCTGACCCTGATCCTCTAATGGCAGGCAGGGCATCTTTCGGCACGGTTCCTGTCAACAATCTCAATTCCTGGCATGGAGCATGGCTAATTGAGACAGAACAATTTCCTGTCCCCGAACCAGCAACTATGCTCCTTTTAGGCACTGGTCTCATCGGTATCGCTGGTCTAAGAAGAAGGTTTAAGAAGTAGATAGAGAAAAATATTTGGATGGTTTAAGGTAATCTACATATTGTAATGGTGGTTAAAATGAAAAAGCTAATGGTATTACTTCTTATTTTCCTATCTATCTTAGTCTATCTTCCCCTAAACAACGCTAGGGCGGATGTCATCACCAACATTTATAGTTTTAATGCAGTTAATACAATGATAGACATAAAGCCCGTTACCCCATTTGATACAGATCTTGGTATCTTGGAGGAAGTAAATATTTCCGTTAGAGGGTTTATACAAGGAGTGACCTATAACCCTTTTTTTCCATATGATTTTCCAAACTTTGTTTTAAATGTCTCGCACGACTTCATGAATCTGGGCCCTGGTATGTTGGATTTTGTACTTCCGGCGCAGAAGCTTTACCCAACGGTTGTCGTTGAACCGGTTCAAGTAATACCAACCAGTCTTGTCGACCTGAATATCTCTATAGACCAAAATTTCCCGATTCCAATCGTATCGTCCGTAGGCTATCATATTCCACCGACAATAGATGTCGAGTTAGAGGATTTTACCGATGATGTCGCGACATTCCCCCCCAATCTAATGTTTAGGCAGACGATTACAGTCCACCCAGCTTTTGCCCGGGTAATATCAAATTTGTTTATGCAGGTTGATTATACATACAGTCCCCAATCCTCAGGTGGCCCATCTGTTATTGGCCCAATCGGTCCAGTTCAACTCGATCCCATTACCAATAATTTGTTTCCTGGGATTGCATCTATTCAGGAGATATCCGATGTTCAGCTTTATGCAATGGCTGCTGCCTCCATCCCCGAGCCAGCAACAATGCTTCTTTTAGGAACCGCTTTAATCGGTCTCGCAGGACTGCGGCGGAGGTTTAAGAAATAAACGATAATAAAATTTCCAATGTTATTAAGCAGGGCCAACTTCGGCCCTGCTTTTTTATTACAGCACTACCTACCAATGCTCGCTTAACATTAAATCCAAAAATTGAAGAATTCATGTACAGACGCATATACAAGGTATGGTGTAAGCCTCCGTTCGGTAAAATCACTGATTCCTGGCATGAATCAATGAATAGCGCCTTCGCTGATTCCGCTAATTAATCTTCAGTCGGTAAGGACAGTATCGATAGGCGGTGCCGTACTAAAAAAGCAAGCCAATCCAGGTTGGAATAGCTTGCCAATCTCCAAACTTTAGCAATAGTTGTGATGTCATCGAATTTTTCACGATTACGGCAAAAGAAGGTATAAGTTGCAATAGATTGAGATTAAACCATACACCAAAAGCCCTGTCTTCAGTTATTCGGCATAGATTTGCAATCTTCTGAATGGCAAAAAAATAGGCAAGGTTTAATCTATTTAACCTCGCCTATTTTTCCCTAATGTTTAAAAATATTAGGGAACTTCATTGCGCTTAGGATGGGTATAATTGAAGCAGATAAATGTGATAATACTAAGCAGGGGGAGCTCCTTGTTTAAATCCTTGCATAATCTCTTCCCGAAATGCAGGCGTATCTTCGTAATGATGAACAGTTGTTCCATGCTGCAAAACGGCTTGCAATAGTTCTTCTTTTGAGTTGGCGGAAAGAGCGACAGAACAATTCACATCGCTTGGATAGTCGCGACAATCAATATAATAACGTGTCATAATGTATACCTCCCACTATTCGGAGTAACTTGTCTTAAGGATTCGTTATTTTCTAAAGGACAGACAATCATCCTCATAGCATAAGCTAATGCCACATTGTAGTATGTCAAGAATTAAAAGCAGCACCCCGCTTACCAAGATATGTGGTTTTCAATTTAAAAACCGCCTATGGAATCATTTCACGGAAAAAGTAAACCCCCCAAATCATCACCAACAGGTTGTCTAATCGGTTTCCTTCAATGTCCGTTTCAAAATTTTGCCGGTCGCACTTTTGGGAAGTTCCGATAAAAAATCAACACGACTCGGCGCCTTGTAAACGGCCATTTTGTCGCGACAATAGGCAATGATTTCTTCGCCGGTCGCGGTGGCGCCTTCTTTGGCCACGATTGCGGCAACTACCATTTCCCCCTTTTCCGGGTGGGGCTTGCCATACACAGCGACTTCCTGGACGGCCGGATGTTTATATAAAAACTCCTCTACTTCAGCCGGCCAGACCTTATAACCGGACACGTTGATCATGTCTTTGACCCGATCGACAATAAAAACATACCCCTCTTCGTCCACCATGCCAATATCACCGGAATGCAGCCACCCGTTGCGCAGGGCTTCCTCGGTCTCCTGGGGTTTGTTCCAGTAACCCTTCATGACGCCTGGCCCCCGGATGCAGATTTCGCCCCATTTGCCCAAGTGGCATTTCATTATCTTCTTCGTCGAAGATTTTTATTTCAAAGTTTTCAACCGGTGTGCCGACACTGCCGAATTTGTGACGGAAGTCGTGATTGTAGCAGGCAAAAGGGGAGCACTCCGTCAAGCCGTAGCCTTCATACACGGGTCGGCCAAAGCGTTCAGTCCAGCGAGCGGAGATTTCACGCGGCATGGTTGAGGCCGCTGAGAATTCATAGCGAATGGATGCAAAATCGTCAGGGGCTAACTGCAGGTTCAAAAGGGCGATATAAATTGTGGGAACGGCGAAGAACATGGTGGCGCGATCGCGACGAATGGAGGCGATGACCTCATCCGGCACAAAGCGGCGATGCAGCACGATCGTTCCGCAGGCCATGAAGGTCGCATTCATGATAAAATTTTGCCCAAAAACATGAAAAAGCGGTAAAAAGAGAAGCATGCGATCTTCACTGGTAAATCCGGCATGATGAACCGTCGCCCAGGTATTGGAAACGACATTGCCGTGTGAAAGCGTCGCGCCTTTGGGAAAGCCGGTCGTTCCGGAGGTGTAGAGCAATACTGCCGGGTCATCCGGATGCATGTCGATCGACTGCGCTTTGGTTTGAACTCTTGGCAAGCCAGTCATCCAGCGTGGGATAGGCCTGGGGGTCGCCTTCGCAAATCAGGATTTGCTTCAGGGCCGGGCATTCGTCTAACAGGATGTTGGCTACCAGGTCACCGGTCGTAAATATCAAACCGCAGTTGGCATCATTGACAATGTATTTTACTTCTTCGGATTTATACATGGAATTGATACTGACGGCGATGGCGCCAATGCGCACCGTTGCCAGATAGCAGATCATGAATGCAGGAATGTTCGGTAAGTAGAGTGCAACGCATGTTCCGGGAGTAATGTTGTTACTTTTCAGACTGGTTTGCAAGACGGTCAACCTGTTCATTCAAATCGCTGTAGGAAATCTCAAGACCTTCGAAAATAATGGCGGTTTTTTGGGGGAAAAACTGGGCGGCTGTTTCAACATTCTGAGAAATGTTCATCGTCTAATCTCCTTGAGATGCTCTCGCGTTCAATACCAGTTGAATATCAAACTGTTGCCGATTATCATTCTATTTGCGCGGCCCTTTCAGGAAAGCCTGGCTAAAACTTTTTAAGAAGCCAGACATGGCAACAATGTCGTACCGGCATTGTTATTGTCAAGTCTAAAAAGCGATTGCTACAACCATCAAACTTTTAAATAAAACAGCATATGAACATCGAATGTAATTGATTTAGGTCAAATATTTTAGCGGCTATATCCATTAACATAATAAATCGTCTATCCACATGACCTATACTCATGTAGGGTAAACATTGCTTGTTTTGAGATAATGTTCAGAATAGATTTTTCTTGTAAAAGCCCATGGAATCTATTATCAATAAGTATACTTATTCAAACAACCCACAACAAAAAGCTCACGTACCGAAGTTTGTCTGATTTATCGTATTTTCGATAGCTCGGTGTCTTGCACCGACCTGAAATATAGACCTCAAGCCACTTACGTACTTTACACGCTTTAATGGGCCAAGGATGGAGGAGTACCGATGAGAGCGTATGTCTTGGCGGCGATTCTTGTTGGCGTCGGCATTGTCTTAGCCTTTCCCTTGTTCAGCATGAGCTACTACACCATGGTTCGTACCTCCACTCCGGAGTTTTGCGCCTCGTGCCACGAGATCAAACCGGCGGTCGTGGCCTGGCGATCCTCAACCCACACCAACAACGCCGCCGGTGTGGTTGTGGACTGCATGGACTGCCATCTGCCGGCCCCGCACGATATGTTCGATTTTTTCTTTGCCAAGACCTACCACGGTATCAAAGATGTCGCGATCCATTTCCTGGAAGATGAATACGATCGTGAGAAAGCCCGTGAGTCGGCGTATGCCGCTTTCGACAACGACCAGTGCCAGAAATGCCATCGCAACTTGTTGCATATGCCTACCCGGCGTGGTGCCATGCTGGCCCACCGGTCGGTGGTCTACGCCCGTCCGGGCTATGAAAAAAAATGTGTCGACTGTCATTACGATCTGGTCCATTCCGAAAGAGGCGTGGTGATGTTTCGGCAAACCCGTGAGGTGCCGTACCAGGCCAAGGGCCTGAGACAGCTGTAGCAGACGCGTGCATTACAAGATTTATATAATTCATTTTAACTCTTCAAAAGAAAAGGAGCAGGACCCATGAGGCGAACATTGCTGTTTTTAACCATCGGTTTGCTGGCAATCGGCTTGTCCGTTCCCGGAGCCCTGTCCCAGCAGCCCAATTTCCCTAAGGTCAAGGAGTACCGCATCGAGCGCAGCGTACCTCCTGAGGCCCAGGCGTGCGTAGAATGCCACCGGGCGACCACTCCCGGAGTTTTTGGCGACTGGGCCAAGAGCCGCCACGCCAACGCCAACATTACCTGCCTGGATTGCCATCTGGTCCAGCCGGGCGACCAGGACGCCGCCCAGGACCACGCAAAGTACTACGGCCGGTCCGACCTGCCATGGGGCGAGGCCAAGTACAAAATGCCGATTGCCTCCATCGTGACGCCCAAGGACTGCTCCCGCTGCCACCCGGACGAGGCCACGCAGTACAGCAAATCCAAGCATGCCAACACCATCGAGATCATATGGAAGATCGATCCCTGGCTGAACAAGGGTATGAACTCGGACAACGAGCGCAAGGTGGGCTGCTTCAACTGCCATGGAACGGTGATCGAGATCGACGAAAACGGCACGATCGATCCGGGCACCTGGCCCAACGCCGGTGTCGGCCGGATCAACCTGGACGGCAGCAAGGGCTCTTGCACCTCCTGCCATACGCGCCACCGCTTTTCCGTGGCCGAGGCCCGTATGCCTGAGGCGTGCGATCAGTGCCACCTGGGGCCGGATCATCCCCAGATCGAAATTTACGAAGAGTCCAAACACGGCACGATCTACCATGCCTACAAAGACGAGTATAACTTTACTGCGGCTGGCGGCACATGGACAGCCGGGGTGGACTACCGCGCCCCGACCTGCGCGGCCTGCCATATGAGCGGATCAGGCAAAGTGACGGGTACCCATGACGTTACCGAAAGGCTCTCGTGGGAAACCCAGGCCCCGCTGACGGTGCGTCCGGCCGACTTCAAGCCGTTCCCTTCGGGTACCGATTGGCAGGTGGAGCGCGAGAAGATGAAAAACGTCTGCCGCTCCTGCCATGGCGATTCCTGGATCAATGATTTTTACAATGGATTCGACAAGGCTGTTAACGAGTACAACGATGTCTATTTCAAACCGGCCAAGGCCAAACTCGATGAATTGTATGGAAAGGGCTTGCTGGACAAGACCAAGTTCTTTGATGAACGGCTTGAAGTGGAATACTACGAGTTGTGGCACCACGAAGGCCGCCGGGCCCGCATGGGTACCATGATGATGGCGCCTGACTATGCCTGGTGGCACGGCTTCTACGAGTGCAAGCTGCGTTTTGCCAACTACATGGAAGAGGCCAACCACCTGATTGAGACCGGCGAGAAGGCTTATGTTGCCAAGGATTTCCCCAATGCCACGGGCAACACCACCAAACCGGTAAAGGTGTTTGGGGAAGGTAAGTAACTAAACACAAACCTACAAACAAGACCCCCGCTTGCGTTAAATCAGGCGGGGGTCTTTTATTTGCGAGGGGATATTTAGAAGCGATCACAAATACTCGGTGGGTTGTTTATACAGCCGCCGATCTCATAAATTCATCTGCCTGATGTCACTGCATCCCTGTATTTAATCGGCTTCGGCATAAGGATTGACAGGCTTTCGATCTATGATGTATTAAGCACCATTAGGCAAACGATTGTCTTTATATAGTGAATTGATACATTAGAAGTTATCTCAAAATAATCTTTTGGCCCAATCTCGGCGTTGGGCTCTCGTTTTAAGTCCTCGGAATACTTGAGTATGCATGCGGGTTACGACCCATAAAGAAAATCGATCAGGCGGGAAGTCCCGCTTCGCGGGGAAACTCGGCCCCGCCTTGCCAGCTCTGAGCTTGTCGAAGGGATATTGAACCAAAATCTTTATTTTGAGATGACTTCTATAGTCCTTCCCCACAAGAGGGATTTTGGGAGTGGATACCAAGGAGGGCGACCATGAGCAACTGTGAGAAATGCAAGCTGCGTGCGCGGTATGATAAAAATCCGCGCTCCCTTATCGGGCGTTTGTGGCGATGGCATATCGGTTGGTGCCCGGGATGGAAAGGCTATACCAAAACCCTATCCGATGAGGAACGCAGCGTCTTATTTGAAAAATATAAGATCGATATTTCGAAATGACAGGCCAACGGACTTGGCTTATCGGCCTGAGTTGGGCGTGAGCGGATGATGTAAAATCGAGGAAGTAAAATGACGTCAGGAAAAAATTCCAACAATAACGAAGCAGAGGCCACACGCGACCTGCTGAGTGGCTCAGGGTACGCGCAAAAAGCGATCGACTATTTCTTAAAAAAGGCCTACATGGGGACGTTGGCGGAGGCCGACCATGTATCGGAAATGACCGGGTCCTGTGGCGATACCATGAAAATTTACCTTAAATTCGAAGAAGGGAAGATCGCCGATGCCCGTTACCAGGTTTTGGGCTGTCCGGGTGCGGTGGCGTCCGCCATGGCGGCGGTCGAAGCGATCAAAGGTAAGCCGATGAGATGCGCGCCGCCTATGACAATGATATTTCTAAAATGCTTGAAGAGATTCCCGCTAAAAAACACCACTGTATTCAACTGGCCGTCAAAACCCTTCACAAAGCCTTGGATGAGCACAAGCGGGCTGGCTATTAGAAGCGTGACTCAATAAAAACGGCCCGATCGTTTCCGATCGGGCCGTTTTAACTTTAAAAGGTGCGCTTAGGATCCAAGTACGCGCAGCCGCAATGAAAGCTCTTCCAGTTGTGTTTTTGCGGCTTCGGAAGGTGCATTGGTCAGGAGACACGCCGCTCGCTGCGTCTTGGGAAAAGCGATGACGTCACGAATCGATGGCTGGCCACTCATGAGCATCACCAGGCGATCGAATCCAAAGGCGATGCCGCCGTGGGGCGGTGCTCCGGAATCCAGGGCCTCGATTAGAAAACCGAATTTTTCTTCATAGCTTTCAGGTTGCAATCCCAGGGCTCTCAAAGACCTTCTCCTGAATTTCTTTTTGATGGATACGAATGCTCCCGCCGCCGATTTCAAAACCATTCAGCACCAGGTCGTAAGCACGTGAGCGAACCGTCAGGGGGTCGGTAGCCAGTTTAGCATAGTCTTCTTCCAAGGGAGCGGTAAAAGGGTGGTGCAGGGCCTGGTAACGTTTTTCGGTATCGTCGTATTCCATCAGAGGAAAATGGGTGACCCACAGAAACCGGAACTGGTTTTCGTCTATCAGGCCTAATTTCTGCCCCAGATGGTTGCGCAGGTGGCCAAGGGCTTCATTGACAACCTTGGGCTGGTCGGCAACAAAGAAGACCAGGTCCCCGGGTTCCATATTCAACCGTTGGGCCATGGCGCCTTTTTCCTCATCATTAAAAAATTTGGTGATTGGGGACTGCCACTTATCGTCATGTACCTTGATCCAGGCCAGGCCTTTGGCGCGATAAACAGCGACAAAATCGGTGAGATCGTCGATTTCCTTTCTCGAAAAATCGATACATCCTTTGGCGTTGAGGGCTTTCACCAGGCCGCCTTTTTTTACAACTGACGCAAAAACTTTGAACCCGGAATTTTCGACAATGTCCGAGATGTCTTTGAGCTCGAGGTCGAAGCGGAGATCGGGTTTATCCAGGCCAAAACGACCAACGGCTTCATCGTAGGTAAGCCGTTCAAAGGGCAGGGCCGGTTTTTGATCCAGTACTTCCTGGAAAACATTTGCGATCATGCCTTCCGAAAGTGCCATGACATCGTCTTCCCCCACGAACGACATTTCCATATCGATCTGAGTAAATTCGGGTTGCCGGTCGGCCCTGAGGTCTTCGTCCCTGAAACAACGAACAATCTGATAGTAGCGATCGAATCCAGAGATCATAAGCAATTGTTTGAACAGCTGGGGCGATTGGGGCAGGGCGTAGAACTGACCCGGATTCACCCGGCTGGGAACCAGGTAGTCGCGCGCGCCTTCGGGCGTGCTGCGGGTTAAAAAAGGGGTCTCTATATCGATAAATCCTTGACCGTTGAGATACTTGCGAACAGCGGCGCCAGCCTGGTGACGCCTGATGATACTGCTTTGCAGGGCAGGGCGCCGCAGATCGAGATGGCGGTACTTCAAGCGCACGGTTTCGGATACGTCCACGGTATCTTCGATCAGAAAAGGGGGTGTCTTCGCGGCATTGAAGATTTTGAGTTCTGTTACCAGCACTTCGATAGCACCGGTCACCAGCTTGGGGTTGACCATCCCTTCCGGGCGGGCATCGACCTTTCCACGAACTCCGAGAACGTACTCGCCTCGAATCACGTGGGCTTTGGCATGGACTTCTTCAGAGACCGCGGGATTGAATACCACTTGGGTAATCCCATTCCGGTCGCGTAGATCGACAAATATCACACCGCCATGATCCCTGCGGCGCTGGACCCAGCCCATCAGGACCACTTCGCGGCCGATATCTTCTTTCCCCAGTTCACAACAATGATGGGTTCTGCGCATATCTTCGAGCATGTCAGACACAGCGCTACTCCTTTCAATATGTAGAAGCTGTTTCAAAATAGTCTTTTGGCCCAATCTCTGCGTTGGGCCCTCGTTTCAAGTCCTCAACATACCAGAGTATGCCTGCGGGTTGAAACTTGGCCCCGCCTTGACATTGAACCAAAACCCTTATTTTGAAGTCAGCTTCTGATATATCTGCACGATTTTACATGTTGCGCGGCGTTGCCGCTTTTATATTTAAGCCCGCCTGGGGCGGTATAGGCCTTTCACCCAAAAGCGAAGAAATTTTAGCCTGGCTTCGGAGCGACATCGCGCATTTAATAAATCGTTTTACGATTTTAGTCAATCGATAATATTTTGAACAGGGTTGTCCAGTGGCACCGGCACCTGTTTCTTGGTGGACATATTCCTCAATATAGCGGCACCTTTGGCAAGTTCATCATCACCAACAATCAGGACGTACTGGGCGCTTCATGCGGTTGGCCCGCTTCATTTGGCTCTTTAAAGCTGCGGCCCTCATAATCCATGGCGGCCTCGATTCCGTCGCGTGTCAGGCGACACACCCACTGAAAGGCCAAGGCCTGGCTTTGGGTACCCAGAGCCGCTACAAACAGCGGCAGACCTGGGACCGCATCCGGCCTGCTGCTGATCGACAATTTCTGCCAGACGATCGAAACCGATGGCGAAGCCGGTGGCCGGCGTATCGGGCCCGCCCAACATCTTGACCAGGCCGTCATAGCGGCCGCCTCCTGCCACGGCACTTTGGGCTCCCAAGGCACCGGTCTGAATCTCAAAGGTGGTGCGGGTATAATAATCCAGGCCGCGGACCAGGCGTTTATCAACCGTAAAGGGAACTTCGAGCGCCTGGAGCTGCGCTTTGACGGTCTCGAAATGCTGGGTGCACACCGGGCACAGGTGATCGATAATCGACGGCGCTGTGCTCCATGGCTTCACGGCAAGTCGGTACTTTGCAGTCCAGTACCCGCAAGGGATTGCGGTCTTTGCGGCGAATGCAGTCGGAACACAACTGCGTCTGACTACCCCGTCCAAAAATGTGCCAAGGGCGGATTTAAATTCGGGACGGCAGTCGGGACAGCCCAGGGAATTGATGTGGGCACGGGTATCGGTCACCGCCAGGCGGGCCAGAAGCTCGGTCAGGATCAGAATCAACTCCACGTCGGCCAAGGGGGACGCAACCCCGAAAATCTCGGAGTTGATCTGATAAAATTGGCGGTATCTTCCCTTTTGGGGTCGTTCCCGGCGGAACATGGGGCCGATGGTATAAAACTTCTGTACCGGGTCCTGGGCGTGCAGCTTGTGTTGAATGTAGGCGCGGCAGATCGACGCCGTTGCTTCGGGACGCAGGGTGATCAGGTCACCTTTGCGGTCCGGGAAGGTGTACATTTCCTTTTCAACGATATCGGTGTCTTCACCGATGCTTCGGGCAAAGAGTTCCGTGCGTTCCATGATCGGGATGCGGATCTCGCGATATCCGAAACTCTCGAAAAGGGTACGCGCCGTTTTTTCGATGTGCTGCCAGATCTCCACCTCGCCGGGGAGGATATCTTTAAAGCCACGGATTAATTGTATCATGCTGTCGATGTCCTAATTCCATGTCGTGTATTTTCGGATAAACATACTTATTTATTCCGATTACAGGTCTTAGTCAATAAAATCATTTCATGATTTTACAAGTCGCGACGGTATCACGCTGGGCTGAAAGGTATTTAATTGAGTTTCGGCGCGTCTCAATAATGACGCTGTCGAAAACAGCAAAGGACGCCTGAAAGGCTAATGACATTGTTGAAAGCAACAAGTGTCCATTATTAATTGGCTGACCGGCCAACGGGCTAAACCGGCAAACCGGCTAAACCAAGATTTCTTGAGTTTGTTGACATAAAGCCGCATATTGGCTAATTTCACACAGATCATCTCAGCGCTACTCGCTATAAAATTGCATATCCCAGCCCCAAGAGGTTAGCCCATGATCATCGGACTTGATGTCGGCGGAACACACACAGATGTTGTGCTTTTAGGCGATGAAGGCCTTGTCGCGGAAGTCAAAGTGCCGACCGACGCTTCCAATCTCTTTAACACCGTTTTTTCAGGGCTCGATGAAATTTTGAAAGAGGTTCCGCCCGAAGCTGTCGACCGGGTGGTTCTGAGTACGACTTTGACCACCAATGCCATCATTCAGAAAAAAATGCCGCCGGTCGGCATGATCGTTACCGGTGGTCCGGGACTCGACCCTGATTTGTTCCGGACGAATGGCTTTTATTACCCAGTCTCCGGTTCTATCGATCATCGGGGGCGTGAGATCGAACCGGTCGATCCCAATGAGATCAAACAAGTTGCCGCAACATTGGCCAAGGAAGGGATGCAGCAGGTGGGTGTTGTCGGCAAGTTTTCAACACGCAACCCGATTCATGAACTCAATATTCAAGAGCTGTTGCAGGGATCGGTCGACACGATTTTTCTCGGCCACCGAACTTCCGGTAATTTGAATTTTCCCCGGCGAATTGCGACGACCTATCTGAATGCTGCCGTTTATCCGCTTCATAAAAAGTTCTATGAAGCGGTCAAACAATCCCTGGAGGCCAAGGGAATCACGTTGCCGATCAGAATTTTAAAGGCCGATGGCGGCAATATGCAGCTGCAGGCGTCCTTGCAGGCACCGGCGCAGACAATCCTTTCCGGGCCGGCCGCCAGTGTCATGGGCGCCTTGGCACACGCTGCTGACAATCTGGTCAGCCTGGTCCTCGATGTGGGCGGTACGACCACCGACATGGCGATTTTGTTGGACGGCGTGCCGCTGCTTGATCCGCTGGGTGTTGAGATCGGCGGATTTCAAACGCTTGTTCGTTCCCTGGACACGCAATCGATTGGCGTGGGGGGCGACAGCATGATTCGAATACAAAATGGGCAGATTGAAATCGGGCCGGAACGTCTGGGCCCGGCCATGGCTTTTGGCGGGCCGGTTCCGACGCCGACCGATGCATTGGTCGTGATGAATCAAATGCCTTCTGGCAATCGGAGTGACGCTATCGATGGCCTGAAACCGCTTGCCGCGCAACTGGAAATGACGGTTGAAGAGGCCGCTGTCCAAATCTTTACGTCTACCTGCCGGAAAATTCTGGACGCTGCCCATCGGATGATCGAACGCATCAACAGCAAACCGGTTTATACGGTTCACGAACTCATGGAGGGGATCCATATCAAGCCCGAGGAGATCCTGGTTTTGGGCGGACCGGCACCCTGTTTTGCAGACTGGCTCGCTAAAAATTCAGACTATCGGGTCCGTACGGTTCCCCGCTGGTCCGTTGCCAATGCCATCGGCGCCGCTTTGGCGCGAACCACCTGCGAGGTCAATTTGTATGCCGACACGGAACAACGCATAGCGACCGCGCCTGAAGAAAAGTTCACTGCCAATGTAAGTCCGTCCTATGATTGCGAGCAGGCCGTCGAACAAGCCTATGCCCTGCTAAAAGAAAAGGCCGTGAACAAGGGGGCCAATGCAGATCATCTCGAAATGGAAGTCGTCGAGGCGTTGGAGTTTAATATGGTACGCGGTTTTTCAACGGTCGGTAAAAACATTCGCATCAAAGCGCAGGTCAAACCGGGTCTGATACATGGGTATGAAAGAATGGTCCGTGATCTATAAAGAATAAAACAAAGTTACGAGTGACTAAAGTTGGAAGTGCCTAAAGTTGTGGAGTCGCTGCGCTCCACCATTTATACAATGGATAGAATACCTTAATTTTAGGCATTTTAGCGCATTTGTAACTTGTAACTTCATAATTAGCGGCACCACCTTTTCTATCGCGGTAAGGTGCCAGGTCTCTGGGCAATACGATTAAATAGGATTAAACAATGCTACACGCCAAAAACAAAACAGGTTTGGTTTTCTTTCCGGCTTTTGACTGGGCCATCAGCCCTACCCATCCTGAAAGGGAAGAGCGCTTGCTGTACACCCAGGATCAGGTACTGGAAGAAGGCCTTCTCGATATCCAGGGCATCGTGGAATTCAAGCCCGATCCGGTGACGCTAAATGATATTCAACGGGTTCATTTTTGCGTTCCGGATGTCTGGAGCGTGACCACGGAGTCGCATTTTATCAGTGCCGGCGGCGCCAAAACCATCGGTATGGCGGTTCTCGACCAGCAGGTGGAGAAAGGTTTTGCCCTGGTCAGGCCCCCGGGGCATCATGCCATGCGCGTGGTGCACGGCGCCAGGGGCTTTTGTAATGTGAATATCGAAGCGATCATGATCGAATACCTGCGGCAGGCTTACGACATCGATAAAGTCGCCATCGTGGATACGGACTGCCATCACGGTGACGGAACCCAGGATATTTACTGGCATGACCCTGACACCCTGTTCATTTCGATCCACCAGGATGGCCGCACCCTTTATCCCGGGTCGGGCTTTTTGAGCGAATTGGGCGGTCCGACCGCCTATGGCTACCACCGTCAACATCCCCCTGCCGCCCAATACTTCGGAAGCCGGCTTTCTGTATGCCATCGACAACATCGTTCTGCCGATTCTGGAGGATTTCAAGCCGGACCTGATTATCAACTCCGCCGGGCAGGACAATCATTATTCCGACCCGATCACCAACATGAATTTTTCGGCTCAGGGCTATGCCGAGTTGACGCGCCGGCTCAATGCCGACATTGCCGTGCTCGAAGGCGGGTATTCGATTGAAGGGGCACTGCCCTATACCAATGTCGGAATCATTCTGGCCATGGCGGGCATGGATTTTGATGAATGTACGGGAGCCGGACTACGATCCGGATCGCATCAGGCAATCCAGCGAGGTGACGCGTTGGATCGAGCAGACCGGTCGCAAGGTGCTTGAAAGCTGGAACCAGCGGGAAGCGGTAAAAAGCCGATTGCTGGATGCCAAATCGACCGATTTTCGCCAGCGTCGGATCTTTTACGATACCGACAATATCGTGGAGACCCAGAACGAGACCATCAGTGTCTGTCGCACGTGTGGCGGCGCCTTGAAAATTGACTCGTCTTCCGATCGTGGCGTGCACCTTTTGGGTGTGCACATCCCCCGCAAAGCTTGCCGCAAGTGCCGTCGGGAAGGGCAGGCTTGGTTTGAGAACGCCGATATGAAGGCATTTGACCTGGTGCTCCTGCAGGATCGTACCCAAGACAAATTTTCAATAAAACAATAAAATCGTATAACGATTTTATATAACGCGACGGTGTCGCTGACCTCCTATAACTAAGCGTCATTTTTATGAGCTATAGAACGACTATCCGCCAAAGAGCGGACCCTTGAATTTACGTGCGAAAATACTTGGGGCCATTCGAGAATTTTTTGCAACCCGTGGCTATCTGGAGGTCGAAACGCCGATCCGCATCCCCGGGCCTTTGCCGGAAGCGCATATCCAGGCCGTCTCAGTCGGATGGCTGGTACCTGCAGACGTCGCCCGAAATTGTATATGAAACAGCTTTTGGCAGCCGGCTATAAGCGGATTTTTCAGATCTGTAAATGTTTCCGGCATCAGGAGCGGGGCGCCAAACACTTGCCTGAACTGACCATGCTGGAGTGGTACACGCGCGGTCAAGACTATCGTGCCATGATGGATCAATGTGAGGAGTTGATCTGTTTTGTGGCCAAGCAGATCGATCGCGAAAATACGCTTGTTTATCAGGGCATCCCGATTGATTTGACGAGACCGTGGCAACGCCTTGCCGTGTCCGAAGCTTTTGAGCGACTTTGGTTCCCTTACCATGACCCAGGCCCTGGACGAAGATCGCTTCGATGAACTGATGGCTCTTGGAAATCGAGCCCGGCCTGGACCGCGAACGGCCTATTTTGCTTGTTGACTATCCGGCATCGAGTGGATCGCTGGCCCGTCTCAAACCAGACAACCCGGCTCTGGCCGAGCGCTTCGAGCTTTATATGGGGGGGGTGGAGTTGTGCAATGCCTTTAGCGAGTTGATCGATCCGCTAGAACAGCGGCAACGGTTCGAACAGGAGTTGCAGCGTCGGCGCAAAGAGCGGAGAGGTTGAATACCCGATGCCTGAAACATTTCTGGAGATCCTGTCAAAGATGCCGGAGGCTACCGGGAATGCGTTGGGGGTCGATCGTCTGGTCATGCTGCTGGGCGATGTGGACACGATCGATGAAGTCGTGGCGTTTACGCCAGAGGATCTATAGAATCGTGTTACAATTTTATTTGTCGCGGCTAAGCCGCTCAATTTTGATTTTGTCAAATAATATATATATTTCAATAAATTAACTCACTTTATCTCACTTATAACTTGAAGTGATTGGTCGTGACAGCACTGCCTTTTTCAGACACATGACGTGCTCGGCAATCTGGACCGGGTATCAACGTGAGGAGCGATATTATCTTGAAAACCGAAACCAAGGGGCAACCCAAAGGCCCAAAAAGACCAAACGGTAACCCTCAAGGAACCCTGGGGACCTTTGCCGGTGTCTTCACGCCCAGCATCTTGACGATTCTGGGCATTATTCTGTTTATGCGGCTCGGTTATGTAGTGGGTAATGCGGGCCTGGGCCGGACCCTGCTGATCTTGCTGCTGGCCAACGGGATTTCCGTTCTAACAACGGTCTCCCTTTCAGCCATTGCGACCAATCTAAAGGTCAAAGGCGGGGGCGATTATTACCTAATTTCCCGTACGCTGGGCTTGGAATTCGGAGGTGCTATCGGCATTGTCCTGTATCTGGCACAGTCGGTTTCGATTGCCTTCTACTGTATTGGTTTCGGTGAAGTGCTGGCAGGCCTGCTGCCCCTGGGCGTCAGGCGCTGCCCCAGATCATTGCCGCCCTGGCTGTTATGTTTCTGTTTGTCTTTGCCTGGCTGGGCGCTGACTGGGCGACCCGTTTTCAATATGTGGTTATGGCGATTCTGGTGGCGTCCCTGGTTTCTTTTTTCATCGGCGGTATTGCCAAGTGGGACAATTAACTTTTAGCTGCCAATTGGACGGCGCCGGCAGAAGGTCTGAATTTTTGGGTGATCTTTGCCATTTTTTTCCAGCCGTAACCGGTTTCACACAGGGGGTCAGCATGTCCGGTGATTTGAAAGATGCCGGAAAGAGCCTGCCAATGGGAACGTTTCTGGCTGTCGGGGTTTCGATCGTGGTATATTTTTTGGCATCACTGACTTTTGGCGGCCTGCTTGCCCAACGAAACCCTGCAAAACGATTACAGCGCCATGGGCCGGGTGGCCGTCGTCGGGCATTTGATAACAGCCGGGGTGATTGCGGCAACGCTTTCATCTGCCATGGCCTCATTTCTGGGCGCACCACGGATTTTGCAGTCGCTGGCTGGCGATCGAATTTTTCCGTTTCTGACACCCTTTGCCAAGGCTGTCGGCCCAACCGCTAACCCGCGTCGGGGCGTTTTGCTCTCTGCCGGGATTGCCTTTGTAACCATCGCTCTTGGTAATCTCAACCTGGTGGCCCCAATCGTGTCCATGTTTTTTTTGATCTCTTATGGCCTTCTGAACTATGCGACCTTTTTTGAGGCGCGGGCGGCCAGCCCGTCTTTTCGCCCGCGGTTCCGCTTCTACGATTCCAAGCTTCAGCCTCCTGGGAGGGCTTGCTTGCCTGGGTGTCATTCTGGCCATCAATTTGACAGCCGGTATCGTTGCCCTGGCGATTCTATTTGCGATCTACCAATATTTAAAACGCACCGCCGGTCCGGCCCGCTGGGCTGACAGCCGGCGCTCTTACAGCCTCCAGCAAACCCGCAAACATTTGCTGGCCGCTGAAACACGAAGCGCAGCACCCCCGTGATTGGCGACCGAATTTATGGTTTTTTCCGATCGATCCGAGCGACGCGAGCCCCTATTGCACTTTGCTTCATGGATTCAAGGGCGAAGCGGTTTTACGACCATCGTCCGTTTGCTAGAAGGTGACGGGCTGAAAATGATGAAGCTGAAAAACGAGGCGGATGCCGAAATTCAGGCCGATATTAAAAAACTGGGGATGGAAGCATTTCATCTGGCCGTGGTGACCGCCCAATTTGACCTGGGCCTCGAAACGCTGGTGCAGAGTTTTGGCATCGGGCCGGTTCGCGCCAATACAGTCCTGCTGAACTGGTCCGCACACTTAACCGAAGGGCGACCTGGCGTACGTGCAGCCAAGTTTGGCAGTCGCCTGCGGACCGCGTCACGTTATGGTATGAATATCCTTATGCTCGATGCCAAACCGGAAAATTGGGCTGCGCTGGAAGCGTACGCCTTCCGATCAGCGTCGAATCGATGTCTGGTGGTGGGGAGATCCGAGCAGCCGCTTGATGTTGTTGTTGGCCTACCTTATGACGCGCACGGAATCCGTGGAGCGAATCCAAAATTCGTGTTCTGGATGCCAGTGCCGCCGGTGATCAAGAAAAGACGGTCGAAGATCTGCGACCAGACTCTCGAAGATGTCCGCATCGAGGCCGAACCAGAGGTTGTCGCCTCCGTCAATCCCGATACGATTGCCGCCTATTCTTCGGATGCGGCGCTTGTCTTTCTACCTTTTCGACTCAAAGGTAACCGGCCTTTAGATCCTTTTGATGAACCCCTGAATCAAATCGTCGAACGCTTGCCGCTATCAGCACTGGTTCTAGCAACTGAAGATATCGATCTCGATGCCGAGCCGGAAGAAGGCACCGCCGGTACCGTTGCAGCCGCGCTCGATGCGCTGGAGGATGCCGAGAAAAAAGCCCAGCAGGCCGAGCGCGCATGCCGCGGAAGCTACTGAGCAGGCCCAAACAGCGGAAACCAAGTTAGCGCAAGTAGAGACCAAGGTGGAGGCGACTCCGGACGAGACGTCAATTACGAAAATGACGGATGAGGCCCAAAAAGCCAAACAGGCGGCTGAAAAGGCTGCGCGGCGTGCAGCCAAAGCCAAAGCCAAGGTCGAGGATGCCGCCCAGGAAGTCGAAGCACTGGGTGTCGAGCGTCCGGACACGGAGAAGACCGCCGATCCCGAGGGTGATGAACGTGTTGAGGGGTCTAAACCCAAACTGCCATAACAGCTTGCGGGAGTATTGAAACCATTTTAAAAAGGAATTCTGATGAGCGCCAGTGAAATACCGCCATCATTCGAACTGCAGACGGTTGGGCGTATTCGCAACTTAGAGGGCAAAGCCTGGATCGAGGTCGATGAAGCCTATCTGGATGCAATGCAAGGGCTTGAACTGTTTTCTCACATCCTTGTCTTTTATTGGTTTCATGAAAATGACACGCCTGATAAAAGGGCCGTTCTCCAAGTTCATCCCTGCCATAATCCAGAAAACCCGCTTACCGGCATTTTTGCCACCCATTCTCCCATGCGGCCCAACCTCATCGCCCTGACACGCTGCCGTATTATGAAGATTGAAGGTCATAAAATTTTTCTGGACAAGATTGATGCGCATGACAACAGCCCGCTAATCGACATTAAATGCTACTTTCCACCGGAAGGCGAGGATAAAGATGTCAGGACGCCGAATTGGGCCGGCCGCTTAAAATAAATGCGAACAGAAAGAGCCTGAAATCGGAGTAAAAAATTATAGCGATGAGACAATCTTTTACGCCGGGCATATCTTTTGGCCCAGAATGAGGGTCATTTTAAATAGCACCACCTAAGGATCAATATGGCTGGGTCATCGAATAAAGCAATTTATGGCGCTATTCTGGCCAATACCGCCATTGCTATTAGTAAATTTATTGCTGCCTTTTTTACGGGTTCTTCGACTATGTTCTCTGAGGGAATCCACTCACTGGTAGATACAGGCAATGGTTTTCTCCTTGTTGGTCGGTGTGCATAAAAGCACGAAACCAGCTGATGATGCCCATCCGTTTGGTTATGGCAAAGAGCTCTTTTTCTGGAGTTTTGTGGTTGCCCTATTGATATTTGCACTGTCGGGGGTGGCTTTGCTCTTCGTGAGGGGATCAAACACATTCAACATCCCCAGCCGTTGACCAATGTTGGGTGGAACTACCTGGTTCTCATACTGGCCATGATTTTTGAGGGTGCGGCTTTGCGGGTTGCCTTACAGGAATTCAATGCTAACCGTAATTCCAAGCCATTTTTCAGGGCACTTAAAGATAGTAAAGATACGGCCACCGTTGCGGTGGTTATTGAAGATACAGCGGCTCTGTTCGGGTTGGTGATCGCATTCTTTGCGGTATTGCTTGGGCAGATAACCGGTTGGGTATATTTCGATGGATTAGGCTCCATACTGATTGGCGTGCTCTTGGTATCCGTATCGCTGTTCTTTGCCATCGAATGTAAAGCGTTGCTTATCGGCGAAGGGCTTTTGCCAAAAGACATAGATAAAATTACCGACGATCCTGGAGGAAGAAAAATGATGCACTCAGATTTCGGCGGCCCTTGAGCCTGTATTTTGGACCAAGCCAGGTTTTGGTCAACCTCGATGTAAAATTCGCCGATCATCTCACATCCGATGACATCGAAGCAACGATTGATCGATTGGAGTCTAGAATAAAAGCCGCGCTTCCAGTGGTAAATCGCATCTATATCGAGGCTGAGACCCTCCGACGCACAAGCCGGGGAAAACCCAAAGCCAACACCATGGATTAGAAACAGAATATTTACTTTAAAATTAATCAGATGGACAAAGAAACCTTACAAAATTGAGGTTCCTGCAAGTTTGAAGCGCGCCATCTTCCGAATCATGGGGGTGTTAATTCGATGAGATTAAAACCCATCACAACGGGCATCATTAGCGCATTGATAATTGTCGTATCTTTCGCACCGGCCATATCAGGGCCGCAAGGTAATGCCGACGTTATGTTTGTCCGGGCGGTTGAAACGGGTAAGGGCGTCTGGACCTTTCACGTTACAGTTGCCCATCCTGATACCGGTTGGAAGGATTACGCCAATGGATGGGATGTGGTCTTAGCGGATGAAACCGTGCTCAAGACAAGTTCGCGTGATAAATTCACGCGGGCGCTCGTTCATCCCCATGAATACGAACAACCCTTTACCCGCAGCCAAAGCGGCTTAAGGATACCAACTTCCGTTAAGAAGGTGCGCGTACGAGCGCATGACCTGGTTGATGGTTTTGGTGGCAAAGAAGTGGTTGTCGATTTAAATAAACCAAAAGGTGATCACTTCAAGGTACAACGATTCAGCAAATAATCGCCAAGATTAATTAGGTGCTGCGTTCAGTACCGTTTATCGTATCCGACGGTCATACTTGACTTTTCCAAGGGGATTTGATATTTTCGTAATCCGAGAACCTATGTACCTCGGGCATTGATGAGGTTTTGGAATGAAGATCAAATCGCTGGACACCCAACAGTCAGGATTCACCCTCATTGAAATCATTGCTGTTCTGGTCATCATGGGCCTTTTGGCAGCCGTAGCGGTTCCCAAATTTTTTGACCTGCAGGAGCGCGCGCGCCGCAAAGCCATTTATACCGCTGTTTCCGAAATAAAAGTTCGCGTCAATCAGCATTTCGCCTCCCAGCTGCTGGACGGGCGCACGGCCGGGCAAATTACCTACAATTCCGGTTCGATCGACACCAACTTAGGCGAAGATTTTCTGGTTTCAACCTGGACTGAAACGACCAATCAAATTTCTGTCAATATCACTTACTATCCGAATCCTGACGACCACACCTTGAATCCCGTTACGCGCACCGAGGCGATCGATAAACCAAAAATCGAATAGCTGCATCGGCTTTAGAGCGACCCTTTTAGAACAACTACTCCATTTAAAGTGCAATCATGAAGTTCAATCGTGACAGAAGAGATTGCGGCAGATGTATGAATGGATCATCCAATTTTCAGGAAAAAGCCATGATGGAGTCCCGGGCCGGTACAGAGCGTCGGAGCGGTAAGGATCGCAGGTGTGATTATGATGAACAGAGGAAATTGGTTCGGTATCGATTAAGCTCCGGTGCCTCTGTATATCTAAGAAACAAAGGACATTCAAGCTATTACAGCCACGTAAAAAGAAATTTGCGATTGTGGACATTTCTTTAGGAGGGCTGCGGGCACAATACATCGCCTCGGGTATATATCCTTATAAAGATGACGTGCTATCCATTGTAACCAAAGACGGCAAAGTAAAAATTGAGAATATTCCTTTTAAGATCATAACGGATTATATATATACCCGTCTTCCGGATGATAGTTACTTAAGGAGATGTGGTATTAAATTTGGGAAACTCTCCGATAGCCATAAGCAGCAGCTAAATCATTTGATACAAGTCTATTCGGAACTCTGAAATCAAAAGTGATACCTGTTTTGGATTTATCCTGAATCCTCTAATTGTTCGATTTTGTTCAAGTTGAACGCAACCCCATTTAATTAAATTTCCCTACCGACAACAAAAAAACGCTATTTGAAGATCGCAGGCCGGATGTCACCGACCTAAGGCCTTCAATCTGAAAAAAGGGCCTATGAGCAAGGTACGGGCGCAATGCCAATTTTTGAAAAATGTTTGCCGTGCGGCAAAAAATGGTTTGTTCGCGATGAATTTTTAAAGGATTCAAGTTTAGAAATCATTGGGTATCAAGCTAACTTTGATGATCTTGCCGCCGGATTATTCCTTTTCAAACATTCGTGCGGTGCCACCCTTGCTTTGTCCATAAGAAATTTCAATGGATTGTATGAAGGCCCGATTTTCAAAGAACGTGCCACAGGAGGCGATGATTGCCCGGGATATTGTTTGTACCAGGATCAATTGGATTCTTGTTCTGTGCGTTGCGAGTGTGCATATGTTAGAGACATAATCGACATCATCAAAAATTGGCCTAAAAAGGTATCTCAGTCGGCAAGGCGATTGAGTCGTCAGTAGGATCAAAGATTGCCTTTATTCATCAAGATCGCATCAGAATCGATAGTCTATCCCAAAATTAACCGGCAGGGTTGAACCGCTTGTTGCCGCAGCAATAAAATCAACGCTGTCGGGTTTGCCGAAAATTTCAAGTCGCACATCGATAAAAAGGGCGATCCTTTTTGTCAGACCATATTCAACACCGACACCCAAATCCAGGTAATCGCGATAGGTTTGATTCCAATAGGGCCTTTTATTTCCGTTTACCGTAACATTCACCTCCGACAAGCTTACAACGCCTAAGTTACCTAAGAGATACGGCCGCATATTAGATTCCCGGTTAAATCTGTATTTCGCGCCGAGATAGATGCCCGCCAAATTAAAATCATCAAATTGGGCTCCTTCGGAAAACTCCCCACCTTGGAAAAATTTACCTTTCCATTGGTTGTAAACGCCTCCCAGGTAGAATCGCCATCCATGGCTTCCGTCATAAAAGAACTCAACTCGGCCGCCGTAACCAGTGTCAAATGTATCTTTATAGTCGGTATCGGAAATAAGGGTCGTCGGTCCAGAGGCCCCGCCAACAAACGGGACGACGGCAACAGCAAAACTGATGCCATAATGGCCGGACTGTTGCTCAGGAGATTCGGCCGCTTCGGCAGGTAACGCGGGTGTGCCCGCCAACAATGGGATCACTAGTACAATTGCTGAAAGAAGTAAGCTTATTCGATTCATGGGGATCTCCTTTCCTCAGTTGATTGAATTCCATGAAAAGGAACCATAAGTAGACAATTCCCTTACGGAGCTTCTATATTAGCAGGGTGCTTTGGGTGTATCGAAAGAGACAAAGATTGGATCCAACAAGCTTATCAAGAGGAAGTAGCGTACGAAATTAAATCTATGATAAAATATCGAAATTTCCGAGTCAACCTTCCTTGGGGACTTTTACCAGAACCTTAGCATCACCAAAGAATAGAAATTTTGGTTCCATATAAAATGCATTGCCGGATTGACATCCGGGTCTTCATTTTGTATTTCGATCTCGAAGAAACCATACCGTTCGTTAAGATCCAGATGAGATCCTGATAAATTTGTATTTGCAAAGATGATACATTTTCGGCCTGAAAGGAGTGCCAATGCATACGTTTGATCAAGACGTCTCTTTAAAACGGAAAGATGCTATTTCTTATTCAGGACATGTGACGGAAAATTGGTCAATCAATGGGATACCCAATGGTGGCTATTTGATGGCAATCTTAAGCAACGCGATGATGCACAGCAGTTCGATGCACGCGACGCCCGTCATCACAGCTAATTTTTTGAACCGCTGCGACCCCGATGACGTCGAAGTTTCCATCGACCAGATGGTGATTTCAAAACAGTTTGCCCGTTTTCAAGCGCAACTGCACCAAAAAGGCAAAGAGAAAATCCGGGCCTTCGGAACGTTTGCGAATGCAAGCAATGCATGTGTTTTAGAACGATGTGAAGCATCGGCCCCGGAGATTTCAGCGTTAGAAAAATGTGTGTCCGTACCAGGGCTGCCAACCTACACGCTTTTCGATCAGCTAGATATTCGTCTGGACCCGAACGCTGCCGGATGGATGTCGGGGGAATTATCTGATAAATCAGAGATCAAGGGATGGGTAAAATTTAACGACGAGCGACCATTTGATGTGTTGGCGCTGCTGCTTATCGCGGATTCTTTTCCGCCGGCCGTTTTAGCCAGCCAGGGTATGGTTGCGTGGGTCCCAACCATAGAGTTTTCTGTGAATGTTCGTAAAATACCGACGACCAAATGGCTGAAATGCATTTTAAGAACCCGTTTTATCACCTGCGGACTTTTAGAAGAAGATGGCGAAATATGGGATCAATCAGGTGAATTGGTGGCTATCACCCGGCAAATTGCTCAATATCGAGCTCACACCCAATAATCTAAGGTGTGAAATAGCATCAGGTGCTTTATTTGTCCGAACGACTGTATTGGATCATTGTGTGCAGCTGCAGTTGCCAAAGACAAGGTAACCAACCGCTGTCCCCGCAGCGGATATGACGAATTTACCCGTTTCTTGAGCAATGGTCATGCTCCATCCGATGCCGTCTTTGACGCCCTCAACGCCTTCATCAATACCCTGAAGGATCAGTTTGTCTTCAATCAACCGGCTTTGCTCAATTGTCGTCGATCGGCGAATGAGACTGTCTTTGGTCGGCTTGATTTTGCTGTTTTTCATATCGACAATAAATATTTTGGGTAAGCCAGCCCTTTCGGGATCAAAATCTTTGGGCTTGCCATTGCGATTGTATTCAATACCCTTTTCAGCCACGCACAACAAAAGGTTTGATCCATCAAAAACGCCAGTAAAGCCAGAGGCCGCGATTAATAGCGAGAAGCCCAAGGCGAAACTTATGGGTGCAAATCGTCGCATGAAATTAGGAATGGATATCACAGCGATTTTAAAAAGTCGGTTAGCGATGTAATTTCTTCGCTGGTTAGTTGCAGAAAAGGCGGCATCTGTTGATACGGCGTTTGCAGCTGCCGTTTCACGCTGTCGGCCGACACGGGCCAACCGCTGACCGGCATCTTTTCCTTTTTAAACAAACCTTGAAGACCAGGACCTATCTTGGTAGCGGTGCTGTCTGTTAAATGACAAAATGAGCAGCTTTGTTTGAACAAATTGGCCCCTGCCACAATGGATGCGTTAAGGGCGGCATCCTCTTTAACGTCTGTAACGGGGCTTGCCTTTTGCCCATATACAAGTTCCCCGCCGAAATAGCCGAGGCCTGTCACAACCAACAGCGCAAACAGATGTATGAACATTCGCTGCGTGGTCAGGGTATCATTACGCAGGCCTATGATTACAGAGGCTGCCAGCAAGGCGATCAGTATGAATGCCAGCCCCAACTTCATCTTGATCGGGAACAAAAACGCACCCGCGTAGAAGTGCTGCCAGTCAAGGTATCCGAAAATCACGGTCGGTATGGCTGCCAGCAAGGCTAAAATCACACAATGTTTTGCTGTTCGAATAAAAGAGACCCCTTTAAAAAAATAGGCCAAAGCAATGAAAATAAAGCTGGCAATGGTCAAGCCGACCGGCAGGTGGGTCAAGGCAGGGTGCAGGGGATGATGATAACCGATGCCCATAAGAAAATCATAAAGTTGAGAGGCCATGGTAACTCCTTGTGCGGACACTTGAGGGGCCAGGTTTTTAGCCCATTAAATTGGCAAGGTCGGATTTGCGTCTCTATAATCCGTATCGAAACGACACTCTTTTTTAATTTGGCTTCTATTGCTTATATAGAGCCGAACCGGTCGAATTTTTCTTTGACCGCGTTACAAATCGGGCAATTTGCCGAAGGTTGCACCGTGGTAACAAAACCGCACACTTGGCACACATAGATATCACCGGGCATGTCTTCGTTTTTCGTCTGGTAGCGTGCAATCAGAATTGCCTGGGCGGCGACCACGCGTTCAAATTCACGAAAATTCTTGGCTTTGCCTTTTTTACCGGCCTGTTCATAATATTGCGCCATTTCGGTGTAGCCCGGTGCAATCTCTGTTTCTTTGCTTTGCCGGTATTTTTCTAAAAACGTTTTACTCGCGCTGGTTTTCCCACGCAGGTACATCAAAAACCGCCGGGCGTGGGCGGACTCGGAGGATTCCAGGGCGCGCAGTAAGCGGGCCAGGGCGGGTTTGCCCGCTCGCAGGGCTTTTTTAGAATGCAAGCGGTTGCGGACGCTTGCGACCACAGCGGCAGCATACAGGTACACCAGGTTCAGGTTGAGGCTGGGTTGCACGGCAACTCCTCAGATAAAAGGTGCCAGGATGGTCGGCTGTCGCATCTATTTTGTCAAGGCTCTGGCAAAATGATACATTGTGACATGTAAAATCATCCAACTTCTTGAAATTAGATGATAATTTTTTAATATATGGAATTGGGCTTAAAAGCAACTGATTTTTTTGTATTTAGTAAGTGGATCTATAAGAACGATGGTTTTAAAGGGTTGACTTGGGAATTTAACCGGAAGGATTTGCTTGAAGCACTTCCCCGCAATAGCAGAGCCCGCTTCTGGCCGACTTACAGAACATTACCAGGTGATACGGAAAGCATTTACTAGGGCGCCAATGAGTAAAAAAAGCCCAAAACCAACAGCAGTATAACCAAACAAATAGTGAAAGATCCTTAAACCGGCTGGGGTGTCTTCGACCAAAGCCCCATCGAGCTGGCCGCTTTCTTTCAGTCTTTGAATCCACGCGGGTTTTTCGTGGCGAGCCGCTTTATAGTCGGCACTTCCGGCAAACATCGTCCGGTCCATGGGGAAATTGTGACGCCGGAGGTGAGCGATAAAAAAATGAATAACAAACACGTGCGCCATGGCCAGCAGCGCCTCGATGCGATGAATCCAGAAGCACACATTCAGCATCCACCCGGGCATCACTCGCGTGGATACCAGGGGATAAGCCAGAATAAGGCCCGTAATGCCGATAATATTCATGCCCCAGAAGACAGCCCAAAAATCAAATTTTTCCCAATAGCCCCACTTTTCAAACTTTGGTGCTTTGGCGGTACCCAGAAACCAGCCCACGTGCTGGAAAAACTCCTTGAGATCCCTGGGTTGAGGAATAAGGGAGTTCGGCCCCCAAAGGCTTTCTTTAAAATTGCGCCAATCGATTTTGAAAAGTAAATAAACCGCATGAATCAAAAAACCACAGATCATGAAAAGGCCAACATATTTGTGGATCGTCAGCGAGGACTCGTATCCGCCAAAGATCCCGCTCAGTCCTCGGCCCCAGGAAGTTTCGATATACATGCGGGACAGCCCCGTTGCGCCCTGAATCAGAAAAGAAATCATCAAAAGGATATGGAAAATCCGCTGTAACGGGCTGAAACGTTTTATTCTATTGGTCGTTGTCGGACTCACGTGCGGGTTTCTCCTGTTTGATAAAGAGTTCGCGAATACCCCACAAAATCGTGTGCGGTAGAAATATCACAAAGGTCCCTACGGTAATAGCAATCATGATCCAGAAGGCATAGTAAAGCACCGGGAAGCTTCCCTTGGTACTGGCCAGGGCAGGATTGGGCGTATGGACTACGTAACTGGCATAGGAAGCACTGGCCCCTTGATGGCATTTAGAGCATATATAGGCATGCCGACGCATGGGATTCATGGGCGAATAATAATGCTGCAAGACTGGCGATCGGCTCCCCGCCATGGCATTGACGGCAGGTAAGGTTGGCGCGGACCGTGTGAAAGTCTTTGGTTTCCTTGATATGACAATCCTCACACCGTCTTCCTTGGTAAAATTTGATTCCCTGGTGGGAGTCGGCCAGGCGGGTGCGAACACGCACGCGGGCTGCGGTTGGACTGTATGGAAAAAGACCCCGCCTGACACCGGGGATTTCTACAAAAGGACGCTGACGGCGGGGTAGCACCTCATATTCTTCATAATACCCAGTGCTTACTTCGCGGTCTTTATAGCGCCGCAGGGCGGATGCAACTTCCTCTTGAGCAGGCGTCATCACAGGTAACAGCAGTAGGACCAGCTGTGCTGCAATTCCTGCTGCAAGCAGCATCTTTAGGATACGAAATATTCTTTTCATAGAATGCTTCAGCCCGAGTTAGCGGGTGTACTCATAATCAATCGGATCAATCGGTTGCCCGACAGGCTTAGGCAGTCTGGCCAGGGCTTCCCACTCTTTTTGCAGCTTGTTAATATCTTCATTCTTGTGTTTGTGACAGGTCTGGCAGGAGTTCGGCACCTTCGGGTTTTTCAAGGTGTCCGAAGGCAGAAGCGCTACGAAGACGTGACTGCGGATATCTCCTGATTCCGCGCTCTTCGCAATCCTCGGCATATGGCAGCCAACACAGTTTGCAAAGGAGTGAATCGAATGGGCCATGTTTGTGTTTACCTGAACATGGCATTCAAAACACTGCTTCGATCCGGCAGAAAGCGTCTGTGACCGTGTGGGCGGCACACCGATCTGGTGTACATAGTGGCACGAGGTACAAGTGACACCTTCGGTGGCATGTTTTGATTTTGACCAATCGATGAACTGCTGGTGATGGCCCTTGGAAAATTCGTTCGCGTACACGTGTTTCACATCACCGGCCGCAAAGGAAGTCGACTTGTAATACGCCTCAAGGGCTTTGCCGGGTTCATAGCCCACCGGCCAGCCGCCGCCCTTAACCTGAGTGGCTTTGCCCCGGTTGTGGCAGGAACCGCATATTTGTACTGCCACACCCATCGTGAGTTTGGCGGGATTAACGATGGTCTGACGCTTTTCAAATACTGCCGTTTTGGGAAGAGCAGCATGCCAGGAGCCTTTTCCGTGGCAGGCTTCACAGGCAACACCCGGTTCGTTGAACGTCTGTTTTTCAAGATCGGCTCCGGTGGCATGGCATCCACCGCACTTGAGCAGCCAAGGCCGTTTATCCCAATCATGCTTCATGGTAATTGACCCACCGATGGGTATCGGCGTTGTACTGAATTGGTGAGATAAACAGTGTGCCCTCTTTTTCTACCAGAAAACGCTGCTTCCACTGACTGCCGATGGTGTAGAGGATTTCATCTTTTTTGGGGACGTAAATTTGATCCGCCGGCACCTTAAGCTTGGGACCCAATTTGGCCAGGTCCTCACGAATCCGCTTTTCATCAATCGGAACAATGATGGCGTCTTCATTCTTTTTGGCGTCCTGGAGCATGCGGCTGTGCAAGGTCATCTTCCAGGAATCATAGTGTTCCAGGTGGCACATCTTACAGGTGTCGGATCCCACGAAGGCTTTGGGTTGCGATGTAACCACGGCTATGTCAACCGGCTGTTCGACCCCGCAGGCGGCCATCCCCAGTGCCGCGCAAACTGCAATAAGGACCAAGAATCCTGAGCGATGTTTCTCCTTCATGGTGTCCTCCTTGGCAAAAACGAAAGGTATGGTTCGATATGTGATTTTACTTAGATATCGTTGCGCGAAAAGATTTGAGCTGAGCGTTACCAAAAGGTGTTGCGGGTGGCACAGAGAAACGAAATCAGGACACGAACACGGACATGGATCTCAATTTAGAAATGAAAAATAGATAAGAATTTTACTCGAGCTGAATATTAATTTAGATAGCCTTTTTGCAAGACATAGTCAACATATATATGTTCGAGTTCGCACTGTTGTCAATGTCGCCGTGTTGAAATTTTAAAGCCTTTCTATCCAAAAGGATTTATAGTCGAACTCCGGTGTGCCGATAATGTTGAACTTAATAATTTCAAAATTTGGGCTGAGGTCAAAATCCTTGGGCAGTATCTGCGTGTAATGGCGCATGATCAAACCGCCGCCATAAGGATTCGCAAGATTCGGGGCAATTTGTTCGGTTTGAGGTTCAAGGGCCGGTACAATGGGGTAACTCACGCTTTGGAAGGCTTGGGCGATCATGCCGGAACAAATCACCTGATAGTCGCTACAATTGCCAAGACACGCCTTGGTGGTGTGCCTGCTTTTCGTTCTGAAAACGGAACCTAAACCGATCAACGCGATGTCGACGATATTCTGCTCATCGTAGTGCATGCCCAATCGACTGATGACGCTTTGGATCACAACCTTCAGGTCTGATTCCCGGATTTTGTAGGGCCGGCAAATACGTAGATTATAATCGATGTACTTGGATAAAGGGGCTGCGATAACCCCCTGGCCGGAATAGGCTTCGATCAGCATATGATCCGCGTTGTCCCCGTGTTGCTGGACGACCGCATTTCTGTGCGCATAGCCGGGATCGATCAAGGCGTTGCCAACATACATGGCCGCATGGCTCCAATAGCTGCCTGAGAAGAGTTTGATGATTCTGCTCATCTCGGAGCGGCCCTCGACCAGCACCACATCGCCCGGCCGTATGGTCTGGTAGAGCTTTGCAAGGTCGTTATAAACCCGTTGCTCGTAGCCTTGCCGTGGCTTTTCCAGTTTTTTTAATAACCACTGTCGCAGGTGTGAAACGATTGCTTGCATCCCAGCCAATTTTTATTTTCACCGGTTGGTTACACGGGTGCTTTGCAGCAAGGCCCACCTGGCGTTTTATCTGCTCACCTGGGCACCGGTATTTACCCAGTAGATAATGCTGGCAAGGAGGAAATAGAGCCCCACGAGTTCGATCAGCAAATTAAAAAGGTAGTACCACAAGCGGCCAATAAAGGAGACAGGCATAATCGTCAAAACCGCTACAATACCAAAGCAGCCGATCGAGAAAAATGTGAAAAAATAGCCTCGGGCCACAAGCCCCGTTAAAAAGAAAATGCTTATATTAAGTATAATCATTAGGTTATTAACACGGTTGAGGTTAGCCCACAGGATTATCTTATGTTGTTCAAAAGCCTTAGCGAGTTTAAGATACATATGCTTCTTTACCTTCTATGTTGGCATCAAGAGCGATACGTTGCGTAAAGGCGTTGTTGACTTATTGGTAACCCTTGCGGCATGGTATTGAAACCTTTCCAAATAACGATAAGATAAACACGATAGATCAGACCAAGGTCAGCGCTTGATCCAGGTCCGCCATGATATCGTCCGCGTGTTCGATACCGACCGAGAGCCGTATCAAACCATCGGTGATCCCCGCTTGTTGTCGTTCGGCCTTGGAATAGGTTGAATGGGTCATTGAGGCCGGGTGTTGAATCAGGGTGTCGCAGTCGCCCAGGCTGACAGCCAGACGGCAGAGTTGAACGTTGTTCATCACGGTTTTTCCGGCGCCGATGCCGCCCTTGACCTCAAAAGCGATCATGCCGCCGAAATGGCGCATCTGTCGCAGGGCGATCTGGTGTCCGGCATGGTTGGGCAAACCGGGATAATAAACCCGGGTCACCTTGGCGTGCGTTGACAGGGCCTTGGCGATTTGCATGGCATTGGTGCAATGCTTTTCCATACGGACGGCCAGGGTTTTGATCCCCCGCAGGAAAAGCCAGGCGGCGAAAGGACTCAGGGTCGGACCGTAGGAATGCAGATACACTTCACGAATGTGATCCATCTGGACCTTGGTTCCAACAATAACGCCGCCAACACTGTCTGCATGGCCGCCGATATACTTGGTCGCCGAATGGATGACGATCTGAGCCCCAAGGGCAAGAGGATTTTGAAGGTACGGGGTTGCAAACGTGTTATCGACAATAAGCGGGATAGCTAAGTTGCGGGCGACGGCGGCCCAGGTTTCGATGTCGATGATGTCGAGGGTCGGATTGGCCGGGGTTTCCAGGTATAAGAACCGGGTGCGGTCGTCCGCCTGTTTTTCGATTTCCCGGGCTGTGTTGCTCATGGCCGGCGTGAGCCAGCGGGCTTCGATCCCCAAAGTTTTAAAGCGATGCGCAAACAGGGCAAACGTGCCGCCGTAGAGGGTTGTCGAGGCAATAAAATTGTCACCCGGTTCGGCCAGAGAAAGGGTTGCGCCGGCGACAGCCGCCATCCCCGATGCCGTCGCGATAGCGTCTTCGCCTTTTTCGATCACGGCCATTTTTTGTTGGAGCAGGGAAACGGTTGGGTTGGCGATACGGGAGTAGATATAACCGTCTTCCTGGCCGGAAAAAAGGCGCGCACCGTGATCGGCATCTTTGAATTGAAAGGCCGACGTCATGTGAATGGGCGCTACCAGGTCGAGCGTGTTGGGATCGCCGGAATGAACGCCATGGACAATTTGGGTCTCAGGGGCTTGTTTCGGCATAAATCATCACCATGGGCTTGGGATGGTGGCCATCATAAAGACCGTATTGCATCTAAATAGATGGTTCTAACACTTTTTTCAAGAACCGATATCCGACTAGAAGTCATCTCAAAAAAGAGATTTGAGCCCGCTGTCCCTTCGACAAGCTCAGAACCGGCAAGGTGGGACTAAGTTTCAAGCCGCAGACATACTCAAGTATTTCGAGGAGTTGAAACGAAGGCCCAACGTAGAGATTGGGTTCAAAGACTTTTTTGAGATAGCTTCTCATCTCTTTATTCGCGTTGACATGTATCGTTTTCTCATGAAAAAAAGGGAAGCGAACGCAAATTTTAGGAAAACCTTGTAAAAGTGATTGGCACGCAAGATGTTGCCGAACACGAAAGCACATGGAGGAGCACCATGGAAGCCAAGCCGGCCAGTGAATCCAGAGCAGTCAAATCGGCAATCGCGATAGGTATTGACAGAATCAAGGCCATACGAAAAAATAGGCGCAGAACAGTGGCAAAAAGGGCATCTCGTGGATACTTAAACAGGAGGACAGATGAGCACTGCAATTCCAACCAGACAAGCGGCGATGACTTTGCTTAAAAAGTATAATCAGAACGAGGGATTGATCAAACATGCCCTGGCGGTTGAGGGTGTTATGCGCCACTTTGCTCGTAAATTGGGTGAAGACGAGGAAAAGTGGGGCATTATCGGTCTGATTCACGATCTCGATTACGAGCAATTCCCGGACCAGCATTGCGCCAAAACCAGGGAAATCCTGGAAACCGAGCAATGGCCGGAGGATTATATCCATGCGGTCGTGAGCCATGGCTGGGGAATTTGCAGCGATGTTAAACCAGAAGAACGGATGGAAAAAATTTTATATACCATCGACGAATTGACAGGCCTGGTGGTGACGACCGCGCTGGTACGACCCTCCAAGAGCGTGATGGATCTCAAGGCCAAATCGGTCAAAAAGAAATGGAAAGACAAGCGTTTTGCCGCAGGCGTCGATCGATCCATTATCGACAAGGGCGCTGAAATGCTGGGTTTGGATCGGACCGAACTGATAAACGAAACCATCATGGGGATGCGCTCGGTAGCAGCCGAAATCGGACTGCAGGGTGCATCCGAATGAGCCCCCAAGCGAAAGCAGGCCATGGATGCAAGCCGAAGATTTAAAAGATCTGGCCTATGCCAAACAACTCCTGGAAAATCCCGGTTTGGCCATCAAGCTCGCCAATTACCTGGGGTATCCAATTGAAAAGGCAATCAATTTTATCCCGGATAGCTGGGCCCAATCGATTCTCAAGATTACCCAGGGGTCTTTAATGCAAGCCTTGAACTTTGCGACCACAACCCTCGAAAATCGCAAAAAAACGTCTTCTGAAGTTTTTCATAAGTTATCGGTTGCGGCAACCGGTGCTGTGGGTGGGGCTTTCGGTTTGGCAGCCCTTGGGGTTGAGCTGCCGGTGACCACGGTTATCATGTTGCGATCGATTGCGGACATCGCGCGCAGTGAAGGGGAGGACGTTCGTGACGTCGAGACTAAAATTGGGTGTTTGCAGGTTTTTGCACTGGGAGGCAAAAGCGGTGGTGACGATGCTTCGGAAGTCGGCTACTTTGCTATTCGCAGCGCTTTGGCCAAACAAGTGACCGAGGCTGTTCGTTATATTACCCAAAGAGGTTTGGTGGAGGAGGGGGCACCGGCGATCATTCGGTTGATAACGGTCATTTCTACCCGGTTCGGGATTACGGTCACCGAAAAAGTGGCCGCCCAGGCCGTGCCGGTGGTGGGTGCCGCCGGCGGCTTGTTGGTTAATTCCGTTTTTATGGATCATTTCCAAAACATGGCGCGCGGCCATTTTATTGTCCGTCGACTGGAACGGGCGTACGGGATAGACGCTGTTGAAAGCCATTATCAAAATCTTTAATCTAGAACCTGAAGCGATTGGTTGAATCAATCCAAACGAAACTGAGAACAGGGAGATGTTAAATGCTTAAACTGGGAGAAAAAGGAGTCATCCCTCAGAGGGATAAAGAGAGCTATGCGATTGCACCCCATATACCGTGCGGGATCGTTACCCCCGAACTTTTGCGAAAGCTCGCGGATGTCGCTGAAAAATACAATGTCGACGTCATGAAAATCACGGGTGCGGCGCGGATCGCCATGATCGGCCTCAAAGAAGAACAAATCGATGCGGCGTGGCGCGACCTGGGGATGCAACCCGGTGCGGCCGTGGGCTTGTGCGTGCGCAGTATAAGGGCCTGTCCGGGCAACACGTATTGCAAGATCGGTAAGCAGGACGCCCTCGGGATGGGCTTGAAGCTCGATCAGATCTACCATGGATTCCATCTGCCGAACAAATTAAAAATGGCGGTTTCCGGGTGTCAACTGAATTGTGCTGAATCGTGGGTGCGGGACATTGGATTGGTCGGTAAAGCCGAAGGCTGGTTGCTGACCATCGGCGGCAATGTCGGCTCCAAGCCGCGTATCGGTCAGGAATTGGCTGCTGATTTAAGCGATGAGCAGGCCATCGCAGCGATCGCTAAAATTGTCGACTATTACCAGAGTGAGGCCAAAAAGGGCGAACGGCTCGGCAAGATGCTTGAACGGGTTGGCATGCAACCGTTTCAAGAAACCCTTGCTTAGCCCATCAATCCCTAAACGAGATCGTGAATTTATCTAACGTGGAACAAGGCGATGCAAAGCGTAAAAGTGATCGACTTTATCGTTGAGTGGCTGACCAGGTACTGTGACACCGCCGGTCTAAACGGTTTTGTGATAGGCGTTTCAGGCGGAATCGACTCGGCCGTTACCTCGACCCTTTGCGCCCAAACAGGTAAGCGGGTCTATGCCCTCAATATGCCGATTCACCAGGCCTCTGACCAGGTCTCACGCGCTGAGCAGCATAGCGAATGGCTAAAGCAGCATTTCAAGCAGGTCAAAGGTGTAACCGTAGATCTTACGGAAACGTTTCAGACCGTGGAGCGTACCTTGCCACGCGATATTCGGGATAGTTTGACCCTGGCGAATACGCGCTCACGCCTGCGCATGGTGACGTTGTATGCTTTTGCAAGTCATCATCGCCTGCTGGTGACGGGAACCGGCAACAAAGTTGAAGATTTCGGGGTCGGTTTTTACACCAAGTATGGTGACGGCGGCGTCGATATCGCACCCATCGCCGACCTGATGAAATCGGAAGTTTACGCTCTGGGCAATGCGCTAGGGATTATCCCTTCCATATTGGCGGCACAGCCAACCGATGGCCTCTGGCACGACAACCGAACGGATGAAAGCCAGATTGGTGCCAGTTACGCTGAACTCGAATGGGCCATGCAACATGAAGCCGGTCCGTCGGATAAACGCGAATTAAGCGATCGTCAAAAAGAGGTCCTTCAGATTTATCACCGCTTTAACCGGGTCAACGCGCATAAAATGGAACCGATACCGATCGCGAAAATTCCTGACCACCTGAGATGAATCCATGCGGAACCACAATTCGACCCAACCGTTTTGGCGACAGAAGCCTCTAACGAAAATGACCCCGACCGAGTGGGAAGCCCTGTGCGACGGTTGTGGACGGTGTTGCCTGCAAAAATACGAGAACAAGAAAACCGGCAAGGTTAAATACACCTGTGTATCGTGCTACCTGCTCGACATTCAGACCTGCCGCTGCAAGGGCTACGGCGAACGGACCCGGCTGGTTCCCGATTGCGAAGTGATCCAACCAGCCAACGTCCACACATTGCGCTGGCTTCCTAAAACGTGCGCGTATCGGCTTTTGGCAGAAGGCAACGCATTGGCCGAATGGCACCCGCTGGTATCCGGCACGGTCGAAACGGTCCATACCAGAGGCATTTCGGTCAGGGCTTTCGCTATTTCCGAAGAGCGTGTCCACCCGGATGATGTCGAAGCGTACGTTATGGATGCTTTTCCCCAATGACCTCAACAAAGAAGAGACCGATGCCCCACAGCCCCCTCTTGCCGGCCGCTACGGTAATCCTCGCTCGCCAGCAGGCCGCTGAAATCCAGGTTTACCTTCTAAAGCGAAGCCTAAGAGTCGGTTTATGGCCGGTAATTACGTTTTCCCCGGCGGTGTGGTCGATCCGCAGGATGGGGAGGTCGATTTCTGGGATCGGCATACGGACCTTGATAGCGCCGCGCTAGGCCGGCGTTTGGGGGGCGCATTTCCGGTTGCCGAGGCGATGGCCTACGCGATCACCGCCATTCGCGAAACGTTCGAAGAAGCCGGGGTTCTCCTGATTCAAACGGACCAGTCCAGGCTCGTGACCTGGAGCAAGTCTGTGAGATGCGCTTGGCGCAGGACCTCGCGGAAGGCTGGTTGAAGCAGGAGGTGCGAGCGTATGGTTGGATTTTACAGGTATCGGCGCTCAAACGTTGGGCCCACTGGATCACACCCGCTTTGATGCCGCGGCGCTATGACACCCGTTTTTTTGTCGCCGCTTTGCCGCGCGGGCAGGTGTGCCGAGCCGGACAAGCGCGAAATGACCCACGGCACCTGGGTCACCCCCTTACACGCCTTGAAGGCCAACCAAACAGGAGCAATGCCGCTCAGTCCGCCAACGTTGGTGACGCTCCAACAGCTATTGGCATTCGAGCACCTGGATGTGGTTATGCAAGCGGCAGAAAAGCGTTCCTGGGGGCCCGCGCTTGAACCGCGCTTGATCCCAACAGATGCGGGGCCTGTTATTGTGGAACCTTGGGACCCGCAATATACCGACCCGGACCTTTTAATTGATGTGACCGCACTGTCCTCCGGAAAAGTAACGGCTGGCGCATCTTTTTCCAGGTTGTGGCTCAATGGCGGGATCTGGTGTCCTGTTGCCATGGTTGCCTGAAGCGGCTAGAAGCCATCTCAAAAATGTCTTTTGGCCTAACCTCTGCGTTGGGCGGCATGATTTACTGTCAAAAGACGGACATGACTTTACAAACCCGCCACAAAGAGTGACTTGACCTGACAGCCATAAATCATGGTATCTGTAATTTAGCCGTTCTGTGACTATTCTCCATACAACTCCATCTTTCCTGATTCCCTAGACCACCTGCTTGCCAAGGATTTAGAAAGGAGGATGGATGGTGATTTCAATATCAAATCATTGGCCAGATATAAAAAACGTAAAATCGAGATTTATTAGCGTAATCAACGAATTTGTCTGTAAAGTTCAAAATCCCATATGTTGCGGTTTTCATAAATTCTTGATATTGTAGTTTTAATGTGAATCAGATCTGACTTTTACCCTACTTTTAATACACCGCCACCTTCCAAAACCTGATTCAGAGTTCCTTATTGCGTTTCACAATAGTTTCCGCAACCTTGAGTTTGATTATAATCAACCATTATACAAGAATACTGAAATTCAAAAAAAATGAAAATGCCAATTAATTTGTGGTCGCTATATGCGCTCATGTTGAAAAGTCGTCTATTTGAAGAAACTGTCACCCAACTCTGGAAAGACGGCTTAATCTCAGGTGAGATGCATCTTGGAACCGGTGAAGAAGCAATAATTGCTGGCGTCCTTGCGCATTTAGGCGCTGATGACGCCATGGCGCTTGATCATCGTGGAACCGCAGCTCTGCTTATGCGCGGAGTAGATCCGATCCTTATTCTCCGAGAGCTGCTTGGCAAACCGAACGGGTTGTGCGGCGGCATGGGTGGACACATGCATTTGTTCTCAAAACCTCATCTTGCAGCCTCTTCCGGTATTGTCGGGGCAGAAGGACCCACAGCAGCAGGTTTTGCTCTGGCGGCTCAGTATTTGAATACAGGGGCGGTCACGGTTGCCTTTTTTGGCGAAGGTGCCATGAATCAGGGAATGTTGATGGAATCCATAAACCTTGCCGCCGCTTGGCAATTACCCTTAGTGTTCGTATGCAAGGACGACCGATGGTCCATAACTACCCAATCAGACTCAGTCACTGGTGGGGATTTAAATGATCGCGCGGAATGGTTGGGGGTCCCAGGGGTTAGCGTAGATGGACGCAATGTAACCGAGGTATGGGAAGCCGCACGAAAGGCGATCATGCGTGCCCGGGCCGGTGAGGGACCGTTTTTCTTGCGCGCGAAGTGTGTACATTTAGAGGGGCACTTTTTAGGCTACCAATTGATAAGAGCTGTTCGTAACCCTTTGCGTGAAATGCCGAAGATAACCATACCGCTCACGCAGTCTTTCTTGCGCACCTCGGGTGCATCATTGCGCGAACGCGTGGGCGGACTGAAATCGGTTCTCTCTGCTGTTTTATCAACACTGCGCGATCCACGAAAAGATCCAGATAGCGACCCTTTACGGAGAACTCGCAGTGCATTGCAATCAGACAGAACGCGGTCTAGAGGCGCTCGAGGATGAGGTTGAGCGCGAAGCGGACAATATCATCGAAATGACCATGGAGGAGTTGTTATGAAAACCATGTCTTTCACACAAGCGGTGGATGACGCGATTTCTCAAGCCATGGCTGATGATCTGCGAATCGTTGTTTTCGGTGAAGATATTCCTTTGCTCAGACGAGACCTTCTTGTGCGTTTTGGACCTAAGCGTGTGCGGGGAACCCCAATCAGCGAGAGCGCCTTTTTAGGGGCAGGGGTGGCCGCCGCCATGGCTGGATTACGCCCAATTGTCGAAATATATATGGTTGATTTCCTCGGAGTGTGTATGGACGCTCTGCTCAACCATGCTGCGAAAGTGGAAGTGTTCTCCGGAGGCAAGTGGACCGCGCCAGTTGTGGTGCGCGCGCCCTGTGGCGGTGGTTACGGTGATGGGGGACAACACGAACAATCTTTGTGGGGATGGCTGGCGCACATCCCAGGACTAACGGTTGTCGTTCCATCCATCCCAGCGGATGCGGGTAGCTTGATGTTGGCCGCTTTACAACATGACGGGCCAGTCATTTTTCTCGAACACAAATTACTATCTGAAACTTGGCTGGAATTTTTGGGGTCAGGAGGCCGCAGAAATATCGAATATGACGTTCCCGCCCAGGGGACGCGTGGGCCCGTACCCCGCAAGTGGGAACCACTCCCCATTGGCAAAGCGGCGCTTAGACGTGAAGGCACTGACGTTACAGTGGTCAGTGTAGGCGTAGGCGTACACCGAGCCATGGAAGCAGCAGAGATTCTGGAAAAAGAGAAAATCTCAGTGGCTGTGCTAGACCTCAGAACTGTCGCCCCACTCGACAAAACGAAACTCTGTGAAATGGTTTCTCAGACAGGTCGCCTTCTTGTGGTAGACGAAGATTATGAAGGCTTTGGTCTCTCAGGTGAACTGGCGGCGGTTGTGTTGGAGGCAGATATTCCGTTCAAATATGCTCGCGTCTGCACGCAGACGACAATACCATATGCTCGAAGCATGGAAGATCAAATAATGCCGAATGTTGAACGTATTAGAACAGCCATCATAGAGCTTTTACAACCGAGTCGAAATACCCGCGGATGATTTTAGTGTTTAACGATGATTATCCTATTCTTGATTTTAAACCACTGCATGAAGATCAACCATATCAATCGTAGGCATCAATAACACCACAGCATGTTGCATAGATCGACTCCGTCAATAAATTGCGGATTACTGGCATAAATCAATCAACAACGGCGATCCCACGGTTGCCGATTTCCATGTCTAATCTTGAATTAAACGAGGCCATAACTTTAAAGGTTTGGTATTTAGTTGCAGCTTTGAAGCGTGGTTACAAAGGTTGTGATACCAGGCTGTCAAGGGATGTTCTGACTCGCTTTACAATTCTGTCAGTTCAAGTATAGGTCAGGACATTTAAATCCTCAATCCGCCTCCCGCCTTGCTGGTTCTGAGCTTGTCGAAGGAACCTGGGACCAAAATCCTATTCTTGAGATGGCTTCTAGTGGGTTCGCGGAGATGCGTTTAGCTCGCGGCAGCCTCTTTTTTACGCGGTAGCACCAGGTTCAGGAAAACGCCCAGAACGCCGGCCAAACCGATACCTTGCAAGGAGAATTCACCGGCCGAAAAACTCATCCCGCCAATTCCAAAAACCAATATCAGGGCCACAATCGAAAGGTTGCGGGCTTCGATCAGATCCTCGCCCGATTTGACCAGGGTGTTCAATCCGATCACCATGATCGCGCCGAATAGCAGGAGCATGATGCCGCCCATCACCGGTGCTGGGATGGTCTGGAGCAGCGAACCGACTTTGCCCACAAAGCCAGGCCGATCGCGAAGATCGCCGCCCAGGTCATGATGGCCGGGTTAAAAACACGGGTGAGCGCCACGGCACCGGTTACTTCGGAATAGGTGGTGTTCGGGGGGCCGCCCAGCAGGGAGGCCATGGATGTCGCCAGGCCGTCACCCAGCATCGTGTTTTGAATGCCCGGGTCTTTGAGATAGTCTTTGCCGGTAATGGAGCCGATGGCCAGGACGTCGCCAAAATGTTCGATTGCCGGGGCAATGGCGATTGGAATAATATATAGGATCGCCTGCAGGTTCCATTGGGGCAAGACGAAATTGGGGAAGGCCACCCAGGCGGCTTTGGTAACAGGCGTAAAGTCGACAATGCCGAAAATGAGTGAAACCACGTACCCGACCAGGATGCCGCAAAGGATCGGGATCAAGCGCAGCAGGCCCCGGCCCAGGATCGAGACCAGAATGGTCGTGGCCAGTGACAGAAGGGATATGGTAAGGGCGATATTTTTCGGGAACAGCACGGCGGCGCCGTTGCCGGTTTTTCCCATGGCCATGTTGACGGCGACCGGGGCTAAGAATGAGGCCGATCACCATGATCACCGGTCCGGTCACGACAGGGGGCAGGACTTTTTTGAGGATACCGCTGCCTTGCCATCTGATCAGCAGGCTCAACAGGATATAAACAACCCCGGCTGCGGCCAGTCCGCACATGGTTCCGGGGATACCCCAGGTCTGGGTGCCATAGAAAATGGGCGGGAGAAAGGCAAAGGATGATGCCAGAAAGATTGGAACTTTACCTCGGGTAACGGCCTGAAAGATAAGGTGCCGGCGCCGGCGGTAAAGAGGGCCACATTCGGGTCCAGGCCGGTCAGCAGCGGCACCAGGACCAAGGCGCCAAAAGCCACAAAAAGCATCTGGGCTCCTATGAGCCCGTCTTTCAGCTGGAAGTTATAGTCCGTTGAAGCATTGGTATTGCCCATGAATCCTCCTGTTTGTTCTGTCTACTTGGTTCCGAAAATTTTGTCGCCGGCATCACCGAGGCCCGGCAGAATGTAGCCAACTTCGTTCAATTTCTCGTCGACCGCCGCTGACGTATATGTCTACATCGGGGTGCGCTTTTTCGATTCTGGCAATAGCCCTTCGGGCGCAGCCACCAGGAACAGACCGCGGATGGTGTGGCAACCCGCTTTCTTCAAAGTTTCGATCGTTGCCAAAGCGTCCCGCCGGTGGCCAGCATGGGATCGAGGATCAAAGCGATCCGCTCCTGGATCGCATTGGCGGTTTTCACGTAATATTCGACCGGTCCAGCGTTTTCTCGTTGCGGTAGTAGCCCGACGACGCTGACCTTGGCCGATGGAATGAGATCGATGACGCCGTTCATCATTCCCAGGCCGGCACGCAGGATCGGAACAATGGTAATTTTTTTGCCCTTGATGCGTTCGACCGTAACCGGTCCGGCCCAGCCCTGTATGGTGCGGGTTTCGGTGGCGAGGTCCTTGGTGGCTTCATAGGTCAGCAACCGCGCCACTTCCGACGCAGGTCGCGAAAATCTTTGGTGGAAATGTCGTTTTTGCGCATTAGCCCCAATTTATGCTTGATCAGCGGATGCTGTGCCACGTGAACAGCCACGGTGGACCTCCTTTCTTGTGGTTGGTGTTTGTCGATAAATTTCAGTATCCTCGCAGGCGATGCGAGCCTAATAGCGAACCGTCCGAAGGTCAAGGAAAAAATGCCGGCATCAATCTCGTGACCGTGCATCGATCGGTTGACAAGCATTTGCATGGGAAGTTAAAAGTTCGAGAATCAGGTTCAGGTCATCAGAAACCGATCGGCATGACACGGGCGTTGGAAACGATTGGTGTCAGATTGGATCAGCCGTAACTGTCGAGTTGTTAAAGTCGTGGGCCTTCAAACCGTCGGGCGGAAGCGATCCTTAAAAAGAGAGGAAACCAAGTTATGCAGCGCGTTGAGCGTCCCGAAGATATTATCAATGCCTCCCGGCTAAAGCCCGGCAGCCGCATTTACGTTTCAGGCAATGCCGCGACACCGCAAGCCCTTTTAAAACAGCTCGCCCGGGACACTGCCATCCAAGATATTGAATTGTTGAGTGTCCTGCTGCTCGGTGAAATCGAAGCGTTGTTCAGTGAAGAATGCTGCCGGCGAATCGTCCACCGGGTCATTTTCAATGGTCACCTCTCCAGAGAGGCCGTCAACCGGGGCTGGGCCGAATATCAACTCATGCACCTGTCAGACATCCCCGAGCAACTGAAACAGCACGTCAAACCAACAATTGCCATGATATCGGTCAGCGGGCCTGACAAGGGCGGTAATTATAGCCTGGGGACGACTGTGGAGGGCGTCATGGCGGCGATTGAATCGGCCAAACGCAACAGAGGCTTGGTCATCGCCGAATGCAATGCCCAGATGCCCTTTGTATTGGGAACGACGGTTCCCGAGCAAGTGATCGATTACCTGTTGCCCAGTGACTACCCGATTCCCGTCAGCCCCGTCAAACCGCCGGATGAAGCCGCTCGCCGAATTGGAGCGATCATTGCTCAACGTTTCATTGAAGACGGCACCACCCTGCAATACGGGATCGGGCAGGTTCCCGAAGCCGTAACCGATGCCATTCTGGCCAAAGGGGTCAAGGATTTGGGGATCCACACGGAGTTGTTTGCCGATGCCATGCAACGGCTTGTTGATGCCGGTGTGGTGACCAATCGGTATACCTTTCATAATCTTAGTTTTTCGCTGGCAACCATTTTTCTGGCCCAGAATCGTGACGGTTATCGTTGGTTGGATTATAACAGCTCGGTCCAAAGCCGTCCGGCCGATTATACCAACAACATATTGAATATCGCCCGCGAGCCGAACATGGTTGCCATCAACAGCGCCATGGGTGTCGATCTGCACGGCAATATTTGGGCGGACTCTTTGCAAGCCCGTCAAATTTACAGCGGCGTCGGTGGTCAGGCTGATTTTATCCGTGGCGCCTATCAATCCGAAGGCGGTATACCGATCATTGCGCTAAAAGCAACCACAGTAAAAGGCTTTTCCAAAATCGTTGATAAATGCCCGGAAGGAATCACAACGACCGCGATCGCCGCGGACCCGGTGATCCTTGTTACGGAATATGGCGCCTTTGATCCGCGCGGTCTGAGCATTGTGGAACGAGCCGTCGGCATCGCTCACCTGGCCGAACCCCAGATCCGTGAGAGGTTACTAAGGCATATTTACGATAGCTCCGAATTTCACAACCCGACCCGTGCTTTAAAGGATGGCACTCTCAAAGGAGTGACTCCGTACGATCAGATCTAAACAATCAAGGAGCCGACGATACCATGGCTGATGACATCGTTGCCATTTTAAAACCCTTGGTTTTCATCGGGATCGTTGTTCTTTATGTGTTGTTCAAGCGCCGCATCAACCGAAAGCATGCCGACCGGGCCCTGGAAGATGGGGAATATCTGGCTCAACTGGCTCTGAAGCGCAAATGCAGCGAGTATGATCTGTTTCACGAATGCGGCGGCGAATGGCACCTCCCGGCTGTGCGCATCGAAGAGGATTTTAAAATGTATCTACGGACCCACCACCTCCCGCATTATGTCAGGGATTGTATTCGCAAAGTACGTGCAGAACAAGACGGACCCAATCCGCCACCCTATAACCCGGGCGGCAAATTGCCGCCTTCCTGGTCGGCTTAAATTAATTCGGGCTGTTTAAGGCCAGACGACCTGCCCGAAATTAAAATAGAGACTTGTAAAAGGCGCAAGAAGATTCATATTATAAGCGAAACCTTTTTTTCATTTTGTTTATCGTCATTGTCAGAAAAATGTTTCGTAAGCGCCGCGCAGGGTGTCTCGCTCTCATATCGAAAGGCCATTTTGAAAATCATTATAAGCTGTAAGGAGGATTCAATGATGTTCAGATCATTGGTGTCGTATTCTAAATGGCTGTTGGTGTGGATGTTGATCAGCAGTTTGGGTTTCAGCGGCTGTGCCGGCATTCCACAGGAAGAAAAAGTCGCTCCGGATGAATCTTTGTTACGGGTCGGGGTTTCTTCCAATGCGCCGCCGCTGATTTCCAGAAAGGGCGATACCCGTGTGGGGCTTGAAGCCGACCTGGCGAAGGAATTGGGTGCTTATTTGGGCAAAGAAGTTCGGTTTATCGAAATACCATGGAAGGACCAGATTGAGGCCCTGCTGGAAAACCGAACCGACATCATTATGTCCGGGATGTCGATTACGCCCTTACGCGATGTTCGTATTGCCTTCAGTAGGCCGTATTTCAGGACCGGACAGATGGCTTTGATCAGAATCAAGCATAAACGGATTGCGCCTTACGGGTTTTATGGTATCATGGGGATTTCGATCACCTTGCGGTTCGGCGTCGTCAAGGGGACAACCGGTGAAAATTTTGTTCGCGAAAAACTTTTCCCGGGCCAAGAAAATTGAATCGTTTAAAACATCGCGCGAAGCCACGCGCGCCATGCTGAACGACAGAATTGACATCCTGATCCACGATGCACCCATGATCCTGATGCTGGCCGCGGAAAACGAGAGCAACGGTCTCACGGTCATTCCATCACTTTTATCAGAGGAATATTTGGCGTGGGGCCTGCGGAAGTCGGATCCTGGCCTTATCGAAGACGTGAATCGTTTTGTCGATCAGATATGCTGGTAATGGTCGGCTGGACACATTGGTTCAACGCTGGATACCTTTTGCCAAGTAAATAATAGGCTGGACATAGCAACATGCGCGAAGATTTCATAAGGGCGTGTCATCAATAAAATAATCAAACAGGTAATTTCATGCCGACAAACAGCACGGAAAGCAAGCGCGACATGTCGATGGCAGTGAAGCGTGTTCTGCGCAGTAAATATTTCATTGGCGGTGCCATTTTGCTGCTGGTTTATACGCTGGCCGGTTTTTTTCTGGCGCCTTACTGATCGGACAGAACGTGCCCAAAATAGTCGAAGCTCAGCTGAACCGGGTGGCCCGTATTGGAAAAGTGCGCGTCAATCCGTTTCTGTTTACCCTAGAAGTAAACAAATTGCGCTTAAACGAACTGGATGGCACACCCATTGCCAGCTTCGATCGCCTGTTTGTCCGATTTCGAAACCAGCAGCATTTTTCGATGGGCGTGGACTTTCAAGAGCCGTCACCGCTTGAGAAACCCAAACTGAACATACTCTTTAACCGGGATGGCACCCTCAATCTGGCCAAACTGATTCCACCGCCGGATCAGACGGACACGGCGCCGCCGGAAGCGGAGGCGGGACCGCCGCCACGGATGGTGTTTCCCAAGATCAAGATCATTGAAGGCCAAATCGATATTACCGACCGGCGACAGTCGACCCGGCCGTCGTCAGTATTCAACCTCTCAATATCGAACTGGAGGAAATTTCGACGCTTCAGGACCGCAAAGGGCCCTATTCGCTGGCCGCCACCACGAGTGATGGTGAAGCCTTTCGTTGGACCGGGCACATTGCCCTGCACCCGTTCAAGTCCAGCGGTCGTCTGAGTTTCGACAACATCAAACTCGGGACGTTGTGGGAGTTCATACGGGATAGCGTCAACCTGGAAGAACCCAAGGGCCTGCTGCATTTCGAATCCGCGTACACGCTTGACCTGAGCCATCCCAAACCCAAACTGACGATCGATGGACTGGGTTTGCGGATCAATGACATGCGCCTGGGCCTGGGTGGTATTCCAGACCCGTTTTTCAATCTGGCGCTGGCTGAATTGAAAGCCGGAAAATTTGACCTGGAAACGCGCCAACTGACGATTGGCGGTCTGCATTTCAGAAACGGCCGGGTCAATCTGGCGGTCGATGAAACCGGAAGCTTGAATTTGAACCGGATCGTTCGTACCGGCCCGGCGAGTGAGGAGCCGGTGGCAACGGAGCACGGAAGAGGCACCGGCCACCGCCTAACCCAGCGGATCTTGAAGAACCCTTCGATATCCGCGTCGAAGGCGTCACGCTTGAAGGCCTGGCGGTCGAATACCAGGATGCCAGCCGCTCACCGGCTTTGAGTGCCGGCATTGCCGGAGTGGGTTTGAATTTGCAGATCGGGGCGCAGGTCGGGGGTGCAGGAACCGCAATTGGTCGTCCAGCAGCTAAATTCTGAAATCGATGGCATTCGGTTGGGCGTTGCCGGAGATAACGAGCCGGCCATTCAGATTGCGACCCTGGCCTTGGCGGATGGGACTTTCGATCTGGCACAGCGTCAGCTTGAAGCTTGCGCGCGTTCATTTGAACGACGGCAAAATAGATGTGGTTCGCAGCGCGGAGGGGCAGGTCAATTTGATTGACCTTTTGATGCCCCCTGAGGCTGGGGCCATCAAACGCGAAGCCGAAAAGAGGGACGCCCAGGGCAGTGCGATGCAATTCGCGATTGACACGGTTGAGCTGTCTCAATTTGAAACCAATTTGAGTGATCTGTCGGTCAAAGCAGACGAACCGTTTTGAACCTGGACAACCTGCACATCAAACTCACACAGGTGGATGGCAAATCGCCCATGGGCGTTGATGTCGCCCTTGACGTTCGACAAGGCGGCCAGATTTCATTACAAGGAACCGTCAATCCCCAAGAGCCGTCGCTTGAATCAAAAATCGATGTAGCGGCCATCGATCTTAGGCCCTTGCAGCCCTATATCGATACTTACACTGGCGCTTTTGCTGCATTCCGGTACTTTCTCCACCCAGGGAACCCTGCGCTATGGTATTCCGCGCGCACCGGTAGTAAAATTTCCTACGAGGGCGGGTTTGATCTGCGCCAGCTGCAAACTCACCGAACCCCAGTCCAAGGAAACCTTGCTCGGGCTGGGAGAGCCTCAAGACATCCCAGCTAAAGCTCAGGTTGCAGCCAGGAGCGCTGGAAATCGGCGATCTGATGCTGTCCCGCCTGGCGGGCAAGTTCATTATTCACGAGGATGGCAACCCTGAATGTGACCCGGGCATTGTAAAACACGAGCAAGCAAGCCGCGGGGCCGCCGAAGGCAACAACGGCATCAACAGCCGACCAACCACTGTTCCCGATAGAGATGCAGCAATTGCGGTTTGAGGACGGAGGACTCTATTTTGCTGATTTGAGCCTGACACCGCAGTTTGGAACCCGCATCCACGACCTTGACGGGTTCGTGACCGGCATATCGACGGCCCGGATCATCGGGCGCAGGTAAAAATGGAAGGCCAGGTGGCGGAATATGGCACAGCCAAGATAGGGGGTGAAATCGACATATTCAACCCCAAAGGATTCACGGATATTGCCGTGGTTTTCCGTAATCTGGAGATGGCCGACTTGACGCCTTATTCGGGCAAATTTGCCGGTCGCAGAATTGATTCCGGCAAGCTTTCCTTGGACCTGGCGTATAAAATTGAAAACAGCCAATTGCTTGGGTGACAACAAAATTATCGTGGATCAGTTGGAACTGGGTGAATAATGTCGACAGCCCAGGGCCATCAAATTGCCGCTCGATCTGGCCATCGCCATCTTGGAGGATGCCAATGGGGTGATTGACATTGGGTTGCCGGTCAAAGGAAGTCTTGAGGATCCCGAGTTCAGCATGGGTCAACTTGTCTGGAAAGCGCTTAAGAACCTGTTGACCAAAATTGTCACGGCGCCTTTTCGAGCATTGGGGGCCTTGTTCGGTGGTGCGGAGGGCGACCTGGAGGTCGTGGTTTTCGAGCCCGGGCAAAGCGAGATGCCGCCGCCGGAAATAGAAAAGCTCCAGAAATTGATAAAAGCATTGGAACAAAGACCCCAACTGCAGCTGATTGTCCAGGGCCGCTACAGTCCGGAGGTTGATGGGCGCTATCTGAAGCAGTTACAGGTGCGCCATCAACTGGCAGCGGCCTTGGGCATCAGAGGTGGCGCCGGGCGAAGATCCCGGTCCGGTTGCCTACAGCGATCCCAAAACCCAGAAGCAGCTGACGAACATGTTCCGCGAGCGGTTCGATGCAAACCGGCCCTGACGGAACTCATGGCCGCATGGCGCCAGCCGCCCCCCAAAAAAGGGGCGTCGGCACCGGCTGCCGAGCCGGTCGATCCGGGTCGAATTTCCAAAGCGCTTTTTACCCGTCTGATCGAAAGCGAACCCTTGGATGATGTTGTCTTACAGCAGCTCGGTGATGCCAGGGCTCAGAGCATCGTCGCTGAAATGACGGCCGATGGCGCTTTGCCGGCCGCACGTGTGACGAGCAAAACCACCGAAGCCCTGAAACCGGGTGAGCCGATTGCGGCCAAGCTCGAATTGGGGGTTATGGGAAAAGCCCTGTAGAACGCGGTGCGAGGTGTTGCATGTCCATTCGCATGATTGCCGTTGACCTTTATCGAATGATACGGAAAGTTGCCGAGATCGAGCAGGAACTGGCCACGCGCCGCTTGAAAAACGCGAGGCTTTGAAAGATAAGTTGCGCCGGGCCAAGGCGGAAAGGGATCAGATGCGGCGGATACTAGACGGGCGCAAAGACTAGAAGCCACCGCACAATTATCTTTTGGCCCAATCTCGGCTGGAAAGACAAACAAGCACCCGTAATCCGCATCGGGCGGCCTGCGGGTTGAATCGGATCACCCGCATGGGCCTTGGACCAAACATGGCGAGATCATTACATTGGTGCTTGACGGCTGATCGCAAAATCGCGGGGATAACCGTATCCATCTACCTTTAGACTGGCCTGACTAGATTTCCAAGATAGTATTCCGTGGAAACGAAACAAGAATGCGTTTTAGCGGTGATGGGGCCCATAAAACCCCGTGAAATGGACATTTACTTGTTGACATTGGAAAATAATTGCAGTAAAGGCCTATAAACTAAGGGTTAGTTATTAACCATTAACAAAAGGGGGACAGATGACAAAGGCAGAATTGATAGAAACAATGGCAAAGGATGCGGGGGTCTCCAAGGTCGCCGCGGCAAAAGCCTTGGATTCCTTCATGGGCAGCGTTACCAAGGCATTGAAAAAAAGAAATGGCAAAGTGACGTTGGTTGGTTTCGGAACCTTCAAGAAAGTATACCGTAAGACCCGCAAGGGCCGCAATCCACAGACCGGTGAACTGATCAAAATCAAGGGCAAAAATGTCGTAAAATTTGCGGCTGGGAAGAAACTGAAAGACTCGGTATAATCATCATCTTTGTGTATCCAAGGCAGTCCGCCAGGCTTTTCACCAAGCCGGCCAGACTGCCTTTTTTTTTGAGAGATCCCTGCTGGAAGTATGTCAACCGTCCCCAACCGCATTGCATCGCGAAACCTCGGACGAATATTCGCCAAACGGGTCGCAAGCGCGCATAAAATCATAAGATCATTGAAAATAATATAAGAAATATAAAACTATAAATAATTAAAACAAGCTTGACTTAAAAGGATGCTTGTGGTTACTGTTTTCTTATTCGTAAAAATGCCCATCCGGCTGCCGGAGGGATTGCGGCGGGTAAGCCAAGTGGGCAGAGGTGCGATAAAAAACGATTGCAAACCAATGCCGACCTGCGAAGCGAGGTGGTGTTTATACGCATCAGGATGCCCTATGTACAGTCGGTTTTTCGGTTTCGAGGAAAGACCTTTTAAACTGGTCCCCAATCCAGCCTATCTATTCTTAAGCAAAAGCCATGAAGAAGTTATGGCCCACCTGACCTATGCGGTCAGTCATGGTGACGGGTTTGTAGAAATTACAGGTGAAGTCGGTACGGGTAAGACCACCTTGTGCCGGGTGTTTGTTGAAAACCTGGATCCTGCAACCGAGGCCGCCTATATCTTCAATCCCAAGCTCGATGCCGTACAACTGCTTCAAACCATCAACAGTGAATTCGGAATCGATGCGACTGCCGATACGTGCAAGGATTTGATCGATACGTTGAATGTTTTTCTCATGTCGCAGAGAGCTGCCGATCGACAGGTTATCCTGATAATTGACGAAGCCCAGAATCTAAAGGCCGAAGTATTAGAGCAGCTGCGACTCTTATCAAATCTCGAAACCACCCAGGACAAGTTGCTGCAGATCATCCTGGTGGGCCAGCCCGAATTAAGTGAGATGCTTAATTCCTACGAACTCCGACAACTGGGGCAACGCATCTCCCTGAGTTGTCGTCTGATGCCCCTCACAGCGGCTGAAACCCGGGCGTATATTCGGCATCGGATTCAGATCGCGTCCCGCAAGGGCGACGATCTTTTTTCATCAGCAGCGGTGCGCGCGATCCATCGCTATTCGGGCGGCATCCCCAGGCTCATCAACATTGCCTGTGACCGCGCCCTTTTAACGGCTTACGGGCGCAATTGCCGGACAATTTCAGGCCGGATTGCACGCGCGGCGATTAAAGAACTGGACAGCCGGGGGCAGCCGCAACGTTCCCGGCGGTGGTTGACAGCCTTTTTGCCGATTGCCGCTGCGGTTCTGATCATCATGGGTGTTTTTTTATATCCCGGCACAACCATAATCGACGGCCGCAGGGTTCCGGAACAACCGCAAGAGACTCCCGTGCCGGCTGCCGGCCCACCCGTGGAAACCCCAAGACCGTCTTTCGCGTCCCTCACCGAGCCGACGGATGACAAATACGCCACCTTTGACGGATTTTTGGGCCATTGCCAGGCCCGGAAGCTGCCGGTCATGGAAGAAATCAAGCCCGCGACTTCAGAGGAGGTCACCCAAAAGCCATCCCGCTGTCAGCAGCCTGCATGATTTCCTCACGCAATTGGACGGGCAGGCCTCACGCCGTGCAGCCGCCCAGGCACTTCTCATGCTGTGGTATCAGGCGGAACCAATTCCCTCATACCTGGATCGCCTGGAGGATGAAAGCGCGTTTTTTGTCCGGGTTGCTCAGCAGAACGGTTTGCAGTTCCAGCGCCTTACCGGCGACTTCGAGATGATCAAAAAGCTGAACCTACCGGCCATACTGGTATTCAATCTGCCCGGGCGTCCGGAACAAGGCTATTTGACGCTGAGGGAAATCATTGATCAGGACGTCATCCTTACCAGCGGCGATGACGTGCTGATCGTTGCTGGCCCCGCGTTATTGGAGATGTATTACGCAAACGTCGCCTATGTCTTCTGGAAGAATTTTAAAGCCTTAAAAGGTGTCATTCCACTGGCATCTTCCAGCGGGACGATTATGGCCTTGAAAATGTTGCTAAAGGAAAATGGATTTGATGAAATTCAAGTTAACGGCCGCTATGACTCGCAAACACGGCAGGCTGTCCAAACCATTCAGGCGCGCAACGGCTTGAAAGCCGATGGTTATGTGGGGCCGTTGACCAAGATTATCCTTTACAATGAAAATGAGACCCTGCCGATCCCACATCTGGTTCGCGGTGGCTGAGGTTTGGGCTACAAGGCCTTTTTTGAGATAGCCCTTTTGGGGATTGAAAGGACAGCTTGGCTTGAGTTCCATTCTAAATGCGCTTAAAAGACTTGAACAGGAGCGTCCTCAGCGGGCGTATCCCCGTATTTGGATACGCAGGGGGGGTAACGCCAGTGGTTGGGGCAGATGGCTTGGCGGTCTTCTGGCCCTGACCCTGTTGGTTGCGGCTGGTGGTGCAGCCTACTATAAAATAGTTGTTCCGAAGTGGGAAGGGGCGTTCGATTCCGATGCCCGGCAGGTTCAGGAACCGGCGCCGTCTCCAGGGGCTTCAAACGAGGCTGGTTTTACGAAATTGTCCCCAAAAGGTGCTGTAACGGGCAGCGGACAACAAACAGCGCTTCGATCGATTCCAGCCCCAACCAAAGCCGACGCCTCCGCTGCAATGCAAAGTAAGCCGTCCACCGCAAGGACCCCATCAACGAGTTCGTATGTGGCCCCTGAACACAGAAGCCAAGCACCGCAAAGGCAAGGCGCCCTCAAGACACCAGCGCCTGTTGCACCACAGACAGCCCTTACACAACAACCAATCAAAGACTTGCGCAAGACGAGGCGACCTCCGTCGCAAGCCTTGGTCCCCAAAGAATCGGACAAGGCCTCAGCAGATCCTCGCTCCGCTAAGGAGGTTGTTTCAGTTACAACCGCCGCACAGGTTCTGCCCGCAACCTTATTGACCAATACAACGTTAAAAATTCAGGCGATTTCTTGGTCACAGATACCCCAGGACCGCCTAGCGGTGGTGAACAGTCAACTCGTCAGAGAGGGCCAATCGATCGACGGCTACCGTGTCAAACAGATCAATTCCGACGATATGATTTTATCTCGAGAGGGCCTGGACTGGATGTTGAAATTTGTGCACAATTAGTTATGAAACGATTTAATGATGGAGTTGATCGATATTATAACCTCACAAGGTGCGGCCACGGGGATCACCAAGCCCCGCGCACAGGTACATATTGATGGTGACTGGCATCGGACGGTCCACGTGTGGGTCATGGACAACAAGCAAGACGTGCTGCTTCAAAAACGGGCAGCCGCCAAGGAGTCGCACCCCGGCCTATGGGACGTGTCGTGCGCTGGCCATATCCAGGCCGGCGGCGCCAGTCGCCACGCGGCTGTAAGGGAGTTGCAGGAAGAGTTGGGCCTTTTTGTTCAGCCCGAGGCCTTGCAGTACTTGTTTAGGGTGCCATCATTCTTTGTACTCAACAAGGGCTCGTTCATCGATCGGGAGATGGTCGATGTGTATCTGCTGGTCAGAAATATCGACCCCATGACATCAGGCTGCAACCGGAAGAAGTCGAAGCCGTGGCTCTGGTACCACTCAAGACTTTTCAAGCGCGTGTCGAGCGGTCCGACCCATCGCTCGTCCCCCACACAGAAGCGTACCGCCGCTTCCTGGCATATCTGAATCAAGACAGCGCCTGAAGGCTCACGGCCAAAGCCGGGGTGATCTATCACTTCAGGTTTGAACCGACGGGGTTTTAACCAGCGGTCACGTGGTTGAGGGGGGCATCAGGGTTCGCAGGACGTCTTCTTTGCCGACAATGCCGACCAGTTGCCCTTGATCGACAACCGGTAGGGTATGCATGTTTTTATCGACCATCAAGGCGGCCACCGTTTCGATATTGGCATCCGGCGCTACGGTTACCGGTTTCCGCGTCATGGCCTGGGAAACGGTCGTCGCAGCGATTTTACTCACCTCTTTTTCCATGTTCTTCATCGAGGTCAAGGTTATCAAGCCGTCCAGAAAGGTAAAATAAGAGGGGATTGGGAGCGATTTCTGTTGCGCAATGACGTCGCTCTGGCAGATGATACCGACCAATTTTCCCGGAATCGTCGATTACCGGAAGGCCGTTGATACGATTTTCAAGCAAAAGGGCGGCCGCTTGGGTAATTTCCATTTCCGGTGTAGCGGTTATCAAATCGGTGGACATTATATCTTTGACTTTAATCATAATGATTTTGTTATTATAAAAGACCCTCTCCAATTGTCAAACCAAATTGCAAGGTCTATCCAGCCAACGGGATTATAATGGATTCAAATCCTTGCCAATTCGACGGCATAACGCGCAGTGTCAGAGCTTTCTTCAACCAGCCGGCGATCAAGGTGCCCATGGATTATCTGTGTGATATTCTACCTGGACGGGCCGAATTGTATGTCGCCGGAGGCGCAATTAGAAACATCATCATCACGCTTTTACATGGCGCCAGCCCGCCTACCAAGGATGTCGATCTGTTTGTCGGGGGGATCGGGCACCACGTGAATTTAACCACCGTGTTGCGCAACCAGCGCAGCGAAAAAACGGATCTGGGAGGCCTTCGGTGGCGTCCACGGGCTTCCACCTATTGCTTTGATATCAGCCGGTTGTCAGATTTTTTGGTCATCAACAAATATCAGCTGGAAGCCACGCGGGCCAACCTGTTGCTCGCGATCGATTTCGACGTTAATGCGGTTGTATACGATTTTAAGCGCCAAGAATTATACGAGCATCATTGTGTTGCAGCCATTACTGCGAAAACGATGCGGTTCAATACCCGCATGTTTGCCAACAAAGCCTTGCTCGCATTTCGCGTTTTGAACATTCGTCATAAAATCGGTTTTACCTTGGGCGAAGATATTTTTCTTTTTTTAAAATCGACCTTGGATATCGACACCCTGATTCAGGTAAAAGCGCTAATGACCGAAAAGCTAGGCAGGCACACAACCAAGGCAGTTTTAAAGGATCTGAACCAGATTAGCGTACAAAAAAATTACCAAACCTATTGCCAGGCAATTTAACCATATCGGCGAGCAAGGCATTGCACTCATTTTCCATTAGTGCAACCGCTTACCCGCCGATAAAATGAATCGCGTGTCAGCGTGCCGAGTCATAAGCCCCTGATGCGTGGGGCCTAAACCGCCTGCTTGTCTGTCGCTACGGCAACCCAGAGACGGGTCTTCGACCACGACTGTCGCGCAATTGGGGTTTTAGTGAACTTCTAATCAAGAATTTCCATAAGCTTGCCACAACACGGGGGAATGCGATCGCCTTTCTTTAGGTTCACATATTTGTTGCAGGTTTGACACCAGCACGTGCAATCCTTGTCTACATAGACAACTGGGTAAGCTTCTTCTGACGCTGTATCCCCCTCGACCGCAAATTTTGCGGTGTTACTTTTGGTAGGTACATATTCTCCGACCGGAACAAGTTTCTGGTTAAAGCGGGCGCAATCAACCAACATTCGCCAAAGACCTTCCAGCATCGTTTTTTCATGGTCGGCCTCAGGCGTAAATTCTACCAGGCTTTTGCTCAATTCAATTCGCATCGTTTTCTCCTCTGGTTTAAAGGTCTATAAAAATATTTCTGAAATAATTATCACAAACGAATTTACCATAGGCACTTCTTAGTCAAGGCAATCGGATGTAAAACGCAGCCGCGGTTTAAAAATTTGATTCTTTTTAAAAGCGCAAGTGCGGTGCTCCGGATCGTAGGACCTGGAGCAAAGATTTCATAATACCCTGTCGCTTGCTGCAGGGATAGAAATTTTAGCCTTGTGCTTCGGAGCGACATGCGCGTTCAATAAAATCGTTCCACGATTTTATTGGTGGGTGACGACGGCGATTTAGCGGGGCAGGCGAACATGAAAAACGGTCCCATGCCCCGGTTCCGAGTCGACATGGATGTCGCCACCATGCTTTTGAATTACTTTGTTGGTAATAAAGAGCCCCAGGCCGGTTCCTTTGCGCCCCTTGGAAGAAGAGAAGAGATCGAACATCTGACGCCGTTGATCCTTGCCCATTCCACTGCCCGTATCCGAAATTTCGAAGACCACATGATCACCTTCCGCTCTGACTTTGAATTCAATCCGTTGGGGGCGGTCATGGGTTTCCTCAAGACATGCTTCCATGGCGTTTTCTAAAATGTTGACCAGCGCGGCTCGAACCAATCCCGTATCGATTTCAAAATCGCCCATATCAGGGGCCAGGTCGGTTGAAAACTGGATTGCAGCACCCCGAATCCGGGCGTCAACATTGGCGGCAATGTCACTGGCAAAATGCAGGACTGATGTTGATTCCGTTTGCAGTTCCCGCTCCTTGGCGTAGTATAGGACATTATAGACCATTTTACGGATTCTTTCGGCCATCAGCTTGGATACATCTAAGCCTTCTTCGATGCGCCCAGGCTTGTCACGGTAAAAACCCGATTCAATCAGATAAAAGCCGGCGTCGAGTCCGGTCAGGCTTCCCTTTAGGCTGTGTGTCAGGGTCCCCATCATCAAGCCGAGTGAAGAAAGGTTGTCCTGTAGTTTGCGGAGCTCGGTAACGTCGGCGAAAATAGCCAGTACCTGAACGAGCTTGCCGGCGGGCGTCATAACGGGCGAGGTCCAGGCCATCATGTTGTGCTGTTCGCCTGCCAGTGTGCGAAGCATCATTTCGCCTTGATGCGGCTGACCGTCTTCAACCGTCTGGGCGATGGGACACCTTAATATGGGCGGGGTGCACTCATGAAACAGGTCATAAAAACTCCGGCCGGTCAGGTCTCCGAACAGCTCTTTGAACCCTCGATTGATTGCGGTCGCCCTGAGCTTGCGATCCAAGACAACAATATAATTGGGAGCGGCGTTGAATAATTGTTGGTAGCGTTGTTGCGTGGTTGTGATTTCTTCGGCCATACAGTCGATTTCTTTGCTGCCGGCAAGAACTTCGAGGATCAGTTCAATTTGACCGGCGTCGTCATAGATTGGGGCCGTGTGCACGATTACGGGTACCTTGGCGCCGCTTTGGTAGTTAACAACCGCTCGGGTTTTTAGAATTTCCCCGGATGCAATTGTCAGACTGACCGGGCAAGTGGATTGCTGGCCCAGTTTGCCGCTGTATATCCCCCAACTGTTGTCGTTAACTCGATTGCCGAGATGGCTGGTGTAGGGTTTATTGGTCGCCAGAATGCGGCAATCCTGATTGTGGATTGCAATGAAGTACGGACTCTGATTGAAAAATTTAATCCCGCCTTGGGCATCACTGGCAATTTGGGAAACGAAGTCTGACATCTTATCGACAATCTGTCGGACAGCCACGAACCGTTCGGTGGCTGTTTTTTCGGCAGCCAATGCCTTGGCACGCTGTTCGATGTTTTTTTCAGTTGCCCGCAATTTGTGCTGGAGGCTAGGAAAAATTTTCACCTGCTGCAACACTATTGCCAGGGCAGGTTTTTTGAGAGGAAGGCTTAGCATGAAAGGTTGGTAAGATTGCAGATCGACCATTATTTGATCGAACGGCTGCTGGTCGCTCAATACAATAACCGGCAGGCGGCGTGTGCGCGCCTTGTTTTGATCCAAAACATCGATGCTTCCTGGTAGGGCTGCGTTGACAATGATGGCCGTTGGATCACTTTGGCTAAGAATTTGGAGGGCTTCCGGTGCACTACTGACCATCACGGCGTCAATATTGGTATCGTTCAGAATGGCAACGATCTCCTGGCGTACCTTTTCTTCCTGTTCGACAACTAAAACCTTATGCTTCATTCGCATTTTCCCTATACATCCGGCAGATGAATTTGCCTCAGGCGGACACGCCTTTGGGTTTGAAATGACATGATCGCAGTATATAAAATTTAATTCCCCGCTGCGACTCGACTGAACTCGCCGAAGTCTTGCAGCGCCGGACGGATGAATTAAAAAAAATACTATATACAATAATAGGGTTTATGCCAACCGCCAGGGCATAAAAAATCTTGCACGCTATATATTTTAAAAGACAGCCTTTTGATGGAATCGGGTGTGGGAGGAATTTATTTGAAACGGGGTGGCGAAGTAATTGTGCTTTGGCAGGGCGACAATATTGGGATGCTGTAAATGGCCTGAAGCCATGGGCTGTTCGGAACCGTTCGTCAAGTTCGACCAGGATAGGCCTTAAGTGGCGACATAAAACTTCGTAAGAATAATGGCGTCGCGCGATTTCAAAGTTGTGCGCCACCATGCGCTCGCGCAGTACTTCGGAGCCCAGAATCGCTTGTGTTTGTTGGACGGCTTGTTTGGGCAAATAGCCGTTCATGGTAATCAGATCGAAGCCGAGCGGTTCAATATCCTTGACGAAAGTTGAATAGCGGTTGATCAGAACCGGTTTTTTGAAATAAATCGCTTCCAGCAGGGCATTTCCGAAACCTTCAATGCTGCTGGGATAGGTGATTAGATCGGCATCAGGATAGATATCCCAAAGGGTATGCGCCTTCGGAGAAGGGCGTTGCGTTCATCCATGGGTCGGCCAGACCGGACTTTGGCCAGGCGCAAGTCCACTTGCCGTTCGCGGGCGTATTCCTGAAGCCATTGGGCATATTCGAACCCTTCATCGCCGGCTTCATGGGTCACAACCAACTTATAGCGCGGATCGTCCAGTTGTTTGACCAGTTCAATGGCATGCTCGATACCTTTGCGCCGAATAATGCGGGTCGGTTGAAGGATCATTTTATCGGTGGGTTCTAAGCCGATCGCTGCACGAAAGGCTTGGGCCCTTTCCGGTTGCACCTGGGGCGGGTTATCGAAATCCAGCACGTTGGGTATGGTTGTCGCGGCAATACCTGTCCGCAGGGCGAGTTGTTCCTGCGCATCGGTATTGATGACGACATGCTGCATGCCGGGTAAGCGGGGTGGAAAGGCCATGCCCAGGTAATCGCTGATCCCGTTTACCGCAAAGCGGGTTCGCTCCCAGTAAAAATCATGATGATGGGCGATCGTGGGGATCCGTTTTTCGACGATGATTTCAGCCAGGGCCAAACCGAGTGGAATGTGTAAAGGAATGGTCAGTGCATTTTCGGCGATCAACAGGTCAATATTAAATTTATCTATAAATTCAAATAGTTGAGATTTAAGGTAAGAGCGGTATAAATGGATCAACTCGGTGGTGCGGGTGTTGCGTTCCACAGCGGCCGAAAACCTGGGTGTTGATCCATTGGTTTTGTTTGTTCTGAAAATGGGCCTGGTGGAACCAGATAGCTTTTGTGCGGTTCGCGTTCCAAGTTCACCTGCAAACCAGAAGCAGGTGTGGCCATCACGTTCCAGTACTTGCGCCCATTTGCTTGCTTCCAGGCTGACCCCGTCGGTTCCGGCAAAGCGTGTCGATATAAACCCGATGTTCCTGGCCATCACCTAATCTACCCAAGTGTCTGTCCGAGCAATGGCTTGCTCACAAACTCCAATTCCGCTTGAAATGTATTGTCTGGTGTTGCAATGTTGCTACTGCAATTTTCATGCACAAAATCGAAAAAATTTATATATAAATAATAACAATAGTTTGTGAAAAATTTGTAGAATAAGCCTAAAGTGGAGTTGTGAAAAAAATTTCCTAGTTATTGAGCAATTAGGTATCCTTGGTTGGGTCGTTCGTGTCCATTGATAATTGGCCAAATGATCTCCTACGCGAATTCCAGGTTTGACCAAGCCTAATTTGCCAGGGTCTTGTCTTTACCGCACGGGTCGAGGTATCCCTGTTGATCCGGCCGAGGTAGGACCCGCCATCTTGCATATTTATGGGAAGACGCAAGGAAAGGAGGGTTTCATTGGTTGCTTGCGCCGATACACTGTGTTAACAGTCAGTTGTTATGTTCAAAATTAAAAATAAAGACGCCATGGCGCCAGAAGCTGAAAACCCCGCAGGACGGTCATGGAGCACATCGAGCCGGGGATGAGCATTTTTCTGGGAACCGGCGTGGGCGAACCGCGCACCTGGTCAAGCACTGATGGCTCCGAGAGGCTAACAATCTTCAGGACCTGGAGTTGATCCAGCTCGTAAGCTTGGGGGATGCCATTTCCCTGCAAGCCCTGCGATCGAATCGTTATCGGCTAAAAACTTTTTTTTCCGGCTGGGTCGCCAGTGAGGCCATCAGTGAAGGGCTGGTCGATTTGATTCCAAGCCGATTTTCCCAGATCCCGGACCTGATAAAAAGCGGACAAATTCCGATTGACGTCGCTTTCGTTCAGATCACGCCACCCAACGAAGCCGGTTTCTGCAGTTTGGGCGTGGCCGTGGACGTGGCCCGGCAAGCGATCGATAAGGCTTCCCTGGTGGTCGGTGAAATCAACCCCCGGATCCCGCAGACATTTGGTGATACGTTCATCGCGTTTGATGATTTTGATATGGTTATCGAAGCCACCGAAGAGCCGATCTATTTTCCGCGTTTGCCGGTGGATGATGTCCTTGACCGCGTGGCAGCCAATGCCGCGTCCGTGATACAGGATGGCAGTTGTCTCGCTTTCAGCCCTGCGCCATTATTCGAGGCCTTGAGCAAACATTTGGTGCACAAACGTGACTTGGGAATCCATTCACCATTTTTTACCGATGCCTTGATGGACCTCGTCAAGAGCGGAGCGGTTACCAACCGCCGCAAGGAAGTTTTCAGGGGCAAATCGCTGACAACCTACGCCTTCGGAACTCCCGATCTGATGAAATGGTTGGATCGCAATCCCATGGTGGAATTTCAGGGCATTGACAAGGTTATCAATCCCGTTCAAGTGGGTAGCAACCCGCGTTTTGTTGCCATCTTGCCCGCGCGCAAGGTCGACTTGTCCGGACGGGTGGCACTGCATATCGGCAAGGGCAATGTCACCGCCGGTCCGGGCGACACCATGGACCATCTCAACAGTGCAGAAATATCCGATGGCGGTTTTTCCATGTTTGCCCTGACAAGCCGCAATCTGAAACAAGAACCGAATATCCGCTTGTCCGTGGAAAGCTATCCCAATCAGTTCAGCCTGAGGGAATCGGTCGACATGGTGGTGACCGAATACGGGGTCGCCCCTTTGAAAGGCCGCACCTTGAGGGAACGGGCCCAGGCGCTGATCGAAGTCGCCCATCCGGATGACCGGGCCGCGCTCATGGATCAGGCCAAACAGCCAATATCATTTATCGCGGATCAGATTTTTTTGGAAGAATCAGCACATCTTTATCCATCGGAGATCAGTGCCCGGCACACGTTTAAAGAGGGGCTTGACGTCAGATTCCGGGCGATCAAACCATCGGATGAAGAAGGGATGCGGCGGCTGTTCTACCGCTTTTCCGACAAGTCGGTTTACTACCGCTATTTTTCGCCCATTAAAACCATGCCGCATACCAAGATGCAGGCCTATGTCAATGTCGATTTCAGCCGTACCATGTCCATCGTGGGCCTGACCGGTGAAGCCGATCAGGAATCGATTATTGCCGAAGCGCGGTTCGTTCGCGACATGCAAAAGCCATATGCCGACATCGCCTTTGTCGTGGATGAGGCCTATCAAGGTGCAGGGATCGCTTCTTATCTCTACCAGATGCTGATTCGTCTGGCCAAGGAGCGGGGACTGAAGGGTTTTACGGCCGATGTGCTGGCATCGAACAAGGGCATGATGAAAGTGTTCGAAAAAGGCGGTCAGAACCGTTCAGGCGAAATATGAGCAAGGCGCGTATGCCCTGACAATTCCATTTGAACCAAAACCAGGTTCCTGAAAGCGTAATACCATACGGTAAAGCCATGCAGATCGGAAACATCAAATTTCAGAACAAAATCCAGGCCTGTATCCGCACCCTGAAAGGGGATGTCCCCTTACAGACGGTCAATGAGCAATGCGGATGCGAATGGGCGCTCGATCATGGGGGCTTTGATAAACCGGTGCATTGGCAGAGATGACCGATTGGTATCACGGGAAGGGTCATCTCAAATTGGCGGACTCCGATGCTGAAACCTTACCCGAGGCAATGCTCATGTATGCGCCACCGCTTCGCCGGCCATCCAAGATCTGGGGTATCGGGCTTAATTATGTTGCGCATGCCGGTGATCTGGATGAAGTCGCGCCCCAGGAGATTCCAGCCAGTTTTATGAAACCGGCCACAGCCATCATTGGCCATGGCGCGACCATTAAGATTCCCGTGCATTCCCATCGAACAACTGGTGAGGCGGAACTGGGGATCGTCATCGGCCGCACATGTAAAAATGTGGATCCCGAAAAATGGCTGGACTATATCGCTGGATTCGTGGGCGTCATCGACATGACAGCCGAAGATATCCTGCGCCAAAATCCCCGTTACCTGACACTATCGAAAAGCTTTGATACATTTTTCAGCTTCGGCCCCTATTTGGTGACACCGGATGAAATTGAAGATGTTTTGGAACTTGAAGTGGCTACCGTGATCAATGGCAGCGTGCATGCCCAGCAACCACGTGCGCAACATGACCTTTACACCCGACAAACTGCTGGCGTTTCATTCCGAAGTAATGACGTTGCAGCCCGGGGATATCATTTCGACCGGCACACCCGGGGCGGTCGTGCTGCAAGACGGCGATCAGGTGGCATGCCGTATATCCGGTTTTAAAACCCTTGAAAACCCAGTCAAGGATTTGAATTCGAAAAAAAGAAAACAACCACAGCTATTTATCGCAGAATAGCTTGGAATGCATTAGTAGCCAAGTTGAGCGATTTTCAAGTTTGCCGCAGATACAAGGAAAATGTTGTTCAGCTATAGTGTACTATGCTGGGCAGCATTTGACGCCGCAGGTGTGGTGAAATTGGAAATCCCGAAGGGTAATAAATTTAAGAAAATATTATCGGTATATTTTTTAGTAGTGATTGGTCGCCATTTCTTAAATTTATTACGATCAACTTGGGAAAGGTGGAATAATGATATTTGAATTAAAGCAATGGTGGCGGATATTAAAGACCATCATTTTAATGGTCGGTGTCCTGCTCTCGTTTTTCGTTCTGGTTGAAGTACTGCACATTTTTTCCATATTCAAAGACGTCTATCCGCCGCTGGGTTATGGCTTTTTGCTGTTGATCGCAGCGGCCATTGTATACGCCATCTTTTACCTGATCGCAGCCATACGAAAACTGCCCAAGGTTCTGCAGGCGCCCGGATATACAGGGTCTGGAAGCGGCGAGCGCGAGACGAATGTCGTACCTATGCCAGCTACTTACAGCTTATATAACCCGTTTGCAGGAAAATCCGCTGTTGTCTGTAGAAGATGTTCAATTGGCCGGTTGCAAAGTCAAGGAACTGCAAGGCGTTTTGAGCAAAGAACATTCGACCATGGATTGGCTGGAAATCATCAGCAGGCCGAGACGCGAGATGGTGGAGCCACTTGTTGAAGCATCTGGACCAGAAAGCCGAGGAAGAAATCGGCAACAGTGTTCGGGATATCATGATCGGCGTGACCTTGAGTCCCTACCGCGCGGCCGACCTGTTTATTGTCATTTACCGGAATGCCGCCATGGTTCTGCGGGTCATGCGCATTTACAACAGCCGCCCCATGATGACCGAACAGGTGCTGATTTTCAGAGATGTCCTGCGGGTCGTGGCAACCGTCAACTTCATGAATTTCGGCCAGAAGCTGATGGATCAGCTCTTTTCGCATGTGCCCTATGTTGGACGGGCGCTCGAAGATTTTGCCGAAGGGATCGGTGCCGGCCTGCTGACATCCGTTGCCGGGCACGGGGCTTTGTATCGCTGCCGCGCCTACCGGGGATGGAACCAGGAAGAGGCCGTCCGTGACCTGACGTCCCATGTCAAACGGCTTTTGGGCGACGTTAAAAATATCTTCAAAAAAGATGTTCTGCATCGCATGCGCAACCGGGTTTATTCTACGGCCAACCCCGCTGAAACCAAGGACCCCGGCTTTTGGGACAAAACCATGAACGGGGTATCCACGGCCCTGGATGCCACCGAAAGTGTCATGGTAAACATGATTAAAAAGCCCCTGGTGACCGGAACACGAACCACGCTCAAGGCCGGTTCGTCGGTTTTGTTCTATGGCCGTGATGCGGCGGCAAAAGGCGGTCGCGGCGTATGGAACGGCGTAAAATTCACCGGCAGCAAGATCAAAGACGGGGCCTCTGCCGTCGGCCGTTTGTTTGAAAGGAAAAAATAATACTGCATTTTGATTTTTTTATAATACTAAAAAAAATGATGATTAATCCCTTGGAAAAATAGCGACACCGTCGCGTTAAATAAATTTGTGGAACAAATTTATATGAAAACAAAAACCCCTCCCCATGAAGAACTGAAATCCTTTGATGACTATCAGGACTTTGTCAGTTTTACGAAAACGCTGTTCAAACTAAAGCCCAGCGAGTACAGAAGTTTATACAAGGTCTTGCTCAAGCTTCAAACCCTGGGCGAAGATCCCAAAGAAGTTCTGCACACGTGGAAGCAACAGACCTGCCAAGATGAATGCCCGGAGTTTATCCGGTTCATGATCAAAGTCGATAACATGGATATCGAAGATTTTAATCTCACCGATGATGAAGAATAAAGTCCTTACGCCCTTAGCTTTTGGGGATGATATGACTTCAATTTGCGTGTTGGAAGGCGGGTTGCGAGTTACGGGTTACGAATTGCGGGCTACGGGTTGAGACGAGGCTTTTCGATTAATCACAATGCCGTGTTTTTTACCGAAGTCTATGATCAAGCTTGGATCGAACCCACCCTTGTAATAAACCTTGCGAAACCTTATCTGATCCAAAAGACAAAGAATGTCGGAGATGTGGCCGGAATATCCGGTTGTGTCCAGTCGTTGCAACTGAGCGATGGCCTTTTTAGCGGCCTTGCGTGACTGTCGGTGGACGGTGGGGCCGCGGCCCTCACACGGGCGGACGGAATATAATTGGCGGCAGCTGAAAGGCCGGATCGCGTAGATCCGGCAGGTATGGTCCGATTTTAAAAAAGGGCAGGGGGCGGCGGCGCCTTTTGCTTGGGCCTTGCGGTTTTTGTCGATTTTGCGTTGCAGGGCGGTCCGCTCGTCCGGATGTCGCTGAGCGACCCACGCGTGAATGATGCGGCCTTCGAGGGTCGTGATGTCGACTTTGCCGTAAGTGGGTGCAACAAAAGGCACAGCCAGGTTTGCATAGGGCCCCGGCCTTGAGAAGGGCGACTGCCCGTTCATAGCCCTTATAGATTTTATCTAATTCTATCTTTTGCTCGATAAAATTCATTTAGGCCCTTGATAGCTGTTTTGCCAAAACATGGCAACCGTTTTGAGGTTTTACATTCCCTCAGCAATTTGTTACGGTAAAAAGCCAATCCTGCCGCAAGTAATAATTCGTGCTTATCTGGTATCGTGCCGAACATACGCAAATTAGGGTAGCCAAAGGAGGAGCGCATGGATGATTGTATTTTTTGCAAAATTATAAAAGGTGATATTCCCTGTATCAAGATATACGAGAATGATCGGGTCTTGGCCTTCGCCGACATCAATCCGATTTCAAAGGGTCATACCTTGCTTATCCCCAAGAATCATGCTGAAAACCTGTGGGAGATATCCGAAGAAGACCTGACCGCGATTCATGCTGCGTCCAAACGCGTCGCCAATGGCATTCGGACGACGCTCAAACCTGTGGGTGTTGCTGCCCTGCAGCTCAACGGCCGGGGGGTCAATCAGGTGGTCATGCATTATCATTTACATCTGATCCCGAGAATGGAAGCCGACGCAGAATTAAAAATGACGGCATGGGAACTTGTCCCGGGAGATATGGAAAGTATCAAGCAGACCGGCGCGGAGATAGCGGCCGCCATCAAATAGATCGGAAAAACATGTCTGAATCACTGGTTGAAACGTTGGCGCTGGAAAACAACCTAACGCTTGAAATTTACGACGGATCCAGGCAGATCGCCCAAGATCGGTGGGTGATCAAATTCATCGCGCGCCTGGCGGTACCGGTCGACCCTTTGGTGGCAGATATTAGCGAAGTTGACTGGGACAAGATCAAGGCGGCATTAGGGACAAGCTTACTGTTCGAACAGAAGCGCGAGCGTAATTTTATTGACGTCGAAGAAAAAGAAGCTGTATTTAAATCCTTGTGTGAGAACTTCAAAGCAACGCAGTTGCCCTATCTCACCCATCCTGAATTTGCCAAACGATTTATTTTAAGTCGCTACAGCGAGCACCGTCACAAGATCCGTCGGGTCTGATGTAAAGCCTACAATGAGCGAGTGTCAAGGTCGAAGATCCGCCCCCGAAGGGTTCCTGTTGACAAGGAAGGGGCTATTCCGCAAAAGACAAAAATAAAGGGCGCATCCTTAAAATTTAAGATGCTCAATGGAGCCACTCACTAGGAGACAATCATGCTCAAGAAAGTCATTTCCGGTGGTCAAACCGGCGCCGACCAGGCGGCCCTGGATGTGGCGATCAAGCTGGGTATTCCCCATGGCGGATGGATACCCAAAGGTCGTAAGACCGAAGACGGCGTCCTGCCGGACAAGTATCAATTGATCGAGATGCCGGATTCCAGTTACGCCAATCGCACCGAGAAGAACGTGATTGAGGCGGATGGCACCTTGCTCCTTTCTCATGGCCGCCTGGTGGGTGGATCCGAGTACACGCGCAAAATGGCGCTCAAGCACAACCGTGTCTGGCTGCACATCGACCTGACAAAGACCGCTGCCTTCGAAGCGTCTCAGCGGATTACCTCATGGATTTTTAATAACAATATTGACGTGTTAAATGTTGCCGGTCCGCGAGCGAGCAGCGATCCTAAAATATATAAAGCCACAATGGATATTCTGGAAGCCGTTTATTTTTTAAGCTTGGTGGATGTAAACCTGTCCAGCCCAGGTCAGGGTCCCCATACAATTGAAAAGAAAGCCCTGGCGGTACCCCGGACCGTCGATGAAGCGGTCATGCTGCTTGAAAGGCATCTTATTTTAAAAGACAGGGTTATTATCGCCAATATTACCAGAGAGGAATTGGCATCACTCAACTTTTCTTTGGGCGATTTCATTCGTAACCACTTCAGCCGCGAGCCGGAGTATGAGGCCCTGCTGAATTCCTGTCGTGAAGTGTCGGGAAGGGCGACCCTTAGTAAAGCCGATGTCCCCGCGTTTATCATTGAAGCGCTGTGGGAAAAATTAAAGGCCTCCCATAAACTGCGCATAATCAAGTGAATTCAGGCTGTGCCGGGAAAATCGAGCTGCCAATGATATCATCTATTCTGGTGGATACGTCAGGTCCTCGCGGCCCTGGTGTCCGGTTTTTTTCTTTATTTCGGGATTCATATCCTCTGGTCGGCCTATCGTCTCAAAGACCCTTTAATGTTTGTCATGACATTTTTTGCTTCCAACTTCATCATTCTCATCAGTATCGTCATGTTGATCGCGTTTGTTTTGCGTATGGTACGTGCAGGCCAAAAGAACCGCTGAGGAGGAATACCCGGATGACAACGACAGCTGAAAAACGACGGTCGGCCAGGCAAACAAGCCTCAAACCGAGCCATATTTTTATCGGAAACGATGCCTATCCGTTGGCCAACGTCAGCCGTGAAGGCATTGGCATTCAGATTGAAGAGCGGCCATTCTTTTTATCTGGGACAGCGGCTGGCGTCGATTAAAATCGAAACCGACGACACCACCCGGTACTTCGATGGTACGATTACCCATATCACCCATCAGCAGGCCGGTGTTGTCTGCGGCATCCGGTTTATTTTTAATGATATAGAGGCCTACAATCATATGGCGCTCTATGTAAAAGAGCGAAAGTGCATGAAATTAGATGCCGCCGTGGTTCGTTTGTTGGAAGATCATTCCCTATTAAAAAGCCATATCGCCGGCGTGCTGGACACCCATGCCCAGCGCCATTCCGGTAACATTGATTTGACGCCTAATGCCAGGGAGACCTCTGCGGTTCTTTTTTTGCTTGGGAAGATGGTAATTGCGGTTCGATTTCGGGCGATGGGCCGTGTTTGATTTTAAACAAGCGGTTCTGCTTTGGTTAAACAACCAGGTGATTTGTGCTGCCCCGGCGGGGGGATCGACCGGCGCATCGATCCAATCATGGCCCGCCTGTTGGCTTCGCCGCTGTCACCTTTACGGCGATGGCCGGCGTGGGGGCGCTGGCAAGGCCGCGATCGCAACGGATCACGACAATTGGCCTTACTCATGGCCGCAAGCCTGCGGGAAGGCTTGGAAGAGATGCGTCTGAACCCCTTCGGTGTCGAGTTTCTCGGGGCTTTACCATCGCAACGCCTGGTGATGTTCAAAAGAGAAATATATCCCGCTGGTTGGCTGGATAGCGAGATCAAAAGCGCTTTTTCCCCAATTGGGAGGTTGCGGAGGTCGTATACGTACCACTGCGAACGCTATTGGATTCAGACCGCTATGCCGGATACCAACTCGATATTGAAACCCAAGGCGGTCGATATAGCGCATGAAAAAGAATTTCCTTGTTTTCTACACCATGGAAATGGGACAACAGAAGTTCTCTGGGGGGCGACCTATCGTATCACAATGGTTTTTCTCAAGCTTGTATTTGGGTTTACGCCGCCTGATCCAGGCGATATTACCAAAGGTGCAGGGGACTTTGAAGGAGAGCTATTTTAGATAACACCGCTATCCAGATAATATCTGATTGGGGAGAGGGTATTCCCGTGGCTCTTTCGGAACATATTTATGACAAACGGTATAACAAGAGTGGCATTCGCGCAAAAAAATGATTTATGAATGCGTTTTGAAGGGAGGACAGCATGTCAAAAGCCATCATCATGGAAACAACCGGTGGCCCGGAAGTTTTACAATGGGTTGACCACGAGCCTGGGCAACCGGGCCAGGGCAGGCTTTAATCGAGCATGAAGCCGTTGGGTTGAACTTTATTGACGTGTATCATCGCACAGGCCTTTACCCTTTACCCGCGTTACCGGCAGTACCCGGGATGGAAGGCGCCGGTAAGGTCGAGGCTTTGGGGGAAGGGGTGACCGAAGTCCAAGTGGGGGACCGAGTCGCGTATGCGGGTGTGCCGCCCGGTGCTTATGCTGAAAAACGCATCATACCGGCCCATCGTTTGGTTCGATTGCCGGATATCATTTCCAGCGAGCAGGGGGCGGCCATGATGCTCCAAGGGATGACCGCACGATACTTGTTGCGCGGCTGTTTCGATGTCAAGTCCGGCGATACGATTTTATTCCATGCGGCTGCCGGCGGGGTCGGTTCGATTGCCTGCCAATGGGCTAAGCACCTGGGTGCAACGGTGATCGGCACGGTTGGTTCTCCTGCCAAAGCGCAACTCGCACGCTCCAAGGGTTGTGACCACCCGATTTTGTACAATGATGAGGATTTTGCCGAACGTGTTGCCGAAATTACCGAAGGACGGGGCGTGGATGTTGTTTATGATTCGGTGGGGCAAGCAACGTTCATGAAATCGCTCGAATGCCTTAGACCGAAGGGGATGATGGTTACTTTCGGTCAATCTTCAGGGGCGATTCCACCGCTTGACCTGGGGATGCTGGCTGCCAAGGGTTCCTTGTTTGTCACGCGACCAAGCCTGATGACCTATACGGAAGCGCGCCAAGACTTGCTTGAGCATGCCCATGATTTATTCGAGGTCGTTGCCGCCGGGGCTGTCAAGATCGAAGTGCGTCAGACGTATCCCTTGGCCGAAGCAGCACGGGCGCATCAGGACCTGGAAGCTCGTCGGACGAGTGCTTCGAGTGTTTTCGTGCCAGACTAGAAGTCATCTCAAAAATGCCTTTTGCGCAATCTCGGGTTGGTCGCCATGATTTGAATCCTCAAAATAGCCCGCTATTCCTCCGGTTCAAATCTGATGTCCGCCTTGACTTGAGCCAAAATTCTATTTTTGAGATGACTTCTCGATAAAAGCCTCTCAACATTGTTTAGGGGGCGTTGGCGATCTGTTGAGTGGTGTGATTTAACGGATCAATCCGCCGGAAGATTGACTTTAAAATTGTTATTATATATATTTTAGAGGTGTGTTGGCGCCGCAATTAACACGCGTTAAAAACATCACATCATGGACACAGAAGACACGAAAAAAAGTACCATTCTCCGAATCTGCGTAAATACCCTCGTGGCATTTGCATGGTAAATGCCAAGTTAAAGATTGACGGGCATGCGATCAGTTGTGCGACCAAAAACCTGACACCCGAAGGCGTTTTCATAATAACGCGCAAAGAATTGGCGATCGGTGACGACATTGCCCTTAGTTTTACCCTTCCTCAGTCCACCATCTCTCCTGCAGGTCAGCGGCAAGGTCGTTCGGAATCATCTTGACGGTGTCGGTGTGAAATTCGACACGACCCTGCAGGATTTATTGAAGCCGCGCTAGTAAATCTTGTTTTTGATGCCTGTCCCATGGCGATCGGGATAAAGGCCCCGTATAGCGATTAGATTGGCACGCTAATTCTCAGGGTATCGGCGGTGCCGGTGGGGTGTCCTCATTCGTGGACAACGAATTTTTGGACAATCTGAAAGAGGGCGTTGGCGGAGAACGGTTTGCCGATAAAAGCATCGGCGCCCAAGCCTTCGGGCGGTTTCTTCATCCTTGGGTATGCTTGACATCAAAATACAGGTTTTGTGCGGAAATTTCTTTTTGATCGCTGCGAGTAGGTCAAAACCATCCAATTCGGGGATATAGACGTCGGATAGAATAATGTCGGCGCCTTGGCTGGTTTCAAGTGAATTGAGCGCATCGAAGCCGTTACTAAACAGCTGGATATCACGGTTGACACTATAGGCCAATACGGTTGCAACAAAGTCTCTGCACAATTTGGTCATCATCGACAACCGCGATTTTTACGTGGGGAATGATGGTATACCTCAGGCGACTTTTAAAAATTCGATCTCGCCAATCTGGCGATAGAATGCAATCTGGCTGCATATATGATCCAGATTCCGTTTAAGCGCTTCCTTGCGATAGGGATCGCCGGGATTTCCCCGCGCAAAGGCCTTGGCCATGCGGGCAAGCAACTGAATTCTCTGGTAAAAAGCATGGTTGGCATAATGCTCGGGTGTCATTTCGGCATTGCCCTGCAAATGGCGTAATCCACGGCCCAATTCTTCTGCTTCGAGGGCCACATGCTCGGCATTCGCGATTATGGCTTGGGCGCGATATTTCCCGAGAGGATACTCTTGCAAGTAGGCCTTGGCCATGATGATCAGAAGCTGTAGCCGGGAAGTGAAAATGTCATCAAGGTCCATTTCTTTCATATTCAAGGGGTTGGCACCCAAGCGTAACATATCGAAACCTCGATCCCGGTTTGTGAATAGACGCGCCGTTGAATCGCAATCCCAACCGAGCGACTTTATCCGCCATTGGACGGTTGGGCCAAAAGTCATTTTTAAGATAGCTTTTAAATACTTATGGTACCGGCAGCCACAAGTCAAGAAAAGATTCACTTACAAAATTGTCATACCCTTTTCTTTGGGCAGCAATTTTATATACCAGCGCTTGAACAATTGGTAATGTTTTGATAAAGCGACTGAACAGTTTTTTAAGCGATCAGGAAAGGGCTTGATCGGAAATGCGAGACATTAAAATGCTACCCGCCTCGGACCGCCTGCAAGGCGGGTGCTTATCAATTGGACCTGCGCGGAAGATCCCCTGCGGGCCTGACTGAAGGCCTGCCGGCCTCAAAGCCGCACATGAGGAGGAGATGTGAAACAATTAACCTGCCTGTTGATGGTCGTTCTGGTTTCGATAGCAGTGACCGGTTGTAATCCCAATACCCATAGCGATACCTATGATGTGATGTTTGAAAAACAACCATTATTGACTGACAACAGCGTTTATCTTAAGGGCAATCAAATCGGTACGGTCGTGTCCAATGCCGACGATGTCGCTCCCATCGGCCGCATTGCAATTTCGATCGACAGTTCGTTTCAGGAGTTGATGCGCTCGAATGTCGTCTTTTATATATCTTCAGGAAGGCTTGAGTTGGCCGCGCTCGGCGGATACGGCGAGCCAATTTCCAAAGAAACCAAGGTGCTCGGATTTAAATCCAAAGCCGCACTGGTCTGGTTCAAAACCAGGTATCTTCTGAAAAACCAGGCCGCCGCCGCCGCCAAAAAAGCCGACAAACTATATCAACGTGCGGCCCTGTAAGTTTGTGAGTTCCCCTTCGGTAAACGATCCGCCAGGCATTTCTATAGCTCCGCTCCAAAAAATTCCTCCGCAGGTCGCTGGACGCGATGGTCATCATAGCTTAAAAATTCACCGCTGAGAGGCCGGGGGGCATGCAACGCCAGCCAGGCAACCACCCGGGCAGGGACCGAAGGAGGTTCCAGCAGACCATCGGTCTTGAGGTTTAGGTAATACGCAATTTGATCGGGTTCCATTACTCCTTGACCCTGTTCCCGAATGTAAGTCTGCATGGCGGTGTCAACCACTCCGGGTCGAATCGCGACAACGGTCAGCAACGGCTCCTCTTCTGCCAAAACACGGGTGAAATGGTTCAATCCGGCTTTGGCGGCGCAGTAGGCACTGGCCTTTCCTATGGGAAGATTGGCAGCACCGCTGCTAATGTTTACGATGCGGCCACGCTGTTGTCTCAAAGGTGCAATGGCGGCTCTGGCCAGGTGGTAGGGACCTAGCAGATTCACTTCAAGGTTATAGCGCCATTGGTCCGGGTCGGAGTCGGCCACCGCTGCCAATGGCTGAAACACACCGGCATTATTGACCAGGGCATCCAACCGGCCGAAGTTTGCGAGCGTCTTGGTGACGATCGAAGCACACTCATGCGCGCGCGCCACATCGGCCGCTAAGACCAATGCCGTGCCTCCTTGGGCTTGTACCTGGGCGGCCGTTTGTTCCAGCGCACGGCGGGTGCGTGCTACCAATACAACGACGGCTTTTTTGCTGCCGAGCCAGGCCGCAATTGAGGCACCCAAGCCTCTTGAGGCCCCGGTAACGATGATAACGGGATGATTCTCCATCTGGGAAGTCAATGCTGATGGCGCAGTTTGAAATTGGATCGATGCGTTTATGGAGATGTTGATAGCGCACAAACACGCGGCACGATAACCGAGCCACAGCACCAGGCGCTTTTAGCCGGTTTGGTGGTAAACCTTTACGAATAGCAACACGGATGTGGATCTTCCCCGCCTTCTAATTCGAACCCATCCGGGTTTTCCATCACAGAAAGGATGCGACGCAAGGGAAAACTGTATAAAATCCTTGTTTCAGGGTCATAAAGGCTGAAAAAGTCATCGTAGACCCGCACGAGTCTGGCTGGCAGCAGTTCGGTCGGTGTAAACAGGTTAATACCAATAAGGTCGTTTTCATATTTTCGGAGCAGGTCCCTGGTTTGCGATTTGGGCTTGAGACCTTTCATAATTACTTGAAATAATTTAGTTTCTTCCTCTTGTTGCTTTTGCATGGCCTCCGCGCGTTCTTCCTCCTGTTGTTGTCGCAGGGCTTCCGCGCGCTTCTTCCTCTTCCTGTTGTTTGCGCAAGGCTTCAGCGCGTTCTTCCTCCTCCTGCTGTTTACGCAAGGCTTCGGCGCGCTCTTCTTCTTCCTGTTGGCGTAAGGCTTCGGCCCGTTCTTCCTCTTCCCGCTTTTCGCGCAAAGCGGCCGCGCGTTCTTTCTCTTCCAGCTCTTTGTGGAGGGCTTCGTCGCGCGCTTCCTCTTCTTCCTTTTGCTTGCGTAGGGCTTCCGCGCGTTCTTCTTCCTCCTGCTGCTTGCTTAAGGCTTCAGCGCGTTCTTGCTCTTCCACTTCATGTTGTTTGCGGATGGCCTCCGCGCGCTCTTCCTCCTCCTGCTGTTTGCGGAGAGCTTCCGCGCGCTCTTTCTCTTCCTCCTCCTGTTGTTTGCGGATGGCTTCGGCGCGTTCTTCTTCCTGCTGTTTGCGGATGGCTTCGGCGCGCTCTTCTTCTTCCTGTTGCTTGCGGAAGGCCTCGGCTTCTTCTTCTCTTAAAAGCGCTTCCGCTCTGGAGCGGGCCTCCTGCTCTGTTGGCACATCAGCGGATGGCTTCTGTTCGTCTGTTGCCTGATCTTCCGTTTCAGGTGTATCGTCTTGCTGCGCTCTTTCTTGAATCTTATAATATTTGGCAAAAACAATCCCACATTTCAGGCAATCGATGGCCGATGCGTCGTTTTCGAATCCGCAATTGGGGCATGCCGTTGCATCGGCAGGGGCACTTTGCGGTTCGGGAGAGGGGTCCGTTGTCGGCGGGCCGGAGAAAATCAGGGCAAATGTAACCCCACAGCTGTCACATTCGTCATTGGAAGGGGCATTTTCAAAACCGCATTTGGGGCATGTCAGTACTTTTTCGTCCATGGTGTTCCTCCTTGCCCAATAAATGAAAAGATCAACTTGCCTCGCTTGAGAGCCGCCGAAAATAGACCAGGAACAAACATCACTTTAAATATCATCATTGGTGCTCAAGGTCAAGGTTGAGATTCGTTTAACGAATATTATCGATAAGATCAGAGCATTTTTGCCAAGAGTTGATCATTTTAAAATAGCACCTTCGGTGGCCGCGGCGCCCATTTTAAAACGGCCTCAACGCTCTATCCATTATCATCCGAATTGTTGACACACGTATATGGCTCTGATAATCCTATGCTCCGTTTACATCCTGTTTTATACTCGGTTTCTCCCCCTCGAGGAGATCGCATGAATCGCGAAGAATATATCAACGAATTGCGGACAGATCTTTTGGCCCTGGTTGAAGATTATCTGACCCCCGTGGCATTCCGTTATGGATATAGTGAATCGCCGCTGGAAGCGAACATTAAATGGCGCCCGCAGGTGTTGGTCTTGGGCAATTATTCATCTGGAAAATCAACACTGATCAACGATTTTTTAGGCGCTGAAATTCAAGCGACTGGCCAGGCACCGACCGATGACTCGTTTACCGTAATTACCTATGACGGTTCTACCGCAGGGACGGACCAGATCTGCGTCACCGAAGAACGGGATGGTAAATTTTTGCTGAATGACCCCGAATATCCCTATGAGTCACTTAAAAAGCATGGGCAACGGTTTACCTCGCATTTCAAACTAAAAAAGGTTGATTCACCCTTTTTGAAAAATCTGGCCATTATCGATACGCCAGGCATGCTCGACAGTATTACCGAAAGAGATCGGGGATACAATTATCAGGATGTGATCGGTGATTTGGCCCAAATAGCTGATTTGGTGCTGGTCCTATTCGATCCGCACAAGGCTGGCACCGTCCGGGAGGCGTATACCAGTCTGCGAGACACCCTTCCGGCGCGCACCTTCGAGGATCGGATTCTTTTCGTCCTCAACCGTATCGACGAATGTTCTTCCCTAATCGACTTGCTGCAGGTTTATGGAACCCTCTGCTGGAACCTGTCCCAGATGACCGGCCGCAAAGACATTCCAACCATTCACCTGATGTACTCACCCTTGGCAGCAGGCACTAACAAGAACGGGGCAGAGAGCGATACGCACTACCTCGAATATCTATCCAATCAGCGCGAGGAATTGAAAAAGGCGATTCTGCAGGCACCGCGGCATCGTTTGGATCACCTGGCGTCGTTTGTTGAAATTCATGGTGAGCGTCTGGCGCATTTGTTGGAAGCTCTGATCAATTACCGGTCACAGGCACGACAATTCAATTTAAAGTTTATTTTATCTGGCATCATCGTCGCACTTTTGGGTGGTGCCGGTGTATTAATCGGCGCTACAGTGACAAATTTTATACCGCTTGAAAGTGCGAACGCCATGTATGGTGTCGGGGGCGGGGCCGTGCTGTTGATTTTCTTGATTTGGGCAACCCTTTTTAAGAAATACGGTGCCTCCCGGTTTCATCGCCGGCGATTAAAAAAAATCGATGAGCTTACCCCGCTGGCCAACCAGACGCGCAGAGACAATTGGGATGCCATTCGCGATATGGTAACGGCCTATTTGCAAAAATCCGGGGGTCACTATTCGTTGAGTGAAGTTAAACGCGAATTCAAGGCCGTCAGCATGGTTTTTGACACAGGTGCGCGGCAAATAAGAGCGGCCCTAAACGAATTGGCCAATATACGCTACGATGACGCCACCGAGGTCGATGCCTGGATATCGAAACAGAGTCATTTGCTCAAACGATCCAAAGTGAAACCGCTTAAATGATCGTCTTTAAGCAGGGAGGTACCCAATGCCGAAAAAACTCAAATGGGCCATGCGAGCGCTGTTTACCCTGGCATGCTTGTTTATGCTTTGTGCCTGTGCGCAAAGAAGCGTTACGTCCGAAACGACCGCGACGCAGTCCGCCGAGGAGGAGGCCTTAGCAGCACGCGCGGCAGAGTTGGCCCGCCAGCAGGCGATAGAAAGACAGCGGGCACGCGAACTGCAGCAGCTTCAAATCGAGGCCGCCCGGCGTGAACAGATGGTTGCCCGCAATGCTTTTGTATACGAGGATGTATATTTCGAATTCAACCGGGCGGAATTGCTGTCCGATGCGCAAGATGTCATCAGCCGCAAAGCGTTATGGTTGTATGACAACCCCGAAGTTGCTGTGATTATCGAGGGCCACTGTGATGAGCGGGGTACCAATGAGTTTAACATGCTGCTGGGTGAGAAACGGGCCGGCAACGTCAAAACTTTTCTGATCGGACTCGGTATAAATCGGGAGCGAATGCTGACCGTCAGTTTTGGTGAAGAGCTTCCGGTAGACTCTGGTCACAACGAAGAGGCCTGGTCCAAAAACCGACGCGTGCACTTCAGGCTAAAAGAGCTCCGCTAAATAAATCCGGCCGTCTGATCAGGCGGCCGGGATTAGATGACACCCTCCGATTCTTTAGACGAAAGAAACCTCCACCCTCGAGCGACAAAGTCGCTTTCCATAAAATCGTTTTACGTTTTTATTTTTAAATGAAAAAAAGCGAACCATACGGCAGCTCCCGCAAAGAGCAGTTACAGGCCGGCGCCCATGACCGCCTTTACAACTTTATACTGGCTGAAGGTGCTTTGCGCGGTGTCATCATGAATGGAACCCGGATGGTAAATGAGATGCGAAGCAATCACGGCCTGGGTTTATTGGAGACCCTTGTTTTGGGTCGCGCCTACATGGGCGCCGGTTTGATGGCCGCAATTCTAAAAGGGGGCGATTGGCTGAAGCTTCAGATCGAATGTTCCGGACCGGTCAAAGGACTGACCGTTGAAGCCAATGCTTATGGGGACGTGCGGGGTTATTTGCATAAGAATCCTATCCCGATCTCGCAACCTGTTGACAGCTTCAGTTTGGCGCCTTTTCTGGGCGCCGGTGTTCTAAGGGTTACGCGTTATCTCGAAGGCGCTCAAAGACCGTTGGACGGCGAAGTAATCCTGCAATACGGCGACATCGCTAAAGACCTGGCGCATTACTATGTGACATCCGAACACATTCCGACGGCCATCAATTTAGGCCTTCAATTCAGCCCGAGCGGTGATGTTATTGGCGCCGGCGGCTTTTTATTGCAGGCTCTGCCCACGGCGACCGATCAGCAAATAGCCGAAATTGAGGCCCTGGTTCCAGCCATGCCGTCTCTGGGTAAGTATTTTGCAGGTCATGGCGACCCATCCAAGCTAATTCAACAGTGTTACGGCAAGTATGCGCCACTATTTCTAAGGGACCGACGCATCGAATTCATGTGCCACTGCAATGCGCACCACATTCGCAGCCTCCTGACGCGTTTGCCGGTAGAAGAATTGGACGAACTGCGTCGGCCGGGGTCTTTACCAGTTGAAATTCGGTGCCATTTTTGCAATACAGCCTATCATTTCGACCAGGCCGTGCTAGAAAAGATTTTCGGCCGGCGTCGGTCGGATAACTTCTAACTTCTTTTCAAGGATTACATGCCCAACCCAACAGATCACAAAACGAACCAATGGGTTTGCGTGGCAGGTTGTGACGGTAATTCTGTGCCGGCTGGTACTGAATACGGCTCGCCGGTTCGCCTATCCCTTTGCACCTGTTTTAAGCCGTGGTTTAGGCGTATCTTTATCGGCCGTTACCATGATTATCGCCGCCAACCAGAGTTCGGCTGTTATCGCAATGGTCTTCGGGCCTTTGGCCGACCGATTGGGGTACCGGCTTATGATGTTGGCCGGGCTTGGGATGTTGGGGGTCGGTTTGCTGGCTGGTGGTTTGCTCCCGTTTTACAGTGTCGTTTTTGTGTCTTTACTGCTGGCCGGACTTGGGAAGAGTATTTTTGATCCGGCGCTACAGGCCTATGTCAGTGCCCGTGTACCCTACCAGCGCAGAGGCCTGTTCATCGGCTTATTGGAATTCAGTTGGGCCGGCAGCACTTTGATCGGGATCCCTGCGACCGCTCTGTTGATTGATTGGCTTGGGTGGCGGGCCCCCTTTTTCGTTGGCGGGGGGTTGGGCTTGATCGGCCTGGTCGTTTTGAGGCGGCTAATCCCTATGGACAAAGGTCCCGGCGACCGCACCGGCAGTCCAATTGACCTTAAGTCCGCCTGGCGACTATTGGTAAGGGTCCGACCGGCCTTGGGCATCCTGGGGTATGCGTTTTGGGTCAGTGCCGCCAACGACAATCTGTTCGTGATCTATGGTGCCTGGCTGGAGGACCGTTTTGACCTGAGCATTGTCGCCCTGGGTTTTGGGACCGCTCTTATCGGTGTCGCCGAATTATTAGGCGAAAGCTTTACCGCCTTCTGGGGCGATCGCATCGGATTGCGAAGAGCCCTGATTTTGGGCTTAATCGCGACCCTGCTGGCTTATGCCTTGTTGCCGTTTATAGGGCGTAGCCTGGTGCTGACAATGACGGGCCTTTTCGTTCTTTTCCTTAGTTTCGAATTTACCCTTGTCACCAGCCTTTCGCTAAGCACCGAGATTCTTCCCTCCGCACGAGCCACGATGATGTCGAGTTTTTTTGCCGCTGCAGGATTAGGGCGCGTCGCGGGAGCCCTGATCGGCGGTCAGGCGTGGCTACAAGGAGGGATCTTGGCCACAAGCCTGGTTTCCGTAGCCATGAGCAGCCTGGCGCTTATTGCGCTGCTGTGGGGCTTGTGGGAATGGAAAAAATAAATGCATCACCCCCCAAACACAACTACTTCTAGAAGCCATCTCAAAAATAGGATTTTGGTCCAAGGTCCAGGCGGGTGGCAGATTTAACCCGGAAGTCCGCCTCAGGCGGATTGAGGAGTTAAATCATGCCGCCCAACGCCAAGATTGGGCCAAAAGACATTTTTAAGATGGCTTCTAATAGATTCCCAGGTCTTTAAGCACCCGGTTAATCCCCAGATTCTTGACCTTGATCTGTAAAAACTCTGCAATCGTGGGCTGGTAGGCGCGGATTTGCAGAACCATCCTGGCTTCGCGTGGTGTTCGACAGCCTTTATGGTTGTTACAGGGGCGGCAGGACGCAACACAATTCTCAAAGGTGCTGCACCCGCCGCGCGATTTGGGTATGATATGATCCAGCGTCAGCTTTACCCGTTTGCTGCCACAATAGGCGCATCGGTAGCCGTCCCGAACCAGGATGTTGGCCTTGCTGAACGGCACCCGGCTGCGGTACAAAGATCTGATCAGTTTGATCAACCGCATAACGGCCGGAACCCGTAAAAGCAGACCCTCAGCCGTGCGCACAATTCTTTGCGAATACGTCAGAACTTGGACCTTGTCTTTGGACATCAAGCACATTGCTTTTTTCCAGTTAACAAGGTTGAGAAAAGAATAGTCGGCGTTCAATAAAATGCAGTTCGTCATGCTACGATCACTCTCCGATTAATCGTTAAAGTCGGTCGCCTTCATGTTGACTGTCAGGCCATCCTGATTCAGCAGTCGCTCAACCAGCCCTGCGCACTTGGGTAATTCATAACCGAAAAAATATTGAAAGGCGTACAACTTGCCTTGATAAAATGCGCCTTCGGCTTTAGACAGGTTGGCCTCGAGCCGGTTGCTGGCCGCCAGGGCTTGTTGAAGCCACTGCCAGGCCACCATAACGATGCCAAACAGTTCCAGATAGAGGGTCGCATCCGCCAGGTAAAATTCGGGTCCCTGGGTTTGGGCAATCCCGATCAAGTGCATGGTAACTTGCTGGCTTTGTTCTAGCGCCTGACTGAGCTGGTTCGCATACGGATTCAAGCGTTCGACTTTCTGCGCCTGCGCAATGACACCGTTGATTTCCTCTATCAACAGCATGGTCGCCTGACCATCATGCATAAGCACCTTACGGCCCAGCAGGTCCATGGCTTGGATTGCGGTCGTGCCTTCATGGATTGCGTGGATTCGTACGTCCCGGTAATATTGTTCGACTGGGAAGTCTTCACAGTAGCCATACCCGCCAAAGCATTGCAGCGCTTGGCTGACCGCTAAAATTCCCATCTCGGACGGGTAGCTTTTGGCGACCGGTGTCAAAATGTCGAGCAGCAGTCCGAATTTTTGTTGCTGCTCGCCGGTTGTCACTTTGCGCAGATCATCGTACAGGCAACACTGAAAAATAAGGGATAGAGATCCTTCTACGATGGCTCGCTGGAACAAAAGCATCCGCTTGACATCGGCATGTTCGATGATCGAAATCTGGGGTAAGGACGGATCTTTGGCCGACAACTTGCGCCCCTGGGGACGCTGTGCAGCATATGCCAGGGCCGCATAGTAAGCCGCCGAAGCAATGCCCGTGGCGCCGATACCGACGTCGATGCGGGCTTCATTCATCATCTGAAACATGTAGCTAAGCCCGCGGTGGGGCTCCCCGATCAAATACCCCATGGCAATCGTTGTTTTCGCCGATGCGCAATTCCGTTATGGGCGCGCCGCGGTAGCCGAGTTTATGAAATATCTGGGAGACGATAATATCGTTGGGTGTGAGTCGTCCTTCGGCATCCAAGCGCTGCTGCGGAACGACAAAAAGGGATATGCCTTTGATGCCCGGCGGGGCCCCTTCGATTTTGGCCAGCATGAGATGGATTATATTTTCGGCACCATCGTGATCACCGGCCGAAATGAAGAGCTTGCCACCTTGAATGCGGTAAGACCCGTCTTTATGTGGAACGGCGGTTGTGATTATATCGGTCAGGGAACTACCCGCCTGCGGTTCGGTAAGTGCCATTGTTCCTTGCCATTTGCCGTTCAGCAGATTGGGGACATAGGTATCAATCAGGTCTTGGCTGCCAAAGGAGGTAATGAGGTGGGCAGCCCCGGAGCACAGGCCCGGATAGACACTGGCTGAATAATTTGCAGCTGCGAAAATGTAGCGATACAAAACACTGATGATGATGGGAAGTTGTTCACCGCCGTGTTCAGCGGGAAAGCTGGAAGCGATCCAGCCGCCCTCGCCGCATTCTTTCAAAAAAGCGGCTACCGAGGGATGGACTTGCACCTTCCCATTGACCAGGGCAGGTGGGGTTCGGTCCATTTCTTCCAGCGTGGGGCGCAGAACTTTCTGGGCCAGCTTGAGGGCTGCGTCCAGGACCATATCGAATACTTTGCGATTATGGTCCGCGTAATAGGGATAGGTTAGCAGCTGCTCAGCATTAAAAACTTCGTAAAGCAGAAATTCCAGCGAGCGTTTGCTGACAAATTTGGTTGCCATAATTATTCCTGATTTGGATAGCGCTTTGTTTTATAGTGGGCCTGTGTTAAATAAAAAATATTTTTAGACAAAAACATCGCTTTTGTAAAGAGCAAAGCACGGTTGAAACGGATCGCATAAGGAGGCGGCCATGCATGATCAAACATGGGACATCGGTCGGCTAATGGCGACATCGGGCAGTTACTGGCAGGCCTGTGCACTGCACGCCGGTGTCAAGCTCGATATCTTCACACATCTCGGTCAAGAAGACCTTGACGCGGCAACGGTCGCCGCGCGTTTGCAAGCCAACCCTCGCGGCGTGGACATGTTGTTGAACGCGCTCACGGCAATGCAACTTTTGGAAAAACACGCGGGCCGCTTTCGGAACACCGCGATCGCGCAGGTCGCTTTGGTCAAGGATTCGCCCCAATACATGGGTTACATGATCAAACACCACCATTACCTGGTTGAGTCATGGTCTCAATTGGATCAGTCGGTGCGTTCCGGCCAGCCGGTTCGCAAAAGCCCCGCCTATGCCGATGATGACCGGCGGGAAAGCTTTTTGATGGGCATGTTTAATAATGCCATGGGCATCGCCCCTCAGGTCGCTGAGACCGTCGACCTGGCCGGGCGGCGCCAACTGCTCGATCTGGGCGGCGGCCCTGGAACGTATGCCATTCATTTTTGCAAAAGCAACGAGGACTTGCAGGCCGTGGTCTATGATCTTCCGACGACCCGTCCTCTGGCTGAAGAGATCATCGCGCGTTTCGGTTTGTCGAACCGTATCGCTTTTGTCGGGGGCGATTACCTGTCAGAAACGATAGCAGGGGTCTTTTGATGTGGTCTGGCTTTCCCATATTCTGCATGCCGAAGGCTGGGATGCTTGCATCAATTTGATTCGCAAGGCGGCCGCTGTTCTGGAACCCGGCGGACTGATGGTCATCCACGATTTTGTTTTAGATGACACCATGGACGGGCCCCTGCTCCCGGCCCTGTTTGCATTGAACATGTTGGTAGGGACACGCTCAGGACAGTCCTATTCCGAAACCCAGATAATGGAAATGCTCGCCCAGGCCGGGATTGTTGAGACAACGCGTTTGCCTTTCCGGGGACCCACCGAATCGGGCATCATTACAGGGGTTAAGGCTTAGAAATTGTTACAAAACCCCCTCTAATGTCCGATAGCAGCGTTGTCCCACGAATTTACTCATCCGCCTGAGGCGGACTCCGTTTGCAAATACACGGGACGTTTTGCTCTCGAACATGATCCGGGATTTTGTAACAACTTCTAAGATTGCGTTTTAGTCCGCACCATCATCAAGATCCCAATCAATACGCCTCCACATTTGATCACCCATTCAACTCTATCACGTGGACACTCAGAATAGTTCCAGACCGGGGACAATCTCCGAGAATTATTTTAGTGATGCCAGCCGTTCAGAATGATGGGCCGCCTGGCTTTCGTCACCCTTGGCCCGGTAGCATGCAATAATGTAAGGCAGGACATGGGGTGACGTTCGGTAGGGAAGCAGATGGGCCAAGGCATCGTCGTAGGCTTTCAAATTCAGATGATTGATGCCCTGGCAAAGATGAAGTTGTTCGCTGTCATTAAATCGCGTCAGGCCTTGGGATAGAATCTGGTTGGAGCCGTGCAGGTCACCCGCCTTTTGACGGGCAACCCCGAGTCCCAGATAAGCGCGGTGATCGGGATGGTATTCAAGGGCCTTTTGATAACAAAAGGTGGCGAGTTCCTCTTTGTCGATAATGTCCTCGATATCCGCATAATCTCCATGGCTGAATGTCATCCCGAGCCGCGAATAAAAATCCGCATGCCAGGGATACAGACTTTTATCGTCGATCAGTTCGACAGCCCGGACATATTCCCCCAAATTGCGGTAAAAGGTCTTGCGCAGCAGGCGACCGTAACCCAGAATATCATCACGCATTAAACGGTCATCGGTTTCAAAATACATGATGTCTTCGACGTGCTCGAGCCAGACATCATCGGTTACACCGCGGCGTTGCTGATAATCCTGATAGAGGGCTGTTCCGGGAAAGATGTCCAGGATATAAAAAATCGTACTCAACGGCTTCAGCGTGTGCATCAAATCGATCGTGGCCTGAATGGTGTCAGCATTTTCACCCGGTGCGCCGTAGATAAAATAGGCCCTGGCCAGAATCCCGTAACGGGTCGTCAGGGCGAACGCGTGCTCGATCTGTGCGGCCGTTATTTTTTTATTAAAAACCCTTCGAATCGTATCCGAACCGCTTTCAACCCCATAGCTGATCTGCACGCAACCGGCCTGCCGCATCCAGGCCAGAGCTGTCTCATCGACATAGTTAACCCGGGATATGGCGGCCCAGGTTATGGCGAATTTTTTGGCGATTATTTTTTGGCAGATCGCGATGACGAGGTCCGGCCGCATGGTGAAAGTGTCGTCCGAGAAATAAAAAAAAGTGACCCCGCGCCGATAGAGGCGTTCAAGTTGATCGACAAAATAATCGGCTGAGTGAAAACGAACTTTGGGACCCCAAAATTGAGGTGATCCACAAAAGGTACACTTCCCAGGGCATCCGCGGGTCAAGGCCAAATGCGGGAACGTAAAATAGCGAGAGGGTGCCGGGAGTTGATCCAGGTCGGTAACCACTTCGGCCGGTGATGTGCAAACAGGCCCTTTCGAAGAACGGAAGGCGATACCTTTGATGGTTTCGATAGCCTGGGAGTCATCGGATGCAAGGGCTCTTACCAGTGATAGGAAAATCTGCTCGCCTTCACCGATGACGACATAGTCGATCGGGTCATAGTGCGTTAAGAGGTGTTGCCAAAGAAAGGTTGCACCGATGCCACCAAAGACAATTTTGACCCGCGGGACCAATTCTTTGGCTGTTCGCGCAATTTCGATGCCACCCCAGCGATTGGCGTGTACAATCGAAAGGCCGATGATGTCGGGACGGTACGTTTTCAAGGTTTCCGCGATCTTGTGGGGCTTCTTGTCGATGTTATACCAGTTCAGAATTTCCACCTGAAAACCGTGCGCCTTGAGCATGGCCCCGACATAATACAGGCCCATGGGCACCGCCTGGATATCTTCCATGTGCAGGCGCTCTTCTAAAAAATAGGGGTAAATGAGGAGTATTTTCATCGCTTTGTTCCAGATGTTGGCTTTTGCACGGTCCACATTATACGGGAGCGCCGGATAAGTAAAGGGGGCCGTCTTGCCCGGAGACGGATGGCTGCGACGGAAGATATTTCCAAAGTCTTATTTTAGAAATTTGAGCGACAGGCGGGCAACTGCGTAAGCGATGATCGCACCGCCTAACAGCGACGGTAAGCCGACACTGATCGCCAGTTGCATAGCGGCGACCGAAGTGACCACCGACGCACATCCATTAACGGCCCAGGCATGCGCCCGCTGAGCGGGATCCGGCAAGAGCAAGCGCATACCCAATGGAAAGGGTAAGCCCAGGAGGATACCGACAGGTAAAAGGAGCGTCAAAACAAGGAGCAGGCCCCACCAACCGGGTGCCCTTAAGCAAACAGCCGTCCAGTGATCGAGCGTTATCCATAAGCTTGACAAAAGGAGAACCAGAGCGATGAGACCATGCTTCAACCAGACAAGTTTCAGGCGCTGTGAAAAATAGCCGCCGACCGATGAACTGATCAAAATGCCGGTCAACACAACCGTAAGGCTAACCACCGGTTCACTGAAGAACAGGGTATAGGTATGAATAAAGAAAAGTTCGACCAGCATGAAACCGAACCCGACGTTCAAAAAAAAGATGAGTTCCGGCAGGGGCAGGGTTTTTCTCGTTCCACCAAAGAAGAACAGCGGGAGGATGAGGATTAGGACGCTAACAACAATGGCCTCAATCAAAACAACGCCGACAACCACCTCTCCGGATAGCAGAAGCGTGTAGAGGCGGCTCCCCATGGTTTGATAATATTGCCTGATTTGCGACCATTTTAGCAGACGACCCGGAAACGGCCGCTGGTCTGATTGGGGCGCGACGTCGAGAAGGTATTTATTGAAAAAAATCTCTGACTTTCCATTTTGGTAAGCTTGCCGCAGGTCTTGAAGGGCGGCGTAATGAAACGGGGCTGTAAATACGTTGAAACGGTTGGGCTGTTCGGCGGTTATATCCGGCAAGTAGACCAGATCGAAGTTCAATTGCCTGGCAATCGCCGCCAGGTTTGCCGTTGTTGAAAGCGGTTGGGCGCCGACGAGTAGCAGATAGGTGTCCCAATTGCGCAAAACGGCGATATGGTTTTCAGGGTTGGTGTGGCCGGAAGCCCGCAAACCCTCGTAGGCTGTTGCCCATAACCGGATCGAATCGGCAGGAGGCAAAAGGAGTTTGCGGCTGAGCATTAAAATTCCGTTGGGCTTCAGATGTTCGAGGTAAAGCGCGAAAGCATCGGTCGTGATCGTGTTCTCATAAGTCAGGGCCGCCGTGCCGGGGAGCGAACTGCCCCAGTTCTCCAAATGGATCACATCGAAGCGCTGGGTTGAGCGTGTCAGGAAAACTCTGGGATTCTGATGTATGATTGGCAGGCCGTAATGCTGTTCGATCAAGCGGGCAGCGATCGGGTCTTGGGCGATGACCGTAATGCGGCGGGCCTTGGTGTTCAGCGCGCACGGCAGGCTCGACCCTCCGTTGTGCAGGATCACCAGAATACTTTCAGGGTTAGGTACAAGCCGGTAGCCTAAAGAGGCAAGCAAGAACGCGGTATACCGATGCATTTGGGACCGAGACCCACTGAAGAGGACCACTTGATTGTCCGCATCTTTAAAAAAGGCGGTTTGCGATGGCAGGGCATCTTTATACTGCAAACTAAGACCTGGGGCAAAGCGTATATAAGGACTGCGCAAGACATCATAGCGGCCGCGCAGAGAATGGTAGGTCTTGGTGACATGCGATCGCGGTAACATCAAATGCTGGCTTAGCGCTTTATAGGGTGATGGTTCAAGCGGCACAACAGATCGGTTGGTGAAAAGCAGGCCGGCGCTTAAAAGCAGCACGACCAAGGCCAAGGTATGCAACCGGGCAGGGCGGCGAAGACCTGCTTTGAAGGGTACCTGGAGGTCTGATCCAATATTGACCCCTTTCAGAAAAAGCGGGCCCACCGGTAACAAGGCCAGCACAGCGATCAGACCGCTCTCACCCAATAGCGGCAATAAGGGCAACGGAAGCAATGCGCCTAAAGCTGAGCCGGACATGGTTGCAAAGTAGATTTGGCCCGATTTTTGGGGCAGCAGGGTATAGGCCAGACCAATGATCAAGCCGGCCCAGAAAAACGGCAAGGCCAATAGCAGAAATGCGGCCAACAGATATCCAGCCTGGATCGGTTCAAGTGGCAGCCTGAAATAGTCGAGCGGCAGTCGTGCCAATAAAAGGTGCGCCATTATGATCGTGAGGGCGAACAGCAGCGCTAGCTGACCAAGCGAGCGCTTTAACGAAGCCTGGCGGTACCAGGTGGCGTTGCGGACCTCCTGAATGCATAGCACGGTTCCTCCGGCCGCAAACCCCAACAAGGCAATGCTGATAACCATAAAAGCCAGATGGTTCCACTGGCTGATCGAAAAAATCCGTGCCAAGGTAATCTCAAAGGCGATCGAAGCTAAGGATAGCAGGAAGATGACCAGAAGCAGGGATGAATGTAAATGATGGGTCGGTTGCGCGTGCACATCCAACGGACAATTCCCTCTAGGGCGCATTTTGCCGGTCCAGAGCATGGCCGGTCAGCGGGACGAACAAAACACCGGTTATCTGTTGCAGGTGATAGTCGTTACCGTGTTTGGTCACAAGCACGAGATTCTGATAACTAAATGGGTTACCCAGGGGCAGGATCAGTTTGCCGTTGTTTTTCAATTGCTTTAAAAGCGGCGGCGGAATGTGATCCACGGCTGCGGTGATCATAATACAGTCGAAGGGTGCGGATGCGGGCTGACCAAAATAGCCGTCACCTGAAACGGTTGTGATATTATTGTAATTCAGCGTCTGCAAGATTGCGGATGCCTTACGGTAAAGCGTTGTCTTGATTTCGATGGTGGTCACACGCTTTGCCAAACGGGCCAGGACGGCAGCCTGATACCCTGATCCCGTTCCGATTTCAAGAACATGCTCGGACCCGTTCAATTCAAGGGAAGCGCTCATCAAGGCGACGATATAGGGTTGGGAAATTGTTTGTCCCGCACCAATGGGCAGTGGATGGTCGGCATAGGCTTGGGACCAGAGCCGCCGGGGAACAAAGCGGTGACGGGGAACTTTGAGCAAGGCGCTTAATACGCGCGGATCGGAAATACCGCGGGCTGCGATCTGCCTGGTAACCATGTCGCGACGAGCGGTTTCAAAACCGGGAGCCATCGTTGATTGCATCGGTCGGCAGCTGCGCGGCGTGGGTGAGTGCCGCAGACAGGATTAAGCCCAAGACTTAAAATGATCGCCGAGGATCTGCACATGGTGTGCTCTCCTTGTGCGTTTTCGGTGGTCGAAATGATAGACATTCTATAACATATTCGCACACAGATGTCAGTACATGCCACGATTGAGATCGATGGAGAAGATTTGTATCGCGGATGCCCGATTGATCGTTGGCGCACAGGCGCTTTAAGCTTGACGTCCGTGGACCACTACGAATACATAAAAGAAGCTGCCTCAAAAAATGTCTTTTGGCCCAATCTTCAGCCTGTGCTGGTGCTTCGGCTATAGAGGCTCGTCTGAGGCCTCGAATTTTAACCCGAATTTTGATATGATTTCAAAGTGTTGTAACAATAGCGCCAGGAGGTCCGCATGTCCATCTACCTTGTACAGCATGGTTTGTCTCTTCCCAAAGACATCGATCCTGAAAAAGGCCTTTCCGAAAAAGGAGCGGCCGATGTCAACCGAATCGCCGAAGTTGCCCAGGGCTATGGGGTTCAGGTGTCCCGCATCGTCCACAGTGGCAAGAAACGGGCGCGTGAAACCGCGAGAAATATTTGCAGCCCGACTGCAGCCGGCCGCAGGGGTGACGAGCTAAGATGGAATGAGGCCTCTGGATGATGTGACTGTATTGGTAGCCTCCAAAATAGATAGCGCCAGCAATACCATGTATGTTGGCCACTTGCCATTCATGGAACGTCTGGCCGCGTTTCTCCTGACCGGCTCCACGAAAACCGGTCTTTAAATTTCAGAACGGCGGAATCGTGAGCCTATATGAAGATACTTGACCTTGAATCATGGGTCATAAGGTGGGCGTTGATGCCCAAGATCGATTGAACGTCCTTTACAAAATCTTTTATTCAACCCGCCAGAGCAGGAAAGCGCTTATCGCAGGTGCTAGTGTTCCTGATTCGCTATTTGCTGCGCACATCCCTTCCAGGTTCCCAACAATAGTACGTCCCGATTCCGTTATCTATCGAAAATAGCTTAGAAACAATCTGTACATCCCCACCGAATCGCTTTTAAAAATATCGATTCAAACCCCCAAGATTAGCCTTGTGAACCATTGCGGTTTTCGCGTCACTCGTTCTGAATCTAAGGATCATAGTGATTGTTTATAATCATATATCAATGATTAAATTATAAAAAAATATAATAAAAAATCTTATTAAATATTTTCAATACAAAATATATCATTAAAAAATTAAATTAATATATATGATAAAAAATGTTGACATTTATATAATAAATATATATTAAATTCTGAAAACCAATAACTAATGGATAATATATCATGATAAGCAAAATAATTTATTACGCATTTTCAATATTATTGATTACGACATTGATTTTTGTACCTTTGATCTTTTCTTATCAACATGTAATAGAAAATAACATTTTAAGCTTTAATTTTACCTTTAAGAGTTTTCAATATTTGATATCAAGTTTATTTATTTTAATTATGCTTATTTATATTAGTTCATTAAAATAGTTTGATCAAAAAAATTCATTAAAACTTTCATAATTGTAGGTAAAGAAAAAACAATTAAAAATGGAGGTGTGTTATGAAGAATTTTAATGAATACATTGAAAAGGACTTATCTGAAGATTTTTATCAAGACGAAATTGATGAATTAACTGTAAGCCAATTAAGAAGATCTTTTGATAAAAAAACATCTATGGATTACTTTAAAGATTTATTGATGATTGGTTTGAATCAAAGAGCTATAGTTAAAATTAATCATTAATAAAATAAAACTTTTATTTTATTAAAAAATAATATATACTATGCGACATTGCATGGCGTGGCCATGGCAGGAGTAATCGGTGTTCTATAACGATCGGTTGTCGCATCATGCCTGTGAATGCAGCCAATTTGTTGGATCGGAGGCAGGGACCGGCGTGAGCCCTGGTAACCTCGGATTAGCAATGGCAAGCCATTAACCTTTTTTAAACCATCGACTGTGCGGCACACCGGATAAACGCGTGCGATTAGGGAGGATCCGGGATGCTAGCGGAGATGGAGGAGTTAAATGGCGGTCAAAATTAGCGACAGGGCACTGTTGACGGTGATTCAAAACTACAAGAATGCCGAAAGAATCTGTAAAGAGGCAGGGATCACCTTGAAAACGCTGCAAAGCCGAGTTGCTAAACTCACCTATAAAAATTCTCTTTCAAATCCTTCAGACATTGTCGGGCTTTACAGGCCGGTCTCCAATACGGTAAAGTTAAATCAAAACTCGATAATCATTCCCAAGACCAAACTGGAAGACAGCGACTTCGAAACCGGCGATAAATTCAATATCAGCATCAACGGCAGCCGCATCACCCTCACCAAAATATAGAATCATGTATGGCAGTGATTTTCCCAACCTGCCTTATGCCTGGGATCGTGAGCTAAGAAGGCTATGTCAAGCGAATCTCCCGGAAGCCCTGCTGGTCAGCGTTTTGGGGCAGAATGCGGTTGAATTTTACGGTATCGAGGATCTGGCAACCGGAACCTGAGGCCCCTTGCACCAACGACAAGCCTGCTTTCCAGTGACGGCCTGGCGCAGTCGCAGGCTCGCTTTTGGGCCTCCGCAGCGGTGCGGCCGCGATCCCGTCTCGATTTGTAAAACCGCTGGAATTAAGGGCCCTTATCCTTGAAATGGCAACCGATTTACACAAATTGGCTGAAATCTGAAAAAAAACCGTTCTGGCACAATTCGTGGCATTTTTTGGCCGGTGATGGGTTTGATGTATTGCCATAGTATTTAAAAATGGAATAATAACAATTACTTAATATTTCAGATCGGTGCTAATCTTGGGCCGCTAAGCCCATAACCGGCAACCGTCTATATGTCCTGCAATTGTAATGAAATTGAATATTTGCTTGACATCCGAAACGACAATTGGGATGTTAAAACATCAATTGATGAACAGGATCCCGAGGCAAAAAATAATTAGGAGCGAAGCGTTATGGCCCTTACCAAAGCAAAGATTGTAGAAACCATTCAGAGTCAAAACGGCATCACCAAAAAAGAGAGTTCCGAGTTGGTCGAATCCGTCATCGGTATTATCAAATCCACGCTGGAAACAGGTGATGATGTCATGATCAGCGGGTTCGGCAAGTTTTGTGTTAAAGAAAAAAAGGCGCGACGGGGTCGCAATCCGGCCACCGGTGAAGAATTAATGCTGGACCCTAGAAAAGTTGTGACCTTTAAATGCTCGGGTAAGTTACGTGATCGCATAAACGTCTGACCCGAAGTATAAAATGCGAAAAATATTTTACTTCTGCCTGGCAGTGGTCGTTGTTGCCTTTGCCGGGCAGACCTTTTTCAAGCCTCGCCCAAGCAGGGACGCCGATTCCTGCTAAGCGGTAAGATCGTCTGCTTTCGGAGATAGCCTAACATCAGGTGTCGGGGCCACGGCATGGCAAAGACTACCCTGCCCAGCTGGCAGCAATGCTTTCGCGGCCGGTTGTAAATGCCGGCCGATCAGGCGACACGACCGAATCTGCTATAAACCGCTTACACTCCGATGTCCTGAGCCATTCCCCCACATGGTGTTACTCTCATTGGGTGCCAATGATTTGATCCGGGGTGTTCCCAAAGATGTGGCCTTTCGAAATCTCAAAGCTATGATTCAGAAAATCCAGGCGAGCGGTGCGTTGGTCATTGTCGGTGGCGTCGATGTGCCTATTTGGGGCAAGAGGATACGGCGCAATGTATCAAACAGCTCTGCCGCGAAACAGGCTACCGATTGTGTGCCCAATATCCTCGACGGCATCTGGGGCAATCACGCTTTGATGAGTGATCCGATCCACCCGAACGATGCCGGCTATCAGCGCATGGCCCAATTTTTTTATCAAGCCCTAAAACCATATCTATAGAAGGAGCCTTGGCATGTCGGATCTGTCCCTGCGCCAATACCAGGCCCTGATCGATCGATGGGTCAAGACCACCGGTGTACGCTACTTTTCGGAATTGACCAACCTGGGAATTCTCACGGAAGAAGTCGGGGAAGTGGCCCGGATCATGACCCGTGTTTACGGAGACCAGAGTTTTAAGAGGAAAACATCAGCGCCATCTCTGGCCGACGAACTGGCCGATGTTTTGTTTGTGGTCGGATGTATTGCCAATCAGACCGGCATCGATCTGACAGCGGCGGTGCAGGCCAACCTTGAGAAGAAGACCCGCCGCGACAATCGTCGACATTGGGGAAACCCGAAGCTCAGATCGAAAAAAGAAAACCAACCATAATCCGTCCCCGCCCTCGAACTTTTAACTGCAGCAGCGCCGACGGTTCTTGAAACTAGCCGATGATCAATTGAAATTAAGGATCATGCTGTCTTGGGGTGAATAAGACTTGTCGGGCAGACCCGATTCCCGTGCAACATAACCCGGAACAGCGAGGCCGAAATTAAACTGCCGGTAATTTTTAAATGTTCGACCGTCAATGCGGACTTTCATGCCATCTAAAGGGTGTTTTAAGGGTACGATCGCCTGCACGTTTAGAAACCGATCTTTCAGGTCGGTATAGCCCAGTCTTTCTGCCTGGCGCCCAAGGTCGACTTCCAGATAGTTGCGCGCGTCATTGGCAATCAAATCTTTATACTGTTCTCCCATTTTATTGAGAATGTCATCAATTTGTTGGCGCATTTTTCTCCTCTTGTGGTCTGCGAGAGATGAGGCGGCAGATGCGGCTTTCCGGTGCTACAATTAAAACACCGCTGAAGATTAGTAGCGGTGCGGCTAAAATCAATCCCAGAATTGGCAGCGCGATATTGACGATCACCGCCATGAAAATAGCAATTGGCAGAATCATAAAACCGATGAATCGGCTCGAAACTTTTTCGGACGAACAATCAGCTCTGTTCATAACAAACCTCCTAGCTCGGGGTAATCACTTGTGCATCGGTACGCTATTCAATGAAAAATTCTTATCTGTTTACCGAATTTTGTCTGAAATAATAATAAGCATCGGAGCGTCATTTAAAATAGGTTCCTTTCATCAGCAAAGTGATAGTCAATACCTATCAATCGAGTGAATTAACGAACCCGGCGCATCAGGTAACCTGGGTCGCTAAGGTCATCCATCAAACGGAACCGGTCACACGCGGAACTTGCTTTTAACACGGGAGATTTTTATCGAATCAAATTATTGCAAGTGAACCGGCCGAACACGTAAAGGTCGCCAGCCTGCATTTGACCGTATCATAGACATATGGTATCCAATCATCACATTGGGTCCGCACAGAATTTTGCTCTCCCCGAGAAAATCGCGTTGCCAAAAGTCAAATTTAGCGTTGACTTTTTAACTTTGCAAAGGTTCTGGGCATGCGCTCTGACATCGCTTTAACGCAGGAAATCGTTTCCAAGGCCGAAGCACATAAGAAAGGCATGTGCGCAGGAATCGTTTATCTAAAGGACCTTCTGCAAGGCCCCTCCTATCGGGCTGTGCAGAACGGAAGTGACCGCACAACCCATTTTGGTGATGATTTGCAGGTAGATTGGCCTGCCAGCGCCGAATCGTTGTTGGTGCTGGGTTTGCGGCACCCGCTCAGCGAGCCGCGCCTCGATTGGTGGGAGCGGGGCGATACCCTTGGGAACCGTCATCTTAGGCGGGCATCACAGACAATGAAACGGTGGTTGAAAAAAGAGCATGGCCTGAATGCGGTGCCGCTGCCCTACCACGTCGAGAAGGGCGGTATCTTCCTCAAAGACGCAGCCGCTTTGGCTGGAATGGGTATTATCGGGCGTAACAATCTGCTGGTCCATCCCCAATGGGGACCGCGAATTCGGCTGCGTGCCTTGTTAATCAAGGAAGCGTTGGCGCCGACGCAACGCGTTGAAGGGGTTCGCGCCCTGTGAAACCTGCGAGGGCTTTTGTCAAAAAGCCTGTCCCGTGTCGGCATTTGAGCGTGGCCGCTATCGCAGGCCGACTTGCCTCGAGCAGATTAATCAGGATGAGGCCAATCGCGGGGCGGACGGTGACATCAACGTCCACGGATTTCAGTTGATGGCCATAAAATATTGCCGGGCATGTGAATTGGCTTGTCCGGTAGGTGTTTGATCAGGAAATTTGCTTGCGCTATATAGGCGCTGTGCTTGCCGCAAACATAGACATTGGGCTGGGTGGAGTTTTTACTATAAGGTGATGACCCTTCTCAGATCCACGCCCCACTGAAACTTGTCAGCTTTTTGAAAATCAAAGCCGCTGGCCATGATAAAGCCCAGGCCCTGGGACCAATCCTGCGCGTGATCGAATTCATAGCCGCCACAGGTGACAACCCCCATTTCCCTTGAAAACGGGACGATTACGATTTGCCTGAGACCTGGTTTTATTTTGGCATACAAGGCAGGTATCGAAATTAACTTCAAAAGCGCCTGTCCCACAAGCGGTTCAGGATTGACCAGCAGCACCGATTCAAGGCTCAAGTCAGGAAGAAAGCTCAGAATTTCAGCTTCGGCCCTTAAGGTCACGATGTTGCTGGGCATGGTTTGCTGGGCTTTGACACGGTTTTCCTTCCATGCAACCGCCAATTTCTGGTAGTGCGAACAGTCTTTCAAAGGAATGTTCCAAGCGTATTTATCGGTTGCGATCACACCCCACGCAGGATTTTTCAAAGCAATCTCTTTTGCCAAGTCACAGTTCCCACATCCGATTTCGAGGATGACGTGTTGCATGCCTAAAATGCGATGCAATTTGGCAATGTCCTCGGGTAGATTCTTCTGTTTGTTCAGGTAGGTCGCTAATCGATTGAACATGCGGTCGGTGTTGGGTTTTTTGCGCAGTGCTAGTGCATCAATCGAAGGCTCGTGTGTGTCTTGGCAGGGGCGGGGTTGGCCGAATACCGAACCAGGGTGTTTTGAGGCACGTTTGCTGGGGTTGCCCTTTTGGTTGGCCGGGGTTGAAACAGACCGGGCAGCCTTAGGAGCCGTTTTGGAACGAAAGGGGTTCAAGGTGCTGATAAATTCCCGATAATTAGAGGTAAATTTAAACATATGCGATTTTACCGGGAGCCTTCCACCCCCAACAAGCTTCAATCGGTTCAGTCGTATTCCGCTAGAAAAGGCCCGCAGGCCGTCAACCGAGCAATCACTTCAGCGCCTCATGAAACTCGCTGTGAGCCCGCCTAACATAGAGGGAAACAGCCGGAAAGTCAAATCTTATCTGGGTTGGGTGACTGTCGGTTGTCGGAACGCTAGAATGAATCCCAAGAGACCGTAAGGTCTTTAGCCTGGCGGTTGAGGCCCCTGGTCTTCCATCTTACCTTCTAAGGTGTTGATCTGTTCGAGGAGGTAATCGCGTTCGTCTTCAAGCTCCAACAACATCATCATGGTGGTTGGTTTGGTGGAGTGGGCCGGTAGGCGCCTTTCAGCTTCCTTGATCCGTTCTTCAATATTTATGAGCTCACGTTTTAGGTCGGCCAAGGTGGTCATGACAATTCTCCCATGGAATGCCTGTTTGACGGACGTGTTTAGTTTGAAGGTTTTGAGGTTGCCTGTCAACAGCAGTTGCGCTCTTAACTAAAAGACATTGAAAACATAGAGAAAATACGTCAAAATGCTTGATAATGGGCAGGTGCGATGGTATGGATCCTCAATGAGCCCGCCAAGAGCATCCAACCGCCTGGCCCTGGTTTCCACACCATGGCCGCTTTATAATCGGCCGTCCATTCAGATAGGCGCCCTCAAGGCCTACCTGACGGAACGCTTTCCTGACTTAGCGGTCCAGACCTATCACCTGTATCTCGGCATTGCCGCGGAACTGGGCTACCGGTCTATGGTGAATTGTCTCAACGCATGTGGCTGGCCGAGTCTGTTTATGCAGGGCTGTTGAATCCCGATCGATTACCTGTCATCCAACGCTTTTTCAAGGCCCAGACCGCTGATAAGCCATTGCTGCAAAAAAGGGCTTTTGCAACCCTGGTTCGAACCGCTCGGCGGACAACGGATGAATTTATCGACCAGGTTAACTGGCCGCGCTTTGGTTTGGTCGGCTTTTCCATCAGTCTGAGCCAGCTGACATCGACGCTGTATGTAATCCGCTGTATCAAAAAAAAGTGTCCAACCATTCCGATTATTATCGGCGGCGCGTCCCTGGCCGGGGATGGCGCCCAAGACCTGCTCGATGTCTTCCCGGAAATCGACGGCGCGGTGATCGGTGAAGGTGAGCGACCATTGGCCCGGATTGTCGCGCATTTGAAAAATGGGGGGTCGTTCGAAGACATGACTCCAATCAAGGGCCTGATCTCTCGTCACACCCGAGGGGCAGGGGCGATAACCAAACCAGACCAGGTGTCGCGTTTGGATGGATTGCCCATGCCTGATTTTAACGACTATTTTGCCCAGGTGCAATCGCTGACGCCTGCCCGTCGTTTTTTTCCGGTCTTAAGTTTCGAGATGTCAAGGGGCTGCTGGTGGCAGAAATCGATCCATAAAGGTACTGATAAAGGCTGTGCCTTTTGTAACCTGAACCTCCAGTGGCAAGGCTACCGGGCCAAAAACCCGGACAAGATCGTCTCCGAAATCGATGGCCTCACAGCCAGGTACCAGTCATTGCGGGTGGCCTTTGTGGACAACGTTCTGCCGCTGCGAACCTCGCAAGCCATTTTCGAGCGACTCACCCGTTTGCACAAGGATTTGTGTCTGTTTGCCGAAATACGCGCCGGTGTATCTCCGAAGACCTTGCGTGTTATGCGTGATGCCGGTGTCAAAGAATTGCAGATCGGGATTGAAGCCCTCAGTTCGCGGCTGCTGAAGAAGCTAAACAAAGGTGTGTCCTGTCTCGACAACCTTGAAATCATCAAAAACTGTGAAGAGCTGGGCATTGCGAACGTGTCCAACCTCATCACGCACTTTCCGGGAAGCGATGCCGAGGATGTGGCCGAAACCCTGCGCGTCCTTCGGTTTGCCCAGCCTTTCAGGCCTCTCAAGACCGTTAGGTTCTGGCTGGGCCGCGGAAGTCCTGTCTCAGACGATCCCAAAGCCTATGGGTTGCAAACCGTGTACAACCATCCGCGCTATTCGATTTTATTGCCGCCTGAGATCGCTGTCAGGGTCCGTTTCATGGTTCAGGCCTATCGGGGAGACCTGACCAAGCAACACAAGCTGTGGCGGCCTGTGATTAAACAGGTCGCGGCCTGGCAACGCCAATACGCGGCCCTGCGAGCATCCAGAGAGTGTGAGCCTCTATTGGGCTTTCAGGACGGGGGTGACTTTTTAATCATTTTTCACCGCCGAAAAGAAAATCAACTGGAGACCCACCGATTGACAGGCTCGTCACGTCGCATTTACCTGTTTTGCCGGCAGCAGCGTTCCTTGCCAACCATCTGCCGAGCTTTTCCACGGTTAGGAGAGAACAAAATCCGCGCTTTCCTTGACACCATGGTAGCCAAAAAGCTGGTATTCAATGAGGGGAATCGGTACCTAAGTTTGGCAATACGCCCCAGGGCAGCATAAATTGATCCTAGACCAGGTGACCTTGCCGCTAAGTTGCGGGTCAATCATTGTCTTAACCGTCAATCGCAGAACAGTCATTAAAGCCTGTGAAGACCAGATTCTTAACCCAGTTCCAAGCAGTGCGTGAGATTATCAGCCATTTGCTGAGGCCGGAGCAGTGCAAAGAAGTGGCCTCTGTCTATGAAACGCTGGTTGGGGGCCGGGCACGGGCGGAAACCATCCATGTACACCATTTAGACCTAAACACCTGTGGCATGTGGTATCAGCACGATGACGGATCAGACGAAGAATTTTTTGCACCGGCCGAGTTTGAAAGCCTGTTGGCCGAAGCGCTGGAAAATGCCGCCATCGTAAAGATCGCCCAGGTGTACACGCAAGTTATGTGGGTTCCAGCGTATATCGGTCAGAATTCTGGCGGTAACCAAGTTGGAATCTGGGTGCAAGATGAGATGGAACGGTTTGTATGCAAGCGATGCGGGCATTGTTGTCTGGCTTTGCCGGATGCCTGCAATACATTTGTTTTGGATGAGGATGTCGCGCGCTGGCAACAGGAAGGCCGAAGTGATATTTTGGCCCATGTCGCGCGACATCCATCCGGTAATCGGGCCTGGACCAATGAGCAGACCGGCGAACTTTTAAAAGCCTGTCCGTGGCTAAGCAATGGGTCTCGAACCGGCACCTTTAGATGTGCGATTCATACAACCAAGCCCAAGCACTGCGCCGATTACCCCCACACCCAAAGACACGCCTTTAATACAGGATGCCGTGGTTTCGAACCGTGATGCTTCCCCCAAAATTTCGGGAACCTTAGGTTTTAAAAATATTGAATTGCAATGGAGGTATCGTGATTAAGTGTAGCAATTGCAGGAAAGAAGTTTCCGAAAACGAAAGTTATACGTATGAAGGTAAATGTGTGTGCGAAGATTGTGCCATTAATGCAGGTTTATTTCCGCTAGCGCATAGCGGGTCACGAAGAGAATAAAATTTCTGAGAAAGGACGGCACCTTACGCTTCCAAAGCGTGATCAAACATGCCCCATGTGGGTTAACGCATCTGTTTTTTGGCCGCTCATTAAACTTATTATATGGCATCGAGGATGAGGTTATGATATCTGACATCAGTCGATCCAAGTTAATTAGCACCCGCTTAGACACCTATGGCATGTTTTAGGCAACGTTAAGGTGTTCTTTCCCAGAGGAAACATTGCGATGGAAAAAAATACGATTCTTGGGGATAAAATCCAGTGCTTTGGGCAAGGCCTCGCCGGTACAATCGTGTATTGCTCTGCTTGACATTAACCGGGTGCGGCAGTGAGGGCAGTTCCTCAGCTCAGGTAGATGCCGACCTGCAATACAGTGGGGTAACCACACCGGCGGCTTATCGATGCCGCCAATGCAGGTCAACTGGCAGGCGAAGGCTTTGGAGGCCGGTGATACCGGTAGTTCTTTGAGTACGATGGATGCGGCACAGGTGGTTGGAACCTCCCTCCAGACTAATTTGCGTAGTGTAAATTTGCCAATGAACCTAAAAAGCATATTGGCCGAGAGTGATCCTGCTGCGGTACCATTGGTAATAAATGGTGTGTTAATCCAAGATACCGGCACCCTCACCGATACATGTGGGGAGGGCGGTTTCGTCGACTATGATAAATCCTACGATGATGAATCGGGCGACTTCAATGCAACCTATTGGTTTCACGAATACTGTGATAAAGGCTCCCTGATTTCAGGCCTGGTAAGGGCTTCGGGCGCAAGTCAACATTGACATAGATCCACCAGAGCTTGAAATCTACACATTACGTTTCAGAAAGCTAACGGACGGCAGCGCAACTCTGAGCGGATCGCTCATAATCGATGTAACCGGATCTCCGATTATTATTAATTCGATGCGTTAGTACGCGATGAGACGACCGGCAAAATTTACTGGGTAAACAACTATACTCTCCTGATAGTAGAGCATCCCGACCCGAATCCCGATGATCCGGACCTCAGTTACATAACGGTCGATGTGTCGGGTACGTTTTATAACCCGGATTATGGATTTGTCAGATTGAACACAGAGCCTAATTCGCCCTTGGAAATCGCGAACGCTGATGAACATCCCCGTGCGGGAGCGATCATCATCAAGGGCAAAAACAACTCAGCTGTCAAATTAACGGCTATCGATAACACCTATTGCCGGGTAGAGGCTGATACGGATGGTGACGGGATCTATGACATGATTGTCGATTCGATCCCTTGGAGTGACCTATAACCCGCTGCCTACAACAAGGGCGCCTTTTGCGTTTTGATGCGGCTGACAAGGAGGTATCATAATGGAGCTCGATCAGGGGCAGGTGCTCACCAAAGTTCATCGTTATCGCCTGGAACGGTCAAGGGACCATGTTAATATCGAAATCCATGAGATCATTGCCGGGTCCAATGAAAAATTTATTGCCTGGCCGATAGAAGGGGTTAACATGGCCTCAACCAATAAGGCGCTGCACATCAAAGGCCGTACGGAAAGTGAAGTTTTGGCAAACCTTATCAACAAAATTAAAGGCTTGCGAACAATAGAAATTTTCCCGCAAGAGCCGGAATCCAAATACAGCTTCAGGTAACGACCGACTCCGGATTTGTCAGCGAGATATAAAGAAGGAAGAGTGAATGGTTCGACAGAAGATCGCTCCGACCCGCCGAAAAAAAATCAGAACCCTTTTGTGGATGATGAACAAACAGAACAACCGCTTTATTCCCCCCGCGCCGCCACTGGTCGAGATGATGGACCTGGTTACCGACAGACGAAGAGCTCGACTATTTACTTCAAATGGGCACCGGCCTGTATGATTATGAAGCGGCCCTGGCGGCCGGCCGGATGCCGGATGAACAATTTCAGACCTTTTTCGACACCATGCAACGCAAGGGCCTGGTTCACGTCGAATCCGGTGCCAACGGCAACGAAACAATTCCGTTTAAACGCCGTGGCGGTCGGGTGGTATGAGGCCATGATGCATTACATCGTCGGAAAACCTGAAGAACAGGCGTTTTCTGAAAAGTGGAACGAGTTTTTCAAGTATTTCCAGAAATTCAATTTTTTCCCGTCTACGCAATTTGCAGAATTTGGTCTTGCGCAGATTCACGAATCCTCCCCAGGATGCCGGCCTAATGGATCCGACCATAAAAGACCGATCCAAAAGAAAGATCATCCCGATAAATACGGCTGTATCTGCCGAGAATTCAAAGGTTTACCCCACTTTTTTCGTCAGTGATCTGATCGAGTCCTTTGGCAATCAGGATGCCATCTATGCCTTTCCATGTGTCTGTCGGCGAGGCAACGAAGCTCATCGGGTCTCCCTGTGATTTCGAAATGCCCGAAGAATCTTGTATTGCGTTCGGCGATATCGCCAGGACCTGGGCCGGCTGGGGTTACGGCCGTCATGTATCCAAAGCCGAAGCGATCGAAATCCTCAAGAAGGTCCGAAGCAAAGGCGCAGTGCATTCGGTAATCCACGAGCGCGATGATTGCCGCCTGCCGGCATTGGCCGTCTGCAATTGCTGCTGGGACTGCTGCGGTTTATTAAAATCGTATAACATGGGTGGGCTGCCTTTGACCTACAACAGTGCTTTCATGGCACGGATCAAAGATGATTCCCAGTGAAGGGCTGCGGCAATTGCGAAAAATACTGCCCCACGACTGCAATGAGGGTAATTGACAAGCAGGTGCGGTTTAATGGCGACAAATGTATCGGTTGCGGCCAATGTGCATTTCAATGCCGCCAGAACAATATCGAGCTCTACCCCGACAAACGGACGGTCTGTCTGCCAATCCTTAAAAAATCGGAAGCGCGAATTAGCGCATAAAATCGCACAGCGATTTTATGTTGAGTAATGACACCGTTCTTTTACTTCATCTGAATTTTGGGTCGGTGCCCATTTGACCAATCTCATACTACCGCAAGGCCGAGAATTTAATTGACTTGAGGACCAAGCCTGCGTAGTTAGGATGAAGAGAACCGCTTTTCCGCTCTATCCAGACCACTTTTTCTGTTTCACATCATTTAAATTCGGTGACCAGCCAGACCGCTGATTCCTTCGACAATAGAACGCAACACAGCTTCCAGTAGACCTCCTTCCGCATAACGCGCGCTTCTGTATGCCTCTAAAGCATGGGTCGCAATAGGGACCCATAAGTCTTGCTGGAATCCGGCGTATAATAACGGGTTTTAAAACAATCATCATGATCGAATGAACAACCGAAAGAAAGGAGGGCAAGGAAATGGCGACCTACATTATGCTTGTAAACTATACCCAAAAAGGGATTGAAAGCGTCAAGGAGAGTCCGAGCCGACTTGATAGCGGTCAAGAATGGATTTAAAGCCATGGGAGCAGAACTAAAAGCATTTTACCTGACCATGGGGCGCTACGATATAATCCTCGTGGCAGAAGCCCCAAATGAAGAAACGATCGCCAAGCTGGCGCTGAAAATCGGGTCAAATGGCAATGTGCGCACCGAAACATTATTTGCCTTTCCCGAATCCCAGTATCGCGAAATAATCGCTGCGCTGCCGTAGGGCGGCGAGCACTCAGGCATTAGCGCAGCATTGAGTCAATCATCGGCATCCCATGGGAAGGGATTTAAGGCATCGGTAGCTCTGTCGCGATCTGTGTCGAGCTTACTGATCGGAGTCCGGGGATTTGAAGGGCAGAAAGTCTTGTAAGTCGATAACCTTCGGCCCGTTGGTTTTGGTCGAGGCCGGTTCGGGGCTGGGGGATAGGATTTGGGTGGTTTGGTCCAGCTTCTGAATCAGCGCCTGGGCTTCGGGGTTTTGCGCGATCTGGCGCTCGATCTGCTTTTCCATTTTTTGCCAGTTGCGATCCAGAGAGGAAACATCGATTTCAAAGGCGCCCAGAGCGGACACCAGGGTGGCCAGGTGGGCGAGATAGCCGAAATGTACCGTGCCTTGCAGGTAAAAGGGGCAGTGGCACCAAAGGCTTGCTCGCGCAATGCCGTTGGGCGGCCCATCGGTTTGCAGGATCGAATGAATCGCACTGGGCCCCTGGTAAGAAATTGGCCGCACACCTTTGCGTACGAGGTCGGCGAGCAAGTTATCGGACGAGGCGACCCCTGAAACGATGCGGTCGGTATGCCGAACCTGGTCGTACATGCTGCCGATGGTAATGATCAGGTCCACGCCGAGATTCTGCAGAAGATCGAACAAGGCCAGGGCGAAAACCTGCCAGGCCAGCTGAGGTTCTTCGCCTTTGAGAATGACGATATCGCGCTGAGCATCTCCAGTGTGGGCGGCATAAAGGGCACATTCCGGATACGTAAATTCTTTTAAAGTGCCATCGGCGATACGGACAGAGGGGCGCGCTTCATCGTAGCGGAAAAACAGGTCGGGATTAAGCAAGGCAAACTTTTCGGCCTTGAACTGTCGAATAAGGTAGTCCGCCAGGCCGGTTGAAACTTTGAGGACATCACCCCAGCCGCCGAAGCCGGCGATCATTAGCGGGCGCTCGAGTTGTGGTCGTGATAGGTATTGAATCGCTTGGGTTTGCATGTCCCTAATATCTGCAAGCCATGGTCAAATGTCAAGAGCAACCCCGTGGCGCGAGACTTGATGGCTCAATTTATTAATAGAAAATATAGATACTTAGATCCCGTTTAATTTCCCACATGCTGGGGGCTAGACCCGGCCACTTGGTTGGCGGGCGGTGGGTTTTTCAGGCAAAATCCTTTAAGGGTGTATTCTTGACAGTTCTAATAGATTGTATTAGATTATTCGATTACAATAAACCACAAGTTCTCCGGACTTTATTTTGGTGACTATCGACTAAATGCCCTCCTTTTTAGATCTCATCCCAAAGTGAGCTCCTGAGTTTACGCAATCAACTAAAGGAGCCCCGCATGGCAGAAGGAAGTATCAAGTGGTACAATGAAAAAAAAGGGTACGGCTTCATTGAAACGAACGAAAATGGGGATCTTTTCGTCCACCGTTCAAATATCAAGGAATTTGGATACTTCGGGTTTCAGGCCGGTGATCTGGTTTCCTTTGAAATAAAAAACACACCCCAGGGCCAGCAGGCTGTGAATGTTAAGCCGGTCAAGGCCTTTTAACCGCGTTAATTGCTCTCGAACCCTGCAGGATGAACATGAGCCAAGTCAAAAATGGTAACACGGTTGAGGTACACGATACCGGCAAGCTGGATGACGGTGACGTGTTTTATTCGTCTGCTGATCCAATCCCCACCCCTTTATTTATTCCGGACCATCTCCAGAGATACCAGAATGTCGACTTCTTTGGCGAGAACCCCCATGTTGTATAATTGACCGCTTCCCACCTGGTAGGCCAGGCGGTCAATGGTAAAGCGGGTGTCAAAACCGGCGACTAACTGGTTCTTTTTAAACGGATTTTCTTTTTGTCCGTGATAAATCATTTCCACGGAAACGTCTTGGGTGACATCCTTGATGGTCAGTGGGCCTTGAAGACGGTATGTATTGGTACCAGCCGGTGAAACTTGGGTGGATTTAAAGGTCATCGTAGGATACTTGTCGGCCGCAAAATAATCCCGGGACCGCAGATGGTTGTCCCGTTTCCCGTTATGGGTGTGAATGCTGTCGGTTTGGACAACAAATTCACAACGGCTTTTTTCAGGATGATCCGGGTCGAAAAAAATGCTCCCGGAAAACGTGTTGAACTGACCTCTAATTGTGCTGTATATATGTTTAATTTCAAACATGAAACCGGAATGCGCTGAATCTATCTGCCATTCATTCGCCATTGCGAGGTGCGGCCCCAACAAAAACAGGGCCAAAGCGGTAAGCAAGACTCTTTTCATAGATCGCTCCTTTCTCATTTGGAATACGCGATTCTTATCGATCCAAGCTAAAGCTTAAATATTTCCTTGTAAACCCTGGCAGGTGAAAATCCCAATTGATGCAGTGCGCGGCTCAATTCCAAAACCATCTCCGGTGGTGCACATAGAAAGATATCCGTTTGGCGAGGCCATCCTTGCAGCAACCTGGCGAGACGTTGCCGAGTCAGCCGTCCGGGATAACGACCTTCTTGAGGTGCACGGGTCATAATTTTCATCATTTCCAATTGCGGTAAGTTTCGCTGCAAGGTCTCGATTTCCTCCGCGAACACGGTGGTTTCAGGGCCACGGTTGCTCCAGATTAACAGGACCGGCCGGTGGTCTTTTACATCCGCCATGTAACGCAGCATACTGAGCATGGGCGTAATTCCGATTCCGCCCGCGATCATAATGATGGCAGCGTTTTCCGGCAATATCAGATGACTGAAGCGGCCATAGGGACCGTCGACAAATACCTGATCGCCTGGATCGAGTTCTTTGATGGTAGAGGTCCAATCGCCGCGTGATCGAATGATGAACTGCAGGGAGCCCGGCCGGGAGGGTGTGGAACTAATGGTAAAAGGATGCTCCTCTTGCGGAACTTTCGGCGATACCGGGGTGATAAAGGCAAATTGTCCCGGCAGATAGTTCAGGTCCTTGTTATCCGCCAGGGACGAGATCGACGGCACAGGCATCATGGCCGACTTCGGCCACCGCCTGACATAATAAGGATTGCGTCTCAAAAAAAACAGGCGGAGCCGAAGCTTTAAAACAACAGGACGAACAGACCGGCAATCAGCAGGATGGCCAAACGTGGCGGGCCGGATGCATAGGTCTCGCTGACAAAAAGAACGTGAACCGTGATGAGCGCTAAAAAGAGTGGTGCCCCCAGCGGTGAAAACGCAGCCACTGGTGATAGGGCCAATGGATCCTCGCCCGCCAGTGGGCAGTGGTCACCAACACCAGGCCAAGCGTCAATGCGCTGACACCGACGAATTCGGGCCAGTATCGCCATTCAAAAGGGAAAAAAATAAAATTTTCGGCCGCAACGACGAACAATGGCATGCAAAGCGCAGCTGCAGTCAGGGTGATACCATTAAGCCGGTGCAGGTTGTATAGTCTTATCCGTGCCCCAGATCCGATCGCATGATCTTCAGCCGTGAAACCAGCAGGATCTGCACAAGAGACAGCACAACAACAATGCCGCCCAGTAACTTTCCCGCTGCGAAGCAAAGTCTTATCGAAACCGAATTTATAAAACATGGAAGGTGATTCATAAACAAAAGGAATCAACACGGCACCGGCCAACAACAGCAGCGCCATCAGAACAAAAATGCCTGCCAGGGCGATCCTGAGGCGTCGGATTTAAAACAGTTGCGGTCGTCATGGCTGGTCTTTCATCAGCATTACCACGTTTACCTGTCGGCATCTTATGTACAAGGCGACTATTGAAATGTGCCTTTAGGTGATTCTTTTCATATGCCATTGACGGCGCTGCGTCAATGCGGATCTTATACCGCATAGGGGCCGGTGTTTGCATATTGCCGGTCAATGGTCACTATATTGGTTAGAAGCTATCTCAAAATAATCTTCTGGCCCAATTTCGGCGCTGGTGCCTCGTTTGAACGCCACGGGATACTTGAGTATGCCTGCGGGATATAAACTCGGCCCCGCCTTGCCAGCTCTGAGCTTGTCGAAGGGATATTGAACCAAAACCTTTATTTTGAGGTGGCCTATAGTGTCGGGCGGCCGCCACGAGAAGCGTCTGCCCGTAACCAACCTTTAAAAAAGGAGTGACATATGAAACTTCAAGAAAAACTTGATCGCCATAAAAAGAATTTTGTCAAGAATGCTCCGGCCGATGCTTTGGCCGTGATGCAGCGCGCAACTGAAGACTTGCGCGCTTCAGGAATTCTCGAACGGGCCGTCAAAGTTGGCGACGCGGCCCCTGCGTTTACGCTGTCGAATTATAACGGCCAACCTGTTGCCTTGCAGGACTTGCTGGATGATGGACCTGTTGTCCTCGGCTTTTATCGCGGACGATGGTGACCTTCTGTAACATGGAGCTGGAAGCTCTTTCAAAAGCTCAGCGGACTTCAAAGCAGCGGGTGCATCGATGGTGCTCGATCTCGCCGCAACTCGAAGAGCACAATCTGCGCAGTTGCGTCCGAGAAAAAGCTGGTGGTCCCGATACTCAGCGACCCAGGCAACAAGGTGGCCCAATCCTATGGCTTACGATACGCCTACCCAGAAGATTTAAAGCAGCTGTATCAGAAGTTCGGTATCCATTTGGATCAATACAATGGAGATGATTCGTGGACCCTTCCCATGCCGGCGCGTCTGATAATCGATACACAAGGCACCATCCGTTACGCCGCGATCAATCTGGACTATACCCAGCGTCCTGAGCCAGAGGAAACATTGGACGCCTTAAAAGCCTTATAACAAACCGGAAAGGGGGCTACATGGAACCCGAGATCCTGTTTACACCTTATCAACTTGGTAATTTCAAACTGAAAAACCGATTGGGCGTAGCGCCGATGACACGCATGTCGTCGCCAGGTGACAGCATCCCGCGCCAGGACGTACTCGATTTTTTGGTCCGGCGCGCCAAAAACGGAGCCGCCCTTGTTTACACAGAAGCGATTGTCACGGATTATGAAAGCGCCCAGGGGTACCCGGACCAGGCCCGACTGCTCACCCAGCGGCAAATCGAGGCATGGCAGCCGATTGTGCGGGCGGTACAAGCAGAAGGGGCCGTGATGATCATGCAGATGTTCCATTGCGGTCGAATGGCCTGGCCCGAGATCAACCCGGCGGGACGCGTCATCGCCCCCAGCGCCGTCACGCCTCAGCAGGACAACCCGCTGACCGGCAAGCCTTACCATGTGCCGGATGCCATGAGCGCAATTCGATATCGCGCATGTGATCAATGGGTTTGTTGAAACAACCAAAGGTGCCATGGCGGCTGGCTTCGATGGGGTTGAAATTCACTGCGCGCACGGTTATCTCCTCAACCAATTCCTTTCATCCTATTCCAACCAGCGTACGGACAAATACGGCGGTTCGCTTGAAAACCGGTTTCGTATGGTCCATGAAACGATTCAGGCCGTCAAGGCCGTTATGCCTGCCGAGCGCTTGTTGATCGCCCGGATCTCCAATTGGGGGATAGCGGACATGGCGGTCTCGCTGTTTACGGACCAGCGCGAATGGCAGGAACTCATTCGGCTTTTTTCCAATGAGCCGCTTGACGCCATTTCTGTTTCAACCTATGATTTCAGTCTGCCGGCTTTTGACACGGACCAAACCATGGCCCAACTAACACGCGAAGCGACCGAATTGCCTATTTTCATTTGCGGACGAATTTACGATCGCCAAAGCGCTACCCAGGCAATCCAGGATGCCGATGTGGTCCTGAGTGGCAAGTCGATTCTTTTGAACCCGAACTGGATCGATGATGTTCGACAAGGCAAAGCGATGGAAGCCCATCATCTGAGGATGCCAATGTTGCCTATACCGATAAGCCGTTGCCATGATTCATTACCAAAAGGTTGATCCTTAACGAATCCTTGGTGACCGGATACTTGATCCGTACCGATCCAAGCATGTTGACATACTGCTTGGTATCTCATAACAGATCATCATACCTTTTTAAATTTCCGGCAAAGGTACCATTTTCAGTTTGAAGCCGCCACGCGTGTTGAAAAAATTATCTGAAACCCAATAGAAAAATGGCAATCACATCCTACATCGACACGGCCAAGGATTTAACCGTTTTCAAGGCCACAGGGAATCTCACCTTTGATAAGGTGTTGGTCGTGGTCAAAACCTTTTATGGCGGTGTCCCGACCAAGCATGTGCTTTGGGATCTTATCGACACCACCGAGGTACAGCTTACTTCCGAAGAAGTGGAAAAGATTTCCAATTTCAGACTGCGTTTTGAAGGGAAATTAGCATCAGGTAAAACAGCTTTTGTTGCTCAGGAAGATATTCACTTTGGGTTATTGAGGATTTTTGAAATACAAAGCCGATTTCATAAAGACCCTTATACCATCGTGGTGTTCCGTAGTTTAGATGACGCTTACAAATGGTTTGATGAAGCTTGAACACTTTTAGCAACGAAAAAGGCGGAGCCATGAAGGACCTGGTCGAGCGCATTGTAAAGTCGTTGGTTGACAACCCGGAAGAGGTAGAGATTTCAGAATTAGAAAGTGATCGCACTTTGATATTTCAAGCGAGCGTGGCTAAAGCGGATATTGGAAAGGTTATCGGCAAGCAGGGCCGAACTGCGCAAGCGATACGTGATATATTGAGGGCTGTTTCTGGGAGGATAAAGAAACGTATTGTCTTTGAAATTTTAGAATGATCTCGTAAAAAACGAGGATCCCTTTGATTGACGTACATCGCATCTAAAATCACGGTGCCAGCGACAGGGTCGAAGGGCGTCAACCCAAGGCGCCGATCGTTCGCGTTTTGCTTTGGCTGCCGGTGCCTCGCTTCCCAATCGGAACATTCTTTTGTGAACCGCTATATCATGTTTTAATGGTGAAAATATGGAAAAAATCTTTAATGGCCAAAAAGCGGTAAAAATAGGTACTGCGAAGCGGCCTGCCGTCGTTAATGTAAAAACAGAAAAAAGATTGAAAGAAGTCGCATCGATATTTGAAGAAAAGGGTTGGAACTATTCAATTGAATTAGAACCAGATAAACCAGAGGATATTACCGAGTTAGAAATATTATTAGATCCTCCAAAACCAAAGATAGCCGAGAAGAAAGTTGGCCGCAATGAGCCCTGCCCGTGTGGAAGCGGGGTTAAGTATAAAAAATGCTGTGGCAAATAACGTGAATGAGTTAATTACTTTGTGGTGGCACAGCACATCAATAATACACCGCGATGAGAAAAGCGCAGTGATCAGGGGCGGATCTCGACTTTGTCCTGCAGATAAGTTTTGACCCTTGATATCGGAACCTCGCGGCGGTGAAAAATACCGGCCGCCAGGGCGGATTCAGCGTCCGTCTTGGAAAACACCTCATAGAAGTGCTCCTCGCAGCCGGCACCGCTGGAGGCAATGACCGGAATCGATACGGCTGCTTTGACACTGTTGATCAGCTCGATGTCAAAGCCCATGTTGGTCCCGTCCCGGTCGATACAATTTAGAAGGATTTCGCCGGCGCCCAATTTTTCACACACCTGTGCCAACGTTACAGCATCCAGATCGCGACCCTCCCTGCCACCTTTGATCGTGCACTGATACCAGCAGTACTTTTCACCTTGGGGTCCGGGGAGCTCGGTTGCAACGACCTGGTGTGGCACGTCGTCCGGTGCGGCGACATAAACCCGCCGGGGATCGATCGAGATCACGACGGCCTGATTGCCATAAACGTGGGAAATCTGCTCGATCGAACTCTGCCCGCTGGGTTGGCCGGTTTTCAGATAGTCCTCAACGATCAGAACAGCGTCACTGCCGATCGATATTTTATCAGCCCCGGAGCGAAAATATTCAGCGGCAACTTCCAGGGCGGTGTAATGCCGGCCGTTTTTGTCGGTGTAGTCACGAATCCCGCCACCAATGGTCAAGGGCACGAACACATTCTTGGATGTCTGTTTGAGCACCTCGATCATGGGCATGTCTTCCAAGGGAAAATCCCTGAACCCGGTGATGTTTAAGAAGGTGATCTCATCGGCGCCCTCCTCGAAATAGCGGCCCGCCAGTTCCACCGGTTTGCCCAGATTGCGAACGTCTCCTTTTTCCCGGACATCGTACTGGTCGCCTTTGGTAACGACCAGGTCTCCCTGGTCGTTGGTCCGGACATCCAGACAGGCAATGATCCGTTTGGATAGCCGGGTTGCGGATCCTGGACGTGCGGGCAAGGTCGCTTTGGTCGCTAGGGTTCAGAAAATTCTTTAAAACAGCAAGTCCGGTCGCACCGCTTTTTTCAGGGTGAAACTGGGTCGCCATGATGTTGTCTTTTTGAATACTGCTGACGAAATCGATGCCATAATCGGTGGTTGTCAAGATGACCGCGTCATCATCGGGTACGAGGTAATAGGAATGCACGAAATAAAACTTTTCATCGCCTGCCAGGCCTTTGAACAGCCTGGATGGTTGCCGGGGTTTGATGCCGTTCCACCCAATGTGGGGTACGGCCAGATCGATATCAAAGCGTTTGACAAAACCCGGGAAGATACCCAGCCCTTTTTGACCGGGGGCCTCTTCGCTGCCATCGAACAGGGCATGCATGCCCAGGCAGATGCCCAGAAACGGCCGGCCGGTTGCAAGGAAGGCCTTTAATGGGTCGACGTAATTTTTCTGGTTTAAAATTGTCATCATGCTGCCGAAGCTGCCCACGCCAGGGAAATACCAGCTTGTCAGCGGAAATATGTCATCGGCGTCTGGCCGCCACCTTGACTCGCTCGCCCAGTTTCTCGATGGCGTTGATGACGCTGCGTACATTGCCAGCCCCGTAGTCAAGTAATCGTAATCATTGGTAAAATCCTCATGTTCCGATTTAAAGCTTTTTCTTTTAACCCTTTATTTATTTTGACACAATAGAATTATAAAAATAAAATCGTTTCACGATTTTATAAAACGCGACCAAGTCGCTCCAAGATGAAACCCGGTTTGCATCCTGGAGCTGAACCTGTTAGGGCATGAACAAAATAGTAGACTCACTCGTCATTGTATAACGCAAGAGGTAATAATGAATGCGCGTCCTTATCGCGCCATTCTTTCATCAGACTGGAACGAGTGCCTGGCTCCCTGTGGGCCGTTCGACTTGATTGCCTTCAATTATCCTGAACATCAAGAGGCATTGACGGCCGTTTTTCGACCAATACACCGGCAACCAGATATCCCTCGGGCAGGCCGTTGCAGAGATCGATGCCATGCTGCCCGCGCCGATTGTTCGCGGAACAGATCGATACCTATCTGGACCAATCTTTTGCCGTGTATCGCGGTGTTCCCGCCTTGATCGAATGGTGTGAGCGCAACGCGCATCCTTTTCATGATCAATACCACCGGGATGATCGGCTATTTTCAGCGGGTTTTCGCCAAGGGGCTGCTGCCGGTCGTGCCCGGTTTTGTCGGCCTGTCCGATGACTCGGTTTCCGTCAATGCCCAGCGATCCACCGGACATCTATGATCTGCTGGAGATTCCTGATAAAGGTCAAAACACGGCCGCAGCGATCCGCAAACATGCAATCGCCCCTGGAAAAGCGATTTTGATGGGTGACAGTGGCGGTGACGGACCGCACTTTGAATGGGGAGCGAAACAAGGTGCGTTGTTGATCGGCAGCATGACCAAACCTTCCCTCACCGATTACTGTGTCAACCAGGGCGTTGTGATCAACGTTTCCTTTGGGTCTACCTACCGACCGCGAGAAACCAAAGATCTTGCCAAAGAAATGGCGTTCGATTTTATGGATCTGGTCCCCGTCATCGAGCAGTTTGCTGACGAACACGCGTAGGAGATATCGATATGGAAAATACAGGAACCGATTATTTTGCACAAACCTGCCGGCAGATATTCGACCTTTATCCGGAGGCCATTGGCGTGGCCTATAAGGGATTGGACTGCGGTTGTTCCTTGATGTGCGGGGTTTCCGCCCAGGGCCAACCGTTGGGAGAATTACTGCATGTCTCCCAAGCTGCTCCCGGATCCGAAACCGGTGCATTGATCTGTCTGCGGTGTAAGCAGGACAACGGCCTGCAGCGTGTGGTCAACCAGGGAATTGCGTGGCCGGGCACCGAAACGGAATGGCCTGAGACAGCCTTGCGTCTTGCGATCGGAAAGGCTGTTTTTGGTCCGGAATATGCGGAATCATAACCGAGTGCATTGGTCTTGCGCTGTTTGTCTAAGCCGATAGGATTGAAACCGGCTTTTTCACCACAATCAACAGCATTTTAAAGCGCTTGCCGGCCGTGACAGCATGCGGAATGTCGGCCGGCATAACAATGACCTGTCCCGCGCCAACCGTCGATTCATTGCCATCGATATTGACGATGGCCTCGCCATCCAACACCTGCACCATCGCATCGCCGGGCGCCGTATGCGTACTGACGCCTTCTCCCGCATCAAATGCAAAGAGCGTCAGGCTGAGGCCTTGGTTTTGTGCAAACGTTCGGCTGACCACGCGTCCGGCTTCGTAATCGACCAACTCGGCCAGATTCTGGGGTTCTGAAAACGGTATATTCTTGATAAGCACTGATTTTTCCATAGGAGCTCCTTTTATATTAAAGTTATTGTTTAGCAAAAAAATATAAATATCTATAATTGATTAATAAATAACCCAACAATATCAGAATGGAGCGGACCACAGGTTATCGCGGGTATGTACCATGATCGATCTCCTGCTCTAATGGGCTGAGACGATATCATCTTCCTTTGCTCCGAACAACTGCTTTGCCCGTGCTTTCCGCGAAACAAGTCATTTTAGGGGACGATCGTGAAATATTGACATTTGACCCTATTCGCACCTAAGCGTGATTGTCAAAACAGCATTCCGATTGGGCACCGCTCATCGCAGGGCTAATGGGAAAATATGGTGGCAACAGCTATAAGTTGACAATACGGGTCGGATTACGTATTTATCGAGCAGATTTGCGGCCGGTTTAAGTGGAAAGGTGCGCAAAGGACTCAAATTGGAAGCGACGAACCGTTCGTTATTTAAACTATGCCTATAAAGAAATCGACAGAGTCTACAAACATCTTGATCCTGGGGCTTGGCGGGGTCGGGCTTTATCTGGCCAAACGACTGGTGCATGAAGGCTACGCGATAACGGCCATCGAATCGGAAAGAGAGTTGATTCGTCAGGCGGATGGGAGCCTGGATGCACGGCTGATCCAGGGCAATGCCATGAGCATCCAATGCTGGCGTGAAGCCGATGCCAATAAAATGGATTACCTCATTGCCGTCACCGACAACGATGCGGTCAATATGATGGCCTCCTTGATTGCGGACCGCTTTGGTATTCCGCGCAAAATCGCCCGGGTCCGTTCCCTGGAATTTGGGGATGAAGGCTCACTTCTGAATACCAAGGACTTGAAAATCGACCTAATCATTCACCCTGAAGAACTGGCTGCGCAAGAAATCGTGCGACTGGTCAAACTTCGGGCGGGTAACGATATTATCGATGTGGCCGAAGGGCAAATTCAGGTCATGGCTACCCGCATTCATGAAAAATCGCCCCTGGCATACCGCAAACTAAAAGAAATTTCACAAGAACATCGAGACTTTCCATTCCGGATCGTCGCGGTTGCGCGCGGGATTTCCACCATCATTCCCGGCGGCGATTATGAGTTGCTGCCTCAGGACCAGGCTTTTTTCATGGCCAGCAACGCGAATCTACCCAAGTTGATGGAGATGACCGGCGTTCAACAGCAGAAACGCCTTCGGGTGATGATTCTGGGAGGCGGCCTGGTGGGTCGACGCATGGCTGAGCTTTTGGGAAATTCAATCGATGTTCGACTGATCGAAAAAGATGAAAAAACAGCGCAGGACTTGTCCTTTGCTTTGAAGGACACGGAAGTGCTGCACGGAGACGGTTCAGACACAGACGTTCTGTTGTCGGCAGGGCTTTTGGACATGGATACCTTTATCACGGCCACCGGTGAGAATGAGGCCAACATCATGAGCTGTGTGCTGGCCAAGCACATCATGAGCACGCATAACAATCATTCGGAGTCCAAACAGAGTAAATGCATCGCTTTGGTCAACAAGGAGGATTACCTGGTGCTGGCGGCGACAATGGGGTCGGATATTGCCTTGAACAAAAAAATCTTGGCAGGCAACGAAATTCTCAAGTTCATTCGCCGGGGGGAGTTGATTTCCGTGGCCCATCTGCACGGCTTCGAGGCCGAAGTCGTAGAAATCGTTGCCGCTCCCAACTCACCGATCACCCGCAAACCCCTTTCCAAATTGGATACTTCCTACTACGGTAAGATCATGATCGGTGCCATTTACCGTGAAGGTGCGTGGCAAGTCGCCGTGGGCGATACCCACATCCACGACGATGAGCGGGTTATCGTCGTGTGTGCTTCACCCCACCTGAAAGATGTGCAGAAACTTTTCTTAGCCTAACCGGTCCTACCTCTTACCGTTGCTTTTTCGATCATCCCATTTATTATCAGTAGGTTGCGCTACGGAAGTTTTGATTTTATCAATGTGGAAGTGGCTTGAGACCGCTTCTATCTTTTCCAGAAGGATGGATAGAAGATCACCAAGGCGGAAAACATCTCCAGTCGTCCCACGAGCATATTCCAGGAAAGGAACCATTTTCCTGCATCAGAAATAAAGGCATAGTTTTCCGAAGGCCCCACGGCACCAAATCCCGGACCGATGTTCATGAGGGTGGCAATGACCGAACTCATTCCGGTGACATAGTCCATGTTATCCACCAAGCACCATAAAACACCCGCCTCCCAACACCAGAAAGATGTTGACGATGAAATAACAGATGGCCAGATCGATGATCTGGGGTTCGACCGGGCGCTGGTTCAGTCGAACGGAAACAACGGCCATGGGTTTAAAAAAGATGCGTTTGATCGAGGCAACCCCGTATTTCCAGATAAGGACGTAGTGGACGACCTTGATTCCGCTGGTGGTCGATCCGGCGCAGGCGCCGATAAAGCACACGGCGTAGAGAAACATCTGCGCGGCCTGAGGCCATTGTTCGTAATCGGCCGTGGTGAAGCCGGTGGTGGTCAAAAGGGACATGACCTGGAAGGTCCCATAGCGGAGGGAGTCCATCAAGCCACCATAAGTGCCTTCCTTCCACAGAATCCAAGAAACCATGCCGCAAAAAAACAGCACGAAACCCGACATACCAGCGCAATTCGGTATTGATTTTCAATACGTGCCAATTGCCTTGCACCATGAAATAAAACAGCATGAAGGTCATTCCGCCTAAAAACATGAACAGAATGATAATCCAGTCAAAATAGGCGTTGTTGTAATGGCCGATGCTGGCGTTCCAGGGGGAATAGCCGGATGTGGACACGGTTCCAAAGGAATGGCACAATGAATCGAACAACGACATGCCGCCCCCGCACAGCAAAAGGGTTTCTGATATGTTCAAGGCCATATAGATCCCCCAGAGCCAGATCATCGTGTCTCTGTTGCGGGGAATGAAGCGCTCTTTGGTGATCACCTGACCAGGGCTCGATTCGGCCCTGAATATACGCAGCCCGCCCATGCCGTGGGGCAAAAATATCACTGTCAAGGTCAAAAAACCCATACCGCCGAGCAAATGGGTCTGGCTGCGCCAAAACAGCAGTCCGTGCGGAACCACTTCGATATCGGTCAGAATGGTCGCCCCGCTGGTGGTATATCCGGACATCATCTCAAAAAAGGCGTCTGTAAAGGAAGGAATCGCTCCGTGGATCATGAACGGCAGTGCCGACACCGCAGAGATCAACACCCACCCGAAGAAGGCGATAAAAAAACCGTCTTTGATGTCTAACTCATTGTTTTTTCGAAATATCCACCAAAGGGGCAGGCCCACCAAAATGATAAAAATACCGGAAATTAATAGAGGGAACAAATCGTTTTCCTTATAAATTAAGGAACAGATCAAGGGGAATACCATGGTACTGCCGGTAACGATCAGTAATTTCCCCAGGACATTGGCGATTGTGGCGTAAGTTCATAATATACCAAGTTTAAACAGACTAACGATTAAATCATCCCGTCAGATGATCCATAGCTTGAATTCGGTTTTGGTTCAACCCTGTCATGAAACCTAAGCCGTTATGGCAACACTTTATAGCTTGGCGAGACGTTCGCTTTGAAATTTGATTATGCGCGCTGTCGACGAACACTAATTATGCAGCAGGGAGACAAAATACATGAATCCCTGCTAATTTTGCCAGCGCTCGGACAACTCTTGCGTCCATAAAATCGTTCCACGATTTTATTTATGATGATGACCGCGTTACAATCTGTTACAATTTGATACGTTCTGGAAAGGCATTATCTCTCGGATTGCCTTACTTTAGGGTTAAACGATCAGTTATCATAAATCCTAACTTAGTAAGGAGGCAACCATGACAAAACGCAACGTTCTTTTAATCACTCTTGTATCCCTGTTGCTGGCAACGGGTTTTGCTGCATGCAAACATGGTTATCATCGCGGAGGTTTTGACGAATTCGACCTGGAGGCGGCCATTAATCGCATCGCATCCCGGTTGGATCTAACCGAATTGCAAAAAGCCGATCTGGAGGCAATTGCCTCCGAAATTGCAGCCAAGGCCAAAGAGATGCATATCGATCGGGAAGCGCGCCACCAGAAAATGGCAGATCTGGTCCGCCAGGAATCCATCAGCCGTGACACAGTGGATCAAATGGTCGAAGAAAAATTGGATAAAATTCTTGAAATGACGGATTTTGTGGCGGATCGTTTGATCGTTTTTCACGCCACGCTTACCCCTGAGCAGCGGGAAAAGATTGCCGAACACATCGAGGAGCACGCTTCAAGCCGGTGCCGGTTTTTTCGTCGTTGATCGCAGGCGCTGCATATGGATCGCCGGTGAGCCCTTCGCCGGCGGTCCACACCTTTCTTTTGGCGGTAAAACCTGCTAATCACACAACACAGTTCTGATATTTTGACCCAATGAACGGAATATGAGGTGCTCTGGATGTCCCGGACGATTCTGGTCATCGACGATGATGAAAAACTAAATCAATTGCTGAAGCGCTTCCTCGGTGACTTTGACTACGCTGTTTACACGGCCACAGACGCCCAGGAGGGTCTAAAAAAAATCCGGACGATCGGACCGGACCTGATCATTCTTGATGTCATGCTTCCGGGGATGACCGGTTTCGATGTTTGCAAGCGGATTCGCCAGACCAGTACCGTTCCCATCATCATGCTCACCGCCCGAGGTGATCTCATGGACAAGGTGGTGGGGCTTGAATTAGGGGCCGACGATTACCTGCCCAAACCCTTCGAGCCGCGCGAACTGGTCGCCCGTATCCAGGCCGTTTTGCGGCGGACGCAACACACTGGCTCGGATCGCATCCGTCGCTTTGGACGTCTTCGTATGGATTTCCACCGTCATAAGGCCTGGCTGGACAAGGTCCGCATCGATCTGACGACCAATGAATTTGCGGCCCTTGATCTGTTGGTCCGGCATGCGGGTAAGGTAATGGACCGGGACGAAATCCTTCAGACCCTGCGTGGTATTGACAGCGATGCTTTCAACCGGGCAGTGGATGTCACCATCAGTCGGTTACGCCAGAAATTGGGTGATAACCCCAAAAACCCGGAATACATCAAGACCATGTGGGGTACGGGTTATGTATTTATTGCCGAGGAGTCGGATGATTCACCGCCGCCGCTTTAAACGCCTGCTCCACTCCGTATTTACCAAACTGTTGGTGATCATTCTGGCGGCCGGCATCGCGATTACCGTGACTGTTCTGGTGGCATTTTCCCACATCCGCTTTCACGGTTTATCCCACCTGGATCGTAACCTCCTACTGTATACCGAATATATTATCAATGATCTGGGCGACCCACCTGATTTCGATCGTGCTGCTGAGATTGCCCGCCGCACGGGGATTACGATTCGATTCGACCATGCCGAGCGTGCCTGGCAGACCGGTAAAGTCTCCGCGATCGGTGCGCCTGGATCGCGCCTGGATGCGCAGGCACGACAACAATATCTGGATCGGCCACCACAGGGGCTATTTTTTCATCCGCCTGCATCACGGAGGAGGTGAGCTGACCTTTATCTACCCCGCGGGTAATCAAAGACCATGAAAACGCTGGACGGATCCTGGTGTCAATGGCAGTCGTGCTATTTGCGCATCCTGGCCGCCGCTTATTTTTTTATTCGAAGGGTGCTCAAGCCACTACGTGCGCTGGAGAACGGTGTGGCAGGCATTGACAGCGGGGCAACTTGACCACCGGGTCGAAATGACCGGTGATCACGAATTTCGAGATCTGGCCGAGGCGTTTAACACCATGGCCAAGCGGCTGTCTGACCTGTTGGCAAGCAAAGAACATTTGTTGCTGGACATGAGCCACGAGCTGCGCTCTCCGCTCACGCGTATGAAAGTCCAGCTCGAATTTTTGTCAGACGAAGAGGCCCGGGAGAGCCTTGCGTGCTGAAGTGGCGGAGATGGAGGCGATGGTGACTGCGATTCTGGAAGAGGCCCGCTTGCGGAGTTCCGCTGCGGCACTTGAATCTGGAGAAGATCGAGTTGTCCGAACTGATCCGTTCGGTCATGGACGATTTCAAGGAACGCTTGCCGGGCCTTACTTGCGAGGCGCTGGTGCCGGTTGCGGTCCGGGTCGACCGTGAAAAAATACGCATGGTGCTGCGCAATCTAATGGACAACGCCTTGAAACACACGCCCGAGGGGGGTGACCCGGTGTCGATAGCGATGGTCCGGAACAAAAGACAGCGTCGAGATCACCATCAAGACCACGGTGAAGGCATCCCCGAAGCAGCCATGCCGCATATTTTCGAACCATTTTTCCGGGTAGACTCCTCCCGCTCCCGCAAGACCGGCGGCTACGGCCTGGGCCTGAGTCTTTGTAAAGCCATCATCAATGCCCATCAAGGCTTGCATCGACATCAGTAGTGTTCCCGGTAAAGGAACACGGGTATTTATATCGATACCGATACAATAGGATCTATAACAACAAGGAGGCATGATGAAGATCGACGTGAAGCGGCCCAATGCTGATGAGCTGGAAGGGCAGGGGGTCTTCGACTGGCCGATTTGGGAAAAGGAGGTCTCCAATTTCGATTGGCATTACGACACCGACGAGACCTGTTACCTGCTGGAAGGTCAGGTGGCGGTGACAACACCCAATGGTCAAACGACGCGAGTTCGGGGCCGGTGACCTGGTTCATTTCCCGGCCGGCTTGTCCTGCACCTGGGACATCACGGTGCCGGTAAAAAAACACTTTAAAATGGGTTAGCCGGCATCGCCGTCACTAATTTGCTTTCGATGGCAACAGCGGTTTGTACATGAAAATGGCGATGATGCCTGCCACGTACATGGTCAGTCCGAAAATTCCCGAGGTGACGAACATGGAGCTGTAAAAATCGCCCATGGTATCCTGGATCAGCAGCGCGATGGTCATTGCCAGGGCGCTGTTGCGCAACCCTGTCTCCAGAGAAATCGCCCGTGTCTGGTAGTTGTTGATCCCGATCAGTTTTGAAAAAACAATGCCCAAGATCATCCCCAGCATGGTCATGGTAAACACCGTCGAATAGAATTTGAATCCATAGCGGGCCGTATCGGCAAACATATTCAGGTTGCTCAAAACTCCTGCGATGATCACGAACAACAAGGCAATAATACCCAGGGCGGAAAAGAAAGGCGTTGTTTTTTTGGCAAAGCCCGGCCACTTTCCCCGAACCAACATGCCCACAATAAGGGGGATGATGACCAGGATCATGATGGTCTGCACCACGATTTTTACCGGTATGGAGATTTCAGGCATGATTGGCGCAGTAAAGGGCCAGCAGAAGCGGGGTAAAAATAAGGGACAGGACCGTGGAAAAGGATGTCAGCGAAATAGACAGGGCCAGGTCGCCCTTGGCATAATAGGTCATAAGATTCGATGTAACACCGCCCGGAATGGCGGTAATCAGTATCATGCCCACAAAAATAAAGGGGTACGCTTCGTAAAACCCCAGTAAATGCCCCAAGGCCATGGCCAGCAGCGGCATCGCGCCAAATTGCAGAATCTGTCCGAGAATGATCCCCCGGGGTTTGGTAAAGACAAGCGCGAAATCTTTAAAGGTCAAAGTCAATCCCATTCCCACCATCACAAAAAAGAGCATCAGAATAATGCAGACTTTAAATATCCGGTCGAGCGGCAGTTGCTGCGGTTTTGCGACCAGATTGGCAAAGGCGTAAGTCTGGCCTTCTATGACTGATTGCATGGTCTTGACTTTGAAAGCCAGTTTGTTCTCAAACATGTTGTCCAGACCGGCATAGACAGTCCCTGCTGCCTCCGCTCTCAGCGCCGGATCATCAGGAACTGCAAGGATAAACACCTCGCCGGACAGTTTTCGTAACAGATAGATGTCATCGCCGTTCATGCCGCCGGTGGCACGGGTATCCCGCAAAATGCGAAGATTGCCCACGAACGAATCGGCGAAGGATTTATCCCAGTCCAGCTGACGCGCACTGGCGTTGAGCTTTTTGATCAATGCGGTATCGCCCTGGCCGGCAGTGATCGAGGAGAGCTGGCGGTACAGCGCTTCGCCTGTGGCCGTGGCTTCGGCTGCGATCGCCGGCGGCGTTATGGTGATAGAAATCAATAAAAAGAAAAACCGTATTAGCGTTCTCATCGGGCGACGTCTCAGGCTGTTTTTTTGCATCTATCCTCCCTGCAGATTCGTGTTGTACCTTGGTGTCCAACGGACACAATTTTAATCAACCTCCATGGGAGGTTAATATCATGCTGGCCAAAAAGGAGTGCAATGTCGGAACCTATTTAGAACAACGGTAATATATGCAGCGGCAGATAAAAAGTATCTATATCAAAGCATTTTACGATGTTCAATGTTCAATCATCAAAATGAAAATGCGGCCAATGATTTAACGTGTTCCACCAAATCAAATAAAAGAACCGCAATGCGCAGCGGTGAATAAAAAAAGATTGAATTCAAGTACGGTAGGCACTATAAATCAATTAAATTCACTTTGGTAAATATATTGCCACGATTTCCCTTTTAAAAACGTGATTCCTTACGAGCATTTGGAGCTCATGCATCTGCTGAAACCAAAACCAACAGGAGGATGCCATGAATCAGGATAATTTCGAACTTGGCGGACCGGACAACCTTGTGGACCTTTTCGAAACAGCCGTGGTGAAATTCAAGAACAACAAGCTTTTCGGAACCAAGAACGCCGCCGGCAACGGCTACGACTGGATCACCTACGGCGAGGTTGCCGAGCGGGTCGATCATTTGCGGGGCGGCCTGGCGGCTTTGGGCGTGGGCAAAGGGGACGGTGTGGGAATCATTGCCAACAACCGCAATGAATGGGCCATCGCGGCCTACGCGACCTATGGGCTCGGGGCCCGGTACATTCCCATGTACGAGGCTGAGCTCAAGCGGATCATGAAATACATCATTAGGGATTCAGGGGTAAAGGTGCTGCTGGTCTCCCGGGACGATATCTTCGAAAAAGTCAAAGATTTCCCGGATGAAATCGAAACGCTGGAAAAAATCTTTGTCATCGAGAGCGACGGGGAGGACTCACTTGCCAACCTGGAAAAAATCGGGAGAGAAAACCCGGTACCGTCTATAAAACCGGCCCGGGAGGATATTGCCGGCCTGATCTATACCTCAGGCACAACGGGTAATCCCAAGGGCGTGCTGTTGAGTCACTACAATTTGGCTTCCAATGCAATGGCCGCCACCATGACCCTGCCGAACATGATCTCTGAGGGCGACCGCACGCTTTCCTTTTTACCCTGGGCCCATTCTTTCGGTCAGACCGCCGAACTGCATATGCTCATCAACTTCGGCGGACAGACCGGTTTTGCCGAGAGTCCGCTAACCATCGTGGACGATTTGGCCTTGGTTAAACCGACCCTGTTGATCGCTGTGCCGCGGGTCTTCAACAAGGTCTACACCGGCCTCAACGACAAGATGGAAAAGCAGGGCGGACTGGCCAAATCTCTGTTTGACATGGGTATCAATGCAGCCGAACGAAACCGGTCGGCCGGCGGTAATGCGGGGTTCATGAACAACTTGAAATTTCGCATCGCGGACAAGATCGTTTTTAGCAAAGTGCGTGAAAAATTCGGCGGCCGGATGAAAATGGCGCTCAGCTCCAGCGCGGCCTTGAATCCCAAAATCGCTGAATTCTTCTACGACATCGGTATCCCGGTGTGCGAAGCCTGGGGAATGACCGAGCTCTCGCCGGCACACACGGTCAATATACCGGAAACCAACCGGCCAGGCAGCGTCGGACGGCCCATTCCCGGCTGTTCGGTAAAGATCGATCGCTCCGTGGCACCTGACAGCGACCGCGAAGGGGAAGTCATTGCCTATGGGCCCAATGTCATGGTCGGTTACCACAACCTGCCGGATGTGACGACGGAGGTGCTGCGTGACGATGGTGGGCTGCATACCGGCGACCTGGGCTGGGTGGATGACGATGGGTATTTGTACATCACTGGCCGTATCAAGGAGCAATACAAACTGGAAAATGGCAAGTATGTTTTCCCCGCGGAAATCGAGGAAACCATCAAATTGAGCATGTTTATCGATAGCGCCATGATCGAAGGTGCCAACAAGCCTTATAACGTGGCCGTCATTGTACCCGACTGGCTGGTGACCGGTCCCTGGGCCACTGAACAGGGGTTGACCGGAAGTCCGGAAGCGCTGGTCAAAGAACCCAAGGTGATTGAACAGATTGAAAATGAAGTTCGCAAGGCCTGCAAGGATATCGCTGGGTATGAGGTTCCCAAAAAATTACTGATTTTGCCGGAACCGTTTTCACCGGACAACGGGATCCTCACCCCCACACTCAAGCTCAAACGGCGAGAAGTTCACAAGGCCTTTGGTGAAAAAATCGAAGCATTATATTCCGATCCCTGAAATCAGGCGGCAACATTACGGCACCGATGATAAGGGGTTATCCTGGAACGGCTGTTTTTCCGGATAACGTGAGACCGGCGTATTAGACAGTCTCCGTCAACCGCTGATGGACCGCTGCCTCCCAACCGAGCATGGCCTTTTTCCTGGCCGGCCCACCGCCGTAGTATCCGAATACGCCCATTTTACGGATGACCCGATGGCAGGGGATGAGGAAGGGAATCGGGTTTTTTCCCACAGCGTTGCCGACCGCACGGGCAGCACGGGGCATCCCGATATGCTGGGCGATATCCTGATAGGTCACTGCCCGCCCCAGCGGTATTTTCAGCAGGGCTTCCCAGACCTTGATCTGGAAATTGGTTCCCTGTACAAAGAGATGCAGCGGTGCGGGTTTCGCGGTTGCCGCAAACGTGAAAATGTGCTTTATCAGCCCTGCCGTTCGTTTCGGGGCGCTGACAAGGGCGGCATTTTTCCAGTGCTTGCTGAGTTCGTTGAGCAGCTCTTTTGCGCTGCGCTCGCGCACAAAGGTCAACCAGCAAATGCCACGGTCGGTAATTCCCAGCAGGCAGTCGCCAAAAGGGGAAGCATGGATGCCGTAAGCGATCTCGAGGCCGGCTCCCCGACTACGGTACTGGCCCGGGGTGACGGCCTCACAGGATAAAAACAGGTCATGCAGGCGTCCGGTTCCTGACAATCCCGCATCCAGGGCCGTATCCAAAACGTTGGAAGGACCACTTAAAAGCAGCTTGGCGTATTCTTTGGTCAGAAACTGCAAAAAGCGCTTGGGGCTGATGCCGACCCAGCGGCTGAACAGGCGCTGGAAATGATATTCGCTCAGGCCGACGCAGGCGGCAATTTCACTCAGTGCCGGCTGGCGGTGGTGATTTGTTTCCAGAAACATGATGGCTTTTTCGACCCTTGCGTAGTCGCGGGCCAGTTGTTTTAAAGCGGTCATAAGCGCTTTCCTCATGGTTGGGGGTTGTTTATATCAAAATACGTCACAACGGCTATCCGAGCAACCCGATTCTTGCGATTCAGACAATGTTTTGACAATAATATGCGGAGGACAAGCACCATGGCGAATCTTTTTGAAGAAAGTTCCATCAACTCCATGAAGCTCGAAAATCGGTTCGTACGTTCAGCCACGTGGGAAGGGTTGGCGAGCAAGGATGGCTTTTGTACCTCCCGCCTGATCGCTTTAATGGAAGAACTGGCCACAGGCGAGATCGGGCTGATCATTTCCGGCCATGCCTATGTGAGCCGGGAAGGGCAAGCGGGGCCGTGGCAGCTTGGCATTTATGATGATGGGCTTATTCCTGGCCTGAGCAAAATGACCGCAGCCGTGCACCAGCGATCAGGGAAAATCGTTCTTCAACTTGCCCACGCCGGGTGTCGTGCGGCCGTTGATTTAACCGGTAAAAAACCCATGGGGCCTTCTGGTGACGCCGAGCAGAATGCCAAAGCATGCCAGGCAATGACCCCTGCAGATATCCAAACGACCGTAAACCGTTTCGCTGAAGGGGCGGCCAGGGGCCAGCAAAGCGGTTTCGATGGGGTCCAAATCCATGCGGCCCATGGGTATCTTTTGAGCCAGTTTCTTTCCCCCTTTTATAACAAGCGCAGGGATGCATACGGCGGCAGCCTTGAAAATCGGGCACGCATCGTGATGGAGGTGCTTGGTGCAATCAGGGCCAAGGTTGGCGATCGGTTCCCGGTAATGATCAAGATGAATTCCGAAGATTTTGTTGATAATGGCTTGCGTGTCGAGGAAATGGTCCAGGTGGCCCGGCTGCTTGAAAAGGCCGGTATCGATGCGATTGAACTCAGCGGTGGAACAGCGGATTCCGGTAAGTTAATGCCTGTCAGGCCGGGCAAAATCGGCTCGGAAGATAAGGAAGGGTATTATCGCGAGGCAGCTGAACGTTACAAGGAAAAGATCAATGTGCCACTCATTCTGGTCGGCGGTATCCGTTCGTACAGCGTAGCCGATCAAATCGTAAAAACAGGCCTGGCCGACTACGTCTCTTTGTGTCGACCGTTGATCCGGGAACCGGACCTGATCAAAAGATGGAAATCCGGAGATACCAGCCGGTCCACGTGTCTATCCGACAATCTGTGTTTCAAGCCGATTCAAGCAGGGGAGGGCATGTATTGCTACACAGCCAAAAAATTGGGCAAGTAGCGATCTCATTTAGGGGACGATCGTGAAATATTGACATTTTGAACGCAGGTTGTCTGATACACAAGGCGCGATGAATAAAAAACCGATCAAAAGGATATCCAAATCTCAATATCTTAAAGGCCTGCAATGCCCGTTGGCTTTGTGGTATTATCGGCATCGTCGTGATTTGCGGCCGGCTATTTCCGAAGTCCAGCAGGCCTTGTTCGACGCGGGCCACGAGGTCGGCGCGCTCGCCCAACAGTATTTCGACCGGGGCGTGGAAATTACAGAACCGTATTACGAGATCAACCAGGCGATCAAAGCGACCCAAAAGGCGATTGCTGGCGGTCAATCGGCAGTTTTCGAAGCCACAGCCTGCTCTGATGATGGTGCCTATTCCCGCATCGATATCCTCCAAAGGGTGGGGCCTTTTGACACGTGGGATCTGGTCGAGGTTAAAATGGCGACCCAGGTCAAAGATTACCACATCGACGACATGGCCTTACAGCGCTATGCCTTTAGAGGGGCCGGATACCAGATACGCCGATCGATTTTGATGCACCTAAACAACGCGGTACGTGCGAATGGGCGACCTGAATCTCAAACAATTGTTTGCCCTCGAAAACTGCACGGCGGTGGTCGGAAATCGGCTGACCGAAGTAAAAGACAACGTCGCTGACCTGATCCACATGTTGAACCAGGCCGACGAACCGGACATCGAACCCGGCGACCAGTGCTACCACCCGTTCGAGTGCGATTATACCGGGCATTGCATTGCACAAGGGCCTGAATTTCCCGTTCAAAACATCTTCGGATCCGGGTGGCGCCTGGATGCCCTGCTGGCTGACAACATCCTCGACGTGCGAGACATCCCCATGGGTTTCGACGCGACTGAAAAGCAGCGTATTGCCATCGAAGCCTGTCGCAACAACCAGGTTTATACAAACCGGGCCATGATCGACGATTGGCTGGCGGGGCTCGAATACCCGTTGTATTTTCTGGACTATGAAACCATCAATCCGGCGATACCGCTGTTCGACAACTCGAGGCCGTTTCAGCAAATCCCTTTTCAGTTTTCCATGCACATTCAAAAAACGCGCGGCGGGGCCTTGGATCACGCGTCGTTTCTGCACACGGACAAGGACGATCCCCGGCCGGATTTTATCAGGTACCTGATCGACAACTGCGGAAAAACCGGGTCCGTGATCGTGTACAACCAGGCCTTTGAAAACCGGATCAACAACGAACTCGGCGCTGCGTTTCCGGAATATAAGGAGCCTTGGACAGCATCTCGAACCGAATGCAAGACTTGCTGGTGCCGTTCCGGTCGCGCTTCATCTATCACCCCCAAATGAATGGCTCGGCCTCGCTTAAAACGTGTGCTGCCGGCCTTTGTAGCGGACGTCGGGTACGATGACCTGGCCATCGGGGATGGGAAGACGGCTTCCCTGATGTACTTGCAATGCATCAAGGATGTTGTTTCCGAAAATGAAAAAGCCAAGATTTACAAAGACCTAGTTGTATATTGCGGGCTGGACACATTGGCCGAAGTCAGGCTTTTAGAGGTGTTATATGCCAGCGTGTGACCTCGACGATGTTCCCCGGAAAAACCGGCCCAAACGGATGCCGATTCCGAGACCGATCTAAACAGCTTAAAGCGGTTGCGTATCGAGGTGCTGGATTACCCGTTCAACATCAGCACCAAACGTGCCGCGATGTCGTGCAGGGCATTCATTCGGCGGTCCTGGTTTGGTTCCTACCGTTTTCTTTGGCCTGGTACAGGGCGTTGTCCGCGCGTTCGAGCATTGCATTCAGATCGCCTTTCGGGGGCATTTGAACCACACCCAGGCTGACGGTAAAGCGTACTTCCTGATTGTTGATGGTCGTTGTATGGGAAGCCACGGCGTTGCGGATGCGCTCGGCCACGACCACCCCGGTTCGCAAATCGCATTCCACCAGTGCAATGGCGAACTCCTCGCCCCCCACGCGGCCCATGAAGTCATTCTTCCTGAGTTCCTTCAGGCAGACGTCGCAGAATTCAATCAAGACCTGGTCCCCGGAGGAATGCCCGTAGGTGTCGTTTATTTTTTTAAAATGGTCGATGTCCAGCATGATCAGTGCGAAAGGATGTTTATACCGCCTGGATCGGTCTATTTCGATTTCGGTTAAGTTCACGAAGTTGCGTCTATTATTGATGCCCGTAAGGAAATCGGTGGTCGCCAGGCGCCGGAGTTGTTCCTCCATTTTTTTGTAAGGCGTTACGTCCCGGATGATTCCTTCGTAAGCGCTTGCGGACCCATCGGCCGCTAATTTGGCGGTGACAGTCATCAAGCAGTCCATGGTCTGGCCGTCTTTTCCGTAGAATCGAGCGCCGAAATCGCGGACGTAACCCTGTTTGTGCATGGCGGCTGCGAACTTACGGCTCAATGTCGGATCCACATAGAAATCCTGCAATTTCTTTGACGCAACTTCCTGGTCGGCCAGCCCGAACAGCGCCATGCCTGCTGGATTGACCATCAGCAAATTGCCTTGTAGATCCGTGTTGACAATCGCGTCTTTTGATTCTTCGAATAATGACCGAAAACGTTTTTCAGACGCCGCCAAGGATTCCTCGCTGCGGCGACGGGCTTCGATTTCGGACTGAATTTTCATTCGGGAAGTGGTCAGGCGGGTTTGGATACTGCCGATGTATCTGTTGAAGGTCAGGACCAGACCGCCGACGATGGCGATGTAAAGTGCGGCGATGAAGACCACCAAGCTAACCAGATTCTTCTGCGGGACCGTGATATTTACGAGGCTGCCGATTTTGCCAACCCGGCGGTAGCTGGCGTCATATAGGTCATTGAACATCCCTTTGTAATCCTGGCCCCCGGTTTTAACGGTGAAGATGGTTCCGTTTTCAATTGGATGTAAAGCGAGTTTTTGGTGCAGGACGGGCGAACCCTCCATGGTCCTGTTAATGATGACGAAAGCGGGTAAAAGGTCCCAATCGCCTTTGCGGTTGAGGATCTTGAGGCCGGCTTCCCAGTCGGCCCTATTCAAAAATTGCTTGTCGATTAGGACGAATATTTCGAGGTTAAGGGAATGTTTCACCAATTGCGTAATTTGTTCGATTTCCATGCCCAGTTCAAGATAGCCTTCCAATTTGCTGTCCACCACCCAGGGGTGAACGACTCTCAAGGTGAAGGTGCCCAAGGGGCCCAATTCGATGCCGCGAAACGGCTTGCCGCTGGAGGCAGCCCCGGCCAGGGTAAACCGGCCGATAGGGTCGCCATAGCGCCCGGGTGAATGCACTCTGAGGAAGCACACCTTGTCCGGCCTGTGGAAATAGAAATGGGTGATGTGGTATTTCAAGCGCATCCGTTCAAAAAGGGGCCGGGCCTTGTCCATCAACGTTTGGCGGTCACCGGCCGCAAAAGAAGATAAAAGGGCCCGGTCTGATTTTAAATAATCAATTTGCCCGCTCATCATTTTTACTTTTTCGCGGAGCAGCCCCTGAAAAAGACGATCAACCCCGAGGATACGCTGACCTACGGAGTGTTCGATAGCACGCTTTTGATACCAGAAGCCGCCGGCCATGGAAATGGAAAGCAAAAAGGAAATAGCCAGGATGATCGGGATTAGGATGCGGTATTTGATGTTCTCGGCTGTGTCACTCATCGCGCATAGCACCTCCGTGCTCAATCAGGCCCAAGGGTTTTATTATTCAATACCGTTTCAACAATCTGGCTGATTAGAGAACCTCAGGCCTCATTAAACGATAAAACACAAAATGTACGAATTCGGTCGTGGGGAAGGTTTATTGTATCTGTTGAGATTACAATTTATTAGAACTGGCGAAACCCTTTTTGACAGGTTTGCATCGGTCAATTAAGGGTGTTAACCGCGAATATATCATGTCAGAACGACACGTTTGTCGATTTACGATGATCGATTGAGCGAGTGAAAGGCATTGTACACGGATTTGTACACAATGTAAAAGGGTATCAGGAAGTGAACGAAACAGCAGTGTTTCGTTCGAAGATGATATTTGTAAGCTATCGATATAATTGGTCGGGCATGCAAGATTTGAACTTGCGACCTTTGCGTCCCGAACGCAACGCGCTACCAGGCTGCGCCAATGCCCGACTTGGAACTGACTGAATCCTGTCCAGATTAGGTTGTCGTTTGTATGTCACATGCTTTTAAATGTCAATAGCTTTCCCATCATCGCGCCAGCGGGTTGTCGAGGACCATGGTTTCATCCCGTCCCGGCCCGACCGAGATGATGCAAATCGGGGTTTCGGTCAACGCCTCCACCCGTTTGAGATAGTCCCGGGTGGCCTGGGGTAAATCCTGGGGATTGCGGACAGATGAGATGTCTTCCTGCCATCCAGGTAGGGTTTCATAGACCGGCTTACATTCACCCAAAACTTTAAGATCGGTTGGGAAGTGTTCGATTTTTTTGCCATTATATTCATAGCCGGTGCAAATATTCAGCGTTTCCAGGCCGCCCAAGATATCCAATTTGGTAATTGCCAGGCCGGTGAGTCCGTTCAGCCGAACGGCATTGTTTACAATGACGGTATCGAGCCAACCGCAGCGCGCTTCGGCGACCGGTCGTTGCGCCGAATTCAGCGCCTTTGGACTGAATGGCGTCGCCGATGTCATCGAAAAGTTCGGTGGGAAAGGGGCCGCGGCCGACCCGGGTGGTGTACGCTTTGACAATGCCGACAACCCCATTGATCATTTTGGGACCGACGCCAGCGCCGCAACAGGCATTGCCGGAAACGGTGTTGGAAGAGGTCACAAAAGGGTAGGTGCCGTGATCGATGTCCAGGTGCGTGCCCTGCGCCCCTTCGAAAAGAATTTGACGGCCGGCTCTTATGGCGTCGTCCAGTTCAACCGAGACATTGGTCACGTAAGGTGCCAACCGCTCGGCATAGGCTCGGTATTGGTCGATGATCGGATCCGGGTCAAGCGTTTCCGCCTTGAGGTAGTTGGCCAGATAAAAGTTTTTTTCATCCAGGATGGTTTTGACCCGTTCGGCAAAAACATCGGGGTCGAGCAGTTCCACGAACCGGACGCCCCGCCGTGTGGCCTTGTCTTCATAACAGGGGCCAATGCCACGACCGGTGGTGCCGATTTTTTTGTCGCCTTTCATCTTTTCGCGGGCATGGTCGATTTGTTTGTGGTAGGGCATGATGAGATGCGCCTTTTCGCTGATGCGCAATTTGTCCGGTCCCGCATCGATACCCTGCTGAGACAAATAGTCGAGTCTCTTCGATCAATACTTCCGGATCGACCACCAGCCCGTTGCCGATCATGCAGGTTTTTTGCTGCAGGATGCCTGACGGCACCAGGTGGCTGATAAACTGCTCGCCTTTGACAACCATGGTGTGGCCGGCATTGTTGCCGCCTTGAAAGCGGACCACGATATCCGCATGCTCGGCCAGCAAATCAACGGCTTTGCCTTTGCCCTCATCTCCCCATTGAGTTCCGATAATGACAATATTCGACACGTTAAGCTCCTCTAATATAAAGTTAAACTTTAAGTACAAAATAAATTTATAAAGGACGTTTAGCGGACTGTTCGCGGAAAAAAGCCTGCAGCAGTGCACGGCAATTCATCCGCACAAATGCCCGCGAATGATTTCCGGGTGATGGTTCAAGCGGGCATTTTCGGCAAAATGATACAAAGATCCGGCGGCGCCCCATTTGGGATCAGGGTGCCAAAAACGACCTGGGCAACACGGGCGTGAATGATGGCCCCCATGCACATGACACAGGGTTCGACCGTAACATAGAGGCTCGTTCTTAACAACCGGTAATTCATGACCTTACGGGCGCCCTCACGCAAGGCCAGAATTTCGGCGTGGGCTGTCGGATCCCCAAGGGTTTCCACCTGATTATGCGCCGGGCCAAAATGCTTCCGGTATCGCTGACCAGCACGGCACCCACGGGAACCTCCTGCCGTCGGCCTGCTTCGGCGGCTTGCTCCAAGGCCATGTGCATGAAATGGATGTGGTCGTGATCCATATTTAGATCCTAGGTTGGCGTTTCAAATTATTAGCGCAATTAGCTATACATCCGTTTATCGCGCCATGAATTTCGGTGTTCACAAAGCGGCATATCAGGCTCGGATCTTTTTATATCCTTATGCCGAAATATTGCAAGTTATCATTGACATGAATCAAGTGATGGCTTAAGTAGTGCCCAACCACAAATAACCCTTTTGCTTGTTTCGGCGCGAACAAGGTTTAATCTTCGTCCGCCAGCGTTGGACGTCGTGATGTTCAAATCCTCAAAATAGCACTGCCTATACCTGCGGTTCAAATCATGACCTCCGCCTTGAACTCAAGCAATAATAGGTCATCTGTGGAAAGACACGATTAGCATTAGGATTTTTACCATCAGATGCGCCCGTAGCTCAGTCCGGATAGAGCGCCGGACTACGAATCCGTAGGCCGCAGGTTCGAATCCTGCCGGGCGCACCAGAGAATTCAAGGGGTAGCCATGCGTTACCCCCTTTCTCAAACTTCACCGTCACATCCCGCTGATGCGTGCTTTAACTGATGATCAATCCGAATGACTTGCCAATCACCTGGCAACCGCGCAACGCTCGCATGGCATCATAGGCTCAACACGATTTGGTTTTTCATACATTCAATGGGTTGCACTTTCGTACAACGAAGCTCAAGGTCACGTGGGTGTCCTTGGCTTCGGCCCCGCTGGGCGGGGTTAATTAAGCCACCCGTATTACGGGCGGTGATATAATTGGGAGGATTTTCTAGATGGATGATTTTTTACACAATTTGCGTATGCAGAAAGATCGGCGCTTTGATCGGGGCCGCAAACCCTATGACAGTCACAGTTACAAGAAAGGCCGTTCGTCTGACAATCGCAAAGGCAATTACCGCAAAACGCCAGGCGTGGAGCAAGTTACGAACCTGCTCAACGAAAACCTGCCTGAGTTGAAAACCAAGCTGGTTGAACTGGTCGAACAGCAAAAACGTCAGGCGATTGCCGGGGAGCGTCGCGCTGATCGCTGAAGAACGCAAAGCCTCGGCCATGGAGCAAATTGCAGACGCTTTTAGCCACTCCGGAGAGGAATTCCATTGCCGGAGGCCCCTCAGGAAAAAACCGCAACCCAACCACCGCTGTCGCTGATCGAAACGATGCCTGACGACGATGCGAATGAGGCAGCGATCGTCCTTCCGATGACACGATAATCGATCTCATTCAGGCCATGCGCGCCCGGGGTCTGAGCTATTCCAAGATTGCCGAAGACCTGAATGCCCAAAACATGCCCACTGCTTCTGGACGGGGCAAGTGGCGCGGGCCGATGGTCAGCAAGTTATGCCGCGAATTGGAATAACCACGCGTCTCACCCAAGAGTTGGGATCCTTCGTCAACCGACCATAAAATCGTTCTGCGAATTTATAAAACGACGATGTCGTTCCTAACACTCCGTATTCTTTGCCTTTCCTTGCAGCCCTGATTTTAGCCAGTCTGCGGCTTGTTGAATAAACGCCTTTTGAAAGGCGGGGTCACTCATGCGATGATCTCCGCCCGGTTGCAGCGTCAGTTTTTTGGGTTCGCCCGCAGCAGCGAAGATCTCATGCGCATGTGCCACGGGCACCACTTCGTCGGCTTGACCGTGAAACACATGAATTGACTTGATGTGTTTCAAAGCGGCCTCAGGTCGAAATGCAGCCGATGCGGGTCGATTGCCGGGAGGGCGCACGATCTTCCGGATCGCGGTCGGGGACGGGCCGGATGAAGTCACTGCAAATGGGTGCGGCAAAGGTGACGAGGGAGGCCACCGGGTATTGGGCGGCAACGGCCAGGCAGACGGTTCCGCCCAAGCTGCTGCCGAAAAAGCCGATCGGTTCTCCGATGTCAACGTGCTTTTGCATCAAATTGACTGCTGCGATCAAATCATGAGAGCGCGATTCAACGGAAGTCACCTCGCTGAAGCGACCTTCACTGGCCCCGCATCCGCGATGATCGATCCGGAAAAAAGCAAGTCCGCATCGATTACATTGGCGGGCCAACGCGATTTGTTTGGGGGAGGTGCTGTCACTCATAAGCCCGTGGCAGCCGATAACGACGGGAGGACGGCTCGACTTTGGGCAGGTGCAGGGTGCCGGACAAACGCAGGCCGTCTGACAAAAACGATAGCGTTTGGACGCGAAACGCGTCCTGGATAGCGGAAATATTCATGACTTGCTTTCGGTGATTGATTGGATATACATAACCGTGAACCAAGAGGCAAGGCGAAAAAGGGTCGCGCTCAGCGATTGCAGCGTGGACCGATCAACCCATATTGACCTGTTGATCAACGGTTAGACAAAAATCTATTTTAGCGCGACGCCGTCGCGTGATATCAAATGGTGGATTATTTTTATGGCAGTCAAGAAAGGTCAGTTGATCGAACTCGATATCACGGGTATCGCTTTTGGCGGACGAGGGCTGGCGCGTGTCAATGGCATGGCTGTGTTCGTCGATCAGGCGGTGCCCGGTGACCGCGCATTGGTTCGAATCATAAAAAAGAAACGCAATTATGCTGAAGCACGGGTCGACACGTTGCTGGAACCGTCAACGGATCGGGTTACGCCGCCATGCCCCTACAGTGGTTTTTGCGGTGGCTGTAAGTGGCAATTTTTAAAATATCCCGTGCAACTCGAATACAAGCGTCAACACGTACAGGAAGCCCTCGAACACATCGGCCTGATAAAAGATGTACCCGTGCATCCCACCATTCCTTCCGAAAAAATTTTCGGATACCGCAACAAAATGGAATTTTCGTGCGCCGACCGCCGATGGCTTTTGCCGGAAGAGATGGGCGATGATCCGCCGGACAACGCCTTTGCCTTGGGTTTGCATGTTCCTGGGACGTTTTATAAAGTGCTCGATACGCAAGCCTGCCTGTTGCAGCCGGAGACCGGCAACCGCATCCTAAGGGATGTGCGCAACTATATGCGTGATTCCAAGGCGCCTGTTTACGGGCTGCGCAGCCATGTCGGGTTTTGGCGATTTTTAATGCTGCGTCACTCTGCGGCCTACGATCAATGGATGGTGAACCTTGTTACCGCTGCCGAAGATGAAGCTGAGACATTACCCTTGGCCGAGCAGTTGATGCAGCGCTATCCCCAGGTCGTGGCCGTGGTAAACAATATCACGGCGCGCAAGGCCGGTGCGGCAATTGGTGAATACGAGGTGCCTCTGGCAGGCGAAGCCTGTTTACAGGATAAAATCGGGACCTATGAATTCGAGATCTCCGCGAATTCCTTTTTTCAGACCAACACCCGGGGCGCGGAACGTTTGTACAGCACGGCCCTTGAATATGCTCGGCTGGCAGGTAAGGAAAAGGTTTTCGATCTTTACAGCGGAACCGGGACCATTGCCATTTATCTGTCAGCGTCAGCGGCCAGGATTACCGGGTTTGAGCTTGTGGCAAGTGCGGTAGCCGATGCCCGGGAGAACGCCCGCAACAATCATATTGCTAACTGTGACTTTGTCCAGGGGGATATTCGCACCAGCCTGACCGCAGACGGACACGCGGCCGGATGTCATGATGATCGATCCGCCGCGATCCGGCATGCACAAGGATGTGGTGCAGACAGTGCTGGACATCGCGCCTGCGCGCATTGTCTATGTGTCCTGTAACCCGGCCACCCTGGCACGTGATCTGGGCCTGATGAAAGCGGTTTATCGGGTCGCAGAAGTACAGCCGATCGATATGTTTCCGCATACGTATCATATTGAGGCGGTGGCACGACTCGAAAGAAAAAGTGGCCTGAAAGCCCCGTCATAATGTCCGATAGCAGCGTTGTCCCGCTAATTGAAATACTCTCGTACATGAGTACGCTCCGTTTTCAAGTGAGCGAGACGCCTTGCTCTCGAACATGATCCAGGGCTTTGAAACCACTTTTAGGTTAAAGGTCATCGTTTTTAAATTGGTAAGACCGTATTATGTTTTTGGAAGCTCAGTTTAGGAGGATATATGCCCACAGGGGCCTGCGGGATTAACTGTGATGTGTGCCGGTTAAATATTATCGGGAGTTGCTCGAGTTGCGGGTCAGGTACCAGCCCGGAGGCCATTAAAAAGCGCGATGCCCAGATCCGGTTGTTTGGGCAAGCCTGCCCGATCCTGGAATGCGCCATCCTGAACAAGCACCCCTATTGCCTCAGGGACTGCGAGGCGTTTCCATGCGAAAATTTCGACAGCGGCCCGTATCCCTTCAGCCAGGGTTACCTGGACATGCAGGCCCGGCGCCGCAAGGAAAAACCGCCGGTCAGGGCCCCTTATGGCGACAAGGTTGAAATCCCGCCTGAATATTGGGATGATCTGGCCCAGCGCAACGTGGACGAGCTTTGCATGGATGCTTTGTGCCGGCCCCATCCGCCGGAAGGGGTTCTCCTGCAAGTCTTAGACGAGGAAATCCTGGTCGACCGGGGCAACAAGTGTTTGAAACGTTCCGGCCACGGCCGGTGGGAACCGGCCGAAGATCTTTTCCTGGAACTGCTGGTATTGGTTTATTTGCGCAACGTGACCCCTTTTCCGCTTAACCCGGCAAATGGTCAGCGTGAATGACCTCAAGGACGCCCATTTTTTTCAAGGCCCCCACGAGTTGAAAACCCGTCCGCTTTTGGACCGTTTCGGCCATGATCGCGAGGCGTTCGTAAAAGCTTCCGAAAAACTGGGCGGCCAACGGGTCGACCTGGCAGACGCGGCCTTCTGTTTTTATCCGTTCCCCAAAGTGCCGGTTTATTATCTGCTGTGGGAAGGTGATGAGGATTTTGCGCCGACACTTTCGATCCTGTTCGACAAATCGATTGAGCGCCACCTGGCGGCCGATGCAATCTGGGGTTTGGTCAACATGGTTTCGGATGCCATCCTGTGGGCTTGAAACAATACGAGAAGCCCCCTTTTTAACTTTTACACCTTGCGTTTGTAAGGGCAGGCTGTAAAGGATTTTGATGGTGACAGAAAAACCATCCTATCCGGATTGGCTGGTCAAGTGGATGCACACGCAAACGATCGATCCCTGGGGTGCGGCCGATCTGACGGGATTTGTGACGCCATGTGATAAAGACGGGCAAGGCTATCCGGCGGCGATTGCGTGGGCCTACCCGATGCCCCGGCGGATTATGGCCGGGATTCAAAAGGGCCCGACAAAGGCCTACGCCGAGGCCTACACGCATGCCAACATCCAAATCAACCGTCAGGCCGCAGACCTGTCGCGGGCGCTTCGCGAGCACGGATGGCGCGCGTTGCCCCTGGCGACATCCAAGCGGACGGACAAGCACAATATCAAGGGCGACTTTCCTCATAAAACAGCAGCCACGCGGGCCGGCCTGGGGTGGATCGGCCGCCATTGCCAGTTGGTGACCCGGGCCTACGGGCCCTGGGTACGCTTGGGAACCGTCTTCACGGACATGCCGCTGCCCTGTGGCCCGGCGATCGAGCGCAGTTTTTGCGGTAAATGCGATCAGTGTGTGGACGCGTGCCCGGCCGGGGCCTTGCATGGCAAGGCATGGGAAGCCGGACTGGCGCGGGCGGAAATACTAGATGTGCGGGCCTGTGATGATTGGAAAAAGACGCATTTTTTTAAGTTTAACAAGGGCCACAATTGCGGTATCTGCAGTGCGGTTTGCCCATTTGGCACCAAAACACTAAAACAGTGACAATTGTGATATTCACTTGAAACTGATCGTGAGATTTTACGGGTTGGCGGCGGAGTCATCACCCGTTGACCAGCAAAGCAGCGAGGCCTCGTGATACAGATTATAACCATCGGGCTGGGGGCGTTTCTTTTGTTTTTCCTGCAGCCGATGATCACTAAAATGATACTGCCGGTTTTTGGCGGCGGCTCTTCCATCTGGCTGACGGCCCTGGTTTTTTTCCAGCTTGCGCTGTTGCTTGGCTACAGCGCCAGCCATTTGATCGTTAAAACTTGGCGGCCGGTTTATCAGGCGGTCGGCTACCTTCTGCTGTTGCTTCTGGTGCTCGTGTTTATCCCGCTGAAAGTCCGTTATTTTCCCCTGGTGGACGCACCGGCCGTCCAGATTTTCGGGTTGTTGGCAGCCACCCTGGGATTACCGTATTTTATCCTGGCGATAACCAGTCCCATGGTGCAATCATGGATTGCAGCGGACACCCGGCCGATCAGCCGCAATCCTTATGTGCTGTATGGTGTTTCGAACCTGGGGTCGCTGGCTGGTTTGCTTTCCTATCCGCTTTTGGTTGAAACCCGATTGACGAACGACCAGCAGGCCATTTTTTGGTCGTACGGCTTTGTGATATATGCCCTTTGCCTGCTCGGATGCCTTTGGGCTTACCTACGAGTCAGCCGGTCAAACCAAGGCAAATCGACAGCGTCGGAGAATCACCCGCCGTTGCCCGGCCACGCAGCAGCTGCCCTGGTCGGAGCGGGCCGGCTGGCTGATACAGGCCCTGATTCCCTCGGCGGCGTTGATGGTTTTCACGCAGCACATCACCATCGATGTCGTCAATTTTCCTTTGCTATGGGTAATTCCGCTGTGCCTGTATCTCATCTCATTTGTCATCTGTTTTTTTTGGCCCCAGGTGTCTCAGGATCGACCAGCTCGCACCCTGGTGGTCATCTTGGCCATCGGGTTCTTCGCTTTGGCGTTGCGTGGCGAATTCAACTTTAACCTGTTGTGGAAGGTCGTCGCTGCCTGCACCTGCCTTTTCGGTGTTTGCATGTTTTTTCATGGAAATTTAGAGCGGAACAAGCCGGCCACCAACGAGCTGACCACCTTTTACCTGTATCTGTCCATGGGGGGCTGTTTGGGCGGCATCCTGGTCGGTATCATCGCTCCGCTCGTTTTAAAGTCGAACTTTGAAATGTATCTTGTCTTGATCGCTTCAGTGTATGCGGTTCTGATGCCTCATCTAAAAGGGCGCAATCGGGTTTTAATGCAGGGCGTGCGTATCATCGTGATTGGGTTGATCGGCCTGACCTATTTTAATGAGGAGATTGCCCGACATTCCTATATTACCTACAAGACACGCAGTTTTTACGGTACCTACGTGATTCGTGATTTTCCGGCAATTCCCGGCAAACACGTGGCCGGCCGGATTCTCAGCCACGGCACCACGACCCATGGTGGGCAAGCCCGCGATACCCATCAGCGACTCTATCCCATATCCTATTATCATTCCAACGCCGGTATCGGGCTGGCGTTAAGACGCATGCGCGGTTTAAAACGGATCGGTGCCGTCGGTTTGGGGACGGGCGTTGTGGCGCTTTACGGCAGGGCCGACCAGCAATTTGATTTCTTTGAGATCGATCAACGGGTTGTCGATATTGCGCAGGAGTCGATTTGAAAACCTGAAGGCCAGTCGCGCGAGCATCCGCAATTTTGTGGGCGATGCGCGACTGGAACTACGCAAACAGCCGGACAGCTATTATGATATGCTGATTTTGGACGCCTTTACCAGTGGATCGATTCCAACCCATCTGATCACCCTGGACGCCATGACGGAGTTTTTGCGTGTCTTAAAACCGGACGGTGTGATTTTGTACCACATCTCCAACAGCTACGTTGACCTGCTGCCGGTTTTGAATTGTACGGCCGAGAAATTGGGCTTGCAGATCAAGCACCACACGGCCCACGGCGACAAGACCCTTCACAAGTTGACGGCGCATTGGGTTGCTCTGACCTAGCAATCAGTCAGCCTTGGCGCAGTTGACCCATGGTGACCCGAACTGGAAAGCACCCGGGCAGGAAACAATCTGCTGGCAGGATGATTTTTCCAGTTTGTGGCCGGTCATCGATTTTACACCTTAAGGGGTGCGACCATCCGGTCGGGCATGGATGGCACCGCGCGCTGCGACACCTGGGTGATCTTTGCACGCGCCGCATGGAAGTCGAAGACAGGCGTAAGGTGCCAAGCATGCAGGCTTTTAACAATAATACCGGTTGCTAACTTTGACCCGATTACCCGACACGCTATTCCGTATATTTTTCAAAGTTGCGTATGTCATGGTGCGCGTGTTCTGTTTTATCTTTCGGCCGCGCACCCGGGGTGTCTGTGTCGCGGTTCGTTTTGAGGACCAGGTTCTGATCATCAAAAACTCGTATCATCATAAGCACACCCTGCCGGGCGGTTACGTCAAAAGAGGGGAGAGCTTTAGGGCGGCCGCGGTACGTGAATTAAAAGAAGAGGTCGGTCTTGAAATTCGCCCCGAGCAATTGAGCCGGGGATTAACGGTTCCGCTACAGATCGAGTTCAAGCGGGAGATGATGACATTTTTTGAGTTAAAGCTGGCAAGGCGTCCTTTGATTACGGTCGACAACCGCGAAGTTATATGGGCACGTTTCGTTTTGCTCGAACAGGCATTGGCTTTCGATCTGTCCGGTCCGTGCGAGTGGTTCCTAAAAAAAATAGATAAAAACGTTTCAAACAACGATAAACAGGGAGATAGCGGTAATGACGGATCAAACGAAGTTTAGCGAAACAGCGCAGCCCTTGGCAGACCGCCTAAAAAGAACAGACGGATAAATGGCTGGCAGCCCTAAAAAATATTTTATGCAGCCAAAAGGAGATAAGCGAGGCGTGTACGATACGTGCAAAAGACGCCGTTCCAGCGGTCACGGCCTTTCAAATGGTTCATGTGTCAGCCCTCATGGGTGGGAAAAAATATCTGGACGAATCACAGATCAATGAATTCAGCGGCGTGTTGGCCAAGACCCTTTATGGCAGCCCCAATGAGAAATTGGTGGGGTTTTTACAAAAATATGAAAACAGCAAGGAATTGGACCTTTCCGAGCAATTGGTTGGGTTCAGTGGAGACGTGGTCGTCGCCCTGACCGGATCGGCTGCTGGGATGGCCTATGGAACGCCACTTGCAATAATGGCCAAAGAATTTTACCTTAGAAATATAGGCCTTGTCGCAGAGCATTTTGGGGATAAAAAAACCACCGACGCCTGTATCAAGGCGATCAAGGAAATTCATAGTCTTGACAGGTCCAAGGACTAGAAGCAGTTTCAAAACCTCCCCTCGGGTCCAATCTCAGCGTTGGGCGCTCGGTTCAAATCCTCGAAATACGCCAGTATTCCTCCGGTTTGAACCTTGCGCCCGCCTTGACCTTGAACTCGATCAAAGGTTTTGAAACCACTTCTAATGTGATGTTCAAAATTATCTTGTGAAAAGAGACGAAAAATGACGTATCAACTGACGACTTTCGATGATCTGGTGGTCGGCCAAAAAGCATTTTTACAAAAAACAATCACCGAAGCTGATTTGTCTCACTTTATCGCGATAACGGGTGACCTGAATCCGCTGCATGTTGATAAGCTTTTTGCCGAACAGACTTTTTTCGGACAACGCATCGCCCATGGGATGTTGTCCGCTGCATTGTTTTCAACGTTGATGGGAATGCATCTGCCGGGTATCGGCGCCATTTATAAATCACAAACCTTGGAATTTTTACGGCCTGTTTTTATTGGCGACACACTCTGCGCCTGGTTTGAAATTACAACCATAGATCCTGACCAGGAGCGGATCGAAATGAAAAGCTGGATTGAAAATCAGAACGGCGACACGGTCATCCAGGGGCAAACCGTCGCGAGTCTTTTACGGGGATTGAAAAAGGAAAGATAATGCATTTTAATTATAAAGAAAAAATCAAAGTCTGGATCCTTGCTCTATTCCTGCTTTGCGTTGAAATGGTCGTCGCCGATTTTGCTTTAGCGAAAGAAGGCCAAGGTGTAATGCTTACGACCTATCGCGAGCCATATCAAAACGCATTCAGTCTCCTTATACCAAAAGGCTGGAAAGCCGAAGGCGGCATGATTCCAAGCGGGGTTGCATGGAATGTTGTCGACTTGGTTGAGAACAATATTCGTTTCCGTGTTACAAGTCCGGATGGGCAATCTTTTTTTGGATGGTATCCTCGATTTTACTTTCAAGATCCACAGGTCTTTGTGCAATCCAGTGGGGGTCTGTTACAGCCTCAGATAGGTCAGGTTATGAACGGATGTTGGATCTACCCCTATTTAGATGTTCCTCAATATGTTCAACATATCGTGTTCAATCAATTTGCCGTAAATGAGTTCCAAAATCCACAGATTATCGGTGCGTTCGTCAAATCTCCGGAGTTGCAGGCATTCATCCCCCCGGTCGCTTCGAGATCTGATTATGGGCACGTCAACTTTAAGTGCCATATCAATGGAATTTCCATGTATGGGCGTATGTACAGTATTAATTATGAATTACAGGGTGTGATTTGGTCTACGGTTGGAACGTTTGGATTGTTAGCACCGCAGTCACGATGGGTTCAGGATGAACGGGTCATGGAAATTTGTATACGGTCTTTCAAGCTCAATCCCGAGTGGGTCAAAAGAGCTTCGGCCGCCTCGCATAACCGTGCCAAGCAATATCACCGCGTCATCCAGGATATGAATCGCATTGATAATGAAATTAGCAGCAATCATGCAAAAACAAACAGTGATATGCAGGAAGAATTTTATAAAGTTATCACCGAACAGATCGAAACCTTCGATCCCGTAACAAAAAAGACAAAGTACCTACCCATGTATAATAACGCCTATACGGATGGCCAGGGCAATTATTTTTTAAGAGATTATGATGATGGCACGTTACCTTTCGACAATGCATCTGAGTGGCGCAAATTGAATATTATCAATCGCAATGAGACAAAATAGAAACCATCTCAAAAATTATTTCATCATTCATTTTTTGTCTGCGTCTAAAGTACCTGCATTCATGGAGTGATAAGTGCGACCTGGAATAAGCTTACCGTTTTTGGAAAAGCCTTCAGGGCGGTTGGCAAGTCGTTTGGCAAGCCGTGTGCGCCATAAATCCATTGTTGCATTATAGGCTAAACTATTTGATAAATCTCGTTCTTCTTTTGGATCTTTGTACAGATCAAATAAATGCTCTCGGCCGTTTAGAGGTCGCCAGATGTATTTGTACCGACCATCAGTTAATGCATGATACGCTTGCGTCTGGTAGTAAACAGGTGCATGCTCGAGATGCAACCACTCGCGAATCACCTGTTTTTGTCCACGCATTATAGGCAGGAGGTTGACTCCGTCAATGTATGAAGGGCTTTTTTCTCCTGCCAACGTCAACAACGTAGGCATTATATCTTCCAAACAAACTGGTTGCATGACACGTAGACCGGACTTTAGTTTAAGTGCTGGAGAGCCGCTGATGATGAACGGGATGTTGGCTGAGCCTTCATAAGGCTCGGCCTTACGGCAATAGCAATGATCACCTAACATTTCGCCGTGATCGCTTGTAAACAAGATAACCCATGGTCTCCCAGCCTTTTTGCTTCGGGCTTTGAAACTGCTAATCAAAAGAGGTATTAAGCTATCCACGTGTTCAATCAGGCCAAAATAGCCACACTGCGCAGCATGAAGAGCTTGGCCTTTCAATATAACCCGAGTTCCTTGCGCATCGCCTTTTTCCGTTATTCCAGTCAAGTCTACCCAGTCGCCATGTGCGGGTGACGGCATTTTCTGCTTGGCATTTTGATCAAAGAAAAGTTTAGGAGGAAAAAGTGGGGGGTGTGGAGCGTAGAATGAAGTTGTCAAAAAAAGCGGTTTCTCTGAATCATTTTCTGTTATTATTTTAAGCGCCTTGGCTACAATCCATTCGTTTGGATGCAGTTCGGTCGGCAAGGGCCAAGGTTTGGCTTTCAAGAGATTAAAACATAGACCAAGTTTTATAACTAAAGTCCTGATATCGCCGATCTGAGGAACTGCTTTTTTGAAGAACTTGCCATAATCATCATCAGAAATGTAGGTAGATCCAAGAATCTCTTTCTGATAGCCACATGTACCACTTTCAGGCGCTTGGTGCATATTCCTTCCAACAAGTACTGTGGAATAGCCTGCGTTTGCCAGTAATTCTGGAAATGGTTGTGTAAAAATCGGCTTCACCTTGAATCCCAAAACGCCACTTGTTTGAGGATAGAGGCCCGTTAGCAATGAGTAGCGTGCAGGTCTGCATGACGATGCGGTTGCATAAGCTCGTCGAAACAAAATACCTTGCTGCGCAAGTTTATCAAGTTGGGGCGTGTCTACTGCAGAATGACCCAAGATAGACAGGCAATCTCCTCGCATCTGATCCGTCATAATCAAAAGGATGTCTGGTCTATCCGGTTTCTTGGAAAAAAATGGAAAAAAATGCAGTAAATATATGCCTACACCAACAAAAAGCACTGCTATTAAAATGAATGTAGGTCGCGAAATTTTAACGCTCATAAATCTCTCCAATACGAAAATTAAGAACCCATATAATTATGTTGTTTCCCCCTTAGACCAGAGAAGGTATTTTGCCTCTATCAAAAAATCTTTTCCTAAATTATTTCATCATTCATTTTTATCTGTTTCTATAGCCATTGTCAGAAATATGTTCCGTTTACATTGAACCAAGCGAGGCACCCTATTTTTTTAAAAGGCCTATCAAAACAAGCCTGAACTTGTGCCCACCGGATTGATGATGACCCAAGGCCGGTTGGTCGTAACATGCGGCCGGGGAATCATCATCAATCCGGTCGGGCACTGCGCTAGCGGAGCCGATTCATCATGATGGGCCTTTAAAAAAAATAGGGTGCCTCGCTTCCCAATCGGAACATTCTTTTGTCAACCGCTATAAAGTACCCGAGTTAAGGTGGCGATACCGGCGGCCCGGAATAAGCTTGGCATTTTTTGAAAAACCTTCCGGCCGGTTGGCAAGGCGTTTGGCAAGGCGCGTGCGCCATAGGTCCATTTTGGCCTGATATGTTTTGTTTTTAGACAAATCTCGTTCTTCTAGTGGATCGGTCTCCAGATCAAACAACTGCTCCCGGCCGTCTATCGGTCGCCAGATGTACTTGAACCGACCATCGGTGAGGGCATGGGACCCTTGATCCCGGCTATAGGCGGGTGCATGCTCGATATGCAACCAATCGCGAATCAACTGCTTTTGCCCAAGCAATGAAGGCAGAAGGTTGACGCCGTTGACGTACGCGGGGCATTGCGCTTCCGCAAACGCGAGCAACGTAGGCATTATATCTTCCAAACAGACCGGTTGCATGACCTGTAAACCAGACTTTAATCCAAGTTCGGAAGAACCGCTGATAATGAGCGGGATGTTGGCCGATCCTTCATAGGGCTCGCCCTTACGAAAATAGCCATGGTCGCCTAACATTTCGCCGTGATCGCTTGTAAATACGATAACCCACGATCTGCCGGCCTTCTCACTGCGATTCTTGAAGTCTCGCATCAGTTGAGATATTTGATTGTCCACATGTTCGATGAGGCCATAATAACCGATCTGTGCAGTGTGAAGCGCTTCACCTTTCAACAGAACGCGGTGTTTTCTCAGGTCGCCTTTTTCCGAAAGTGCTGTCCAATCGACCCAGTCGCCCTTTGCGATTGACGGCAGTTTCTGCTTTGCATTGGCATCAAAGTACTTTTTAGGAGGAAAGAGCGGTGGATGTGGAGCGAAGAACGAGGTTGTCAGAAAAAGGGGTTGCTTTGCGTCGAACGCCTGGATCATTTTGCGCGATTGGGCGACGGTCCATTCGGTGGGATGCAGTTCATCTGCGAGCGGCCAAGGTTTTGCTTGCCAATAATTGTATGTGAGGCCAAGTTTCTCAACGAGCGTTCTGATATCGACGGCTTGGGGCGCTGCCCGTTTAAGGAACGTGTCATAGTCATCATTCGAGACGTAGGTGGATCCGTAAATGCTTTGCTGATAGCCACAGGCGCCGCTTTCAGGCGCCTGGTGCATATGCCTTCCCACCAGCACCGTGGCGTAACCGGCTTTTGCCAGCAATTCTGGTAAGGGTCGTGTGGTGATCGGTTTGGCTTCGAATCCGACAACACCGCTGGTTTGAGGATACAGGCCCGTCAGCAATGCGTAGCGTGCAGCGATGCATGAGGGGACGGTGGCATAAGCGCGTCGAAACAAAACACCTTGCTGGGCAAGCTTATCGAGTTGAGGGGTTTCTACGGCTGCATGGTTTAGGATGGACAGGCAATCTCCGCGCATCTGATCGGTTATAATCAGGAGGATGTCCGGTTTTGCTGGTTCCTTGGCAAAAAGCGGATATTGATGCAGCGCGAATACTGTTAACGCGGCTATAGCTGCGATGATTGCCAGGAACGAGTGGTGCGAAATTCTAATGGGCATGATGTCTTCCAATTATTAGCGAGGGCAATAACGGTTTCGTTTTCAGCCTGATGTATAATTGATTTTTTAAATAGGATCAAATCAATTCAAGAACGCCGTCCGGGATCGTACCTGGAAACGTGCAATGAAACTTTCAAGGCCAAAGCCCGTCCGTCAATACCGAATCGGTTACCCTTTGATGATGCTTTGACAAGGGCAGCGAATAAGTATACAAAATGGCTCAGGATCAACTTAAATTACGATATGTTGACCAAAGTGTTTACCAGAGGGCCACCTGAATTTCATTGGATTTTAAAAAACATGGCTTAAATGCCTATCAATAAGCGCTTTACAAATCAAGCAGGCTTTGAACGCTTTAAAAATAGGGATTTAATTAGGATAGGCTCTGTAAAGAGTTGGCGGAAGTGCATGGGAATCGAACCCACCCGAGACGGGTCTAGCGCCTCACACCGGATTTGAAGTCCGGGAGCCCCACCAGTGAGCTGTCCACTTCCGCAAATCAAATGATAGAAGCCTTCTCGATATTGAGAAAGCTACCCATTAATCATATAACCAATTGTATTTTTGTCAATAAATTTTAGCTAACTGGCTGTCAACAACACCGGAAGACAAGTGGAGTGTGAGATGATCAATAAAACGCGCCTGGCAGAAACGTTTATGTCGCTGGTTACGATCGACAGCGTTTCCAAAGAAGAGGGGGCCATGGCCGATGAAATGGTAAAACGCCTGCAAGCAATGGGCGCGGAGACCATTTTCGACCAGGCTTCTCAGAAGATTGGCAGTCAAACCGGAAATTTAGTAGCGAAGTTCAAGGGCTCGGCAGCGGTTGCGCCTCTGCTGCTTAGCGCCCACATGGACACCGTCGAACCAGGGCGCGGAATCAAACCTGAGCTAAAAGAGGGCCTCTTTACCAGTGACGGCACGACAATCCTGGGGGCTGACGATAAAAGTGCCATCGCTATTTTGCTCGAGACCATACAAATACTGCATGAAAACGATTTGCCTCACGGGCCTTTGGAGTTGGTTTTTTCCGTGTGCGAAGAGATCGGCCTGGTGGGCGCCAAGCACCTGGACTTCACACTCATCAGCGCACCTTATGGGTATGTTCTGGATTCAATGGACACGCAAGGCATCGTCACGCAAGCCCCGTCGGCCAATCATTTGGAATTTGAAATTTATGGTAAAGACGCCCATGCCGGAGCGGCACCAGAAAATGGAATCAATGCGATCTTGCTGGCCAGTCGGGCCATCGCCGGGCTTCATCTCGGCCGCATCGATCATGAGACAACGGCCAACATCGGCATTATTGAAGGCGGACTGGCCACCAACATCGTTCCCAAGCGTGTAACGGTCAAGGGTGAAGTGCGCAGCCATGACGAGGACAAACTGACGCAAATTACCGACACGATCGTTTCCGCGTTCCAGCAGGCAATTGACACGTATGAAGCACCTGCAGCCGAGGAGAATCTTCCCCGGCTTGAAATTGTGGTCGAATCTGACTTTACCCGCACGTTTATTCCCGAAGATCACCCGGTCGTGAAGATGGCCCGCCAGGCGGCTGCTAATCTTGGTCGGCCGACCATGCAAACCAAAACGACCGGCGGTGGGGCCGATGCCAATATCTTTTTTAAAAACGGTATCATAGCGGGTGTTTTAGGCACGGGCATGCGCGATATGCATTCGGTCAATGAATCGATCAAACTCGATGACATGATCGCAACAACCGAGCTGTTACTGGAGATCATTCAACTGCACGCCCAAGGCCCGTTTTAATCGAAAACGTCACGTTTCATGAAACTATACACGAGTTGATTCGATGATCGCCTATTTCGACTGTTTTTCAGGTATCAGCGGTGATATGACCTTGGGTGCCCTGATCGATTTGGGTGTGCCTGCAGGGTGGCTTGAAGAAAGCCTGGCACGTCTCCCTTTAGACGGTTTCAATCTGCGCGTGACCCCTGTGATGCGGAGCGGAATCGAGGCCCGAAGTGTCCAAGTGGCCCTTAAAGGAGACCCGCCGCCACGCAACTATAAGGCCATCCAAACGTTGATCAGCGCAAGCCCCTTGGCGGAATCCACCAAAGCGTGCAGCCTGGCGATTTTCGAGAAAATTGCTGCGGCGGAAGCCGAAATTCACGGGTGTCCGAAAGACCAGGTCCATTTTCACGAAGTCGGCGGGGTCGATGCTTTGGTCGATGTCGTCGGTACGGCATTGGGGATCGAATACCTGGAAATTGAACGGATCGTGGCATCGAAGCTTCCGCTGGGTATCGGATTCGTTGCGTGTCAGCATGGCACCTTGCCGGTACCGGCGCCTGCGACCCTTGCGATTCTAAAAGACATCCCGGTTTACGGTAGCGGACTTGAACATGAACTGGTCACACCAACCGGAGCAGCCATAATCTCAACAATTTCAGAGAGTTTTGAGGCTATGCCGGCCATGCGGATCAAAAAGATTGGGTACGGCGCCGGTCAAACCGAAATCGCCAACCGCCCCAATTTGTTACGCGTCGTGCTCGGGGCCGCTTTACCGGCCACGGATTCGCTGTCCATGGAACGGATCCAGGTCATCGAGACGAACGTTGACGACATGAATCCGGAACTGTTCGGTTACATCATGGAACGCCTGTTCGATGATGGTGCCCTGGATGTCCTTTGGATACCGGTGTACATGAAAAAGAACCGGCCGGGGACGCTGATCCAAGTCTTGTGTCCGGACGCGGTTGCAGCAGCCATCGTGCAGCGCCTGTTGACCGAAACAACCTCCCTGGGTGTTCGTACCTATGAGGCCCAACGGCATGTGTTGAAACGGGAATTTGCCGAAGTTGAAACACCGTATGGGCGTGTGACCGTCAAGCGTATTTATAACCTCGATGGGTCGACCCGCTTGGCGCCGGAGTATGAGGTTTGCCGCAAGATCGCTTTGGAACACAAGCTGCCGGTCCGCGTTGTCTATGATACGGTCTTGAAGGCCTGTTAAACTTGCATTCTTGTGTCCTTGGTTCTTTAAAAAACAGTAAATGAGCTGGTTGCGCGCTAATCACTTGGCAGCCGGCCTAAAACGATTGTATTGACAATCAAAGGGCCAGGTTATAGAGACACGGGCAATGAATTTTCGGCGACGCCTGATCATGTTTTTAGCGACCGGCGGCGGCTCCGGGTATGTCCCCTGGGCTCCGGGAACGCTGGGTACGGTCGTCGGCCTGCCATTTTGTTATGGATTGGCATCCCTTACCCTTCCGTGGGCCGTTGCGGGTATCATCGTTTTTATCGGGCTGGCGATCGGGATTGCCGGTGCTGCTGAGCGCGAATTGGGTCAAAAGGACCCTGGCTGCATTGTGATCGATGAAATGGCCGGCCTGATGGTCACATTGACCGGGCTGGCATGGAATCTGCCGATTGTCCTTGCTGGTTTTATTATTTTCAGGTTCTTAGATATTTTAAAACCCTTTCCGATTCGTCAGATGGAACGCCGATTCACAGGCGGTTTCGGCATCGTGATCGATGACGTGGCGGCCGGCATTCTGGGTAATATTGTTTTAAGAATTATTCTGACCCAAACTGAACGTTTTAATTTTTAGAAGTTGAATGCCATAAAATCGTGCAACGCTTTTATGAACAGAAAGGTGTCTATCATCTTGAAATCAAAGCCTTTATCAAAGAAGGAAACCCAAATAAAAAGCAAGGGCAGGCTGCGCGAGAATATCGAAGCCATTGTGGTCGCCATCGTGCTGGCGCTCTTTATTCGAACCTTCGTGGTCCAAGCCTTTAAAATTCCATCCGGCTCGATGAAGGATACCCTGCTCATCGGCGATCACATTCTGGTCAACAAGTTTATCTATGGCGTCAAGGTACCCTTTGTCGACAAAACCATTATCGCGATTAAAGAGCCCAAGCGCGAAGACATCGTGGTATTCAAATATCCCGAGGACCCCAGTCTTGATTTCATCAAACGCGTGGTCGGTGTTGCCGGAGATGTGGTCGAGATCCGCAATAAAAAAGTGTACGTCAATGGTGAACTTGTGGATCCGGAGTATGCCATCCACACCCAACCCCGAAGCCTGCCCGCGAACTTCAGTCTCAGGGATAACTTTGGACCGGTCAAAGTTCCGGCCAACGCGTTGTTTGTATTGGGCGATAATCGTGACAACAGCAAAGACAGCCGCTTTTGGGGTTTTGTCGACCTGAGTGCCGTCAAAGGCAAGGCGTTCATGATCTACTGGTCATGGAACAAGCGTAATTCAGGCTCTTTTATCAATTATGTTAGGTGGAACCGGATTGGGGATCTACTTAAGTAAATGTATGGAGTTGATTAAGCAGTTCTGAACAGAGGCCTTTGAACTTAAATCATGCGATCAGTGTAAGTTTTAAGTGAGCTAAAATTTCGAGTGCCTAAAGTTTCGGTGTCGCTGCGCTCCATCATTTGTCTGATAGATAGAATACCACAACTTTAGTCATTTTAGGCACTTGTAACTTATTAATTAATGGAACCGGTTTAAAAGGCACATTCATCCAAGGCTTAAAGGCCTGGTTTGGGAACCTTAGCCATGAAGATATGGATTAAAGGTGGACATGTCATCGATCCAGGCAACCTTGACGGGAAACTGGATTTACTGATTGAAGATGGTGTGATCACGGCAATCGAGCCGCCGGGCGTGTTGTCTGAACAAGAAGGCGAAGTGCAAACTATCGATGCCCACGGTAGAATTGTTACCCCCGGCTTGATCGACATGCATGTTCATTTGCGGGAACCGGGGTTTGAACATAAAGAGACCATCGCATCCGGTTGCGAAGCGGCCGCGTGCGGCGGGTTTACCGCTATTTGCCCCATGCCCAACACCCAACCTGTTTGTGACAATGTCCGAACTGTCCAATATATCTTAAATAAAGCCAGCGATATCGGGAGGGTACGTGTCTTCCCGGTGGCGGCTATCAGCAGAAACCTCAAAGGTCAGCAGCCCTGCGACTATCTGGAACTGAAAGCCGCCGGGGCCGTGGCCCTGACTGACGACGGCTATCCGGTTATGAACAGCCTGGTGATGCGCCACGCTTTGGAACAGGCTGCTGAAATTGGCGTACCGGTTATTTCCCATTCCGAGGATCTGCCTTTGGCAGAGGGGGGCGCTATGAACGAGGGGGCGGTTGCCGTACAACTGGGCGTCAAAGGGATTCCCAATGCAGCGGAAAGTATTATGGTCATGCGTGACATTGCTTTGTGCGAATTGACGGGTGGGCGACTGCACATCGCGCATGTCAGCACGGCCGAAGCGGTGGAGGCCATCCGTCAGGCCAAAGGCCGAGGAGCACCCGTTACTGCTGAAACAGCCCCCCATTACTTCACCCTGACAGACCAAGCGGTCACCGAATACGGTGCCAATGCCAAAATGAATCCGCCTTTGCGGTCCGATAAAGACCGTGAGGCGATTATCGCCGGGCTGGTCGATGGGACCATCGACGCCATTGCCACGGACCATGCGCCCCACACCCCGGCTGAAAAGGCACAAGGTTTGGAAAAGGCGCCCAATGGGGTTATCGGGTTAGAAACATCGCGTTCCGGTCAGCCTGCAGCTGGTCAAGAAAGGTTTTCTTGCGCTTACGGACCTGATTCGCAAAATGGCGACCAATCCCGCAGCAATCATGGGCCTTGAAAGCGGGATCAAGGTTGGGAGGACAGCTGACATCACGATTATCGATCCGGATCAGCCAATGACCATTGAAGCTGAAAATTTCAAGTCCTTGAGCCGCAATACGCCTTTTGATCATTGGCAGTTGGAAGGGCAGGCGGTATTGACCATGGTGGGGGGACGGATTGTTTATCAAAGCAGATAACAGTTTTAGGTGTTTAAGTATTAGGTTTTAAGAAAATGAATTTTATCTATTTAATTGAGTGGATAGTAATTATAAATTAATATTAAACTTTAACTAAATCGGTCCTCGCGCACCACCTGATTGGGGGTTTAATTTCTGTGTCCTTAGGCTGATTTATTATGTATGTGAAACATCGCTAAAACGAACCCGAGCAACGAAACCCAAAACACCAAACACAAAACTGCCATGTCAAACAATGCCCCCCATATTCTGGTTGTGGACGATGAACTGAGCATGCGTGAACTGCTCGAATTCATTATGTTGAAGGAAGGCTATCGTGTGTCCTGCGCTGAAAATGGACAAGAGGCGCTCCAGCTTTTAAAAGAAGAACCTTTCGACCTTCTGTTGTGTGATATCAAACTGGGCGACCTTTCCGGAATCGAAGTCCTCAAGGCGGCCAAAAAAAAGAATTCTGCAACGGTCGTCATTATGGTTTCAGCCTTTGCGACCACCGAAAATGCCGTCGAGGCCATGAATGAAGGCGCCTATGATTACCTGCCCAAACCATTTGATAACGATGAACTCAAACACACCATTGCCCAGGCGCTCAACATCAAAACCATTGAACAGGAAAAAGAACTTTTAAACGATGAGCTACAACAAACGGTCTTTTTCGGCAAAATCGTGGGTAAAAGCCCGCGTATGCAGAATATCTACAAAATGGTTCAGCAAGTGGCCCGCACCCGTACCAACATATTAATCACCGGTGAGAGCGGTACCGGCAAGGAGTTGATCGCACGTGCCATTCACGATCAGAGTGACCGCTGCGAGCAGCCGTTTGTGGTCATCAATTGCGGCGGTATCCCTGAAACCCTGATGGAAAGTGAATTTTTCGGCCATAAAAAAGGGTCGTTTACAGGAGCGACCCAGGACAAGAAAGGGCTGTTCGAAATCGGCGACAAAGGGACGGTTTTTCTTGACGAAGTCGGAGAGTTGAGCATCCCGATCCAGGTAAAACTGCTGCGGGCCGTTCAGGAAAGAGTGTTTAAACCGGTCGGCGGCACCAAAGATATCGCAGTGGACATCCGGATTATCTCTGCAACCAACAAAAAAGTGGAGCAAGAAGTCATTGCAGGCAATTTTCGTGAAGATCTGTTTTATCGATTGAATGTGATCGAGATCAAAGTGCCCCCTTTGCGGGAGCGGATGAGCGACTTGCGGGCCCTGGCCCAACACTTTCTGGAAAAGTATACCCGTGAGATGGGCAAAGAAATTACAAAGATATCATCCTACGCAATTGATTTGCTTAATAAATACGATTTTCCTGGCAACATTCGGGAACTCGAAAATCTCATGGAGCGCAGTGTGGCGCTTTCGACGACCAACATTCTTTTGCCCGACAGTCTGGCCATTTCGGTTCACAAAAAGCGCCGCTGGATCGAAGGGGTCGCCAACCGACGATTTGACCTGGATGAAGTGGCGCAAGGTGTTGCTTTGGATAACATCTTAAATGAAATTGAACGCGCTTACCTTGAAAAAGCCCTCAAAGTGACCCAAGGCAACAAACAAAAAGCAGCTGAATTGCTTGATATCTCAATTCGTTCGATGCGCTATCGTCTTGACAAATTGGACGTTGAATAGTATAAGCAAACAATTCCTTCAATATTCATAAGGCCATTTTTTGAACCGGGCAGCAGGGCGGGGCCGCTTGGTACGGCGATAATATTAAAGGAATCTAAAGCACTTTTCCCCGCTGGACCGGAAAAAATCAATGTTAACTCGACAAATATTGTCACGAACCTGACAATATTTGTCAAATACAGACAGAGAAATCGCCGGCCAAAATTCCTTCATGAAATATATCGCATATAAAAACAATAGGTTAAAGAAAAAATCGATTTATTAATGCTTTGTGGCACGCATTTTGTATATTCACTTAGTCAAACAGAATTTGAATTTCAGCAAAGGAGGTGAGCAGGGCAGCGATCAACAATTTTAGCGAAAACGGTATTTCATGCAGTTACGAATAACCTAAACGTTACCATATAATAATGAGGGAGGGAAAAAAATGCTTGCAAAAACTGAGAGGTAGTGAATTCCAAGGGTTTTACCCTGATCGAGTTGATGATCGTTATCGCGATTATCGGTATTCTGGCGGCCATCGCCATTCCGAACTTTATCTCTTACCGTAACAAAGCTTACTGCAGCCAGGCGGAAGAGGATGCCAAGAGCGTGGCCTCGGCCATTGCGGACTATTACTCTGAACCGGACCACACCGGCATGGTAGCGAATGCTGACGTTGCTGCCGGCCTGGGCCAGATTCTATACGATATTAGCGGCACGGTTGGTGCCATCGTTGTCACCGTACCGGATCCTGGGCAGTGCCCGCGAGACGACACTTATACAATTACCATACCTGAAGCGGCGGCCGACGGTTGGTCCTAATCGCGCTTAATGTCTGACGTGAGCAAAGGGGGAATTGTTAATTCCCCCTTTTTCTGTTTATAAACAGGTTCTTTAGGGCATTACAAAACGCAAAATTGAAACGCCTGCCCCTTATTTCCCGTTTTGGCGGGCCAATCAAACCACCTGTTAGGGGGGTGGTTGTTTACTAGATAAGCCCAGCCATGCTATATACGAACATGGCCCATACGACCGCCTTCAAAAACGCCCTTCTTGCGTTCCTGACACTTTTTATCCTTGTTTTTGCTTGCTACAGCAATACGTTTCACGCTGCTTGGCATCTCGATGATTATGACAAAATCGTCACAGCCGAACGGGTGCAGATCGACGATCTTACCTGGGATAGCCTGTACCAGACATTTTTCCTTGAGGCGGGCGAGCGTTTATACCGGCCCCTATCGCGCTTGACCTTGGCTTTAAACTGGTATTTCGGGCAAGACGAGGTCAAAGGGTATCACATCGTCAACATTGGGATCCATTTTTTGTCGGCCTGGGTATTGTTTTTAACGTTGACCCATCTGTTGCAAGCCCCCAATATCAAACCGCATCGAACGTCTGAAATTGTTTGGATTGCCTTTCTGGCAAGCGCACTGTGGGCCGTCAATCCGGTTCAGACACAGGCTGTGACCTATATCGTGCAACGCATGGCATCGATGGCAACGCTGTTTTACCTTTGGGCGATGTATGCTTATCTAAAAGCACGTACCAGCCCGCATCCCCGGCAACGGACCCTTTGGTTTTTGGCGGTCGTTGCCGGCTTTATGCTCGCATTGGGGACCAAAGAAAATGCCCTGACACTGCCCCTGGCCCTTTTCCTCGTTGAAATTGTTTTTTTTCAGGATGTTAGAACCGCCAAAGTTAAAGCTTCAATTGCCATCGCAGTGGGCGTCGGGCTGCTTGTCGCCGGGGTGGGAATCGTACTTATGTACGTGTGGAAGGGGGATCCGCTGGCCTATGTGGTGGACCTGTATGCCCAGCGACCGTTTTCACCTGGCGAGCGCCTTTTGACCCAACCCCGGGTTCTTTTGTTCTACCTTAGCCAGCTTTTTTATCCGGCGCCATCCCGTCTGTCGATCGCCCACGATATTACGGTTTCGAGTGGTTTGCTATCACCCTGGACGACCCTGCCGGCCTTGCTCGGCGTTCTGGCGCTTGTTGGTGTGGGCCTCGTTTTGATCAGAAAACGACCTTTGATCGCTTTTGGTCTGCTTTTCTTTTTTTTAAACCATCTGATCGAGTCGAGTGTCCTACCGCTTGAGTTGGTTTTCGAGCATCGTAACTACCTGCCGTCGTTATTTCTATTTGTCCCGCTGGCGGTCGGGCTAATAAAGGCGGTAAACCATTACCGCGGCCGCAAGCGGTTGATGCATGTGGTTTTGGTCAGCTTTACCGCCTTGCTGCTGATCGGTTGGGGGACCGGGACCTATGTCCGCAACCAGGCGTGGGCCACGGAAAAAACCCTGTGGGAAGATGCCCTGCACAAGGCACCCGGGTCGAGCCGCGTATACCACAATCTGGCGTGGGGGCACTATCAGCGGGCCGGCCTGTATACAGACGCTCTGCGGTATTATAAAAAGGCGCTGCAATTGCAAGGCCCGGCGAACCCCAGCAATTATGCAACCTATCTCAATGTGGCTGCCATCTATCTCGCTGTTGAGGATTATCAGCGGGCAGCCCTGTTTTTTAAAAAAACGCTCGAACTCAAGCCCAATCACCAAAAGGCGCGACACGGATTGTCGCAAGCATTGCTTAAAATAAAAGAATTCGATAAAACTGCGGAACCATAAAATCGTATCACGATTTTATAAAACGCGACGGTGTCGCTCTATAATTAAAAACGCTCAAATTTGGTTATCGCTGTTGTCAATAATATGTTTCGGATGAGCCTTGGCATGAGGGGCACCCTATTTTTTTAAAAGGCATATCATTATAGCATCAAGGAGAGGTCATGTTCGGTAAAGCGAACGCCGGGCAACCCGTTACCCCATTGCCGTTTCCCGTGTATTTCTGGACCATTGCCGTGATCGCTTTGGGGGGGGTGGCCGATTCCCTCTATCTGGCGATATCCCATTACCGTGTTTATATGGATATCGGTTACAGCAGTTTTTGCGCCATTTCCCGGTCTTTGAATTGTGACACGGTTTCGCAGAGCCTTTATGCCATTTTATGGTGGCTGCCGGTGCCTGTCTGGGGGGTTGTGGGGTATCTGTTCTTTTTGCTGTTGTTGTCATTGGCTTGGGGCAAAGCCGCCCAACGCATCAGGGTTTGGCCGCTGCTGTTTCTTGTCGCCCTGGCCTTCAGCTTGTACAGTGTATATCTGGCCCTGATATCCACCTTCTATATACACAGTTATTGCATCATGTGTGTTGTCAATTACGGCATCAATTTCATGCTGCTCTATTTTGCCTGGCTGATCCGCAAGCGGTTTCAAGGGCCGGGACTGATCGATGGCATCAAACAGGATGTTCGCTTTTTTTGGACAGAAAAAAAACGCAGCATACCCTTGGCGAGCGGCCTGGCGGTTTTTTTGGCAGTGGTGATCGTATTTTACCCGCGCTATTGGAAGGCCCCACCGCCCCTGGTGTCATCCCATATTCCGACCGGCGTGACAGCGGAAGGCCACCCCTGGATCGGCGCCATAAACCCGGAAATCGTCATTACCGAATTTACGGATTACCAGTGTTTTCAGTGCAATAAGGTCCATTATTACCTACGCCGGATCATTGCCCAAAAGCCCGACAAACTCAGGCTCGTACATCGCCATTTTCCCATGGACCACCGCATGAACCCGCTTGTAAAAAAGCCGTACCACATGCGCGCCGGGCCCTTGGCGCTGTTGGCGATTTTTGCAGCTGAAAAGGATCGCTTTTGGCAGATGAACGATTATTTGTTCGTCGTTGCGCGGGGTGCAGCAGCCATTCATATGGAAGATGTTGCGCGAACCGTTGGGCTCGAGGCCGAAGCGCTCAAACAGGCGCTGGTCGACCCGCAAATTCGTAAAAAACTCAGCAAAGACATTACCGAGGGCATCCAGATGGGGATCGAAGGCACCCCCGGATTCATCATCGACGGGCAGGTTTATCAAGCCACACTGCCACCCGAAATCATAAAGAAATTGGTTGAGTAATGTCCAAAATTTCAAATGCTACGGGGATGCAACGCGGCCTGACGGGTCTGCTCCTGAGTTTGTTGGTCGCCCTGATTCTCGCTGTCGCTTTGATGGCGGCGGTGCCGCCGGTCAGCCGTGATGCCCTTACCCATCACCTGGCCATTCCCAAGCTGTACCTGGAGCACGGCGGAATCCACGAAATGCCGGCTTTCAAATATTCCTACTACCCCATGAACCTGGACCTGCTGTATCTGATCGCCCTTCATTTTAAAAACGACATCCTTCCCAAGTATATCCATTTTGCTTTCGCACTGCTTACGGGCTGGCTCATCTTCAGATACCTGAGCCAGCGTCTCAATCGGCGTTATGCCCTGTTGGGTGTCATCGCTTTTTTGTCTATACCGGTTATCGTCAAACTTTCCATAACCGTTTATGTTGATCTGGGCCTCGTATTTTTCAGCACCGCTGCTTGGTTGTTTTTCTTCAAGTGGCTCGATTCTGAATATGATCTCCGGCAATTGCTGATTGCCGCGGTTTTCTGCGGATTGGCGTTGGGCACCAAGTACAATGGGCTATTGGTTTTGTTGTTGTTGGCGCTTTTCGTTCCCTACGCCTATGTACGCCTGAATCGTGGGACCAGCGGTGCGGGTGCCAAAGCGGTTGGCTACGGGGCGGTGTTCGTTTTAACGGCCTTGATCGTTTTTTCACCCTGGATGATCAGAAATTATCTATGGACCCACAACCCGCTTTTTCCGCTGTACGATACGGTGTTCAACCCCGAATCGCCGTACCCGGCCATCCCGCTAAAACCATTTGTCGAACGCCGCCTGGTCTATGATGAAGCCTGGCCGCAGATCGCCTTGATCCCTATCCGGATTTTTTTCCAAGGACAGGACAACAGCCCGCAATATTTCGACGGTCGCCTAAACCCTTTTTTACTGTTGTTGCCCTTACTGGCTTTCCGGCGTCTTGCGTCTCATCCGCCGGTACAGGTGTTGGAACGGAAGCTTTTAGCCGCTTTCGCGGTTGGTTATATCCTGTATGCCTTTTTTACCAAGGACATGCGCGTCCGCTACATCGCTCCGGCCCTGCCGGCCCTGGTTGTTCTGGCGATGTTCGGGTTGCGTAATTTATACGACCTGGCACATGCGTGTGCCTCGCGCAAGGCGAGGCTGGGGGTGACAACGCTGATCCACGGCGCCATGGTCCTGATGATTGTCTTGAACGGTCATTACATGATTGAACAATTTCAGTCGGTGGCCCCTTTAAATTACATCACCGGGCAAGTCGACCGGGGGACCTACATCCAGAAATATCGACCTGAATATGCGGCCTTGCAATATGTGAACCGCCATTTGCCGCAGGATGCGCGCTTGCTGGCCATATTTCTGGGACGGCGGAGCTATTACTGCGACCGGGACATGGTTTTCGGGATCGAACAGCTTAAAGACATAACCCAGGCGGCACAGTCGCCCGAGGAGATTCGGCACGCCATGGCACAGCGGGCTTTACGCATCTGATCGTTGGACGACGGCTTTACGAAAAATGGAACTTAGAGACGTTTAATCCCCAAGAACGCGTGCGACTCAACGATTTCTGGCGGCAGTACACCGATCTAATCTACCGTCAAGGGGGCTATGAACTCTACCAGTTGCATCGGGGTGTGACTGAAAGTGGGCTCAATTCCTATTCAGGTAAAAAAGAAGAATGAAAGTGAGTAAAACAATTACGCGCAGTACCAGCTGGATCGGCTTAGTCCTCCTGAGCGTCTTTATAACGCTCATTTACAGCAATACATTCAAAGCGGCCTGGCAATTTGATGATTACCCGAATATTATCCAGAACCCGACCGTCCATATCGACAACCTGGCACCAGTCGACCCTCTCCAAGACCTTCTTTGACAAACGGCCCATTGACCCCAAGACCGTCGGAAGACTCTATCGTCCGGTCGCTAACTTAACCTTGGCTTTGAACTGGTATATGGGGCGCGATAACACCGTTGGTTACCACGTGGTGAACTTGCTTGTTCATCTGGTCATCACATGGTTCGTTTTTTTGACCATCAAAACCCTTTTGACCTCCTCGCGATTTCAAAACAAATATCGCCAACAGGCTTATTTTATCGCTCTTTTAACGGCAACCTTGTGGGCTGCCAATCCGATTCAAACTCAAGCGGTAACCTATATCATTCAGCGGATGGCATCCCTGGCGACCCTTTTTTATTTGGTCGGTATTTTTTGTTATGTCCAAGGACGCCGGACCCAACCGGGATCACATAAGATAGCCTGGTATTGCGGTTGCCTGGTCAGTTATCTCTTGGCCGTCGGGTCGAAAGAAAATGCCGTTATGATGCCGTTGGCTCTGGGCCTGATCGAAATCATTTTCTATCAGGATCTTGATCAGCTGAAAGCGAACAAACGCTTCGTAGGCGCCGTTGTTCTGACCGGAGTGTCGGTTCTACTTGCAGGGGTTGTGTTGTTTGTCATTTTCAAAGGTGACCCGATCGACTACTTTCAGCGGCGTTATGCTGACCGTCCCTTTTCGCTGGGCCAACGTCTGGTGACCGAGCCGCGTGTGTTGGTTCTATATCTCAGTCAGCTATTTTATCCGGTGCCGGATCGACTGTCGGTTGTGCATGACATCGAAATTTCGACGGGTTTGTTTGTTCCCTGGACAACCTTGCCGGCCATCGGTCTTGTGGCCGGTCTGATCGGAATCGGCCTTCAACAAGCTTCTAAGCGGCCGCTAATCGCCTTTGGTATCCTTTTCTATTTTCTTAACCATGTCGTAGAATCAACCATTTTCCCATTGGAACTCGCGTTTGAGCACCGTAATTATTTGCCTTCGCTGTTTATATTTATGGCGCCCGCAGCCGGCTTGATTGCCCTGATCGACAAATACCGTCACAGCAATAAGGCCATGGCAATCGTTTTGTCGGTTGGTATAACGATATTAATCGTCACAATAGGACTGGGTACTTATACGCGCAATATGGTTTGGCGAACCCAAAAATCCCTTTGGCAGGATATTGCCCATAAAAATCCAAACTTAGCACGTCCTTTGCAAAAATTGGCTGAAATTTACCATCGAGCGGGTGAGTACGAGAAGGCAATGGCTTTATACGCCCAGGCCTTGAATCTGAAGGATCCCCGACCCCAACAGTCCCGGAACTTGTCATTAAACAATATGGGCAACATTTATTACGCCCAGGGGTTGTATGGGCAAGCCATTCAATCATTCGAAACAATCCTGACTCAAGATACCACGAATGAAAGGGCGCGCTTTAATTTGGCATTGGCCCTGGTGGCTGACAACCGCCTTGAGGCGGCTTTGGCCCAGGTCGAAATCCTGGTGCAGCACAAACAAGATCATCCCAAGTTTTTAAATCTTAAAGGTCATATTTTAATTAAATTGAATCGTCCCCAGGAGGCGCTGCAATATTTTCGCGAGGCCTTACGATCAGCGCCTGAGCACAGAAACACATTACTCAATTTAGGGGTCGCTTATAAAGCCATCGGAGACCATGCCAAGGCTGATTGGTTTCTCACCCGGGCCGACCAGCTTTACCCCGATGATACCATGATCATCCTGCGTCTTGTCGAGAATGCCCTGATAGCGGGAAAGCATTCGGATGCGGAGCGTTATTGGGGACGTTTGTTCGAAAAGAATAGTGTATTGGCGATTGCACGGTTGCTGAACAGCCTTCCGAATCAGGCGCGTATGTTGCCGATTGAACACGATCGGCTCATGCAATCGTTAAAAACGCGCATGGATGCAAAACGTTAAGCAGCGCAAGTAAAAGGATCTACCCATAAAATTACAACACGATTTTATGGGTGAAATGGACCGAATGGATATCAAACGAAACCGTATGTGTGACACAGACCGGTTATTCAAGGGTTTGGCCACAATTGCCACAATCCTTACCCTGTTGCTATCGGCCTGTGATATCAGTGACAAGGCCGATCTTTCGCAAAACAAGGCTTCTGAGGATTACATCCAACGCGAGTCGGTTGCCATCGAGCAACCGGTATCCGATCCACTGGCGCAGGCCATGCAATTAATCGGCTTGACGCCCGCCAATCTTGTGCGTCCCCGCTATCTTGAAGAAGACTACCAGATGCAGGGTCGCAACCCGTTGATCGACCGTGTGGGCCAATCGCCTTTTTATCTGCATCATTGGGCGGACAGCGTGTCTTCCCAAATACAGCAAAGCACTTCCAATGGGCTATATCCAGCGCTCAGCACGGTCATCCAAACCCTCAACGGGGGTGTTGTTTACGACACAACGGCCGACGCGCAATTTAACGGTGGATGCCGAGCAAGCATACCTTCTTGTGTGCGCGCAAAACGGGCTTGCGCCGGACAAAACCGTTTTAAGCAAGATTTCCCAGGCCGGTTTTTCGGCGGCGTTTGATTTACACCTGGGATCGTTGATTGCCGCCGTGGCGCAAGCAGCCAACCTGAACAAAAGGGCGTTTGCCCGGTTAACCCCCGAGGAAAGCAGTTATATTTTATCACACCCGGAACGCTTTTTTTATCCGGATGGCGAAAATTTTCGGTTTCTTTCGGCGGCGACCCATACCCAGGTGGGCCTGCTGCGAAGTTGCACGCAAAATAGATTTCAAAAGTTTGTTTGTTTCGGCACTCATCCTGGGCCAAGCCGTTGATGACTTTTCAGCTTACTTGCGCGAAGCGGCGCCAACCACATCGAAGGCGAGTTTTTCATCGATAAACAGCCGCGCACAGGCGTTGTGCTGCAAATTCCTTCGCCCGTGGGTGATATCGTTATTTTGGGCCAGGACGACAATGCATTTGCCGGTTCGGGGGCCTTGGTTGTCGATCTGGGGGGCAACGATCGTTACCAAGGACCGCTGGCGGTTGGTCACCTGATGCCCGGCCATGTTGCCGTTGCCATCGACATCCAAGGTGATGATCGCTACGCGCATAGGAATCAACCCTTGGCCCAGGGCTTCGGATGTCTGGGGGTGGGGCTGTTGGTTGACCTTGAAGGGTCGGATGCATATTACGCGGGTGACATGGCCCAGGGATGCGGGCTGTTCGGCGTGGGGTTGCTTGCCGATTTTCAGGGCCAGGATACCTACACCATGGGCTTGATCGGTCAAGGTTTCGGTCTTTTGGGTGCCGGTCTGTTGCTGGACTTGGCGGGCGATGACCGCTACTTGATGACCGGCATGGGGCAGGGGGCCGGTTCCACCATGGGAATTGGTGCTTTGGCCGACATGCAGCGGGAACGACAAATACCTGGCCGATCAGGCATCGCAAGTCAGGAGACCTCAAGTCCGATCAGTGGTGTCACGTGCAGGGGGCGGGGCTATCCATTCGATCTCCAGATTGGCGCAACGGTTTATCTTTATATGGCGGTCTCGGAATCCTCAGCGAGGGTGGCGGAAATGATTTTTACCATGCCACTGGCGGCAACTGCATGGGCAGCAGCTACTTCATGTCTATCGGTGCCCTGGTCGACCATGGCGGCGAAGATAAATATATTCCTGAAAGCGGGTATGGCGTCGGTTTTGCGGTGCACCTGTCAAATGCGGCCCTCATCGACCACAGCGGCAACGATTTTTATTTGGCCAAGACCCACACCGGAGGCGTCGGCTCGGACAGGTCGGTTGCCATTTTAGCGGATTATGCGGGTGATGATATTTATGGGCCCAGTGTTGGGTATGTGCGTGAAGCGTTGGACGATGAGAACACGGATAAACGGCCTGCCAATGAGACCGAAATTGATGCGAGTGTGCACAACCGTATGGCCGGCTTGTCCTATGGTGCGGCGCAAAAGCACAAGGCCCTCGGGTTTTTAATTGATTATGGTGGCAATGACAAATATTACGGCCGCAGGCAGGGCTGGGGGGAAAGTTGCGGTGGCGTGATGCCTCCCCAGTTTCCTCAAAACTGGAGCCATGCGGTGCTTTTGGATTTGGGCGGCAACGATTTCTACTTGAAAACCGGGGCACGCGACAATCATTATTTCCGCTATCAACAGCATGGTATCTGTTATGACACCGAATACACGGGCAGCGCAAGGCCGGGGAAGCAGTCGATGCCAAGGCAACAACGGATGGCCCCCCATAAAGTGGGACCTGCGACCGCAGCGAAGCACGCGTTCGATGGAAATCTATCCCGACTGAACAGCCCCGATCTCTTTGAGCGTTTTGCCGCAATTGGCAAAATCGAACAGCAGGGGCCCGAGATGCTCGAACCCCTGCTAAGGATCTTGGCAACATCGGCTGACGAGCAAATCAATCGCGATATCATTGAAGTGATCACCTACTTCTATGTCAAGCAAATGCTGCGCCCAAAGCACTTCAGGCCGATCGTCGAACTCCTCAAAGCACCGGACCCTTTTGTCAGAAAATTCACCGCCCGCCTGCTTGGATGGTGGCAGGCAACCGAGGCCTTACCCTTTCTATTGCAGGTATTGGATCAGACGCCTGAAGATGTGCAAGCGCATATTGCCCGGGCGCTTGGTAACATTGGATCTTATCAAGCGCTTGACCGCTTGATGTCCATGGCGCGCGGGGTTTCATCACCGGATGCCAGGCAAGCGGCGTTCGCGGCCCTAAGAACGATCGCAATCAACGGCATTCCCAACAGCGCCACAGACGGTCAAACCATGCGCACGGTTCTTTTACAAAGTCTTAGGGATCCGGACGAAGTTGTCAGGGCGCATGCCGCTTTTGGACTCTTTGCCTTTGCCGATGATGCTGAGGTTGATCGATCAGTTAACTGAAATGCTGAAAGACGCGAGCATTTATGTCCAAAGGGCCGCAGCGCAGACCTTGATTCTGAGTGGTCTCAAAGCGGGCATCCCGGTTCTGATTGAAACCCTGCGATTCCCATCCATTGATACGTTTGAATTTTATGATCAGGATTTGATCAAGGATCTGGCCTTTTACTGCGGTGTCGATTTTGCAGACGATCAGCGCTACGATTTTCAAACCTGGCAGACTTGGTGGCAGGCCAACGGCCCGACTGTAAACCTGGGCCACAATCTGATCATCAAAAAGGAAATTGAAGCCGCTTTTGAGACCTATCCGGAACAAAGCGGGTTGGACCTATTCGAACGCTTGATGCTATCCGAGTCGGGCAACGCCATGGTACAGCGACGCTATCGGCGCTTTTGCCGGGATCGCATCCGTTACCTGCTGGCCCATCGCACCATCACCCGGGACATTATCGCACGATGCCTTGTGCTCCAGGGCAGGCTGGCGGCCTTAGAGCCCCATAACCCCAAAACCCAAAAACAATTGCAGCTCTTTGAAAAACGATTGGCCGAATATGAATTTAAATCACTTGCGAAATTTATTATTTCCTGATATATCAAGTAATTAAATCATAGGTCGGCACGCTCTAATGTTACGCTAAACCGACTCATCAAACCAAAGGCAGGTGCATGTTGACGAACAAGGATTATCAGGTTTCCGTCATTATTCCCGCTTACAATGAGGAGCAGGCCATTGCAGGTATTGTTGCCGGCGTCCTGGAACAGAACCTTGCGATAGAAGTGATCGTCATCGATGACGGTTCACAGGACGCCACGGCCGAAAACGCCCGTCAGGCCGGTGCCCGCGTCGTGCGCCACCCTTACAACATCGGTAACGGGGCCGCAATCAAAAGCGGCATCCGGATCGCCCGCGGCGATATCATGGTATTCATGGATGGCGACGGCCAGCATGATCCAGGGGATATCGCTGATCTGCTCAAGCCGCTCTCTGAATACGACATGGTGGTTGGCATGCGTGAGCGTAAACAGCAGGCCTCGCTGAAACGGTTTTTCGGTAACATGCTCTTCAATTTGCTGGCATCCTATGTCGCCAAATTTCAGATCAAAGACCTGACCTCCGGTTTTAGAGCGGTGCGCGCCGATATCGCCCGGAGTTATTTGTATCTCCTGCCCAACACCTATTCCTATCCGACCACGCTAACCCTGGGCGTCCTGCGCAGCGGCCGACGCGTCAAATACGTCCCCATCCAAACCCGGCAACGGCAACAGGGCCAAAGCAATATCAAGGTCTTGAGCGATGGCGTGCGCTTTTTCCTGATCATTACCAAAATTTGTGTTCTGTATGCCCCTTTCAGAGTTTTTTTGCCGATTAGTTTTATGATGTTCCTGGCAGGGCTGGGGCGCTATATCTACACGTTCATAACCGCCCACCGGTTTACCAATATGAGTGCCTTGCTCATGATTACATCGGTTCTGATCTTCATGCTGGGCCTGATTTCTGAACAGATCTGTCAGATGCGCTACGACAAAGTCGAGGATGATAATGTTTTTAAAGGCACCCATTAAACGGCAATCGGGGCTTTCCCTTGAACGGATGAAAAGGGCTGTATGAAAAAAAGGAACGCTGCCATCTATCCCCACCATGTCGTTATTAAAAATTACATCACCGGGAATTTCCTGATTCGGTTCTTGTTGGGCCGTCTTCTAAAAAGAATCGCAATGAGGTTGGCGCAATTGGATGCCATCAATAAGGTGGGATTGGACGTTGGCTGTGGTTCCGGTAACATGATCAGCTACCTGCACAAGCGCAACGTTATCAACAGACTGGTAGCCATTGATTTGGACAACGACCGGCTTCGGTTTGCCAAACGCCTTTGTCCGGTTTGTGATTACCTGAGGATGGATGTCAATGCCTTGGCCTTCGGTCAAGACACGTTTGAATATATCCTGGCAGCTGAAATAATGGAACATTTGCCTGATCCGCTGAACGCGATCAGGGAAATGCAACGGGTCGCGAAAAAGAATACGTGTTTAATTATATCCGTGCCCCATGAACCGTTCTTTCGATGGGGCAATTTACTGCGCGGGCGATACTGGCGTCGGGGCGGTCGAACACCGACCCATGTCAATTTTTGGACGCGTTCTGAATTTAAACGTTTCTTGGCCCGTTTTTTTGACATCGAGCAAGAGCATTGTCTGTCTGTTTTTCCCTGGATGCTGTTTGTGGTGCGCTTTAAGTGATATGACGCTATGATGAAGCATGGATACCACAAATACTTATTATATGCGTCACTTGTTTTCTTAATACTGGCAGTATATAAGGCCGATTATCTCAAGATACCCCACATCCGGTCGACGTTTACACTGTTCCTTGCTTTCATTTTTCTTTTTGGCGGATTTATCCTGACGGCAATTTCGCAGCAACGCCTGCTTAAAAAATACAACTATCCGGTGCGTACGCCTGCGTGCGATTGCGGCTGTGGGGCTGAATGTCTTCGGCAAATACATTCCCGGGAAATTCTGGGTGGTGGCCGGAAAAGCATTGTTCATCGCCGAAAGAGACGCTTATCCGGTCGCCGAGCTTTCAATGCTGTTTGTGCGGGCCCAGATATTGGCGTTATGGTGCGGCCTGGTTCTGGGGATTTTCGGTCTTTTTCTCAACGATGCCCTGCAGTTGGTCGGGATGGCAGGTCTGGTGGTCCTGACTCATTATCACGATTATTATTATTCGCTAAAAGGGCGCAGGATGCCGCCTTGGGCCTGGTAAAGAGACTTTTCGGAAAAGAACTTACCCTGCCGATGCTGGAGATTCGGCATACCATGGCCTTAATACCTTGGTTTATGGGAGTCTGGCTGTTCTGGGGCATTGGTTTTTATTTGCTGGCAATAGGTATCAGCGATCAAGTGTTTCCGTTTTCAACGATCTTCTGTTTTCCTCTTGCCGCGACGGTGGGTATTGTTTTTCTGTTTGCACCCGGCGGGCTGGGCATCAGGGAAGGCATTATTGCCGGCTACCTTGCGTTGCTCAACATCCCGCTTCCGGAAGCAATCACGGTATCGGCGGCATCGCGGTTATGGTTTCTGATGGGAGAGCTGTTTATTTTCTTGGCCGGTTATCTTTCAAATAAGATACGGCCCTAAGCGTTTATTTTTTTTCTGCGGTGTGTAAAAAATGAATTATCTGTTCATGCTGTCAACCGGTCGAACCGGCACGAAAAAACTGGGTCAGGTCTTTAGCCGGTTACCGGGAAAACACGTTATTGCTGAACATCAAGTCGCGATTTCGCGTAAAACGAATATCCTTGCGAACATGCGGTGGAGCGGCTTCCCTGTCCAAACAGCGCTGTCCGGAACCATCCACCAGTTCATCAACCAAAATCGGACAATGTGATTTGTACATCAATACCGACCCGCTGATTTCATGCGGTTTGACCCCACGGATTACCGAACAGTATGGCATCTATTTGATTCACGTTGTCAGGCACCCCTTGGCCTTTGCGCAATCCTTTGTCAATTTACAGTTTTCAAGATTTAAAAGTTTTATGGCGCACAATTTTGTTCCTTTTTGGCAACCGACCGTGCGCCCTTTCGAGCATGTTGTTCATTTTTATAACAGGGATTATTTGATCGATAAATACATGGGTGTTTGGCTGTTAAAAAATAAATTTTTTAACAAAACCTACGGCGAAGATGTAAAGTATATCCCCATCTGTTTTGAGCGACTATTTGACCCTTTACATTCACCGACTGTTTTGAACCGCTTGCTCGAACGAATGGAACTCTTACCGTGTGAGATAGACTTTGATTTTTTTCATCGTAAAAGCAACATCTCAACGGCCAAATACATCGATGATCAGCATGTCGAAAACTATTCATCGGCAACACTGAACGCAGCCGTTGCGTATTATAAAAAATTTAAATCGATATGCATATGAAGTGTTTTTCATAAACTCTCCAAAGCGGCGCGAATGCCTAAAAGGGGATTATCATGTATTTTGAAAAAACGGTCTGTGTCGTCGTACCGGCTTTTAATGAGGCCCGTCAGATCGGCCGTGTGCTTGAAACCATGCCGGATATTGTGGACCGCATTGTCGTGGTGGACGATGCGAGCCGGGATCAAACGGTTGCGACGGTCGAATCGTATTGCCTCACGAACCAGCGCCTTGTATTGATCAAACACGCAAGCAACCAGGGCGTTGGCGGTGCGATTGCCAGCGGCTATAAATGGGCCCGGGACAATGATATGGACGTGGCCGTGGTCATGGCGGGCGACGGTCAGATGAACCCGGACGACCTTTCGAAACTTCTGGATCCGGTTATTTGTGGACAGGCGGACTATGCCAAAGGCAATCGACTTTTTACCGGCGAAGCCTATCAGAAAATACCTCGGGTAAGGTATTTCGGTAATGCTTTTCTTTCGCTCCTCACAAAAATTGCTTCCGGCTACTGGCATATCGCTGATTCGCAGTCAGGTTACACCGCTATCAACAAAACGGCTTTGCACACCATCAACTGGGATCGCATGTACAAACGCTACGGCCAGCCCAACGATTTGCTGGTGCGGTTAAATGTTGCCGACATGCGGGTGATCGACGTTGCCATTGATCCCGTCTACAATATTGGTGAGGAATCCGGCATCAAGATCAAAAAGGTCTTTTTCACCATCAGTTGGCTTCTGATCAAGATGTTCTTCTGGCGCATGAAAGAAAAGTATGTGATTCGGGATTTTCATCCCTTGATTTTCTTTTATTTCCTGGGTGGCTTCTTTGGTCTTGTCACCGTGCTTCTGTTTGTGAGAATTATTTGCTACTGGGTCTTTTTCGGCTATATACCGGCAATTAATGCTCTGGCCGGCATGTTTTCCTTCATGAGCGCCAGCCTCTTTACGCTTTTTGCCATGTGGTTCGACATGGAGGCCAACAAGGATTTGAAGAATGAATGTCTTCGTCAATATCAGCCATCCAGCCCATGTTCATTTTTTCAAGGAGACGATTGCCAGGCTAAGGACCCGAGGGCACCGGATCTTGATCGGCGCCCGGAATAAAGAATTCGCCCTGGCATTATTGCGGGCTTACGGGATGGAATATCATCCGCTGACTACCCAGGGCAGGGGGCTCGCCGGTTTGGTGCGGGAACTGATAATGCAGCAGATCAAGATTGCGCGTCTGCTGCACCACCAGCCGGTTGATATCATGTTACAATTGGGGGGCATTTTCAATGCTCCGATTGGAAGAATGTTGCGAATTCCGACCTTGGCGATTTCAGACACCGAGAACGATCGCTGGGGGAACCGGCTTTCGTTTAGCGTGAGCAAACATGTCCTGCTGCCGACCTGTTTTGACCATCACACCGGGGGAACCTGGCGCAACCAAATCGTTTATCCCGGGTATCATGAATTGGCTTATTTGGCACCGCGCTATTTTCGGGAGCGGATCGAACCACAAAAAAACTTTCTGCTTCGTTTTGTTGGATGGGGTGCTGGGCACGACATCGGTGAAAATTGCTTGTCGGACGCGCAAAAGATTGCTTTGGTTGCGCATTTGAAGCAATTGGGAACAGTGCACATCAGCTCCGAGATGCCGCTGCCGTCGCAAATCGAACCGTTTCGCTGTCGCATTCACCCGGCTGAGATCCATGCTTTTATGAAGACGTGTAAACTTGGTGATCGGTGAATCGGCGACCATGGCATCCGAAGCAGCCTGTCTGGGCATTCCGGCTATTTTCATATCCGATACCGGCCGCGGCTACACAACCGAACAGGATCGCCAATACGGGCTGATCCGTCATTATCGCCTGAACCAGTGGGACGCTGTCCTTGCCTGCGTCGAGGCTTGGGGCGCACAGGATCTTAAAACCGAATGGCAACACAAACGCCGACGCATGTTGCAAGATAAAATCGATGTTACCGCCTGGCTGGTGGATCTGATCGAAGACTATCCTGCCAGCATCGATGCGGCCCGTCGGGGCGAATTTGAAAGGTATCGAATTACATGTGCGGATTAGCAGGCGTGTTCCGCCGCCACGGCCTCGATCCGCAGGATGTCGAGCGGGTCAAACACATGAACCGGATACAACAACACCGGGGACCCGATGACCAGGGCCTGTATGCCGATTCGGTGTGTGTGTTGGGGCATCGGCGTCTGGCGATCATCGATCTTTCAAGCGCCGGTCACCAGCCCTTTTGTTCCGAAGACGGTCGCTACCAGCTGATCTATAACGGCGAAATCTACAACTATATCGAACTGCGCAGCGAATTGCAGCGCCACGGCTGGCATTTCAGCACCCAGACCGATACAGAGGTGCTGCTCAAGGCGTATGAGGCTTTTGGAACCGATTGTCTCAGCCGCTTCAACGGTATGTTTGCTTTCGTGATTTACGATACCCACAAGCAAACGCTGTTCATGGCCCGCGACCGCGTCGGCATCAAGCCCCTCTATTACTACGATACCGGTACGGCTTTTATTTCGCTTCGGAGATCAAAGCCCTGTGGTCAGCCACCGAATTGCAGCCGCAGATCAACGATCAAGCCCTTTTCGATTACCTGGTTTTTAACCGCACCGATATATACGACGAAACTTTTCTTGAAGGCGTTAAGCGGATTCCGAAGGGGTGTTCGCCATCTATGACCAAGGTGCCTTGCGAATTAAGCGCTGGTGGGATCCGGACCCCTTTCGTCATTACTGCCTGCACACGCGCCTGGACGAAATCACCGAGCATCTCGACAACTTAATGGTGTCCGCCGTTCGGCTTAGAATGCGCAGCGACGTGCCGGTGGGGTCTTGTTTGAGCGGCGGGCTCGATTCCTCGATCCTGATTGGGATTCTGTCCCAAAAATACGGCCTGCCAGCGACCTATCCGACGTTTACGGCGGCCTTTGAAAACCATCCCATCGATGAAACAGGGTATATCGATCGCTTGAATCGGCGCTATCCGTTTCGCAATGCGCGCACTTATCCCACCGCTGAAACAGCGCGGCGCCAATTAACCCGGTTTGTTTACACCAATGATGAACCCACGACCAACCCTTCTTTTTATGCCCAGTACGAGGTCATGCGCCTGGCCCGCGATCAGGGCGTTACGGTTTTGTTGGACGGGCAGGGGGGGGATGAAAGCTTTGCTGGTTATCAATATTTCCATGGCTTTAACCTCTACGGACTTCTCCGTCAAAAACGTGTCGGGCCGCTTTGCCCAGGAGCTTGTCGCGAGCTTGCTTACGGCGCCAGGACAAATCGGCCTATCAAACCCTTCTTTTCCAGGTGTTGCCCGATGGCTTGCGCAAGCAGCTCCTGCTGGCCAGTGTGCCCTACATCGAGCCCGATTTTTTCTATCAACATATCGACCGCAGCCGCATCTACCGGGAATTTTTCGATGTCCAGGGTCTGAACCACAGCCTGGTGCGGCACTTTCAGTACAAACTGGAGCACCTGTTACGCATGGAAGATCGCAATTCAATGGCGTTTTCACTCGAAGCGCGGGTCCCTTATTTGGATTATCGCCTCATCGAATATGTTTTGGGCTTGCCCGAGGAATTCAAGGTTCGGAAAGGGGAAACCAAGTATCTACAAAAGCGCGCACTGGGGAAATATACGGTCCCGGAAATATTAAATCGTCGCGACAAAATCGGCTTTGGCACGCCGGGTGACGAGTGGATGCAAACCCCGGCGTGGAAGGCATTGACGCGACAATGTTATTCCGACGTAAAGGCCGCCTTCCCGGGCGTGTTCAGGCCGCAGCGGCGCTTGCCACACAAAGGCTTTGACCGCTGGAAAATCAACAACCTGGCTGTTTGGAAACACCTTTTTCTCTAGAAGAAATAATGGGCTGTTAATTAGGCATGAAATGATGACTTCGAAAAGTAAATTCAAGTGACAAGTGCCTAAAATTTAATTGCCTAAAGCTCGGAGTACTGCGCTACAAGGTTTAAATAATCGATAGGATTCCTTAACTTTAGGCACTTCGGATTTCCAACTTGATGATTTCTTAAACTATGCACCATTATTCAGCATGCCAATGACCATTGAAATCTTACAACAAGTCTTACAGGCTGCCGAGGCTCAGGACTACCAGGGCTACAGCAAGTTTGACGCGCTCAACAGCCCGTTTTTGCGAAAGCTGGCTTTTGACAATAAGTGGCTGCAACTGCTGTATACCCAGGTGGTCAAGGCTTCGCCGGTTAACCTGCGCCCCTGGCTGGGCGTGCAAATTTCAAGAAACCCCAAAGGGATCGCCCTTTTTGCGCGGGCCTATTTTTTCCTGATACCAGCAGACGCGTGACCCGTTGTTTTTCAAAAAAGGCCAAGCCTTGATTCAATGGCTGCTCGACAACCCAGCCCCGGCCAAGCACGGTTGTGCTGGGGCTACAATTTTTTATGGCAGAGCACCATCTTTACACAAGCCCGCTACGCCCCCAATGCCGTGGTGACGGTGTTTGTGGGTGAAGCCTTGATCCATGCCTTTCGCTTGACCCAGCACGAGCCCTACCTGGCAGCCGCCCAAGCGGTCGCGGAATTTATCGTCCACGATCTGCCGGTTCTGCACGACACAGCGGATGAACGGGCCATTGCCTATGTCTTAGACCCGGTCAAAGCCGTTGTTTTGAACAACCAGGTTCTGACCGCGGCTTTCCTGGTCAAGGTGTGGAAGCACACCGGCAAGGACCATCTGCTCAAGTCGCCCAGCGCCAAATCAATTATACGGTCAATCGGCGCACGTCCTATGATGCCTGGTATTATACCTTTCCCAAGGGCAAGTCACCGATTCAACACGATAATTATCATACCGGCGGGATCCTCGACGGGTTGCTCGAATATTATCAAGAAAGCGGGGACGACCGCTATATGAACGTTTACTGGCGTGGCCTGCAGTACTATCAAAGAACACCTGTTTGAAGCGAACGGCGCGCCCCGCTGGATGAACACGCGGCGTTATCCGTACGATGTTCATGGTGCGGCTCAGGGGATTATTTCCTTTACCAAAGCCGCCGAACAGGCACCCGAATTTCTGGCCCTGGCCCGGAAAATCAAAACCTGGGCCCTGGCGCACTCTGTATCGACCCGATTCACACGATTTTGCCTATCGTATCAGTCGCTGGGGCAAGTGGAACTACTCCCTCATGCGGTGGTGTAATGCCTGGATGTCCAGGGCGATGGCTGAATTGCTGGCAACCGAGGAACGGGAAAAATAAATGCATCTGCTGGGGAACGAACAAATCCACAACCCGTCCTATTCCGCTTTGGAAAAAATATATATTGCGATTTTTGGAATGCCGATTGTTGGTCTGCGGATTCGGGCACGCAATGTTTTTGGGTTGATTCCTGCCGGGCGGGCATACCCGCGAATCCTGGATGCCGGCTCCGGTCCCGGGTATTTTCAGTTTCGAACTGGCCCGTCGGTTTCCGGATGCCCAGGTGACCGGCATCGACCCGCTGGCCGAGCCGATTGCTGCTTGCCGCCAGATCGCTGATACCATCCGGGCCACCAATGTCGACTTCCAGGAAGTTTCGATTGAAAATCTCAAGTGTATCAAATCGTTATGATCTGATTCTGTGCATTGATATACTGGAACATATTGCCGATGATCAAGCCGCCTTGAAGAAACTGTACGATGTTACGATGCCCGGAGGTATTTTGGTACTGCATGTACCGGCGCTTTACCGGCGCTATCCTGTTTTACGCAAACGTCTTAATTTCGAGGTGGCCGGCCACGTCCGAACCGGGTATGAGCCGGCTGAAATCAGAGGCAAGGTCGAGCAATCCGGATTCCAAATTCAATCCAGCGGGTTTACCTATGGTTTTTTGGAGACCCTGGCCAACAATATCAGCTATATGATCACCCGCGCCCGTATGGAGAACAAGTATCTGTACGCCCTGGCGTTCCCGTTTTTGAACCTGATGTCCTGGATCGGGAAGGGTGCGCGACCGAATACGCTCGGTGCCGGCATTTATGTGGTGGCTGAAAAAAACTGACGCATGTTCAAACACACCAAAAATAGAATCATTCTGTGCGCACCCGGATCGCCGCGAATCCAGATCGGTGCCATTACCCACCTGCCGCTGGCGCTTCTCTCTTTAGCGGCCTGGCTGCGGACCCATGGTGATTATGAAGGTCAAATAACGATTTTGGACGCCAATGTACGCAAGCTGACGGCTGGCCGATTTCAAAGATGCGGCCATCGTCGGCATTACGGCCATGACCGGCAACCAGATTCAATATGGATTGAAGATTGCGGCTCTGGCCCGATCGGCCAACCCTGATACGATCATTGTCTGGGGCGGCATTCACGCGTCTTTGCTGCCGGAGCAGACCTTGCAGCATGCACTGGTCGACCTGGTCGTGATGCGGAGAAGGGGAGCAAACCTTTCTGGAGGTTGTTGAGGCGGTGTTGCGCGGCGAGCCTCTGGCCGGTATTCCCGGCACGTGTTGTCTCGATTCGGACGGCGCAATCGTTTTCGGGCCACGCCGTCCCTTTATTGACCTGGCGCAACTGCCGCTACCGGCCTACGATCTCATTGATGTTGACGATTATGCCGGTATCGAACACCAGTTTGATTTCCAATCTTCGCGCGGTTGCCCCTTTCGGTGCGGGTTTTGTTACAACACGGTTTTTTGCGGACGTCACTATCGTAAAAAACCATCCGCCCAGGTGGTCCGGGAACTCATTGCCCTGCACGATCATTATCACGTCACCTGTTTCGGCCTGGTGGATGACGAGTTTTTTATTGATCGCCAACGGGTTGAGGCGATTTTTGACGGAATTATTGCCAGCGGCCGTAAATTCAGCCTGGTGGCCTCCTGTCGTCTCGACATTGTCTGCCGTTTCACCCCGGCTTTGCTGGCCAAAATGAAGCAGGCCGGCATTAGCCAGATGTTTTTTGGCGCCGAGTCCGGGTCGGCCACGATTTTGAAAGCGATTAAAAAAGACATCACGCGCCAACACATTTTAAAAGGGGCCCAACGCGTCGCCGAGGCGGGCATTCGACCGATTTTAAGCTTCATGAGCGGCTTTCCGGGGGAAACCCTGAACGATTTTAACCGCACCTTGGATACCATTCGACAATTGTGGCGCTTGCATCCATTGGTAACCGTCAATGGTGTTTTTCCTTTTAATGCGTACCCGGGAACTTTCCTGTATGACCAGGCGCTGACGCTCGGGCTGAAGACCCCTCAAACCCTGGAAGCGTGGGGCGCGTGGTCGTTTCAATACCAGCCTGACAATCCCTGGCTCGATCCGCTGATGAAGCGCAACATGGAAATCGCATTTTACATGGTCCGTTGCATATACTACATTGCGCGCTATGAAGATCGGTATCCGGGCCAAGCAGTGGCGACACTCCTCAAATTGGGCGCCTGGCCCGTGAAGGCCTCGGTTACCCTCCGGCTTCGCCACCGCTGGTTCGGACTGGCCTGGGAATGGAAATTATTTGCACGACTCGTGCGTAAAACTTTTGGGTATTTATAAAATGATGTCTGGCTCAAGCAAGACAGAATCCAGCAATATGTTGCGATTCGGTATTCGAGTGGCCGTTGCGTCGATTCTGATGCTGTTTTTAATGGTTTCAATCGGTGTGCGCCCTATCTTGACGGTCTTGCTAAGTGTACGATTTATTTCCTGGATTGCTGGTGATAATCGGGTTAATAGCACTTTACGTGCTGGGAGCCTGCAACGTGTGGTTGATCCTGAACGCTTTGCATCCCATCTCCTTTTTCACTTTTTTAGGAACCTATTCATATAGCTGGGCGACCAGTCTTATGACCCCAGGGCAGGCCGGTGACGCAACGATCATTTTTTTATGCAAACACACGGTATTGCCATTCGTGTCAGTCGGTGGCGTATCTGGTCGACAAGTTGATGACGTTGGCCTTTTTCAGGTGGTCGGCTGGTATGGGTGCACCATATCTCATCCCTGACTTAAATGGGTGTGGTTGGTGATGTTCGTCGGTGCTGTGCTCGGGTTGCCAGGTTTTATGATTTTGCTTCGCTATTCCGTATTCAAATCAATGGTGGTCAAACTCCACAACGCATAATAGCGGTTTTCAACGACCTGGATCAGTTAAGATCCAAGTGGCATCTTTTGGTCATCAATGTCGCGGTGACAATCATTAAATGGATTGTTGTAAGTTATGTTTTCTGGATGGCATTTCGATGTTTCAGTACCGTGGTTAACTGGCCTCATATCGGTGTAATTCCAATCTTATCCACATTAGTTGGATATGTTCCCATATCGATTGCGGGAATTGGTACCGTTGAAGTCTCGGCAGTTTTTCTTTTCGGAAAAATTGGGATTTCAAAGCCGGTGGTAATAAGTGTCTATATACTATTGAGTGTTTTCAGTACTCATTAGCAGGATTGCTCATGATCCTGTTATGCGGGCAAACCCCAAGCAAGGATACCAATTAATTCATGCCGCTTATTTATAAAGAAGACTATTTTGACACCTTCGGGGAGAAATATGACACGATATTCTCAGCAAGATTTCGAATTCATCAAGGCAAATCAGCCCCTGCGTCCGGACAGCGTGATGCTCGACCTGGCGTGCGGCTCGGGCGCCATGGGGGAACGATTTATTGACTGTACCCGGCCTCAAGCGATTGGGGTGGACCTTAGCCGGTCCTTGTTAAATGGTCGCATATGCCAACTTGCCAAGGCGATGTCACCCAACTGCCGTTTAAAACAGATTCGGTTGATCATATCATCGCGGCGGCCAGCTTTTCATCATTTTCCCTCGGTTGAAAGCGTTATCCAGGAATGTGCCCGGTGTTTAAAACCAGTGGTTCCTTTGCGGCTTATGACCCAAACCTTTTTCATCCGCAACGACTCTTGATGATGACAAAGCCCCTGCGCACGATTTTTTATAAGATAGGTGATCGCGCAATGTCACCGATTCGTTTTAAGGGGATGTTATCTAAAAATGGATTTGATCGTATCAGGATAAGCTATTTTACCTTGGAAGGCCTTAATGCAGGCATTATAGGGGAGGATTAATTACATAGTCGCCAAAGCATCAAGAACAGGGGTTGAACTGGTTACTGCCGTTCGTTCCCCCTGGTATTTGATTTCGGCTCAAAAAACCCGCATGCAATAACCGCAAAATCTTGCAGGATCACAGCTTACTTCAATACTTTATATTTCCGTTAAGCCAATTTTGAATATCGGTCGTGTACAGCGATGAAAAGCGCCGGTCACTGGGACCGCCGGCCAGGTTGGTGTGCAGTTCCTGGGTGCTCATGTCGGCAATCAGCCGATAAGAAGGGCTGAAGGTGGTCACGCGTCCGGCACTTTTGAAAATCTGGCCCTGGGGAATGGTGGCGCGGGAGCCGGGCAGGGTGATGGGGCCGTAATCGAACCCGAGCCAGCCGGGGAGTTGACCGCCGAACAACAAATGGGCCATGACGACCTGGCGGGTTTCGCCATAGGGCCGGGCCGTAACATTTAAGCCTTCAGCGATGGCCTCTTTGAAAAGGGCGTCCCGGTCTTGGCCATTAAACCAGGCGGATTCTTTCTGAAACAAGATATTATCCAAATTGGCATAGTAGTCGTTAAAGAGCCCGGTTTCTTCGGTAATGTGCGCCACGATAGCGCGCCCCAGCCCGTTGTCGCCAAAGACCGTATTGATCAAGGCCTGGTAAACCGACTCAAACAGCATGGCGCCATGGGAGTCGGCTTCATAGGTTAAATCCCAATCTTTTAAAGTGTTGCCGTTGGCCGTATCAGGCAGCAGCGGCCTAAGGATGTTCATAAAGCGTTCGGCCTGCAGCGAAAAAAGGTCAAAATGCATGCGCTGCATATAAGGCGACATCGAGTTTTTGGCCTGTGTGAGACAGCTGTTTGATGCGGTCGGAACGGTAGGTGCCCATGGGCAGGTTGATGACATCGACTTGGCCCAGATGATTTAAATCTTCATTGGCCGTTACAATGATACCGTCCGGTGGGTTGTACACAGACGGTAGTTTGTCTTTGGAGTATGAAACCCTTGGGATCATAGGCCTTGTCCCATCCAGGTGTCGGCAGCAGTCCGCTGACGCCGGACGGGCGGTCGAAGCAGCGTCCGCTCATTTGGAAGCCGATGTTGCCGTCCGTGTCGGCCATGACCCAGTTGAAGGCCACCGCCTCGACACCTTTGAAAAGTGCCATCATCTCGGCAGACATTTCTCGGCATAGGGCAGTTTCATGAGGCAGTTCATGTCGGCCGCCCCACAATCCCGGTGGGCCGACCAACATAGGTCAGGTAACGGCCTGGCACATAGGGGTCGCCCTCCAGAACGCCGTGTTCGTTTTCATATAGGCCATCAGTTGCAGAGGGTTCTCCTTTTTTCACTTTGATTGTGCTCTTCCCTGAACCTCAAATGGCTTCCATCCATCTGGCCGTTTGTAGCAACCCTCCCGGCATTCTTCGATCCGATAGTCGAGCATGTCCATAAAAGCGTAGGTCGCGCTCCAGGCCACATGGTTGGACCGGCCGACACCGACACCGGGCATGCCGGGGATGGTGCCGCCCATCAAACGGTTATCAGGTAGGTGCACGAACAATTTCCTGCCAGATCGCCGGCAAGCGATTGACCTCCAGGTGGGGATCTCCGCACAGGATTGGATGCCCGGAAGCGGTGAGGCTGACCGCTTACGGCCCAATTGTTGGACGCATTGAAACGCGGCAGTCGGTCTAGCCATTGCAGCGCTTCGGGGATAAGGGGCGGGCTCAGCTGGACTGACTTGATCAGGTCGTAATCGATCGATTCGGTCAGATAGGGAAACAGTTCTTTAATTTTATCTTCGGCAACACCTTTTTGAATCAATTGAATCAAGAATTTTTCCATGTTGGCCTGAGCATCGGCCAAGCCGATAAATCCGATCGATTTTTCGATCAGGATCGAGTCGGCTAATGGCCCACGGCTCGTAGCGATAACCCAGCAGGCGCAGCTCATAAACCAATCCATTTGTCTGCGACATAGTCGTTGAAGCCATCTGGCATAGGCTTCAAGCTGCTCCGCGATGTCCGTTTCAAGCTTGCGAGTACATGTTGCGGGTCCGGCAAAAGATTGATGCGCCGCATATACCGATCGATTTCGATCAAAGCCGGGTCGTTTTTGAGGCATTCGGCCGCGCGACCGCTGAGAAAGAGATGCGTGTCAGCAGGATCTGAAGCTGGCGGTCATTGGCATGGACCCAACCCAAACGCATAGGCCATGTCCGCAGGGTTTCGAGCTTTAATCACCGGAATCCCGTCCTGGTTGCGGTAAATCTGGATCGTGTCATTCGGGCCTGTTAATGTAACCGGTCTGTTTTTTAAGCGCATGGCAGATTCCTTTTGGCGGTGCTAGGCAGAGCTTTATTTGAGGCCGCAGAAATGTGCGGGCATGGGGCTGACCAGGCGAGGGGACGAAACCCGCTAGGCTGCTTTCGGCGGATTGAATTTGGTTTCGAACCAGTGGGCGGGCTTGTATTCAAACGCCTTAAGCCCGTCGGTTTCCAAACAGGTCAGCGCCAGCTCCAGGGTGTGGTAGTCGAGTTCGAAGGTGTCCCAGCCCAGATAGTGCAAATGTTCGTTGATCTGCATCAGGCTGCCGGGCGGCGAGGCAAAACGTGCATTTGCCAGACTGCGGATAAATCCTGGAATGTTAGGCACGGTTCCATCCCTTTGGCTTCCAACCTTTGCAACAATGCTTTTTTAATTTTGCTCATGGGCGTCACCTTTATTCAGAGTCTCTGATTTTGAACAGCATAAAGCATAACATATGGTGTGTCAAGCAAGATAATAATACCATATATAGTGTTTAGTGCCCGAAAACCGTGACGCGAAATTGTTTGTAACTTCGTCATGCGATTAATGGCTCTATAAGTATAAGATGCAAGATTTAATGCTTTCATCTTATCCTCCTTCTTAGCGCAAGGAAGCCGACTATCCGTAAGGTGTCGGAAGGCTAACTTCAGCCTCAGAACTTCCTTGCGCTTATCCTTTTCATAGTGATAGTCAAAACAACTATCGGATGGGTGTAAGATTCAATCGTGCCGGACGACTAAAATACTGAGCTGTTCGAAGAATAATTTGAAATGGCCAATATTGTCAGCGGAATTGAAGATAGTATCAGGCAGCCGCAAATAATAAAAATTGCTTTTAGGGCATGAATAATATATATTTAATTCTTTTAGAATTAGCTATGGTTAGAGCCGTGTTTAGCCTTGCGTGATGGGAGCGCTAATCGTTGAATTGATAGGATCCTGAGGATCGACAGCTGGTACGCCTGGCAGGATTCGAACCTGCGACCTACGGATTAGAAGTCCGTTGCTCTATCCAACTGAGCTACAGGCGCACGTCATCGTAAAATCGGTGCATACCACATGATCCAGGGGTTGTCCATAAGGAAAACCTGATCTGAAGATGCGTCCAATGGGCGTTGGCAATCGAGAGTGAAAAGCGGGAAAATGGCACCTAAGGCAAAGAGAAAGCCCAGGAAAAAAAAGAAGGCAAAAGTCGATAAACTGCAAGCAGCGGATTCGAAGACCAAGGCAGCGGATAAATCGCTGGTCAAATTCGACCCCTTGCAGCGCTATTTGACTGAAATCAGTCAATACAACTTGCTCACCCGCGATCAAGAACGTGAGTCGGCGCACGTGTACAGGAAGATGGTGATAGTGAAGCCGCCTACATCATGATAACTTCAAATCTACGCCTGGTTGTTAAAATTGCACTCGAGTTTCAAAGAGTCTGGATGCAAAATTTGCTCGACCTTATCCAGGAAGGCAATATCGGGCTGATGCAACGCGGTTAGGAAGTTCGATCCGTATAAAAACGTCAAGTTTTCATACTATGCTTCCTTTTGGATCAAAGCTTACATCCTTAAATTCATCATGGACAACTGGCGTCTCGTGAAGATTGGCACAACACAAGGCCAACGCAAGTTGTTTTTCAAGTTGAAAAAGGAAAAGCAGAAGCTGATCGATCAAGGCTTTGATCCCAAACCGAAGCTTCTTTCCGAGCGACTGGGCGTTTCGGAACGTGAAATCGTGGATATGGATCAGCGCTTGGATGGTTGGGATGTCTCCCTGGATGCCCCCTTGAAAGATGATTCTGACACGGAGCGCATCGAATTCGTCAGCACCGATGATCGGTCAGCTGAAGATCGGGTGGCCAAAAAGGAAATGGAGTACCTGCTCCATCAGAAGATCGATGAGTTTCGAAAAAAAATGACAGATCGTGAACTCGAGATATTCGATCAGCGCATCTTCTCCGACAGCCCGGTTACGCTGCAGGAGATTGGCGACCGTTATAGCATCTCCAGAGAGCGCGTCAGACAGATTGAAAAGAATGTCGTTAAAAAGATGCGGGAATTTTTCAAGCGCGAAATTCCTGATTTTAACGAGTACACGTTTCAGAACCGCGCGGAGTAAAAGCGGTTCGGCCGGCCTGAAAAACGATGGGCCATCCGCCCAAGGACGGCAAGCCTTTTGCGATGATTTATATGATGAAATCCACGTTTAGCATCCAGACCATTTTGATGATGGTCTTTTTGTTTTTATCCGCTTGCGGGCTGGTCCCTGAAACCACGCCGCCGCCCAAAGCGGCACCAGTCAAACGGATTGCCGTTCAGCCTCGCACCGACAACCAGTACTATCATTATACGGAAGCCCAATTACACTCGAAATCAGGGAAATTGGACCAAGCGATTTTCCACATGAGCCAGGCGATCAACCAGGATCCAACATCAGCCTTTTTAAAAAAAGAGCTGGCCCGCCTTTATTTACACCAGAAAAACCGTTCCCAGGCCTTGGTCCTGCTGGAAGAGACCCTCAAAAATCACCGACCGACGTTCAAGCTTTGACTTTATATGGTATGATCAAGCAGGAGCAGAAAGACCTGGGCGCGGCGAAGAAGGCTTTTCAAGCGGTGCTCGCGGCCGATCCCGCCCAAGAAAGAGTGTACCTTATCCTCGGCAGCATCTACATGGACGAAAAGAATAGCGAGGCCGCTCACAAGGTCTACCAAGGCCTGGTTGAAAATTTCCCCCAATCGTATGCCGGTCATTTTTACCTTGGGAAAATATACGCGCTAAAAGGGGATGATGCCAAAGCGGTCAATGCCTTTTTGCGGTCGCTTGAGCTGGAGCCCGATCTGGAAGAATCGCGTTTCGAGCTGGTGAAGCTTTTTCAAAACAGCGGCCAAGCCGGACCGCGTGTTGCAGATCTATAAAGAAATTCTAAAAAGAAATCCAGACAATACCCGGGCGGCTCTGGGGCTCGGGCTTTTTTATCACCAGCGCGGCCAATCCGCAGAAGCCCGAGAAATATTTCGGCGTCTGGGTCAACAAAGTGCTTCGAAAGCCACGGTCATTCGTCAGGTCGTGCAACTCTACATCGAACCCAAAGACTACCGATCGGCGACGTGGTCATCAAAGGGATGCTTGAAGCGGTTCCCGAAAGTTCAGACCTTCACTATTTGGCCGGCATTGCTTATGACGGCCTGGATGAAAAACAGGTCGCCATCGAACACCTGCTCCAGGTCGGCCATGACACACGCTTCGCGAAAATGCCATCGTGCATACCGCCTTGCTGTATCAGGAAACAGATCAAATCCAAAAAGGGATTCGTTTTTTAGAAGATATTATCAGCCGGGATTCCGGTAAAAGCGAGTTTTTTCTATATCTTGGCTCCTTTTATGAGGAAGAGGAAAGATATCAAGAGGCCGTCATCGCCCTGCAAAGCGGTCTTAAAATCGCTCCGGACAATACCAAGCTTCTTTTCCGCCTGGGTGTTGTTTACGACAAAGTCGGATCGCAAGGCCGACTGTATTGAGCAGATGAAGGCGGTCATTCGGCTGGACCCCGAAAATGCAAGCGCCTTGAATTATCTGGGGTATACGTACGCCGACTTGGGACAAAACCTGGATGAAGCTGAGGTGTTGATAAAAAAAGCGCTCCAATACAAACCCGAAGACGGATATATTACCGACAGCCTGGGCTGGGTTTATTATAAAAAAGGGCGCTATGATGAATCATCTGGTGCTACTTGCAAAAGGCGGTCAGTCTGGTCCCGGACGATCCGATTATTCTGGAACATCTGGGTGACGTCTATTTAAAAATCCAGAAGAAGACCAAGGCCCTGATGTACTACCGCAAAGCCTTGAAGATAAAAGACACCAATGATGATCGGAACGCCTTGCAGAAAAAGATAGACGCCTTGGCCGGAGAAGGGTCCTGAAAACAATGAAGTCGCGGTTTCGGCTGGCCGGTTGTGTCGGCGTGCTCCTGATGATATTCAGCGCCTGCAGTGCACCCAGCGATCGATTGGCCCTGCCGGCAGGGGCGCTTGAAATCGATGGCGCCGAGCACCTCGTCGAAACATTGAAAGCCGTAAACCCTGGATTACAATCCTATAAAGGCATCGGTAAACTTGCGCTTGATTTGCCCGATAATCGGCAAAAGACGCGTATCGCCTGGATTGGGGCGTCTCCGGGGAAACTTCGGGTTGAGGTGTTGGCGCAGCCTGGCGGGCAACCATTCGCCAGCATTGCCAGTGATGGCCAATGGTTTTATGCAATTGCCCACCAAGAAGGTCGGTTTGTTAAAAAAAAGGCCACCCGGTCATCCCTCAAGCGATTGATCGCGATTCCGATCGGGCCTCAGGATGTTTACACCTTTCTGACCGGACGCATACCGATTGTTCCCTATGATACCGCCCGGTTGTATGCGGCCCCCGCATCCACGGCTTCCATCGCCCCGGGCCAAGATCCGGCATCCGCACAGCTGATCCTGACACTCAAACCCAAATCGAACCGTTATCCCAGCCAGAAAATCTATATGGTCGGCGATACCGTTGGCAAAGTTGAATATTTTGATCAATCCGGCAATTTTTTATATCGTACGATGATCCAAAAAGTGCAAAAGACAGATGGATATCTAATTCCGATGAAAATTCTTTTTTCGGATGACAAGCAGGCCTCGGCCTTGATCGAGGTCGAGCGGTTTTGGACCGATGTCGCCGTGGCCCCCTCCGTGTTTCAGCTAAGCCCGCCTAAGCCGCAGCATTCGGCCGATTAAAAGAGGCGGTTTGTCTGGGATGGACGCTAAATGCAAACCATAGACCACCCATTGGGATTTATTGCCGACGAAACGGTTGGGAAACTTGCCAAATGGTTGCGGATTTTAGGTTTTGATACCTGCTATGATCCCGATTTGCCCCGACGGTCGCATGCTTTATAAACCCCTAGCGGATCGCATATGGTTGACACGTTCGCGTTGTCATTACCTAAAAAATAAAAAAATTAAGGTGTTACGACTCACGTCAGATGATGTCCGGGAACAACTCGTCCAGGTGGTCAAAGCGCTTGACCTGACAGTGAACGCGATTGCGCCGTGCTCACGCTGCATCCGATGCAATGCCCCCACAACAGCGGTCCCGAAAGCTTCGGTTCTCGGAAAAGTACCGGATTATGTCTGGCAAACTCAAGCCGCGTTTTACCAATGTGGCCTGTGCCAGCGGATTTACTGGCCAGGGAGCCATTACAAGCGGATTCAAGAAACCATCGCCTCTATATTGCTTGAACAGAAGGTGTCCGATGGCACATGCTGAATAAGGTCCATAGCGCTCGAAGCGCGCCTGCGAAAGTGTTCCAATGTTCGCACCTTGGGTGTGCGGCCCAATTTTTCGGATTACAGCGAAGCCGAAGCAACCTTGATTCGAAACGCTGCCAAAATTTATTACCCAACACCATTTTATGCCGATCTATTTGATTCTATGGGGAAAAAAACATTTCCAAGCTACCACACCTACAAGTGTGTTCAGGACAAGATCAAGCAGACCGCGTTGTTTGAGCTGCTTCGCATTCCTCATCCTAAGACGCGCACCTTTTACGGCAAGCGTCAGAAGGCGCGTATCACGGATTATTTTAAGTTCCCCTTGATTGCTAAGATCCCAAGGGGTTCGGCATTAGGGCGGGGGGTTTATCTGATAAAAAACCAAGAGGCGCTCGATCATTATTGTGCGCAAAACGCCACAGCTTACATTCAACAATACCTTCCGATCGATCGAGATATGCGTATCGTCGTTATCGGTCGGCAAGTCGTGCATGCCTACTGGCGCATCGCCCCCAAAAACGATTTTCGCAGTAATGTCGCCGTGGGCGGTGAGATCACGCTCGATCCCGTGCCCCAGGAAGCGTTGACACTGGCTGCCAAGATCGCTCACGATTGCCAGTGGGATGATGTGGGTATCGATGTTTGTGAATACGACGGCCGTTATTATGTGCTTGAAGGTAATATGAAGTACGGTAAAGAAGGCTTTCGACAAGCCGGCATCGATTATTTCAAACTTATGGAAAAGATGATAGACCAAGGCGTCATCTGATGATGTCAATCCGGATTGCCCCACGGTTGTTGGCACAACGGTAGTGCTTGCGATCGATTGGGGTTTTGACCGACGCGGAACCGTCGCGTTTGATAAAAATGTGGAACCTGTTTCATGGTGCAAAAGATAATATTTTTAGATACATAACCAACGCGCTCGATCAACGGGAGCAAGAACGACTGTCGCCGATCGCGACAATGAGCGCTGACGGTAAACGACGTCACGCAGAAAAGAAACTGGCGGACGGCTACCGGCAGGCATTCTCGGTGGACACGGATCGGATTCTACACTCGCATGCCTATGCCCGGTACATCGATAAAACCCAGGTGTTTTTTCTGATCCAAAACGACCACATCACGCATCGGGTCTTACATGTGCAACTGGTTTCCAAAATTGCCCGCACGATCGGGCGGTTTTTAGGGCTCAACGAAGACTTGATCGAGGCCATCGCCTTAGGCCATGACATTGGCCACGCGCCTTTTGGCCATGACGGCGAACGGTTTCTTTCCCGGCTTTGCGAAGCCAAAGGCATTGGGCCATTTTTGCATAACGTCCAAAGCGTCCATTTTTTGGACACGGTGGAACGACAAGGCCGCGGTTGGAATTTGTGCTTGCAAACGCTCGACGGGATTCTCTGTCACGATGGTGAAATTCACAACCAGGCGCTCAAGCCCCGGCGAAGTAAGACCTTTAAGACCCATGAACTTGAAATTAAAGCAAAAAAAGCAGATCCGCACAAAGAGCTGATACCCATGACAATGGAAGGATGCGTCGTTCGCATGGCTGATTCGATTGCCTACATTGGGCGTGATATCGAGGATGCCATTCGTTTAAAGATAATCAAGCGCACCGATCTGCCGGCCTCAGTACAGCGGTTATCGGACAGACCAATGGGACGATCGTCTACAACCTGGTAACCGATGTGATCCGCAACAGCTTTCAAACTGCGCACATCGCTTTTAGCCCTGAGGTTTCGGGTGCCTTGAAAGCGCTAAAGGAATTCAATCTCGAACGTATCTATTTGAACCCAAAAATAAAAAAGCATAATGAAACGATTGGGCAGCTTTTTGAATGGCTCTTTGAAAAATTTCTGGCCGATATTCAGCAAGCCCAGCGACGATCACCCGTTTTTAAGGATTTTTTAGATGACAAAGCGCCGGCCTATGCGGAAGAACACGCTCACGAGGAATTGGTCAGAGATTTTATTGCCGGCATGACGGATACTTATTTTTTGCGCCAGTGTCCACCGGCGTTGCGCAAGGCACTGGGCCCCCTGGACAAGACGATTTAAAATCAATCCATAAATGGCTACTGAGCGAACATATCGTCATCTGGTCCAATCGGAACGTCTGCCGTCGTTCGAGGTGAAAGTCCAAGAAACGGATTTGATGATCCATGCCCGCGACAATCTTGAAACGCAAGCCAAGGAGCTTGTATTCAAATACCGCGGTCATATCGAGGCTTACATCGATCAATATCCCGAATTTATTGACACCCTCGCACCTTGGCCCAGTGATGGTCCTTACCCTGAAATTGTGGGCGCCATGGTTCAAGCCGGTCGTTACGCGCAAGTTGGCCCAATGGCAGCGGTGGCCGGGGCTTTGGCTGAATATGTCGGTCAGGGATTACTCAGCCATACCGAGGAGGTCATTGTCGAAAACGGCGGAGATATTTATATCAAAACCCTTACGCCGCTAACCATGGCCGTGTTTGCAGGAAAATCGCCCCTGAGTTTACGGATCGGTTTGCACTTTCCGGCGTGCGCTAATCCCTTTGCCGTGTGTACGTCATCCGGAACCGTGGGACATTCCCTCAGCCACGGCAAGGCCGATGCGGTCTGCGTGGTGGCTAAATCCGGTGCCCTGGCCGATGCCGCCGCAACCGCTATCGGTAACCGGATTGAGTCAGCCCAATCAATCCAGGCCGCCATCGATTGGGGCCAAAAAATAACGGGGGTCAACGGGCTGCTGGTCATTGTCGGCGATGCCATGGGTCTTTGGGGCCAGATCGAAGTCACGCCTCTGTAAGAACGGCGTCCTGCCGCAATCGCTGGTCAGCTTAGGCCCTGGAGGACCATACGCGAAAAAAAGGTTGAGTTTTTAGGCATAACAGGTTAAATAAATTAGATATTTATATTTGGGTTAAAAATCGTGGTTTCCAGCGGCAGGGAACTCAATAATAAGTAGGATCTCAGATAATTACACAAGCAGGCCAAACGGAATGAAGACGATCTGGGCGCCATGGCGCATGGAATACATTTTGGATACCAAGGAAGAAGGGTGTATCTTTTGCCAGGCACTGGATGACAAAGATGAACTCACTTTGTACAAAGGATCGTCCTGCATGGTTGTGATGAATAAATTCCCTTACATCAATGGTCATCTTTTGGTGGCTCCCCGACGGCATTTGTCGCGTCTGGATGAGCTTGACCAAGCAGAAATGGGAAAACTGTTGAAATTGGTTGAGCAATCCGTGGGAATATTAAAAAAGGAAATGATTCCCGATGGCTTTAATGTAGGGCTCAACCTGGGTAAGGTTGCCGGCGCAGGCGTAGAAGAACATCTGCACTTTCATATCGTACCGCGATGGTTCGGTGACACCAATGCCTTAACCGTCTTTGCAGACGTGCGGGTTATCCCCGAACATTTGCAGCAGACCTACAAAAACTTAAAGAAACACTTTGATGAATTAGACATAGCTATCTGAAAAGATAATATAAGGAGAAACTACAATGAAAAAGGCGAAGGTCTTACTCTGGCTGATCATCATCGGGTTTATCGGGCTGGTTATTTATCAAAACAATGCTTTTTTTATGACCAAACACAGCTTCGGTATCGATCTTATGGTCTTCAACTATCGATCACCCGAAATTTACAGCGCCATTTTGTTTCTCCTTTTCTTTATTCTGGGTTTGTTAATTGCCTATTTTTTCGGTCTATTTGAGCGTTTCAAGGCAAACAAGACAATTAAGGCTTTGACAGCAACAAACAGCTCACTCGAAAAAATGCTTGGGTCACTTAAAAACGATCTGGCGAGTATCAAAACCGGCCAGACTCAAGAGATTAAAGTGGAAGCGGATGTGTCCGATACGGCTGAAAGCCAATCTTCGGCATCTTCAGAATAGCGATGCTAAAGCGCTGCTTTGTTTTTTGAAGCGATGATCTTTTGCTGAAATTTGAACCAGAGTCCGTTACCGCGTCCATGAATCCCTCTAAAGCCACCCCCATGATCAAACAGTATTTATCCATCAAGGATGAATACCCCGATGCGATTCTTTTCTACCGCATGGGTGATTTTTATGAGATGTTTTTCGAAGACGCCCAACTTGCTTCCCGGCTCCTGGAGATCACGTTAACCTCCAGAAACAAGAAAGATAAAACCCCCATTCCCATGTGCGGCGTCCCGTATCGGGCGGCCAAAGGCTATATTGCCCGGCTGATCGAACTTGGATACAAGGTCGCCATCTGTGATCAAATCGAAGATCCCGCATTGGCCAAAGGTCTGGTTAAAAGAGACGTGGTCCGGGTGGTCACACCGGGAATGATTGTTGAGGATGAATTTTTAGATGCAAAATCAAATAACTACGTTTTGGCTTTGGCTCATCGAAACGATATCTTTCGGCCTTGCTTACCTGGATATATCGACCGGTGAGTTCCGTGTTGCCGAGTCTGGCAAGGTGAAAACGATCGTTGATGAAATTCAGCGAATCAGCCCGCGTGAACTTGTGTTGCCCGAATCATCTTCGGAAGCGCCTATTTATGACCCGATCCAAAACGCTTTGGACGATTACGCTGTATCCTATTTGGATAGCAGGTTTTTTGAACAAAAAAGCGGTCGCTCACGATTACTGGAACAATTCAAAACCCGATCCCTCGAAGGCTTTGGCTGCGCACAGTTAATCGCCGGAATTTGTGCTGCCGGCGCCCTTTTGGCATATGTCAATGAAACCCAGAAACAGCCGGTGACCCATTTAAATCGCATTCAATCCTATGCCCTCTCCGATTATCTGGTTGTTGACGATTTAAGCTGCCGTAATCTGGAATTGTTAAAAAACATACGGTCCGGAACCAATCGCGGCACGCTTTTCAGTATTGTCGATCATACGGTGACCGCCATGGGCGGGCGTATGTTAAAAAGATGGCTGCGCTATCCGTGTATCGATGCCGATACCATTAATGCCCGCTTCGATGCGCTGGATGAAGCCCATGCGAACATGCCGCTAACGCGTCAAATCCGCGAGACCTTAAAAGCGGTTTACGATTTGGAGCGTCTCGGAAGTAAAATCGCCATGGGGCAGTGCAATGCCAGGGACCTTGTGGCTTTGAAACGTTCGCTGCAAACCCTGCCCGACATCGAGAACCTATCTGGAGCCATTTGAAAGCCGTCTTTTCCAATGGCAAGTCGATTTGAAGCAATTAAATGCCTTGGGTGATCTGATTGAGCAGGTCGATTCGTGAAGATGCCCCCCCAACCATTAACGAAGGGGGCATCATCAAAAGCGGCTTTGATCCAAGCGCTCGACGAACTGATTCGAATGAGTCGTGACGGCAAAGGGTGGTTAGCAGAACTGGAAATCAGAGAGAAGGCGGCCACCGGCATCAATTCCTTGAAGGTTCGATACAACAAAGTCTTCGGCTATTACATCGAGATCCCCAAGGCCCGGGCCGCGGATGTCCCCGCGCACTATGTGCGTAAACAGACCTTGGTGAACGCCGAACGTTACATTACCGATGAGCTGAAAAAATTTGAATCCCAGGTTCTGGGTGCTGAGGAACAACGCGCGCGGATCGAATATGAAATCTTCAATCAAATCAGGAAGAAAGTCATTGATGACAGTGCCTTCATCCAGATCGTTGCCGATTTTTTAGCCCGTTGCGATTGTCTCTTTAATTTGGCCGTCGTGGCCGACCAGAATGATTACACGCGCCCCGCCATTAACCAAGACGGCATCATTTTGATCGAAGATGGCCGCCATCCGGTCGTCGAAAAAATGATCTCCGGGGAACGATTTGTTCCCAACACCATCGCAATGGACAATTCTAACGATCAAATTTTAATAATCACCGGTCCGAATATGGCCGGCAAATCAACGGTTCTGCGACAGGTGGCCCTGTTGGTGGTCATGGCCCAAATGGGGTCCTTCGTCCCGGCACGGAAAGCTTCGATTGCCTTGGTCGATCGCATCTTTACACGGGTTGGTGCCCTTGATAACCTGTCACAAGGGCAGAGCACTTTTATGGTTGAAATGGAGGAAACCGCCAATATTCTCAACAATGCAACCGTGCACAGCCTTGTTATCATGGATGAAATCGGGCGCGGTACCAGTACCTTCGACGGCCTCAGTATCGCCTGGGCCGTGGCTGAATATCTGCATGATTGCAACAACGGTGCAGGGAGTAAAAACGCTTTTTGCAACCCATTACCATGAACTGACGGAACTGGCCCGCAAAAAGCGGCGAGTTATAAATTACAATATCGCGGTAAAAGAATGGAACGACGAAATCATTTTTTTGCGCAAGCTCGTGGCCGGCGGCACCAATCGCAGCTATGGCATCCAGGTGGCCCGCTTGGCCGGTATTCCGGATGAGGTGATTGCGCGCGCGAAAAAAATTCTTTTCCAAATTGAAAACAGCAATACAGGTCGCGACGGTTCGGCGTTGCGCATGGATGATGAAAATCAAAGTGAAGACAGGCAAGTACAGCTCGACTTATTCCGAAATGCCGAGCAAGTTATTGTCCAACGGCTGCAAAAACTCGATCTGGGACGAATGACACCGATCGATGCGCTTAACTGTCTGCACGAATTACAACAAAAAGCCAAAACATTACCCGAATAAAAGCGCTTCCCCATTTTGTAGCGGGTGCGCTGTCGTTCTTTGGTGAATGGTTTCGCAGCCGCTGGCTGGCTTGTCGGCTCTCGGGCGGATTTGCTATGCTTGCTTGGGCTACATTCGCTTTTTTCTCTGCTTCGTTGCAGCGCTAATTCGAATTTCAAAACAAGAAAAGTTTGTATTATACATGTTGAAAATCCGGACCTATTCATACTGTTTATTGATATGCCTGATTATTTGTCTGATTTGGCCTGCAACCGGCAATACGCTAACGGCGCGTGATACGTATTACAAGGCCCAAAACTGCTACCAACGCCTGCAAAATAATTCCAAAGACCAGAAGTACCGCGATAACTGGCTGCGGTGTATCGATAAATTTAAGGACGTCTACCGGAGTGATCCTGCGGGCCCCTGGGCTGCCGCCGGCTTATACATGACCGGCCAAATGTATCAGGCGCTTTACAATCGATCCTATGCGGTTTCGGATCAAAAAGAGGCGCGCGACAGTTATGAGCGCATTGTCAAACGCTACCCCAAGAGCCGCTACAAGCCCAAGGCCGTGGCCGCCCTAAAAAAAATGGGTAAATCCGCCAAACCCGCTGCTTCACCATCCGTGCCATCATCCAAAAATTCAATTAAATCGAAATACTTGGATGCCGAAGCCTGCTACCAAGACCTGGCCCGAAGCGCTAACAAGCGCCGCTATCGTGAGAATTGGCTGAAATGCATCAATAAATTCAAAGATGTGCACCGTTCCGATCCGCACAGGTCCCTGGGCGGCCGCTGGTCTTTATCGGACAGCGGAGGTCTACCGAGAATTGTATGCTTATTCCAATCGCGCAGCTGATATCCAAACGTCCCGGCGTCTGTACGAACAAGTGGTCGACGGGTACCCTCAAAGTATTTACCGCCCCAAGTCAAGGGCTGCTTTGAAATCCATACCCTCTGTATCGGCGCCGGTTACAAAGACCGCCAAAAAGCCCGCAAAAACTGCAAAGCCGAAACCAACATCAGACGCCATCGCAACCATCATCAATGATGCGGCACCAACCACGGCGCCTGGTTCAAAAGGGGACAGCGGCGGTGCCGGGAGCGCTGGCGGTCGTCAACGGACTGCGCTTCTGGTCCAACCCGAACTATACCCGCGTGGTCATCGATGCGGATCAGGAAGCCGATTATCAGCATCGTCTGTTGAAAAAAGATCCGGAGATTCACAAACCCCAACGCCTGTACGTGGATTTAAACAATAGCAGACTGCAACCCGATCTCGAGCGACAAGTGCCGATCAATGACGACCTTTTGACCCATGTACGTGCAGGTCAATATCAAAAGGATGCGGTTCGGGTGGTTGTCGATATCAAATCCTTTAAAACCTATAAGATTTTTTCATTAAAGAATCCTTTCCGAATCGTGATCGATGTCTGGGGGCATGCGGTGCCGGAGAAGCGGATGGCCGCCGGAGCCCCGGCTTCCACCCCGAAGGTCAACGGTGGTTCCCTGGCTCAGCAACTCGCCTTGGGCGTGCGTCGGATCGTGATCGATCCAGGGCATGGCGGCAAGGATTACGGTGCACCGGGGTATTACAAAGGGGTGCACGAAAAGAATATTACTCTTGCAATCGGAAAACGGCTGGCCCAGAAATTGCGGACTGCGCTGAAATGTGAAGTTGTCATGACCCGTGATCGGGACCGCTATCTTTCTTTGGAGGAGCGCACCGCGATCGCCAATACCAAAAATGCGGACCTTTTCATCTCGATTCATACCAATGCCGCTCGAGATCGTCGCGCTTATGGCATTGAGACGTTTTTCTTGAACCTGGCAACCGACGATGAAGCCATTTTGGTGGCGGCACGGGAAAATGCGACATCCACTAAAAATATAAGCGACTTACAGTCCATTTTGAACGATCTGATGCAAAATGCCAAAATCAATGAATCAAGCCGGCTGGCGGCCCAAGTACAAATTGCCTTGTACAAAACCATGAAAGGCAAATACAGCCGGATCAAAAGCAAAGGGGTGAAACAAGCTCCGTTTTATGTTCTGTTGGGCGCTCAAATGCCGTCGATCTTGATCGAAACGTCATTCATCAGCAACCCGCGCGAATGCAAACGTCTGAACAATCGCCATTACCAGGATTTGATGTGCGACGGTATTATCGCTGGCATCAAAAATTATGTCCGACAGACCAATCCGTCAGCCTTTCTGACTTCCAAAAAATAGGCAGCGATCCGCCTGGCGCGGAAAAAAAGGACCGCATGGGCAAGCAAGGGTACCGTTCGGATGCCGTAAATCGCTATCTGGCGCTGGGGATCGGTATTATGGCGGTGTCCACCGGGGCTATCTTTGCACGCCTGGCCGACGCACCCCCCCTGGTGATTGCCGCATACCGGGTAGGGCTGGCGACCCTGGTCTTGGTTCCGCTGGCCCTGTGGAAAGCCCGGCACGAACTGTTCAATTTGTCCCGCCGGGATTTGATGCTGGCCATTATCGCCGGATTTTTTCTGGCCCTGCATTTTGCAACCTGGATTACATCCCTCGAATATACCTCGGTGGCCAACAGCGTGGTCCTGGTCAACACCAACCCTCTGTGGGTCGGCTTGCTTACGCCGTTCATTGCCAAGGAAAGGATTCATAAAGCGGTTATCCTGAGCATCGTCTTGAGCGTTATCGGCGGGGTCTTGATCGGGTGGGGTGATTTTGCAAGCGGCGGACAGGCAATTTATGGCGACCTGCTGGCTCTGGCCGGGAGTTTAGGGGCGGCGGTTTATCTGCTGTTGGGACGAAAGTTGCGTCGCAATTTGTCTTTACTGACCTATATCACGGTCTGTTACGGTGCTGCCGCTGTTTGCCTGTGGACCGGGGTCCTTGTTTTGGGGTTGCGCATCACCGGCTATAGTTCGCAGACCGTTATGCTCTTTTGGGCCATGGCGCTCTTTACGCAGTTGGTGGGTCACACCAGTTTTAACTGGGCCTTGAAATGGCTCAGCGCCGGCGTTATTGCGGTCAGCCTGCTGGGAGAGCCGATTGGCAGCACGATTTTGGCTTATATTATATTCAACGAGGGCTTGACCGTTTTCAAAATTGCAGGCGGCGTATTTATCCTGTCCGCCATTTACATTGCAACAGCCAGTGAAAGAAGAAAAGCCGTTGACGATTAGCGCCTGTGCATCCCATAATGATGAAATCGACTCTAAGCCTTTTTCAACATGGAAAGGAGAAAAAAATGGCATACCAAAACATTGACCTTTGAGATCACGGACCGTGTCGCCGTCATTACCTTTAACCGCCCCAAGGCATTAAATGCATTGAACAACGAGCTGTTGGATGAATTTTCCGAAGCCCTCGATACGATTGACGGCAACGAAGCAATCCGCATCTTGGTTCTGACCGGCGCTGGTGAAAAAGCCTTTGTCGCTGGGGCCGATATAACGGAATTGGCAACGTTCAATACCCTTCAGGCCAAACTATTTTCCCGCAAAGGTCACCAGATTATCGGCAAGCTCCAGGATTTGTCGATTCCGGTTATTGCGGCGGTCAATGGTTTTGCCCTTGGTGGCGGAAGTGAAATCGCTTTGGCCTGTGATTTTATCTACGCCTCCGAAACGGCCACTGTTCGGGCTTCCTGAGATCAACCTGGGCCTTATTCCCGGTTTTGGCGGCACCCAGCGCCTGCCGCGCTTGATTGGAATGAACATGGCCAAGGAATTGATTTTTTCAGGCAAGATGGTTCCTGCGCCGGAAGCATTGCGCATCGGGTTGGTCAACAAGGTCTGTCCCCCGGACCAACTGCTGGAAGAGGTTATGAAAACCGCCCAGAACAATTGCATCAAAAGGCCGGGTGGCCCTTAGGGCCGCCAAACAAGCTGTCAATGACGGTGTCAATGCCGATCTTGCTACCGGGAGCGCAATTGAAATCAATGCGTTTGCCCTTTGTGTGGCCAGCCAGGATGCCCACGAAGGTACTTCCGCTTTTCTCGAAAAGCGCAAGGCGGAATTCAAAGGGTCTTTAATCGATTAGTATCTTGTGGAATTATTTGACAGAATCACCCAAACTGTTCTATATTAATGCAAAAGCTGTTACAAAAAACAGATGAGTTCAAGTGGCAATGCCCGATAAAAATCAAGACCATTCCTCTGAGCGCACCGCACGGTTACATATCGTCTGGGGTGTTATTCTTGTACTGGCAGGCATCGGCGTGTTTATACGGATTCCGCAAGTCATGCCGAAAATCGAAGAGATCGAATTCTTTTCCGCGGTCCTCACGTGGGTCCGTTTCTGTTTCTACCTCTTGGGTGTTTTGTTGATTGGTGGAGGCTCAAAAAAGGTTTATGAGAATTACCGCAAAATCATAACCTCAACACAGCCGGATAAATAAAAAGACATAGCAACGAATGAAATAGGTAGACAGCCATGCTAAAAGAGACAGCCGCAGCAAATAGCGATGGAAAAAATGTACAGCATCTCCAGTCCGAAGTGGAGTACCGCGGCCGACTGCAGGATATCGGCAATAAATTAAACGCTGCGACCCATCTAGACGAGATTCTGATCGACTTGAAAGAGGAGATCACCGCGCTGTTCGATGTGGAGCGGCTTACCGTTTACGTTATCGACGGTGTCAAGCGGGAATTGGTCTCACGCTTCAAATCCGGCAACGAAATTTCTGAAATCCGCATCCCGGTGTCTCCCAGGAAGTATTGCCGGATATTGTGCCTATAACCAGACCCTGATCAATATCAAGAACGTCTATGACGAAAAAGAACTGGCGGCCATCGATCCTGAGTTGAAATTCGACTACAGCTGGGATCAGAAAACCGGATTTACAACCAAGCAGGTCTTGGCCTATCCGATTATCTTCAAAAAGTTCCTGATGGGCGCCATCCAGCTAATCAACCGCACCAACAAGAAACCTTTCTCGGAAATCGACGAACAGTCGGTGACAGAACTGGCCAAGGTTCTGGGCGTGGCGCTTTATAACCAGAAACGGATTGCCAAAGGACGGAACACCAAATTTGACTACCTGCTGGAAAATCATCTGCTCACGCAAAAAGAATTGAACAAGGCCATTGCCGATGCCCGGCAGCGCAAGGATTCGGTCGTCATCGATCCTGATGAAGGATTTCAAGATTCCGAAAAAGGATATTGGAAAATCACTGAGTAACTTTTACAAGGTCCCTTTTATTGAATACAACTCAGCGTTGCCGATACCGGGTGAACTTCTTCGGGCTTGAAAGTGCCCTTTATGCGGAACAACATTTGGGTTCCGATCCGACTGGAAGACGGCAAGGTCGTTATTGCGGTCGACAATCCTCATGACCTGCAGAAGATCGATGAAATCAAAGCCCTGTTTCCAGGAAAACAGCTGAAGTACTATATTTCCCTGAAAGACGATATCCTTGAATTTATCAAGTACTTCACCCAGGATGAAAAGGAACTGGCCGAAATTGACGATATTTTGTCCCAGCTCGAGGATGAGACCGGTGAGATCGAGGAAGCCGAAGCCGCTCTGGGTGAAGAGGACAGCGCTGTCGTGCAACTGGTCAACAAAATAATTCTGGATGCCGCCAACAGGGGCGCGTCCGATATTCATATCGAACCATACCCCGGCAAGCACAACACCGAAGTCCGTATCCGGATCGACGGTTCGTGCGGTGTTTATCAGACGATCCCGTTTGCCTATCGGAACGCCGTGATTTCACGTATCAAAATTATGTCCGACCTGGATATCGCCGAGCGCCGCAAACCACAGGACGGTAAGATAAAATTTAAAAAGTACGGCGGCAAGGACATCGAACTGCGTGTGGCAACCATTCCGACCCAGGGCGGGCTGGAAGATATCGTTATGCGTATCCTGGCGGCCGGTGAGCCGATTCCGCTCAATAAAATGGGCTTTTCGGAACGCAACTATGAAAATTTCATCAGCGTCATTACCCAACCCTATGGCATTATTTTCGTCTGTGGCCCCACCGGTTCCGGTAAAACCACGACCCTGCATTCGGCTTTGGGCTACATAAACAAAGTCGAGACCAAAATATGGACGGCCGAAGATCCGGTTGAAATCACCCAGCGAGGGTTGCGTCAGGTCCAGGTCAAACCCAAAATCGGGTTCGATTTTGCCGCGGCCATGCGTGCTTTTTTACGTGCTGACCCGGATGTCATCATGGTCGGTGAAATGCGTGACAAGGAAACGACCTCAATTGGTATCGAAGCTTCCTTGACCGGCCATCTCGTTTTTTCAACCCTGCATACCAACAGTGCCCCGGAAAGCATTACGCGTTTGCTCGACATGGGCATGGATCCTTTTAACTTTGCCGATGCCGTGCTTTGTATCATGGCCCAGCGTCTGGTGCGCACCTTGTGTCCGGACTGCAAAAAAGCGTACAATCCCGACCAAAGAAGAATACGACGAACTGGTTCGGGAATACGGGCCCGAGGATTATGAGAAGCATTTCAATGTCCCACATTCCAAAGATTTAACCCTGTACAAACCGGAAGGGTGCGAGTATTGCAACAGCACCGGTTATCGGGGGCGGATGGGCCTGCATGAGTTGCTGATGGGAACAGACGCGATGAAGAAGCTCATCCAGGGCAAAGCCCAGATGGAAGAAATTCGCGAGACAGGCCATCAAAGACGGTATGACCACCTTGAAGCAGGACGGCATCGAAAAAATATTCGGCGGCAATTGCGATCTTCTGCAAGTCAGAAAAGTCTGCATCAAATAATAAAGGCGCCGTACGGCGATTTTATACCAAGACCTTTTCATCCATTTCTTCATGGGTTTCTCACCAGTGCATCTTTGAATTTTCGTAACTGTTCTTCATAATATTTGTGGTTTTCACTGGCCGCTGCAAGGGCTTCGGTCGCAGTTACGATTGCCTCTTCAATACGTCCGTTGACATACAAACATTCCGATAGCGTATCCAGAATGTGAGGCGCTGCGCTCGATGGCGGCGGCTTGTTGCGCAAGATTCAATGCGGTTTCATGATCGCGATAAAATTCATCTTTACTGGTAGCGTATAGCCAGGCCAGGTTATTTAAGGCATGCGGCACTATCAGGTGCCAGTGCAATGGCGTGGCCATAGGCTTCGATGGCTTTGGCAAAGTTTTGGCCAGCGTAGTAGAAATCGCCTATACCGATGAACAGGTCTGGGTTGTCCGTGTATTCGGTAGAGTCGCTGACACTTAGTTTGATCCAAAACCCGTTCATTTAGTTTGCTGCTGGGGTCGCCAAAATTAAGATGGTAACTCAAAGCGGCGATGCACACCATTCCGAGCACGTAGATCACAAGACTTTTTATGATTTTACGGTCATGATGACGAATCCAGGATTTATCAGCTTCACATTTTTGCAGGTACTCGATGCGTTCGCTGATGCTGAAATGGTGCCAATTGGGTTTGTCAGGCGGCTGTCCGCTGAATGCGGGCGATTTTGGTAAAAGTGGATATAAGCGGCCAGGCACTGGCAAACAAGGAAAACACGAACGTGTCAGCCTGACGTTCGAAATTGCGCATGAAATATCCAAAGATATAGCGAAAATACAATAAAAGCGTAATGATCAGAAGCAACAGGTAGCGGATCGAATTGAAGGTGCTGGCACTGTTTAAGAAAGAAAACAGGATTTTTGGGGAAGCGTTCGCCAAAATGACGGCATAGAACGTTAGATAATCGAGAATTTGATAGACCGAGACCGAAAACAATATATAGCCGGCAAAAAAGAACAAATAGAACAACAAGTGCTTTTTCTTGATATGTCCGATTTCGTGCGCAATGACGGTGTCGATTTCTTCGGGCGCGAGAAGTTGCAAGAGCGCTTTGGTCACCAGGATATAGCGAAACTTTTTGATCAATCCCATTACTCCGGCCGTGATCATACTTCCGCCGAAAATAGGCCAGTCCACGATTTCGGCATAGCCCATAGCCCGCTCGGCGACAAAGGGCTTCGATCCGCAGCCGGTCCGGGCCGTTTACAAGTGGTTGGCAACCCCAGGATTTTTGGATCAGCGCCGGTCCGATAATGGCCACCAGGAAAAGAAAGGTAACAAAGTAGAGGATTTCACCTTCGGGCGTGGCCAGCAGCCGTTTGGGCAGATCAAAAGGCAGCAGATTGATAAGGTCGGCGAACACTTGAAAATACAAACCATGGCAGCAAGACCGGAATGGCGAAAGAAATATTGGAAAAAATGTAGTCTTTGCGGGTGACATCAGGTTGGCATGTGGCGCTGGTAATGCTGGTGGGCAAAAAACCAAACAATGACAAGGTAGCCGACGAACAATAACAGAAATAACAGGGTTTGAAGGGTCGGAAAGCGTGACAGCAGTGGGAGGTCCGCAATAAAAGTCGGCAGATTCAGGCCGAAAACGTTGACGGCAAACAGAAGGACGGCCATGATCGATTGTTGGGTTAAAAGGGCTTGAAAACGATGATCCAGGTGCACCTGTTGGGCCGCGTGCACGGCTCGTTCCAGGCGCTTGAATTGGAACCGGGTGATAAAAACTGAAGAGCACGATCAGGAAGAGAAATAGAAACCCGGCTTCCAAACCCGTAAAATTGGTTTTTTCGGCTGGCTGGTACGTGGCGTGGATCAGCAGGACGACAATGAAGTATAGAAAGTTGGCGAACATGTGGATTCGTTTATAAAAAACTCATCCGAAAAGCTGGATAGAACTTTGGACACAGTCGAAGAATTCGCTGATATTAGTACTAAAGTTTATCGCTCTATTAAACCGAAGAATAATCTTATTTGTCAGTAGCGCTTACTTCTTTTCGCTGTAAATGCAGACAGAATATTGTTGACGGTAGAGACCCAGGCGTTTCGATTCCTCAATGCCGTCTTTCCAGCCAATACGAAAATCGTGATACAAAAAAGGGATCCCCACTGATTTGCCGACGGACTCGCCGATGGTTTTGACGGCTTCGTGCTTTTGAAATTTACTGTACAACAAGGTTGAGGAGAAATAATCGAAACGGCCTCGTTTGGCAATTAGAGCCGTCGATCGCAAACGGTCATGATAGCAATAGGTACAACGATCCGATTCCCGAAACGCGACACTGCGCAGAAAACCTTCTAAATCATATCCTTCCTGATAGATCACGCGCAGGTCGATGGCCGCGGCATACGCTTCAAGCGTCTCCTGCCGACGCAGACATTCGGAAAAGGGCTGAATGTTGTGGCGGTAAAAAAAGCCCATGGTCTCTAACCCATCTTTTCGAAGCAGCTTGACAGGCTCGATCGCGCAGGGGGCGCAGCAAATATGAAGCAAAAGTTTCAATGTCTTTCTCCAAAGATCGCGGTACCAACCCGCACGAAAGTGGCGCCTTCCTCGATCGCGGCTTCAAAATCGCCGGTCATCCCCATGGAAAGCTCCTTCATGGAAACATTGGGAAGGTTGCGCGCTTCGATTTTTTGGCTTAGTTGTCTGAGGGCCGCAAAATAAGGACGGACCTTCTCAGGGTTGTTAAAAAAAGGCGGCATGGTCATCAACCCTTTGATCGCAATGTGATCGAGCTGAGCGACATCCCCAATCAGGGCCGCTGCTTCGGATGGTGTAATGCCGGACTTGCTCGCTTCCTGGGCAACGTTAACCTGAATCAGGATCGACTGAACCTTGTCGACCTTGCGGGCCTGTTTGTCGAGCTCCCGGGCGAGCTTCAAGGAGTCGACCGAGTGAATCAAGTCGAAAATACGTACCGCGTACTTGGCCTTATTGCTTTGCAGATGACCGATAAAATGCCAGGCCACGTCATAGGTATGCAGCGTGTTGAATTTGTCGCGCGCCTCCTGGACATAATTTTCACCCAGGATGTCGGCACCGGCTTCGATGGCTTGGCGGACCACACCGGCCGGGATGGTTTTACTGACGGCCACCAGGCGGACAGTCTTCGGATCCCGCTGGCAGGCATGTGCGGCTGCCGTGATCCGCTCTTGGATGGCCAATAGGCGTTCTTTCAAAGGTTTATAATTCCTTTTGCCTGCCGATCGGTCGGCGTTGAATTCCCACGGCCGATCACGTTGTTGGTGATTAAATACTCAATGACTTCACAGACCGGCAAGCCGACCACATTGGTATAAGACCCGTTGATTTTTCTGACCAGAAAGGTCCCCAAACCCTGTATCGCATAAGCACCGGCTTTGTCGAACGGTTCTTTGGTATTGGTATACCATTCGATTTCGGCGTCGGAAAGGGTTTTGAATACTACCTCGGTGCTGACTGTGGCCGAGTGTGAGCTGCCTTTGGCAATATTCAAAATAGCATACCCGGTGAGCACCAGATGCGTCTGGCCGCTTAACTGCGTCAGCATGTGGCGGGCTTCAGCAACCGAGGCCGGCTTGCCTAAAATGGTGTTGTTGATCAGCACGATGGTGTCTGCACCGATCACCCAGGCTGCCGGTGCTCGGTCAGCCACCTCTTGGGCCTTGAATTCGGCCAGTTTGCGGACGTATTGTTCGGGCCGTTCAATCGGCACTGTGCTTTCGTCAAAGGTACTCGGAATCACATCAAAGGTCAATCCGGCCTGTTCGAGCAGATATTTGCGCCTCGGTGATTGCGATGCCAGAATAATTGGATCCTTGTTTTCTTTCATACGAGCCAATCAATAAAAGCGAGTAACGGTTTCATTCGGTAATTTGAATTCCGGCCCTGAAAACTCCGGCGAGACCTTCGGCTGAATCTTATTTGAAGCTCTTGGTGGCAACGCATCGTAAAATCCAAATTTAACAGAACAATTAGCATTTGACAACATTCAATAGGGTCCCAATAGGGTAGATGCGTAAATGATTACGGTTTTCAAACACGGATTTTATGTACAGACAAGCGGCAATGAATTGATCATGAAAATCTTGATCTTGGGAGCTGGCAGTTTTGGCATGCAGGCGTTGAAGCAGTTGGGAGTACTGGAATCGACATCCGCTCTGACGATCGTCGAAAAACGCCGCTATGTTTGCATGAGTCTAAAACTGCAGGATATCAACAGCGTTTGTGATGATGGGATCGATTATTTAACCGAATAACCTGAATAAACCCGACGATTATCGATTGGATCGTGCCTGCCATTCCGGTGCACGTTGCGTTCGAATGGGTCAAACGAAAGCTGCCAGAAGGCCAAAATGGTTAAAATGCTAAGCGTTCCTGAAAATATACGCCAGCGCCTTCCGAATTTGATGAGGGGACGACCAGGTCGTTTATATGAGCAATGCCGATTTTTTATGCCCTTCAAATTGTTCCGAACCTGATGAAGTCTGCTCTTATACCGGAAAACCCAGGCCGCGGATCCTGTTCAGGGAACTGGCTTCAATTCGACACCGAGGCTTTCGTTCAATCGTGGTGCAAAGCAAACAACTGGCGCCTGGAATCGGCGGATACGAGTCCCAGGCCTTGTTCAGGGCCTTGCGGTTGACCAGGGAGTCGAAGGTCCCGGTTTTACTGAGCACGGCCTGCAAATGTCACGGCGTGATGCACGCCTTTAAGGTCATCGATCGTTCCGCAGCATGACCCGCGTTTTCAAAGCATCATGGATAAGGTCCGCTAGCAGAAAGACCAATTGTGCTGATTAAAAGTGAAACGCTCATTTTAGGTGTAAAAATGCGGCCCTCTGCTTGACAAGGACCATCAATGCGGATAAATGTGGCCGCATCGGTTACGCACATCTTTATACGCCCGGGTGGCGGAACTGGTAGACGCAAGGGACTTAAAATCCCTCGGTCCTAAGGGCTGTGCGAGTTCAATTCTGGCCCCGGGCACCAGTTAATCCAAGAGGTTAGCCTATACACGCTAACCCCTTTATTTCAAAAGTTTATCTTCTCCTCCTCTCTTCACATTCTCCAAAGATTTCTTTAGATTGAGATAGAAAAGGCAGGGCGTTTATTGCCCTGCCTTGAGTGAAATGATTTTCGGTTGACTATTCGTTGCACCTCCTTCTAAAGCAGATGAGCCCGATAAGTCCGGAAATGAGGAAGAGCATCAATGCCATTGTTGATAGCGGGCCCATCTTCAAGGCAGCCCAACTTAAACCAACAACAGGTAGCAAACCCATCCGCACGGCCGCTTTCAGGGACTCATGTTTTTTTATGAAATCGGCTATCGGCGGCGAATAGGTATAGTAGAGACGAATAAAACCCTTACCAGCTGGGTTGTTAAGCAAGATACGGTCACGGAAATCACGCAAGATTTTGACATGTGGTTCCATCAGTGATCCGTATGCAGCGGTGGCGATAAAACAACCACCGCCCCCGCTAGTTCGGATCCCGTGATATCGCATTAAAATATCCAGGCCCCGTGGGATCGACGATCACTCCGTTGGCCAGGCCGTCGGCATCGCCGGGTCCGCCGTCGGTTTTGATGAACACGACTTTTGTGTCACCGGCATTGGTTTGGGTGATTGTGGCAGGATGCGCTTGCCAGCCAAGGGCCGTATTCCAGGTATACCATGCGGTATTACCCGGCAGGGTACCGGAAAGATAGACCGTAATGTCAATGCTGTCACCAGGGTTCGGCACCGTTATCGTGAAGCTGACGAAGGTGTGTGGTAAGTTGTCTGGTTTATTTACCGTATCGGTGATTGATTCCGGATCAATCGATTCAGCAATATTAATGACTGAACCGGCAGGGACTTTAACACCTACATGCTTATCTCCAGTTTCGGTATTCAGGCATTTCCAAGTGTCACTCGATTCGTTGTCATCAAACGTTCCGTTGTCATCCAAGTCAAGTTCACTTTCATTGATCCCCAAATCCTGGGAGTCGGGTATCCCATTATTGTTAAGATCAGTGAATTCCGAATCACCGGTTGTAAACTCAAAAGGAACCGCCCATTCTGAACCGGCACCGCCATCATCAAGAAATCTGGCTTGCCAATAGTAGGTTGTATTCTCATCCAGGACATAGGCCGGGACAACCAATTCCGTCAAAGCTAGGGCGCTTTCAGTTTTATATACAAGTTTGCTTTCTGAAAAATCATTTGGATCGGTACTGATTTGCCATTGTGTCTTTAAATGGTTGTGTCGGTCCGTGTCTTTGAATTGATCGGTTGTAAGCGTGGGTCCAATTCTTCTCCGTCAGTACCGTCCAATGGCAAGTCTAAAACAGGTTTGTCAGGTTCAATATTGCGTGGGTGGCCTTCCCGCATTAAATTCATCCAAATTGTTTACACCGTCTCTCATCAGGATCCTCAGTAGCATCCGAGTCATCCAGGGGCATTAATGCATATTTTACTTCCCACCCGTCTTCCATACCATCTCCGTCAGGAATCAGGGTTGAGAGGGTCTAGACCGAGGTCGATTTCATCTCCGTCTAATAGCTCATCGTCGTCTGTATCCTCATCAACTGGATCGGTGTTATAGATATTAATTTCGTTATTATCAGTCAAGACCATCATTATCTGTATCTTCGCTAGCCGGATTTGTTCCATAGATGTTTACTTCATCTCCGCGTCGATAGAAGTGTCGCCATCTGAATCAATGTCGGTAGGGTCTGAATTATAAATATTGACCTTCGATCGCCATCGGTTAGGCCATCGTCGTCCGTATCAGTATCTTCCCTGTCGTGTGCCTAAAATGAGCTCCTTGTAATCATTAAGCCCATCACCATCTGTGTCTGTATCTGGCGTAATAGTCCCATCCTCCAATTGCGAAATGAAACCAGCTTTTCAATCCCTAAATCCGTTTTTTGCTGGACAACTCCTAAATAAGGTACACTCCACCATTCAAGAGTAGTTGAAGCTATACCACCAGGACCGGAAATGTATAATTATAACGAAAATGATAGGCATCTAGTGTATCGAAGGAAAGTGCAACCTGTTCTACTCCTACTACATCAACCGAAAGCTCTATCATTGTGCTATAATTAATTATCCATGCCATTGATTCCCTATAATCCCCAACGTTGAGGAAACCAACTTACCAAAAGACCTTCACCAAACTCGAACATGATAGTAGAATCTGAAAGCCCCCAATTACGCAGATACCCCCTCCAAACTTCATACCACTCCTTTTCGATTTCTATATCATTCTCATAGATGGTCATTTCATAGGCATCCTTGTCAAACGATGTGGTGTCTATCGCTGTTACTTCCCTTTCAATGTTGGAATCATATGTCCAGTAGTTGCCTATTTCCATAGCAAATATCTCATCTGGTGGAATTTCTCTAGGTGCCTCATATACCTTGGTGTAAACACTTATAGTGTACGTACCACTTTCGACTACTGCATAAAGGTCTTTTATGCGAACAGCACATTTTCCTCCATTGTATATTGTAAGCTTGGCTGCATTGGAACCTTCATACGCATCGGTAGAAGTCACAAACTCGGTTTGAACAAAAGGATGACACGAATCATACCAACCGCTCACCCCGCTTTCAAAAACTAGAGTTATAAATGTTGACTGGACCAGAAGGACCGCTGACTTCGATTTTATCTATAAAAAGGGTTGCTGGATCTCCTGCATTAACGAAGCCAACCTCGAAATACGCATACAGCCCTGAGGATAGTGAAACCGATTCTTGCGTGAACCTGGTATTCACTGCTAATACATTCCGTACATGACCTTGTTGTTCCCCAACTTGGATAAGCATCAGGTGATGTGGAAGTGCCCATACTGAAATAGATTTCTGTTACGGCTGCATGTGCATTTGATGAGATCATTATAAGGAGGAAAAATAATACAGTTGTCTTAAATAATTGATTTTTCATTTCGCCCCTCCTTTCACTAAAGAAAATCGAAACGGTGTTATTTTATCATAGGAAGTCTTCATAAATAAAGTTTTAACGTTTCGTCCTTTAGGGGAAAATTTAAAGGATGCTTAAATAATTTATGAGTGGACCCTTAGGAACTAATGTATGGAGAAGCGAAGATTAGATGAATCAAGCTGCAAGAAGCGACGATCCTCAATTAGCTTCAATTAGAAATGAGAATTAAGTGGAAAGTAATTATATTTCAATAACATACCCCTGCTCGATTAGTCAAATTGAAAAGTAACTTCATATCATCGGCGAAGACCTATCCATTATCATTGCTTGCTATGATGACAACTATTCATATACCTCTCCAAAGCTCTAATTTTGGGTCTCAATAGCGGCCGCCTATCTTAATGCATTAAATCTGCAACTATCATACCAAGGCGAACGCGCCTTAACCCACATTTTTGACAGAGAACGGGAAATCAATGATTCTACGATTAAATGTTTAATTAAACTATTTAA
>CAWDIC010000013.1:0-36719 GCA_963802265.1 uncultured delta proteobacterium
CTGATCTCGATATCGCGCTGGTTTTTGTAGTGGTAATCGAGGGCCACCAGAACATCCTTTTTAACGTTCTCAGGACGTTCAATCGGAATTGCGCTCTTATCATCAGGGGGCGTAACCATGGTCTTTTTCTCCGGCAAGTTTGAACGGCACGATCTTTAAAAGTTAAAACGTTGCGCTTAAGTGTCAATAAGCCAGTTGCATGTTCTTGTAAAATTGCGGTCCCACGTTAGTAGAGATAATGGCATTTGTCAAACCAGAGTGACGCGGTTAAACGGTCTCTGCCGACTGATCGTGACGGGTGCTGGTTGACAGTCGCCCTCAATTTTGCTAACAAATCAGAATTATTTAAAAAAACGAGATAAAAGGCGGGGCGCATGGCTTCGATTGATGAACAGATTTTACGAGCGACCAAGGAAATCGTGGTTAAATTTATTGAGACCGGGCGGGTTTCACCCGCAGGCTTTCATGATTTTTTCAAAAGTGTCTATCAAACCGTCGAAGAAGCGGCGCGTGGCCTGGAAGACGAAGGCGATCCCCTCGCGCAAGAACAGGAACCCACTGCAGAATAAGCGCTGTTTTGCTACCCCGCGAAACAGCAGGAAAATCATAAATACTGTTAATTTACGGATGACGAATTTTGTGTGATGTCAAGGCGGGTGACAGATTTGAACCGTAGGTCCGCCTGAGGCGGATTGAGGATTCAAATCATGGCGCCCAACACCGAGATGACGCAAAAGAACCATCCGTAGGTCAGTGTGCCTCGGCCCAGTTCTTCCCCCAGGCCAGGTTCACCTTGAGGGGGACTTTCAGCTCCCAGACACCTTCCATAATTTTAACGACCAGATTTCTGTATCGTCCCAAGTTCTTCCGGGGGCACTTCAAACACCAATTCATCATGAACGGAAAGGAGCATCGCTGCTTGCAGTCCCTCAGCTTTCAGCGCATGGTCCATGTTGATCATCGCCACTTTGATGAGATCGGCAGCCGTGCCTTGAATGGGTGTATTGATCGCGATCCTTTCGGCGCCCTGCCGGATCGTTCTGGTTAGTGCTCGCCAGGTCGGGTAGTAGTCGGATGCGACCCAACAGGGTGCTCGTTTGGTGGGTTTCATGGGCGTGGGCGATGGTCCGATCGATAAACGCCTTGACGCCTTTGTAGCGGGTAAAATAGTTATTGATGTAGGTTTGGGCCATTTTACGGCTGATCCCGAGGGCCTTTGAAAGCCCGAAAGGACTCATGCCGTAAATGATCCCGAAGTTAATGATCTTGGCCTGACGCCGCAAATTCGGATGTGATGAGCGAGGGAAAGACCTGAAAAACTTCCGTTGCCGTGCGGGTGTGGATGTCTTCATCTTGTTCAAAGGCCTTGCAGCAGGATTGGGTCGTCCGCGTAATGGGCCAGGATGCGGAGTTCGATCTGGGAGTAATCGGCCGAAACCAGGTACCAGTCTTTACGCGGTACGAAGGCCCCTCGGATTTGACGGCCTTCTTCCGTTCGAATGGGGATGTTCTGCAGGTTCGGATCCGAACTGCTCAGGCGCCCGGTGGCCGTTACGGTTTGATTGTAGGAGGTATGAATTCGTCCGGTTTCAGGATGCACCAGATCCAGCAATGCATCGGTATAGGTTGATTTGAGCTTGGCCAGGGTGCGATGTCGTAAAATGAGGTCCGGTAGCTCGTGTGTTTGGGCCAGTGTTGTCAGGACAGCCACATCGGTGCTGTAGGTCTTGGTCTTACGTGTTTTTTTCTGTACCGGGAGCTTCAGCTTTTCGAAAAGGATGTGACCCAGCTGTTGGGAAGATTTGATGTTGAATGTCTTCACCCGCCTGGGCGTAGATTTGGCTTTCCAGCTGGTGCAGCTGCTGGGCGAAAGAATCGGAAAGTTCGTGCAGGCGCTGCTGTCAACCGCAATACCCTGCATCTGCATCTGCATCAAAACCGGGACCAGGGGCATTTCGACCTCCTGCAACAAGGCGGTCAATCCGACCGCTTCGAGTGCGTCTTTTAAAATCTGATACGCTGCCAGGGTCACGTCGGCATCTTCGCACGCATAAGGGGTTGCCTTGTCCAGGGGAACCGTGTCGAAGCCCAGCTCCTTGTATTTTTTACCGACGACCTCCTGATATGAAATCATTTTGTGATCGAGAAAGTCGAGCGCGATCTGGTCCAGGCCGTGGCTGCGCTTGGAGGGGTTCAACAGATAGGATGCCAGCATGGTATCAAAGGCGACACCCTCCAGATGCACACCGTGCCGGGCAAGAACCATCCAGTCATATTTGATGTTCTGACCGATTTTTAGGATCGCCGGGTTCTCGAGAATCGGTTTAAGGTGCTTATGAATGACCGCCAGGTCCAGTTGATCAGGAACTTTGGCAGGATCGTGTCCGCAGGGCAGATAGAAGGCTTCGTCGGTTTCCAGGGCGATGGACAGGCCCACCAGTCGGGCGGTCATGGCATCGACCGAGGTTGTTTCCGTGTCGATGGCAAACCGGTCTGCCTGGGCCAGGCGATCAACCAATTTACCCAGGCCTTCAACATCCAGGATGGCGCGGTAACGTTTCGAACTGAGGTCGCTCTTGGATGGGATGGTTTTTTGTAATTGCCGGAATTCCAATTCTTTGAAAAGCGAAGCCAGCAGCTTTATTGTCCGGCGGTTTGACTGCCAGGTCGGCAGGTTGAAATGTCAGGGGCACCTGGGTATCGATGGTCACGAGGGTTTTGCTTAAAAAGGCCTGGTCCTTGTAGCGCACCAGTTTTTCTTGCTGTTTGGCGGGGGTGACGGTTGCAACCTGTGCGTAAAGGTTGTCCATACTGCCGTACGCTTGGATGAGTTTCAAGGCGGTCTTGGGCCCGATGCCGGGGATACCGGGGATATTGTCGGCTTTATCACCGGAGAGGCCCATGACATCGATCATCTGGTGTGCTTTGAGGCCGTATGATTCCGACACGGATTGCAGATCGATGGTTTTGTCTTTCATGGGGTCCCAGATATGGGCCTGTTCCGTGACCAATTGAACGAAATCTTTATCACCGGTTACCATGACCGTCTTAAAGCCGGCTTCCGTGGCCTGGCGGGCCATGGTGCCGATCAGGTCATCGGCTTCAAATCCGGCCAATTCAACAATCGGCAGGTTGAAACCCTGAATAACTTTTTTGATATAAGGAAGTTGAACGACAAGGTCCTCGGGCATGGGCGGGCGATTGGCCTTATAGTCCTCATAGAGCTGATGGCGGAAGGTGGGGCCCTTGGCGTCTAAACACATGACCATGTGTGTCGGCGCGTGATCCTCGATCAGCTTAATGAGCATGCGTGTAAAGCCGAAAATGGCGTTCGTGGGCAGACCTTTGGAATTGGTCAATCCACGAATGGCATGATAGGCTCTGTAAATATAGCCGCTGCCATCGATCAGGTAAATGGTATGGTGGTCGTTTTGCATGGGATCAGGGCTTTGAATCTCAGGCGGTTGACAGGCCTGAGGCGGTTGATTAATTTATAACCGGTGCTCATCCCGAATGGGTGGGCGGACACTATCTACCATGAAACAGCGTAAACAACAAGACCTGCTGAGTAAAGCCGGAATCAATCGGTTATAGCCGCCGTCATAAATAGGCTCCGATAGGCCTTTTTAAAAAAATAGGATGCCTCGCGCCCCAATCGGAATTTTATTATGACATCCACGATAACAACAGTTGAGAGAAATCAGAAGATGACAGAAGCGGCCGGTAAAGTCATTATCGCCGCAAGCGACGTCGGGGAACAACAGGCAATGTGATTGCTGCCGAAACGTATTTCTTTTCTGCTGGACCTGCCGATGTGGATTCAGCATTTGCCAGGAATGTATGCTGGAGAATATGTGGGGCATGACCTGCAATGGTATCACCTGGCAATGCCCGGATTGCGGAGAGCAAAACGGCTATGGGAATCAGTAGGGCTCATTAAAGTGATGGTCAAAATAACTGAGTGGTTGGGGTGAGAGGCACCCTATTTTTTTTAAAAAGGCATATCATTATGAACCGGTCTGGCTATCGTAGTGCCCTGCCGGATTGATGATGTTTCCAAGGCCTTATTTTACTACCATCCGGCCTGTTTTCATCATCAATCCGGTGGGCACAAGGCAAGGCTTATTTTGATATGCCTTTTTAAAAAAAATAGGGTGCCTCGCACCCCTTAGCGGTTTGGGAGTATGTTTCTGACAGCGACGTTAACCTCAAGGGACCAAATCCTTGAGGCCAGATGCAAACCTACGCATTGAATAGCAGCCCTTTTAAAGAAGTCCCTTCATCAGTAAATCCAAGCCGGCGCCGCAAATTAGGATGGTCACAGTTTCAGGAGGGTTTCCACTTCACGCAAATTGTCGATATGAAATGCCGCCTTAAGCGAGCGGTTACCGTAAGCGATCATCTGAATACCGGCATCCGCGGCAGCGGCGGCATCGACCTCTGAATCGCCGATATACAGAACATTCTCGGAGAGATCCTGAAAAATTCCATAATTTTAAATAGTTGTTCGGGATGAGGTTTCGGATGGGTGACATCCAGAGCGGTCACAACCAGATCAAACAGGCCTTCAAGGCCATGTTCGGCAGAGGACATGTGGCATGGTATCGGTGCGGTTGGTGGCAATGGCGATTTTGTAGCGGGGCTTTAGGCGGGTCAACAGGGTTTTCAGGTGCGGCTCGATTTCCATATACTTGACAAAGGGCAAGTATTTCATTTGCCGCCGATACGCCTGTGCCGCGGCCAGGGTTTGGGGATCGGTGAACAGATGGGCCAACGACTCATCGACTGTGTGCATGTGGGCATAGGCGAACTGCGCGGGCGTCATCTCCGGCCTGCCAAAGTGGTCCAGAACTTGATTGTAATAAGCCTGGTTCGCCTTTTCCGAGTTGAACATAACCCCGTCACAGTCAAAGGCAACAACTTTGATGGCTGCTAAGGCGTCGGCCGATGCGGTCTTATTGCGCAGCCTTGAATGTTTCCATAGAGGCTAATTTTAATCTCGGGTTGGGTCGCATTGTCGGTTTTCAAAAGGATCTGGTCCGAGTAGGTGCCTTTGGTCATTTTCTTGTTGGCGACCGTCAGAAGGTACCCTTCGCCTTGCGGACGACGTCATTTCGTCAATCCGATAATCAATATGCCGTCCGGTTTGAGCCCTGACACCGACAATCCGAAAGGGGTATTTCTCCGTGGGCACGATCGTCGCTGTTGCCTCGATTTTGCGCCCTGCGGTGCCGGTCAGCTTCAAGTAGCGAGGTGTAATGGTTGCGAATTTTTCGACCATGCCGGTAACGGTTAGCGTCAAGCGCGGATTGCGCTTTTCGTTGGTATGGACGACGATGTTTTTGGAGACCTTCCGGCCGCCGTATCCAGATGTATTGACTTTTACGGTAACGTTTCCCTCTCCGCCGGGAGGGATCTGCCTCGAATAAGAGGCAACCGCGCACCCTCAGCCGGTCTTTACTTTTTCGATTTCCAAGGGGGCTTGCCCCTGGTTTTGGATGCGAAATTCATGGACAACCTGGTGGCCTTCGACCTACGGAGTCAAATTCAAAATGAGATACCGGCACAACGGCCTGGGGTGATGCCGGCAGGACTTGTATAATTCGACCCGCCGGTTGCGGGCGCGACCTTCGAGGGTTTGGTTGTCGGCCAGCGGGCGGGCTTCCCCATAGCCTTGCACTTCCAATCGTCCGGCATCGATACCCCCGGCAACCATTAAATCCAGAATGGTTTTTGCGCGGATAACCGATAAGCGCTGGTTTGCTTCGGCATCGCCTGAATCATCGGTATGGCCTTCGATAATCAGACGCCAAGAGGGGTTGGCTTTGAGATCCGCGATGGCTTGATTTAGCGCCTGAGCGGAGTCGGAACGCAACCTATTTGAATCACTTCCAAAGTACAAAGACTTGTAGTGTGCTTGACCCGTGGCGGCCAAACTTGCCGCCCAAGCCGCAAAGAAGACAATCACCAGAATGACCGTGAAAAGGCAATACTTTTTGACCAACATAATTTCGCTCCTTTATAAGTTGAACACATCCTTCCGATCACAACGCTCTCCATACCACAATAGGGTTAAAAAATAAGCCGCAACCTTAGAAATGTCAAGGCGCGCTGCCAGGAGGGTCGAACAGGCAACAGGGTGCCCCTCACGCTGTACAAGTATTTCTCATTTTAGTGTTGTATTCCACAGAGCGCTTCCCAGGTAGAAAGGGCGACTGGGTTTACATCATGAAAAAGGGATCAACATCGACGGCAATTCTAATGTGGCGGCTGCGCAGAAGGGCTTGTTTTTCAACCATCAGCCGGTGGGTGAAACGATGGAGGGCTTTGAAGGGGTCGACCTTTAAGCAGGATTTGCCAGCGGTAATATCCGGCAATACGGGAGAGGGGCGCCTCGATGGGGCCCAATATCTCCACGGCCTCATGACAAATCCCGGGACTGGTACGGCGCAAGGCGCGGCAAGCATCGCCAAACCAATGGGCCTGTTTTTGGGTCATGGCCCGGTCTTTGCCTGACAACCTGATCTGGATCATACGTGTAAAGGGGGGGTAATGCAGTGCTTGGCGGAATCGTAGCTCTTGTTGATAAAAGCCTCGAAGTCCTGCTGCTGGGCGGCGGCAATGCTGAAATGGTCAGGGTTATAGGTCTGAAGAATAACGCGGCCGGGCGTATCTCCGCGTCCCGCCCGCCCGGCAACCTGCGCCAGCAATTGGAAGGTCCGCTCGCCGGCTCTGAAATCCGGGAAGTTCAGGGAAAGGTCGGCACACAGAATTCCGACAAGGGTGATGTGGGGAAAGTCATGCCCTTTGGCCACCATCTGCGTTCCTACCATGATATCGATCGTGCGTCGCCGGAGACCTTTTAGCAAACCCAGTAGCGCACCTTTGCGGGCAGTTGTATCGCCGTCCATGCGGGCCACCCGGGCTTCGGGAAACAATGATTTGACCAGGTCTTCGATTTTTTCGGTGCCCAGTCCCAGGTTCTTGATTTGGGATGAGCCGCAAACGCTGCAACTCGATAGAAATGGCCGTTGGAAACCACAATAGTGGCATTTGTAGGCTTGGGCGGCTTGGTGCAAGGTCAGGGATATGTCGCAGTTGTCGCACTTGATGGCCGAACCACAGGCACTGCAAATCGGATAGCTGGCATAGCCCCGTCGGTTCAAAAACAGAAGGGCTTGTTCACCCTCGGCGAGCGTTGATTGCAGCGCTTGATACAGCGGTTGTGAAATAATCCGGCGAAAACCCCTGGCGTCATGGCTCGTGCGCAGATCGACGACAGAGATTTCGGGTAAGCGCGCTGCTCGATGCGTTTGGTCAGGCGCAGGGCAGTATATTTGTTGACAGTGACATTGTAGTAGGACTGAATCGAGGGCGTTGCCGAACCAAGCAAGGGTAACACCTTTATGCAGATTGGCACGAACAACCGCCAGATCCCGGGCATTATAGCACAAGGCACCTTCCTGCTTGTAGGACGTATCGTGCTCTTCGTCTACAATGATGACACTGATAGCATCAAAGGGTGCAAAAATAGCCGAGCGGGTACCGATAGCGATTGGAACCTTCCGCTGCAATATCCGTTGCCATTGGTCGAAGCGTTCACCGTCGGAAAGTCGGCTGTGCAGAACCGCAATCCGTTCACCAAAACGGGCACGGAAGTGACGTTCCATTTGTGAGATCAGTGCGATTTCGGGAACCAGAACCAGAACATTCAGGCCTTGTTGCACGGCTTGGGCCGCAATTTGAAGATAGACTTCGGTTTTGCCGCTTCCTGTCACACCAGCCAGTAGATAGGTCTTAAACCCTTTTCCCAGAGAAGCGGTAACCTGGTCGACGGCCTTGGCTTGCTCTTCGGTCAAAACGGGCTGTGCTGACGGTTCGATCGATTCCCCAAACGGATCACGATACACCTGACGGTTAAAACAACGAACATGCCCGGAGCGTTCCAGTGCTTTTAAATGGTGGGCAGCGGTCGGGAAAACGGTTTTCAAGGTGCGGACAGGCAACTCGCCCTGTGTTTTTAAGTGGGCCAGAAGTTCTTTTTTGAGCGGTGAGAGCTTGTCCAGGGCGTCTTGGGTTTCCATTTTCCTGGTCAAGCAGGCGCACGAACCGTTCGGTCTTAGAACGCGTTTTTCCGCCGCGCAATTTCCGATGCAAGTCGATCCAGCCAGCCTTGGCCATGGTTTCGATCGTCGTGCGGGAAAACCGTTGCGCGACGCGCTGGCGCAAGGCACTTAAAATCAGAGAGTTTTCGCGCAGCGCTGCAAGAATATTGATCTTCAGGTCTGACGCTTTGTAGGCGTCAAGGATTTCCAAGCCCTTGGCAGTGATGGCTGCCTGGGTAATTTCATAGACATTCAAGCCCCCGGGGAGAGCGCTTTTGACAACCTGGCCGATGGGATGATGATAATAGTCTGCAATCCACCGGTAAAAGGGAATCAAGGCCGCCGGAAAGAGAGGGCTTTTATCGATAACCTCGAGAATCGGTCGAATTTCTTTGAGATCCGAAGACGTGTGTTTGCCCCAAAATAAAGCCCGTAACCCGGCGGCGGCCAAAGGGCACCAAGACCCGTTTCCCGATCGTTATTAAAGGCGCAAGATTTGCCGGGACGCTGTAGGTAAAGGTCTGGTCAACCGGCAGCGTTACGGCAATTTCAAGGTATGGGATTTGTGCTGGCAATGGGGTGTTTACCCTTCGTGCCTTTCAGTTTATGGGCGGCTTACACGGAGCAAGGAAATGTCCGTGGTAAGAATTGTGAACGTTGTGATTCCTCGTTATTTTCAGGTAATGAAAAAAGCTATTTTTATCAATGATACAAGAAGGATAAGATGCTTTTTGCCAACCACGCACTGCCAAAACCCGCGTCATGTGGGCGCAGGTTGCAATTCTTGCCAAAACCTGCTAATATCTCAGTAAATATTGACGGAAACCTTTCCGGTCATCCTTGAAAAAATGACGGTATCGCAAAAAAAGATATTATCCAGAGGAGGCATCGATGCATAAATTGGCAAAAAAAATCCTAATTATCTTTATGGCGGCGGCCTTGGTGACGGTTCCGTTCGGGACCGCGGTGCTCGCCGAAGATATCTTGGCGAGGGATGAAATCAGTGCTCCGGCGATGACGGCCGATGCGCTGGTTATGAGACCGGTCGGTATCGTGGCGACCGGTGTCGGTTTTTGTGTTTATCTGGTATCGTTGCCCTTTTCCTATCTTGGCGGCAATACCGACAAAGCATGGGAATCGCTGGTAAAGGCGCCGGCCAGATTCACGTTTACACGCCCTTTGGGCGACTTTTAAGCGGTGTCCCTGCGCATCGGGCTTTTTCTTCAGAGCGGCAACCGTGGCCGGGGCTGGGTCCCGGCCGCCAATGCGTATCTGCGAGCCTATCTATCCTTTACGGGCGTATAGTCCGTCAACAGCGGTCCGGTGTAGATCTGGCGTGGCCGACTTAGTCTCCATTGGGGATCATCCACGCTTTCCTTCCACTGAGCGATCCATCCGGGTAACCTTCCAATCGCAAACATCACGGTAAACATATTCGTCGGGATACCGATGGCCCGCAATACAATCCCGCTGTAAAAGTCGATGTTGGGATAAAGGTTGTGTTCGATAAAGTAGTCATCCTTTAAAGCAAGCGCTTCAAGGTCTTTGGCGATATCCAACAGGGGATCGTGAACGTTTAATTTGGCCAGGATCACGTCGCACATTTTTTTCATGATTTTGGCTCGGGGGTCGTAAGTCTTGTAGACCCGGTGACCGAAACCCATCAAGCGGAATGGATCTTTTTTGTTTTTGGCGCGTTCAATATAGGGCGTTATATTGCCGCCGCTGTCAGCGATCGCGGTCAGCATTTCGATAACGGCCTGATTCGCCCCACCATGCAAAGGCCCCCAGAGGGCGGCGATTCCGGCCGAGATGGCGGCATAAAGATTGACCCGCCCGCTGCCGACCAGCCGTACCGCGGAGGTGGAGCAGTTTTGTTCGTGATCGGCGTGCAGAATCCAAAACACATTGAGCGCTTTCACCAGATCAGGGTCGAGGCGGTAGGGTCGCACCGGTGTGTGGAACATCATGTTAAGAAAATTTTCACAGTACATTAAATCGGGCCGGGGGTAGACCACCTTGTGGCCGCGGGAGATCTTGTAGGACATGGCCGCCATGGTGCGAAGTTTGGATAAAAGGCGCGTTACGGTAATATTGATTTCCTCATCCAAAACTTGCAGCTCAGGATAAAAGCTGCGCAAGGCATTAACCATGGAAGACAGGATACCCATGGGATGTGATAGCCGCGGAAAGTTTTGGTAAAAAAGTTGCATGTCTTCGTGTACCAAAGAATGGTCGTTGAGCAGGATGGAGAAACGGCTCAATTCGTCGGCGGTCGGCAAGCGGCCATTGATCAGCAAATAGGCGGTTTCCTTAAAAGTCGAATGCTCGGCCAGTTGTTCGACCGGAATGCCCCGGTAGCGCAGGATGCCCCTTTCGCCGTCCATGAAGGTGATGCTGCTGGTACAACTGCCGGTATTGGCGTAGCCGGTATCGAGAGTGATAAACCCGGTGTCCTGACGCAGCCTTGAGATGTCAACCGCTTTTTCACCTTCCGTGCCGATCACTACAGGCAGTTCGTAGGTTTGGCCGTTGTAACTGATTTTCACTGATTCGGTCATGTTAAAACCTCTTTCTTGTTAAAAACCCGATGTGTTGCACGGGATCAATCGGATCACAAAGCCCTTGCTCGATCGCGGGTCTTTCTATCCTGGAAGAGTGACTGCTTGTAATTTTTGCAATAGCGATGTAATTTACAAGAAATTGGCCCTGGGGTCAAGATGTTGACCCCTTGCGAAGGGAAAATCAAAAGATGCGAAGCTCAGGAACGACTTGCCAGCCATAAGGGGGCCGTATGTCCTTTAAGGAAAACCTTTTAAAAAAAATAAAGATCGATGAGCTATCAAAAAAGATAGTTGCCACGCTCGGTCCACCTGACAGCGACCGCCGCGTCGATACAAAACTGGTGCGCAACCTTCTGGAGATGGGCCCTTTTAGCCATCGCATTGAACGGGATCTCAATCTTTATATCCAGCAGCCCGAGACCCAACCACCCTTAATCCTGGTGCTCGATAATGAAATGAAAATTTATCGGACAAGCGTTGAAGATGTGGTCTTACGCAAAAGCCCCGTGGTGAAGGAGATGGTCAGTATTCGCAATGCGATTAAAATATTAAGAGATTCGGATGTCGTTGTCAGCCGCAAAGAAGCATCCGTGCAAACGATCCAAGATCTTTGCATCGCCCAATTGGACCTGACATTTACCCAAAAGGACCTGGAGGAAATCGCCTCGCAAGGTACCGCGGCGCTGGAAAATAATTATGCGGACGCGGTCATCGAAAGCCTGATGCTTTTTGGCGAACTGCTCAATTTCAAGACGCCGCCCCAGGCAATGACAATCAGGCACCATTGGATCGCGGGCGCGGTTGCCTCAACCGGAAAGTTCGGGCCCCTGGTAATCTTCAGTAAAATCGACAACAGCTTAAGGGCGATCACGACCCCACTCAACCCCTTGGATAAAGCCCAGGTCGAATTTTTGAAACAGGTCGCTGTTGGCGAGACACCAGCCGCTGTTGAAGGCGCCGATGTTTTTACGTACTTAAAAAACGAGATGGTTGAAAATTGTATCTGATGGGCAAAAAAACGACGCTTAAGCATGTCGTAAATGGTTGCAACAAAATTTGAGATTTAAGGAGAAGCACAATGTTCACGGAGCAGGAAATAATGCAAGCACAGGAAGACTGGGGTAACGGGATTGTCAAAATAGGTTCCCTTAAAGATGACCGCGCGGCCTGCGTCAAGGCTGCCGAAGCGCATATCGACAGCCTCTACGCATTTGATCTAGGCCCTGTTTTATTCAAACCGACCAAGGCTGCTGATATTCAATTTCGCCTGACCAAAGATTCAGCGTTGTCGTATTTTATTGGGGGCGATGACAACTTTCCAGAAGATCATGGCTTTGCCATCCATCCCTATTCAGCCGTTCGCTTTGAAAATGCGCGTCTGATCCTGGAAGCGCAAAGGGCGATCGCCATGGGCAACTACTATTTCACGGACCTGGCCGGCAATGATACCAAGGTTGAATATACCTTTGGTTACAAAAAGGATGCCAACGGAAACGTCCGGATCGATCTGCACCACTCTTCAATTCCCTTTGCCAATTAGGATTCTATCTTAGCGCCGGGTCCCGGATGTATCTTACCTGAAGAATACTAAGGGATGACCAAGGTACGAATGGTGAGACTTAGGGATTGCGAATTAAGGAATTGCTGCTTACGAAGCCCAAGATGCGTCCAATCCATGAGCTGTGTTTGTTGATTTGCTTATAAGGTATCTCTCCAGAAGTTACCCCAGAACTAAGCCAAGTTCAAACAGCGGATTTGGTCAATCGATAAAGCTCGGGATCGCTTAAGACTTCATAATATTTACGTTCTGTCAGGCGCTTGGGTACGAGGTCGCCAGGGCCCACGATCGGGATTTGGGATTCACGGACAAGCAGGCGTTGATATTTTCCAGTTACCGTGGGGAATTTTCCCGTATATAGTTTCGTGTGTTCGCCGCGGACTCCGGGAAGTTTTTTATCAATGGCTTTAAGTTTGATTTCCTTGCAAAGCTTTGCGAAACCTTCCGGATTAAGTTCAATTCCGTTGATATTATACCTCAGAAAAAGATCATCGGAGGTTGCTTCGATAGCCTCTTCTGATACCGACTGAAAAACGTACAGGTTAAAACGCAGGCGGGGTTGGGCATCTTTTGGCGTACGGTTTTGGAACAGGCCGATAGCCGATCCGCCAAATTGATGGCTGAAGAGATCATGATGCGATTGTCGCCGTCAAAGAGAAAGGTCGGCGTTGCGTTGCGGTGGCAGATCCCGATACCGATTTCCAGAATCGGTAGGTTATGTTTACGGCTGATGGTGTTATAGCGCCTGATAATCATAATGATGTTAAGGGCCAACCCACAGGCCCGGGCCACGCTGTACCATCCTCCGGGTGTCTCTTCGCGTTCGAAAATCGACAGGATGATGGCGTCGCCTTCGATGAAGACCTTGACGGCATCATAGTCCGACAATAAATCCGTGATCGGGTCGAAAAAATTGAGGCTGAAGTAGGAAGCCGGATTGAGACCACGTTCCAGCATTTGATGGGTAAGGTCGGTTGATCCCCGCACGTCGGCTTTGATGATGACATGGTTGATGATCGGCCGTTCTTCCTGGGCTTGTTCGTGGGCAAGCAGAAATTCGTACAGCGTATTGTTTTCACGGGAAAGGTTCAGGGTTTTCTCATCGATTACCAGGTTGATCCGATCCATGGCTTCCCTGAGGATGTTGAAATTTTCGAAATCGCGATGATAGCGGGCCAGGCCATTGAGGTACCGCAGGAGATAAACCTTGCGATCCTTGTAGGTTAGCTTGCCAAGGCGTTTGATCGCCTGGTGCAGGGGTTTGAGAGAGTAGGCCCGTCCCTGAAACTTTTTCAGCCGTTTCAAACGGTTGACGACAGCTTTTCTCTTTTTGGGAAAAATCAGATATTGGATAATCTGATGCGGCACCAAAGGCGGGCAGTATTCCTGGTAGATCGAATCAATCTCGTAGAAAGCCGTGATACGGTCGATTAGCTTCGCTTTGTCGAAATCCCGGTAAAACAGATTCAAAAGCTTTTTTTGTTCATTGATGCGTTTTTTCAAAAGATCACGCTCTTGTTTGGCGGCCTTTTGATTTTTGAGCTTCTTAAGCTGGTTTTTGGTGTTGAAAGGGTTGCAAAGGATATCGAAGTTCTCAATGTGCTTAATCAAAGCCCCAATTTTGTGTTCATGGGCCTCCTGACCCTTCTTGATGGCCTTGTTGCTGGCTTCATCGGTTTGCTCTGGCGGAGCGGATACCTGCTTACCTTCAGGATCATTTCTTAAAATGTCGCTGATCAAGCGTTTCACAAGGGCGATCAGGGTATCATATTTGTCCGGATCCTCCAGGCGTCGGCCAAACAGCACATCATATTCTTTGATCAGGAAAACATCATTATAAGGATTTTCAGCCAGCAGAATCGGATTGTCCAGAACATTGTCCGGTAGGAGGAATTCGGCCCCGAAATTGGCTTCGCGTATCGCCCGGAGGTCCTTTTTTTGGACTTCGCTTATCACCTGGAGTAAATCGGCACCGACATTGCGTAAAAGCGCTTCCCTGTTTTGAAGAATGCTGGTGAGCGCTTCTTTGGTTTTTACAGCCTCACCGATATCCTGATGGTCGGTAATTTCGTATTTGCGGATAATATTTTTAACCCGTGCAATCATATTCTCGAATTGGGTACGAATTTCATCCCTTAACAGGCGCACAACGGCGAGTTGCGCCAGGAAGTCGATCTGGGGTTCATTCCTTAATTTGGACTTGTTAATCGCATCCAGCATCATCTGTCGATATAATCTCTTGAATTCATTGATTTTATTTGACCAAATCGACGGTTTCTCAATGCTGAAAATATGGTCGAACTGAAAGTGCCGGGCGATCGACTGGGAAACGATGTGTGACAGCGGATTTGTAAAAAGTAGGGCTCAGGTGGACGTCACAGCGGACATTGTCGACCCCTAGCAGCAACCGCTCCAAGGAGAGCTGAAAGTGAAAGTGTTTGAGCGGAAATTCGCTCAGATCCGTCAGCTTGGACATGTCACGGCGGAAGATAAACATATGTAACTTATAGCACTTACGATGAAATATGTCCATCTAATTGAGCGGGCTGCACCATTCAAAGCAGGGGGTAGGGTCGTCAGGAATCTTTAGGGCGATACACCAAATGGTCGGCGCCAGTCGATGGTCTTCACCCCAGGTGGGCGCACGCAAGCTGATTGTTGGACGTTAAAAAAGGCGGGTCAGTTCATCGGCATCAAAAGCAGGCCATCGTACGGCACGGTTATTCCGGAAGGCACGGATACCGCGGCCAGGCTCCAAGACTTCGCCCACGCATGTAATTTCAATTTTCGCCTGACGGATACGCTCTTCCAGTCGATGACAGGCTTGTTGTCGGCAACAGATTAACAGGCTGCCGGAGCCGATCAAGCCCAAAGGGTCGATACCGAAAAGGCGCCCGATTTTAGCCGTTTCAGGAAAAACCGGGATCTCATCCATTTCGATTTTGATGCAATGCTTACCGGCAATGCTCAACTCGGTCAAGGCCGTTGCCAAACCCCCTTCCGTGATATCATGCATGGCACTCACACCGCGCGTGCGTGCGGCGATACCGGCTTCTTCCAATATACTTAGGTGCTTTCGGAAATCGCGCATCCGTTCAATCTCGGCGGGCAAGAACCCCAGGCGCCGCAGTTCATCAGGTCGTTCTTGGGCCACAATCGCGGTTCCTTCGACCGCCACCTTTTTAGTAAAGAAGACTTTATCGCCAGTTTTGATCTTGCGTTTGTCGATCAACCTGGATTTGGTTGTGGTGCCGACCAGCATTCCGGTAACGACCGGTCGCGTGACCGCACCGGTAATTTCCGTGTGTCCGCCGCATAACGTAATATGCAAGCGCCGGCAGGCGGCATCGAGTTCGGACATGACCGTTCGGATTTCGGCCGGGGTTGTTTGGGGCGGGAAGAGGAGGGTTGCCAGAAACCAACGCGGAGTCGCCCCCGATGTGGCGATATCATTGGCATTGATGACAACCGCGTACCAACCGAGAGCATCTGTTACAAAGGTGATCGGGTCGGATTTGAGGGTGATGACGCTGTCGCGGTCCACCTTGACGGCTGCCGTGTCTTCCCCCACCGCAGGCCATATAATGACCGAAGGATCCGGTGCGTCCAAAGGGACCAGAAAATCCTCTAACAGATCATTGGGCAGCTTGCCGGCAGCCAGCGGTAAGCCGAGGCGGATTATCTTTTTGACCTCGGACAAATGGAAAACAATGTGGTCACAGCCATCTGCCATGGCGGGTGATGTTGACCCGTTGTCAATCAGGACGGTTACCGTTCCGGCACGTTGCCCGGCTTCAACGTCAAAGATGAAGTCTCCGACCATCATTGTGGCGGATGTCGCGATTTCCAGTTGGGAACAGGCCTGGATAATGCCCTCGGGACTCGGTTTCGGCGCCCAAGGATCATCCCGGGAAATGATCAGGTCGAAGTCGTCCGAACCGAGGGCTTTGAAATTTTTCAAGGCCAATTGGATGGATCGTAAACTGTTGCGACTGATAATACCGATTCGAATATTGCTGCTTTTTAGCCACCCGATCAGTTCTTCAGCACCAGAATTGGGTCGGGAGTTTTTGGCACTGGTGGTTTCAAAACGGTTGAGGGCGGACATGGCCCGTTTACGTTGGGCGGCGGTGGGGAGATCTTGAATAAATTCAAGGACCGGCCTGTTTAGCGGGCATCCGAGTTCCGACTTGATATAATTGAAATCAAGCGCACCCGGTTTGGTCAGTGTCCCATCGAAGTCGAAAAGGACAGCTTTAATCTGGGTCGGTTTTCGAGGCATGCGCCACCCTGACAAAGTCCAAGCAGATGGTTTAAAATTAAAAATGGTTAAATTTAATACTAATTTAAATGAAACGTTTGGCTTAGCTTGCCAAATGGGAGCATTTTCTACAAGGGAAATTACACTTGAATGCCCCAAAATTTTAGGGTACCTTGCGCACACCGTCATCTTGTGCTCAATGCCGGCACGAAGTGAAGCTTTTGGCGTTAATCGCGCAAAAAGACCCTTTATGGACGGGCACGCGTTAAGAGGCAAGACCTTTGCTTTTAAGAAAAGCGGTAACGTTGATCGGGTTGGTTTGCGGGGGACTGCTGTTGACCCAGTGCATGGCGACGCCTTCACCGGGTACGGGACCGGAACGTCTTGAGGGGCTCCTGGCGAGTGACGGGACTGTTCAGCTAACTCCGGCGGAACAGTATGCCGGTGAAATTCTGTCTTATTTATTACCATACGTGTTAGGGCAGGAGGGACGCCTTAAGCGGCGTGATGCCTGGCAAAAGCGGGCCCTTGGCGAAAAACTCGATTTTAGCCAAATTGCCGCCAAAATGGAGGATTCTAATAATGGCAAATCCGATCTTCTGGTGCTCGATTCGGATCTTCTTGGGCTTTCCGCAATCCTCTACCACTATAGCCGGAATTTGAACCTGTTCAAAGGCCGGTACATATATGACAGCCTCTACCCGTCGGCCGAACTGGTCGCTTTGCGGTTGCTGTTGCTGCAAAAGATCCATCGCGGAGAAAAGGCCCACTTGGACGCGTTGGTCGAAAGAGGCGCCCTTTTAACGACCCTCCGGATGGAGCCAACCGACAGCGATTTGCATGCAACCGGGCTGAACCGTCAAGAGATGCGCTTGCTGGGCGAAGTGCTGCAGACAGAGCCTGTTTTCAGTGCTTATTTGCAATATCCCTTCCTTGTGGATTCTTTCTACCGGCTTGGAGCGGTTACCAAAGATGTTTTAGTTAAGCAAAAAATTGAAGCTGCCAATTATGAACGCTATCCGGCCTGTTCACCTTCACCGGCATCCTCCCAAGGTCGGGTTGTGATTGCGCTTTTGCCGTCTTTCACCAAAGAGTTTGAATACGGGGATGCCGCTGCTAAGGCGTCTGCCCCTTACGGTTTTATTCCGACACCGACTTTAACAGCTGTTACGGAGCGTTTGCAGCACCAAATCGTTGAACACACGATCGTCTTGGCCAGGCGGGCTCTTAAGAAAGCAGGGTTCGACAATTCTTTAGCGGTAGAGGATCAGCTGGTACCCGCACTAGAAAAAGTCATTGCCGAGGGCCTGGTTTTTTGCGTGCAAAACCAACGACCACTGGTCATTTATCCCGGCAATGCCGCCCGTGTTTTACAGGACGTTTCTTCCACGGCCGATTTGAATGTCATCCTTTTGGGTAAAGACGTCTATCTGGCAATGGAGATTCGACCTGAAACGGATGTCCACCCCCATACCAATCGCATCTATCTGGATATAATGGATGTCAAGCACGATCAGGTTGACGAAGAAATCGATCAAATCAGCACCTTTATTCTTTCGAAGCTTAAGGATGATTTGTCTGCTTTGGAAGAAAAGCTGCGTACCCCCTAACCAGGACACAAAGTTAGCCCGGTCTGACTGTGATGGCGATACCCTACTGGCTTGAAAAATGCTTTCATCAGGTAGTCGATCTCTGGTTTGCGGCTTGGCCGCAGCCTGTGCCAGGGCAAGACCAACTGCGGGCCTGTAAAATTATTTCCCACCGTGGCGAACACGACAATCGCAAGGTTTTTGAGAATACGCTGGCGGCCTTTGAACGGGCTGTTAAAGCCGGTGTATGGGGCCTCGAATTCGATGTGCGCTGGACCAAGGACCTTCAGCCGGTCGTTGTACACGATTGCGATTTGAATCGTATCTTTCGGATAAATCTCGCGGTAAACCAATTAGCGTGGCAGGAACTGCAAGTCCGGTGTCCGTTGATTCCTTCTCTTGCGGAAGTGATTCGTCGGTACGGGGGTAAAGTGCATTTGATGATGGAACTCAAGGCGGAACCATATCCGAAGCCGGCTTTCCAAAGCCGGGTACTGCAGGAGCATTTGGGTCGACTGACGCCACAGGCGGACTACCATTTTATTTCTTTGACGCCTTCAATGCTAGAACGTGTGGACTGGTGCCCCAAAGCAGCCTGCCTCCCGATTGCACAACTCAATGTCAAGGCCATGAGTGCAACGGCGCTGAAAGCCAACTACGGCGGGATGAATGGTCATTATTTATTCATTACGAATGCTGTTCTGCAAAAGCATCTGCAGCACAACCAACAGGTAGGAACCGGTTTTGTACGTTCCCGCAATTGCCTGTTTCGGGAACTCAACCGCGGTGTCGAATGGATTTACACCAATCATGCTCTGAAGCTGCAAAGAATTCGCATGGCTTGCCTTCAATAAAATCGATCCTCGATTTTATTCTTCTGATAAATAAGCGGCTTCCGCTTTGCCTTTTTCCTCATCGACAAAATAGAACAATACCGCCCCGATAACAAAAAGAATCAAAACAGACCCGATTCCCCAGCGGGAAGCAAGTTGGCCAACGTGCTGGATTTGCTCAGGTGTCGGTGTGGGCGGCATTAACAATCTCCGGGCAGTCAAGCCGACAATGCCCATCAGGGCCGGGCCGAAAATGGCAGCAAATTTTCCGAGCATATTGTAAAACCCGTAATATTCGGCTGCTTTGTTCTTGGGTATCAAGCGTGAGTAGTAGGAACGGCTGAGGGCCTGAATACCCCCTTGAACCAAGCCGATGATAATTGCCAGAATATAAAATTCCTGTTTGTTGGTCATCATGGTGCCCCAGATGGTCACCGCCATGTAAATCCCGATCGCAACGTAAATTGATTTTTTTACACTCCAACGCTGCCCCAGTTTTCCAAAAATCAAGGCCGAGGGAAATCCAACGAACTGGGTGATCAGCAAAGCCACGATCAGGTCGTTGGCTTGAAACCCGAGGGACATGCCGTAATCGACCGCCATGCGGATAATCGTGTCGACGCCGTCGATGTAAAACCAATAGGCAAAGAGAAAAAGAAAAACGGTTTTTAAGTGGCGAACTTTTTTAAACGTCCCGATAAACTGTTGAAAGCCGGCTTTGATAAAGTTAAGCGATTGCCGCTGAGCCGTTTGTGTTTTTTCTTCCGGCACCCAAAAGATGGTGAACAAGGTAAATAAACCCCACCAGAGGGCGACTGAGATAAAGGAATAGCGGACAGCTGTGCCGGCATCGGGCAGACCGAACTTGGCCGGCATAAGGGTCATCAGGACATTGACGAGAAAAAGGATTCCTCCACCCAGGTACCCCATGGCGAAACCTAATCCGGATACAAAATCGATACGGTCTTCGCCCACGATTCCCGGCAAAAGGGCATCATAAAAAATATTGGCACCGGAAAAGCCGATAACCCCCATGGCATACACAAAAATCGCCAGGGCCCACTGCCCCTGCTGAATTAAAAATAGCCCGGCGGTCATCAGGACGCCCAGATAAGCGAAAAAGATCAGAAATTTCTTTTTGGCCGAGCCTTTGTCAGCAATCGCGCCCAGCACCGGTGCCATCAAAGCCACCAGGAGGCTGGCAAGGGAGTTGCCAAAGCCCAATTGGGCCGTACTTAGATTGACATCCGCGCCATGGCTCCAATACTGTTTAAAAAAAATCGGGAAAAACCCCGCCATGACCGTTGTCGCAAATGCGGAGTTGGCCCAGTCATACATGGCCCATCCCCAGACAGCACGTTTCTTTTTGTCCATTTGTCGCTCCTTGCCGGCTCCGTCAATTTCTGACGCGACAGCCCATTCGGCGTAAGCAAATGTCGTCGGTCAGGGGCGGTTCGATTGCTTATCTTTGAGCGCTTTCATCAACTTGGCAACCGCTTCTTTGAGCGCAAGATTCTTCTCCTTAAGTTCCTTGAGATTTTTTTCATAGGGCTCTTTAAGGTGGTCGTATTCAGCCTCCAACGCCGCTTCTTTTTGTCGATAGCTGTCTTCGAGTTGATGTTTCAGATCATTGAGCTTCTCCTGCTGAACGGCGGCCTTTGCCTGGGTCTCGGACATGAGCACGTCGGCTTTGCGGTTTTTGCTCTTGACGGCCAGTGCGTTCCGAAAGTGAAGGATAAAAAGGATGCCGCCCACCGCCAAGAAGGTCATCAGGGACCAGAAAAAGGCCTTGCTTTGAATGAAGGCGGTCCAGAACACCAACGTGTGCGGATCGGTCAAAGTGGTTGCATACAATAGCAGGATGATGGCCGCAAAAAGAAAAACCTTGAAAATCAGTTTCAACGGGCATAGCTCCTTTTTCAGTGTCTTTCGGTGGATGACCGCTATTTGGGCCGTGCAGCAGGCGGTAATGTGTCAAAGAGTGATAAAATGGGTTGAAATTATTCACTTTTAATATTTGAATTGCTTAGTTATGGTGCTATATAATTTCAACCTGAATGTCAAGCCGGACAAACCTGAGACACCCGCCCACAGGCAAGGAGACCGCGATGCAAGCCATGGTTTTGAATGCAATCTGCGACCTTACGGCGAACCGCAAGCCGCTGCAGATGGAAAAACGCGACATCCCGCAACCGGCAGCGCATGAGGTCCTGCTCAAAGTAAGCGCATGCGGCGTTTGCCACACGGAATTGGATGAGATCGAGGGTCGCACGCCACCACCGGTGATGCCGATCATACCAGGTCATCAGGTGGTCGGTGTTGTCGTAGCGCGAGGTGCTAAAGCCAGACAGCATCGGATGGGTGACCGTTTGGGTGTGGCCTGGATATATTCCGCTTGCGGTCACTGCCAATTCTGCCGATCCGGATCCGACAATTTGTGCACCGCTTTCAAAGCAACCGGCCGCGATGCCGACGGAGGGTACGCTGAATACATGACGGTCGGGGAAGCGTTTGCCTATGGAATTCCGGAAGCGTTCACGGATATGGAGGCGGCCCCCTTGTTGTGTGCGGGCGCGATCGGATACCGTTCTTTGCGCCTGACCGGTATCGCGGACGGCCAGCGCCTGGGTCTCACCGGGTTTGGCGCTTCCGCCCACCTGGTTTTGAAGATGGTAAAGCACAAATACCCTCAAACCGAGGTCTTTGTCTTTGCCCGCAGCGGACCGGAGCGCATCTTCGCCAAGGAACTTGGGGCCGTCTGGGCCGGAAGTACGGACGCAACGCCACCGGTCAAACTGCATGCCATCATCGACACCACGCCGGCCTGGAAACCGATCTTGGCGGCCCTATCCAATTTGGAAAAGGGCGGCCGTCTGGTGATCAATGCCATTCGCAAGGAGATTGCCGATAAAAAGATCCTTTTAAACCTGAGCTACCCCGAACACCTCTGGTTAGAAAAAGAGATCAAAAGCGTGGCCAATGTGGCCCGCAGGGACGTAATCGAATTTTTAGACCTGGCCGCCGAGATACCGATCAAGCCGGAGGTTCAAACCTACGACCTGCAAGAAGCCAACCAGGCCTTGATAGAGCTCAAAGAGCGCAAGATTCGCGGAGCCAAGGTGTTAAAAATTTGAAGCGCTTGCGTTCCGATGGGCGTTGGTACGCCAATATGTTGGGGTTTGCTGACAGGACATTTATTTTTTAAGCTAAATCTTCGTATGTCTGTTTCATGACGCGGCCGATTTGAATTTTTTGGGGGCAATCTTTTTCAGGTTGGACATAATCCGCCTTGAGAATGTTTGCCTTAACCTCTGCTGGCAGCGCATTGAATAATGCTAACGCCTTTTCGCGATCGCCATAGGCGTGCTGGTACATCGAATAGCGCAACATGTCGCTGATCGGGACATCAAGATCGGCCACTGCTTCACAAATATTTGCGCAACCCGCACAGTAGCCGGGTGCCGTTAGTTGTGCATATTGTCCCAAGCGTTGTTTGTCGCCTGCGGATAGGTTTTTCTTGTTCGAGGCCGCGGCAACATTGGCCTGTAAGATGGTTATATTGGGCATCGCAGAGCAGATACTGGCAATATTTGGATTTTCCCACACCACCTTGAGGTTGGCCTGCTCGGCGGTATAGCCCTTTTTTATAAAATTTTCGGTCAGTTTTAAAGCTTCATCCGTTTTAGATCCGATCGAAGCATAAAAATTGGCCGTGAAAGCAGCCTGGGTTTTCATGGCCGTTAAGCCGATTCCGGCCTTAACACAGGCATCTACCGCCCTTTGCATTTTGCTTTTTACCATCAACCGGTAATTATAGCTCATCATGATGCCATCGATCCAGCCAAGCTTGGCGGCCGCCAGCATACTGTCTTCCATGTTTTTATGGGCGCTAAATCCAAAAAAACGAATCTTTCCTTTTGCTTTGGCCTTTTCAGCCCAGTCTTTGACATCTTTCGTCAATTCATGGGTTACGTCACTCACGTAGTGTATAAAATATAAATCGATGTAAGATGTATTCATTTTTTGAAGGGATGCATTTAATTTTTTAGTCAGTATTTGCGGATCTGATGTTGCCGCTTTGGTTACCAGGAAGACTTTTTTGCGGTCATTGGGGTACTTGGCAAAGTATTTGCCGATTGCCTTTTCATTCTTTCCTCGCCCATATGAATCAGCAGTATCCCAGTAGGTGACACCCATTTTAAAGGCCTGTCTGAATATTAGCTGGTCATTAACGCCTAAAACACCACCCAAAGAAAGGCTAGCGACGTTTACGCCTGTTTTTCCAAAGGGCCGCGTGGGCACCGTCGTTTGTTCAGACACTTCCGTTGAGGCACCGCCATTGGCCTGTGCCAAGGCGCTTAAAGGCATCAGCACCGATCCTAAACCAGCCCCACCAGCGGTCTTGATAAATTGTCGCCTTGAAAAATTTCCATCCTTGTCTGACATTTTTCTACGCTCCTTTCGACAAAGTAAAACGGTTGTTTGGGGATTGGAGCAGTCTACCGTTATTAAACTCGAAATGCAATCATCACGGCAATGGACCTACCAACAACATGGTCTGAGGCAATTGAACTTGCATCTTGACCGGGTTTGTGGAATGGTCGTTGTTCCGTTTGAACGGATTGTGAAGCGATTTCACGAGGAGCGATAATTTGAACACACGTTATTTTTATGGCTATAACATCGCTGCTGCCGGATTTGTCATCCAGGGTGTGATTATCGGGGCGATGTTCACCTTTGGCGTCTTCTTTAAGGAGTTCCAATCGGTCTTTGGATGGTCACGGGCCCTGATTTCAGGCGCCTCTTCACTGGCATTTTTTATTATGGGCGCCGGCGCGATTTTAGCCGGCACGCTAAATGACCGCATTGGGCCCCGGATCATCATCATGGTTTCGGGCGCTTCTCTGGGTATTGGCTACATGCTCATGTCGCGTCTTGAGGCACCGTGGCAGCTCTATTTTTTTACGGCGGGCTGGCGGGCGTGGGTTTTGCAACGCATGACGTCATTACCCTCTCCACGGTTGCCCGCTGGTTCGTCAAACGCCGCGGCATGATATCCGGTCTGGTCAAGGTGGGCACCGGGGCCGGCCAACTGGTGGTCCCAATGATCGCTACCGTACTGATCGCGACTTATGGTTGGCGTGATGCCTACCTGATCATTGGTGCCGTTGCCCTGGTCATACTGGTCGTTGTGGCACAAGTGATGAAACGAGATCCCGAGGACGTCGGTTTGCTGCCGGACGGCAATCACCATGAGGATCGGTTGGCATGTCTGCGAGTGTTACGCGCGAGCCTTCACTGCACCAAGCCGTGCGCGTCTTGCCGTTCTGGATCCTTTGCATGGCTGAATTCACGATTTTTTTCTGTTTGTTGACGACCATTGTCCACATTGTACCCCATGGACGCGACCAGGGTTTGCCGCCAGTAACCGCGGCAGGGGTTCTGGCGACGATCGGTGGGGTGAGCATGCTGGGCCGATTTGTCATGGGCTCAATCAATGATAAGATTGGCGGAAAACGGTCGACTCGTGGTTTGTTATGGCATTTTGATCGTTAGCCTGGTTTGGCTGCAGGTCGCCGACCGCGCCCTGGATGCTCTTTTTGTTTGCCGTTATTTATGGATTTTCCCACTGGGGGTTTATTTACGGTCATGTCTCCCACGGTTGCTGAATTATTCGGCACGCAATCCCATGGCCTGCTGTTTGGGGTGGTTTTATTTTGCGGAACCCTCGGTGGTACAATCGGCCCGTTTATGGTCGGCCGGATATTCGATATAACCGGCAGTTACCAGATGGCATTTTTGTTGTTAACGGCCATAGCGGTAATCGGTTTTTTCCTGATATCGTTCCTGCGTCACCCGGACAAAGGTAAAGCGGCTAAATATTTCACTGACCTGAGATAAAGCGCGACGCCTTGCGAACGTATCGAACCTACCTGTCCACCGACTTTTCTTCATTCCTCTCTGTGATATTTTAAAGCAGGTTGGTTTAAGCTGCCAGCTCTTAATGACGATCGGCGATGTGTTCGCGCGGATTAAGAACAGGTCGTCTTGGATGGAGAATTATAGGTAGCCTTTTGCTTTCATATAGTCGATGTCGGTCTTCTTTGGAGAAATTGATTTTTTTAGCAATTCTGTCAGCATGAGCGATTCTCGAGATTCCCGGTATAATTTTGTAGGTTGGATCGTCTGCATTAAACTCAGCCATAAGGCATTGTCCCATTTGTTCTTCCATAAACCGGTCCACCAATGAATGATTGTGCGTGACCAGGATGGTGTTGTTGCCGATGGTGTAAAAATCACTCAGAATCCCAAAAGACGCATGCAGTTTCTCTTCATAGGTTGTCCCTTCGGCCAGTTCATCGAGAATCACCAGACTTTTGGGACCCGTTGAATAGAAGATGTCCCGGGTCCGGCTGAGTTCAGTACCGAACCTTCCTTCCTCATCCTGCAACCCATCAAATTTTGGGGCTTGATAACGTATCATGTCCGCAAGGTTGATCGCTGCCTTTTCAGCCAGGACATAGGATCCCATCTGTGCCAGCAATTGATTTTGGACAATGCTTTTGCAGATGGTTGTCTTACCCCCGCTGTTTGGTCCACTGATAAAGGTCAGCCGGGCCCCATTCAGGCGGACGTTGTTTGGCACAAAATCGGTTTTGTCTTTTGCGATGACCGGGTTTTTAAGGCCCGTTGCTTCGAAAAAATGGTGGTCTTGGTCAGTGACCTTCGGGAGGGTTGTGGCATGGGGCGATTCACTCGCAAAACGATGGCATGACAAGAGTTCATCGATCATGCCAACGGTATCGATTGTTCGGCCGAACAGGTTATCGAAAATACACGTCTCCCGCAAAGGCTCAATAAAGTTTCCCGTGTCTTTTACGGGTTTGATGAACAGGCTGTAGAAAGCAGAGACGCCCGTCCAGGCCAGTCCGATGCTCGTCAGCAACGGAGAAAGGGTTTGTTCAAAACCAACTTTTGCATAGAGCCAAGGGGCTAAGGCAACGGCCGGACCAACAAGAAGCCATTGGGTGAAACGGCGGGGGATGAACTTTAGTTTTGGTGTAAAAAAGCCAACTTCTTTACCCGATTTAAGGCCCCGGAATGTTTTGTAGATCGTTCCATTCATCATCTGGGCAATCGATGAGCCCGCATAGGATTGCAGGTGTGCCAGCAGGGCGCTTAGATAGGATGACTCTGCCGGGGGTATGGTGTGCAGGGTCTTGATGATATTGGCAGCTGACGCTTTGGCTCTTTTTAAATCAGGATAGGGAAACAAGGCGTAGAGACCCTTGTTAAAAAATTTGTAAAGTGCGCTTTCGCCCTTGCTGTACGCGTGCACAAAATCCGTCAGCGCCTGACGCAGTTTGTCATTGGATGCAATTTCTCTTAAGGCTTCCTGTTTCGATCGAATATAATTAAGGTCTGTGCTTGGTTGAAGCAGTGATCGCAGCAACACCGCTGATCCGGTGGAACTTTTGGTATAATCAATTGCTTTGTGAAGCCGCAGCACTTGAATCAGATTGAGTGATTCTTTGTCAATAACTGCTGGCGGGCACAGGTCCAAAAATAATTGCTGGGAGAAGATTGCCGGTTCCTGGTGTCGACCAGGTCTGATAAAATTCTTCTTGTCATTGATTATGATCAACGGTTCAAAGTTTGCAGCATTCTTAGGCAGGGGAATTTGCTTCTCACGGGTTATCATTTCCAGGCTTTCTATATTAAACTTCGAATCGTCGAGGTTCTGATTGAGAGCCTCGCTGTTTGAAAATTTACAAATATCAGATTTGAACGGCCCCTATCAAGGCAAGATTCTCGAAGAAACGAGACAGGCTGTATTAAGCGATTGTCTTCGCCGGAAAGAAAATTCGCCCCCGTAAAATTGGCGGCATGAAGAGATCGCTAAATTTTGACCATGCTGGGCTTTTATGCTATTTAAAAACATTTATGCGTGCAAGGTAATTTTATGTTTTTACTATACAAGGAGCCTATAAATGAATGCTAAACTCGTTATCGCAATAATCGTCCTGTTCATTTTTGCCGTATTTATCGTTCAGAATGCGCAGGTTGTAATGGTCAGCTTTCTTTTTTGGAAAATAGAGGCGTCCCGGGCAATTGTCCTGATGGCCACCTTCGTAATTGGATTGCTCATCGGATGGATATTAGCCCAGGTGTTCAAAAAATCAAAAAAAGACCAGAATTGAAAAAGCTTAACTTTGCAGAAGCATGCGAGCCCATATTGCCAAAGGAGGCGTCATGAATAATGAAAATGCTCTGGTTTACGCTTATTTACTTGACGGCAAGGGCGGTGGCAGGACTATTGACATGCCTGAGGTCGAATCCTGGAATTCAGATCAGGGTCTCCTATGGATACACCTTGATTCGAAGACCCCAGAGGCCCAGGCCTGGCTGGAGAATAAAAGCGGTCTTAGCTCGCTGACATGCGAGTCACTGTTGGAACAGGAAACCAGACCTCGCAATATACAGTCGGATGATGGGCTTCTTCTGATTCTTCGGGGGGTAAACTGCAACCCCGGAGCGGATCCTGAGGATATGGTAGCCATCCGCATGCTTCTAACTGAAAATCGTATTATATCAATGAGATATCGACGCATAATGGCTGTTCAGGATATACAAAAAACGATAGACAAGGGTAAAGGCCCCAGCACTTCCGGGGAGTTTCTGGTGATGATCACGGAGCTGATCGCCGATCGCATGGGCGACGTGGTCGTTGAGCTCGATGACACGGTGAGTGAGCTTGAAAATTCGGTTTTAACCGCGGAGAGCCATGAGCTGCGAAGTCAGTTGGCGGATCTTCGACGAACGAGCATAAGCCTCCGTCGTTATATCGCGCCACAGAGGGATATCCTGGCCCGCTTGCTACATGACCGGATAGCGTGGCTTACGGATACGGATCGCGCTCATTTAAGAGAAGTCGCCGAAAGAACCGCCCGCTATGTTGAAGACATCGATTCGGCTCGGGAGAGGGCCGCTGTCACCCAGGAAGAGCTCAACAATCGATTGTCTGACCAGATGAACAAGGCCATGTATGTTTTGTCTATCGTGGCGGCCATTTTTTTGCCGCTCGGCCTCCTGACCGGGCTACTCGGCATAAATGTCGGCGGCATACCCGGCACTGAAAGCAAATGGGCGTTTGCCTTGGTAACCGCCCTACTGATTGGTTTCGCAGCTCTGCTTATTGCTTGGTTTAAAAAAATCAAATGGATTTAAGGATGAAGGGTGCCCGCTATCCGTCGAAAGCAGCGGTGCCGGTTTAAACGGAAAAAACATTGTTCCATACACGATCCGCTCCGGTAATTCATAACTGCGAGCGCGTTCCTAATGGCTCGCCGAAGTCCTGCTGCGAAATTCTTCAATCGGTGGCATGGGTAATAAAAAATGAAACTTGCACATATCTTAACCAACATGAACCCGGTTTTGAGAATTCTTCTAATTATCGTTTTGTCTGTCGCAGCACACTTCATCGTCAAGATTATCCGCCGGTTCAGCCAATACCTGTTAATGATAAAGGTAAAAGACAAAGCAACACCAGAAGTGAGCCTGACCCGCAAATATCCCAAACTTGCCACAATCATCACTATTTTAGTCAGTGCCGGGACATTTACCATTTATTTTGTGGCTGTCGGGATGATTCTACGCGAATTTAAAATCTCTCTAACGACCTATTTTGCCAGCGCAACCGTCATCGGATTAGCTGTTGGTTTTGGCTTGCAGGGTTTCGTACAGGATCTGGTGATCGGCCTCACGCTTATTTTTTCAGATGCACTGAATATTGGGGACGTTGTTAAGCTGGGCGATGAAATTGGCAGAGTCGATACCATCGGACTTAGATTCACGGAAATGATTAACTTGAACGGTCAGCGGATTTTAATCCCCAATCGAAATATTTCTGTTATCAGCAAGTTCCGTGGTGGCTGCATCCGTGCATACGTTGATATTCAATTGCCGCCGGGAATCGATGAAAAGGTTATATCCCAGGGGATTCAGTCCATTGCCACGGGAATGTATCAGCAGCACAAATCAATCATTCTGGAAAAACCTGAATTGTTCGGGATCAAGGGTGTCAAGGAAGGTGCGTGGCGCTATTTGCGCATCAAGATCAAGCTTTGGCCGGGACAGACAAAACTCATCGAAGAGACCTTCAAAGAAAAAGTGGTTCAATTACTCAAAACATTCAATGAGGAGTATGCTTCCTGGATGATTACGGTGACGTATAAAGTTGAATAAAGCAAGGTGGCGAAGGGATTGACTTTTTATCTTTCTCTCTGAATAGATTATTCAATTTTCGGATCAGATTTTAGGTAGGTAATGATAAGAAATGCTATAAATGCAGTCATTAAACCATACCAATGAGTTTCTGACAAATCGCCATTTGGTTATGTGGAACCGAATTCTACGTTTTTCGGCTGTAGGGCGTAATCTTTTTTTTTCCGCTGCCTTGGGGTTGGTTCTATGTTATTGGATTATAGATTCTGATGCTTTTGGATGGCCGAAAGGTTCCGTGGTATTTTCAAGTGCTCTATATGGTATATTGTCTTGCTGGAGTGTTGGTATCGTTGTATTCGCCCTTTTGGATGCCAGATCCAGATTTCAGGATTATAAGAGGGCCAAAGATCTGTTTTTTGAAAACGGCTTCAAGTCCAGGATTGCCAAAATTTATATTCATTCGAAATGCCAGCGTGATGCGGCTCGTGTTGCAGCAAAAGACCTCGGGCTATTGGAACAGCTTGATTATTTATCATCAGAGTCAAGGATATCACTGGTATCACATTTTTCCGGATTTTATATTTAAAAAGCCATGGATTATCTTTTCTCGACGGTATTGGCGAAAAACCTTGTTTGAACCTCAATACATTTCGATTCATTTCCTCTGGTAACTCAATTACCGTCTGAAAACCAGATATCAGGTAACTAATGATGGATGGAGACTGCCGCCGTTAATAAGACTCCAGATATCGGCCTTAGATCGAATATATCAATCCGTGATCACCAGTGGTTTCTAACGGGACTGATTATAGATTAGGAATAGCAATCTTCATATAATATCAAAAGATTATGATGATTGATGAATGCCAGGAATCGTCACTTTTGGGTGGAATCGTCGTACACTACATCTGGTATATAGCATACCACTACATTTAGGCGACCATTTAAAGTTTTGATATATACAAGTTATCGGCAGTTTCGCTAAAACTTTGATTTGTTGGAGATATCAAATAAAATAGCAAGAATTTATTTTGAAAGGTATTTTGCCAGGCGTTTACCAAGGCCTATTAGAGTCGTTGTCGGTGGCATCCCCCAAGCTTCAGGAATAACGGAACAATCACAAACAAACAGATTGTCGTATTTTGTCATTAGGTTCGAATCTACCAGTTCTCCAATTTTTACTGTACCTCCGGGGTGTGCGGCAAGGTATTGCGTTTTGAATATATCCTTTGCACCTGCATTTTTCAATATGGCTTTTGCTCGTTCATATCCTCTATGCAGTTTTTGTTTTTCATTTTTATCTAATATTTTACGGACACCACCCGTGTCAGTTAGTCGTCCACCAAGTTCATCTTTTGCTTTAACCATTATCTGTAGGGTGCTTGGTCGAGAAAATACATTATTGAATCTAAAAACTCCAGCGGCAAACATTGCTGTTGTAGCAAACGGATGCGCCATGTCTGTCATCATGTAGCCTTCATCTTCAATATGCACACCTGCGGTCATTGGAATCTCACTGTTTGGAACCTCAATATCTTTTACCGTTCCCCTGACACCTATTAATGGATCAAAGAAAAAATCATATCCAGCTTTTTCTATTCCGCTTGCTCGAAGTATTACTGGACTGCCAATCCCTCCTGCAGAAATTACGATCTTTGGAGCGAATGCCTCAAATTTCTTTTTTCCCATGGACAATTCAACACCAATCGCCTTGTTTTTTTCAAAGATAACTCTTTTTACTTTTGCTCCGTTTATAAGTTTTGCTCCATTTGCCACGGCCTCTTCGACATACATTCTTGCACTCCACTTCACACGAAGAGGATCTCCATAATGGCCAAATCTATACCCTGGTTTCCATTTATCCTGGTACATAAATTTGTTAAGTTTTTTCCAATCGTATCCGAGGTCTTGAGCGCTCTCCATGAGCCGATGCGACATTGGGCCTACCATTTCATCTTTAAGTGGTGCCACAGGAAGTTCTTCTCTAAGCTCCTTTACCTCATTTTCAATATCAATCCCATACGATTTCAGCATGTCAAAAGGTACTGGGAATGATGTCGCATAATAATGAATTGTACTCCCACCAGTAGTTATACCTCTAACGAGACCAAGCATTTGATATGTAAAAAGCATGCTTCTACCTGGAAATAATAGCGTTTTCGCACCTTGCCAAAAACTTCCAGTTAAAGGAGCATTGTCACCCCATTCCAGAATGAGTACTTTTTTATTTCTTTGGGATAATTCCTTTGCAACTGTTGCTCCACCAGGCCCAGAACCTACAATGATGACATCCATATTTTTGGTATTTAAGTCCATCAAGCGTTCTCCAATAAAGTATTTCACAGGGTTAATGTCTGGCTCAATCTCGGATATCTAAATGCTCAGCAACTATTGGGCACATTTAGGCCTGATATAATATGGAACAAGGAATGTTATTGTCCCGGGGGGTACAAAGCAATTTGAGCATTACCCTATTGAAGATGATTGATCAATAAATATCCACACCAATGCAGATACATGGAGTACTTATTTTGACGTTGACAAAATTCCAGATATCGACCTTAAAGCGAACATATCAAAACATGGCTGCCGGTGATTTCTACCGTGACTTATTATAGATTAGAAATACCAATCTTTATAAGATATCAGAAGGTTATGATGATTGATTCATGCCAGGAATCAGTAATTTTACCAGAGGAAGGCATACACCATATATGGTATATGGCCATTCATAATAAAAGCGTGGACAGATGGTCATAGTCCTTGCCTTCGGGCATTTCTTTAAGGCTGAAGATTGATAGCTGTAGGCTTTAAATATTATTACAACAATTTTTAGAAAAATTGGTCAGATTCCAGCGGCCTTTATTGCCTCCCTCAGTGCTTTGCCGTCAGAGGGTGGTACAGGAAATTCTGGCTTGGCCTCCATTAAAATGGCCCCCTCTGGACAACCAGTTACGCATACCGCACATCCGAAGCATCTATCAAAATTAACCTCGGGCTTGTCTTCAGAATTTATGGATCTGGCTGAGGCAGGACATCTATCAATACATGTTTTGCATGAAATACATGTTTCCGGATCTAATACTGGCTGAAACCCTGAGTTGAATATTAAGGTCACGTCCCGTCAAGTGGTGTAAGAGAAAAGAACCATTCCCTTGGTTTTCCTCTTATGCTGCTATCTTTTCCTGGCGTACAATCTCATCAGGTTCTTGGCCATGAACGATCTTGAGCGAATCAAGACTCATGTAACGGCGAGCGCAGCACCATTCATCGTTTTGTTCCGCCAGCACCGCGCCTATCAGGCGAATGATCGCTGCCCTATTCGGGAAGATCGACACGACGTCCGTACGCCTGCGGATCTCACGATTGAGCCGCTCCTGAGGGTTGTTCGACCAAATCTGCCGCCAATGGGACTTCGGGAAGGCGGCAAACGCCAGAATGTCCTCGGCGGCATCCTCCAGCAGTTGGGCCGCGTCGCTGAAGCGCTCGGCCAATTGGTCGACAACCCGACGGTGCTGGGCCCAGACCTCCTGCGCATTGGGCTGGGCAAAGATCGAGCGGTTGAGCGCCGCCACAAAGTCCTGCGCTGCTTTGGGGACCTTGGCCAACAGATTGCGCGCAAAATGCGTTCGACAACGTTGCCAGCTGGCCCCAACAAACCTTCCGGCAATGGCGGCTTTGAGCCCCTTGTGGGCATCGGAGATGACCAATTCAACACCACTGAGGCCCCGGGCCACCAAGTCATTAAAAAACGTCTCCCAGGCCGCCTCGTCTTCACTGGTAAACACATCCAAGCCCAAAAGCTCGCGGCGTCCATCCGCGTTGACGCTGGTAGCGGTGACGGCGGTCACGTTGACGACACGCCCGCCTTCCCGACATCGTTGCACAATGGCGTCGACCCAGAGATACCGATACGGCCCGCGATCCAATGGGCGTTGGCGGAAGTCGCTGACGATCTCATCCAGCGATTTGGCCATTTCCGACACCTGGCTTTTGGAGATGCCCTCGATGCCCATGGCCGCCGCCAAGCGGTCGACACGCCTTGTGCTGACCCCGTTGACGTAGCTCTCACTGACCACCTGAACCAGGGCTTTCTCGGCCCGGCGACGCGGCGCCAGCAACCACTCGGGAAAGTAGCTGCTCTTGCGAAGGCGCGGAAGCTCAAGCGGGATCGTGCCGAGGCGCGTATCCCAGCGGCGTTGGCGATAGCCGTTGCGGTGGTTGACGCGCTGATCACTTTTTTGGCCAAAAGCCGCGCCACAGCGCTGATCGGCATCCAGGCCCATCATAAATTCGGCGATCAACTTCATCATCTGACGCAAAAGATCCGTATCGAGTTTTTCAATTTGGTTGCTAAGCCACTGCAATGTCGGTATCGTGTCGTTGGCCATCGGAGTCTCCTCTCAGTTGCGTTGGTGACTGGTTCCAAGAGGATGATTCTTGATGGCCACTTCTTTTTCAACCACTTTTTTAAACCATCGTGGCTCTTACACCACGTGGGTGGACTCTAACAATATTAATCCTGGTTTAGGTTGTTTTAAAAAACAGTATCCATTACTACGCAATTCCAGCGATCGCAATTACATAGAAAATCTATATCTTCCGTTGTATTCAAACTCATATGCACAAGACCCGCTTCCTCTGTTTGATCAAGCAATTCTCTTGCTTCTTCCTTGCTAAGCTGTCGTGCGTTCAGCCTTTGAATTGAAAATAATGCACCAAAACCAAACGTCATACATACCTGCATGGGCATGTCATGGGTATCCTTACCTAACAACGCAGCTTCTTGGCAACAGTAGACATGAGCTCACAGCAATGGGGTCATACTTATCAAATATGTTTGCACTCGATCAATGTATGCACAGTATTTCCAGGTTGAATGGTCTTATCTACTGTAATAACCCTGGTTGTAGGAAAAGTTATTTTTGCAGAACCTGCTTTTGCATCATATGCTTCCTTATAGGCGTGAATCAATTTAGCTAACTTTTTCGCTCTTGCTGATGTGTCGCCAGACATAAACTGAAATTCAAGTATGCCAATCGCAAATCGAGCACTTTGATAAAACACAGTTCCATCAAATTCTACTGCAGTGCAGAGTCCTTTATTAGCCATTGTATCAAGAATATTTTCAATTTCGGCTTCATCCCTTTCCATTTTTTTCGATAGATCAATTGCTGTTACAGGCCCACGAGGAAATGCGTTATTTACTTCAGCTTCTTCAAGTGTAAACAATTCTTCTACCATATCGTAAAATTCTGGTATATCCATACCAGACCAACGACCACCGCGCTTTATCATGACTTCAAGTAGATCTTTATAAACTTTTGCTGGCATGATTCTCCTTTCCTACCCTGAAAAGCGGTAATCGAATATGTATTTTGAGACAATATCGGAGAGTTGTATCTATATGGGCTAATCTACTAAAGCGATAATGTACCACAATATATGGGAATTTGAAATCTTAGCCAAAAATCGACATTTCGCTAATAAATCTTCAAAGCGAAATATGTGATAAATGGAGACAAGCTCAGTTATCAAACTTAACGAAATTATTGCAGATAAACTTTGGACATCTTAGAATTACCGTGGCATTTCGCCATTGTCAAATATTTAAGCCAAAGGAGGTATGTCATGAAAGTGTCCAACGCAGGAAAAATCTGGCTCGATTATCATCAAATCAATTCCAAAAAAAAATACGGTTAGATCCTATTCGTTCGTTCTGGAAAGGCTCTGTAATGAGTTCGGTGATTATGAACTTGCCGATCTGTCTGTGGAAAACATCCTGGACTTTATGAACCGACTCACCGAAGGTCGAAAGCCTCAAACCAAACGAGGACGATTCACCAGCCTGTTGGCCTTCTTCAATTTCGTTAAAAACAATCTCGATCCAGATTTCAGCAATCCGTGCGACGCCCCAATGTTGAGTAAGCTATTCCGCATCAAGATAAAACCCCAATACGATATTCTCGAAAAGGAGATTGTGGACGAGATAATTTTCCGAACGGTACACCCCAGGAATCGGTTGATGCTCGAACTCATGGCTCGGGGTGCTATGCGAATCGGCGAGGTGCTGAAAATCGTGCCAAATGACATTTCAGAAAGGAAAATATTGCTGCGAGATCCCAAAAGTGGCCGTGAATTTGAAATGATATTTATTCCCCAGAAAGTTGCTGACCGCCTCAGGGAATATATCGAAAATCAAAATATCGGATTACAAGAAAGGATATTTCCAATTTGTTATGAAGCTGCCGATCGTAGTTGCGAAAGCAGGCAAGTTGGTTGGTATCCATTTGCGTCCCCATGATCTTCGTCGACATGCCGCCACATTTGCATCTCGCTCGGGTGTTCCTTGGAGATCGTGTCTAAAATCATCCTCCGACATTCAAACTTATCGACAACCCAGATATATCTGGGTCGGATCAGCGATACCGAGGCGCTAAAATGGATTGAAACCATTTACAGTTGAAAGAGAAAAGGGTGGCTTCCGTTGCCGGGAACCACCCTAAAAACTGCGATAATTTTCACACATCAGTAATTTTTTGGATGCCTGATAATCTTAGTTTCGTTGGAGTGATAGCAGGTTTTAAAGCTGTGAATAAACCCGTGGTAAATAGCAGGTATCAAAGCCCCCGAGTCGATGATTCCGCTTCCGAATTATTTACTTTTTGGGCTTTGATTTATTTCCTCCCTGCACCTTCTGGGACGTTGTTTATGACCATGATATCCTGGGTTCCTATAAATGCCTCTCCATCGGTGGTGTACCCATTTAATGTCAGTGTATTATAGTCGCCTATGATCAGTCCATCCAATGTTTTTATTTCATCTGACACAAACTTGGCAACAAAGTTACCCCGATCATCAGATTTCCACCAATCGATTGCAATACCATTGAGAAATACAGACGCTCCAACCACTAAATTATAGGCGATGTCCGTATGAACAGTTACAATAGTGCTATTACTCTGAATATTGAGGACATTCGGAGACACATCAATCTCAATGTCAAAAGCAAGCGTGGTAGATGGATATAAAAACCAACATAGCGTGATAGCGAGTACACAAGCAGAAAAACATTGCATCCGTGATAGTCTCATAAAATTTCTCCTTTATGGGTAATAGTGATTAATAAAAAATTTGGCAAAATGATCGCTAATGATTATCTTACTGTAAACGCATCAAGGTCGGAAAGGTTACACATTGTAAAAATATTTTTTGCAATTAACCGAATTATTGGCACATATTTTTTTATATCGTAATTTCCATCAAGGCTTCCAAGATGAATCGGTTAACATTTTTTCCACCGACCATTAGGAAATGATCGATAATTGCATTTGTAACCTTTTAAAAAATTCGTGGAGGTTTTTTAATGGGATTGGTCTTTGGTTGATTTTCAGGGGTTTTGGGGCAGATTTTCTTGAATTGATGAAAATGCCATTACAACTTCTCAAGGAGCATATATCAAAAAACTGTGATTCATGGAGACAAGTGCAACTATCTGAAAATCTGATAAAATGTCAGATACCGTCTGGTTATGTCAATCGGTCACAGGGATAACCTATGAACACGAGATTAAGCTGTTTACAGG
>CAWDIC010000014.1:0-512500 GCA_963802265.1 uncultured delta proteobacterium
ACCGGTTGATGTTTTAATTTTTATTATTGATTTGGATGAGGTTAAAACAGCAGACCAAAGCTTTATTGCCAATGTTTTTCTAGAATATCGCTGGCATGACCCACGGCTCGTCCACCAGGATGAGATAGAACGTGTAAAGCCTTTAAAAGACGTCTGGAACCCCCGTCTTTTGATGGTCAATCAACAGCGGGTGGTAAAAACCTTTCCGGAGATGGTTTCAATCGCACCCAACGGTGATGTGACCTATCGTCAGCGACTGTGGGGGACCTTTTCACAACCTCTCGAACTTGTTAATTTTCCATTCGACCAACAAACATTTACACTACAACTGGTCGCAGTTGGGTATAAACCCAATGAGATCGATCTACGACCCGATCCCAAGGGGCGAATAGGGCTTGCCGAACAGTTGTCGGTTACCGACTGGGAAATAATTGATTGGCAGGCCGGTGCTGCGTCCTATATACCTATTCCAGGTAACGAGACAATAGAGTTGCCAGGGTTTTCTCTTTCCTTTGAAGCCCAACGGAAGGTGGAGTATTTTGTCGTCAAGGTCATCCTGCCTCTTATCCTGATTGTTGCCATGTCCTGGATTGTCTTTTGGATCGACCCCAAGGAATCCGGCATCCAAATCAGTGTCGCCATTACGAGCATGCTCACCCTGATAGCGTACCGGTTTGCGGTAGGGGCGGACTTGCCCAAGGTTTCTTATCTGACACGGCTCGACTTTTTTATTTTGTCCGCCACCATCCTGGTTTTTGCCAGCCTCATAGAGGTCATCGTGACTTCGACGCTGGCCACGCAGGAAAAGTTAGACTTGGCGCGCAAGTTGGACAATTGGTCGCGGTTACTGTTTCCGGCCATCTTTATAATTGTTGCCATCAAAACCTTTGCTTAAGGAATTGCTGAAATGAAAAGCATTACGGAATTTTTCAAATCTTGCCTGATCGGCGGCTTGTTCGTCGTTCTGCCGCTGGCCCTCTTTTACTTGCTGCTGACTCAGATACTGCAGATGCTGGTGGCGATCGCCACGCCGATTGCTGACCTGCTTCCAGCGGGTATGTTCGATGAGGTCAAGGCACCAGCGGTAATTGCTGTCATTTTAATCGTGGGGGCCTCTTTTCTGTTCGGGCTGGTCTTGCGCTCGGTGCTCCTGCAACGTTTCGGCCAGTGGATTGAGCGTACGACGATTGGCCGACTACCGCTATACAATGCGGTTAAGAATCTCTCCAAAGGGTTGATTGGGGGCAAGGAAGACGGCGCTTTCAAGTCGGCGATTCTGAATTCAGCGAACGGAGAGCGGGAGATCGTATACTTGGTAGAGGATCACGGCAATGGGCAGGTGACCGTGCTGGTGCCGTGGGCGCCGGCGTCGTTCGCCGGTTCCGTAAAGATCATGAGCAAAGACCGGATCGAGCTGTTGGGGGCCAGCCTGGGAGACACTTCTATGGTTCTAAGCCACTGGGGCGTGGGGCTCGGGATCTATTGGCACAGCATGAAACCACCAAAAATAATTAAAATTTGACTGCGGAAGTTTGTTTCTAACGGTTGTTCTCTTCGCTGAAACTGTAGATATATTAAGGGCATTCCCTCGAACGGTTTTACCGGGAGGATGATCCGCAGATGGCTGCAGGGTCTTCAATTCAGATCTAAACATCGATTCAAACATGAAAGATCTAACGGAAGGTTTGATTTTTCATGTTTAAATGGAGTAATAAATGTCCATGAAAATAATTTCACACCGAACATGTGCTCTGGCGATTGGGATCGTTATGATATTTGGGGCTGCAACAGCCGAGATGGTATTGGCAGCCGATTACAAACCACTGATCGGCCGGTGGCAGCGCACCGATGGCGGGTACGTGATCGAAATTCGCAATGTCGAACCCAACGGCAACCTCCAGGCCGGGTATTTCAACCCCAACCCTATCCATGTGGGCCGCGCCGAAGCATCGATGTACGAGAACAAGATCAAGGTCGAGGTAGAACTCCAGGACCTCGGCTATCCCGGATCGACCTACACCCTGTTTTACAACCTCGACAAAGATGTCCTTTTCGGGTATTATTACCAGGCGATTGCCAAACAATATTTCGAAGTCATTTTCACCCGTATTCCATAATAAAATCGCTGTAGCGATTTTATATGACGCGACGATGTCGCTTTTAAGCATACCTCTGGCACAATAAAATTTCTATCCCTGTGGCCCCGTTAAATTATGCCAAGCGCGCTACTTCCGGGATTTAACAGGGCAAGGTGCGGAGAATTCCAATATATAAGTTGAAAGCTCGTTACTTATCGTTAAGATAGGGGACCTTGTTACTTGGACCAAAACCAAATTTTTGAAGGTAGTCGGGAGCGACGAAGTCGCGTCAAATAGAATCGTGCAGCGATTCTATAGGGAAAGGAGAACATACCATGAGAAGCATTGAAAGGGTGAGCACCAGGTAGTGTGGGGTTGAGGGCCATGAGCCTGATCGCGGTATTTATAGCTCTGATGATGTCTACCTCCTGCGGTTCGGTTTCTCAGAAATTTAAACCCACGACCGTGGCCAATGTGGGTGTTTTCGCTGATCAAACCATTGCCATGCTGAGCGAGTCTGACTTTGGCTTTTCAGCAGACCAGACCATTTACCTCCGTGACTTCATCGATCGGAACAATGGATTAGAGATTCGATTTGATGGATATAAACATGAGGCCGGACTGTTTTTCAGGAAAATCATGAACTATTCCATGGGGCTGGTTTTGATCGTCGAAAATAACCCGGATCCGGCCGGCCGAGTCGGTTCGACTTCCAGTCCTTGCCCAAAAAGTTGATCGATGCGGGGACCAGTTCGGTGTTCTAAATCAGAATCCATCTTAATGGATTCTGATTGATGACTATCATGTCGTCAAATTTCCATGAAAAATGACGACAAGGTGATCAATTGATACTTCCGCGAATCATAGCGGCACCAAACCAAAGTTTTTTCCTCATAGGGCCACGGGGGTCCGTAAAGACCACCTGGCTTAGGTCCGCTTTTCCGGATGCCCACGTAATATGACCTGCTGTCGAACATAGGGAAGTAATATATACGGCCGAAATGCCGTACAATCAGCTAAAATAAAACACGATTTTAGTTGAGAAAGGACGAATTATGAGAGCTAAAAAACTGATTCTATGCGTTTTTTTAATCGGTTGTATGCTGGCGACACCTGTATGGGGTGATGAAGGTGATGTCGAAAGGGGCCCATGGGAAAAATTCGGAGTCAACGCAGGCGTCTTTCTGTCATCAACGATAGCAATTGAAGGATAGGTTCGGGCATAGGGCTTTACCTGGATGTCGAGAATTGCTTGGCCTCGACTCCACAAAGTCAGGTAGTTCGTATCGATGCGCTGTGGCGGTTTTCTGACAATCGCCGCCACCGGTTCGATCTGTCATGGTTAGCTTCCGGCGCAGCGGTGACCGTGTTATAACCGAGGATATCACCATCGAAGACCCGGATGGTGACGATATCAATATCATTGCCGGGGCAAAGGTATCTTCACTTTTTCAATCTCGATATCTACGAATTAGCCTATTCTTATTCCTTTTTTCAGGATGACCGGATCGATCTGGCAGTTTCGGCAGGCGCTTTCATCATGCCCATGGACTTCGGCATCAAGGTCGCCGGTGTTGTAGATGAGGAAGGACCCAGAAGTTCACAGCCCCTTTGCCGGCTTTTGGTTCCCGCATGGATTTTGCACTCACCCCCAAATGGTTTATTAGATCCGGGGTCAAGCTTTTTTATCTCGAATACGAAAGTTTAAAGGCAGGTTGATCGAGGTAAATGCGGCAGTGGAATATTTACCCTGGAAACATTTTGGGGTGGGCTTGGGATTCGACACTTTTGCCATGGACACTATCGGCCGAAGGGGAGGACTATCCTGAAATCGATTTACGAGGCAATGTGGAATTTAAGTATACCGGGTTGCAATTATATCTGAAATACTTCTTCTAGAAGTGGTTTAAAAACCCTGTCTAATGTCCGATAGCGGCGTTGCCCCGCGAGTCTGAAATACTCACGTACTTCGTGTACGCTCCGTTTTCAAACTCACGAGGAGTCTCGCCTGCACTGAGCTTGTCGAAGTGAACATGATCCAAGATTTTAAAACCACTTCGGGTGTTTTCCTATAAATAATTCTTTTGGACAGGTAAATCTCGCAAACCCACGCAGAAAATTTGATAGACTGAAGGACTTGTAATATGCAGCGACTGACGCTTTTGATAATGGCTGTCCTTGTGATGATCGGTTGGGAGGTTAAAGCTGCCGACCAGCCACCCTTGGCAGTGGTTGAATCGGTGGACCTCCAGCGTTACCTGGGTAAATGGTACGAGATCGCCAGTTACCCGGCCTGGTTTCAAAGAGGTTGCACCGGATCGACCGCCGAATATACCCTGCTGCCCGACGGCCGTATCCGGGTCGTGAACCGCTGCTTCAAAAAACGCCTCGACGGTTCTTTGAAAGAATCCAAGGGCAAGGCCGAGGTGGTGGACAACCAGACCAACGCCAAACTGAAGGTCTGGTTTTTCTGGCCGTTTAAAGGCGATTACTGGATTATCGATCTTGCCTCGGATTATTCCTGGGCCGTGGTGGGAACACCGTCGCGCAAATATCTGTGGATCTTGAGCCGGACACCGGCTCTGGATCAAAAAGTAATTGAAGATATCCTGTCACGCCTGCCAGCCAAGGGGTATGACCCCAGTCGACTCCAACGAACCTTGCAACCGCCTGAATAGAACAAAGGACATTTTTTGCGACAGTTCAAATCGTAAGGTGCGGTCTGAAAAAGAGCGACATCGTCGCGTCATATAAATCGCAAAGCGGTTCAATAAAGGAACTCTTATGACAGGTAAAGATCGCAAGCGCTATCCTTTTTACATCGGCATCACGACCCTGGTGGTGGTCATCGTGATCACGTTAACCGGACTGTTTCTATGGATCAGTCATCGGGAAAGCACGGATGCGGCTGTCAAAATGGCGGATCGTCTGTTTACCGAGGTTAATCAAAAGACGCTGGAACGTTATGAAAACGCCTTGGAGTCGGTTGCCGTTTTGGCCGGCACGGCTGTTCGCGATGCCGGGTATGGCTCTGGCACCGAGCGGGGATGGACGTTCGCATGCCGGTCTGGAACTGATGCTCGAAGCCCTGGCCTTTTATGATTATCTGTTTTCGCTTTACGCTGGTTATGACGACGGCAGCTTTATCCAGGTCATCGCTGTACGGGATGATATCGACCGTTCGCACGCGTATGAGGCGCCATCAAAAACCTATTATATTATTCGTGCGATAACAAAGGATAGCGAAGGGATCCGTCGCGAGCAGATGTGAGTTTTTAAATGATGACCGCCGTGTGATCGGATCGCGAGATCGAACCGGATCCAACCTATGATCCGAGGGCGAGGCCCTGGTACAGCCGGGCGAAAAAAGAAACAACGGCTTTTTTTACCGAGCCCTACGTGTTCAGTGCCACCCAGTTTCCCGGTATTACCTGTGCTGAGAAATTTGTATCTGGAGGCGGCGTTTTCGGTGGTGATATTACTTTGGAACGGTTTTCCATATCATTGCAGCGACAGCAGGTTTCGGAAAACGGATTGCTTTTTCTCTTTGATTACAAGGGACGCATCATTGCCCATCCCACTGAGAATCCCATCCAGAAGACCATAACGAAACAAGCAGGGCAGGATGTCACTTCTTTGCGGTTCCTGTATGGAGAACAAGCCCAAGACCCATTGGTAAAGGCCATCGTTTCTGCTCATTTGACCGGCCGGGACAGCCTGTTGAATCAAACCCGGGAGATGAACATCGCAGGCAAACCTTACCTGGTGCGCTTGAGTGATATGAAAGCGGAATTGAAATTCGATCAGATACTGGCCTCCGTGGCGCCTTTGTCCGATTTCACCGGGCATATTCAACGGATGCAGCAGCGGGTCTTCTTTTTCTCTATTCTGGTCATGCTGGTGGTGTTACCGTTGGTTTTATGGGTGTCGCGTCGAATTTCCGGCTCTTTGGTTCGCCTGGAGAAGGAATCGATCAAGATCCAGCAGTTCGATTTTTCCGAATCCGAACCTTTTGATTCCGGCATCAAGGAGATCCATTCCCTGATTCAGGCCTACGTGCTGATGAAAACCACCATCCGCGATCGTACCGATGCGCTGATCGCCACCCAGAAAAAACTGCAAACCCTGGTACAGAGCGGCATCGCCCTGACCGCTGAAAATGACATGGACCGGCTGCTGCAAAAAATCTTTGACAATGCCCGGGACCTTGCGCGGGCTGATGGTGGCGCCTTGTACCTGCGCGACGAGGTGGACAACCTGTGCTTCGAGATTATGCAGAATGCCCAAGGTGAAACGGTCAGGGCCCATGCGACAGACGGCACGGCGGGTTTTGCCCCCATCCCCATTCAGGGGCCGTCGGGCGATGATGCTGCCCCCTTGCGGGTTGAAAGTCAGGTCGCTCTCACGGGCAAGACCGTGGTCGTTAACCGGATGGATGCTGACGCGCCGTATGATTTTTCCGATACCTGTCGGTTGGATGAAACCGCCGGCATTGTCTGCACCAATTTACTGACCGCTCCGTTGCGAACCCGGGAAGGCAAGACCATCGGTGTCCTCCAGATGTTCAATGCGCGCGATGATAAGACCGAGGAGATTACCCCCTTTAACAGCGAAATTACCGGGTTCGTGGAGGCCTTGGCGGCCCAGGCAGCTGTTGCCCTGCACAACAAACGCCTGCTGGAAGAACAGCGGGTGCTGTTCGATGCTTTTCTCCAGCTCATTGCCGGTGCCATTGACGCCAAATCGCCCTACACCGGGGGGCATTGCGCCCGGGTACCCGAGGTGGCGTTCATGCTGGCCCGAGCGGCGCACGATGCCCAAGAGGGTCCTTTTGCCGATTTCAAAATGGAGGAGGAAGACCAGTGGCGGGAGTTCAACGTGGCGGCCTGGCTGCACGACTGCGGCAAAGTGACCACGCCCGAGTACGTGGTGGACAAAGCCACCAAACTGGAAACCATCTACAACCGCATCCACGAGATTCGGACGCGGTTCGAGGTCTTGCTGCGGGATGCGGAGATCGGCTACTTGCGCGAGCGTTTAAAGGGCGGTCGCGAGGTCAGCGAGCTGAAGGCTGAACTGGAAGTCAGACAACAGCAGATACGCGAAGACTTTGCCTTTGTGGCGGAGTGCAACGTCGGTGGGGAGTTCATGGCCGATGAAAAGATCGAACGCCTGCAAAAGATCGCCTCATGCACATGGCTTCGGCACCTGGACGACCGCATCGGACTTTCAGAAGAAGAGGCCGGTCGCAAAGCCCGGGAACCGCAGCAACCGCTGCCGGTGATGGAACATGTGCTGGCCGATAAGGGCGAGCACATCATTCCACGGACCAATCCCGATCCTTTTGACGGCAATCCTTTTGGGTTCAATATGACCGTGCCCGAAGATTTATACAACCTGGGAGAGATTTATAACCTGAGCATTCGCAAAGGAACCCTGTCGGCCGAAGACCGGTTCAAGATCAACGAGCACATGATTCAGACCATCAAGATGCTCAAAAAACTGCCTTTCCCCGATTATCTCGAGAATGTGGCCGAGTTCGCCGGTGCGCACCACGAGACCATGATCGGCACCGGTTATCCCCGGGGGCTGAAAAAAGACGAGATGTCAACCCTGCCCGCATCATGGCCATTGCGGACATCTTCGAAGCCCTGACCGCTGCGGATCGGCCCTATAAAAAAGCGAAAAAACTGAGCGAGGCCTTGCGCATCATGAGCTTCATGCGCAACGATCAGCACATCGATGCCGAACTTTTCGATTTGTTTCTCGCAAAGCGGGGTTTACCAAACCTATGCCGAGCAGTTTCTGGATCCGGCCCAAATCGATGAAGTGGATATTAACCAGTACCTGTCAACGCCCAATGCAGGTCGAGCTTGATTAACTTTTTACCAAGAGCGACGACGTCGCGAAATATAAAATTGTGTAACAATTTTATTTAGAAAGGACATATCCAATGTTACTCGAAAAAAAATTAAAAGTCTGTATCATCCTGGGCACCATCATTTTTATGCTTAGCGCCTGCTCCCAGCAGACCATGAAGAAAACGGGCGAAGGGGCGACCATGGGAGCTGTGGTCGGTGGGGTCGGCGGCCTGGTGACCGGGCTTGTGTTTGGCGGTAACGTGGCCGAAAGTGCTGCCCGCGGAGCGGTCTATGGCGCCAGCACCGGGGCTGCGGCCGGCGCCATGTCCGGTGCCATGGCCGAAAGCAAACAGAAGGAACAGCAAACCGACAAATTCGCGCAATTGAGAACCAATGTCGGCGAGGATGCTTTCATGGGGCTTGAGGCCTTGGCCCAATGCAAACACGACGTTGCCTTGGGGTATGGTCGCACGGCCGCCAAGGATGAGAATAAAAACTTTGCCCTGGCCGGTCTTTGGGTGCAAGTGTTAACTTTGGCGGACAGCCGCGAAGAGGATCAGGCGCGTGCCCTGTTCCCTGAAGTGGTCACCCAGGACGATAAAATTTCATCGGAAGCAGAGGCTGAGGGGGCCATGCGGACCGCCCTGCAGAAATTGATGGACATTCGCGTTCAAAACAAACTGCCGCGGGTGTGTGAGTAGGGGTTCGAGTTGCGGGTAACGGGTTGCGGGGTTACGTGTTACGAGTTGCGGGTTCACTTAACACCGAATAACATCCAAAAGAGGATTTGAAATGCAAATTACAAAATTGCCCACGAACAAAAGAGCCAAAAAGTCACACCATTGGACCTTACTTTTTATTGCTGCGTTTTTGACAGTCATTTCAGGTTGTGCGGCGCAGGGTGCCAAGCGCGTACCGGCGGACCGATTCGATTACAACGCGGCCATTGCCCAATCGACAAGAGAGCAGATGCTGCTCAACATCGTGCGCAGCCGGTACCTGGAGGTGCCGGTATTTCTGACCGTCAGTTCAGTGCTCACCCAGTACGAGTATGAAGGCGGTATCGGCATAGGCGGATTTTTCGGAATCAGCGGCGACTCAACGAACGTGATCGGCGGCACGACCGACGTCATCACCGGAGATGCGAATCTGCGGTTTTCCGAGCGCCCGACCATCACCTACCTGCCGGTCGAAGGCCAGGAGTTCTCCGCACATCTGCTCTCGGACATTCCGGCCGACCTGATATTTGGAGCTGCGCAGGCAGGCTGGCCGATTGACGTTTTCATGCGGGTCGGTATCCAGCGATTGGGCGCTTTGGAAAATATGTCATTCGGAGAAGTCGCTGCCACAGGAGCACAGGATACCAAAACCATATTTGTGCGGGACTTGCAGAAACTGAAACGTTTCGAGAGAATGATTCAGCTGATCTTCATCCTCAGTGACGAGGAAGTGATCGAAGTTCAACAGGTTACTGTCAATGGTCAAATCGAGCGGCATCTCATAATCGCCGAAACCGTCTCCGATGATTTGCGTCCCCTGCTCGACGAGTTGAAAGGGCTCATCGGGCTATCCAATCGCAACCGGTTCAGGATCACCGATCGGGTTACCAACTTGAGAGACGATGAAATTTCGATTCAAACGCGTTCGGTGATGGCGATGATGGAGTTTATGGCCAAAGGCGTGGAGGTTCCGCCGGAGCACCTCGAAGAGGGTCGCGTGATCGACTACGGGCTGCAAGGCAGCGAAAGTGATATAGCCCGGGGCCCGATCCCGTTTCGAATGCGCTTCAGTAAACAGCGTCCGTACAATGTGTTTGCAGCCGTACGTCATCAGGGCTACTGGTACTATATCGATCATAGCGACATCACCAGTAAGCGGGCGCTGAGTCTCATCATCATCCTGTTTCGGCTGCAGGCGCCCACCCCTGCTGGTGCTGCGCCGATTTTGACACTGCCAACGGGATAACATGTTGAAATGTAACTAAATTCGAAATCGGCAGGGCAAGTGTGTTAGCGTGAAATGTGTGTCTGCGTTAGGATGGTTTGATACCAAAAAACTTGGGGGACAGATGAGAGCTGCTGGCGGGCCAAAAATCAATCAGTAAACCATTTTCTGGGATCTTGTAAATGCGGCAGGGAGCTGTACGTTAATCGACATGGCAACCCTTGATGGCCGTCATTATAAATCTATTTTAGACACCGGCTGGAATAATGCATACATGGATGAAGGTTTTAAGCGGGAAGGCATAGACAAGATGCTTACGAATGGTGATGACGTTTTGTTTGCCTGATGTTTATAGCACGCGTTGAAAGGCTTTTATCTATTTGCGGGGTAGGTTTATGATCTACCCCGCTTTGCTATCTGTTTAAATCATTGAAGACGTCTTGTTGCTAAGTTCAGTAGACCTCTAACCTAAAATCTGATCTGAAAAATTAATAAATAAAGAAGCGGGCATACACTACTTATGGTGTGTGCAAATTGTATATGGAATGATCGATTCCTGGCATGAATCAATGATTAGCCCCTTCGTTGATTACGCTAATAAATCAACAGGTTGAGAATTCATTGATTTGTGCCAGAAATCAATCATTTTATCAGAACAAACTTACCCAACATATTGTGTTAAGGCCCACGATTCTGCGTACACTATCAGTACCCTCATTGATCGCCTTCTTTCAAAACGATGCCTGCATTTCCAACTATTAGGTAATTTGCTTGTTATGTGCTCTCTGTTCTTCTCGCGACGACTGCCATGTCAGGAGAATCTGGAGAAAATGCCGTGCCAGCGACATCAGAGTAAAACTCTATGGCCTCAAAACCGTTCTCCTCAAACTGCTCCCGTAATGAATCCTGGCTGAAATATTGTAGCCAGTTATATACAACACGGGTTCTTTTCTTCTCAATTATAGTGTATTTATCAAGGGTTACTTTCTCCTTGGCATATTTAAATGTATTCAGGAATCCATAATAATTCTCAGGCGCCCAAAAATGATCGAGTTGATTGTATTCGTATGTTACAACCTCATCTCTTTTATTGAACACATTCAACGAATGAACATCCAACATAACTGATCCACAAGGCTTCAGGAATTTGTGAAACTTGGCAAGCAATTTTTTTCTTTGGGCAGGGCTTAATGCACAATAGTCGCAAAAAATCATCGTGATCAGGTCAAATCGTTTTTCAGTTTCAAATTCAAGATAGTTTTGTTGATAATAGGCAATGTCGAGTGCTTTTTGAGTGGCTGTCATTTTTGCATGCTTGATGGACCTGCTCGAAAAATCGATTCCAGTAACATCGGCATGCTGTTCTGCAAAGGCGGTAGTATATAGGCCCGGTCCACATCCGAAATCGGCGATACTTGTGTCCGCATCGATATTAAAATGGGACACGATCCATTTGACGGAGCGATTGATGAAATCCCTGCTTCGCGAGGACAAATCTACAGATTCATTCAAATGATATTCAAGCATCTTCTTTGATGTATGCTCGTCGGTCCACAATTCTTCTGCGGTGTAAAATTGGAACGGTTCGGGCCGTTCGTTGATCATCTCTAACGCTTCAAACATTTTCTTTCCTTTAATATTAGCGTTTCAAACATTGAAAATTTGCTGTCGATTTCGCCTTGTTGTTGTAGCCAGTCATCAGCGATTTCTATCTAAAACAACTTAGGCAATATCACGTGCTCAGGCAAACGCAACCGCGATGGCCATACCTATTCCGAAAAAAAAGTGGTTCGCCAGGCTGGAAAGTGGCGCCCGAATGCCTTCGGGAGACCGCCAGCCAAACACTCCCAGACCCATTGAAGGGTAAACAAAAAAAACAGATGCCACCGTCGTTGCAAAGCCATAGGTTAGCGCCCATACTGGTGATACAGGCCCTCCAATAAAGATAGCCCATCCAAACACGAATGGAATAGCGAGCCCCACTCCGATGGCATAATGCGTTAAATAGCCATAAACCTTCTCGTTGGGGATACACGCTATTTCGTCTGGATGGTTATACCGGAAGCGCCCTTTCGTCCATCCAGCAGCCATCCTACCAATAATCCGCACGTCAATCTTCGAGATCATCCCAACTTGGGCAAAGAGATGATTCAAAATATCCATCATCAACGTCCCCAACACACCTGTTAAGACCCCCGTTATGATGATATCCATAACACCTCCAATTCACGCACGCGAGATATTAGCTGTATTCGATTTCTTGAGCTTCCTTAGTAATAGTATGCAGGTCTTTTCCTTCAATTTCCAATTCGATGCCGAAGTTACGCTGGATCATCTTCTTGATCCGTCGGGGACCTAATTTATAGATGCCAAAGTCAAGTCCATGTTCAATACAGTATTTCATCTTGCCAGCATACTTTGCCTTGTTGAAACCGCAACCCAGAAATCTTACTTCTTTGCGGATCATGCTTTTTCCTTCAAGGATAATTTCTCTCTATTTCCTTTTGAACGCATTTTGCATTTTTTTTATCAATCTAATGGCATTGACCTGCTCGTTTTCTGATAAAACAGATATAAGCTCCGAGCTTGATTCATTAAAGGCTTGCATGCTTTCTTTCCAGACGGCAAAACCTTCAGGAGTTTCGGAAAGAAGAGTCAAACGACGATCATGAGTCGCAACAGTAACCCTAATCCATTTCTTCTCGAATAAAATCTTCACAATTTTCGAGACATTTGATTTTTCAAACAGCAGCGTTTCGCCAAGCTCCTTTTGAGTGAGCGGTCCATGCCAGACAATTTCGTTCAAAACGCTAAGCTGTTGCTGTTTCAGATTAAATCGCTTACAAACCTGGTTCATTTCCCTTTGAAGAAACTGACCGCATTTTAATAACCCCTGAACGATTTGTGTCACATTTTCGGAAGGTAACAGATTTTTTCCATTCCTATGAACTGACTTTTTATATATTTTCTTCATTGTTCGGCTACACCTCAAAAAAGACATTTAGTTTCCATATCAACTAATAAGCCCAAATGGTTTCCGTGTCAACTAAATATTTCTCATTGTCAGAAGTTAAGAAGCGGATTCATTTGATTGGTATCAACAACCTGACATGAACTTAAAAACCGATCCAGATATATATTAGTATATGATCGATCTGGACTCGGCAAAGGAGGGTACGATGAGATAGTCTGGACTGTAGGATATTCCTAACAGTCTTCAGCCAATTGAATCATTTGAGCCTTACATGTTGTGGTGTGTGTTATTGGACACAATCATTGATTACGCTAATAAATCAGTTTCATCGATTCCAAGATTGAATAAATGGTGAATATTCGGTGTCGGGGTGAAGATCCTCGCGGATCGGCGAAAAAATTTCGATGATTACCGAATCCTTAATTGAAAACGTACCGTGTGTGACATTGCCGGGAATGCACCAACTATCCCCCGGTTCGCAGGTGTATACTTGGTCGTCAATAAACAAGCGGGTCCTTCCGGTCACCAAATATCCGGTTTGTTCTTGAGGGTGTTTTTGGTTGGGAATGCGCGTTCCCTTTGCCATCCTTAATTCGATCATCAGCGTTTTTTGGCCATAGACCAGGGTTTTTTGTTTGATCCCCTTAATCGTAGAACGGTAGCCGTCCCTGCTGTTTTTATTGAACATGGGCTATTTTCCCCATTGCTGCACAAACTTCAAGTTTGCTTCAGGTTAGCATTACAGATAGATTGAGAACACGACTACTTTAGCACAACTGCTGATATCAGGCTATTTAATATCAGTCGACAACCCGATACCATCAGAGTCCTTTTCACTATCGGCAAAATGCAACAGAGCGTTGCGCTGGTTGGGCTCAAGGTACTCTGAAGTCCAATCAAGAGGTGTTATACCTTGGGTAGATGGTTGGGTGAGACTGGCGCCATTATCAATGAGCAACCGGGCAACCTCCACACGACCGTTTCGCACGGCGTAATGTAGCGGTGTCAAACCAAACCGGGAATCCAAGGCGTTCACAGGGTGTCCCTCTTTAAGGAGTTTGCGAACCTTATTGATTTTGTCGGTCTTGGCTGCTTCATGAAGTTGGCAATTCTTCAGATACTTGTAAAACGAGAAACCCTCCCTAGCGAGAAAAACAACGAGGACTACAACGATAATGGGCAATATTTTTATAAAGGTCTCCATCGATCAGCTCCCAAAAAAACCCTTACAATCTGACATGCCGACAAATGAATTTAGGAGTGAGAAGATTTCTAACCGAAATCAATTACTTAACAGTTAAGCTTAACAGCCAACAGCTCTATTGTTCTGCATTCAACCAATCCATAGCATCGCCACGCTTTCGAAAGATGCGGAGGGAGAACGGTAATGACTCAAATTCTCCCAAGGTTTCGGCAACCCTTCCAAGACCGTATTGCAAACTGGTTTGCGTGATGACCGCTGTCCGGCCGCCTTGCCTTGATTGACCGAGATGCGCTGCGCGGCTGATAAATTTTTGCATACCCTCGATCGTAATCTGGGATAGGTTAGCGGCAGACATATCCCAGAGTTCCAGTTTCGTAGGGCCGGTCTCGTAGAACCCTGCCTGACACGCGAACATCTCTTCATCATGGATGACACCTGTAGCGACATGCTCCGTGATTTCCTTTGAATCTTCCTTTGTCGTTATAATGGGCATCTGTTTATATCTTCCCGTAGCCAAGGGTACTGATGAATGGCGCTGTGGTTTATTATATATGTTCTATCAAAAGATCAAGCATCTCAGCAGGGCTCTCTGCACGAATTATCGATTTCTGGTGTGGATTTTTTAAAAAGCCCTCCTTTGCGGCTGTGTCCAGCATGAGTTCAAGCGGCGCATAGAAGCCATGGACGTTCAGCAACCCGCATGGTTTGGAGTGAAATCCCATCTGCCCTAACGTATATACTTCAAAGAACTCTTCAAATGTACCAATCCCCCCCGGCAATGCAACGAAACCATCCGCAAGCTGGACCATGAGATTTTTTCTTGCATGCATGGTCGGTAAGACGTGTAGCTGCGTCAAGCCTTGATGAAAATTTTCCTTGTCCTTTAATGCTTGAACAGTCACTCCTATGACGCGGCCGCCGGCAGCCAAAGCGCTGTCAGCAAGTCGTTTCATAAGTCCGGTACAGGACCCGCCATAGACACAGGTTAGCCCTCGCTCAGCAAGCTCGCGCCCCATCGCACCAGCGGCCTTCATATATGCCGGATGGTTGCCGGTGCTATGACCCTAGAAAAACACAGATTGAAGTCATGTCAATCCTTTACCGTTGTGATTGACCGTGCCGTTGCGCTGATGGCAAAAAAAGAGCCGGATATTATCTGTCGATTTGGCAAAGTGTTTATCAATTTAGAAGTTTTCTGGCCGCATCGCGTTTCGTTAGATTCATCTTTTGTAGGGGTTACCCGTTAAAACGCCTCCGAGGTGGCCGCCAACCTGGCAAAGGCTTCAATCTCGGCGGCCAGAACATCATGATCGATCAGGCCGGTTTTCAGTGATGAGGGCACATTATCCGATGCTGCGCCAACCAGCAGGCCCAAGACCATGCCCCGGTGGACATTATCGCCACCCGCGTTGGCATTGGCCAACAGGGCGGCTCTCAGATCGAATCCATGCCGTACCGCCAAATAGAGCATCATGGGCAACCCGTGCTCAGGGTAACACGCCGTAGCCAGACGGTTGCGGGTCATTGTTTCTTCTCCGAATGCGTCCAGCAATCGGGGGATGTCCATGGGAGTATCCTCCAATTGGGTGTGCAGGTGCCACATTTCTTGGGAAGGAATGTTTCCCGGGCCTTTGCCTTCACGATAGCGGGCAAAAAGATCACGGCCGGTTATTATGGGCATGCGAACCTGGCGGGCATAGGCGATGGCGGCTTCTCTGCCATCGCGGCCTAGAACTAATTCATGCAACAAGGGAACAAGCACGCTCAAGGCAGCGGCATTGTTTTCAGAACGGTGGGTCAGGTTCTGATGCTCGATAGCCAAGCCAATTCCCTGATAGGGGCTTTGGGTAAGCAGGCTTGTGACCAGCGGCCGGATCAGGCCACCGTGTGACCCGATGGACCATACATTACGCTGTAGTTCGGCACAGGCGTGGGGTGGCAGCCCGCGCGTATACTGCTCGAACCATCGGCGGATATAGATTTCGGTATAAGGATCACGATTGAGGCCCGGTGTTGACAGGTGTCTGATGAAGGCATCGATAAACGCCTGAGGTTCGTAGCGGCCTTCGGTGACCGCAGATCGCATAAGGGCCCTGACAAGATTGGCTCCCAGCGTGTTTTCGCCAGCTTGAAGACCATGGTGATAATGATAGCGTTCCTTGAGTGAAGGCGTGGGGTTACCATGCTCGGTCTCACGTTCGGCGCGGTCTATTTCGAGGGTATGATAGCTGGTGCTGTAGAAGCGCACATGTTCGTGGAGGATGTCAAACGGCCGCCCAAGCCGATTGGCAATTTCCACGTCCGGATGGTAGCCCATCCCGACCATGAAGCTTTCCGGGTGGGGATGCCTCGCGGCCTCATAGGCGGTCACACCGCCGGCGAAATCTTTTTTGATGTTGTCCGGGTTGTAATACCAATGCACCGGCATGGCCAGCGCATCACCGATAAACAGGCCCCAGAGGGCATTTTGAATTCGTTGCAACCGCAATTTGTCGTCCGCCATGGCAACCTCCCTTGATCATCGTCTCGACACTGGCTTCCAAAATGAACAGAACGCTCAACTAACGGGGTTGCCAAAATTACATTCCGATTGGGGAGCCTCTAATGCTATGCTTTGTGGGAACATCTTTATGACAACTTCTATAACGATACCATAACCATAGATGGCAGGCGTGTCTATTTTTTTATCAATCTGACTGGTGAATCGACCCTGTTCGATTTCTGGCCTTGACCAAAGGCGGTATGATCGCAAAACAGACAGCAGGCAGGTAAAATTGTCACATGATGGAGGCGGCTTGATGCGCTTGGCCGAATGTGTGATCGGAAAAGTTCTTTGCCTCAAAGGCATCGAACCAGTTCAATTTATATGGTTTTTTCAGGTTGCATTGACAATCGGGGTAACTCTGTATTAGATTTCGCTCGAAGAGACAATGAGAGAAAACTGAACAAAGGAGTTTGACCATGGAGATAAAACAACCCGCATCCCACCTGGACCAAATGATTCGTCAGACGCGTGCTCACCACGTAAGTTTAAGTTCACTGGCCGATAGAAAGGCCAATATGATGCTGACCATCGCATCTCTGATGATACCACTTTCTATAAAATTCCTGTATGACGAGCGGTCGCATCTGGCTGCTGCTATTCTGATCGGATTCTGCGTTCTGACCATCCTGCTGGCCGCAATTGCGGCAATGCCTAAAATAAAGACGGATAACAAATTCAGAATCAACGCAGGATGTCAATGAACCCTTCATTTAATCTCTTGTTTTTCGGATCCTTTGCTCGCATGAGCTATAGCGAATATAAAAATGCCATGGAAACGGTGATGAATGATTCAAACGCCGTTTATGAAACTCAAATTCGTGAAATCTACACGATGGGAATGTATCTGGCCCAGAAGAAATACGGGTTTGTGCAGTACTCCTATTTGTCTTTTATTACTGGAGTTTTAGGCAGTTCCATTGTCTACATAGTCGGATCGTACACCTGATCTTTGCAGATGGCTTCTAGGATTATGTCCTACACGTAAGCGTAAAAAATAGAGGCTTCGATCAATCTGATTCGTGATTTGATCCAGATGCAGATAGGCGCTTTAAATTACGCGATAGAACTGATCTACGGGCGGGTCCGCGTTATCGCCCATGATGGTCTCGAACAGCTTCGAATACGCTTCATCGTTGTCCGCTTCGGCATCGATTCGCTCGTAGTCGGCCAGTGAAGCATAGTGCGTCTGAATCGTCGCGAGGCCTCTCTGCCCGGCCAGATTGTACATGAGCACCACCGAGACTTCAGGATATTTTTTTTCCAGATGTGCCTTGGCTTTGACAAGCGCCTCGAAGGTCGCCGCGTAATTCACGCCGTATTCGATTTCCCTTTGATGGATAATCATTTGATCCTCCTTAATCCATCTTATCATAAAAATAGTGATAAGATATCAGAAAGTTATAATTGAATACCCTGCAGCGACACTTGTCGAGGAGATCCAGTCGAATGGCCACGGGGAATGCGGTCGTGTTGCCGGTTAAATTGGTGTTGGCTGCGGGTGATAGGAACAGCTACATTGTGGCATTTCATAAACTAAGGAATGATGATAACTTGTCAAGAAGGACGTAAAATTAATCGGTCGAATAGATGAATTTATTTGAACCACACATATCGAGGCATGCTCGCCGGCGCAATCAGACAGCGTCTGACAGCCGGTTTGATTTAGAAACCGATATAAGCCAGCAGTAAGTTATGATGCGGGGTGATCGCCTATTTCCGGGGAACGGGCAGTTATTTTTTCTTCATACGTTTAATGAGATCAGGAAGTTGTTTTTGTGCGGCCCAAAGCCGTAACGTCTGCCGATGATCGTCCGCAGGAACGCCCAGAAGTGTTTTGCCTGGCGCCACATCACTTATGACGCCTGCATTGCCGCCGATTTTCGTCCCGCTGCCAACGGTTACATGATCCCTAACTCGCGCACCCCCGCCCATCATGACGCCATCGCCTAAGGTTGCGGATCCCGCAATTCCGGACTGGCCGGCCATCACGCAATGTCGGCCAAGTTTGCAATTATGGGCGATTTGAACAAGGTTGTCTATTTTCGTGCCGTCGCCAATTGTTGTGGCACCGTACTTGCCCCGGTCGATACAACTTCCGGCGCCAATCTCAACGTCGTCTCCAATTTTGACCGCACCGATGTGCGGGATCTTGACCAGACCTTTTCCATCCGGAGACGGTCGAAAGCCAAAGCCGTCGGCACCAATTGTCACGTTCGGATGGATAATACAGTGATTCCCTATCCGGCAGCGTTCACGGATAACCGTGCCGGACCAGATAATTGTCTCACGACCGATGCGGGTGTCATCCAGCACGGTGACATTGGGATAAAGCTTGGTCTTGGAACCGACAACAACGCCGGGTCCAACATAACAACCGGCACCGATGGCAGCACCTTGCCCGATGACGGCCGTTGCATCGACCACAGCGGTAGAATGGATACCAAGCTCACATTTTGGCGGTTTTGCTTCAAACATTTTAAGGACCTCTGCCAAAGCGAGATCGGCATCGGCCACCCGTATCAGCGCCCGGCCCTGTCCCGGTTCAACCTTTAGCGTGTCATTGACAATGGCAGCCGAAGCACGTGATTGGTCCCATTGCTTTATGTATTTCTTTTCCCCAATAAACGTTAGTTGGTCTGGCGTGGCCTGGGATATTTGCTCGACACCTGTGATTATGATCGTCGGGCTGCCGTCCAGGGTACCGTTTACCATATGACAAATCTGTTCGGTGGTGTATTTTTTCATCGTCTCTTCCAAAGCCTGTCCTCAGGTTGACATTAATCTTTATGGGTGTGGATCAATCCTTTAATGGCTATATTTTTATAGCTTAACACACCTGTTTCAGAATGGAATCAAAAAAATCCTGGATGAATATCATCGGGGGCTTCTATTTATTTCAATCAAGGAAAGACACCTTGCCAGGCAGGGTCAGTCTTTCTGGACCCGCTTATTTATTTGTGCTAAAACGCTGCTATGGAACCGCAAGCCAGGAAATTGCCAGAGAAGACCGGCATTCTGTGTCGCTTCTCAAAATCGATTTTCCCAACACCTCTGATTCCACGAACCGATCAGGAACGCAAACGGTACTTGATTAAGAATCTCGTTTTGCATTTTAGACCGGCAACGGTTCCGGCAAAAACCTTGCAGTTCAGTCTTACCTGGGGCCTGGGCGGCATGGCGGTTGTGCTGGTGTTGTTGCAGTTTGCAACCGGGCTGCTGCTCAAGTTTGTTTACGAACCGACCCCGGTGGGCGCCTATGCCTCGATTCAATTTCTGCAAAGCGAAGTGCCTTTTGGCCCGCTGATCCGCAATCTTCATCACTGGTGCGCCAATCTGCTGGTAATCATAATTTTTTTACACTTGTTACGCGTCTTTTTCAGCGGGGCCTTTCATGCGCCGCGTCAGTTCAACTGGGTTGTCGGCCTGACATTGTTCGGGCTCGTGCTTTTGGCCAATTTTACGGGCTATCTTTTACCATACGACCAACTGGCCTACTGGGCCGTCACCGTGTTCACCGGTATGCTGGCCTACGTACCAGGCGTCGGCGGATGGCTGCAGGCGGCGCTGCTGGGCGGAAGCGACCTCGGTCCGGCTACCTTGCGCATCTTTTTCGCTTTTCACACGGCCGTGATCCCCATCCTGCTGGCAACGATTATGGCGTTCCATTTCTGGCGCGTCCGCAAAGCCGGTGGCCTGGTTATCCCCAAAGCTCTTGAAGCCCGAGACGAACCGGAAACGCAGCGATTGCCGGCCCTACCGAATCTATTGCTCCGCGAAGTGACGGTAGCCCTGGTGCTGATGGCCGTCGTGATGCTGTGGTCGGTTTTTTTCAATGCGCCTCTGGGGGACCCGGCCAACCCGGGTTTGAGCCCGAATCCAACCAAGGCCCCGTGGTATTTTGCCGGCCTGCAGGAACTACTGCTGCATTTCCATCCCTTGTTCAGCGTCTGCGTGATACCCCTGTTGGCAGGCTTGGCCTTGGTGAGCATTCCTTATTTAAAATACGATCGGCCGGCGCCGGGTGTCTGGTTCGCTTCCCGCAACGGCCGTAAAATGGCGGTGATCGCATCTATTGCCGGTCTGGCCCTGACACCGCTACTGGTCGTGATCCATGCCAAAGTATTTACGCCGGCCGGGTTTTTAAGCGGGGTGCCGGGTGTCATCGGCAATGGCCTTTTGCCGGTGGTCGTGATTATGTCGATCCTGACAGTATTTTACCAGGTTTTAAGGCGGCGAGCTTTGATTACCCGTCGTGATGCCGTTCAAACGGTTTTCGTTTTTTTGGTTTCCGCATTTCTGGCGCTGACCATTATCGGTATCTACTTTCGAGGACCGGGGATGAAACTTTACTGGCCATGGTAAGGAGACTCTGAACGAATGTCGAAACCCGAAATAAAGGAAAATCGCATTGGAAAAGAGCAAACCTTGCAAGGCCCACGACGAATCGTCGCTCGTTTCTCAACTGGCTGTGGATCGGATTGGGATTGGCTGCTTTGGTAGAAATTGGCGTCCTGGTCAATTCATTTTTGACATCGCGCAAACCGAAGGCCTCCCAAGGAGACCCCGGGGCCGTGATCGTGGCCGGGCATGTGGACAACTTCAAACCGAATACCGTTACAGCATTTCCCCGAGGGCAATTCTACCTGGCTTGCCTGGCAGAGAATGGTTTTCTGGCCATCTCCAGACGTTGCACCCATCTGGGTTGTACTGTCCCTTGGAATGTGGAGCAGACGCGTTTCATCTGCCCGTGTCATTCTTCGACCTTTGATATCCATGGCGGGGTGATCGATGCGCCCGCGCCGCGCGCCTTGGATTTGTTTCGGGTAACGATCGAAAACGACATAATCAAGGTTTACACCGGAGAACGTATCAAACGCTCTGAGTTTAGAACCGAGCAGATCGTTTTTCCGAGCAAACTATAAATGGACTGAATACAGCCATGCTGGGTTGGAAAATAACAGGGATTGTCGCGACGGTTGTCATCATTCTGTCGATTCCGCTTTATCTCGTCAATGAGCACCGGGGTCCTGTTGAGGCCGTCAAAAAACGACCGCAAACCGTGACGGTTTTTGCCGGAAGCCAGAAATGCAAGGACTGCCATCAACAGGAGTACACCCGCTGGCAAGGGTCTCACCACGAAAGGGCAATGGCGGTTGCCAATGCCGAAACCGTCTTGGGCGACTTCAATAACGCGGTTTTTGAGCACCTGGGCGTGACGTCGCGGTTCTATCAAAAAAATGACAAATACTATGTGTACACCCAAGGCCCGCAAGGACGGTTAGACGACTTCGAAATCACGCACACCTTTGGCTGGTATCCCTTGCAACAGTATTTGGTGCCCTTTGAAGGCGGTCGACTGCAATGCTTGCCCCTGGCCTGGGATATTCGCCAGAAGAAGTGGTACCATCTCTACCCCGATCAACCCCTGGACCCCAATGATTGGCTGTATTGGACCAATGCCAGCCAAAACTGGAATGGTATGTGTGCCGAGTGTCATTCCACCGACCTTAGAAAAAACTATGACATGGATGCGGACACCTATAAAACGACCTGGTCAGAGATCAGCGTGGGCTGTGAGGCCTGCCACGGGCCGGCGTCCGAACATGTCAAATGGGCCGAACTGCCGGAGATGGGCCGTCCGCCGGTCGAGAATTTTGCCTTGACCGTCAAAACCCGTAACCTGACATCACGACAGCAGATCGAACTGTGTGCCCCGTGCCATTCCCGCCGGATGTCTTTGGAAGACAACATTCATCAGCATGCCGATTTTCTGGATTATGGAATTCCGCAGCTTCTGACAGAGGCTTACTATTTTGCCGATGGGCAAATCCTGGAGGAAGTGTATGTGTACGGCTCTTTTATGCAAAGTAAGATGTATGACCGTGATGTGCGCTGCAGCGACTGTCACGACGTACACAGTATCAAACGTATCAAGCCCGGCAACAAACTGTGCCTCCAATGTCACAAAAAGGCGATCTATGACAACAAAGACCATCATTTCCACAAACAGGCCGAGGAACAAGGCGAACCGATCAAGTCAAAGACCGGGTCCGTGCTTTTCGAGGTGGGCAGTGGGGCCAAATGCGAGCAGTGCCACATGCCGGGACGTGATTACATGGGCATCGACTATCGGCCGGATCACAGCTTCAGGCTGCCGCGTCCTGATTTGAGCGCTGCCATCGGGGTACCCAATGCCTGCAACCGCTGCCACTGGGATAAGACGAATGCCTGGTCTGTAGAGATGCTTTTGAAATGGTATGGTAAGCGCCAAAGGCCCCATTACGGCACCGTCCTGGCAGCCGGTCGCCAGGGCGAACCCGAAGCTTTGGCGGACCTGAAGAACCTGGTCCAGGATCGTCTTTACCCGACCATTGTCAGGGCCACGGCCCTGGCCCTGCTGGCATCTTATCCTACAACCAAGTCCCGCGATGTTTTCGAGCAGGCCCTGGCCGACGAGGAAGCCTTGGTCCGTTACACAGCGGTCCGGCACCTGGTGGAGCCGGATGCGCGTCGGCGCTTGCAGGTGGTCGGGCCGCTGTTGTACGACCCGGTCAAAGGGGTTCGAATAGAAGCGGCGCGCAGCCTGGCGGGCATCCCGTCCGAGCGCATGCCAGAGGCTATCAGGCTGAAATTCCGGCAGGGCTTGGATGATTACCGGCAAGCCATGGAACGCACGGCGGACTTCGCGACATCCCGGCATAACCTGGGCAACCTAGATGCCAGTCTCGGACAACTTAAACCGGCCATGGAACATTATCGCCGGGCGATTGGCATCGATGTTCAGTTTTATCCGGCCAAGGTCAATTTGGCCATGCTGTACAATCAGCAGGGACAGAACAGCGAGGCCGAAAGATTACTGCGCGAGGTGGCGTCTGCCCAGCCTGAACTGTATGAGGTCAAGTACTCTCTGGGGCTGCTTCTGGCCGAGCTGCAAAGATATGATGAAGCGGTGGACTTTTTGTCCCAAGCCGGGCGCGGGTTGCCTGATCGGGCCCGCATTCAATATAACCTGGGGCTGTTGTTGCAGCAGTTAAACCGTGGAAGCGAAGCTGAAAAGGCTCTTGCCAAGGCACTCACGATCGAGCCTTCCAATCGCGATTTTGCATTGGCCCTGGCCGATTTTTATTTCAAGCAGCGCCGATGGGAGGCCGCACGCCGCATTGCCAAGCAGATGATAACCCTGCATCCCGATGACCCGACAGGTCTAAAAATTCTCGATTTGATCCAACAGCGTGAAGCGCCACCTTAGGAATCAAAGGACGAAGAGCGCTAGTAAATAGCGTTAAGCGATTTTATTGGGTATCAGGACCCGGAAGGTGGCGCCTTGGCCCGGTTTTGACTGGACCTCGATTTGACCGCCATGCTGGCCGATGATCTTGTTGGCGATAAACAGACCAAAACCGGTCCCCCGACGGCCTTTGGAAGAAAAGAAGAGGGTAAACAGTTTCTCCTGTGTGGCCGCATCGATACCGGTCCCATTATCGGTTACCTCGAAAATGACCTGCGCTTTATTTTTACGAACACTGAACACAATCTGGTGATCCGTTTTGCTCGTATCCCGCGTACAGGCATCGGCTGCATTTTCAAGGATATTGATCAGCGCCGAGTGGACATAGCCGGCGTCGATCTCTATAGCGCCCACTTGGGCGTCAAAGTTGCAGACAAATTCGATCTTCTGCCCGGCTATTTTAGGCGACATGGCCTGAGCGACCTCCCGGGCAAAGCTCAGGGCATCAACCCGCTCCCACTTCAAGTCGCGCTCTTTGGCGTAGAAAAGAATATCCTGCACCATTTTCCGAATCCGGTCGATCATGAGCTTGACGATTTCCCAACCCTCTTTGATCTGATCCTGATTTTCCTTTTTAAAGCCTGCATTCAGAAGGTACATGCCGCCGTCCAGTCCGGTCAGCAGCCCTTTGATGCCGTGGGAAATGGATCCGATCATCAGTCCCAGGGAGGACAGGTGGTCTTGTAATTCCGTCTTTTCTTTTAACAGCCGTTCCAGACTTTCCGTGTATTCTTTGAGTTTGGCGCGAATTTTAATTTTTTCGCAGGCGCGACTGAGCGCTATCTCAAGGGCATCGACATTGATCGGCTTGGTGATAAAATCAGTGGCTTCGTATTTGAGGCTTTTAATGGCCAGATTCATGTCCCCGTGCCCGGTGATCATGATCACTTCGGTTTCGGGGTTTTCGCGTTTTATTTTGCGCAGCAGTTCAATGCCGTCCATGCCCGGCATTTTGATATCCGTCAATACGAGCGCCGGTGCTTCGGATCGGAAAAGCTTAAACGCATCTTCGCCATTTTCGGCTGCCTGCACGGTGTAGCCCATATCGACGAGTGATATCTGCAGTACCGCGCGAATATCTTCTTCATCGTCGACTAGCAGGATTTGGCCTTTATGATCCAGTTCCGTCATCGTCTCAATGCTCAGGCGGGTATCGGAAAGGTTAGAATAAAGCAGGTTCCTTGCCCATCTTTGACCGTGGCGCGAATAGCGCCGCCACAGTCTTTGACAATCCCATAACTGATGGACAATCCCAACCCGGTCCCTTTGCCCACCTCTTTGGTGGTAAAGAAAGGTTCGAAGATTTTATTGGCGATTTCGTCCGGAATGCCGCGGCCGGTATCACAGATTTCGCAGACGACATCACTATCTTGAGTCGCCGTGCGTAACGTAATCGTGCCATCTTTTTTCGTGTGTGCCATTAACTCCCATTTTTCCTCGATGGCATCCCGCGCGTTCAACAGCAGATTGATGATGACCTGTTCCAGACGCCCCGAATCGGCATTGATTTTAGGCAGGTTCGCCTCGATTTCCCAGACCACCTCAATGCCCCGGACCTTCAACTGCTGGCTGAAAATTTCAAAAGCATTTTCCAGCACCTCGTTGAGCTGCACTTTTTCCATTTCAAGATCCGATTTGCGGGCAAACTGACGCATGTGGTTGATAATCTTGGTGGCGCGGTCGACGTTATCGTCAACTTTGGTCAGCATCGTTTTAAGGATATCATGGTCGATGGCTTCTTTTTTATCGATTTTTCTAACAAAAAAACTGCTGGCGGTTTTGATGACCGAAAGCGGTTGATTCAACTCATGGGCTACGCCGGTAGCCATTTCGCCTAAAGTGGCCATCTTACTGGCTTGGATGAGTTGCTGTTCGGCCTCCAGGCGTTTGGTGATGTCGCTGGTCGTGACCAGCAACACCCTGCGGCCCGCGTATTCCGAGGGCGATATACGGATGTTGACGAACAGGGTTTTACCGTCCTGGTCGATATGCTTGGCCTGGTTCAGGATCGAGGCGGTGCGCAGTTTAAAGGCAAAATGCTCTTTATCTTCCTGGGGGAACAGATCCAGAAACGATTTTTGAATGAGGTCTTCCAGATCGTAGCCATAAACGCCCTTGACGCTTTTGTTACCATCCAGAATGCACATGGTCTCGGAGTCGAGGACAAATACCGGGTTGGGAATGTTGTTAAAAAAGTCGTGGTATTTTTTTTCGGAACGCTCCAATTCGACTTCGAGCAACTTCCTTTCGGTAATATCGAGCGAAATTTCCATGGCCGCAACAATCTCACCGTGTTCGTCTCTGATCGGTGAGGTTTTGACAATCCAGTGCTTCATGGCGCCGTCTTCATCCACGGCCGATTCTTCGTTGGAATGGGACTCACCGGTTGCAAATGTTTTTTCCACCGGACAGGGGTCGCATTTTTGGGTACGTCCCTTGTAGGCCTGATAACAATACTCACCCGCATGCGGATTGAAACGTTCCGCAAATTCCCGATTATAACGCAGCAGTTTGTATTTCTTGTCCTGCACGGTAATCAGGCAGGGTACCTGCTCGAACAGGTTTTGATATTGATCGCGTTGCTTGTTCAGTTCGGCCTGGCTCTTGGCAATGGCATTGCCCATGGAATTGATGGCACCGGCCAATTGCCCCATTTCGTCATCCTGGTTTACCTTGACACCTTTGACATAATTGCCTCGGGAAATTTGAAGGGTGCCGGCAATCAGCTTTTTGATGGGTTGATTGACGAAGCGCAATACGAAGATGAAGATAATGGCCGACATGATCAGGAAGACAAAGGCCGAGAGGCCGATCATTCCTTTTTCGGCCCGGATGATTTCAGCATCGGTACGGGCCAATGAGACAACCACATCCAGAGCCCCCAGGATTTTTTTGTCCTCCGGATGGACATGACATGCACCGGTTGCACAGCCGGGCTCGTTGCCAATAGGCCCGATAATACCGAGCAAACGGGTTCCCTGGGGTGAAGGGAAGATGCGTGTTCTTTCCATGAGCCCCAGTTCCGAAGAGGGCGGTTCGGTGCGGTGGCAGATATCGCACGCCTCCGCTTTTATGTTGGTGGTCAGATCGACCTCGGAGGGGTCATTGGAGTACTTGATCTGGCCCTGCTTATTGTAAATACGAATGTTTTTGATGTCGGGTTGTTTGGCGATGTTGGTGATGATCTGGTTGATGTCGTCGCGGGAGTTATGCATCATGGCATAGTGCGTGCCCAGCATGATCGTGGTCGTAAGCCGATCAGTGCCGTTGAGAATGTTGCCCATCAATTTTTTTTGCTGATAAGTGATCGTAAAATAAGCCCAGGTCGACATGGAACAGACCAGGACGATACCAACCAGGATGATGAGCTTGGATGCGAGGCTGTGACGAAATTTTAGCAGGCGATCAAGCATCTTTGGACCTTTCGCCTATAATAATAAAATGGTGATAAGCATGGCCTTTGCGAGCAAACAAGAGATTGTCCTCATTGCCAGATGGCTCTTGTGAAAGTTTGGAGTGAACTAAAGTTGAAAGTGCCTAAAGTTCTGGAGTCGCTTTGCTCCGTCATTTATAAGCACACTCAATCGATAGAATACCTTAACTTTAGTCACTTTAGCTCACTTGTAACTTTTAAACTTAGTCGTACTTGGCTCAAATTTACTTACGGAGTTGAAGCAACTTTAAGCCCCTTTGGATATAGGACTTAATAATTGATGGAACTCTCTATGGCTGCGTCAATCACGTCGAACATCTGGGGCCCGGTAAACCCGCGGACGACCGAGGCGCTGTTGGGGCAAACCGTGGCGCAGGTGCCGCAGCCTTGACACATGGCGGGATTGACCACCACTTTATCGTGTTCCGCCCATAAAGCGCGGGCCTGGTAGGGACAGGCCGGAATGCATCGCTCGCATAGGCTGCAAAGGCTTTGACGTACCTCGGCGACGACTTTGCCGGTCGGTAAATTGGTGCGTGATAAAATCCGTAAACTTCTTTGCGCAGCGGCCTCGGCCGTGACGATCGACTCGGCGATGGATCGCGGGGAATGCGCCAGGCCGCAGGCAAAAACACCTTCCTTCAAGGCATCGACCGGCCGCCATTTTGAGTCGGCTTCATTGAAAAAGCCGTCTTGGTCAAGACCGATACCGTAAGCCTCGGCCAGTTCGGCCGGAAAACTGGGTGTAACCCCGGTCGCGAGAACAAGCAGGTCGGCTGTGATTTCGACGTCTTGAGCGATAATCGGTTCAAATACCTTGACCCGGATCGCGGTCTCGGCGGTCTCGACTTGGGGTTTGCGATCAGGGGTGTACTGAATAAAAATGACACCGGCCTTGCGCGCCTGGGTGTAATAACTCTCAGCGAACCCGTAGGCCATGATGTCGCGGTAGAGAATATAGATGGCCATGTTTGGGTTGAGGGTTTTTAATTCGAGGGCATGTTTCAATGCGGAAGCGCAGCAGATGCGGCTGCAATAGTTGCGCGGCTCTTCACGCGAGTCGACACACTGGATCATCACGACCGTTTCAAGTTGGCTGGGATCTAGTGTTTTATCTTCCAGTGCGATCCCCAAATCTTTTTGCGTGACGATCACCGCGCTTGTACCATAGCCGTAGGAGGTCGTACGCGCTTCATTTCCGCCGGTGGCCAGGATGGTCGCACCGTGAACAATGGTTTCGACCTGGCCGTCTTTATCTTCAAGTGAGGTAATAAAATGGCCCACTTCACCAAATGCGCTCAGCACCTTGGTTTGGACATGAATGTTAATCAGGGGGTGTTTTTCAACCTTCCCAAGCGTTTGATCCATGAGCTCCCTGGTCGCATAGCCTTCCAGGGTTTTGGTCAGCCAGTTCAGGTTTCCGCCCAACTGTTCGGCCTTTTCGATGAGATCGACCTTAAACCCGTGATCGGCAATCGCCAGTGCCGCAGTCATGCCGGCAATACCCCCGCCGACAACCAAGGCTTGCTGGTGGATTGGAACAGAAATTGTCGGGGTTGGATCGATACGCTTGAGTTTTGCCAAGCCCATGTAAAGAACACCTTTAATCGAAGCGAACAGCTGATCGGAGGTCGAAGCGCCGGCCGCGAAAAGAGGTGTGCGGATGTCGACAACCTCCATGAGGGTTGCCGACAAACCGGTCTGATGCGCCAAATCACGGAGTTTCTGGGCGTAGACATAGGGCAGGCAAGATCCGATCAGGAGGCGATTCGGTTTGTGGGTTTGAACGAGCTCAACGAGTCGATCCCAGCCTTCAACGGTGCAGACTTGCTCCAGGACCTCGATCTGATTCACGGCCGGGTCTGATGACAGCCCGGTGGTTAAGGCATCGAGATCGATCCGCTGTTCCAGTGCGTCGCCGCAGGTACAGATCATGACCAGCGTGCTCGGCAGTTCCCGGGCCACATCGCGTGCCTCGGAGACTTGGGTCGGTTGTGGGCTGAGTCCCCCGCCGGCCGCATGAATCGTGCGTGAGGCATTCACTGCCGCGGCCGAAGCCTGGATGACGGAGTCGCTTATATCTTTGAGACCGCCAAAAGCGCCTCCTAAAAATATGCCATCCCGCGATGTGCGGGTCGGCGCGAACGGTTGTGAGGATGCAAAGCCCCAGGGGTTAAGATCGATTCCCACGGTTTCAGCCAGCTTGTCCATTCCGGCAATCGGTTTTTGTCCGACCGATAGAACCAACAGGTCGAGGCTTTCCTCATGGATTTCGCCGTTCGTCGCGGAGTAGCGAACAAGCACATCGCCATTTTTTTCGTCCTGGACAACCGAGTGAATCCGGCCCCTTTGAAAGTTGATCCCATGCGCCTCCTGGGCCTGGTCCCGATAACGCTGAAACGATTTTCCAAAGGTGCGCATGTCCATGTAAAAAATTGTGGCTTCCAGTTCGCCATCGGTTTTGGCTTTGGCGATCTGCGCTTCTTTAATGGCATACATACAACAAATGTTGGAACAAAAGTCGGATCCGGTCTGAAGATCGCGGGACCCGATACATTGGACCCAGGCCACCTTACGGATCGGTTTTTTGTCCGATGGTCGTACAAGGTTTCCTTGGGTCGGACCACTGCCGCTGTAAATTCTTTCAAACTCGAGGCTTGTGACTACATTGGAATAGATCCCGTAACCAAGCGTATTCGTTCCGGAGGCCGGATCAAAATAAGCCGTACCGCCGCTGAGAATCAGGGTGCCGACACTCATCGTCACGCCTTCGGCAGCTTCCAGGTCCTGGTAGATTCGCAAAATCATTGGAATCAACTGGTCGGGCTCGAATGGTTTGATCAAGTAATCGAGCGCCCCGAGCTTCATGGCTTCGACCGCGGTTTCAACCGTGGCATAGGCCGTCATCATGACAACCGTCAGTTCAGGCAAAAGCTCTTTTGCTTTTTGAAGCACCTCGACACCATCCATGCCCGGCATTTTGATGTCGGTGAGCATCAGCTGATAAGGGGTCGCGGTGAGCATTTCAAGCGCCTGCGACCCGGATTCGGCCATGTCGACACGGAAGCCTTCTTCTTCGAGCCATTCTTTGAGCGAATCACGCACAATCAATTCATCGTCGACCACCAGAATGCGGAAATTGCTGCGCTCCTGAGCGGCGAGTTTGATCGCGCTGGTCGGACAAACTTTTTCGCATTCACCACAGCGGGTACAGGCGGCAAAGTCGATAACATACGGATTGGGTATATTATGCGGAACCGGCAGATAGATCGCCTTGCGGCTGGCCAAGCCCTCGTTGAATTCATCCGGAACTTCCACCGGGCAGACATCGACACACAGACCGCACCCCACACACAACTCCGGATCGACCCAGCTCGGTTTCTGCCGGAGCCGGACTTCAAAATTGCCGGGGTCGCCGTCGACCGAGACAAGTTCCGTGGCCAGCATGATGTCGATGTTTTCATGGAACAGGCCTTTGCGAAGACAGTATTGCGACGAGGCATCACGATCAACCAAGGGCAGCATGCGGCACATACCACAACGGTCGGTCGGAAACTGGTAGTCGAGTTGACTTAAAATACCTCCCATGTGGGGTGCGCGGTCGATAAGCGTGACGCTGTAGCCGTTTTCCGCCAGGTCGAGTGCCGACCGAATGCCGCTGATGCCGGCACCTACCACCAAAGCCGTACCTATTTTTCTAGACATGAACCATCTCCATTAATTAAATTACAAGTGAGCTAAAATTGGAAGTGCCTAAAGTTTCGGTGTCGCTGTGCGCTCATCTTTTATATAAATTCGTAATTCCTAAATCCCGCAATTTGCAATTTGATGTTACATCGCCGTTTCCGGGTGAAACACGTTGACCTCTTTGAGATCATCCCCCAGATATTCCCTTTCATTGGGTCCCAGAATGCCGAGGGACAGACAGATCAGCGTCCACAGGTGAACCACCTGATAGTTGCCGCCGTAATGTTCGCTGAGTTCATGGATCTGGGCATGACAATTATGGCACCCGGCGATGCAGTAGGTCGCGCCGGTCGCCTGGATCTGGTCGTCTTTCAGCTGGCCGTACTTTAATCGCTGCTCTTTGAATCCCGATTGCAGAAAGCCACCCCCGCCGCCGCAACAGTAGTTGTTCGAGCGATTGGGCTGCATGTCGATGAAGTTCTCTTCGCCGACCAGCGATTTGACGACAAAGCGTAAGTCCTCGGCAATGGGATCACCATAGCTTTTGCGAACGATCTGGCACGGGTCCTGAACCGTAAACTTGATTTTCAAATCCTTGTTCCAGTCGGAATTGACCTTCAGCTTGCCCTCACGGATCCACTTGGCGTAGTATTCATAGATGTTTTTGACTTCGAAATGATGTTCAAGGTTGAACTTTTTCAGTCCGGCCCGGACTGAGAAGGTGACGTGCCCTCACTCCGTGTTCAAGTAGATTTTGCAGCCGAGGGCATTGGCCTGGCCCACGGTTATGCGGGTGACGTGCTCCCACGAGTCGTTGTCCGCCAGGAACATGCAGTAGTTTTCCCCGGCCCACCCCTTGGAGCCATAGGTCCAATCGGCGCCCACAACATGCAGGATTTTCCATAAGGGCAGCAGTTCATCCGGCTCGGTGACCGGCTCCCTGGAATTCTGGTTCAAAAAGAACTCGGCCCCCTGTTTGTCGATTGGCGCCTGCATGTCCTTGAATTCGGGCTGGGCTTCCCGGTACTCTTCCAGCACGTCCTCCACCACAAACTGAAAATCTTCGGGCGAGGCACCCATGGCGCTGGTGCTGTCGTTTCTAAGCGCCATATCGCATGACCCCAGAATCCCCTTGGGTCGTTCCTCCCGCGGCCGCAGCCCCCTGGCATTGTAGACCAGCTGGGGAATGTCGATCTTCATGGGACAGACATAGATGCAGCGCTGACACATGGTGCACATCCAGGGCCAGTCGGACTTCACAATTTCCTCGTCCATGCCCAGGGCGGCCATGCGCAGAAACTTGCGGGGATCCATCCCGTCCAGCCCGGTTGCCGGACAGCCGGACGAACACGCCCCGCAGGTCAGACACAGGTTCAGGTTGCCCCCTTCGGGGAGCAATTCTTTGACTTTGTCCAGAAAAATACTTTTTTTACGACCGCCTAAAGCAACTGCCGTTTCTGACATTTTCCGTTTCTCCTCGCGTTTAGCGTGTTAAACTATAGTCCGACGATCTCCCCAAACTCCTCTTCCTTGAATACCGATAGGGGCGGTACTTCGTCGACACTTCGGCCAGCTTCATATTCAAAGGCCTGCTGGGTGTGTTGGGCGACACTCCGAAACAGCTCCATAACCGGAATATCATTGGGACACGCATTGGAACACTGGCCACAGCCCACACAGGCAGTACTCATATGGGCCATCCGGGTGATATGATAAAAGACCGTATCGGTCGGCATTTTGACGGCGCCTTTTCTGACCGCCCACTGAAGATACTGGGTGGGGTCATGATCGAAAACATCGGTCACGAAGACGCATTCGCGGCAATAGCAAACCGGGCACGCAACCCGGCAGTTGTAGCAGTTGACACAGGTCGCCAGATAACTTGTCAACTTCTCAAGATCGTCAGTGGCTGCATGGGTCTCGGCAAACATTTTATCCCGTACCGCGGTACGGTCTTCGATCAGTTTCGCAACCACTTTTAGGCGTGACGGCGATTCTTGGGCTTTAGATAAACGGAGTTTGGATAGGAGGGTTTCGCCCTGATCGGTCTGCGCGCTAACCAGAATCTGGTTGTCGGTTTCAACACCGAAAAGGTTGACAGCCAGATCGGCCCCTGCTGGCAGAGGTAACTCACAGGCTTGGCAAGCAGGCGCTAAAGAGACGTCTGACAGGCCATCACCTTTGCCGGACAAAACGGCTGTATAAAAGCTTTGCGTGGCCTGCTCGATGTCTTCACCCACCCAGCTAAAATAGTCGCGGTTCGTCAAAGCCCCCAGGCAATCGATGCCGATGATGATCAGATCATCGGTTCGGCCTTGTTTGAGTTTAACCAATTCGATGAACGCTCTGATTTCGCATGGCCGCAAAACAGCGGCGACCTTACCACCCGACGCCTTACGGGTCAGTCTGGAAACGATTTTGGCGCTGTTCATGGGAAAGGCCGGAGACAACGGGTCAACCCCATCCAGCTGTTCAGGGTCTGTAATCAGGGTCGGCATCACCATCCGCTTCATGGGAAGCTGCCAGGGAGCCAGAACAGCGCTGATCTCTTCCTGTTTCAAAACAGCTTTGAAGAGTTGTCGCAGAGCCTTTAAAAGATCTTGGTCTTTGACATCAATTTTTGCAGTTTTCGACATGGTTTCCTCCGCATAAGCGATTGAGCTGTTGAGCCTTTAAGCTGTCAAGCTTAACAGCTTATGATCTGTTATATTACCATCTTCAGCCTGGCGGCGCTCGGTCCGAGGGCTTTGACCTGGTCTGTCAATGTCTGCATCGCCTCGGCCAGCAGGATGCCGTCACTGGCCGCTATCCAGGTCAATCGCAGTCGTTCAGGCTCGAAACCGAATTGGGGTAGAATCTCCTTCAGCAGTTTAATTCGTCGTCGGGCCTTGTAATTACCGTTGATGTAGTGACAATCACCGGGATTGCACCCACTGATAACGACGCCGTCGGCCCCTTCTAAAAAGGCTTTGATCACGTATTTGGGGTCAACCATGCCACTGCACATCACCCGAATGATTTTAATGTTAGAGGGGTAGGACAGGCGCGACGTCCCGGCCAGATCCGCAGCTGTGAAAGTACACCAGTTGCAAAAAAAGGCGACGATGGTTGGTTCGAACTCGGTCATTTTATGACTCCTTTCCAAATAAAATCGTTACACGATTTTATACTTCGCGATGTTGTCGCTCATCCGTATATGAACACTAACCAGCTAACAGGCCCTCGATCTCGGCAAATATTTGTTTGCCGGTGAAATGCCGGACACTGGCAGCCCCGCTGGGGCAATGCCCGGAACAACTTCCGCAGCCTTTGCAAACAGCTTCATTGACCTCACTGATCCCTTTCAAGGGATTGAACTCGATGGCCGAATAAGCACACAGCTCGATGCACATCTGGCAGCCAATACAGATGTCCGGATCGATGGATGAAATCATCGGGGATACCGACACCTGGCCGGAAGAACTCAGGGCCAACGCTTCGGCGGCCGCACCTTTGGCCTGTGCGACCGTGTCAGGAATATCTTTGGGCCCCTGGCAGGCACCGGCGATAAAAATACCACTGGTAGCCGTTGAGACCGGCTCGAGTTTGGGATGTTCTTCCAAAAAGAAGCCATCGCTTCCAATGGTAATTCCAAAAACGCGGGTCAGGTCGTTGGCGTCTGGACGCGGCTCCATGGCGGTACACAGAATCACCATTTCTACCGGCACCGTAAGCATGCGGTCCGAGAGCGTGTCTTCCGCTGTTACGATCAGCATGCCTTCCTGCTCCTCCACTTTGGCGGCTTTGCCGCGAACCATGCGGACACCTTCGGCTTGTACCCGTTTGTAGAATTCTTCGTAGCCCTTGCCGAAACAGCGCATGTCGATGTAAAAATTGTAAATCTCGGTATCGTGGCCACACTTGTCCTTGAGCAGGTGCGCATACTTGAGGGCGTACATGCAGCAGGTGCGCGAGCAATATTCGTGGTAATTTTTATCGCGGCTGCCGATACAGTGCAAAATTGCGACGCTCTTGGGTGGCGTGGAGAATTTTAAGCGATCGTTGGGGTCTCGTTTGAGTAGTTTGCCACCGGTTGGTCCGGTCGCATTGGAAAGCCTCTCAAATTCCAGGTTGGTGAAGACATTGGCATATTTGCCATACCCGTACTGGGTCATGGGGGTCGGGTCGAGCGGATCGAAGCCGGAGGCGATAATAATCGAGCCCACATCGATTTCTTCAACTTTGGTTGGCATGCTATGGTCGATCGCTTGGGCTTCACAGGCTTCCACACAGAGTTTGCATTCACAGCAGCCGCCGCAATCCACGCAGCGCAGCGCTTCTTGCCGGGCTTCCTGCTCCGAAAAGCTTAGGTCAACCTCATCAAAGGTTGCGGATCGCTGCCCGGGATCTAAATGGGCGGACTGTACACGGGCAATTTTGGCGATGTCTTCGGGAATCGCCTGCCAGTTGTTCTCACCCTTGGCCTGGGCGGATTGTTTTTGCGCCAGCTCCGATGCGTAGGCATCGAGATCTTCGCCTTTGATGAAACGGTGCATAGCCGCTACCGCTTTATGACCGGCGGCGATTGCTTCGACCACCGTTGCCGGACCGGTTACGGCATCACCCCCCGCAAAGACATGCGGAATACTGGTCTGATAGGTATCGGGATCGACCTTGAACGTTTGCCGTGAGGTAAGCGTAAGCGCGGGTTCGTTTTCAAGCCAGGCGACATCAGCCTTCTGGCCGATGGCTGGTATGACGGCATCGCAGGGGATAATGAACTCAGAATCTTTGACCGGTGTCGGCCGTCTGCGTCCACTGGCATCGGGCGGGCCGAGTTCCGTGCGTATGCATTCGAAGCCGGTCACCTGACCGTCTTGACTCTGGATGCTAACGGGGGCGGTGAGAAATGAGAATTCGATGCCTTCCTCTTGGGCGCCTTTGATTTCCTCGGGATAGGCCGGCATTTCCCGCTCTGACCGGCGATAGACCACGGTTACTTTTTCAGCGCCCAGACGCTTGGCCACCCGGGCCGCATCGATGGCCACGTTGCCACCACCGATGACAATGACCTGGTTCCCTGGAATCTTGCGGTTGCCCAGGTTGACCTCTCTTAAAAACCCGACCGCATCGATGACGCTTTGGGCCTGATCTTCTCCGGGAATATGCATCCAGATCGAATCGTGCGCACCGACACCGACATAGATGGCCGCAAAGCCTTCATCCTTGAGATTGGCCAGGGACAAGTCCGTCCCCAGGCGGACGCCGGTCCGGGTTTCAATGCCATGGCTGAGAAGATAATTGATTTCGCGATCCAGGACATCCGCCGGCAGGCGGTAGTCGGGGATTCCGACCCGTAGCATGCCGCCCAGTTGATCCAACGCCTCAAAAATAGTGACCTGATAGCCTTTCAGGCGCAGGTAATAGGCAACCGTCAGACCGGCGGGTCCTGAACCGATAACGGCAACTTTCGCGGGTCGATCATCGATCTCCGGTACGGCCAATTCAGTAAAATCGACTTGATCGGCGGCAAAGCGTTTTAATTCACGGATCGCCAAAGGGGTGTCGACTTCAGCGCGGCGGCACGCTTTTTCACAAGGGGCCGGGCAGACACGTCCAAGGGTTCCCGGCAACGGTATGCGGTCCATAATGACCTTGACGGCCTCCTGATAACGGCCCGCTTTGACCAGGGCAACATAAGCCTGCACATTGGTTCCGGCCGGACAGGTGGTTACGCAGGGGGCCCGGTCGTATTTGTCGATACAGAAGGTAATCGGAACGGCCTGCGGGAAGGGGCGGTAAATGGCCTTTCGCACTTTGGTGCCCACATCCCATTCATTGGGAAATTCGACCGGGCAGACCTTCTCACATTCGCCGCAGCCGGTGCAGGTCGTTTGAACGTAACGTGATTTGCGCCGCACTTTTACTTTAAAGTTGCCCACAAAGCCATTGACATCCTCGACTTCACTGTAGGAGAGCAATTCGATATTGGGCTCCTGGCCCACGGAAACCATTTTGGGGGTTCCAATGCAGGCAGCGCAATCAAGGGTCGGGAAGGTTTTATCGTACTGCAGCATATGCCCACCGACGGTTGGCTGTCGTTCCACTAAATATACTTTAAAGCCTGCTTTGGCGATGTCCAGGGACGCCTGCATGCCGGCGATCCCCCCGCCGACAACCAACGTGTTCGTGTTCACCGGAAAGGTAGCCGGTGTCAAGTCGTCCTGGCGGGAAACTCTCAAAATACCGGCACCGATAAGAAGCTTGGCCTTTTGGGTTGCTTCGCTCTCGTCGTTGGTGACCCAAGAAACGTGTTCACGCACGCAGACCATGTGAAAGGCCCGGTAGGGATTCAGACCCGCCCGCTGACAGGCGGCCCGAAATGTTTTTTCGTGCATGCGTGGGGAACAGGAGGCCACAACCACGCGGCTGAGCTGGTGGGCACGAATATCATTTTCGATGAGTTCTTGGCCGGGATCAGAACACATGAACAGATAATCGCGCGAAACAACGACATTGGGCAACGTTGCGACGTACTCGGCAACTTCCTGCACGCGCACCCGGTATGCGATATTGATGCCGCAGTGACAAATGTAAAAACCGATTCGTTCAGACATGGCAGACCTCCTGATCAATCTCGACACCGATTTCATCGGCCGTATCAGCTTCAGCCGTCATTGCCAGCGATTGCAGCAGCAATTCGGCCAGATCTCTGACGACAAGTTGGCCTTCGACGCCGAGTTCGATAACAGCGTCATTAAGCATGCGGACACAATAGGGGCAGGCCGTGGCGATCATGGCTGCGCCAGTATCGAGGGCTTCACGGATCCGCATCACACCGAATTGTTTGTTGGCAAAACCATTGCCCCAGGCATTACCGCTGCCACCCCCGCAGCACAAGCTTGCGGTTCGGTTGCTGGCCATTTCAACCAGCTCGAGCCCTGGAATGCTTCGCAGGATTCGGCGCGGTGGTTCGTAGATATGGTTGTGCCGCCCCAAATAGCAGGGATCGTGATACGTGACGATACCCGGCACTTCGCGTGTGGGCCTCAGGCGACCTTCGGCAACAAGCCGATCGAGAAGCTCGGAATAATGTTCAATCTTAAAAGCGCGCATTGGCTCACCATAGGTGTGTTTGAAAGCATTCAGGCAATGCGGCGAAGTCGTAAGAATTTTTTGGGCACCTGATTGTAAAAACAACGCCGTATTTTGGCGGGCGAGATCGCTAAACTGATCGAGCGCCCCCAACTTCTGCGCCTGATCACCGCAGCAGTTTTCCTTGGTGCCCAGGGTGCCAAAGGAAATACCTGCATGCGCCAACATCCGGGGCAGGGCCTGTGCGGGCCTCATATTGGCGGGATCATAAGCCGTGGTGCAGCAGGTGAACAGGCAGTATTCCTGATCCGGTCGCAAAGGCGGGATGTTTAGGACAGCGGCCCATTGCATGCGTTCGTTCCGGGCACCGTTCCAAGGGTTGCCATTTGCTTTGAGACTCGCCAGCGGTGCTTCGAAATGGGTCGGGATCTTGCCGTGCGCCACATTGAGTGTCCGCACCGCCTGCATGACGCTGATCAAATCGATGCTGCGGGGGCAATCTTCTGTGCACGCATTACAGGTCAAGCACCCCCACACGGCCTGGTCGACCGCCTGCTCGGTGGCCGTATCTAAAGAGAGCCGGCGCAGGATTTGGCGGGGACTGAAAGAAGAAACCAAACCGGGCGGGCACACACTACTGCAAACACCGCATTGCAGGCAGGTCATAAAGGTTTCACCGATTTCGGCCGCCACATCGTCAAGATCAACGAGCGAGGTCGTGGAGGCTTTTTCTTTGACGGTTGCCAAAAACATGGCCAGGGGCCGGTAAAATAGATGTGACCATTTTCCAAAAGGGACCTCGATGATCAGCATCGGTACGGCGATGGCCAGGTGGATGACATACATGACATAGGTTCCCATGGGCCACCCTGCCAGGCGCACGATGTGCATGATAATGCCGGTCAGGGTTGTCAGGAAGAGCAGGATTAAAAAAAGCCAATCTGAGAATTCGGAATAACGATGGATGGTTTCTTCTTTTCGAAGCCGGCTGCGAAACATCTCGACCGTGATCACCAGCAAGACACCGGTCGCGTAGTAGCCGAAGATGCTCGTGAAGTGCCAGGAGCTGTCGTCGACCTGAAACCAGCGGATAAAGACAATGATCAACGTCATCATGGTCATATAACCGCTCACCAGGATGAAGTGCTTCAGCCAGCGGCCGCGGTCTTCCCCGCACTCCCGCCAGCGCTTCTGCGTCAGAAAATGCAGAACAAACGTTCGGGCCTCCGTAACATAAAGCGTGAGCGGCACTTTGGTGCCGCGCATGATGAAGCGATACATCCTGAAAGCGTTTGACATGAGAAAAGTGGTCAGGATTGCGGCCATTGTTAAATCCCCGATTTCGATCCACAAAACCGGTGCAAAGGAATTGACCGCAACACGATCCGTGACGATCGGCCCGTGACCAAAAACAAAGAGAAGGATGATGCCCAGGGCAACGAGAACCAAGGCCCCGATCTCCCAGGCTTCCGAGAGATAGAAGCGCCGGGCCAGGCCGGTCCAGTCATACTGGGCGGTTAACCAGCGACGGGTCGCCATCATCGTTTCGGCCGGCTCGGCCCCGCGGGGACAATCTATATTGCACTCTCCGCAGTAATAGCACAGCCACGGTACCGGCGATGCCAGCAGCTTGTCCTTAAGGCCCATCTGAAGGTAGCGGTAGATTTTGCGCGGAAACGGGTTCGATCCGATGGACAGCGGGCAGGATGCGCTGCAGTTGCCGCACTGCATGCAGACTTCCATGTCCCTGGCACCGAATTGGGCCACTTCCTTATACAGTTCCGGATCACAACTGGTATCCATCATCAACGTCATAAGGCTCCTTATAGGTCATGGTTCATATTACCGGATCCACCGCCTCAGCCCGGATGAGTTTGTTGGTAATCCGGATAAGTTCTTCGGCTTCAATCGGCTTTTCTAGATAGATGTCGGGTTTTAAACCGGGAAGATTCGACCTGCGGATTGTGTGCCACTTAAAAAACAATTTGCGGTCGATGGTGGCCAACATGATGACCGGGACACCGCACAATTTTTCATCCCTTTTGAGGTCCTGGTACATTTGAATGCCTTGCTCCCCGATCATCATCATGTCGATGATAATAACAGCGGGGTTATGGTCGATGGCCTCACGAAGCCCTTCAGTCCTGGTTTCAGCGAGAATTGGATCAAACCCATGGGACGTCAGCAAATTTGAAATGAATATCCGGGCATCCGGGTCATCATCGACGACCAAAACCTTATTGGTTACCGTTCCAGTCACGCGCCTGCCTCCCTTACGGCAAGAAAAGATGCAATCTACTAAAGATTAGCTTTCAACAAAGCATATTACATGCCACCCAGAGCGCAAGTTAACAAAGCACTATAATTTCAAATACTTAAAAGAAATTCCAGCATTCAACTTTTCAAGGGCCAGCGTTTGTTTTGTTGCAGTATTTGCAACGTGTCATGGGTAATATGTTTTAAAACAAGCGGTTAAAGATTTTAAGATGTTGCGCAACACAACTGCAACGTTTCACAGCGTCTACCGCAACACGCCCGACGCACCACGGGTGTCTGACGCAAATCGCAAAATAGGATTATTGGTGGACGGACTTACTGATATCGGTTCGCTACACCGGCCGTTGTAAAAAGCTACAATTGAATTGTTCTATTATGTCAATTCGTTAGAACCCGATCGCTGTTACGGGTGCTGCGAGGTGTTGTTTTTGTTAACAGTTTGAGGTGCCCGTGATGGTCGGCACGGGGCGGGCGGTCGGCCTATAAAATAATAAATATAATATTATCAAATAGATAGTTTTATTGGGGCGTAACTGAGACGACTTGGCATCATCGTTGCTAAGTTATAGTACAGACCGTCTTAAAACGGTCTTTGGGCCGATCAATCAAAAGGAGGTGCTGAACATGCGGACGACGGATACCAACCAATGCGACCACTTATTGTCAGGAAGAACTGAAATCCCGAAACTCTGTATATGGAATCACGAATGCCATCACTGCGCCTTTGATCAGTTGTTGGATAATTTCGATCTCGCGCAGGCAATCGAATTGGCGCGATGCGACGCGGAAGCGGCTTAATTTTTTTCCATCGCGTTCACTTAAACAAGGGATCACACAACACGTGCTTGCAATTGGCGCGTTCACAGGAGGTGCAGAAAATGAAGATCAAACCGCGTAATGCCAAAAAGGGTAAGAAAAAAAGAGTTCAGGGTTTCCAGGTGTTGGAGGATGAATGCATCTGGATGAAAAGCGGGGTTATCAATTACCGGCAATGCGATAATGATTTTGACTGTAATTCGTGTCCGTTCGATAAAAGCATGCGCAAAGCCATGGGTGTCGACCAAAACCAGGCAACCACGACGGTGGCACCGAAGTGGGTTGCCTACCTTCAGGAAAAGTATGACGGTTCTTCGCGACCCTGTCGGCATGCCCTGACGGGCCGCATCGATGCACCGAAAATATGTGCCCAGAACTACGAATGTTATCATTGTCCTTTCGATCAGATGCTCGATGACATGGACCTTGTCAGGGAAGTCGATCCGCCGGTCTACCGGCTTGTCTCGGGATATAAAATGGCTGAGGGTTACTACTACCACATGGGGCATAGCTGGGCCCGTTTTGAGCATGGTGGCCGCGTCAAGGTCGGGTTGGATGATTTCAGCGCGAAGGTTTTTGGCACGGCCAATACCATGACCCTTCCGCCTTTGGGGGAGGTCCTCAAGCAAGACCAGGTGGGGTGGACCTTTACGCGCAACGGTCACGACGCCGCTGTTTTAGCGCCCATTACCGGGACCGTTTTGGCCGTCAACCAAAACGCCCGGGAACACCCGGAGATCATCGCGGAAGATCCTTTTCACGAAGGGTGGCTGTTTATGGTCGAGCCCGTCATGCCCAAACGGAATCTCCGGGGGCTGTATTTTGATAAAGACAGCTATATGTGGATGGAAAATGAGGTTCAAGGGCTATTGCACCTCATGGGGCCGGAATATGAACGGATGGCGGCCACCGGTGGCGAGCCGCTCAAGGATCTGTTCGGCCATTTTCCGGAAATCGGATGGGGCAACCTGGTCAAACGCTTTCTCAGGTCGGAAAAAAAAGCGCATCCTTGAGATATGCCCGGCAGTAGCGGCAAAGATTGAAGCTGAGCAGGTCTAAATCGTTGAGCCCGCCGGAAAAATGCATCAGGCAGTGGGCATTGTCGCAGTGCTGCAAATTGAACAGATGCCCCAATTCATGCAGCGCAACCTTGGCGATGCGTTCCAAGATGCTGGCCTGGGAAGGAGGCGCGGTTGGCAAGGCGTCACCCAGTCTGAAAAGGGAGACAACCGCGACTTTACCCCCTTGGCGGGCCTCGCCAAAAACGTGTGTAAAGATAGGGACAAAAATATCGACATCCAAGACAGCCACGAGCTTTAAAGAATCCGTCCAAGGACGCGCTTCGAAAATGTTGATGAGCCGCCCGGCGTCGTATTGCAAGCGCTGGCGGTCCATGGCTTGGGCCGGAAGATCCTGCGGCGGGAGGACGCGGGCATCCAGATTAAAATAGCCTGCAATGTGGGCTGCGATTATTTTAGGTGCCGGACCGGTAACGTTCCCGATCGGCAGGACACCGATAATTTCTTTTTCAGAAAGCATGTGTCTTTCTAACGTTACCGCAAAGGTTTCATCGTGACGGTCAAAAAAACAATACGGTTGCGGTGAGCGGTGCCCTATTTTTTTTAAAAAGGCATATCATTATGAATCGGCCTCGCTAGCGTAGTGCCCCGCCGGATTGATGATGTTTCCACGGCCTTATTTTACTACCATCCGGCCTATGTTCATCACCAATCCGGCGGGCACAAGACAAGGCTTGTTTTGATATGCCTTTTTAAAAAAAATAGGGCACCGCTCATCGCTTGGCACTTTCGGAACATATTTCTGTCAGCAGTCTCGTCACTTTAGCGCACTGGCAACTTTTAATTTCTTTGCGCCCAAACCAGAGGCCTGTCTAACAGGCCGAGCAAGGGCCTTTCTTTTTAAGTTCGGTTAGCGACTATTTTCGTTTCAGGTTGAAACGTTTGATCTTTTTGTGCAGGGTTACACGATTGATACCCAGAATGGCCGCGGCGTGGGTCACATTCCCGTTTGTCTCGCTCAATATTCTTTGGATGTGGGCCTTTTCCATGGCCGCAAGTGAACGTTCTTTTGGCGTTTGCGACAAGGGGGCTTGCAGAAACATAAAATCATCGATACCGAGCGTCCGCGATTTGGAGAGAACCACGGCTCTTTCAATGGCATTTTCCAGTTCTCTGACATTTCCGGGCCAGTTATATTCCATGAGACGTGCTTGGGCTTCACGGGAAATGCGGTCGACATGTTTGGTTGTTTCATGGCTGTATTTTTTCAAGAAGTGGTCAATGAGAAGGGGGATGTCGGTTTTGCGGTTTCTTAGCGGTGGTATATTTATTTTAATGACATTGACGCGGTAAAAAAAATCGCGGCGAAAGGTTCCGGCTTCAATTTTCTTTTCCAAGTCGCGGCGCGTGGCTGAAATAAGCCGAAAGTCCACATCGACCAGCTGGTTACTGCCGATCCGGCTCAATTTCTTTTCTTCTAAAACACGCAAAAGGTCGACTTGCATTTTAGAACTGATCTCTCCGATTTCATCCAAAAACAGTGTACCTCCGGCAACGACTTCTAAAAAACCTTTACGCGTGTGGGTTGCACTGGTGAACGATCCCTTTTGGTGTCCGAACAGTTCGCTTTCCAGAAGTGTATCCGGTATGGCCCCGCAGTTGATGGCGATGAAAGGATGGTGGGCCCGGGGGCTTTTGGCGTGAATCGCCTTGGCAACGAGTTCTTTGCCAGTACCGGTCTCACCTGTCAGCAGCACCGAAGTCTCACTTTGGGCGATATCGACGATCAGGTCGAATACTTCCATCATCTCATCCGACTGCCCGATGATATTATCGAACTTGGTAATTTTTTCGAGCCGTCCCTTGAGGTAATCATATTCCCGGACCAATTTTTTTTGCTGAGCGATCTTTTCCATTACTAGGGTCAGTTGGTCCGGTTTGAAGGGTTTGAGCAGATAATCGGCGGCGCCCATTTGCATGGCCTTGACGGAAGATTCGATAGACCCATAGGCCGTAATGATGACAACGGTTGTGTCCGGGTATTCGGATTTTACATTTTCAAGCAGTTCGATCCCATTCATGCCCGGCATTTTGATGTCCACAAACATGACCTCAAAGGGTGCCTGGGCGAGTCTGTCAAGGGCCTCGATTCCTGAAGCCGCAGCTTCGACCCGGTGCCCGATCTTTTCAAACCAGTGCAAAAAAGACTCCCTGACAACCTTCTCGTCGTCCACGATCATGATGCTCAATTTTTTTGACATGGTGGACCTCCAGTGTTCCCTAAGTTGAGCGCTCTGCTCTTTGGGAATCGCTCACTTTGGGTTTTCGTTCCTGCTGCATTGACAAGTCACCGGTTGGGGTGCCTCTCACTTACCCGGTTTTTCGGAACCTTCATTAGAAACGATTGTCTCATGCTGCATTGTGACCCGTCGGGCATGAAAATTTCTGACAATGGCGATAAAAGCGACTGCGCCAACCCCAACCGCACCGACTGGAAATCAGAGCAGCGGGATTTGCAAAGAGAAGGTGGCTCCTTTACCCATGGTACTTTGGACACTTATTTTACCCCCATGGTTTTTTATCACGCCGTAAACAATCGAAAGTCCCAATCCGGTGCCTTGGCCTTCTTCTTTGGTCGTAAAAAACGGATCGAAAAGGTGATCGAGGTTTTCATCGGGAATACCATGTCCCGAATCAGACACGTCGATGAGAACATGGGCCTGTTCTTCATCGAGGTGACAGGCGACCCGCAACCGGCCGCCGTCCGGCATGGCTTCGATGCCGTTGAATATCAGATTGAGCATGGCTTGCTGCAGGCGATTGGTATCCCCTCTGACAGTAACAAGACCGGGCACGAAGTCGGTTTCCAGTTGAATGTTTTGTAGTTCCATTTTATGGCGGGTCAAGGCGATGACGGAATTGAGGACATCGTTCACATCGACCTGTTTATAGGCCAGCGGCGCCTCGCGCGAAAATGAGAGGAGTCCCGAAACAATATTGCCGCAGCGTTCCAGTTCATCGGACATCAAGGCGAGATACTGTTTGAGGTTCTTTAAATCCTGAGGGTTAGGATCACTCTCCGCCAGTATTTTCTGGCCGAGATGACTATAGGTCAACAGCCCCTGAATGGGATTATTGATTTCGTGGACGCAACTGGCCACCAGTTTGCCTAAGGATATCATGCGATCTTCCTGGACCATTCGATTCAGGTCGGCCTTCATGTCGCGGGCCCTTTTTTCCCAGCGCGAGGAGATTTCTTCCGTGATGTCCCGCCAGACTTCAATGATCTTGAATATCTCGCCTTCGGGGTTCTTTAGCGGATAGGTGACAATGTCGCCATACGTGGCGTGTCCATCGGGGCTCGGAAATTCATGGATGACGTGTGATGATTGATCGGTCTGCAGCGTTTCGAGCATCGGGCATTTCAAGGTTGGCCGGGAACTCGAACAGGGTGCTTTCAATCCATAGTAAACTTCATAACAATAGTTGCCGATCACTTCGTGTTTGGGTTTATTGACGATTTCCAGATAGGCGGGATTGGCTTCGGCAATCGTAAAATCCATATTGAGAACCACAATCGCCGCGTTGCTCTGCTGGATGAGAAAATCAGAGGCCATCTTTTCAAGCTTGGCCTCGTATTCGGCGGACTTCAAGCGCTGGGCCATAAAGAAATAGGCGCGGAAAAACCGACCGATATTATGCTCCAGAATTCCGACGCGCTGGGGGCGAAGCTTGATAAGTTCGAGCAGGACTTCCTGACTGTTGGTGAGTTCAATGATGCCGTCCAGCCGGGGAAGCTTAAAAAAATCTTGAAAGCGATCGGTGGTCGGGATTCCCATTTCCTGGGCCAAAACAAAGCCCGTGGCCTGAGGATCTATATCACAAACACCCACAACGTTGATATCCAGGTAAGGGAAGGTGTTGGCTTGCAGCTGTTCCAGGAAAAAGCGGCACGCGCGCCCCCCTCCGACGACTGCGATGTTGAGCGGCAGGTTTCGGAACCGTTTTTTACGGGTGCGTTTGGACTGGGTCATTTTTCACACGTGGATGCCGTACCGTTTCATTTTGCGCCAGAGGGTTGTGCGGTCGATCCCCAGGGCCTTGGCGGTTTGCGTGCGGTTGCCGTTATAGGTTTGTAGCAACTGCAATATTTTTTGGCTTTCGGCTTGTGCAAGCGGATGGGCTGCACTTGGCAAGTCAGGTGCCGTCGGCGTGATCGCTGACGGCTGGTTGTGCACATAGTCAGGCAAGTGTTGGGGGCGAACCATTTCATCGCTGCAGATGACCAGGGCGTGTTCTAAAACATTTTCGAGCTCACGGACATTGCCCGGGTAATGATAGTTAAGAAGAATCTTCATAGCCGCCTTCGAGATGCCGACGCGGTTGCTATCCAGGGTCGCACTGAGACGCCTTAGAATGTGATGGATGAGGAGCGGCAGATCGTCGCGGCGGTCTCTGAGTTCCGGCAGCTCAATCCGAAACACATTTAAACGGTAGTAGAGGTCTTCACGGAAAAGGCGTTTTTTAACAAGCTTTTCCAATCCGCGGTTGGTTGCCGAAACGATACGAATATCGACCTTTTGGGTATGGCGGCTGCCCAAAGGGTAGAACTCCTTATCTTCCAGCACCCGTAACAGTTTGGCCTGTAAAGCCAGGGGTAAATCACCGATTTCATCCAAGAAAATGGTCCCACCATCGGCTTCGTTAAAGCGTCCGGGCTTGTCCCGGTCGGCCCCTGTAAAAGCACCCTTGATATAACCGAACATTTCGGATTCCAGCAGATTGTCCGGCAGGGCGGCACAGTTGACCTTCACAAACGGGTTGTCGGAGCGGCGGCTCGAAGAGTGAATGACCTTGGCCAGCAGATCTTTCCCCGTTCCGGTGGCACCCTCGACCAGGACCGTGGCGTCGGTGCGTGCAACCACGCTTACCATTTCAAAAATTTTCTGCATCTCAGGGCTTTTGCCGATCATGTCGTGGAAGGTGTAGTGGTCCCGCATGGCCCGGGTCAGCTGGCGTACCAGCGTCAGGTCATGAAAGGTCGCCAGACCGCCAACGACCGTCCCTTTTTCATTTTTAAGGGCCATATAATTCGCGCGCACCGGAATGGTTTCCCCTTCTTTGGTGATCATTTTGCCTGGTCGGCTGCTGCGCGCGCTGCCATCGGCAATCGATTCGCGCAGCAGACACATGTCGCTGGCCGTATCACTTCCAAAAATGGCAGCGCATGGTTTTCCGAGGACCTGGCGCCGATCGAACCCGGAGACTTTTTCCGCTTCGTTGTTAAAAAACGTAAAGTAGCCACCGCGATTGACGGTGAAGATGCCAACATCGAGGTTGTCCAAAATGATTTTCAGACTGCGTTCCTCATAATGGATGCGGTCGATCAGGTCTGCGATAGGTGAGTGGTCCTGCAATATGGTCAAGCAGCCGCTGACCTGTCCCAGGGAGGAATAGATCGGGGTTGCCAGACGGGTCAGAAAATGTTTGGTATCATCTTCATCCGTGACAAGAACATCCGGTTCATCCGTCGAAACGTCGTTGGGGTCGCGCAGCATGCACTTGCTCATACAGGGAACACCGGTGAATATCTCACGGCAATCTTCGCCGATGACTTCATTATCCTTCAAACCCATGAGGGCCTGGGCGCTGTAATTGATGGCCGTGATTTGATGGTCAAAACTTACGATGAAAGCGCCGATGTTCAATTCATCCAATAGATCCAGCCACTCGGTACAGTGGATATTATTTCCAGACATCGGTTTCATTCTTGACCTTGCAGGTGTTGAACCGCTTTAACTATCAGCGGCCGGTAGCTTAAGGGTGAAGGTGCTGCCTGCGCCGGGACGCGAATCCGCCTCGACCTTGCCGCGGTGGTGTTCAATTATCCCGTAAACCGTTGAGAGCCCCAACCCGACGCCGAAGCCTTCATCTTTGGTTGTGAAAAATGGTTCGAAAATGTTTGGCAAATGCTCCGGGGCGATTCCGGACCCGGAATCTTTGATGGCGATAATGATCCAATCGCGGTCTGCGTTAAAGCCGCTTTCCAGCCTAAGGGTTCCGCCCTGCGGCATGGCATCGATGGCGTTGAAGATCAAATTGATGATACATTGCTGCAGTTGGTTGAAATCACCCTTTACAGGAGGAAGGTTGTCGGCCAGGGCGTGGGAGGTTTCAATGTTGCTCAGCTTCAGCTTGTGTTGACAAAGAAGCAGAGAGCGTTTGATCAGGTCCTCAACGTCGACCGCTTCAAAAGATGGGGTTGCCTTACGTGAGAAGGTGAGCAGGTTTGAGACAATCTGGGAGCAGCGGTCGGTTTCACTTTCAACAAGTCCAAGGTAACGCATGAATTTGGGTTGGTGTTCTTGATCCAATGGCCCGCGTTTTAAAATGCGGGCCATTAATCGCGAATAATTTAGAATTCCCGCCAGGGGATTATTGATTTCGTGGACGACGCTGGCCGCCAACCGGCCTAAGGACATCATTTTGTCCTGGTGCAGGATGCGTGCCTGGTCGGCGACCTCGCGCTCCAGACGGTGAAGCTCCCGCAGGTCACGAAAGAAACAGACCAGCCCGTCTGGGTGGTTGCCCCTGACAAGGGTGGTGGCTGAAACTTGCACGGGGATTGGTTGGCTTGAACGGCTTAACAAGGCGGTTTCGTACAAATAAAGTCGATTTTTTCCGCCGTAGCGCGCACTGGCCATAGCCGCATGGAACTGTTGTTCCGCTTGGGCCTGGAATAAATCGCCCAGGGTCATGCGGTTGAGCACGTCCTTACGGTCATAGGCGAGCATGCGCTCCAGGCTGCTGTTGAAGATGATCACCCGACGGTCGGCATTGCAGCCCAAAATACCATCCATGGAGCTTTCGATCAGTTCCCGTTGCAATGAGACCACGGCCATCAGTTCCTGGGTGGTGCGCGCATTTTCCGTTTCCAACATGGCCGCGTGATCTTTGAGCTGGCGGCGGGAGCGGTAGCGTTGTTGGGCGCGATCCAAGGCCGTGTGCAGGGCTTCATGATTGATTGGTTTGGTGATAAAATCGGATGCGTCGAGTTGTAAGGCTTTGATCGCGACGTCAATCTCCCCAAAGGCCGTTACAACGATCACCTCGATATCCGGAAGATCCTTTTTCAAGGTAGCCAACACCTGCAGACCGTCTATTAGGGGCATGCGAATGTCGGTGATGACGATCTGAGGATTGAAAGTCCGGCACAGTTCTAAACCGGTGGCGCCATTTTCAGCCGATGCCACCTGGTAACCTGCGTCCTTCAGGGCAATGGTCATAACCTCCCGGATGTCGATTTCATCATCGATCAGGAGGATTTTCCAGTCTGAGGGGTCGACCATTTGTTTGCCTTTGCCTGGGCATTTGGAATGCCTGAATTAAATCACAAAACGGCGTTAGGGCATTTCGATAAATTTCCGTGCATATTCGGCGGCCGTGCTGTCCGGGTATTTTTTGACAACCGCCATCCAATTTTGAATAGCGCCTTCGCGTCGGTTCAATCGATTTAAGCACAACCCGATGGACAAAAGGGTGTCGGCGGCTTTATTGCTTTGCGGGTATTCCGCTGATAGTTTCTCAAAGGCGGTGAGCGCCAGGTCGTATTGTTGCTGCATGAAGTAACATTCGGCGATCCAGAACTGCGCATTGTCACTGAGGTTATCGCGGTATAATTCGCGATAGCGTTCGAAAGCTGTCCGGGCTTGATCGTAGCGCCGGGTTTGAAAAAGATAAAAGGCCTGGTTGTACAACGCTTGCGCTTCGGTCAAACAGTCCTTGGGCCCGGCTACGGGAACGGGCGCCGGCAGAACCACGGGCGTTGAAGCATTTGTTTGCAAAAGCCGTTCTTTTTCGCGCTCCAACTGAGCCACCTGGATTTTTAGTTCATCCGCCTCCCTTTGCAGCGCGTGGTTCGTAGCGGTCGAACGGTTTTCCTGGGATTTTATTTTAAAAATTGCGTTTTCGGCTTGGCTTTTGGCCATCCCGGCCTTTTCAGAGGCGCTTGTTTCCAACGCTTTCTTTTCACTCAGATAGGCCCCTAAACGGCCTTTGGGGGCCCGCTTAAAATCGTCAAGCGCCAATTTGTAATAATGTTCGGCCTGGGCAATTTCTTGCGGTGCCACCTCTTGAGCACCTAAAATTTTGGCGGTGCTGATGGTCGCATGGGCATCGGCCATCGCTTGGCGTGCAATTTCCGTTTGTGGCGAGGCGCAGCCCGCCAAAAGGAGCGCGCCGGCCAGAACAATCGAACCGAAAATGCGCTTTTGCATGGAGACTTAGTCCTCCTTGCTGGAATTAAGAATTAGGATGAACTGTGATTCTTGCCGGTAAAATATCTGTTCAACCTCGTAGGCACGCTCCGGCACAAGGTCAAGCACGATCCTGACTTTGGATGTGGGGCCTTGGTGGTGGGCGATGCGGATGTCTTTGATCAAGGTGCCGTTGACCGTGACCTGCTGGTTGACACCCGGTCCGAGACGCGCTCGATTGAAATCACAGACCATGCGGGGACGGTCGCCATTGACGGTGAAGGTTTGAGGCGGTTGAAACCCGCTCAATTCAAAAAGAACCTTTTCGGTTTGCTTGGACACAGTCAGGTGCCGAACCGCCTTGATTACGATTGGTGATGGGGGCGTGCCGGGCATGTTCGTGTTGACCGGAACGAACAGCTTCTGATGGGCCCACCCGGATCGGCCCTTGGCATCTTCGATCAGAAACCAGTTTTGCTGAAGACCTTTGACCCGTACCTGGGTCCCTTTGCTCAGGCGGAAAACAATGTCGGCCTGTGGGTTCGGTTCCTTCCGGACGCGTCCGGTGGCAACGCCTACGGCATACAGGGTTTGCAAGGGACGGGCGAGGGTCGTACCGCCGGCGGCTGGCGCCGGTTTTTTGGCTGGGGTCTGGGTTGCAGGGGCCTGATCGGTTTCGTTTGTGAATTTTATCAGGCTCGCATGGACCCAACCGCGCCGAGCGTCTTGAAGTTCGACCAGATACCAGGGGGGGCGACTTTCAATAACGAGCAGGCGGCTGCCCCGCTTTATTTTATCAATAACCAGGGCCTTTAAATCCGGCTGGGCACGCAAATTACCGACGCCTACTTTAACGACCGCGCGCAGGTTGCCGGTCCCGAGCAAGGGGGTGTTTGATTGGGCCAGGCTTGCAAGAGGAAGCGGATTCAAGGCAATCCCGAATAAGAATAACAGAACGCAAGCTATCCGGATCCTGGGCCTCGGACGAAAAAGATCATACAGGTTCATTGTTGCTCCGGTGTTGGATAGTGCCCGTCCATAAATGGTCTTTTCGCGCGATTAGCGCCAAAAGCTTCACTTCGTGCCGGCGTTGGGCAACATGCTTTAACGCCTCAATCCGCCCGAGGCGGACCTCCGGGTTAAATCTGCCGCTCGCCTTGCCTGTTCTGAGCCTGTCGAAGGGAACTCATACAATCCGCCTTGGCGGACTGGACGGGCCCTAGATAGGTTCCCAAATCGAAAAATTGCATAAGTAACAGGTAATTAAATATTATTTTATACAGCCTGGTTTGTCAAGCTGATGAAACCGGTCGCGGGTAGGATCTTGGGGCACCAACAAGATCAGCCGTCAACGTGTTTTCCCTGCCACGTGTCCCTGGCTTCCAGGCGTGCCTTGATCAATTCGAGGTTGACGGCTTTTTTCAAGGTCCAGGCCGGGGCGACGAGTTCTGCTGGATGCGGATCCCCGGTAAGACGCTGAATGACCATCCGTTGGGGTAAGCGCTCGAGAAAATCACATACCAGATCGATGTACTCCGCCTGCTCCAGGCATTGATAGCGGCCCTGGCGGTAAAGCGTTTCCAACGGTGTCCCCTTGACCACATACAGGACATGGAGCTTGACGCCATCCAAGTCCAGATGGCGTAAAAAATCGGCAGTTGCCAGCATTTCCTGCTTGGATTCACCCGGCAGGCCAAGGATAATGTGGGCACAGATTTTAATGCCCCGGTTGCGGGTGGCCGCGACCGCCTTTTGAAAACAGGCAACATCGTGCCCCCGGTTGATGCGCTGCAAGGTCCTGTCGTGAGCCGACTGCAAACCATATTCGACCCAGATCAAATATTCCTGCGTATACCCTTGAAGCAGGCTTAGAACCGCTTCCGAGACACAGTCCGGCCGCGTGCCGATGGACAACCCGACGACATCGTCCACAGCCAGGGCCTCGGCATAAAGGTTTGTGAGTTGATCAAGGGGGGCATAGGTGTTCGAAAATGACTGGAAATAGGCGATAAACTTTTTGGCTTTGTAACGGCGCGCCAAGGCCTGTTTGCCTGCCATCAGCTGTTCGGTAACGGAACGTCCCTGGGCATACGCGCCGGTTCCTGACCCTTGGCATTGCAGTAGATACATCCCCCGGTGGCCAGATGTCCGTCGCGATTGGGGCACGTCAGCCCGGCGTCAATGGTGATTTTTTGCACCCGGCATCCGAATTGGCCTCGCAGGTAAGTGTTGAAATCGTAATATCGTTTAGGTGTTGTCTTCATCATGCGCTTGACCTGTTGCAAACCCGCTATATATCTTATACATGACATCTGAATAATACAAATGCTAAAATCGATCCATTTTAAGCGGATTAATTGATGAATTCTTTCGATCGACGAAAATACGATATTATCGTTGTGGGTGCTGGACACGCGGGGTGTGAAGCCGCTCTGGCAGCTGCGCGGATGGGATGCCGGGTGCTTTTGACGGCCATTGATCTGGATAAAGTTGCTGCCATGCCGTGCAGCCCTTCGATCGGCGGGATGGCCAAAGGGCAGCTCGTCAAGGAGATCGATGCGTTGGGCGGCGAAATGGCCAAAATAACGGATCAGACCGCCATCCAGTACCGAACCCTGAATACCAAAAAAGGGCCGGCGGTCCAGGCTTCCCGTACCCAGAACGACAAGATCCGCTACCATATCGCCATGAAAGCCGTCATCGAAGCCCAGTCTGGTCTCAATCTCAAGCAGGCCTTAATCGAACGGTTGGTCGTGGAAAACGGGCGTATCGTGGGTGTTTTGGATCATACCGGCTATGGTTATCAAACCGATGCCGTTATCTTGGCGACCGGGACGTTTCTGAGTGGTTTGGTCCACATCGGATTCAATGCGATCAAAGCCGGGCGCGCAGGTGAATTCGCTTCCTATGGCCTGCCGGTGCATTTGCGTGAACTGGGGTTTGAACTGGGACGGATGAAGACCGGAACGCCCCCGCGCCTTCAAAAAGCGAGTATCGATTTCTCTAAATTTGAAGTGCATGCTTCATCGGAGGAACCGAGGCCGTTTTCATTCTCGACGCGTGCGATCACCATGCCCCAGCTGCCCAGCTATATCGGTCATACAAATCAGCGGGCGCACCAAATTGTGCAACGGAATTTGGAGCGATCCGCTTTGTACGGGGGTATCATAAAGGGCGTTTCGGCCCGTTACTGCCCTTCCTTTGAAGATAAAATCGTCCGCTTTCCTGAACGGGAGCGCCACCAGGTCATCCTGGAACATGAAGGGCTCGATACCGACGAGATTTATGCCAGCGGCCTCGGCAATAGCCTGCCGATGGAGATTCAGCTTCAGTTCGTCCGGTCGGTCGAGGGCCTGGAAGCCGCCGAAATCATGCGTCCGGCGTATGCGATTGAATACGACTATATTAATCCGGTTCAATTAAAGGCGACCCTGGAAACCAAGAAAGTCAGCGGGCTCTATCTGGCCGGCCAGATCAATGGGACCTCGGGTTATGAAGAGGCGGCCGCCCAGGGGTTGTGGGCCGGCATCAATGCCGCCTGCCGGATCCAAAAACGCCCCCCCTTCATCTTGGACCGCTCCCAGGCTTATATGGGTGTTATGGTGGATGACCTGGTAACCCGGGGGACACGCGAACCTTACCGTATGTTTACGTCCCGGGCCGAATACCGATTGACACTTAGGGAAGACAACGCCGATCTGCGGTTGATGGATATCGGTCATCAACTCGGTTTGATCGACCGGGACACCTGCAAGGATGCGCAGGCCCGAAAGGCGCAAATCGCCCAAGAGATTGGTCGGATCAAGGCAACGGTGATCAAGCCGAATCGCCGAACCAACACGTACTTGAGCGCGCAGGGCACCCCGCCCGTGACCAGCGGCGTTCATTTGGACCAGCTTCTAAAACGGGCCGAACTCGATTATGATGCGGTTGAATTTCTGGCCGCCAGCCCGGCTCCGGTTGAGAAGCGCGTGGCCCGTCAAGTCGAGATTGAAATCAAGTACGAGGGGTATATCAAGCGGCAGGCCCAGGAGATCGAGAAGTTCAAAAATCTCGAGGGTGCCAAGATTCCCGACCAATTTGATTTCTATGGCGTGCATGGTCTTTCCAGCGAATTAAAGGAAAAATTGGCACAGATTCGGCCACGGTCGTTGGGCCAGGCGTCGCGTCTATCCGGTATGACGCCAGCGGCGCTCTCGGTTCTTATGGTGGCCCTCAGGGCGGCCGGATTTAAGGCGGACCGCCGGGACGCCAAGAATACTAAATAAGCGCTGGGCTTGACACAGCAAACCTGATAACTTATCTTAATTAGTACATAAAACAAGATTGATTGAACGTTTCAAATTAAAAATGGATGGCTTCTAAGGAACAACCGTGATCCAAGGAGTGAATAAAACATGCCCGCAAACGACTATTATCAAGCTTTAGGGGTTGATAAAAATGCCAGCCCCGAAGCAATCAAAAAAGCTTATCGTAAACTGGCCATGAAATATCACCCTGACCACACCAAAGGTGATAAAAATGCTGAGGATAAATTCAAAGCAGATCAGCGAAGCGTATGCTGTTTTGAGCGATAAAGAGAAACGGCAGCAATACGACACCTTCGGTTCAACTGATTTCCACCAGCGCTATTCGCAGGAAGACATCTTCAGCAACTTCGACTTCAGCGATATTTTTCGGGAATTCGGACTGGGTGGCGGTTCCGCCTCAGGCCGGCGCGGCGGGGTCCGGTTTGGGTTCGGCGGTGGTTCGCCCTTTGGCGGACAGGCACGCCAACAGGCCCAGATGAAAGGATCGGATCTTGTTTATGAACTGCCCTTTGACCTTAGCGGAGGTGGCCCAGGGGGCGGACAAGCGTGTTAACTTTCAACACAAGGGGCGCGCTGAAAATGTTTCCGTGAAAGTTCCGCCGGGCATGATTACGGGCAAAAAATTGCGGTTGGCCGGCAAAGGAGAAGCCAGTCCCTATGGCGGCCCTCCCGGTAACCTATACATTCAGTCCAAGGTGGTGCCTGATCCGGTCTTCAGCGCTCAGGATCACGATCTGATCATCCAGCGTGAAATTCGTCTGAGCGAGGCCCTGTTGGGAACGCATATAAAAGTTCCGACCCTGGAAGGCAAAGAACTCAACCTTAAAATTCCGCCTGGGACCAACCATAAAACCAAAATGCGGCTGGGCGGACTGGGTTTGCCCCACATGAAGGGCAAGGCTAAGGGCGATCTGTATGTCGTCATTCAGGTGCAAATACCCAAAAAACTCACCAAAGCACAAAAAGAGATTGCATCGCAGTTGGCCGAGGCCGGTCTATAAGGGATCAAATTTATTGACAAGAGTCACTATTTTTAGTAGTTTTAGACGATTGCATGGTCCGAGTAATACAATGGTCGCGATTCGATTATCGCATGATTCCAATTGGGCGATTCCTAAATTCAAGACGCTCAGCCTGGAAATAACTAAAATTCAATATGCCTGAATTCATACCTGTCCTGGCCAGAGCGGAGATTGAGAAGTCGGTGGCTGAAATTGCGGCAAGGATTTCTTCCGACTATCGTGCAAAGGAGCTCGTGCTGATTGGGGCTTTGAAGGGGGCCTTTGTTTTCTTGTCTGATTTGATCCGTCAGATTTCGATTGACGTGAGAATCGATTTTGTCGGCGTTTCAAGCTATGGTTCACGGACATCATCTTCCGGCAAGATTCTCCTTACCAAAGAAATCGAGATCGATATCAAAGACAAGCATGTTTTGATCATCGAAGATATCGTCGACACAGGATTGACTTTGGCCTATCTCATTGAACATTTGAAATCCTTCGACCCGTTGTCTGTTAAAGTATGTGCACTGATTGACAAACGTGAACGTCGTAACGCGGACATAGACGTTGCCTATGCCTGCCATGTGGTCGAAAAGGGGTTTCTGGTCGGCTATGGCCTTGATTACAATGAGCGCTATCGGAATTTACCTGGAATTTACCATATGAAACTATAATTTTGAGGGAGCACCATGATTATTACGTGTGAAAATTGCAGTACCAGTTTCAATTTAGATGAAAATCTTTTGAAACCGACCGGCTCCAAGGTTCGATGCTCACAATGCCAGAACATTTTTACGGCCTTCCCGCCAGCGCCCCCGGAAGAAGCTGCGCCGCCGGAGGCAATACCGCCTGAACCTGAAGTCCAAGATGAGGCGCCTGCTTTGCAGGCTGATGATGCCGACCTGGCTGCAACGGCTGCATTTGAAGATGATACCGACGAAGTTTGGCCGGCGGCCGATGAAGCGGAAGCGGCCGATGAAGCCGCGCCGGATGTTCAGTTTGATTCCCAGGAAGAAGCCGAAGAGCCTCCCTCATCAGTCGAAATCGAAGAAGAGCGCATGCCAGATGACGTAAGTGCGGAAGCGGCTGATGAAATGGAAGTCGGTCTCGATCTGGAGCGAGGAAGGGAGCCGAAAAAGCGGCCGTGAAGCCCAGGCGGCCGCGAAGGGGAACTGGACCTGTCGGACGTGGAAGGGCTGCTGGATATGGATGACGAGCCGGAAGAGGAAGCGCTCGGCTGAAGCAGGCGAAGAGGAGCTGGAACTGGATTTTGATTTAGAGCCCGAAGAAACGGTGGCCACGGCAGCGGCTGAAGAAGAGCTGGATCTGTCGGACGTGGAAGGGCTGCTGGATATGGAAGAAGCGCCGGGAGAAGAAGCCCCGGCCGAAGCCGAAGCAGACGACGAGGAGCTGGACCTGGATTTTGATTTAGAGCCCGAAGAAACGGTGGCCTCGGCAGCGGCTGAAGAAGAGCTGGACCTGTCGGACGTGGAAGGGCTGCTGGAGGTGGAGGAAGCGCCGGGCGAGCAAGCCCCGGCCGAAGCCGATGCCGGTGAAGAGGAACTGGATCTGGATTTTGATCTTGAGCCCGAAGAAGAGGCGCCCACGGCAACCGGCTGAAGAAGAGCTGGACCTGTCGGACGTGGAAGGGCTGCTGGATGGGGAGGAAGCGCCTGGAGAAGAAGCCCGCGGCCGAAACGGATGCAGAGGGACTGGACCTGATCTTGATTTAGGCCCGAAGAGAACGCCGGCCGAAAGGATGCAGGTGAGAGGATATGGAGCTCGAAATGGAAGAAGCACCTTCCGAAGCGCCTCCGACCGCTGCAGGGGATGCTGCAGACGACCTTGACTTAGACCTGGATTTGGATCTGGACCTGGATGATGACGAAGGCCCTGCCGTCTCCGAGACGTCTGAGGAGCTTGACGCTGCAGAATCAGATGATCAAGAGTTGGAGGATCTCGACTTTGAATTAGACATGGAATTTACGGACGAAGGGGGTGAGACAGCTTCAGAATTGGACGTTGAAGTGGAAGAACCGGAAGACCTCGATTTGTCCGACATTGAAGGGATGCTGGAAGAAGGCGAACGGCCGCCCCTGCAGCGACAGAAACCGAGAAGTGGAAAACGCAAGCCGAAGCGCCCGATATCTTGTCTCAAACAGCTGAGCTGGATTTGTCCGATATTGAAAAAATGCTCGATATGGATGATGAGGGCGAGGCAGCCGGTGAAGAGGAGGTCGAAGATGTTGAATTGGATCTGGACATCGGAGGCGAGGAAGCCGATGTAGCCGATCGATGGAGCCGATGAAGGATTGGATAGAGATGGCGGATGGGGATGCGACCATTGAGATGGACGTCTCTGATCTTGATGAAGGGCATTGGAGAGGAAAATCTGGTGTTTGATGATCCCTTCGAAGGTGGCGATATTGAGCTTGAATTCGAAGTGGATGAAGGCGACGCGGGTGAAGCATTCAGTGCAGATGAAGACCGAGATGTCCCCGACGCAGCCGCCGGTGCCGCCGCTGCCGCTGTCGCTGTCGCGGAGCCAGCGGTCCAAGTAGATAAGAAAGCCAAAAAAGCCAAAAAGGCCAAGAAAGCCAAGAAACCGAAAAAGCCCAAAGCGTTGGGTAAGCGCCGCGGCGGTGGCAAAGGGCTGCTGTTGATCCTCTTGTTGCTGATCCTTGGTATTGCCGTCATTTTTTATCTTGACATGATGATGGGCATTAAAACACCCTATGCCAGCGACTATCTGCGCCAGATGCCTTATGTCGGCGATTTTCTGAAGCCGGCCGCAAAAAGATGTTGGTGAAATTAAGGCCCTGGAAATCAACAGCAAATTCATCGACAATGCCAAGATCGGTAAATTACTGGTTATTACCGGAAAGGTTAAAAATTTATATAAGGAACCCCGCAGCCAAATTAGGATCACAGGCAAATTGTTTACGACCGGTAAGACCCTCGCCCAATCGCAGACGGTCTATGGCGGCAACATCCTCACGGATCTCGATCTTGCCAGTATGGATTTGAACGCCATCAAAAAGCGGCTGGCCAACCGGGCCGGTGACAATCGATCGAACTATAAGGTCCAGCCCGGGAAAAATCTGCCTTTTATGGTCGTATTTGCGAACTTGCCCGACGATCTGGAAGAATTTGTTGTGGAACCGGCCGGTTCGGTTCCCGGCGTGCGGAAGAAAAAGAAATAAAACGAGCATAAATGGGGTTTTGTTTTCTGCTTGACTTGACCGATTTGAGCTGTTAGTAAACACCGCTATTCAAAAGCTGCCGGGCTGTTGACGCCTAGAATTTCGATCCGGCAAGCCGGCAGTTTTTGACTGTTTTAGGGCGATGTAGCTCAGATGGTTAGAGCATGCGGCTCATATCCGCAGTGTCCGGGGTTCGATTCCCTGCATCGCCACCACAATTACTTATATAACCCGCTGTTATAAAAGCGGGTTTTTGTTTTTAGCCTGCCATAAACAGTACCCGCGCCGTTGATGACACGCCGGGGTGTAATGAAGCCATAGGACGGATGCTGAAGCATACGAGCCGTCCACGCTGACGGAAAACCTCCAAACGTCCCGATCAACCATCTATGAATCAATGAGAAACGGACTGCCACAAGGGACAGCCCGTTATAGAGGAGGGGTACAGTTATGTGGGTGCGCGATTGCACCCTGAAACTTGGTCGGATGGTTTTTGAAAACCTTACAACTTTTTTGCGACGATTAGGGAACCTTCACAGGTCGGTTCTTTAATTGGCTTGCTTCTAAGCATAGAACCGCCGATAGAGACCGCACCAACATTTTTCGACCTCGCTTAATTCATCTGACCATGTTATATCCGTTGCCATAAATCGGTTCTGAAAAAGCCACGGCATGCGAGGCACCCTATTTTGAGATCCACGATACTATTGATGCAATCTGCAAGATAATGCGCTTTGGTTTGGCTATCTTTCAAAGCGACGGAGCGTATTGATGATGAAGAAATTTTACGTAACCTTATTAATTTTGTTTCTAATTGTGATCGGTTCTTTCTCGTTTTATATTTATCATGGCGTGTCATCAAAATTTCCTTCTGAGGTGATAGCACATGATGAGCCGCCCATAGAGGCGGTCAAACGCTTTATGGATATGAGATATGAAACCTTGGAAGAAATCGCAAGGGGGTATGTTTTATATACAGAACAGCTGTCAATCGTTAAAATGCGTCATGTCGATCACACCCAGAATTTTAAATGGGGGGAATATTATCGTTCTGAAAAAATAAGATCCACAAAAGAAATTATTGATGGTTTCATAAAAAGCCCACAAGGCGCGTTTATATATAAGAAGAGCAAAGAATCCATTAAAAAAAGAATTAGCGACAAAGAAGAAAGCATTCGCGCTATATACAAATCGGCTGATAGTTATGAAACAAAAATTGAGAAGGATTTGGGTTTAGATTCTCATTGGTTAAGATATGCGTATCACGGTTCCTATGGCGCCAAGCAAACCATTTTGAACTATGATGATGAATCACTTTATGAATTATTAAGAAGCTTAAAAACCGTCATGAACGGCGATAATAAACAAGCATTGTGGCAAGCCTTTAGCACCCAAAACGAAAACGCAATTGAAAAATTAAGAAAAGAGTTTAACAGCGCTGTTTTTGAAGAACCGATTCGCTTTTTTCATGGGAATAATGCGAAATTCAAAACACTGAGCGAAGACGAAATAGAAATTTTAACTCTCTTGATAAGGCAAGCGCTCCTTTACTATCCCTATGGAAGAAGATTAACCGTCTTGGAAGATACGGGCGTGAATCTTTATTTGGGAGAGGAAATCCTCCGCAATCTCAACAACAGGGTTCGTTCAGCATTGCAAGAAGTGCGCAAAGGATCATTGGCTACAAATGACCTTAATATTGTATATTCTACCGAAATGGTTTAGCCTGACACTGCAATGGAAAAGAGGGGTAACTTGGGCGGTCAGACAGCGTTAGTGCGGCTGTCTTCTGAATTTTATCGTGGATGGCAAAACAACCTTCCGTTTGGTGAGAGAGGCACTCATTTTTTTTAAAAAGGCATATCAAAAAATTACGCGTGGAGACAATTAAATGAGTTGGATGAAGCTCGGGCTATTCGGTTCCATTATATTCGTCTTATACTTTTATCAGCAGATTAAGATGACTTTGAAAAGTAAAGGGTATGACGTTGATTTATTAACCGGATGGATTTCGGATTACCGGAAATTCAAGCAATTGATCGATAGTGAACCGGATAAAAAAATGAAGACGCAATATCAGCAGATTTTAACCGGACTTCATTTCGCTTTGCTAGGCGTGGTTGTTATTGCCGGCTTTTTTATTTTCGGCCAATGAGCGACTGCGAAGCGGTTTAATAGTGGCGTAACACGATCAGATGGCTAAAATTAAAAAGTTAAAAATTACCCCTGCCCTGGTTGAAGTGGAATCCGGGCCAGGGGCTTTTGGATTGGTACCCGGCACTTTCCGTTTGAATGGCGTACAAATAATTATCCAGACTTCCCACATAGACCGTCCCGTCCGTGCTGATTGCCGGAGAAGACACAATTCGATCGCCGGTTTTATACCGCCACTTCAGCTTTCCTGCCGGTGAAACAGCATACAGATGATGATCCTCGCTGCCTACGTAAATGGTTCCGTCCTGCCCGACAGCGGGTGACGAGGTAACGCGACCGCCCGTTTCGATGCGCCAACGCTGCTTACCATCCGGTGTAATGGCATACAAATAGCGATCCCAACTGCCCACATAAACCGTGCCGTCCTTGTCGATCGCCGGTGATGACGCGACAACATTGCCGGTTTTAAAACGCCACAGCAAGGTCCCCTCTTTACTGACTGCATACAGATGGTGGTCCCAGCTTCCGATCAATATGGTCCCGTCCCTTGCAAGGGCGGGAGATGATTGAATCCAGGCGTCTGTCTTAAAGGTCCACTGCAAACTTCCATCGGCTGAAAACGCATATAAGAGGCCATCCCAACTCCCCAAATAGACAGTCAAGGACGGACTTAGCGCTGGAGAGGATGATATTTTATACTCGGATTTAAAGCGCCATTTTAAAGTTCCGTCTTTGCGTAACGCATACGCATAGTTGTCATAACTACCGAAATAGATTGTGCCTTCGCGATCCACAGCAGGGGAAGAAACAATGGGTTGCTTACCCATGGCCCTGAATTTCCATTGCAGGCGCTGATTGGGTGTAAGGGCGTACAAGTAATGATCCCAACATCCCACATAAAGGGTCCCCCGGCCTCCAAAGGCAGGGGTCGATTGTACCCAAAATCCGGTTTCGAACTTCCATCGCAGGTCGCCCTGGGGGCTAAAGGCATATAGATGCTCATCATGGCTGCCGACGATGACGGCATCATTATCCATGATGACCGGTGAAGAGAAGATGGGGCCTTGGGTCGGCGCTTTCCACTTGAGTTGGCCCGGTTGAATTTCAGCCGCGCCACCATACCCGATCGATAGACACCCTATCAGTATCCCCGCAAGTATGCTTTTTGTCCGGATAAGTGCGTTCATTGTTTCAAAAACTCAGCATTAAAAAGATTGTGAAGATCACCAAAGACACGAAGACACCTAAACCGATGGCCATGGGCGTCATCCGGGCTTCGATATTCGGATTTCTAATACCGTCGACAAAGATAGCGGTGATTTTCATCACTTGCCGGTCGAGGAAAGCTCCCAAGGCGATTAATGGCCCTTTGCAGAAGTTGATGAATTGGCCGCCCCCGATCCGGATCAGCCAGTCCGTATCCAGAACAAAGGTTGGATAGCCTTTGACCAGTTTCCGCAGGAGCCAAAATCCCAAAAAGGAGAAAATAAACATCTGGGTGATGGAAAACACGCGGGTCAAAGTAAAGGGGACATACTCGACCGGATAGGGGAGCATATCGTAAAGGACTTTCGGGTAGACACCCAGAAAGATACATAGAAAGGCTAAAATACCCATGCCGACCAGCATGTGAACGGGCGTGTTGAAAGGTGAGTCTTTTAATTTGGATCTGATTTCCGGTAGGGGTTCATCACGGCCTTGTAACCAGATGTTCCAGGGCAGTTTGAGTCCGGTGTGCAGGAAAGTTCCGACCGTGGCGCCCTCCAGCAAAAGGTAGATGATCGGTCTTTGAAGAAATTCCGCGGCTTCGATGGTCATGGCCTTGCTGATAAACCCATTGAACAAGGGGAAGCCGGAGATGGAAAACCCGCCGACCATGTATAGCCAGAAAGAGATCGGCATGTATTTATACAAGCCGCCCAAGCCGGTTGAACTTGGCTGTGCCGGCCACCACCAGAGCGCAACCCGCGCCCATATACAAGAGGGCATTGTAAATGATATGGCACAAGGCATGGGAGGCCGCACCGTTCAGGCCCATTTCTGTCCCCATGCCGACGCCGGCAACCATGTATCCGATCTGGGAGATAATATGATAGGAGCAGAGTCTCCGGCCGTCATTTTCCAACACGGCCAGGAACAGGGCGAAGACAGCCTGAATGGCCCCCATCCACATTAACAAAGGAACGCCGGAAAAGGTAATGATCAAACAAAAAATGGCCGTTTTGGTCGTGTAGGCGGTCATATAGACCGATCCACTGGGCGAGGCCTCGGAGTAGGTATCTGACAGCCAGGAGTGAAACGGCGTGGTGGCTGCGTTGATCACGAAACCCAAGAGCATGAGGTTGTAGCCCAGGTATTTGCTTTCCCACCCCCAAGGCATGTGGGTGAATTCGATGGATCCGGTTTGATGGGCGTGAATCAGAATACCTGCGAGGAGACACACACCGCTGAAGTGATGCCATAAGATATATCGAACGGCGGCGCCCATCGCGCGCTTACTACCCCGGAACAAAAGTAGAAAGAACGGGGCCCAGGACATGATTTCCAGGCAGAAAAACAGCGTAAAAAAATCACCGGAAAAAATGGCACCCAGAGCACTGCCCACGTAAATCATTGCGGCAACATGCTCCCAATCGTTTTTGACCCCCAGGGCATAGATGTTCATACAAAACGCCGCAACGACATAGACGTATCCGAACAGCATGCTGAGTTTGTTGATTCGGATAATGTTCAGCGTGTAATGGAGGAAGGGGACCTCCCACTTGTGAAGCGCCGCCGGCCATGGCGGTAGATCGCCGAACACACCCCTGGAGGTTAGTACCAGGATGGCGAGCCCGGTCAAGGGGAGCGCGAGGAAGTAGGCCTGTTTAACACGCTTCCAGGGGATAAAGGGGATCAGAAATCCACCGCAGCAGATAACCAAACCCGGGTGAATCCAGCCACTCACTTCACATCACCTTCCTTGCTTTGATAGTAATCCTCATCAACGACGATTATCAGGCCCATTGCTTTGGCAATAAGGATCAGCAGCATACAACCAAAAAGACCGAACAGGGCGAAAAATTGCGGCAGGTATTGAAACGCGAAGTGATAGTGGAAGACATGCTTGTAGAGCCAGTAAAAATCAAGAATCAGGCTCACGGCAAAACAGACCACATACAATCGCCAGAACAACTTTTTAGGGTATACCCGCAGATCGCTCATTGCCCGATGCCTCCGAAGATGCTTTTTACAGCCATTTGGGCCAGATTATAGATTCCCAAGATGTTGGGGAACAAACAAAATAAAATCGAAAAAATAGCGGTGACCGCGAGGGGCACAACCATAAAAAAATACAAGGGTTGCCGATACTCGAGAATGGGCTGCTTGGCGGTGTAGAGTTCTACTTTGGGTTCCATATCCTCTTCAAGTATTTCCGCTTGGGGTATTTTGGCGAAAAAGGCTGTGCGAATCACAGGAAAAAAATAAACAACATCCAGCAGCGAACCGGCACATATGATAAACAGGAAGAAGTATTGATCCGTTTCGACCGCGCCCAAAGCGATATGCCATTTGCTGATAAAACCTGCCAGCGGAGGTGCTCCGCACATGCCAAAGGCACCAATCAAAAAAGCGCCTAACGTGACCGGCAAGATTCTTCCCATGCCGGCCAGATCGCGGATTGTTTTAACCCCTGTGATGGCGGCGATAGCGCCCGCACACAAGAAGAGCGTGATCTTCATGAACCCGTGAAAGGGGATGTGCAGCAGGGCACCGGTGACGGACATGGGGCTCAACAGGGCCACACCGAGGATAATAAAGGCGAGCTGATTGATGGTGGAATAGGCCAGCATTCTTTTCAAATTGGTTTGGCCGATGGCGTAGAAGTTCGCGACAACAATGGTGACCGCAGCGATCCCGGCCAGAACGATTCCCAGATTCAGCGTCTGCATCAGATCGATACCGTAGATGTGGCAGACAACGCGAATAATGCCGAAAACACCGGCTTTGACAACGGCGACGGCATGCAGCAAGGCGCTGACCGGGGTCGGTGCCACCATGGCGCTGGGCAGCCAGGCATGGAGTGGTATCCAGGCGGCTTTGGCGAATCCGATCAGAAAACAGAAAAAGACGACCTGCAGGGTAAATTTCGACGTCGTGCCAAGGGCGGGCTTCAAGATGCCGTGCGGGTTGAAGTCCGTGGTGCCTACCAGAAAATAGGTCATCACAATGGCGATAAGGAAGAAAACCCCACCGCCAAGCAAATAGGTTAGATATTTATGACCGGCCGACAGCGCTTCGGGGGTTTCCGCATGGGCCACCAGGGGATAAGTGGAGATTGTCAATATTTCATAGAAAACGAACATCGTGACCAGATTATCGGCCAGAGCGATGCCCACGGCCCCGAGCAGGGCGACGGCAAAGGAGAAGTAAAATCTGGTCTGGGCGTGTTCTTTCAGGGTCCGCATGTATCCGATGGAAAAGAGAGACACCAGAGATCCACAAACAGGATGACGTGGTGGCGAAAATAAGGCCCAGGGCATCGACGCGCAAAGCAAAATCGATGCCCGGGAAAAGCGCAAATCCGCTGAATCGAAACGGGCCCCGCGTTAAGACAACGGGAATCATGGACAGCACGGTGAAACACAGGAGGGCGCTGCCCATAAAGGGTCCAGCTTTCTCTCAGGTTGGGCCGTTTTCCTGAAAACAGAATCAGCACGGCCACCAAGAAAGGCCACGCCAGGGCCCACACCGGTCGGTGCGCTATGGATAACAAGTCCGACATAAAGGCAATTGCGCTGTGTCCGCTCTTCGATCAGAGTCCGGGTGGAACTGTAAAGTAGATCACCTCATTCACGATCACCTGGTTGAAAATACCGACCAGGATGATGATAACGGCCAGCAGACAGGCCGGGATCAGCATACCCAGAGGCGCTTCCGCCATGCCCGGCTTGCCTGCTGTAGCCGTTGGGTCCGGTTCGGGGGTCTGTCCGTGGTCGCCATAAAGCCCCTTGTCGAAAACCCTGAAAAACAGGGCGACATTGATCAGCGTGCACACGAGCAGGGCCGCCACGAAACCCCATTGGTGGGCTTTTAGGCCACCGAGCAGCAAATACCACTTGCTGAAAAATCCACACGTGGGCGGCACTCCGATAACCGCCAGGGCGCCCACCGTAAAAACGGCGGCCGTAACCGGCATGGCCCTGAACAAGCCTTGGAAGTCGGCAATGCCATGCCCGCCCGTCTTGTACATGATCTGTCCGGCAACCAGGAAAAGGCAAGTCATCATCAGGGCGTCGTTGACAATATGAAAAACAGCACCTTGGAATGCGATGGCGTTCGCAAGCCCGATACCCCCGACAATATATCCGATTTCAGCGATGATGATAAAGGCCAGCATCCGTTTGAAATCACTCTGGGACAGGGCCATGACAGCCCCGAACAGGATGGCGATGCTGCCCAACCAGACCATGATGTCGGTCACGCCCAGCACGGATACGGGAAACTCCGCTTGAAAGACGGTGAACATTACCCGGATCAGGACATAAGCCATCACTTTGGTCATCAGCGGAGCAACTGCCGAACTCACCGCTGATGGGGCATAGGCGTAGGCGTCCGGAAGCCACCCATGCATGGGAAAGAGCGCCATTTTGATCGCCAGACCGATAACGATGAAAGCAAAACCCAGCAGCACCGTTTTTGACGCGTATAGCCCGGGGAGCAGGCGCGCAAGGTCTTCCATATTTAATGAACCGGTGGCGATATACAGACAGCCAACGCCCAAAAGATAGAAACTGGCACCAATGGTACCGATGACAATGTAGCGGAAACTGGCAAACGAGGCCTCCTTTTCGCCCATGGCGATGAGGGCATATCCGGACAGGGAGGCCACTTCGAGCAGCACGAAAAGATTGAACAGATCGGCCGTGATGCAGATACCCAGCAAGCCGGTGATAAGCAAAATAAAAAGCGTCCAGAACAAAACCGCTTTTTCCGGCAATTCCCGGTCAACGCTTTTTTGGGCATGGGCCGCCGCCAACAACCCGATCAATGAAATGAGGACCAGCATGATGGCGTTTAAATGGTCGATCCGGTACTCGATCCCCCAAGGTGGCGCCCAGCCCCCCAACCGGTATTGAATGACGCCGCTATCCATGACTGAATGCAGGATTGCTGTAGACGATAAAAGACAAACGGATAAAGCGGCCATGGCTAGTAAAAAGGCATGCCTGACATGCCACCAGCCGACCGCAAAAATCACAAATGAAGTGACAAGGGGGGTGACAATGATGATGGCCGGGAGTTGATCTACCATTTGACTTAACCTACAAAAGGCTGCCGATATCTGGATGATGCCGGATCGCTTTGACGAACTGCTCGGTTAGGGTCTCGTAGCGTTTCTTGAGGACGCCTAGAAGCCGCTGATACACGATGTAACCTAAAGAATGATTGGTTTTGAATAGGGATTTAAGTTTTTCGGCCCGAAAGGACAGCATTTGGCTTGGCTCCGCACACAGGGCATCCATGGTGTAAATTTCATTGTCTAACAGGGCCGACCAGCCAAAGGAAAAACCGGGCTTGACCGCACTCAAGGAAACGGCAATTTCAGGCGAAATTCGTTGCTCCAGGAGCACCTTACCCCTGACCAGAAAGTAGAACCGGTCGGCAAGATCGCCTTGTCTGAAAATGTATTCTTGGGCAGCGAACTGATTCATTTCAGTAATGGGAATCAGCTGATCGAGCATCTCATCCGAAAGGTAGGCCAACATGACCATTTGCTTCAGGTCTTCTCTGGAGATCATTACCGCTCCTTTTTTCTTTCCAGCCCCTTTCCAGGTTGTTTCAGGTTTGGTCTGAACTTGGCTCCCGGAATTTTTCCAAGATTTCATCTTCTTCCAGGGTGCCGTATTGTCCGTAGATCTTGATCACGAGCGCCAGGGCGACACCAAACGTCGCAACCGCAACGACGATGGCGGTCAGCATCAAGACATGGGGCAGCGGATTGATGTAGTCCGCAGCCGCAACGGCTGTATGCAGTGAATCGTGTCCGTGTTCGATAATCGGGATCGTGGCATCCCTTTTCGCACCGATGGAGATGTAAAACAGAATGACGGCCGTCTGTAGGATGTTCATGCCGACAATCTTCTTGACCAGGTTCTGCTTAACGATAATGGCATAGAGCCCGATCATCATCAGCACGATATAGGCCCAGTAATTGACCCGGGCAATCAGTATTTCCAGCAACATATCCATCTGTTAAAGACCTTCGTCCTGCTTGCCGGCCGAAGAGATGTTGTAGTACAGGCTGACCATGACGGCCATGACGGCAATGCCAACACCCACCTCCACGATCAGGATGCCGTGGGAGCGTGCCGTGACTGGATCGACCCCCAATATCGAGGCCAAGCCACTGTAGTCGAGATAATTGGCGCTATAAAGCATGCAAACGATGCCGGTGCCGGCATAAATAAACACCCCCAGCGCACAAAAGAGTGCGGCCGATCGTTCTTTAAACCGTTGCCTGGCCGAACGCAGATCGAATGACACCGCAAACAATATGATGGCCGCCCCCAGAATGACGCCCCCCTGGAAGCCGCCGCCCGGACTGTGATGGCCGTGAGCGATAACATAGAGCGCAAAGATCTGGATAAACGGCAGGATCAGGCGGCAGCAGGTCTTAACGATCAGATCATGAGGAACCCACACCGAATCGATACGCTTGAACTCTTTTGACGCTTTCGGGAAATTTGCCGTTCTTATTAATTCGCAGAGAGATGCCGGTGGGAAGATGACGATACAGGCGGTCTTGCGGTTTCCTCCTGCGGTAGGATCGCAGAAGGAAAATGCAGGCAATCCCAGCGGTGAAGATGACACAGGTCTCAAACATGGTGTCGTAGCCGCGATAATCGGCCAATACAGCCGTAACGATGTTCGGTACCGAAGTTTGGTCCATGGTATTTTCGATGTAGTAGGGCGACACATGCTGGCTGGCAGGCGACAAGGCGTCGCCCCAGGGAGGAAAATCAAGGGTCCCATAGATCAGAAACGCCCCCAAAACGGTGACCAGAATCAGTGCGCTGACTTTCAATCTTTACTCCTCCTGGATGTTCGAAAAACCGCTGCCACAAAAAGAATCGTACTGATACCGGCCCCCACGGAAGCTTCGGTAAAAGCCACATCAACGGCACCCATAATGGCCCACAGCAGGCACATCATGAAACTGTAGGCACCAAATAAAATGGCGGCACTCAACAGGTCTTTGACCGTTATGGCACCGACCGCCAATATGATTACGATCACCAGAATGAAAATTTCCAGGGACCAGATCACGGCGCATCCTTTCTTGCCGTCGGCTTTTGCCAGGGTTTGAGCCCTGCCCGTACTCCGGCATCGAGAATGGCATGGGTGGCCGTTGGGCTTGTCAGAAAGACAAAGACGACAATCAATATAATCTTTAGGGCGGTGAGAAAAGACTGGTGCGCAAAGGCGACATACAGCGCCAGCGCAGCCATTGTTGTCATCAGACCGAAGGTGTCGAGTTTGCCGGCCGGATGCAGGCGCGAGTAAAAATCAGGAAAACGGAGAATGCCCAGCGTGCCGCCCGTGCAAAAAACCAGTCCGCCGACGATTAGTAGCGTGACGATAATATCCATGATTTATTCACCCCATACTTTCTTCATCGAGCCCTTTTGCTTTTTGAAAATAACGGGAGGCCGCCAGAACGGTGATGAAATTGAGCAAGGCGTAAGCCAGGGCGATATCGACGAACATATCGACCCGTTGATAGATAAGTCCAATCAAAAGCAACAACGTCGTTGTTTTACTGCCAATGGCATTCGCGCCGATCAAACGATCCAGGGTCGTCGGGCCTTTGACCGCGCGATAGAGCGATACAAACATCAGCAGGCATAAATAGAGGCTGGTATATAAAAAGACAGATTCCATTATTCCTTGAAAATATTCTTGATTTTGCGCTCCATCTCACCGGGCAAGGGTTCGGCGGAAGGCGCGTCGATACAATGCACCGTAAAACGGCCCATTAAGGAAACGCTGACCGTGATGGTTCCGGGCGTCAAGGTGATCGAGTTGGCAAACGTCGTCCGGGCCATGTCACTGGTCAGCCGACTTTCGAATTGAATCAACTGGGGATCGATAAGCGTCAGCATGCGGGGATGGAACGCAAGATAAAGGACGTGCAGGTTGGCCAGAAAGACCTGGTACAGCAGCCAGGGAATATAAGTGGCGAACCTAAGCGAACAGCCGAGCATTCCTTTAGAGATCCCCGAGGGGAACAGAAGATCGGCGGACAGGCCGGCGACAATCAGACAGGAAGCAAACCCCAAGGTGAGATGAAACCGATCGAATTTACCTGAGAAGATGATCCAGAAACCGGCCATTATAAGAAATGTAAGGAGAAAAGATCCGGCCGTAAGTCGATGACGTTTGAGCGCCAGTTTTCGATATGATTTGACGTCATGCTTACCTGAATCATAATCTTGCATCATTTTTTCAGGAACAGCCAATCCGCACACCCCCTCCATTGAAATTCCAGTATACCTAATCCTGAGGAATGTTTAGCGAGACAAGCATAACAGGGCCAACATCTATGTATTGATCAGCACATCGTGTGTTTTAACTTTTGTATGCCGTGCCTGAAATATTTTAAATTTGGATTTTCCTCCCAGTGACATCGTCGCGATTCTATAAAATCGTGACAAGATTTTAGGCTAAAACGAGGTTGTAACTGGCCGACTTGTAGCCTTTGATTTTCTGAATATGAAATGAAAGGATGCGGCTCCGATAGTTTTCCACGTATTGTTTTAGTCCCCCGAGGCCCGTGCGGAAGGTTTTGCTTTGCAGGTTCGAGATCATGCTTTGGATATCCGTTGCCCGCCCCTCGCATATGATCCGGGGACCGTCACCGATCAATACTTCCCATTCATTGGCAACCACAATACCCAATTTTTCGAGCATTGGGTAAAATTCTTGGGTGGTAAAGCGGTCGAAGTCTTCCTGTTTTGCTGAAACCACATCCCACATTTGATTGAATTTGACCGTGTCTTTATGCAGGTCGGTTGAATAGGCGTTAACCTTATCGGTTTGCACCAGCACTTTGGTTTTGTAACTCTTGATAAATGCGAGCAGGGATTGTTTTAACCTTTGGTAATTGGGGTTGCGCATGGCCTTTTCAAGGAGTTCGAGATCGGCTGCCACACTTTCGAAAATAATTTCGCTGTACTCACCAACCAGGACCGTCCAGCCAGCCACCGTGTGCATCCCTAAGCGGTTGACCCCCGGAATGAATTCCTTGAGAATAAACTTATTGTAATCTTTGACTTTGATCGGGTTAATGGTCCAGTAGTGATTCAGCTTTACTGGCATTGTTCAGCCCTCCTTTCCGCTTAGCAGGCCTTGTTTCACTGGCCCGGATGTTTCACGAAAAAACATGAACCGGTCAAACCATGGGCGTAGAACGACTTCTAAGAGATTCGTGCGGTAAGCGTATATAAATCAGCTTCAAGTGTTGATAGCGACGAAGATTGGCAACCAAAAGATATTGCTGGCCAGTGAAACTGAATGCGTATCCGTTTGGTATTTGCATGCCCGGGGACGTCGTCCGGGAGTCATCAAAACCGGGCGTTTGCTTGCTGAATGCGCTTTAACTTATGAATATAATAAACCGTTTTGAATGTCAAATAAAATGAAAACGCAAAACAGGGTGTGCGACGCGTGTGGCAAAGGAGGGCTGCCGTGTGATCCAAAATCGTAGGTGTGAATATGCGACCCGACGTGTTCCCCGACCGTGACATCGATATCAAGCTCTTCCTTTAACTCCCTCTAGAGGCAATTTGCGGGTGTTTCACCCGGTTCAATTTTGCCGCCGGGAAGTTCCCATAAATTAGGCAAGCGTGCTGTTGGTTTACGTTTCGCAATGAGCAGCATGCCGTCATGGACCATAATTGCCGCTGTAACCGGGATCATGTTGTCTGTCTCCAATAATCCGCTCTCAAGATCGATGCGTGCCGGCGATGATTGATTCCAAAGTCTAAAGATTGAGCGTGTAACAGCTTGAGCAATCGTTTTAATGGGTGGTGCGTTGCATGTGAAAATGAAGCCCACAAAGGCAGGATTTCTTAAGTACATACGCTAAGGCTTTAACTATTGTCAAGAATATTAATTGGTTGGGTTACGGGTTGCGGGATGCGGGTTACGAGTTGCGGGTTACGAGTTGCGGGATGCGGGTTACGAGTTACGAGGTGCGGGTTTGCTTATGATATTGATCATTTAACGGCGAACAGCGCCATTGTTGCGTGCGTGGAATTTTATGTTGGCATTCGGGGGTGATTTTGCGGCAATCAGGTATTATATTGAGCGCGTAATAGATGTTGGCGCGGTTTACAGGCCGCGCGATCAGCAAGGAGGATTTTGATTATGATAACAAAGCCAAAAATAATGGCAGCCAATTCAAGGCGACCTTGGCTTACAACCGCCAGTTGGACCATGGGGGCCATTTTAATTTTAGTGTGGGGAGCGGTCATCAGCGGTTGTGCCAGCAATTATGGGCGTTTTGCTCGCAGCCCCGAGGTCGCAGCGGCGATTGAGGGTGGGCAGGCATCCCCGGAATACAACTACTACTTCTTCGGCCGCGAACGGATGCCTTATGCCTTGATCGGAATCGATAAAACCTATCAGGTTGCTTCGAAATTGTGGATACCGTTTACACCTTCAAACGCGAAACTCCAAAGAATGGCGACGTTCATATACGATTATTATGACGAGCGTGCCTATGGGGCCAACATATTGGACCCATCGGGTCAGCCCGTCGGGGTCTGGTACTCAAAAATTTCAACGGTCCATGCCAAAATTGATAACGAAAACAAGAGAGTGAGTGTCGTTTTCAAGGATCCTGAAATGGATGGCGGTGGCCGGATTTATCATTAGAGCGGTTGTCACAAATACATTCCGATAGTGCCCCTGCTACCAATCGAAAAGTTGTTTAGACAATGACGATAGAAGCTTTCTCAAAAAGAGGCTTGGGGGCCACGTCCTTACCCAGCGGCTTGCCCCTTTTTTAGGGATTAGGCCACCGGGCTTTTTTTGAAATTGGCGCTAGCGTTCGGCTGGAAACAGCTGCTCGGCTTTAAGATAGTGATGTCCGATGTCCCGCCGTAAGGCCAGCCGGTTGCCGGCCTGGTCTTCACGGGGGATGACGCGGATTTTACCGTTGTCAAAGGCGGCCAGCAGTTTATTCCGCAGCCGGTCGGCCAGCGTGCCTCGCGATTCGTTGGGCTTCAGGGCAATATTGCCGTTCAAATAAGCCACGCGTGTGCCATCGGACTTGAATATCCCCTCATCGTCCGACCAGGTCATGGCCGAGGGGATGACCTGAATTCCCTTTCTGCGCATGTATTTCAGGTCGATCTCAACCGGCTCCCCTTTGGTGCATGACCACGGATAGCCTTTTTGGCCATCAGGGCCGCCGGGGCCGGTCATCAGGGCGATACAGACGGCGATTTGATCCGTGCGGACTTCAGGGGTTACCTCGTCCAGGCGACCTTCCAAGGTGGCCTGAATCAGCGGGCCGAGATTTCGTAGCCGGCGGGCGACTGGTTGGGCTTCCGGCTCACCCGGACGGATATTGATTTCGCAGACACGAATCCGGCGCGGATGCTTGTGCCCGTCAAAGGAAACAAAGCAGCCGGGGTAAAGAATACACGGACGTAATAGACCATTGGTTTTGAGGATTTTTACCAGGGGGGCGGCAATCGTTTCACCGGCCATGGCAATCAATTCCGGCGTTTCCATGGGGTGTGGCGAGATGGCGCCGGTGCCCCCGGTGATGGGGTTGTCTTTACTGGCCGGGCCTTCAAACCGTTCGGGATAGTCCATGGCGGTCGGCAGGATCTGAAAATTGCCATTGGGATCGGCCAAAATTGTAAAACTGATTTCAACGCCGGACATGAGCGACTCGATCAGCAGCGGCCAGGGCCCTTTTTTGCCAAACAGCTTTTTATAGCTGTCCTTGTAATCTTTGATGAGCGTATCGTAGACCTCACGAATTTCCCAAGAATTTAGTATGATGCGAGCCCCTTTGCCTCCGGCGCTGTACGGGAATTTCAACACGGCGCCGCCATGGGTGTGGATAAAATCAAGGCATGTCGTCAGGATGGCGCCGTAATCCTTGGCGTCGACTTCCTTCCAGGACGGGGCGACCGGAATCCCTGCTTCCCGGCACAGTTCTTTACACTTAATTTTGTCGCCTTCAATAAACGCGCCGGCACGGTCTAACCCCAGGATACGATCGCCAAACCCCGCCGCTGCCACATCATCGACGATTCCTTCAAACAAAAGGGCTTCGGGCATCGGGATGACGTAGTCGATAGCCCCTTGTTGTAAGGACGCAATCATTGCCTCGGAATAATCCTGGACGCTATTGCTGGCGGTGGGAATAAATTTTACCGGCCAATTCAATTGAGCGCTCAAAGCCGGCATGGCGGGTGTGCCGCGCATAACCAGACCTTCATAGGTTTCAGAGCAGGTCTCACTTGTCGCCGTAGAGAGGACAAAGGCGCTCAGCATCGTTCTTCCATCGGTTCCGGCAAAGGCAATCTTCTTCATTGAGCTTCCTTTCAACTTGTGGCTGATCAGGGACATCGTTAGGGCCGCCCAAGTTTGGGTCGATACGAACGAAACAGGATAAATTGAGTCGTGCGGCACGTGTCAGTTTTGGAACTGTGGCTGGTCACTCCCAAACCGCCAAAACGTATCAAACAGACTGGGGCAGGGTCAAATCATATTTCCCGGTCAGTTGCTGCCACCCCTGGCAAGAGAAGGCCAATTCAGATTATCGGCAGCCAGCGGGTCGGTTTCGTCCTTGGCGTCCGGTAGGTTTCGGGGCGATTTAGTGTCCAGCCACAAATGGCTCTTTTACGCGATTTCGGTGTCGGACGCCATGATTTGAATCCTCAAAATAGCCTGCTATTACTCCGGTTCAAATCTGTCGTCCGCCTTGCCTGTTGCGAGCCTGTCGAGGGGAACTCACGCAAAATCCCTCATCCGTGGATGGACACTATTTATGGCTTGAATGACGGCAAGGAGTGTATTATATTCCCGAGTCAAGCAATTAGCGAGATTAAAATACAAACCTAAGGTGATAGGAAGGTCATGTTCGACGGCTTTCAAAAAATTGTTGAAGAGCGGATCAAGCAAGCACAGAAGAAGGGCGATTTAGACAACCTCCCCGGTTCCGGCAAACCGCTCAAATTTGACGATATCAACATTCCGGAAGACTTGCGCATGGCCTATAAGATTTTAAAAAATGCCGACTGCTTGCCACCCGAGATCGAAGTTAAAAAAGAAATTCGGCAGACCGAAGATCTGTTGGCAAGTATGGAAGACACGGCCGAGAAGTATCGCTTGTTAAAAAAGATCAATTTCCTGGTCATGAAGTTCAACACCCTGCGCAACAGCAAGATAGAATTTGAGATTCCGCAGCATTATCAGGCCAGCCTGGTCGATCGCCTGGAAGCGCCGCGCGCAAATAAAAAAAGCAAATAAACATGCAGATACCCCAAAAAGACAAAGAGGGGCTCTTCGGACGGGTCCTGTTAGCCTATTTTATTCTCATTATGCATGTGCTGCTGCTGGCAGGAATCATCGTGCTGGTGCTTTTTCTCCGCGGTGTTACCCAGTACACGCTGTGGATTTTTTTGGCAGGTGCTGCGGTGCTTTTGATCTCGGGGTATCTGTTTTACCGGCGGATGAAAACCGAAGGCCGGACCCTCAGAGATACGTTGAATTCACCCCTGTTCGGCGGCCGAGCCGTTGAAGTGAGCCTGCTGGGAGGGTTGGCCGCATTCAGATTTGGTCGTCCTGAAGATCCCCCTGCGATTGATTACGATGCCCCTCCCGCGATTCCTCAAATCGAAGACCAGAATTCGACCCACGTCAGTGAGATCAGCGAACTGGCCCGTTTATATGAAAAAAAATTGATAACCTTGGAAGAATATAACAAGGCCAAACATCAGCTTTTTAAGCCTTGATTGGGTCCCGTAGCCGTCATCAAACCACAAACTTCAGCCGCAGGAGTCGTATGCCATGAAAAAGCTAAGCCTCGCTCTTCTTTCCGGTGGAATCTCCTCTGAACGTGAAGTGTCCCTTAACAGCGGGAATCAAGTTTTCGAAGCCCTGGACAAGGACAAGTACGATATCATCCGTTACGATCCCAAAACCGACCTGGCACGGCTGGTCTCCGACGCGCCCAAACTGGATGCGGCGCTCATTATTATGCACGGGCCTTACGGGGAAGACGGCACGGTCCAGGGACTGCTCGATCTACTGCATGTTCCGTATCAGGGATCGGATGTTTTGGGCAGCGCCATGGCAATGAACAAACTGGTTGCCAAGCAGCGGTATGAACGCTGCGGGCTACCGGTACCGCCCTATATGGTTGTCGAACGTAGCGATCCGATCGACATCGGGAATTTCGTGGCCCGGCTGGGGCTGCCAATGGTCGTTAAGCCGGTTGCCGCCGGATCGAGTGTCGGCATGTCGATCGTCAAAGCCCAGGAAAACCTGCAAGACGCGTTGGAAAAGGGGTTCGACCACGGAGATACCGTGATCATCGAGGCGTATATCAACGGGGTCGAGTTGACCGGAGGGGTCCTCGGCAATGACGACTTACAGGCCTTGCCGTTGATCGAGATCATTCCGGACGCTTCCCATGAATTTTTCGACTACGACGCCAAGTATACTGCCGGTGTAACGGAAGAGATTTGCCCGGCCCGGGTCGATGAAAACATTACCAGCAAAGCCCAGTCATACGCCACCATGGCCCACCGAGCCCTATTCTGCCTGGGGTACAGCCGCACGGATATGATCCTTAAGGACAATGAGCTGTTTGTTCTGGAGACCAATACGATTCCGGGGATGACGGCAACCAGCCTGTTTCCCCAGGCCGCCCAGGCTGCTGGAATTTCCTTTACGGAACTGCTCGATCGTTTGATTCAACTCGGGATCGAAGCGCACCAGGGCGATAGGTGATTTGTGATCATACGCAGCGTGCCAGAGTTGAAACAGCGCTTCCATGAAATGGCGGCGGGTGACATTTTCACCGGAATTATGGGTGCCAGCCCGACCAAGGCGGCCATGTTGATCGATCTGGCGAACCGTGGCGTTCACTGCCTGCCGGCACCGCTGGCCCAGATCTTAAACGGTTCCAAAGTGTCCCAGGTCGTGGTTCTAAAAGAGTTCATGTTGCCGGATACAGCCGTTGTGACACGCCGTAAGGATTTGTTTGATCTGATTGCACGCTACAACCGGCAACAGGTCGGTGCCATCCTCACCAAAGAAGACCGCATGCACTGCGGGCGTGGTATTCGCCGATGGGACGGCATCGAGACGCTCTACAGTTTTATGGCTTTGGATGACACTTCTTACCCTTTTGTGGTCCAGCCCTTTCAAGACCACCTGACCGATGTTCGCGTTATCATCGTCGGCGACTTTATCGAAGCCTATGTGCGCTATAACCCGGACAATTTCAGGGCCAATCTCTCGGCGGGTGGTGAAAGCCGGCCGTATGAACTCGACCCTGAGCAGGAACAGTTTTGTCGGGCCGTTATGAAGCGGGCACGCTTCCCCTTTGCCCATCTTGATCTGCATATCATGGCGGATGGTCGCTATTGCCTCTGCGAAATTGCTTTGAACGGCGGGATCCGCGCTGCACGCATCAACCGGGAGCAACTGGAAGATAAAAAAAGGGCGGCTATCGATCGCCTTATAAAAGAATTAACTTAGCATCGATTTCAGACGCTGGTTGGTTTCTACAGATGCTTAAAACTTAACACTTAAAACCTAGAACCCTCGTAAAAAGTGTGCTTCCTTTTTGCGAGACAGATAAGGAGGCTCCTTGAAAAAAAGCAAATCAACTCGTGCTAAGGGAAAGCCTGCGGCTTTGGTTGGGATCGTGATGGGCAGTGATTCCGATCTGAGCGTCATGCAGGCGGCCGCGGACATGTTAACCCAATTCCAAATTACGTATAAAATGACCGTGGCTTCGGCCCACCGCAGCCCCCAACGGGCGGCCCGGTTTGCGTCTTCCGCTCGCAAAAAAGGTATGCAGGTCATCATCGCCGGTGCGGGCCACGCCGCGCATCTGGCGGGCGCCATGGCGGCCCATACCACGCTGCCGATTATCGGAGTGCCCATCGACTCTTCCTGTCTGCAGGGCTTGGATGCACTGCTTTCCACCGTCCAGATGCCACCGGGGATTCCGGTCGCCACCGTTTCAATCGGCAAACCCGGAGCCAAAAATGCGGCCATTTTAGCGGCTCAAATTATCGCTTTGGCCGATCCTGTCATTGAAGCACGCCTGCAGGAATACAAAAAGGAGATGGCGGCCCAGGTCGGCCGCAAGGCCCGCAAGGTTGAAAAGCAATCCTAAGATAAAAAGCATCGCGGCTGAAGAGCCGTCAGACGATGTGATTACCGCGGCTGCCGGGGTGATTCGGCGTGGCGGGATGGTGGTTTTCCCTACGACAGGTCTTTACGGGCTGGGCGCCGAAGCTTTGGACGAACGGACGGTTGCGCGTGTGTTTGAAATCAAGCAGCGGCCGTTTGACAAGCCGATTCTGGTGTTAATCCACGAATTCGCCCAGCTACAGCTGTTGACAGAGACCATACCGGTGGTTGCCGACACGCTGATGAACCATTTCTGGCCGGGACGGGTGACCCTGGTTTTTCAAGCGCGGAAGACCTTGCCCGCAGGTTTGACAGGCGACAGCGGCAAGATCGGCATTCGCCTGGCCGGCCATCCAGTTGCGGTTCAACTCCTGAAAGCCATCAACCGACCGCTGACCGGGACCAGCGCCAATCTTTCGGGCCAGCCCGGCTGCGCTTCCATATCGGAACTGGACCAGGCGATCGCCGATAATGTGGATCTGATTCTGGACGCCGGCCGCCTCGCAGGCGGGCAGGGCTCGACGATCGTGGATGTGACCGTCAATCCACCGATCGTCATTCGCGAAGGTGCGGTGACGGCAAGTCGGATTGAGGCCGCTTTAACGGGACACGGTAAAGGGATTGACAAGTAGGCATGTATTGCATATAAATTCGCATTCCAGCCGGGGTGGTGAAATTGGTAGACGCACTGGACTCAAAATCCAGCGGGCCTTGCGCCCATGCGGGTTCGATTCCCGCCCCCGGCACCAGTAAAAAATTCATAATTTTAAGGGCTTTAGCATTGCTAAAGCCCTTTTTGTCGATACCCATGTCGGATCCAACCGGACACGGGTGGTTTTATCGCCAACCATTGGCGGCGAGGGCTCGTTTTATGAAACCCAGGGGTTCATCCGGGCCATATTGAGAAAGAGGCGGCTGAGCGTAAAGCCGGAGCAGCTCAAAGGGAGTAACGCAACATCCAAGCAGACAAAAAGGCTGGAACAAATGAGCACCCGTTTTAACGGGAATGACGTCGCTTGATAAAAAAGGACTTATTGCGGGAACGTCAATTCCCATCCGGAGGTTATCATGGATATCCGCAACACCCGAACGACGGTTCTCGACAAGGGAATCCCCGAGGAAAAAAGGGAAGAGATTCGTGACTATTTCCACAAGACCTTTACCCTCGACCAGACCCTTTACGACACGCTTGCCTCGGACGACGCTTTCTATATACGGGCCGAACCGTTAAGGCATCCCCTCATTTTCTACCTGGGCCACACGGCGACCTTTTACATCAACAAACTGATTATCGCCAAGCTCATCGACACACGCATCAACCCCCGGTTCGAATCGATGTTTGCTGTGGGGGTGGATGAAATGTCCTGGGACGACCTGGACGACGCCCACTACGACTGGCCCACGGTTGCCGATGTCAAGGCCTACCGCGAGAAGGTGCGCGAATGCGTGGATACGGTCATCCGCACTCTGCCCCTGAAGATGCCCATCACCTGGGGAAACCCTTTCTGGGCCATCATGATGGGGATCGAGCACCAGCGGATCCACCTCGAGACATCGTCGGTGATTATCCGGCGCTTGCCCATCGACAAGGTCCACCCGCTCCCTTCGTGGGATATCTGCACCCAAACAGGGGAGGCGCCTGCCAACCGGCTCTTGCCTGTTTCCAGTGGGCCGGTCGTACTGGGAAAATCCAAGGACCATCCCCTTTACGGCTGGGATAACGAGTTCGGGCATCACCGCGCCGAGGTCTGGGACTTTTCGGCCGCCCAGTACCTTGTTTCGAACAGGGAGTATCTCGGTTTCGTGGAAGACCGCGGATACGAGCAACAGGATTTCTGGACCGAAGAAGGGTGGCAATGGGTGGGTTTTGCACAACCCCGGCACCCGTTGTTCTGGATCGATGATGACGGAGGGTATCGGTTCAGGACCATGGCCCGGGAGATCGACATGCCCTGGGACTGGCCCGTGGAAGTAAATTATCTTGAGGCCAAGGCCTTCTGCAACTGGATGGGCAAAAACACCGGTAATCCCGTACGTCTTCCCACCGAAAATGAATGGTACCGCCTGCGTGATCTTCACGATATCCCGGACCAACCCTACTGGACACAGGCGCCGGGCAACATCAACCTCGAGCACTGGGCCTCGTCGTGCCCGGTGAACCATTTCCGTTTCGGGGATTTCTACGACATCATCGGCAATGTCTGGCAGTGGACAGAAACACCGATCACCGGTTTCGAGGGGTTTGAGGTGCATCCGTACTACGACGACTTTTCGACCCCCACCTTCGATACCCGGCACAATCTGATCAAGGGCGGATCATGGATATCGACCGGCAACGAAGCGACCCGTGATTCACGTTACGCCTTCCGTCGCCACTTCTTCCAGCATGCCGGCTTCCGGTACGTGGTGTCCGAACAGCCGGTGGAAGTCCCCGAAGCCATGTATGAGTCCGACGCCCTGGTCTCCCAATACTGCGAAGCCCACTACGGCCCGGCCTATTTCGGGGTCGAGAACTTTGCGGTCGCTTGTGCAAGGCTCTGCCTGGAAAAAATGGCTGGAAAATCCAAGAAACGTGCCCTGGACCTGGGGTGTGCCGTGGGAAGGTCCGCCTTTGAACTGGCCAAAGAGTTCGAATTTGTCAATGGTCTCGATTTTTCGGCCCGCTTTATCCGCGTCGCCTTCCAGCTGCAGGAAAAAGGCGTGATTCACTACGAGCTGCCCGAAGAAGGCGAAATCGTTACATTTCACGAACGACGTTTGTCCGCTTTCGGGCTGGAAGCGGTCAAGCGCCGGGTCGACTTCTTCCAGGCCGATGCCGTCAACCTGAAGCCCATGTTCACCGGCTACGACCTGATTCTGGCCGCCAACCTGATCGACCGCCTTTACGATCCGAAAAAGTTTCTCACAACGATCCACGAACGGCTCAACCCGGGCGGCCTCCTGGTGCTCACGTCTCCCTATACCTGGCTTGAGGAATTCACCAAGAAAAAAGACTGGGTGGGCGGCTTCAGAAAAGACGGCGAACCGTACACAACCACGGAAGGCCTCGACGATCTTCTGGCACCCCATTTCCAGAGGCTAGGCGACCCCGAGGATATTCCCTTCGTGCTGCGCGAAACCCGCCGGAAGTTTCAGCATACCGTAGCCCAGGCAACCGTGTGGGAGCTGAAAGAGTAAGCGCAGCTTCGTAACGGTCGGGGAAGATAACGAGGACAGGCCAACATTGTTGCAATGAATTAAACGCAAGCTGAATTTTTGTATTTGAAACAATTTGAAATAGTTATCAAAATGTGCTATAGAATTTGTAAAATTTCAAACAGTTAACCTCAAAGCCCTGCATCGATCGCAAGCATGGATTCGTAAAATTAGCACGAATCGTTAAATTGCGGCGGGACAGTAACGAAACCGAAATAGTGAGGGCCGTCCATGCAACACGTGTTAATCGTTGATGATGAAGAGATCGTTCGCGAGTTGAATCGGGAAATTCTTGCAAGAAAGGGCTATCAGTGCACGCTTGCCGGCAGCGCGGCCGACGCCCGGGTCTGTATGCAAAGCCAAAAGTTCGATTTAATTTTGTGCGATATCAATATGCCGGGTGAATCCGGTCTCGAGTTTATTAAATTCGCCATGGTCGAAGACCCGGAGGTTGCCGCTATTATGCTGACCGGTTATGACGACCCATCCGTAGCCGAGAACGCCTTTTTATCGGGTGTCTACGATTTTCTCCCCAAACCGATCGAGCCCAAGCGCTTGATGATCAGCGTCAGCAATGCCTTACATCGGCAAACACTTGAAAGGGCCAATCGAAGTTATCAAAGAGATCTGGAAGACCGCGTGGAAGACCGCACAAAGGCACTCCAAAATTCGCTAGACGGGGTGATAAAAGCGATGGCGATCACCATCGAGATGCGCGATCCCTATACAGCGGGCCACCAGAATCGGGTTGCCAACCTGGCTTGCCGCATTGCACTTAAAATGGCTCTCGACAAACCAATGATCGAAGGGATTCGCATGGGCGGCATTATTCATGATCTGGGAAAAATCTCAGTCCCCGCTGAAATACTGAGCAAACCAGGTCGCCTTTCGCCTCACGAGTTCGGTTTGATTCAGGCCCACCCCGTGACCGGTTTCGAGATTTTGAAAGACATCATCTTCCCATGGCCAGTGTCCCAAATTGTCAGGCAGCATCACGAAAGATGCGATGGTTCGGGTTATCCGGATGGCTTAACACGTGACCGAATCTCGATCGAAGCGCGTATCTTGTGTGTGGCCGACGTTGTCGAGGCGATGGCGTCGCATCGTCCTTATCGACCGAGTTTGGGAAATGAGAAAGCGCTGGCTGAAATCGAAAAAAATAAAGGCGAGTTGTATGATAGCGGGGTCGTAGAAGCCTGCCTGGATCTCTTTAGAGTCGATAGCTTCGATTTTGAATAGTTCAAGGGAAATTTAGGGGACGATCGTGAAATATTGACATTTGGCTGTTTTCGGTCGGGCTGGCGTCAAATGAATTAAAATATAGACGGGGGCCGCATTTGAGCGGAAACAAGCGAGCGGATATTCATGCGGGGACGCGGGTCCAGGTTGTTCAGAAACAAAATCAGCGCACCGGGAAACTGACGGAAGGGCTCGTTAAAGATATTCTCACAAAATCGGCCACACATCCGCATGGGATCAAAGTCCGCCTGACAAGCGGCATCGTCGGTCGGGTCAAAAAGATCCTCTCTGAGAAAATTTAATTGGTTATTTCTTACGTGCCTTCCGGAGATTGAATCGTTTAAGGGTGCTCCCTGTTGATGCAGGACGGTCACTTCTCGTCTATCCCTTGATGGATACGCGATGTCCCTGTTTTATAGAACGCCACCTCCGGCCACGCTTCCATGCAGTAATTGAGCTGGAATTCACTGGTTGTCAGAAAGGACAGGCAGCCTTGAGCGTCGCGGGCCAGGTTGGAAGAGTTGTTTTTCTCAAATTCGGCCATTCTTTTGCGGTCGCCACACGCGATCCAGCGTGCCACGGCATAGTCCACCGGTTCATAAATCGCATCCACACCATATTCTGACTTGAGCCGGGCCATGGTGACGTCAAACTGGAGGATGCCGACCGCCCCAAGGATATAGTCACTTCCTGTAATCGGCCGGAAGACCTGGACCGCGCCTTCTTCCGCAAGCTGGGTCAGGCCCTTGTGAAGATGCTTGGTTTTTAGCGGGTTTGTGAGGCGCACGCGCCTGAAATGTTCCGGGGCAAAGTTCGGTATGCCGGTGAATTTTAAAAATTCCTTTTCGCTGAACGTGTCACCGATCTTGATGGTTCCGTGATTGTGAATGCCGATAATGTCTCCGGCAAAGGCCTCCGCCACATTGGTCCTGTCTTGGGCCATAAAGATGGTCGCATTGGCCAGGGCGACTTCTTTTCCGATCCGGTGGTTAACCACCTTCATCCCCCGTTTGAATTTGCCGGAACAGATCCTGACAAACGCGATCCGGTCGCGATGGGCCGGGTTCATATTGGCCTGGATTTTAAACGCAAAACCCGAAAAGGATTTTTCGTAGGGTGACACTTCACGGGAGACGGCAGCGCGCAATCCCGGCGGGGGCGCCATTTCTACGAAGGCATCCAGCATCTCTTTAACACCGAAATTGTTGATGGCACTGCCGAAAAAAACCGGCGTCTGACTGCCTTTTAAAAAGTGCTTCATCTCAAAAGGGTCGACCGCGCCTTCGATCAGTTCGATGTCTTCCCGCAGTTCTTCAGCTTGGGTGCCCAGCAGTTCATCCAGAACCGGATCGGCCAAATCATTGATCACGACACCATCCTGCCCGCGGGTGTCACGGCCGGGGCTGAACAGATGCAACTGCTTGTGAAAGAGATTGTAAACCCCTTTAAAGCGTTTGCCCATTCCGATTGGCCAGGAGAGCGGTGTGCATTCGATCTGCAGTTTGTTCTCGATGTCATCCAGGATATCCATCGGGTTTTTACCCTCACGATCGAGCTTGTTGATGAAGGTGATGATGGGGGTGTTGCGCATTCGGCAGACTTCCATGAGCTTTTCGGTTTGGGCCTCGACCCCCTTGGCATTGTCGATCACCATCAGGGTGCTGTCAACGGCGGTCAATATCCGATAGGTGTCTTCGGAGAAATCCTGGTGGCCCGGCGTGTCGAGAAGATTGATCTCAAAATTCCGGTAATTGAATTTCATCACCGAGGTCGTCACGGAAATCCCTCTTTCCCTTTCAATCGACATCCAGTCACTGGTCGCATGACGGGCGGCATGCTTGGCCTTGACCGCCCCGGCCTGCTGAATGGCTCCGCCGAAAAGGAGTAGCTTTTCCGTTAGCGTGGTTTTGCCGGCATCCGGATGACTGATGATTCCGAAGGTTCGTCTCCGGTTAATTTCTTTGTGGGTATCAGTGTCCATTATTTTATTCCTGAAATAAAACCTAGTCCGCTGGGCCCGGTCAGGCGCGTTCGATAGCGATCTGCCGCCGGCCGATGCGGTAGGATGCTTTCTTGGCCAGCAACTGGCTGACAACTTCTTCCGGGACATCTACGAGGGTCGTTTGATTTTTGATGCTGATTTTGCCGATACTCCGACCGGGAATATCCGCATAATGGGAGAGGCTTCCCACGATATGGCTCACGTCGAGACCGTCTGCTTTGCCGCTGCTCAGGGCCAGGCGCACCATTCCTTTTTCATGGGAAGTTCGCCCGGTAGCAGTTTTTTTGCTTCGCTGCTGTCGGTTGCCGGCCGGTTTGGCTCGTTTGGGGCGCTCTTCACGCAGCTCGCTGATTCGCGCAACCGGTCGCTGCCGTTCTTGGGCACGCACCAGCTTCAGGGCTGCTGCGGCAATGTCGTTCACATCGTGGCCCTGTTCAGCCAACTTCGCCACCATATCCTGTTCGCGCTGGCATCGGCCGCGCCGCAGCCAGACCTCCATTCGTTCGACGAGTCGAAGGTCCCTTTGACCTTGAAGGTCCTTTTCAGTGGGTAAGGCTGATAGCGTTATTTTCTGTTTGGTGTAGGTTTCGATTTTGCGCAGAAACCACCTTTCTTTGGGCGTGAGCAGGGAGATGGCGATGCCTGCTTTGCCGGCCCGGCCTGTGCGTCCGATGCGATGTACATACGATTCGGGGTCCTGGGGCAGGTCATAGTTAAACACATGGCTGACATGGTCGATGTCCAGACCGCGGGCAGCAACATCCGTTGCCACTAGCACCTTAATCTGGTTGTTACGGAAGCGCTGCAGGACACGTTCCCGGGCCTCCTGGCTCAAGTCGCCGTTGAGCACCTCGGCCTGGAAGCCCCGGGTCACCAGCTCATTGGCCAATTCACCGGTGGATAATCGGGTGCGGGCGAATACCAGGGCGCTAACAATGGGCTCTGCCTCGAACAGACGGGTGAGGGCGGCCAATCGATCCGCGGCGTTGATCAGATAGCAGCGCTGCTCCACGGTAGCCACGGTTAATTTTTGGCGTCCCATGGTGAAAGCGTGGGGATCGCGCTGGTAGCGGTTGGCCAGGCGCACAATCGGTTTGGGCATGGTGGCCGAAAAAAGGGCGGTCTGGCGCTGTGTGGGCGTCGCTTGCAAAATGGCCTCGATATCGGCGATGAAGCCCATGCTGAGCATCTCGTCGGCTTCATCGAGCACCACGGTGGAGACACGCTGCAGGTTCAATGATTTACGCTGGATCAAGTCAAGCAGACGTCCGGGGGTGCCTACCACCACGTCGACGCCCTTTTTAAGGCGACTGATCTGCGGGTTGTAGGGTTGCCCGCCATACACGGCTAAGACCCTGACGCCAACCCGTTGGCCATATTGGGCCATGGCCGCGGCCACTTGAATGGCCAATTCGCGCGTGGGGGCCATGATCAGACTCTGCACATGGCGGTGGCCCGCCTGAAGGGCCTGCAAAATGGGCAGACCAAAGGCCGCTGTTTTGCCGGAACCGGTTTGGGATTGACCGATCACATCCCGTCCGGCCAGCAGGGCCGGAATGAGTTCGGACTGGATGGGGGTTGGGGCTTTATAGCCCTTGTCGATAAGGGTCTGCACCAATTCCGAGCGCAGACCGATCAAACCAAATGCGTTGGTCATGACAGTGCTCCTGTTTGCTATTTAGTGTCCGTCCAGAAATTATGGAAGGACACTCTTTGACAAGTCCAATGGCCTGCACCCCTTTGCAGGGAATGCATCGATTGTCGGCCAACAGCTGACTCGTCCCGCAAACCTGAGCCTATCTGTTGCCATAAAAAGACCCGACCGCGATTGCTGGCCGGGTTAACTTGTTTTAATGAATCGCGATCAATATACCCTTTTAAATTTAATTGCAACCAATACTTTAATTAATTGGTTGCGGACCAGCGGTTGAAATTATCGTCTTCCATGATATAGAATCAAATTGAGCATTCTCACGCAGCCTCTCCGGATCCGGGGCAAGCGAAAGTGATGAAAAATGGCATCAGCCCAATGGGTCAAACGTCGTCAAAGCGCCAAGCGCCAACCAGTGGTTTATCGGTATCAGAAGAATGGCCGTTATTTTGCCCAGATAGCCGGCAGTTTAAAAGAAGCCGGCGCGGAGGAACTGTCTGAACTCGGCGCCGAAAATATCCGGCCGGATTTCAGCGGCATTCATTTCAAGGCGGACAAAGCAACGCTGTATCGAATAAATTATCAGACCCGGCTGCTTTCACGATGCCTGGCGCCGCTAAGAGCGTTTACTTGTGATGATACCGATACGCTGTATCGGAAGGCCAGACAGATCGATTGGGAAGATTTTTTCGCACCAGGCAACACGTTTGCTGTAGCCGGGAATGTTTCCAACAGTGCGATTTCGCATTCCAAGTACGCGGCTCTGCGCCTTAAAGATGCGGTGGTCGACTATTTCAGAGATAAAACCGGCCAGCGCCCGGATGTATCGGTAAGGAATCCGGATGTCCAGTTGAACCTTCATATCCGAAACAACAAGGCGGTCATAAGCCTTGACACTTCCGGCGGTGCGCTTCACCGCAGAGGATACAGAGAAGAGACCGTTGCGGCGCCGATGCAGGAAACCGTGGCCGCCGCGATTATCCGAATCAGCGAATGGGATGGTTCGGTGCCCTTATACGATCCTTTGTGCGGTTCCGGAACCCTTTTGTGTGAAGCGCTCATGCGGTATAGCCATCTTCCTGCGGGAGTTTTCAGGAAGCGCTTCGGTTTTGAAGCGCTTCCCGACTTTGACGGGGCTGTCTGGCAGCGCGTCAAAAAAGCGGCCGCCGAACGCATCCGGGAACTGCCCAAAGGGCTGATCGGAGGCAGTGATGTGTCTGCGGAGGCTGTCAGCGCGGCGCGGATAAACCTGATGGGACTTCATTATGGAAATAACGTCAGTATTGAAAGGGCGGACTTCAGAAAGCTTCCCGCTTTGGAAGAGCATGTTATCGTAACCAATCCGCCCTATGGCATTCGAATGGGGGGCGGTGACAACCTTGAAATGTTTTACAAAGAACTCGGCGATTTTCTGAAACAAAAATGCAGAGGATCGTCCGCTTATGTCTATTTCGGAGAACGGAAGTATATCAAAAACATGGGGCTGAAACCATCATGGAAAAAGCCGATCAAGGCCGGTGGTCTTGACGGCCGGCTGGTGAAATACGCGCTTTACTGAGCATCCTAAACATTGCGGAGGCCGTTTGGTGTGAAAAAGATGGCAGCCAGGGTTGCAATACAGAAAAACTGAGTTACTTTAGCCCCTAACCCTGCCGAATCGCGGCGGGGTGTTTTTTTCGCACATGGCCGTTGCCCAAAATATGTTCCGCAAGACACGGCTGGGATCGATATGCCCATTAGAAAAAATAGGGCACCTCTCACCCCAATCGGGACGTTGTTTTGACAATAACTATGGTCGCATAACCTCTAAAAAACTCAGGAAATAAGAAAATGACGAACCTTTCAAAAATCACGTTGTACAGTGGCGGCCACAAGGGCGCTGAGGCGGAGTTCGGCAAACTGGCCGAGGCCTGGCAAATGAAAGAGGTGAATCTATCATTTGAAGGGCACAATCCCGAGCGTACGCGGGGCGTCCGGGTCCTTGACCAGGAAGAGCTGCAAAAGGGCGATGTCAGCATGGAAATTGTGTCCAAGCGGATGAAACGCACATACTCCCGGGCGGATAAGATCCGCAAAGTGATTCAGTCCATTTTTCACATGGTCAATAACGGCCACCATGTCATTGCGGTCGGCTGGATCCAGGCCGACAACACCGTCAAGGGCGGTACCGGCTGGGGCGTCGAGCTGGCAAAACTATTTAACCGGCCGCTGAACGTCTACGATCAGGAACGCCAAACATGGTTTGCCTGGGAGGACAACCGATGGGTTGAAAACACGCCCGTGATCACCTCAGACACCTTTGTCGGTACCGGAACCCGTTTTCTTTCGGACGACGGCCGGCAGGCCCTTTACGATCTTTTCATTCGCTCCTTCGGTCCTGTGGAGCAAAACCAGTAAGGGGTGCCTGGGATAGGGGTTGGTCCAACCGAACCGGTGGAAATGTTATCGTTTAGTTGGTTGAAACCTATCGATTACTTAAAAAAATCGACCTAGTGGTTGATCTGCCTCGATGTTAGGGAGCGACACGAATGACGGATGACATGATGCCCGTCTTATTTGTTGGTCACGGCAACCCCCTAAATGCCATTGAAGACAATGAATTTAGCCAGGCCTGGACCCATGCCGGAAAGGCGCTGCCCAAACCCCGGGCGATCCTGTCCATTTCCGCGCACTGGGAGACGGTCGGTACCCAGGTGACCGCCATGGCCCAGCCGCCCACCTTGTATGATTTCCAAGGTTTTCCCAAACAGCTCTACGAAAAACGATATCCCGCATCGGGTGCACCGGAACTGGCTCGCGAGATCAAACAGGCTGTTTCAGATCCAACCGTTCACCTTGATTTTAGCTGGGGCTTGGACCACGGCACATGGGCCGTATTAAGTCGGATGTTTCCCCAGGCGGACGTTCCGGTCGCGCAGATGAGTCTCGATTTCGACCAGCCGCCTGCTTTCCACTATGCGCTGGGACAGAAACTGAAATTTCTACGCAGCCAACGCGTTCTGATCATGGGCAGCGGCAATATGGTCCACAATTTGAGAGCCATGGTATGGGAAGATAGTGCCTTTGACTGGGCCCGGGATTTCGATGCCAAACTGGCGGAATTGATTTTGGCTGGCGATCATAAGGCCCTGACCTCTTACGATACTCTGGGAGCGAATGCCGAGCGGGCCATACCGACCAATGAGCATTTCCTGCCATTGTTATATGTTTTGGCGCTCCAGGAAAAATCCGACAAGCTTGCTTTCTTCTGCGACAAAGTCACCCTCGGTTCCGTCTCCATGCGATCACTGAAGATCGGCTGAATGGCTGCCTGCCCTGAAATTTAGGGGACGATGGTGAAATATTGACATTTGGTGGTTTTCAAAAGTCTTATGCTTCGATTGATTGCAATCGGCCTTTTAGCAGGCCTGTTTTTCAGTTCAACCTTTATCCTGAACCGTCTCATGAGTCTGGAGGGGGGGCATTGGGTATGGTCGGCTTCGCTCCGGTATGCCTACATGATCCTGTTTCTGCTGGTGTGGCAACTGCTCTCACAAGGTGTTGGGGCAACAGCCCGCACGTTTAAATTATTTTTTAAACACTGGCTGTTCTGGGTCGTGGCCGGGAGTATCGGTTTTGGTGGGTTTTATGCCCTGATTTGCTTCAGTGCCGATCATGCCCCCGGTTGGGTCGTTGCAACCACCTGGCAGCTCACGATTATTGCTTCCCTGGTCGTATTAATCTGCTTTGGCAGGTCATTTCCCAGACGGATATGGGGATTCTCGCTGATTGTTTTGGCAGGGGTTTTGATGGTCAACTTGAGCCAGGTTGAAATGGCTCAAATCAAGAACTCCTTGCTGGCGGGCCTGCCCGTTCTGGTGGCTGCCTTTTGTTACCCGATCGGCAATCAAATGGTATGGGAAGCACAAAAAAGGCGCAAATACCTACCACATATTAACAGCCCGATACTGGACAATCCCTTTAACAAGGTCTTGCTCCTGTCCCTTGGATCCGTACCGTTTTGGTTGGTGCTCCTGGCGATTCAGACCCCGCCGTCTCCATCTACCGGGCAGCTGCTAAACACGGCCCTGGTTGCCCTTTTTTCGGGCGTTTTTGCAACCAGCCTGTTCCTTTTTGCACGCAATCGCGCCCAAAAAGCGAGCGAACTGGCGGCGGTCGATGCCACGCAATCGAGTGAAGTTGTCTTCGCCCTGCTGGGTGAAATCTTGATTCTCGGCGCCCCGTTACCCAGCGGTTGGGCCCTGACCGGTATCGCAATCGTTTTTGCAGGGCTGGCGCTGTTTATTCGCTTTCAGGAGGTGGGTGTCTAAACAAAAGCCCCTCTTGGTTAACGGCTCATTATCCTTATGCGCTCATCGCTGGGCCATTTCAAAAGGGTCAACGGGCTGCTTTTGAATGAACCGCGATTGGAAGGAGATCATTAATAAAACTTTGATTTTTTTTAATCGTGGTTAGAATAAAGGGTGAAACTTTGGCCTTCATATTAAGATGGCTTGTAAAATCATTTAGTTACTCGATGGGTAAGCGTGATTTTTGCCGATACTAATCACCCTATTCAAAATTCAACGAACGAAAGCGCCTTTATGTTTACACAGTGTAACGTTTGCCGACACGATTGGGCCACCCGCCAAGAGTTTATGGACGACGCGGACATTAAAATCATCGGCTATGAAGCAAATTTCAAAAAATTAGAAGCGGGTCTGCTATATTTCCTTCACACCTGTAAGAATACGATCGCCCTGCCAGCCGATGTCTTTGCCGATCTTTATGATGGCCCGGTCTTTGAAGACCGGAAAACTGAAACCGAAGATTGTCCGGGTTATTGTTTGAACCATCAGCGTTTGCGGAGGTGTCCGGCTCAGTGTGAATGCGCCTACATCAGAGATATTATTCAAATGCTGAAAAAGGGCTAATCGGCGACTTCTTTGAGAGCTTCTTTGCCGTCCTTATACGCTTTTTTGGTCTCCTTCTTGGTTTCTTTTCCGGCCTTTTGAGCCTCTTTCCCGGCGGTTTTGGAGTCTTTTTTGATTTCTTGGCCCAGTTTCTTGGTGGTTTTCTTGATCTCATCCCAGGTCCCGGCCTGGGCGAATTGAACCTGGGAAGGCCCAAACACCAATAAACAGGTGATGATGGCTATTTTAAAAGCATTCATTATATGATTCCTTCCGGATATCCATCCATAAATTCGTCATCCGTGGAGACACACTCACTATTGATATTTACCATAATAATCAATATCATTGCGCATTTCAACTGAAAAGCACGCGACACCTCGGTGCCGCATGCCCCAGACGCGAGGGTGCGGACTTATCCGCTTGCCGCTGACCGTTACAATACGATATGTGAATAGGTTATGCCGACACCGCCCATACCCAAACTAAAAACGATTTTGTCCGATGGCCGGACAGGGGCCGGCCGGGCCGCCCTGGATGCGGCCCTGCATTTTGATTTGCCCCATGGCGGCTGGGCTTCCAGAGGGACCCTGAGCCGGGAGGATGAATTTCGCCGTCGCTATCATTTGGAAGAATTGCCGGCCATCGACCCGCGGCAAGCCATTGCTAAAAATGTACAAGCGGCCGACGGTACCCTGATCATCGCTTTCGGTAAATTGACCGTACTACCCAAAGAGGCGTTGCGGATGACCCTGAAGTGCAAAAAACAGCTGCTGGGAATCGATCTGGAGCAGTACTCCGTTTTCGAGGCCGCTTCGCTGGTTTCATCCTGGTTGGGGTCACACCACATTCGAACCCTTTTTGTGACCGGTAACGATGAGAATGAGTACCCGGCTGTTTATGGCCATACCCTGCACATTTTGCAAAGCACCATCGAACTGGTCTTTGCCAGACCGTTTATAGAGGCAGGTCAAGTCATCGCGACCGATCCGGAATATCGGGCGCACAAACCACAGTGGCCTCAAACTGTAAGGGAAGCCGTCGATCGCCTGATGGCCGTTCTTTCGTTAAAGGAAAAAAACCAGATTGCCCGCATGCGAGGCGCTGCATTGAACCAACTCCATTTTACCCTGGGAAAGTATGTTCGCGAGGAGTTCGGCCTGTTGACCGGGAACGCAAAGCTGATCGATGCATGCAAGGCGATCGGCAAACGCGAAGCACTGTTGCCCGAAGAAGCCTCGGCGATTATCATTCGCGAACTGTGGCGCAAACTGGAAGAGACCTATCGATTGAGGGTGATTAAATAGAAGCCATCACAAAAATGTCTTTTGGCCCAATCCTCCAGAGGCGGACAAGCCTCGGCGTTGGGCGGCCTGATTTAACTCCTCAATCCGCCTCAGGCGGACCTCCGGTTTAAATCTCCCACCCGCCTGGACCTTGGACCCAAATCCTATTTTTGAGAAGGCTACTATTTATGTCAAACCCTGATGTCACAGGATGACTCAAAACGGTTCCGCTTTACGGGGGGTATTTTACTACAGAATAGGAAAAAAAATACCCAAATATTGGATAGCGTTTTTCATAAACTGGCTAGCGCGCTTTGCAAGGTAAATGGTCTAACTATCCGGAATTGATTGAAATACGTTTTAAGAAGGCAATCTGGTACGAACCTTGCTTTATCAATTGACCAGAACCGTTTTGAACGGCTCAATCCGATTAACCCAAAGCCCGCAGACCGTTGGCCGATTGTCAGGAGGATATGGAATAAAAACCTAGATAAAGACCCGAGGGCGTCATGAAAAAAAATGTCAACGAACAGCCCGGTGTTACCAGAATCCTAAATAAATACAAAAAAATATTTCGGATTCCCGAAAATCTAAATTTTTATTCTGAGAAAGATTATCATCAAGCGGAAAGAAAGTTTTTAAAGTATGTGCTTCACGATGGGCGCATTGAACGACAGCTGGAACTTTAAACACCGCAAACATGCGGCTGTTTAAGCCGCATTATTGAATGCCTTAACGGAGCCCCGCCCGGGCGGGGCCATAATATTACGTTAACTTTTTACACGGACCGATTGATACGGGAAAGCTCGGTCCGGCATATGTGGCCCGCAGGCGGGTGCATATGGAAACAAGACAGGTTCGGGCGATTCCACATCCCAAGCGGGTGCAGGCCCAACCGAACCGACAGGACCTTGAAAAAAAAGCGATTTCAGGGTTAGGGGGGGCAGACTGCATGCAGTCTGCCCTTTCTTTTTGCTTGCAAGAAACGCATTGCTGGCGTAATAAAATCGTTAAACAATATGATTGGAAGCCATTTCAAATTTTAGATCGCTTCTGATGTTGCATCTCAAGGGGCAGCCACCATGCGGGAAAAGATCAAGAAATATGTTTTGTATGCCATCCTTGCGGCCGGCTTGTATTTTTTGTTGGCCTATCATTTTATTCATTGCGGTGGAATGACGGTTAAATTGATGAAAAAGGCCGAACCCAACCTGCATTACACCTTCTACAGCATTGAAAATAAAAGGCCGGAAACCATTATGGCGATTGATGCGCTACGTGAAAACGGTATCGGCGATCTCCTGGTGGAATTGGATATGTTGACTGAGGAGGAGAGGCAAGAGATCGAGTGGGAGTATGATACGGATTAGAAGCGGTCTTAAAATATTTATTTTGAGACCGTTTCTATTTCAGCCGCAACCCGATCTTTATAAACCGACATCAGAAAAATGGTTGCCAGCGGCTGGGTAAAAAGGGCCCCAATGAATACCGAGCTGCCGATGGCGGTTATCCCGACATACAGGATGACGACCACGCAATGATCCAATATCTCACCGGTTGTTGCCAGGGCCCAGCTTTCCTTAATGGCATCGAACAACCCGAGGCCTTTATCGGTCATCAGCGGTAGCATGTACAAACACCCGAAGGTTACCGCCAGGATAATGAGCACCCCGGGTATGACCAGCAGCATTAAACCGATTGCAACAGCCAAAAAAACAACCAGCCCGAAACCGAGCAGAGGCAGGAAAAGGTGCATCTGTGAAAATATATCCTGCAATCTGGGTTCGCGCCCCTCTCTCACCATCAGCAAGATCGCGTGCATGTAACCGGCCATGGTGACTGGTGCCAGAATCCCCAGGGTCAAAAAGCTGACCATGAGCATCAGCAGTGTCATGAAGACCAGCGGGGTAATGAAGCGTAGGGTTAAATTCCAGGCTATTTCCAGATGTTTTTTAAAATCCATTTTGTTTTTCCTCAGCCCAGTGTCGAGCCACGGGCGAAGTGCGATATTTTAACCAGCGCCTTATTCATGGTGTCGAGGCGATTGGCAAGGATTTCGATGAGATAGTTTTTGATCTTGTCCCTGATCTCCGGGGAGACTTTGGACAGAAATTTCTCATCCATTTTTAAAACGAGGACATTATCTTTGGCGACAACACTGCTTTGGCGCGGCCGTTTGGTTAAAAAGGAAATTTCCCCGAAGATTGTGCCCTCCTTAAGGTGGGCAACGGGATTGTCGAAACCCGATTTGGTAACGACGACGCTTCCCCGGATCAGCAGGTACAGAGACGCAAAGCTGTCCCCTTCTTTGATAATAACATCGCCCTTGTTGTAGGCCAGGGCTGAATGATCCATTTCGCCGAACAGCTTTTTTTCTTTCGCCGAAAAGTCTTTTAGCATGGGAAAATCACCGATCATATCCACGAGAGCCATTTTTTTATCCTTTCTGCAAGTTTCACTTAAAAGGCTCCAACCGATTGCCTGTCCCTGCCCTGTATAAACACACGTTCAAAGGCGGGTGGTGAGTCGAATGGTTCTATTTTTTTCAGTTAAACGCTATTTTGTCAAGAAAATATGAAGCTTAGCATGAAGGGCGTGCACGAGGGGCCGAAAAATGATTTACTTTGACAAACATATAGGCCTTCCTCTATAATTAGTTTGAATTTATTATATATTCATTGATTAGAAGCCTTCTCAAAATGAGATTTGAAACCGGGACTAACGCAGATATTGCGCCCATAGATCTTTTTTGAGACAGTTTCTATTTTTTCGGACCGAACCATTGCGGGAGAACGAAGATGACGGCCAAATCTGCGAGCAACACGCAATTGGAGACCAAAAAAAAGAAACGGATCGGCAACCTCATGGTGGCCCAGGGTATCGTTACGCAGAGTCAGTTGCAGCAGGCCCTCAAGCGGCAGTCGCAAGTCGGCGGTCATATCGGTTCCATCTTGATCGAAATGGGGTATCTTTCCAATGAACAGCTCTTGAGATTTTTGAGCAAGCAAACCGGGGTTCCGAGCCTGAACCTCTATAAATACAACATTGACCAGCGTATCGTGGGGCTTATCCCGATTGATAAGATCAACACCCTGAAAGTTTTGCCGGTCGCAGCAAACGAACACGTCGTGACGGTCGCCATGGTAAATCCCCATGACTTCGAAGCCATCAGTGAAATGGGGTTTTTACTCGGCAAAAAAATCAAACCGGTCGTGGTCCCGTCTTTTATGATGGATGCGGCCAAGAAAAGCCTCTTCCAGAAAGCATCGAGCGGTTTGAGTGGTAAACGGGTGGCCCAGGTGGCCCGGGCCGAGCAAAAGAAAATGACGGAGTCGCGGAACCTGTTTACGCTCCTGAAACAGATGGTCGCAGCGAAAGCTGATGACATGTTGTTGACCGCGGGTGTGCCGCCTTCTTTGAAAATCAGTAATGAGATGACGCGCTTGGTAATGGCCCCCTTGACGCCGGTTGATTGTGAGAATTATGCTCGCGAACTCCTCTCCGATAGAGAATGGCGTGTTTTTGGAGATAAAAACGATTACGATCTGGCCGTAACATACCCAGAGATCGGTCGTTTCCGGATTAGCATCTACCGTCAGCGCAGTTCGGTTTCGATCTCCATCCGTGCTTTGCCGGACAACATCCCCTCTTTTAAAGATTTGAATCTGCCGGATTGGCTTTCCGAATATGCCCTTAAACATCAAGGGCTGATTATGATTTCCGGACCGGCCGGGCACGGAAAATCGACCACCATGGGCGCTCTGGTGGATACGATCAACCGCAACCGCCGGTGCAACATTGTCTCGCTTGAAGATCCGGTCGAATACCTGCATGTCCATAAATTAAGCAATATCAACCAACGCGAAGTCGGTCGCGACACCGAATCCTTCTATGAAGGGATGCGGCATGTATTTCGACAATCACCCGATGTCATTATTGTGGGGGAGATGCGTGATAAGGAAAGTTTCGAGATCGCCCTCAAGGCGGCCAACACCGGCCATTTGGTATTAAGTACGCTTCACGCCAACAATTCGACCTCTGTGATCGAGTCTGTTGTCACCATGTTCGAGCCTCACAAGCAGGCCCTGATCCGGGTGATGTTGGCCGACTCACTGATTCTCAGTCTATCGCAAAGACTCATCCCGCGCAAAAATGGCGCCGGTCGGATCTTGGCGATTGAAAAACTGGTCAACAGCCATCGGATCAAGAACCGTATTCGAGAACAGAAAACCCATCATATTAGAACCCAGATGCAAACCGGATCGGAAGACTTTTCATCCTTGGATGTTTCGCTGGTCAATCTGTACAAAAGGGAACTGATCAGTTTTGAAGATGGATTGCGTTTCGCGGAAGACAAGCAGTACTATCACGAAGCGACCAGTATGCGCACCTAATCAGGATATTGGGCCGGCCGAGACACTTATTTACGGCGTTATCGGGGGATTCGCGGTAGCCAGGCTACAGCTTCACCCCCTCTGGCCTTGTAAATAAACTCCTCGGAATTACGCAACATTCGGGCTTACGCCCCCTGTTGCATCTTAAGCCGCCGCAACACTCGGATTATCGCCCTCCATAAATCCTATCGTGCAGCTTTCAGTGAAATTCCTCCACGCGTTAGATGCGGTGAGATCGGCGATCGCTCATTTCAAATTAGAAATCATCTCAAAAATTGACGAACTGCTTTTGGGCACCGACCACTTTGGTCAGATAACGGCGCGTTTCCTTGTAAGGCAGTTTGGCCTTCAAGGTTTCGTAGACATCATGGGGGCTGAGACGATTGATGCGGTCCGGTGCTTTTTCACGGCTACGATCGAAAGTCCGCAAAACATTTCCGGCACCGGTATTATAGGCCGCGATGACACAGTAATGGCGTGAGGTCGGATTAAGGATCGCGTTGAGATACTTCTGATCCAGCAAATGCAAAAAAACGGTTCCGTACTGGATATTATCGGCCGGTTGGAACAGTAATTTTTTACTCGGAAGGCCGCTCTTATTAAGGTAACGGTTTACATCACGGCCGGCGCTCGTCGGTACGATCTGCATCAGTCCAAAAGCCGGCGCACTGCTGACAGCAAAGGGATTGAAGTTACTTTCGGTTTTCATAATGGCGTAAATCAGGTTTTTACTGACCTTGTAGGTCTGTGCATAGCGCTCGACATGCGGTTGGTATTTCCGTGCCCTGGTTTCAAGGTTGTCGCTTATCATCGGGAAGGTGACATAATGCACGGTCTTGCGGCTGTCATCACGCTTAATGGTGCGCTGGTTCAGGTCCTTTTCGATCAGGTGATCGGCGTAACGTTCCGCCCGCCAGCCCCAGCGGATGGCCTTGCCATCGTGATCCAGGACTTCCTGATAGAGGAAAGGCGTTGGGCCTAAGGCCACGGTTTTGGCAGAGTAAAGATCGACCGCACGGGGATCGTCCGGGGTCAGGAGCGTGGTGACAATGGCGTTTTTGAGGCTCGGCACGGGTTTGGTTTGATCCACGGTTTCGACAACCACCAGACCCTGATCGAAATCGACTGATGCCCGGGATAGATAATTTTGGGTATACTTAACATATTCTTTGGGCCGGGGGATTTTAACCTCCTCATCACCCCACTCCTTTTCGACCGATTTTTTAAAAAGGGCCAGCAGTTTTGCGAAATTCTTTTTAAAGCGCTTAATATCACGATCTAAGGCTTTGGGGTTGGCGGCATAGCGGATGGCCTTGTCACGGGCCAGGCCTTCGGCAGAGGCGACATCCCCGGTCATAGCAATCTGGCCGACCCGCACCACATCTGTCGGCGAGCATCCGCAAACAAAGGCCAGCATCACCAATAGATTGGCACAACGTATGATTGGATTGAAGCGCATCACAATTTTATTCCGTAAGGTTTAAAGTTCAGGCCATCCTCACCCTTTTTGTAATAGATAGTGTCCATCTACGAATGAGCGCTTTTGGGTGCGTTCAAATCATGACAGCCAACGTCGGCACGAAGTGAGCCTTGCGGCACGATTCATGCAAAAAAACCATTCGTAGGTAGGCACTGATTATAGCGGGAAAACGTTTCGATCGCAAGCGCGCCTGGAATGGCCGGGGGATAGACATTAAATTGACATCATGCTATCACCTGAATCTTGAAAGCGGCTTGGGCTTCCAGCTGCGGCGTTAAGAAAGGTTTGCGGCAGGGCACACAGCGGCGTCGCCCTTAACGCCTTGCATCTGAAATCCACAGACGCGTTCTATGATCCAGGCAGGCCATTTGCCCGTATATCAATCAATTTGTGTGATTCCAGAAAGTTACAACGTTGAAGTTGAGAATAGCGGAGGAACATAATGCAGCCGACCAGACAGCAAGCTCTAGAGAGCGCCTCGTTTTTAAAACCCCATTTGCAAGGTGCGCCGGTAGTCGGAATTTTGACCGGCACCGGGCTGGGCGATTGCGCGGCATCGATTGATTTACACGTTTCATTGGCCTATGAGACCCTCCCCCATTTTCCTGTTTCGACAGTTACCAGCCACCCGGGTAAGCTTCTGATCGGACGGATCCAGGACCGGCCAGCGGTCGTGTTGCAGGGTCGTTTTCACCTGTACGAGGGGTACACGCCCGCCGAGGTAGCGTTTCCGATCCGGGTGTTGCAGGAACTTGGCGTAAAAATGTTGATCGTTTCCAATGCCGCCGGAGGCTTGAATCCAGCCTATGAAACGGGCGATATCATGATCATCAAGGACCATATCAATCTAACCGGTAGCAACCCCCTGAGCGGCCCCAACGAACAGGCCTGGGGGCCACGCTTCCCGGATATGAGTGCTGCTTATGATCGCGGGCTCGCTAACCTGGCCCTGGCGGCCGGCTTGGAAGCCGGGATCCGAACCCAAACCGGTGTTTATGTTGGATTAAAGGGGCCTGTGCTGGAAACGCCGGCGGAAGTCCGTTATCTGCGTGTGGCCGGTGCCGATGCCGTTGGGTTTTCGACGGTGCAGGAGGTCATTGCAGCTGTGCACACCAACATGCAGGTACTCGGTTTATCGACCATCACCAATGTCCACGACCCTGAGCAGCCTGTGCCTGCTGCGATCGATGAGATTATCGCTGTCGCCCAAGCCGCCGCGCCGAAATTGAACACCCTGATCGATCGGGTTGTGGCGCAAAGTTGAAATTGAGGGGTTTTGTTGCGAGGTTGGTCATTACAAGGCGCTGTGAAACTCGCTGGCGCTCAAACATTCACAGCGCCTTGCTCACCCGCTTCTGTGATGCTCGGCGCGTCCCAATGGGGAAGGTCAAAACCGTTTAAGCTGTCCGCCCCCCTTCAAGGGGGCTTCCTGATGCCTTCAGCTAGGCTGGAGGATTATTACTGAGGAGAGAATAATATATGCCCACAATTGACACCCTCCTTACCAATGGAACGGTTCTGACTATGGATGCGGATGGCACCCAGGTTTTAAATGGAGCCGTGGCCGTTGCCGGGGACAAGATCGTCGGGGTAGGTAAGGCGAATGAATTTGTCCCTGGACCGGAGACGCGTGTCATCGATGCTGGTGGCGGTATCATCATGCCCGGCCTTGTGAATACGCACACCCATGCGGCCATGACCTGTTTTCGAGGACTGGCCGACGACCTGCCACTCGCAACTTGGTTGAACGATCACATTTTTCCGGCCGAAGCCAAACTCGATTATCAAAAGGTTTATGCCGGGAGCCTGTTGGCGTGTGCCGAGATGATTTTGTCAGGTACAACCTGTTTTTGTGACATGTACCTGTTTGAAGGCGCCGTGGCCGAGGCTGCGCGCCAGGCCGGGGTGCGGGCCGTGGTCGGAGAAGTACTGTACGATTTCCCTTCACCCAATTACGGCCCCATTGAAAAAGGTTTTGCCTACACACAAGCGCTGGTTCACAAGTGGCAGGACGACCCTTTGATTACCATTGCAGTCGAACCCCATTCACCCTACCTCTGTGCCCCGGAACTTTTGAAGACCGCTCATGATCTTGCCCGCCAATACGACATGCCTCTGGTCATCCACGTGGCCGAAACCGAGGCTGAAGTCCAAAAGAGTATTGTGCAGAATGGTAAGACACCCGTCGCACACCTGGCCGACCTGGGTGTTCTGTTCCCCAATGTGCTGGCCTGCCATTGTGTGGCGCTACACGATGGGGACCTGGAATTGCTGAAGGCGTTTGATGTCAAAGTGTCGCACAATCCGGAAAGCAACATGAAGCTGGCTTCAGGGATCGCACCGGTGCCGCAGCTGATCGATGCAGGGATCTGTGTGGGCCTGGGAACGGATGGGTGTGCAAGCAACAACAACCTCGACCTTTTTTTGGAGATGGATACCGTTGCCAAACTTCACAAGGTGCACACCCTCGATCCGACCGTCATGGCTGCTGAAACAGTTCTCCGCATGGCCACCATCGAAGGTGCCCGGGCCCTCGGTCTGGCCGACCGGATCGGTTCTCTGGAGCCCGGTAAACAAGCCGACATCATCGTGATCGACACCAACAAGCCGCACCTGACTCCCATGTACCATCCGGCCTCGCATCTGGTATATGCCGTGCGCGGTAGTGATGTGGCCACGGTCCTGATCAACGGGAGCGTCGTCATGCAAGAGCGGCAGCTCAAAACGATCGATATTGAAGTCCGCCATGGACGCTGTTGTTAAAATTTCGGAAGAGATCAAGGAAAATTAAAAACTATTGCAGTGCTCTATGAATCGTATTAGTAAAAAGATAAGATGGAGGTCTCGCCAAAGTCTCTAATTTAAGAGGAAATGATATACATTGGGAGGGGAATCTATGGGTTGTTTTAGACGGTACAAATTGAATCCGGTTCGCCGTGTCGGCCTTCCTGCCGAGTTGTGCCGTTGGGCCCTGGTCCTGCTTTTCACTGCAGGCATCATGGCACCCGCATCTCTTATGGCTGCCAATGCGGAAGAAGACATCGCCCCGGGAAGAAAAATGGCCCAGCAGGCCACCAAGGAAAAAAAGCTGTGGATCACTTCTGACCATTCGCAGCACGAAATTCTCAAACAGGATTTCAAATCAGGGCCGGAAGTCACCAAAGCCTGCCTGTCCTGTCACAACCAGGCAGCCCTCCAATTCCACCAGACGATCCATTGGACCTGGATGGACCCATCCACGGAAGCGAGCGCCAAGCTGGGCAAAGGCGGTCTGTCCGTCAACAATTTCTGAGTGAACGTTCAAAGCAACGAGGCTCGTTGCACATCGTGTCACGCAGGCTATGGGTGGAAAGACAAAAATTTCGATTTTACGGACCAAACCAAAGTGGACTGTCTGGTCTGCCACGAGCAAACCGGCACCTATAAAAAGTTCCCGGCCGGGGCCGGCAATCCGGTCAAGGAACCCACGGTTTTTAAGGGAAACAAGAAAGAATATTTACCACCGGAATGGAACAAGGTGGCCCAGAGCGTTTCCAGGCCGGCACGCAAAAATTGTGGAACCTGCCACTTCTTTGGCGGTGGGGGAGATGGTGTCAAACACGGAGATCTGGATTCTTCGCTTTTCAAGCCCAACAAGCAACTTGATGTCCATATGGGGTCCGACGGCCAGAATTTCGACTGTACGCGCTGCCACTCGACCACCCTGCACAACATCGCCGGTCGGGTCTACACCACACCGGCTTCGGAACACCGTAAAAGTCTTGTGCAAGACGACCTGGCGCACAAAATCACGTGTGAATCCTGCCACACGGACCAGCCGCACCAAGCGAACGACAAGATGAATGATCACACGGATAAAGTGGCCTGCCAGAGCTGTCACATTCCGGCGTTCGCCCGGGTAAACCCAACCAAAATGTCCTGGGACTGGTCCACGGCCGGGAAAAAGAAAGATGGCAAGCCAATCACCACGAAAGGTGATCTCGGCAAACCGATTTACGATACCAAAAAGGGCAATTTCGTCTGGGAAAAAAATGTTAAGCCGGCGTACTTCTGGTATAACGGCGCTATGGAGCACCTGACGGTCAAGGATACCATCGACCCCAGCAAAACCGTACGGCTCAACCGACCGCTGGGCAAAAAAAATGATCCCAATTCCCGCATTTTTCCGTTTAAAGTCCATATCGGCAAACAGCCTTATGACAAAATCAATAAAAACATGGTGATTCCACAACTGTTTCCTAAAGGGAAAGACGATAAGACCGCTTACTGGAAAAAGTACGACTGGAACAAGGCCATCGAATTTGGCATGGACTACGCGGGTCTCAAGTATTCAGGCGAATATGACTTCGTGGAAACCAGCTATGTGTTTCCCATTACACATATGGTGGCACCCAAGGATAATGTCGTGCCCTGTTCCCAGTGTCATGTCAGAAGGGATAGCCGCTTGGCTAACTTGGCCGGATTTTACATGCCGGGCCGTGACGGTGCCGGTATAATCGACACCGTGGGCTGGCTCATCGTCCTGGGATCATTGGCCGGCGTAGTCATTCATGGCTTTGGCAGGGTTTTCACCAACGGAAGAAGTCGAGGAAAAGAATAATCCATGAAAAAGATAGTAACCACATATTTGTATACCCGTTATGAACGTTTCTGGCACTGGCTTCAGATGGCCCTGATCCTGGTTCTGCTCATAACCGGATTGGAAATCCATGGGGTCTACCGTTGGTTGGGGTTTCACACGGCCGTGGAAGTCCACAACTTTACAGGTATCGCCTGGCTGATTGCATTCGCGTTCTTTGTTTTCTGGGTATTCACGACCGGAGAATGGAAGCAGTACATTCCCACAACCCGGAAAATGTTGGAGGTTATCCGCTACTATGCTTACGGCATCTTTCGGGGCGAGTCCCATCCGGTTCCCAAACGCAAAGAGGCCAAGCACAATCCCCTCCAGCGTTTGGTCTATCTGAACCTGGCGGCGATCCTTCTGCCGATCCAGATGGCTACAGGTTTTCTCTACTGGGGATACAACTCCTGGACCGACTGGGGTATTCCAGGCCTTTCCCTGCAAGTGATGGCTTGGATCCACATGGCCGGCGCTTTCGCCATCTTCTCGTTTATTATCGTGCATGTCTATATGACCACGACCGGGCACAGCATTTTGACGCACACCAAGGCCATGATTACCGGCTGGGAAGACGTCGAAGAAGGGGTCGAAATCGAAGACTGGGAGAGAGCCAAACAGAAACCACCAGCCTGATTCACTTTATTCAAACAAATACAAATACCCGATCGTTTTTCCGATCGGGTATTTGTATTTGAGAACTTTACGCAATCTTGAAGCCGTCTCAAAAATAGGATTTTGGCCCAAGGTCAAGGCGGGCGGCAGATTTAACCCGGAGGAATAGCGACGCTATTTTGAGGAATTAAATCCTGCCGCCTAACGCCGAGATTGGGTCAAAAGACATTTTTGAGCCGGCTTCACAGGCCGGGTGCCCAAAGATAGTAAAACCCCGTCGGCAAAGAGGTCAGAGCCTCAGGTAACCCCAGATTGAAAAGGGCTTTGCCGTTGCCCTCATACTGCGTGGTTGCGGTATTGTACAGGGTGTCGTCAGGATAGACGGACCGCCGATAGGTAACGATTCGGGCGTCTTTAGAAAGGCCTGCCATTTTTTGGGTCTGATTGATGGCATCGTCCAGGTAGCCGACCGCATCGATCAGCCCCAGTTGCTTGGCTTCTTCGGCCAGGTAGACGCGGGCGGTCGCAGCGGTTTCCAGTGCGTTCGGTTGGAGGTCACGGTGTTGGGTGACGAGATCCAGAAAGCGCTGCCCCAGCCCGTCGGTAATCCCTTGAAAGATTTCCTTTTCGGCGGTCGTACTGGGGCGAAAGGGGGAGCCCATGTCCTTGTTGGTGCCGGATGTGTTGGTTTCGACTTGCAGGCCGACTTTTTCCATCAGACCAACGACCTTGGGTTGGATCAGGATCACACCGATTGAGCCGGTGATGGTGGTCGGATGGGCCAGAAGATAGTCCGCGGGCAGGGAAACGTAATAACCCCCCGAAGCGGCCACACCCATCATAATGGCCGTTATTTTCACGTTGGTCTTTTTCTTGTAGGCCATAATTTCGTGGTACAGGATATCGCTGGCCGTCGACGACCCGCCCGGTGATTCGATTTTCAAAAGCACGGCCTTGATATCAGGGTCCTTTTCGGCGAGTCGCAGCTGGGAGACAATCTCTTCCACCATGCTCGGGAAGGTGCGCAAAAGCCTTTCATTCGGTTTGGTCGTGATAATGCCGTGAATGTTGATCAAAAGGATTTTCTCCTGGGCCTTGCCCTGAAGGGTGTATTCCTGCAACGGAAAGGTTGTGTCGGTAAAGAATTTGATCTTGGGTGTCGCGCAACCACTCAGCACCAGCGCGGCGACCAAGGCAATCATGAAAAAGCGGGTTCGCATCATAGTATTCCTCCTAAAGGGTGTTTCCAGATGTCCAGCGGTCTTGATGATATATTAAAACGGTGGATGCCCCTGTCAAGGTTGAAACAACCATGACAGCTTCGCATATTGCACGCAGGTTGCCAAGGCATGTATTTTGCGATAACATTTAAACCCAAACTTCAGTTACTTTAAGGGTTCCTTCACTTCGATATTCTTTGACAAATCCATAACGTAGAAGGTCCCTAAAAATGAGGGAGTAAAAGACCATGCAATTATTGCCCATTCAAAAAGCGCGGTTGTTTTTCCCGGTACTCTTAACACTGTTAATTTTCATTCTGGCCTTGGGCTGTTCACAAAAAGACAAGGCCGCTCAAGCACCGCCTGCCAAAGAGTCCTCAACATCAGCGGTCGTGGCGCATGTGGGTAGCAACACGGTCAGTGCCGACGACCTCAAGGCGTTCCTGGCGACGCGGCCACGGTCTTATCAGCGCCAGATGTCGGGAGAGGAACTGCAAATACGGCTCGATGAAATTATCCTGGAAGAGGTGCTGTTCCAGGAGGCGCTGCGCCTTAAAATCGACCAGCACCCGGATGTGCGTCGGCGCTACCGAACCATGCTGACCCAGAAGCTGATGGACGAACAGATCAACCGCAAACAGTGGAACCGGGAAGTGACAGATGAAGCGTTGCAGGCCTATTATGACCAGCACGCCGCCGAATTCAACCGGCCGGCCCAGTCGCGCATTGCCGATATTTTCATCGCCCTGCCGGAGGGCGCCACGGACGCCCAAAAAGCGGATCTGCGGAAAAAGGCCGAAGAGGTTCTGGCCCAAGCCGTGGCATTGAAGGGGCAGCGGGCTGGTTTTGGCCGTCTGGTCCGTCAATACTCTTCCCCGCACAAGCTGTACGGCAAGGGAGCCACCGGCTTTTTCGATGCCGAAGGGCAGCCGTTGGGGATCGACAAGCAGTTGGCCGAGGCCGCATTTAAGCTGGAGCGGGTCGGGAACATGGCCGAGCAGATCATCGTAACCCCCGAAGGGTTTCACGTGATCATGCTCGTGGGCAAACGCGCCGCCCTGCACCGGCCCCTGGAGTCGGTCAAGAATCAAATCAAACGGCGTATCCAGCGTGAAGGCGTGGACACAGCACGCAAAGAATTTATCGAAACGCTCAAAGCCCAGGCAGAGATCAAGATTGATCAAGCAGCCGTTGCAGCCGTGCAGGTGGAACTGGTAAAAGCCCGGCCGGAAAAACGGGGCGAGTCCGTTCGTATGCAGCCCAGGCCAGACATGGCACCACCGCTGGTCAAACAAAAGGAATAGAGCCTATAAGCTAAATCAAAAAGGCGGTCTTTTGGCCGCCTTTTTTATAGAAACTGACCGAATTCAATGCCAAGGTTGACACATTGTGCGCGGTCCAGACATAGGTCGGCGTCTTTTTTTTCGAGATAATGCCTGATTGTCTGCCCCTTTTTGGTAAAATCAACAGCCCAGGCTTGTTTTTTGTCATCCCAATGGACATCCAAACCGATATCACATTCTCCGATTTCCGGATAAATTTCATGTAGTTTGTCACAAAGCTCAGCTTTATTATACATGGTGAACCTCCTTTGCCATCGCGTAACCTACTTTGATAGCTTTCTTTGATAGCTTTAATGAAGGTAACGACAATTTAGCGGTTTACAAGGGGGGTGTTGGGGGACGACCATCCTGTGAGAGGTATCTTTTGCAGGCCGATCCAAATAAAAGCTTGACATGCCACATTGTGATATGCTACTTTGTTCCAGCGGATATAACTACCGGTTATTCGCCTTACTATCCTCCATTCCTTTGTTGGGCGGCCCCTTGCCTCCGGGCCGCCCATTTTTTTGAGCGATTTCCAACTTCACCACACCTACGGCGTCAAAAGTCTTTTCGCATAGTGAACTATAGCGAAACGACTTTTTCCTTGTACCTGCGGTAAATTTGAAAATCGCTCAGTTTGGGTTTAGTTTTTTAGTTATTTCATCGAGGGTTTCTGCAAAATCTGTCGCGGTGTCGTGTTGGTCTTGGACCGTTTCCTGCAGTTGGGTTGCTTCGCTTTTGGCCTTACGGGTGGCCCGGTCAAGATCTTCAATAAGGGTGTTGGCACGCCACAGCAGTCCGGCCATCAGGAGTCCCCAGAGAATGATACCATAGAGCAAAAACCGATCAGTGCCTGTTCTGGAGATCTGTCGGCGGGCTTTTTGACCCATTGCGGTGGTGATGCTTTTATCCGGCGGCTCCCGGCGAAGGGCCGCGATTTGTTCTTGTCCTTCACTGGCCGGCAGGTGCGTGGTGGGACCGTCATATATTTTGATGTCGTTGAGCAGGCCGGCCGCCTGAAGGTGAGTCGCGTTCGCCTCATCGGGTACCAGGCCCATGGCGCGGAGCAGATAGGGCTTGGCCGTTTGAGCGTTTTGAAAACCTTCCCACAGGATTTGACCTTTCAACACCAGGGCCTCCGGGAATTGGGGGTCCTTGGTAATGACATGATTGACGACCTTGAGCGCTTGCTCGAACATCTCGGCTTCGAACTCGGTGCGGGCTTGGCGCAGGGGACCTTCAAGCTGCTCTCTTAGACTCCATAGCCCTCGGCGTCTGCCATAAAGCATATCGACAGCCGAACCACCGATCGATCCAGTTGCCGTCATGGTGCCAAGCGCAACCAGAACACTGACACCCAACGCTAGGATGATTCCCAGCACCGCTCCGATGGTGCCGTAATAAAGATAACCGCCAATCAGCCCGATCAATGCCAGAAAAGGGAAAACCCAGGCCGCAATCCCGAATGTACGGGTTCGCGAAGCCAGATCTTTTTCTTTGAAGGGTTTGGCGGTTCGGGTGTTCATCAGATCAACTTTATCCTGGTGAATTAAGGTGCCGGAAGGTATTATTACCAATGCCTATATTTACATAAAACCAAGTAAATGCAACTGTTTTCTATATGCCTGGACAGGTTTGCTTAAGGGAAATATATTTGATATCGTTACACCGATCCGATCATGTCACCTGGGTCTGCCGTCTTTGGAGCAGGCGCAGCACCGGGAAAATCGCAACCAGGCGTTTTTGATTGCGCCGATGAAACTTCCAAACCTGCCGCAAGGCTGAATTTTCAATTGAGGATGGCTGCTGGAAAATGGTTTCAGGATCTTTAAAAGACTTAATTTCAAAGGGATGGCTGGTGCCGCTGACAGGCAACATTTACCTGGCTACGGCGCCGGGGCAGTCACGTTTTCCTTATTGTAATGGATTTTTGATCGACGGCCCAGAAACGGTTTTGATCGATGCCGGGATCGGGGTTGAACGATTGCGGGCCCTTGATCGGATAAGACGGATCGATATTCTGATCATCAGCCACTCCCACCCGGATCACATCCTGGCCTGGCATGTATTGAAGGATCGTCACCTGTTTTTGCCCAGGGAAACACCCGCTTCCATTGCCGACATATATCAGTTGGGCCTACGTTTCACCGACACGGTTGCCAAGGCCGAACACTGGGCCCAGCGCATCGGTCGTGAGCTGGGTGTCCAGCCACTGCGGCTGCCGGTGGGACACTATGGCGATGGTGATGTTTTCGAGGTCGCCGGGGTGAAATTGCAGGCCATTCATGCCCCCGGCCACTTGGACGACCACTACTGCTTTTTGGAAACCAAATCCGGCACCCTGCTAACCACGGATATCGATTTTACGGGTTTCGGACCATGGTACGGAAACCCGGAATGCGATATTGAAATGTTCAAACAAAGTATCCGCAAGGTGATGGCCTTCCCGCATCAGCGGGTATGTTCTTCCCACAAGCCGGCTTTTGAAGGCGACGCCAGCGACCTTTTTCGGTCGTATTTGAACATTTTTGGCCGGCATGAACAGGTGGTCCTGGATCTTTGTGAAACACCCCGTTCATTGAGTGAAATGGTCACGGCATCGCCGTTTTACCGCAACAAGGCACCGGACAGGATTGTTCAAAATATTTTCGAAGAACAGATGATTACTAAAAACCTCGAAATTCTTATTCAACAAAACCGAGTTGAAAAGAAAGAAAACAAATTCAGTCGTGCCGACTGAATTTAGACAAGGAAAACATCTTATGAGCGAGATACGAATGACCGGGGAGCTGCGGACCGATTATGACTGCGAAACAACCGGAATGCCAGCGGAAAGATGGGCTGAAGCGGTTTTCCAGATCGATGGCGAAGAGTTGGTATTGGAAGTGAGCGTGGAAGATGATGTGATCGTCGCCTTGATGGCGGGCGAAGATACCGCTTGGAAGGGGACCTTGAAAGGCTTGAAGCAAATTCTACGCGGGGAGATCAAAGCCCGTTAAAGTGGGTAAGGGTATCTAAGCTTTGATAAAATGCAATGCAGAAGGGTTGGACCTTCGCGATCCAGCCGGAAAGGATTGTCATGCTGCAAACCACCACGACCGGTAGCCTGCCCAAGCCGGAATGGCTGGCCGAACCCGAGAAACTCTGGCCGGCCTGGCGCGTACCAGCGGAAGAGCTAAAGCAGGCCCAGGAGAAAGCCGTTGGCGAATGGCTGCAACACCAGGATGCAGCCGGGATCGACATTGTCACCAATGGTGAACAGTTTCGGATACACTTTGTGCACGGCTTTTTGGAGCACATTGCAGGGATCGACTGGGAAAAGAAAACGCCCATGGGGATTCGGGACAATCGTTACACGGTGGATGTGCCGACCGTGACCGGCCCCGTTTCGAGGCCCAACCCCGTGCATTTGGAAGAAGTGCGCTTCACGCGGGCCCAAACCGACCATCTGCTGAAATTCACTTTACCCGGTCCCATGACGATTTGCGATACGATTGCGGATGTTCATTACAAGAGCCGGCCGGATATGGCCATGGCATTTGCCGATATCCTCAATACAGAAGTCCGGGAACTGGCCTCCGCCGGTGTCGATGTGATCCAATTAGACGAGCCCGCCTTCAACGTATTTATGAATGATGTCAAGGAATGGGGTATCGCGGCCTTGCACCGGGCGATCGAAGGTTTGACGTGCACCACGGCGGTGCACATCTGCTATGGCTACGGGATCGATGAAAACCTGCGCTGGAAAGAGACCCTGGGCCGTGAATGGCGGCAATACGAAGAAATATTTCCGGCCTTAAACAAAAGCCGCATCGATCAGGTTTCCCTGGAGTGCGCCGGTTCGCAAGTGCCGACGTCCCTGATGGGGCTTTTAAAGGACAAGGCCGTCATGGTCGGGGCGGTAACCGTCACCCCGGATAAAGTGGAAGCACCCGAGGAAGTGGCGGCCACCATCCAGTCCGCTCTGGCCTATGTGGATGCAGAAAGGCTTTTGCCAAGCTCCAACTGTGGTATGGCGCCGTTGCCCTATGGCGTCGCCCTGGGCAAGCTCAAAAGCCTCGCCGCCGGCGCTGCGCTGGTTCGCAAGCAGCTCTAAACGCAACACCTTCGAACTTTTCGCCTATCGATTTTTTAGCGAAAGGAGTTTTATGCGGGCGTGCTGCCCCATTGCCATCGCTTACTGAAGCCGGGCGGCTTGCTGGTGGCCGACAATGTGGCCTTTATCGACGCCGACGCTTTTAACCACGCCATTGCAGCATCCAATGATTGGCGGTCGGTCAGCCTTTTTACCTTTCTTCCTTTCCATTCGCCTGAACATGATGGGTTGTGCCTGGCCCTGAAACGGTTTTAAACCCTCCTCTAATGCCCGATAGCGGCGGTGTCCCGTGAATTGAAATACTCACGTACTTACGTGTACGCTCCGTTTTCAATTTCACAGGACGCCTGGCTCTCGAACATGATCCGAGGATTTAAAACCCTTTCAAAAAATAGGTGTTAATTCACGGGAATTGGCCTCTCAGCTGCAATTAAATCCCAATTCGATTGTTCCTGCCTTGATTTCCTGTAACGTTTTGATACAGTTCGAAAATTCTTGTTGACTGACGTTCGGTAATCAAGTAGTGTTTATTTGTCGAACGACGTTCGAAAAGAAGCATTACAAAATCTTTCCAGGATGTTAACGCCGGCCAAGGGGGAATCCGTGTATTCTGATCTGAAAGGGAAGACTGCGCTGGTCACAGGGGCCGGAAAAGAAAACGGGATCGGCTATGGGATCGCCTGCAAACTGGCCCAAAGTGGTGCCAATATCATTATTGCCGATCTGATCCAAACCGACGATGGCAATCCATTGACAACCGGTAATGCTGATACTCTCAAACAATTAGGCCAGCGTTTGTCGGAAACCTACGGGGTTGAATCTCTGGCTGTCGGGCTCGATGTGACAGACACCCCTTCGATTCGAGCAATGGCGGAAACCGTCCAAAAAAAATTCCCAAGCATCGAAATCCTCTGCAACAATGCCGGAACCGTTTTTGGTGTGCCCAATGCGGTGCACACCTATGATGATGATGCCTGGATGCGGACCGTGGATGTCAATCTAAACGGCGTGTTTCGTGTTTCTAAAGCAATCATCCCGCTCATGTTGAAGACCGGGGGCAGTATTATCAATTCCGCTTCCCAGGCCGCCAAGAAGCCGCCGCTATTTAATGGGGCCTACGCGGCTGCGAAAGCAGGGGTTTTGATGCTGACCAAAGTTATGGCGATTGAACTCGCCGGTGCTAACATTCGGGTCAATGCCATCTGTCCGGGTGTAATCATGACCGACTTTACCCAGTGGCGCTTTGAGCTGGAAGCCAAATTTTTAAATTCAACGCCCGAAGAACGCATGGAAATTAAAAGCAAAGAAATTCCGCTGGGCCGGCTGGGCAAGGTCGAAGAGGTTGCCAACCTGGTAGCGTTTTTGGCATCTGAGGAATCCAGTTACATGACGGGGCAGGCGCTTAACATAACAGGCGGTCAAACCACCGAAATTTAGCGTGAGCGCGCGCCTCAGCACCAATGGCGGCGTTGTCCCGAGATTCTAAATACTCACGTACTTGAGTACGCTCCGTTTTACAATCTTCGGGACGCCTTGCCCTTAGTACTGAGGCACGCGCTCACGCTAAATTTACACTTTTTTAGTATTGCAGAGTGCCTTGTCCTTGGATCTGGGTCGAAGTATTTTACATAGTAAACGCAACCTGCCTCGAGTGGGATTTCAAATTCAATGCTCTCAAATTTTGAAACAGCATAAAGAAGTATTCACATTAAATTATAGTTTGTTAGGAATAGGAGGAAGAGATGGCGGAAATAACGGGTGGGGAATTGTTGTTGAGATGTTTGCATGCCGAGGGGGTGCGGTATGTAAATGCCATCACGGATGGTACCTATATGATGGTGATCGAGGCGATCGAACGTTTGGGTGACGAACTGGGGATGCAATTGGTTGTGCCGCGTCACGAGGCCGCAGCCGCCCATGCCTGTGACGCCTATACGCGCGTGACCGGTCAACCGGCAGTGGTCATGGCTTGCGCCGGGCCGGGGGCAGCCAATCTGGTGGCCGGCATTATGTGCGCCCAGGCTGAGGGCAGTCCGGTCATCGCCATCACGACCACGCGCCGCAGTGAAATTTCCGATTCCTATTTTCAGCAAGGCGGTATGCAGGTGAGTCATCATCTCGACGTATTTAAACCGGCGGTCAAATGGAACGGCAAGGTGGATCACTGGAATCGTATTCCGGATATGGTTCGGCACGCCTTTCGGGTCGCGACGAGCGGCCGACCGGGACCGACCCATATTTTAATTCCCGAAGACATCATCAGCAGCAAGGGCGAAGAAACCAGTGTTGCGATCTGGCCGCCTGAAAAGTATCGGGTGATGGAAGGTCCACCAGCCGATCCGGCTTTGATCCAGAAAGCGGCCCAAATGCTGGTCGACGCCGATCTGGTCAACATTCACTGCGGCAATGGTTCCGAGCGGGCCGGCGCCGGAGATGAGGTTCGTCAGTTGGCCGAACACCTGGGTTGTCCGGTTACCCATACGATACGGGCCATGGGCATTATCCCCGCTACCCACGAACTTTGCTTTCACCCCACCTGTATGTCACGTATTGCCGCCAATGGACAGGCGGATCTGGTGTTGGCCGTGGGCTCCCGGTTGGGTGAGTTGAACATGTGGGGACGGCCGCCCATGTTCGGTGAACCGGACAAGCAGCGCCTGATCCAGATCGATACGGAACCGACCAATATCGGACTCAATCGTCCGGTCGACCTGCCACTGGTCGGCGATGCCAAAAAAATTATGGCCCAGCTTCTAAGGGCGGTAAAAGACCTGACAGACAAGCGAGTTCAACACGCCAAGGTGGCGGAGTTGCGATTGGTGCAGGATGAGTGGCAAAAAGAGCTGGATGAGGCTGTGGCCGACATGACCCGTAAACCGATGCTGACCGGTCAGATCTTGACTGTGTGCAACGATTTCTTTGGTGATGACGCCATCTTTGTCATGGACGGTGGCAACACAACCCTGTGGGACATTCATTACCACAAGCCCCGCAGACCCCGTTCGGTTGTTTATTCCATGAACTACGGCCATCTCGGTACCGGGTTGCCCTATGCCATTGGTGCCAAATTGGCGTGCCCCGACCGTCCGGTTTACTGTGTGACGGGCGACAGTGCTTTTGGCTTCAATATTCAGGAACTGGAAACCGCGGTACGCAATGCGCTGCCGGTGATCATGATCGTGGCCGTGGACGGCGCCTACGGAATGGAGAAAAGCGCCCAGCAGCGTCAGTTCGGACGCGAGGCGGCCTGGTTCGGGCACGATCACGCCCCGGTCCGCTATGACCAAGTAGGGGTTGCCATGGGGTGCCACGGAGAATTTGTCGAAACGGCCGACGAAATTGGGCCGGCCCTGGAACGGGCCGTGGCTTCGGGTAAACCGGCCGTGATCCATGCGAAGGTCGATCCGGACGCCAATGTGGAACCGCCAGGGAATTGGCTTTGGGCCGCAGCGCGGACAGGCAAAATGTAAATAGAAGCAATTTAATAATGTCTGTTGGTCCAATCCTCCAGAGGCGGACAAGTCTCGGCGTTGGGCCCAAGTTTCAAGTCCCGATCCCGCTTTTGGCGGGACCAGCGGCCTGCCCCGCCAAAGGCGGGGGTTGAAACATGGCCCCGCCTTGACCTTGAACCAAAAGCCAATTTTAAATTGCATCTATTGCCTATCAAAATTTCTTGACGGACACTAACTATGATCCATTTATAATTTCCAAGCGGACATTAAATCAAGCTTCAGGTCGACCGTTTCAGCTTTCAACCGCTCATCTTAGGTAATGAACTGGGAGGATAGGGGAGGAATCAATGGAACCAATCGCGGTGGATCAGATTCGACTCAATTTCAACCAGCAGGGGCTGCTTGTCATCAATGCTGCGATCGGGCTGATGATGTTGGGCGTGGCGATCGATCTGAAACTGGAAGATTTCAAACGGGTGCTGAAAGCACCCAAGGCGCCGGTGATCGGCCTGGTTGCCCAATTTGTCCTGTTGCCGGCTTTCACGTTTCTCCTGACCATGATTGTAAGACCCCATCCTTCGATTGCCTTGGGCATGATTTTGGTGGCGGCCTGCCCGGGTGGCAACTTGTCCAATCTCATGACCTATCTGGCCAAAGGCAATTGTGCCATTTCCATTAGCATGACCGCTATATCGACACTGGCGGCGATTATCATGACGCCTTTAAACCTGGCCCTCTGGGGAAGCCTCAATCCGGATACCGCCGAAATTCTGAAAACGGTAAGTTTGAGCCCGCTCGATGTGTTCTTCACTGTTTTTATCATTTTAGGAATCCCGTTGAGCATCGGCATGGTGCTGTCGCGGGTCTTTCCAGGATTGGCCGGCAAGGTCCGCAAGCCGTTCAAGATTTTTACGCTCGTGTTTTTTATTCTCATTGTTATGGGCGCGTTGGCGGCCAATATGAAGATTTTTGTTCAAGTCATCGGCCTGGTGATTTTCATCGTATTCCTGCACAATGCGCTGGCCCTGAACATTGGCTACTGGTCCGCAAAGGCTTTTAAGCTAAACGAGCCCGATGCCCGCGCGGTCTCCATCGAGGTCGGCATTCAGAATTCGGCCCTGGGTTTGGTGCTGGTGTTCAATTTTTTTGCCGGCCTGGGAGGGATGGCAATCCTGGTCGGATGGTGGGGCATCTGGCATATTATCGCCGGTCTGATCGCGGCTTTCATTTTTACCCGGCGACCGCTGCCGCAAGCGGTAACGGATTAAGCCCATGCCAAGCATCGGATTTAAAGGCAAGCACGTTGTGATCACGGGGGGCGCCAGCGGCATAGGCATGGCCCTGGGTTATGAATTTGCGAAGAAAGGGGCACGGGTGGGGCTTTTGGATCGGGATGCCGACGGTGTTGCCGCGACCGCGCGGGCATTCTCTCAAGAAGGGTTGACGGCCATCGGGCGGCCCTGCGATGTGACTAGGGAAGAGGAATGCGAAACAGCCATCAGCGCAGTGCAAAGTGCGTTTGGGGGAATCGATGTACTGGTAAACAATGCCGGCATTACCCTGCGTGATGCTTTTGTCGACACGCAGGTGGGCGCCTATCGCAAGGTGATGGATGTCAATTTCTTTGGGGCGCTGAACTGCACCCGCACCGCGATCCCCAGCCTGATCGAACACCAGGGCATGATCATCGTCATGTCGAGTATCGCCGGTGTTGCACCGGTTCTCGGCCGCAGTGGGTACTGCGCCAGCAAGTATGCCCTGCATGGCCTGTTCGATACCCTGCGGATTGAACTCAGCGGCCAGGGGGTGCATGTCATGATGGTCTGCCCCACCTTCGTCAGGACGAACCTGCAGACCCGGGCCTTGGGCGGTGACGGGCGGGTGACCAATCATCCCCAGTCGACGTTGGGAAAACTGGAAACCCCGGAACAGACCGCCCGGGAGATCTATGCCGCCGCCCTCAAGAAAAAAAGAATCCTGATTCCAACACCCCTGGGTAAAGCGGCATTTTGGCTGAGTCGCCTGTTCCCGGCAATGTATGACCGGATCGTTATGCGCCAGTTCAAGAGCGAACTGATGCGCTGAAGTAGAAGCTATCTCAAAAATGTCTTTTGACCCAATCTCTGCGTTGGGCCCTCGTTTAAAGTCCTCGGTCCCGCCTTGCCGGTTCTGAGCTTGTCGAAGGGGCCTTGAGCCAAAATTCTATTTTTGAGATGGCTTCTAAAAGCAGGTTACAAAAGCGACGAAGTCGCGTTATATAAAATCGTGGAGCGATTTTATTTTGGGATTGAAAGAAAGACGCGAAAGAGAGATCGAAGAGCGCCGCCGCCAGATTCTGGATGCCGCCCGGACGGTTTTGTTCGAAAGGGGGATGCAGGCCGCGTCCATCAACCGCATCGCCAAAACGGCCGAACTGGGGGTCGGCACGATCTATTTTTATTTCAAGAGCAAGGAGGATATCTTTGTCGCCTTACAGGAAGAGGGCTTGTCTTTACTTGCCGACGTGATTGAGCAGGCCGCGACCCAAATCCAGAGCCCTCCGGACAAAATACGGCACATTGCGCGGGCCTACCTGGAATTCAGCACCGAGCATAAAAATTATTTCGATATTATCAATTACTTCCTTTCTTCGCCGGATATTTTGTTTACTGCCAATCTGAAGCGCCAAGTTCACGAGCACGGCAATAAGATTCTGGCCCATGTGGTCGAGGCCGTGGAATTGGGTGTGCAGCAAGGTGATTTTAAAGCCGTGGATGCCGATCGGTTTGCCGTGATCCTGTGGGCGAACCTGAATGGCTTGATCCAGTTTAAAAAATTGGAAAATACGATCCTGATCGGTGACAGCTACAAAGATCTGTTAGACTACGCCGTGGAGCGTTGGATCGATTTGCTTTCGATTTCAGCATAAGGAGAAATCATGACAATCCTTCTAGAACAAATATCAGAAGCCATTCAAAAGGGTGACCAGAACCAAATCAAAGCGCTGGTTTTAAAAGCGCTTGAGGAAGAACAGGCCCCGGCGACGATTTTGAACCAGGGTTTGATTGCCGGCATGGATGTGGTTGGCGCCAGATTCCAATCCGGGGAACTGTTCATTCCGCACATGCTGATTGCGGCCCGGGCCATGCATGCGGCTCTGGATATTTTAAAGCCTCGCCTGGTGGCCGAGGGGATAAAGCCGGTCGGCAAGGCGGTCATCGGGACGGTTAAAAACGATCACCACGACATCGGCAAGAACCTTGTGGCCATCATGCTGAAAGGCAAAGGGTTTGAGGTTGTCGATTTGGGAATTGACGTACCGGCTGAAAAGGTGGTTGCAGCCGTGGGGCCGGACGTTCAGCTCGTGGGCCTGTCGGCCCTGCTGTCAACCACGCTGCCGTTTATGGCAGATACGGTTGACGCCCTGAGAACAGCTGGATTGCAAGGCCAGGTTAAAGTAATGGTCGGTGGTGGACCGGTAACGCAGGTGTTTGCCGACCAGGTGGGCGCTGATGGCTATGCCCCGGACGCGGCCGGTGCCGCCGATCTAGGGCTCCGATTGATCGAGGCATCATAAACAACCAAGGGGGTCCAGCCAGGTTCCCACCTGCTTGGCACAAGTAACCTTATCGTTGACCCAATTGGGTATTGTAGCTTGTAAGGTTAATTTTTTGTAACTCGAAGGCCCGCCTCAAAGGACAGGTGCAAATCATGTCATTGACCACGAGTGGTAACGTCTCCCGCAAAAATGCCTACTATGCGTTTGCGCTCCTGTTCCTGCTGTATATGTTCGATTACATCGATCGGCTCGTGATCGTATCGTTGTTTCCTTTTTTGAAGGCCGATTGGGGGTTGAGCGATACCCAGTGTGGTCTTTTGGTATCCGCGGTTTACTGGTCGATTCTGCTCTTTTCGTTTCCAGTGTCGATTCTCGTCGACCGCTGGAGCCGCAAAAAAACCATTGGTTTGATGTCGATTTTCTGGAGTATGGCGACGCTCGCCTGTGTGTTTACGAAAAGCTTCAAGCAGCTCTTCATCGCAAGGGCAGCCATCGGTGTTGGTGAAGCCGGTTATGCGCCGGGCGGAACGGCCTTGATCTCGGCGTTGTTCCCAGAAAACCAACGGGCCAAAATGCTCGGTATCTGGAATGCCGCCATCCCGTTCGGCAGCGCGCTGGGGATTGCTCTGGGCGGGATTATCGCCGAGCGCTATGGCTGGCGACATGCCTTCGGGATCGTGGCCTTGCCGGGCCTTGTTTTCGCGATATTATTTTTTTGGGTCAAGGACTATCAGACGGTCGATCTGGTTAGGGCTGCCGGTTCGGCCGAGAACGCCCAACCGGTTAAAATGTCCCGGCAGGATCTCGTACATGAATTTATCCAGCGCAAATCGTTGCTGTTCAACAACCTGGCTTTTGCGGCCAACGTTTTTGTCACCACGTCCCTTTTAAGCTGGATGCCGACCTATTTTCACCGGGTCGAGGGCTTGTCCATGGGCAAGGCCGGGACCAAGAGCGGCCTTATCATGTTCATGGCGATTATCGGCGCCCCTTTGGGCGGGTACATCGCCGACCGCTGGCGGCGGCGGCGACCCAGTGCCCGCATGCTTTTACCGGCCATTACTTCGATCCTGGCAGGGATCCTGTTGTTTGTGGCCATGACGTTTCTTGAAGGCCGCCTGCAATATGGCATGCTGCTTTTGGTCGGGGTCACCATCATTATGTTTGTGCCATCGGCCGTATCCGTGACTCAGGATGTGGTTCACCCCGGATTGCGGGCGATCTCGCTGAGCATCAATATTATCATTCAGCACACCCTCGGCAGCCCTTTAGGCCCCCTGTTCGTGGGTGCGGTATCGGATGCGCATGGTTTGACCACCGCGGTGCAGTGGCTGCCGGCCTTCACTTTGCTGGCTGGCATCTTGTTTTGGATTGGATCCTTTTATTATGAAAAAGATTTGCAGGCGGTGGCCAAGATCGATGTAAAAATTTAAGGAGCACCGTTTAAAAAAGAAGCGGATAACGCGAAGCAAGGATGGAAGCATGAATGGAAAAGAACGTACGCTAACGGCATTGCGCGTGAAGGAACCGGACCGGGTACCACTTTTTATCCACGCCATCAACGAGGGGCCCATCATGGGAATCGGCAAGCACCTGACCGACGGCTTGCCGGAAGGCAAAAGCCTGCACGAGATGGACGATGCCGAAAAATTCAAAATTATCGATACGCTGTTCATGATTTTGGAAAGCTTTGAAATTGATGGTTACACCTGCCTGCCGATCGGACCGGGGACTGAGTTCGGGGATGGCTTGCCGGTGATCGACGATTGGGGCGTCGAATTCACACGGACGCCCTATGGGATGCCGGTGGCATCGAAACATCCGGTCAAAACAGCCGCCGATTTAAAATCCTACCGGCCGCCGGAACCGCAGAGGGAACAGTTGGTGCTGGTAGACTTGATGCGGGACCGCTTCCAGGGCAGCAAGGCCATTTACTGGATGATGCGCGGCGCGTTTGTGCGCTCCTGGCGTTTGATCGGGATGGAAAATCTCATGATCCAGATGTTTGACAACCCGGAATTTGTCCACCAGGTGGCGGCCATGGTAACCCAATACAGCTTGGTACAATTGGAAATGTTGATCGAGGCGGGCCTGGATGTGCTGATCGTCGAAGACGACATTGCCGACAAAAACTTTCCGCTGATCGCACCGGATCAGTTCGCCCAATTCGTAAACCCCTATAACAGGCAGCTGATCGACAAGGCCCATGCCGCCGGCTTGAAGGTTGTGAGGCACAGCGACGGCAACCTGTGGCCGCTGCTCGATATCCTTCTGGATAGCGGTTACGATGGGCTGAACCCCCTGGAACCCCAGGCCGGTATGGACCTCAAAAAGGTCAAGGCCTACTGTGGCGACCGTCTTTGCCTGTTGGGCAACATCGATTGTATCGATTTGCTTCCCAATGGCAGCCCCCAAGAGGTCGCGACGGCTGTTCAGCAGGCGATCGCAGACGCCGCTCGGGGCGGTGGTTTGATCATCTGTTCTTCCAATTCCTTGCATCCGGGCGTCAAACCGGAAAACTGCATCGCCATGTTCGAGGCCACCCTCAAGTATGGTCGTTATACAAAATAACTTGGCCGGAAATTTAAATTGCGTTTTTATTGCGGGCGGGCTATTTTAACGTATGATTATCTGGGGTTAAACTTCTTCGCACCTGCGTTTCAACCATGACGACACATTTGAAAATCGTTCAACAACCCGAGCCTGGACAAAAGCTGCTTCGTTTCAAGGGTGATGACCTGGTCATATCATTGCACCTGGACCGGCCGGTTTCAGGGACGGCTGGCCTGCGAACCAACTTGGGCCGCGCCGTCATTACACGGCAGGAGATCATTGGGGCCATAGACAACCAGTCGTCGGCCCTGGGGCAGGATTGGTTCGATCTACCCATGGTTCCGGTAGACGAGCAGGCTTTCCAATTGCGATTACCCTTGATCGATGTCGGTCATTTCGAGGCCAAGGCCTTTTTTATGCCCGACGGGGAAGACAATCCGCTCTGGGCGCCGGGACCCAATTTGACCATCAACGTGGAACCGGCTGATACCTGCTGCGGCAACTGTATTTATAATGCCTTTGTGCGCCAATTTGGCCCCAACAAGGCGGGTCAGTTTTTTACGGACGAACTGCAAGAACAGGCGGGTGTTTTGGATCAGGCCGGTTATGTGGTGATTCCCCCTTCCGGCACTTTTCGTGATTTGATTGCCGAACTCGATTTTATTATCGGGACCCTGGGATGCCGCTGGATTCAACTGCTGCCTGTGCATCCGACGCCGACGACCTATGGGCGCATGGGCCGCTTTGGAAGCCCCTATGCAGCGCTCAGTTTTACGGCGATCGAGCCGGCTCTGGCCCAGTTCGACACCAGGAAAACGCCCCTGGAACAGTTTATCGAGCTGGTGGACGCCATTCACAGCCGGCATGCCAAGCTGTTGCTTGACATTGCCATCAACCACACCGGTTGGGCCGCCAGTCTGCACGAAAGCCATGCCCAGTGGCTGTTGCGCAGTGCCGAAGGCGAGATCGAGGTGCCCGGCGCGTGGGGTGTGCGTTGGGAAGACCTTACCAAGCTCAACTACCAGCACCGCGATTTGTGGCAATACATGGCTGATGTTTTTCTAACCTGGTGTCGGCGGGGCGTAGACGGTTTCCGCTGTGATGCCGGATATATGATTCCACAGCAGGCCTGGCAATACATCATTGCGGTGGTGCGCGAGCAGTTTCCAGACACTATTTTTTTTCTGGAAGGCCTGGGCGGCAAAATTTCGGTAATGCGGGACCTTTTGGACACCGCCAATTTTAACTGGGCCTACTCGGAACTGTTTCAAAACTACGACCGCCAGCAGATCACCGATTATCTGCCGACGGCACTGGAAATTGCCGCCGGTGAAGGCTTGATGGTTCACTATGCTGAAACCCATGACAACCTGCGTCTGGCCGCCCGCTCGCATACCTGGGCTAAGATGCGAACCGCTCTATGTGCCTTGAGTTCGCCACAGGGTGCGTTCGGTTTTGCCAACGGGGTTGAGTGGTATGCCCATGAAAAGATCAATGTTCACGAAGCGCCTTCTCTGAATTGGGGTGCTGCCATCAACCAGGTAGCCGAAATCCGCCGCTTGAATACCCTCTTGAAAGCCCATCCCGTGTTTCACGATCAAACGCGCGTGCGTTTGATGCAAAGCGACCCGTCCAATGTCATGATCATCGAACGGGTGCACGAACCATCTGCTAAGCGGGTATTGATTTTGGCCAACTTGGACGATCAGCATTCCGACACGGCCCGCTGGCCTCAAGCTGAAACCGATGCTTCCACAACCGCCTGGTTGGATTTAATAAGTGATACACTGGTCGAACGCCAAACACAGGGAGGGATGCACAGCCTTGATTTAGCCCCGGGACAGGTTTTCTGCCTGACGGAGGACCCGCAAGATCGGATTTTGCTGGACGAGCGAGCCGAACCGCATCGCGCGCTGCCGCAGCGCGTGATTTTGCAGCAGCTCAAAGCCAAGGCTCTGGAAATCTGGCAGCACTTCAACGGGTTCGGCGATATCGGTGACTGGGACCTCGAGCAGGCGGCAACCCGATTGCAAGCCGACCCGCAGGCGTTTTGTCGCCAACTCAATCCGCACAGCCAGGAGACACGCGTCATCGCCTGGCAATGGCCGGAAGACCAGCGCCGTGAAGTCATGCTGCCGCCGGATTATTGCCTGCTGATTCAGGCACCGCACCCCTTTCGCGTGCAGATTGAACAGGGCCAGCACCTTTGGGCCAGAGAAAATGCGCTGCCGGCGCCGGCGGGCGGTTACTGGACGCTGCTGACCGCTTTTGTCGCCCCGGAGGAAAACCAACGGGCAACGCTTCAAATGACCGTTCATCGGGATCAACGCAGCGAACATGCGGAATCCGCCCTGCTCTTGTTGGGTCGCAGACGGCCTCAGGTGCGCGCAACCTATGAGCGCGAAGATTTGACCCGTGAGTTACGGTTCCTCGGAACCAATGGCCACGGCGCCATGCTCCTTTTGCCCGTCGCCTGGGGTGCTCGTTACAGCCGCTATGACGCGGCATTGGCTGCCAATTTGCACCCGGAAATTCCGGTCGATCGCTGGATCATGTTCGTCACCTGCCAGATGTGGGTGGTTTTTCGTGATTATTCCCAAGCCGTGAACGGCGACTGTTTGGAGCGATTCGTCATCGACCGCGAGCTTAACGGGACTTGGGTGTTCAGAATCCCCACGGGACAGGGCACGCACATGCGCTTGAGCCTGCAAGCCAACCTGGAGGCCAATTACAATGCGGTTCGGATTGTCATGGGGCGCGAACCAGCCCGTGAGGACCAGGGTAGGCTACCGGATCACGAGGCCGTCGAGTTGATCTTAAGGCCTGAAATCGAGAACCGCTCGTTTCATCATGTTACCAAAGCCTATCTCGGACCGGAAACCGAATGGCCGCCATCGGTGAGCTATCACCAACAGGGCTTTGACTTTCAGCCGGATGGCGAACACACGCTCGCGGTGACGCTCCCGGGGGCCGCTTTTGTCCAAGAGCCGGAATGGTACTATATGCGCCACCATGCCGAAGAGGCGCGCCGCGGATCGGACCCGCATTCCGACCTGTTCAGTCCCGGGTATTTCAAGGTGGGGCTGCAGGGCGCTCAGCAAGTGTGCTTGGATGCAACCGTATCCTCGACGGAACATGCAACAGGTACGACCGATGAGTTTCGCCAGCTAGCACAGCCCAAGCCTTTATCCGGTGCGATGCCGGACAACTTGGATTGGCTGGATGTGCTCAAGGCAGCTCTCAGGCAGTTCATTGTCACGCGAAGCGGTCAAAAAACTGTGATTGCCGGCTACCCCTGGTTTCTGGACTGGGGGCGGGATGCCATTATCGTCACGCGTGGATTGATCGCCATCGGAGAAAGTGAAACGGCGCTGGAAATTCTGAAACTATTTGGACAGTTCGAGCAGGCGGGCACCTTGCCCAACATGATCGAGGGCACCCATACCGGCAATCGCGACACATCCGATGCCCCCTTGTGGTTTGTGGTCGCATGTGGTGACCTCATCGAACGCGAAGGTCGCGCAGCGGTGCTTGCGGAAAAATGCGGCACGCGCCCCTTGCAACAGGTGCTGCAATCGATTGTTCAATCCTACATGCAAGGAACCCCCAATGGCATCAAAATGGATCCGCAGACAGGGTTGATCTTCAGCCCGTCACACTATACCTGGATGGATACCAACCATCCGGCCGGAACACCGCGCGAAGGTTACCCCATCGAAATTCAAGCCCTGTGGTATGCATCTCTGGTTATTTTGCAAACGTATGACTCCCAGAACCAATCCTGGGGACAACTGGCCCAGAAGGTCAAACAAGCCATCAACCAATACTTCGCGACACCCGTTGGCGGCTATTTGGCGGACTGCCTGCATGCGTCTGCCCCAACACCGGCGCAACAGGCCGAAGCGGATGACGCCTTGCGCCCCAATCAGCTTTTTGCGATCACCCTGGGAGCCGTTGATGATTCTGAGCGCTGTCATCACGTCCTGGAGGCGTGCCAGGCACTGCTGGTGCCCGGGGCCCTGCGCAGCCTGGCCGACAAACCGCTGTCCCGGCCGCTTGATATCTATTATCAGGGCCGTTTGTTGAGCGACCCGCATCATCCGTACCGCGGCCGCTACGAAGGTGACGAAGACACGGCGCGTAAGCCGTCCTACCACAATGGCACGGCCTGGACCTGGCTATTCCCGTCCTTTTGCGAAAGCTGGGCCAAGGTGTATGGTGAGCGGTCACGAGCCACGGCCCGGGCGTGGCTCGGCAGTGCCGCCCAATTGCTGACCCAGGGATGTGTTGGTCAAATTCCGGAAATCCTGGATGGTGACGCGCCCCACCATCCGCGCGGCTGTCCGGCGCAGGCCTGGGGGGTAAGTGAAATTTTGCGCGTGGCGGCAATATTAGGGGTGGAATGAAGAAATGTTGCAGGAATCCACTTATTTTGTTAGTTTCCACCCACAGATGACTTTTTTGCACGATTAGCGCTAAAGATTCACTACGTGCCAGCGCCTGGGCGCTATGATTTGAATTTTCAATCCGTCTTGGGCGCACCTGCGGTTCAAATCTGAAGTTTCGCCTTGACCTCGCGCAGAAGCCCTCATCTGTGGATGGAAAATAGTAATGTGCGTGGCAAGCTTAGCATATGCCAGGCAGCGGCGTAGCCGCGTTAAATAAAATCGTTAAACGATTTTATCATAAAGGACGCATTATGACTGGACTGCAAACCTATCAAGTTTTCCCGGCAACACCGAAACCCCTTAAGTTTCTGGAGCGTTTGGCCCGCAACTTGTGGTGGTGCTGGCATATGGATGCGATTGAACTGTTTCGGCGCATCAATCCGCGCCTGTGGAGCCAATCCGGTCGTAATCCGATTCTCTTTTCAACCCTGATTCCGCAGGATCGGTTGGAGGATTTGGCCCAGGATGAGAGCTATCTGGCCCATCTGGAGCGGGTACAGCAGAAATTCGAAAGCGAAGTATGGGACAAGGCCCAGAACCCGGAAGCTGATGAAAAACAAGACCGGATTGCCTATTTTTCGATGGAATTCGGGATTCATGAGAGCGTTCCGCTGTTCGCTGGGGGCCTGGGGGTCTTAGCCGGTGACCATCTCAAGGCAGCCTCGGATCGCAAACTGCCGTTGGTCGGGATCGGTCTGCTGTATCGTAAAGGTTACTTCCACCAGTTTCTCAACGACCAAGGCTGGCAGCAGGAAGAGTACCCTGAAACCGATATCTTTCACCTGCCCGTGAAGCGGGCCAAGGATCCCGCCGGCCAAGAGATCCACATTTCGATTCAAGGCCCGGAAGGCGACATCCACGCCGTGGTTTGGCAGGTATGGGTGGGACGGATTCCGCTTTACCTGCTGGATACCAACATTGCGGAGAACCCGCCTAACGTCCGTGACATTACCGATCGCCTGTACGCCGGCGAAGGCAAGCAGCGTTTGGCCCAAGAGGTCTTGCTGGGGATCGGCGGAATGCGGGTCTTGCGGGCCCTGGAGATAACGCCGGCCGTCTGCCACATGAACGAAGGCCATTCGGCTTTCTGCAGCCTGGAACGGCTTTGTCAAATCAAAACCGATTTGGGTATCGATCTGCCGACAGCCCTGGAGATCATCCCGCGGGCCACGGTGTTTACCACCCACACGCCTGTTGCGGCCGGGCACGACGAGTTTCCCAAGGAGATGGTCAAACCCTATGTGGCACCCTTAGAAGGGTGTTTAGGGGTCTCCTCCGACGAAATCATTGCCTGGGGCCAGCCATCCGGCACCGCGTCCGAAACACCGCTTTCCATGTTTGTCTTGGGCCTGCGCATGTCCCAGTATCACAACGGCGTCAGCGAGCTGCACGGGCAAGTCGCCCGACGCATGTGGTCCCATGTCTGGCCGCGCTGGCCGGAGGATGAAGTTCCGATTGCTCATATAACCAATGGTGTTCACATTCCGTCCTGGATTTCGGTTGAAAATTCGAATCTGTTTGAACGCTATTTAGGGCCGGACTGGTATCTGCATACCTCAGAGAACGACTTGGCGGAACGGATCGATCAAATTTACGACGACGAATTGTGGCAAGCCCGGGGGATGACCCGGGCACGGTTGGTCCGCGTATGCCGGGGATTGATGGTTCGTCAGTATGGAAGGCGTAACGCGCCGCAAGCCGTGATGCGTGAGGCTGAAACCGTCCTGGATCCCGAGGTCCTGACCATCGGCTTTGCGCGTCGCTTCGCGACCTACAAAAGAGCGACCCTGCTGTTAAAAGACCTGGATCGCATCGATGCCATTCTCAATTCCAAAGATCGACCGGTGCAGATCATTTTTGCCGGCAAGGCGCATCCCAAGGACGATCAGGGCAAGGAGATCATCAAAAAGATCATCGAATTTGCGCAACGACCTGAAATCCGGCATCGGATTGTCTTTTTGGAAGACTACGACATCAACGTGGCCCGCAACCTGGTTCAGGGCGTTGACGTTTGGTTGAATACACCCCGGCGCCCGATGGAGGCCTGCGGAACTTCCGGGATGAAGGCGGCCATCAACGGCGTGCTCAACGTTAGTGTTCTGGACGGTTGGTGGTGTGAAGGCTACAACGAGGAAACGGGCTGGGCAATTGGTGGCGGCGAGGAATACATGGATCATGACTATCAGGACATGATCGACAGCCAGGCGCTCTATAACCTGCTGGAGAATGATGTCATCCCCTGCTTTTATGAAAGCAAAGATGGGAAGGCCTCTGAAAGATGGACCCGCATGATGAAAGCTTCCATGAAAATGGTGCTGCAACATTTTTGCTCTCATGGCATGGTGGATCGCTACACGGAAGACTATTATCAGCCGGCCGCGGCCAATTTTAGCACGATTACGGCCAACAAGGCTGACCAGGCCAACCAACTTTTAAAGCAGAAAGAGCGGCTGCAAGGCTTATGGAAGAAAATCGAGATCAAGGCGCCGATGCCTATGGAGAACGGGCCCTTTCGGGTTGGTGAGACATTTCAGGTAACGACCGAAATCTTTCTCGACGCGCTTCGACCGGAAGAAGTGCGCGTGGAACTATACTACGGAGGCCTGCAATCGATCGATAAGCTGGCCGACGGCTACACACAAGCCATGGAAGTACATAAAGACAATGGTGGCGGCAGCTATATTTACACCTGCCGGCTGCCGTGTGAGACGGCCGGCCGGTTCGGCTTTACGGTTCGGGTTACGCCGCAAGGCGATGATCACTTGCGGTATACATCAGGCTTGATCACCTGGGTCTAGCGGTGACACAACATGGCAGCAAATTCAAGGAATCCACGGGTCCTCATCGTCACACCGGAGGTGACCTATCTGCCGGACCGCATGGGCAATCTATCGAATTATCTGACAGCCAAAGCAGGTGGTTTGGCCGACGTTTCCGCGGCTTTAATCCAGGCCCTGTTCGATCAAGGGGCCGATGTGCATGTGGCCCTGCCGGACTACCGGGCCTTGTTTTCCGATCGCCTGGCCCCTTTTCTACGCAAAGAGCAGCGCACCATTCGCAAAGTAATGCCCGACGATCGGGTCCATCTGGCCGAGGACCGCGCGTTTTACTACCTAAACCGAGTTTACTCCGATTATGGTGGTGAGAATACCAAGCTGGCATTGGCTTTTCAGCGCGAGGTGATCAACCACATCGTACCCCGGGTCGAACCGGACCTGATCCATTGCAATGATTGGATGACCGGTTTGATTCCAGCCATGTCACGCCAGATGGGGATTCCATGCCTGTTCACCATTCACAATATCCACACCGTTAAAAGTTCGTTGGCCCACATCGAGGATCGGGGCGTCGATGCCGCCTATTTCTGGCACCATTTGTTTTACGAGTATCCACCCCAGTCCTATGAGGAATCGCGTGAACACAATCGGGTCGATTTTCTAATCAGTGGCTTGTTTGCAGCCCATTTTGTCAATACGGTCAGCCCCACGTTTCTGATGGAAATGGTGAATGGGGTCCATGACTTTGGGCCGCCGTCATTGGGATACGAGCTCGGGCAGAAACTGGCCGCCGGTGTGGCTGTCGGAATTCTCAATGCGCCCGACCCCGTTTTTAAGCCGGAATCCGATGAATTTCTTCCCAAGCCCTATGGACCCGGTAATCACGCAAAGAACAAGGCACACAACAAAGTCCGTCTTCAGCAAAAACTGGGCCTGATTCAAAATCCCGACGCGCCCCTTTTCTTCTGGCCGTCGCGCCTGGACCCCAGGCAAAAAGGGTGCCAGCTGTTGGCTGAGATCCTCTATCAGGTCATGGCCGACTACTGGGAAAACGGACTGCAAATCGTTTTTGTTGCCAACGGAGACTATCAGAGTGTTTTTCGCAACATCGTAACCTTTCATGATTATCACAACCGGGTGGCCGTCTGTGATTTTGACGAACACCTCGAACATCAAGGTTATGGCGCTTCCGATTTTATCCTGATGCCTTCCCGTTTTGAACCCTGCGGTCTGCCGCAAATGATTGCACCGATCTACGGTTCTTTGCCGATCGTACATGATACCGGCGGACTTCATGATACGGTCACGCACCTGAATATCGATGATGACACGGGTAACGGGTTTATTTTCAAAGACTACAACGCCACGGGGTTGCGATGGGCCATCGATGACGCCATGCGCTTCTATCATCAGGAAACGAAATTAAAGCGCAAGCAGATCAAGCGCATCATGGAGCAAAGCAGCCAGACCTTCAACCATACCGTGACCGCCCGTCAATATATCGACCTTTACGAAAAGATGCTTGAACGGCCCTTGTTCAGCGCGTCGCCTTATTGAGATGACAATCGATCACCAAATTGAAGACCTGGTGCAGCACGATCCCTACCTGGCGCCCTACACCGCCGTGATTCGTCGGCGTTTGCAAAAAATTTCGCGGATCGAGGCCGGCCTCAAGCCGGCCGACGTTAAGCTGACGGACTTTGCAGCAGGCCATGAATATTACGGCCTGCATCCGCGGGATGGTGCCTGGGTGTTGCGGGAATGGGCCCCCAATGCCACGGCCGTTGTTATGATCGGCGAGATGACGGACTGGCAGGAACACCCGGAGTTTGAACTGAGACGGATCAACACCAACGGCGATTGGGAAGTCCGCCTGCCTGTAAAAGCCCTGCAACATGGACAGCTTTACCGTTTGCGGGTTTACTGGTCCGACGGTGTGGGCGATCGTATCCCCGTCTACGCACGACGCGTGGTGCAGGATCCGCAAACGCTGATCTTTAATGCCCAGGTTTGGCACCCGCCGAGGCCCTACGCGTGGCGCAACACCGAGAGCTTGCCCCCACCGGCGGCGCCTTTTATTTATGAAGTTCACATCGGCATGTCGCAAGAAGCGGAGCGGATCGGATCCTATAGCGAGTTTACACAAAACGTTTTGCCTCGCATTCCAGTGGCCGGTTACAATACACTACAGCTCATGGCGCTGCAGGAACATCCCTACTATGCCTCCTTCGGGTATCAGGTTTCCAGCTTTTTTGCGGCATCCTCACGGTTCGGCACCCCGGAGGAGCTCAAGGCACTGATCGATGCCGCCCATGACGCCGGCCTGTGCGTCATCATGGATTTGATTCATTCCCATGGGGTGTCGAATGAGGTCGAGGGCCTGAGTCGTTTTGATGGAACGTTATACCAGTATTTTCACGAAGGGCCCCGGGGGCTTCATCCGGCCTGGGATTCGCGCTGTTTCGACTACGGTAAACCGCAGGTCCTGCATTTTTTGCTGTCCAATTGCCGGTTCTGGATGGATGAATACCGCGTTGACGGATTTCGTTTTGACGGCGTTACCAGCATGCTCTACCATCACCGCGGCTTAAACTGTGCCTTTACGACATACGACGACTATTTCAACGACAGCGTCGATGAAGATGCGCTTGCCTACCTGCGACTGGCGAACCGGGTTGTTCACGAGCTCAATCCCGGTGCGATTACGATTGCCGAAGATGTGAGCGGCTTGCCCGGGTTAGCGGTTCCGATCGGGAAGGGGGGACTCGGGTTTGACTATCGTTTTGCGATGGGCATCCCGGATTACTGGATACGCCTGACCAAGGATACGCGTGATGAGGACTGGCCGATGGGGCCCTTGTGGTACGAGTTGACCAATCGCCGCGCGGACGAAAAGACCATCTCCTACGCCGAATCACATGATCAAGCCCTTGTTGGCGATCAGACCATCATCTTCAGGCTGCTGGGGGCGTCCATGTACGACGGCATGCAGATCGACAACAAGGACCTGGGTGTTGATCGCGGTGTGGCACTGCATAAAATGATCCGCCTGCTGACCCTGGCAACGGCCGGCAATGGATATATGAATTTTATGGGCAATGAATTCGGTCATCCGGAGTGGATCGATTTTCCCCGTCAAGAGAACAACTGGTCCTATCTATACGCACGGCGCCAGTGGCATCTGGTTGACGACCCTCATTTAAAATATCAGTACCTGTCCGATTTCGATCGTTGCATGGTTGACATGGCACGGACCCACCGCCTCCTGGAACACCACGATCTGCGGTTGCGGTGCGACCACAATGAGGATAAGATCCTGGCCTTTAGCAGAGCCGGCCTGCTCTTTGTTTTTAACTTCCATCCCACCCGTTCCTTTACCGATTACGGGATCGAAGCTCTTCCTGGTGATTATCGCCTCGTTTTGGAAAGCGACGCCCTGGCGCTGGGCGGCCATGGACGGCTGCAAGGTGCTGACGACCATGTTTTTAATAGTGTTGCCGCGGCTGACGGGCAACGGCATTTTTTGATTTTGTATTTGCCGAATAGAACCGCGCTTGTATTCCGTCCGAGTCGTGCCTGAAGGCATCGCAACAGGGTTCAATTTAGTAACTTTACACGTATCATGATTGTTAAAATAACTTTCCGGGTGCGGTGAGCGGTGCCCTATTTTTTTTAAAAAAGGCATATCATTATGAATCGGCCCCGCTAGCGTAGTGCCCTGCCGGATTGATGATGTTTCCACGGCCTCTTTTTACGACCATCCGGCCTGTGTTCATCACCAATCCGGCGGGCACAAAACAAGGCTTGTTTTGATATGCCTTTTTTAAAAAAAATAGGGCACCGCTCACCGCTTGCCTCTTGCGGAGCCTATTTCTGGCAACAGTTCTAGCTGGTCTTAAGGATGGTTTTGAGCTGATTGATATGGCCGCTGTAAAAGTGATCCGCGCCTTTGATGATTTCCAGGCGGGCAGTTGGGTTCCAGGCGGGCAGGTCCTGTTGGATCATAGCCGCCGGTGCAATGTCATCGCTGTCACCGGTAACGACTAGTTTAAGACAGGTGAGATTGTCGAGGTCCTTGAAATCGATGAAGGCGACAGGCGGCGACACCATCACCATGCGTTGCACGGTCGCGCCCTGGCCGACCCAGCAGGCGTTGACCCAGGCACCGAAAGAATAGCCAGCCAGGTCGACGGCTGCAACCCCGTGGGACGTAAGATAGGCCGCGGCTGCAGCAACATCGTTCTGCTCCCCGATACCATCACCATAGCGCCCCTGACTTCCGCCAACGCCGCGAAAATTGAATCGCAGGGTGCTGTAGCCCAGGCTTTGGTAAACTTCTGTTACGGCTGCAACCACATGGTTATGCATGTCGCCGCCATACAGCGGATGCGGGTGGGTGATGACGATGCCCTGATCGTTTGAACCGTGGCTGTAGAATCCTTCGATCGTGAGATCCTCCGACTGAAAACGGATCTGTTTTTCCATCAAGTTTCTCTCCCTGATCGGAATGTTGTTTTGACAACCACGCTAAGACGATCAATCGGCAACGCTAGCGTGAATCCTTGAGGATCCGTATGATATCCTGGCCCAAGACCTGGCGCCGCCAATCATTGAGCTCTTTGATTTGGTTAAGCTTCTTGGGACTGTCCGGTTTGGCGATTGCCACCGCTGCCAGCATTGCTTTGGTCAGGAGCAAGGTGGGATCGATTTTAAGCTCGGCCGCCTTTCTGTCCCGCCAGGTTTGCAGGGCACGAATACGTTCCGGGACCTTGGGGGGCAGGTGGGGGGCCTTCTTGCGGGGATAGACCGGGAGTTCGGTTTCCGGTGTTTGTAAAGCGGCTTCAATAACCTTTATAAGGGCCGGTCCATACCATTTTATCTGTTTGGGGCTCAAGGCGGCGATTTTTTCCATTCTCTTCAAGCTGGAAGGTTTACCGGTGGCCAATCGAAGAAGCGCCTGATTGCCGATTATTTTAAAAAGGGGACGATCCTTTTGGCGGGCAATTTTATGGCGAAAGTGCAACAGGGCCTCCAAAACGGCCAGACTGCGGGGCCCGAGTCGGCCGGCGCCCTTGAAACTCAGAAATAGCGGCTGGCCATCCGAAGATGAAGGGCGGACCTGGCTTAGGGGCTGACATTCTTCCTCTACCCAAGCCAGGCGCGCTTTGTCCTGCAATTCGGTTTCCAGTTGTTCGGCCAGGGTTATCAGGTACAGAGAATCACCGGCGGCGTATTCGACCATTTTTGATGGTAATGGCCTTTTGGACCAGTCTTTTCCTTTGGAAGCGTTTGTCCAGCTGGACTTGGAAGCGCGCATGCAGCACCGCTTCCAGGCTCGTCGCGCGAATACCCAGAAAACGGCTCGCCATTTGGGTGTCGAAAAGATTGTTGACCACAATTTTAAAATCGCGGATAGAGGGAGCGGACATCATAATCCGCGCCGTGAAAAATTTTTTGAATGTCTCGGACGGGCAAAAAGGGGACGCAAAAGGGCCAGGTTATCGAGGGCCAGGGGGTCGATCACATAACAGCGGTCGGAGGTCGCCAATTGGAGCAGGCAAACTTTCTCCTGATAATGATACATCGAGTCGGCCTCCAGGTCGACGCCGACCTTGGCGGCGGACGCCAGTGTTTTAACCGCCGCCTGCAGGGCCGTGACGTTGTGACGATCTGATATGGCACCTGACTGGCCGGAAGCGTTTTTTTTCTTGACCCCATACGGATTATTACTTAGTTGTAAATGTTTCGAACGTTAACGGCTGCGGCCGAACGCTATTATCAACCCTTTAACAACCGGGCACTATCATGATTAACATAACACTTCCTGACGAAAGCATAAAGCAATTTGATGCACCGCCTACCGGCCTTGTCATTGCCAAACAAATATCAGAAGGGTTGGCCCGCAAATGTGTGGCAATGGAAAAGGACGGGCAGCTGGTGGATTTGAATACGTCTATTCCTGATGACGCGCGCGTGCGGTTGATCACGACCGGTGACCCGGAAGGCCTGGAGATATTGCGACACAGTGCGGCGCATGTTATGGCCCAGGCGATCTTGCGCCTGTATAAAGACGCTAAATTGACGATCGGTCCGGTCGTTGAGGACGGCTTTTATTACGACATTGACATGCAACCGGTGTCCGAGGATGATTTCGCCAAAATCGAAACCGAGATGCGCAAAATCGTCAAGGCCAAATTGCCGATCGAGCGTAAAGTCATTTCAAAGGACGAGGCTCTCGATTTTTATAAGGATGAGCCCTACAAACGGGAGCTGATATCAGAGCTGACCGATCAAACGATTTCTATTTACCAGCAGGGCGAGTTTACCGATTTATGCCGCGGACCGCATCTCCCCCATACCGGCTTTGTCAAAGCCATTAAGCTGATGAAAGTATCAGGGGCCTATTGGCGGGCCGACCAAAGCCGAGCGCAACTCCAGAGAGTCTACGGCACCGCTTTTTTCGACAAGAAAGAACTCAAAGCCTACCTGACATTTCATCGAAGAGGCCAAGAAACGCAACCATCGGAAGATCGGCGAAGCAATGGAGCTTTTCAGCTTCCATGACGAAGCGCCGGGTATGCCGTTTTTTCATCCCCGTGGCATGGAAGTTTGGAATACGCTGCTCGAATATTGGCGGTATGAGCACCGTTTGGCCGGCTACGTGGAGACCAAGACCCCCATTATGCTCAATCGTGCCCTTTGGGAACGCAGCGGTCACTGGGAAAATTACCGTGAAAATATGTATACCACCCTGGTGGATGAGAACGAATATGCCATCAAGCCGATGAACTGTCCGGGCGGTATGCTGCTATACGGCAACCGGCCCCATTCTTACCGTGAATTTCCGATTCGTGCAGCTGAAGTCGGCCTTGTGCACCGCCATGAACTCAGTGGGGTCTTATCCGGACTTTTTCGGGTAAGGGCCTTTCACCAGGATGATGCCCACATTTTTATGACACCGGACCAGATTCAGGCGGAGATTTTGGGTGTTTTGCAACTGGCTGAGCGTCTGTACGGCAGGTTCGGCCTGGGATTTAACTTAGAGTTGTCTACCCGACCGGAAAAGTCGATTGGCACAGATGATCAATGGGCGATCGCGACCCAAGGCCTGAGCGCGGCCCTGGATGCCTATGGCCATGAATATCGGATAAACGAAGGTGATGGGGCTTTTTATGGCCCTAAAATTGACCTGCATATCAAGGATGCTTTGGGGCGCACCTGGCAGTGCGGGACCATTCAGCTGGACATGTCTTTGCCAGAACGGTTTGACCTGGGCTATATTGACAAGGACAATGTGCGTCGACGCCCGATTATGATTCACCGGACGATTTTTGGTTCCATCGAGCGCTTTTTCGGTATTCTGGTCGAGCATTTCGCCGGGAAATTCCCCCTGTGGCTGGCACCGGAACAGGTGGTTGTTTTGCCGATGAACGACGATTTGGTGCCTTACGCGGCTCAGGTTTTGGCGGAATTGAAGGGTTTCGGGCTGAAGGCGGAACTTGACAGCCGGACGGAAAGTCTGAATCGCAAAATAAGGGACGCCCAGCTGCGACAGGTCTCCTTGATCCTGACGATCGGTGCCAAGGAAAAAAAGAACGGCACGCTGTCGGTCCGGACCCTGGACGGCAAGGTGCGTTTCGGCATGGCACCCGCAGAATTTCGGAAAGCGGTCCTTGATCACATCGCCGGACGAAAGCTCGACGAGAATATCTTTGGCGCCTAAAATCGTCGCATGCTCTTATGAAACGCGACGATGTGGCTCCAATGCCAAACTTAACCGAAGAGACCATGGCCAAAAATGCTGGGGTCACAACCCATCGAATCAAATGGTGCGATCTACGCTGTGAACATGCTGGGTTCGCTAAAGTAGACGCCCTAGACGGCAGTTGCCGCACCTTTCAGTCGCTTTGGTGCCGCCTATTGAAAAAGCATGTGACCAAAAACGCACCCTGCGAAAAAATTTTCGGCGCTAAACGGCCGACAACCGGCTGGTAGTAAAGGGCGCAGCACCTGACGTTCTTAGGCATGGAGGCACCGATTCACAAGACCTACCGATACCTGCTGGCTTACTGGATGCCGATCTTGGTTTATCTTCTCATCATTTTTATCCAGTCTTCCTATCCATCGATCGATACGTCCCACGGATCACACCTGGACAAAATGCTGCACTTGGTTGCCTATGCTGTCTTGGGCTTTTTGTTCGCCCGCGCTTACGGCGCCTCCCGCTTGCAAGGCAATGTCGTTTTGATAATCATCCTTGGAATCGCTTCCGCTTCCCTCTATGGTATCCTGGACGAGTTACACCAGTATTTCGTGCCCCAGCGCAGGGCTGACCTGCTGGATGTCGGGGCCGATATCCTGGGCAGTATTATGGGGGTCGGGCTCTACTGGCAGCTGGTTCTAAAAAACCGTAGGTCGTGAGCCGTAGCGCCAACTTTCCACACCCTGAGTGTGAATATGACCTCATTCTTCGTATGGTATTTTTATAAGGCCATACGACCGCACGCCCTTGGTTTTTAAAACGAATCCAAAACGTTATCCTCATTTAAGGCGAATATCCAAGCACCGCTTATTTTTTACCAATTCTTCTTGACAGGGGAAAGCTCGGTTTGTTAAAGAAAATGAATGAGCATTCATTCATAATCTGTCCGACGAAGGAGAGCGTACCATTAAATCCAAAAAGAAACTCAATGATAAATACCATCGGATTCTCGAGGCGGCGATCAAGGTGTTTGCCGAACAGGGCTTTTTTCAAGCGACCATCGCCCAGATTGCCAAGGAGGCCGGCGTTGCCGATGGGACCATTTATCTGTATTTTAAAAACAAAGACGATATTCTGGTTCAATTTTTCGGGTACAAGACCAAACAGGTATTTGCACGCTTCCGGGAAGCGGTCAAAGAAGGACGGACCGCCGAAGATAAGCTTCGCAACTTCGTTCGACGCCACCTGGAAGCCTTTCAGCAGGATATCAACATGGCCGTGGTATACCAGTCCGAAACCCATCGGAACAATCGCCAGATTGACGAGCAGATCAAAGAGATGTCCAAGATGTATATGGATATCGTCGCCGAAATCGTCGAGCAGGGCCAGCAGGAAGGGACCCTGCGCAAAGATTTGTATGTGGGTTTGGTAAAAAGATTCATTCTGGGTGCCGTTGATGAAGTGATCAATACGTGGATTCATGCAGGCAGTGACTATGACCTGGCATCCATGGCCGATCCTTTGGTTGACCTGTTCATCAAGGGGATTGGCAATCCTAATAAATAGACATGCTATTGCAACTATCGAAAAACAAGGAGAAATAAAATGGCACAGGTTATTGCAGATCGCAGGGATATCGACTTTGTTTTGCATGAGCAATTCGAAGTCGACGTGTTGAGCAAGCATGAAAAATATGCAGAGTTCAATAAAAAAACCGTTGACCTGATCGTATCGGAAGCGCGCAACCTGGCCGTAAAGGAGATTTTACCGACGCGCGAGATCGGAGACCGCGAAGGGACCAAATTTGCCAATGGCGCCGTTACCGTGCCGGAGGCCTTCCAACGTGCCTATGAACTTTTCAACGAGGGTGAGTGGTTGGCCATGTCGGAAGATCCGGAGTGGGGCGGGCAGGGGATGCCGCGTGCAGTTTCCCTGGCGGCGGCGGATTACTTTAATGGTGCCAACTATGCGTTTATGATGTACCCCGGCCTGACCCACGGTGCCGGCAAACTGGTCGAAGCGTTCGGAACCGATCTGCAGAAAAAATTATTTCTAAAAAAAATGTATACCGGCGAATGGACCGGAACCATGCTTTTGACGGAACCCGAAGCGGGCTCCGACGTGGGCGCCTTGACCACCTCGGCCGTTAAAAACGATGACGGCACCTACACGATCACCGGTAACAAAATTTTTATTTCCTCGGGCGATCATGACCTGGTGGAGAATATCATTCATCCGGTGCTGGCCCGGATCGAAGGGGCTCCCGAAGGAACCAAGGGGATTTCACTTTTTCTGGTCCCCAAAGTATGGGTCAACGATGACGGTTCGCTGGGTGATTTCAACGATGTCGTCTGCACGGGCATTGAAGAAAAAATGGGGATCCATGGCAATGCCACCTGTTCGCTGGCCCTGGGTAGTAAGGGCGCATGTCGCGGGACCCTGCTGGGCGAGGAAAACAAGGGCATGCGGGCCATGTTCCTGATGATGAACGAGGCACGCCTGCTGGTCGGTATGCAAGGATTGAGCTGCGCCACCGCGTCCTATTTGAATGCCGTCAATTACGCCCGTGATCGGGTTCAAGGCAAGTACCTGCTGAACATGATGGACAAGAGTGCGCCCGCGGTTCCCATTATTCAGCATCCGGATGTTCGCCGTCAACTTTTGACAATGAAAGCGTATGTCGAAGGCATGCGTAGTCTTCTTTATTATGTCGGTTTCTGTGGCGACATGGCCGAGATCACGGATGACGAGGCCGAAAAGGCCAAATACGAGGGTCTTATCGATGTACTTATTCCGGTGGCCAAAGGCTATGTCACCGATCGCGCCTTCGATGTCTGCAGCCACGGCGTTCAGGTTTACGGCGGGTACGGTTACATCCAAGAGTATCCCCAGGAACAGCTGCTGCGGGATTGCCGCATCACGATGATTTACGAGGGCACCAATGGTATCCAGGCCATGGACCTTTTGGGCCGTAAACTGGGGCTTAATCAGGGCAAGCCGATCATGGACCTGATGGGCGAAATCCAAAAGATTATCGCTGACGCTAAAGGATTGGAAGGCTTGGAGACTTTCGGCATCAAACTCGAAGAGGCCTTGAACAAGCTCGGTGAGGTGGCCATGCACATGGGGACCACCGCCATGTCGCCGGATGTTTTGACAGCCTTTGCGTTTGCCCACCCTTTTATGGAAGTGTGCGGTGACGTCATCATGGCCTGGATGCTGCTGTGGCGTGCAACCCTGGCTGCTAAAAAACTGGCTGACGGTGCCAAGAAAAAGGATAAAGTGTTTTACGAAGGGCAGTTGAAAAGCGCGGAGTTCTTTATTTTTTCCATTCTGCCGATAACCTTTGGCAAAATGGAAGCCATCCTTGCCACCAACAGTGCGGTGATTGATATTGCGGAGGATGCTTTCGGTGGCAAGTAACTAAATCGCAAGGCAAAACTACGAAACTGAAAAAGGCGAGCTAAATGCTCGCCTTTTTCAGTTTTAATAGTATAATCGATAGAATGCCTTAACTTTAGTCACTTTAGTTCACTTCGCATTTGTAACTTCATATAGCTGACTTAAAAGCAAATTCAAGGGAAGACCAAAGCCAGGCCTTCCCGGACAGATGTTTACTTTTTGGCCAGCTCCTGAGCACGCAGATCTTTTTTTAGGACTTTGCCGACATTGGTCTTGGGCAGTTCTTTGATGAATTCGATCATGGTTGGGAGCTTGTAGGTCGCCAGCTTGTCCTTGCAATACGCGAGCAATTCCTCCTGCGTTGCGGTCTCGCCTTCCTTGAGCACCACGAACACCTTGACCTGTTCACCGCGTTTCGGATGGGGTACGCCGATGGCGGTCGCTTCAGGATTGTTCCAGTAACCCTTCATCGCCTGGGGACCCCGGACCAGGAGTTCACCGGTTTCGCCGGGCGGAACGTTCGAGAAAGGCTGGTAGGCAGGTTTCTTCATACGCAACTTTATTCGGGACACCTGGCTCGTAACTGGTCAACCATGGTCGGTCTTGGTAACTGGGTGTCGTCGTCATGGCATCCTCCTTTGGGGTTGTATCCGGAGCAAACTCATGGTATTAAACCGTTTCGCAATATCCCTGTTTAAATTTGAATTAATCCCCTGGCGTAAGTCTTCCCAAGATAAATAAACTCCTTGGTTGGGGGCTTGAAATAAAATCCTATTTTTTTGAAATAATTTCGTGGGCTGACACCTTATTTTTTTCTTGACAGGGGGCAATGGGTTTTGTAAAAAAATGAATGAGCATTCATTCATTTTGGAATTGACCATCACATCCACACGGAGAAGGAAAGCAAAAAAATGGAGCCTGTTTTGATAGCACCAGCCAAAGCGACGTTACTCGGTATCCCCGGGATGTGGTTTGCACTGGCCATACCGATCGTCGGTATCTGCCTTTTTACCTACATCATCGCCCAACGGAGTAAACCGCTGGTTCTGGCAGCGCCGGACGAACGCTTTAAGAACATCGGGGCGCGCTTGATCAATGTTTTTAAAATCTGGCTGGGACAGTACCGCCAACCCCGTTATAAAACGGCCGGTATCCTTCATATATTGATTTTTGCCGGTTTTATGATTCTGTCGATCCGCTCGCTCTCACTGGTGGTGGTCGGCATTTCGGAAGGGTTCGTCTTTCCGGGCCTGGGCGGGGCCCTGGGGGGCGTCTATAATTTCCTGAAAGATTACGCCGCGACAATGGTTTTGATGGCCTGCCTCTTTGCAGCTTGGCGGCGTGGTGTCATTAAACCGGAAAGGTACAAGGTGCCGACGCGTTATGGCAAAGATCACACGGCGGAAGCCATCTTCGTGCTGGGGCTGATTGCGACCCTGATGATTTCCGAGAGCTTGTTTGAGGCCAGCCTCGTTGCCGCGCAGAAGCAACAGGGCGTGCATGCCGAATTTTTGGCGCCCTTGTCGCTGGCTTGGTTATTCACGAACATATTGCGCTTTGCTTCTCCGAACACCCTTCAAACGACTCATATTGCCAGCTATTTCGTGCACGATTTGACCTTTTTCTTCTTTCTGTGCTTTTTGCCTATGGGCAAGCATTTCCATGTTATTACATCGCTTTTCAACGTTTTTTTCATGCGCATCGAAAAAGGCAACATTAAACCGGTCCGCTACGGCATCAGCGAAGAGCAGCTGGATAACCTGGATGCGTTTGGCGTCAAAAAGTTTAACGACTTCACCTGGAAACATATCCTAGACTTTTACACCTGCGCCGATTGCGGCCGGTGTTCGGACCAGTGTCCGGCCAATGCGGTCAAACGCCCGTTGTCGCCCCGGTTTATATCCATCAAGGGCCGTGATTACGCTTTTAAACATTTTCCCTTACGCGGGGGCAATGGGTCCGGACAGGAACCGTTGATCGGTGACATCTACGAAGAGGATGAAATCTGGTCCTGCACGACGTGTGGCGCCTGTGAACAGGAATGTCCGCTGGGTATCGAATATATCGACAAGATTGTCGATTTGCGCCGGGGGATGGTCGATGAGGGGATGGTACCGCAGACCCTCCAGAAACCGCTCGGAGCCATGGAGAAGCGCGGAAATCCCTGGGGCAAAATGGAGAAGAAACGGGCGGACTGGACCAAAGCCGAAGGTTTTGCCGATAACTACCCGGTTAAAATTCTCGATAAAAAGGCGTCGGCCCAGACCCTCTACTTCGTGGACAGCATCTCCTCGTTTGACGACCGCATGCAAGACATCGCGCGGGCCACGGCCAAGATCCTGTCAAAGGCCGGTATCGATTTCGGTATCCTGGGCAAAGCCGAACGCGACTCCGGCCATGAGGTCAGGCGCTTCGGCGAAGAGATGCTCTTCATGGATCTGCGCGACCGCAACACCGATGCAATCCTCAACGCCGGCGTCGAACAGATTGTCACGTCCGACCCGCACGCTTATAACGCATTGCGCAAAGACTATCAGGATCTCCCGCCGGTCGAACATATCAGCCAGGTGATTGTAAAAAGCATCAATACGGGCAAGCTCACGCTCAACGGGGCGGATACGAATGGTAAAGTCTATACGTATCATGATCCGTGCTATTTGGGACGGCACAACGGCCTGTATGAAGACCCTCGCCAAGCGATCGATGCCATCCCGGGTATCAAGCGGGTCGATATGCTCAAGTGCCGGGACCGATCGTTCTGTTGCGGGGGCGGCGGATTGATGCTGTTTTATGAGCCTGAAGAAGAACAGCGAATGGGGGTTCTGCGGGTCCAAATGGCCGACCAAGCAGGTGCCAGCGTGATCGTTACCGCCTGCCCCTTTTGCCTGGTCAATATCGAAGATGCCATTAAGGTGGCCGGCCTGGAAGGGAAGATGGAAGCCATTGATCTGGCAGAACTCGTGGCCTCGCACCTGCCGGAGGAGCCTGCGCAGGACGTGTAAGTCGTAAGGTGACCTAATATTACATGGTACCATAATCTTATCATTCAATTGTTGGAGGGAAACATGGAAATTTTGGTGTGTGTTAAAAGAGTCCCCGACACTGCTGAAAATGAAATAGAAGTCAACAGTGACGGTACGGACATCGAACGCGACGACCTGGTGTATTCGGTCAATGAGTGGGACAACTACGCCGTCGAGGAAGCAATCCAGCTTCGGGACAATGTTGGCGGCAGTGTGACGGTGGTTGCCGTTGGTGATGAAGAATCCGAAGAAGTCGTCCGCCGAGAAATGGCCATGGGAGCGGACAACGGTGTCCTTGTTTCCGACGACGCCTTTGAAGGCTCGGACGGCAAAGGCGTTGCGACTTTACTGAAAGCCGTTGTTGAAAAAGGGCAGTATGATCTAATCCTGACAGGTGCCCAGGCCGATGAGGGTGCGGCGCAGGTCGGCGGGATGCTGGCAGCCATGCTCGATAGGCCTTATGCCTCACTGGTCAACAAAATCGAAGTGCTCGATGACAAGAAGCTGAAGGTCGGCCGTGAAATCGAGGGCGGCAATCAGGAAATGAGCGAGATCGATCTTCCCTGCGTGCTTTCGATTCAGACCGGCATCAATGAACCCCGCTACGTCGGTATCCGCGGTATTCGCAAAGTGGCCTCGATCGAAATACCGGTGCTGGGTACGGGCGAGCTGAACGTGGACGCCGGGATGGTTGGTGCTGCTGGTGCCAAGGTAAAGCGTTTGGACTATTTTGTGCCGGATTTGGGTGATGGCGCCGAAATGCTGGAAGGAAGCAATGAGGAGATTATCGAAAAGTTGATTGAAATCTTGAAAGCCAAAGGAGGGCTCAAATAATGGCCGAACAGGTTTTTGCATATATCACGCACAAGAATGGGGTTGCCGACGATTCGGCGCTTGAATTGGTCGCAGCGGCCAAATCTGCGTTTCCTGATGCTGCCATAACCGCGCTCGTCACGGGAGCCGGCGATGCCCTTGAAACGCTATGTGAAGAAATCGCCGCTTCTTACGCGGAAGTGTGGAAATTTAACAACCAAGCATTAGAATACCCCAATGCCGAAGTCGCGGGTCAAATGCTGGCCGGGTTACTGCCGGGCAATGCAGTTGTTTTATTACCCCACGACACGTTTGGAATGGACCTGGGTCCGGGACTGTCGATCAAACTCGATTCGGCCTTTGTGGCCGACGCGGTTGGTTTCGAAGGCCTTGAGGGGACGTCGCTCAAAGTGGTTCGCCAGGAGTACGGTGGCGCCGTCAGCACCCATGTGCAGTGCGATCTGGCCAACGGCGCGGTCATCAACGTGCGCCCGGGCGCTTTTCAGCCGGATGAAAGCAAGGCGGCCGGCGGTCAAGTCGTGGACAAGTCAGGAGAGATCGGAGACTTGGCCACGAGGCGACGCTACCTGGAAACCGTCGAAGCCGAAGCAGGGGATGTTGATATAACCAAAGAAGATGTGCTGGTATCGATTGGCCGCGGCATCGAGGATGAAGACAATATCGAGATTGCTGAGGAATTGGCAAAGGCCATGGGGTCGGTGGTTTCCTGTTCCCGACCGATTGTCGATGCCAAATGGCTGGAGAAAGCCCGTCAGGTCGGTACATCCGGGAAGACGGTCAAACCGAAGGTCTATCTGGCCTGCGGCATCAGCGGGTCTTTTCAGCATATGGGCGGGTTGAAGGGCAACCCCTTTATCATTGCCATCAACAAGAATCCCAAGGCGCCTATTTTCCAGTTGGCCGATGTGGGTATTGTAGCAGACATTCTCGACTTCATGCCTGAGTTGACCGAAAAGATCGAAGAATTATAATAAAATCGTGGCACGATTTTATGTCGCGCGGCTGCGCCGCTTAAAAAAGGATTAACCGATCGTTCGCGCTATTAAAGCTGGCTGGCTCAAGGGACAGCTGGCTTTTTTATTTTAAAAACTACATCAGAATCCATTGGCCTTATCGCAGGAACATAATATAAGGACGCATGTTTGTTGATTAAAGAGCGACATTGTCGCGTAAAATAAAATCGTGCCACGATTTTATTGAAAGGTTGCAATCGATGAAAAAGGGCTTCCTGTTCAAATCATTGCGGGTATTGATCGTTTTAACCATAGCGATATTCATCGCGGTCCTGCTTGTCAAACTGCGCCCGCGCGCCGAGCGCCAAGAGCGAATCGAGACCGGTCGTCTGGTCGAAGTTTTCGAAGCCCAAGCTGAAAGCTTCAACATGGTGATCGAAGCCTATGGAACGATTCAGCCCAGAGAGATGTTGAAGCTGGTGGCTGAGGTCCACGGCCAGATCGTCGGTCTAAGCCCTGATTTTCAAGAAGGCAGCTTTGTTGAAAAGGGTTCGACCTTGATTGAAATCGATCCCCGCACCTATACCCTCACCGTTCAGCAACGCCAGGTAGAAATTAGCAGGGCGAAAGCGGAGTTGGCCAAGTTCGAGCAGGAAGTCACCAACCTAAAGGCGACCCGCAAAATAGCGGTGTCCGACAAACAGCTCGCCGAGTCGGAGTTCACCCGCCTCAAAACGCTGTCTGATAACAACGTGATCGCGAAAAGTACGCGCGATGCCGCCGAGCAGAAATATCTGGCCAGTGTCGACCGTCTACAAGGGATCGACAATCAGATCGCCCTGACCGGTTCCCTCAGGAAGCAAATGGAAGCCCAGTTGAAGATGGCCCGGGTTATGTTGCAACAATCGCAGCTGGATCTGGAGAAAACCCGTATTCAGACCCCCTTCGACGGCTGGGTATTGGAAAAGATGATCGAGAAAGGCCAGCATGTGGTCATCGGCCAGCATCTCGGGGGTGTTTACAAAGATGGCGACCTGGATGTGGAAGTTCGGATTCCGATCGAGGATTTCAAGTGGCTGCCGGAGGAAACAGGGCCCGAGGATCGACTGCGTGTCGAAATTGCGCATGCCGGGGAACAGGGCCAGGGACCGACCTGGTCCGGGCGTGTTGCCCGGGTTAAAGCCCAAATGGATGAACGGACGCGCACTTTGCCTGTGGTTATCGAGGTCGATCGCAACCCTCCGGATGGTCCGACCACAAATCGGGGCAGGCTGGCCACAAACGGTTTGCGACCGGGGATGTTCGTTACTGTTAAGATTATTGGACAGGCATACCCGGACGTATTCGTTTTATCCCGCCACGCAGTCCACGCGGACGATGTTGTTTATGCGGTAGTGGATGGGCAGTTGAAGGTAAAGCCGGTCAATGTTTTAAGGCGGTTTAAAGATTTGGTTTATATTGACAGTGGTTTGGAAAGCGGTGATCTCGTCGTCAGGTCGCCTCTCTCTGTTGCCGTTGAAGGTATGCCGGTCAGGATCAAGGAATAACCCATGCGTGCATTGGCCAAATGGTCCGTCAACAATCGGGTAACTGTCAACCTGATCATGATCTTTATCCTGGTCGCCGGCCTGTTTGCGGTGACCCGGATGCGCCGCGAAATGTTTCCGCAATTCTCCCTGGACATGGTCAACATAACGGTTGTTTATCCAGGCGCCAGCCCGGAAGAGGTTGAAGAGGGCATCACCGTCAAGATCGAAGAGCGCATCAAGGGGATTGAAGGGATTACCAAGACGAATTCCGGTTCTTACGAGGGCTATGGATCGGTAACCGTGGAACTCACGTCCAGTGCTGAACTCCAGACCGTGATGAACGACATCAAAACCGAGGTCGACCGGATCGACACCTTCCCCGAGGGAGCCGAAGAGCCGGTTGTCACCGAGATTGCGAACCGGGACCCGGTTATTTATGTGGCCATCTACGGCGAGGCATCCGAGAAGCTCTTACGCCAGATCGCTGAAAAAATCAGAGACGACCTGGTCGATACCAAACCCATATCAATGGCCGCTCTGATAGGCGTACGCAACTTTGAAATGGCAATCGAGGTTTCGGAAGAAAACCTGCGGCGCTATGGCATTTCATTCGATTACGTGGCCAACAAAATTCGCTCCTGGAGTATCGATCTGCCGGGCGGTGCGATCAAAACCGCCTACGGTGAGATTCTGGTTCGATCAAAGGGGCAACTTTACACGGGACGCGAATTTGAAAACATCCCCCTGATTACAAAACCGGATGGAACCGTCGTCCGGCTTGGCCAAATTGCCCGCGTGATCGATGGCTTCGAAGACGCCGACATCAAGACCCGCTTCAATGGCCAACCGGCGGCCCTGGTGCAGGTTAACCGGACAGCCAAAGAGGATGTGATCGCCATTGCCGATGTCGTTCGCAACTATGTTGCCAAGGAACAAATGCGAATGCCGGCCGACATCAAGCTGGCAACCTGGTTCGATCTTTCGGTAATGGTTCGGGATCGGATCGACCTGCTGTTGCGCAACGGTTCCCAGGGGATTTTCTTGGTTTTTATCATTTTGGCACTGTTTTTAAACCTGCGGCTGGCCTTTTGGGTGTCGGTCGGCATTCCAATTTCTTTTATGGCCGCTTTTGTTGTGCTCGATTTCTCTGGTGAGACCATAAACATGATATCGCTGTTCGGCTTTATCATGACCCTCGGAATTCTGGTGGATGATGCCATTATTGTGGGTGAAAATATCTATACCCATAGCAGACGCGGTAAATCTTCGCGTGACGCGGTCGTCGATGGTCTACAAGAGGTCGGCGGACCGGTGGTCATGGCCGTCACGACGACGGTCGTGGCCTTCATACCTTTGATGTTTATCGCCGGCATCATGGGCAAATTCATCGCGGTCATGCCGAAGGCCGTGATCGCCATCTTAATCGTGTCATTGGGGGAAGCGCTTATCATATTACCTGCGCATCTCAAAGGCGCTCTTAGTAAAACGTTTTCAAGGGTCGGACGTGGCCTGGCCTGGCATGAACGCTTGCGTTCCCGGGTCGAAACCGGTCTCAAAAAGGTCATTGAAGATTTTTACACGCCTGCGATCAAATATGTCATCAAGAATCGCTATTTCACCTTTGCGATCGGGGTGGGGGTGTTGATCATCAGCTTAGGGATCATTCGGGGTGGCTATGTCCCGTTTGTGTTCATGCCCAAAGGGGAGAGCGACTGGATCATCGCCGAGATCAGTTATCCCCTTGGTACGCCTTTTGAACTTACTGGCCAAACCATCGAACATTTGGAACGAACCGCCTTTGCACTGGACGCTAACTTTGATGGTTTTTCAAAGAAAAAAGACCAGTTGGTGACCAATGTCTTTTCCTTGGTCGGGGCAATACCGCGGCGGGACTGGAAGCCCGGTGAAAATGGCGGGCATGTCGGTCAGGTCTGGATCGAACTGGTGGCATCCGAATACCGGCCGAAACTGTCGGTCAATCGGGTGTTAACCGAGTGGCGCCAGTTGGCAGGTGAGATCCCGGGCCTGGACACGCTTTCGTTTTTTACCATGGAAGGCGGGCCGGCTGGCAACCCCATCGAGATCAAATTGATCGGCAAGGATTTCGATCAGCTCCAGCAAGCTGCGGAGGATCTGAAGGCTGAAATCGCGACGTATCCGGGTACTTACGACATTACCGATGATTTTAAACCAGGCAAGCAGGAAAGACAGGTTGCGATCAAGGAAACGGCCCGTTCCTTGGATGTGAACATGGCCGATGTCGCCCGGCAGTTACGGCAGGCGTTCTACGGGGATGAAGCGCTCCGGATTCAACGGGGTAAAGACGATCTGAAGGTGTTGGTCAAATACGCCGAGACGGACCGCAACCGTTTGTCAGGTATCGAAGAGATGCGCATCCGTACTGCCGATGGCCGGGAGATACCGATAAGCGAAGTGGCCGAGATAAAGCAGGGCCGCTCCTATTCAGTGATTCGGCGTTCCGATCGCAAGCGCGTGATCACCGTCATTTCCGATGTCGACGAGGCTGCCGCCAACTCCAGTCAGATTGTGTCCGAGCTGAAAGCAGGCTTCCTGCCCGATCTGTTGAACCGCTATCCAGGGCTTAAATTCGATCTGGAAGGACAAGAGAAAAGAACCCGCGAGTCGATCGACAGTCTCCAAAAAGGGTTTGCTTTGGCCTTGATGGGGATCTTTCTACTGTTGGCCAGTCAGTTCAGGTCTTACATTCAGCCGGTCATTATCATGATTGCGATTCCCTTTGGATTGATTGGTGCCATTGTCGGGCATTTGGTCATGGGGTTGCACTTCACGATCATCAGCATCTTTGGAATCGTGGCCCTGTCCGGTATTGTGGTCAATGATTCTTTGATTTTAATCGATTTCATCAATCGGGCCATCCGAAACGGAGTCGATGTCGACATCGCGGTCATTGAATCGGGCCGTGATCGCTTTCGGCCGGTGCTTTTGACCATCCTTACAACAATCGGCGGGCTTTTTCCCCTCCTGCTGGAACGCAGCTTTCAAGCGCAGTTCCTCATTCCCATGGCGGTCAGCATTAGTTTCGGGCTTCTCGCGGCAACCGTTTTGACGCTGCTGTTCGTTCCTGCAGTCTACCTCATTGTACGGGATGTCACCTTGATGGTCGGCGGTTGGGTTAAAAAGGGCGAGGTCCGTGAGAGCGAAGGTACGACCCACATATAGCCCGGATGTTACCCAGGCCTGAGGGCGTCCAAGTTCCAAGTGAACCACGCAGTTTACTAAAAAGCGGCAATGCCCATCCACGGCATCAGATACCCTACCGCATATTCCACTATAGTGGAAAAGCATCTTCCTTTATGAAATAAAAATAACATCTTCTTAATCCTTACAATCAAAACAGGGCATCCCAGGGAAGTATACTGATGCCTATCTTAGATATCGATATTCTCCGCATCACTTCAGAACATTTAATTGCGCCTATATGCCAGATAAAATGAAAACCTGGAATCTGATCAATGAATCCGCATAAAACGCGAAACCTTGCCTTTTCCCGGTTTTTCCATTAATATTTAGCATTGATAACCTAAACTTGGTTTCTTCCCGAACTGAATTCTGCCCATTGCGGGCGCTGCCGGATACAACGCTGATATCGCGGAATCCGCCTGAGGCGGAATGGATGGGCGCTAACTAAACGTAAGCTCTAGAGGGATGCTTTGAGCGCTTTACAAACTGCAATCATCGTCGCTGTTTTTTTCGGTGTCATTGTGACCCTGTTTATAATGGGCTTGCTCATTCAGCGCATGAGGCACAGCAGGGCCCAAGGTGTATTGAGCAGGAGTGAGCAGCGATATCTCCTGGCGCTCGAAAACTCTACCGACGGTCTCTGGGACTGGCACATCCCGTCGGACACCGTCGTATACTCGGATCGTTTTCGGAAAATCCTGGGGGTTTCGCTCGAAGAGTTTCCCGATACGATAGCGTCTTTCCGCAACCGGCTTCATCCTGAGGACGCCGACACGACGTGGACAGCAATCAAACGCCATCTTAAAGAGCGTATCCCACTCGATATCGAATGCCGTCTGCAATCAAAATCAGGCCCATACTTGTGGTTTGCCGCGCGCGGCCAGGCCGTCTGGGACACTGCGGGAAAGGCGGTCCGGATGTCCGGATGGATTCAGGATATCACCGAGCGCAAGCAAGCCGAATTGAATCTTAGAGCGGCCCTTTCCGAAATCAAGCAGCTAAAAAACCAACTCGAGGCCGAGCGAGCGTATCTGCAGGAAGAAATCAAATTGGCTTACAACTATGAGAACATCATCGGCCAAAGTGATGAGATCAATTATGTGCTTTATAAGATTGAACAAATTGCCGCTACCGATACAATTGTCCTGGTTCTTGGAGAGACCGGAACCGGAAAAGAACTGGTCGCCCGGGCTGTTCACAGCCAGAGCCTGCGCCAAGATCGCGCATTGGTGAAGATAAATTGTGCCACACTGCCTTCAAACCTTATCGAAAGCGAGTTGTTCGGCCATGAGAAAGGTGCTTTCACCGGTGCTCATACAAGACAGTTGGGGCGATTCGAAGTCGCCGACGGTGCCACCCTTTTTTTGGATGAAATCGGCGAACTGCCGTTGGATTTGCAGCCCAAGCTGCTGAGGGTAATCCAGGATGGCGAGTTTGAACGGCTGGGGAGCTCCCAAACGATCAAGGTCAATGTGCGGGTGATTGCTGCCACCAACCGCCATCTTGAAGAGGAAGTCCGCCGAGGGCGCTTCCGGGAAGATCTTTGGTACCGGCTGAATATCTTTCCGATTACCGTGCCCGCGCTGCGGGACCGCTGCGAAGACATACCCCTGCTGGTGGACTATTTTGTTGATAAAATTTCCAAAAGGTTGGGCAAGTCGATTGAGATTATCCCGGCGACCGTGATGAAGGCTCTGCAGGGTTATCACTGGCCTGGCAATATCCGCGAGCTTGAAAACGTTCTCGAACGGGCGGTGATAAGCTCTTCGGGATCCAAACTGCATCTCGTGGATGAACTCAATAAGCCGAACAAGGATTTATCCAAGGGTAATCGGACCCTCGAGGATGTCGAACGGAAGCATATCATGCGCGTGCTCGAACAGACCCATTGGAAAGTGAGCGGTAAAAACAGTGCCGCTGAGATCCTTGATCTGGACCGCAGCACCTTGCGCGCCCGCATGCAAAAGCTCGGTATCCAAAAACCTTAGTGTCTATGCCGCCTTGGATGGAGGCACCCTTGCCTCCAAAACAATCAATATGAGCATGCTCGCCCCGCTCATATTGGCTGGTCTTTTCTTTTTTACATAACCCATCCTCCATATACACCACGCCTTAGAAACCAGAAAAGTTGGTCATATATGACCATTGGTCAAGTATGACCAACTTTGTGTGCCTCTTTGCAATTTATTTGTCAGTGTTTTTAATATTTTTATCATTTAAATCAGATAGATGCATGACATAAAGCAAAATGTGCAAACTCTGGCACGAAGTTTGATTAAGTAAAAAGCATGAACATAAGTGCCCTTGGTTGTGGAAGGCACGTCATTCGGCGCAAAACGGACCAATTGAGGAAAACTTCGGCGATAACAAAGACGAACAAAGCGCCAGACCCCGGATCAACCGCAGCAACTTGGTTTTTAGAGAGGTGACCTAATGATTGTTGTCAGAATTACCATGAATGTACTTCCGGAAAAACAGTTGGAGATTACGCAAACCCTTCTCTCCTTAATCGGGCCGACGGGCAAGGAAGCGGGTTGCCTGAACTATGCCGTTTTTTGCGATATCGAAGACAAAAACCGCTTCAGCCTGCTGGAGGAGTGGGAAACCCGTGAAGCTCTGGACAGTCATTTAATGTCTCATCGCTTCGGCGTTTTGCTGGGAACAAAAACCCTGCTAAGCGAACCGCTGGAAATTCGGATTCACACGATTTCCCGGTCGGAAGGAATGGAGGTCATCCATGCGGCCAGGAATAAAAGAAACTGATTGCTTCCGGAAGGATGCGGAAAGGAGCCTCTTCATATTACTGCCGGTTTCGGAGGGTGGGGTGAATCTCAAGACCACGGACATCAACCGGTTGATCGAAACGCTGGGCGTTAAATCGCTTCCCAACGTAAAATGATGGCAAAAGCGTCATGACCAGTCAGAGGTTCAGGAAAGGGAAACATTATGCCAGAAAACTTAGAAGCAAAGAATATCGAACAATTATTGGCTGAGGCCGATGCGCTTATCAACCAGATTAATTCTGATGCCATCGATGACTTGCAAGAAGAGCATCGCCAGCTGTTTGCAAAACATGTTCAAAAATTGGAAAAAATCAAACCTAAAGTAAAGAGCAGTATCGAGAAAAAAATTGGCACAACTGCCGATGGGATGCACGAGGCGATCCTGGACATTGTGAAGGCCATGCGGGACTTGACAAAATATCTTAGCTGATTTTTTTAAACCTCCTAGCGTAAAAAAGTGCGCCTTGAAAGGCAAGGACACATAGAAAACCGCGACCGGGAAGTTTTTTATCCGGCCTAATTGAGACGTAAGGGTCTTTAATAGCAACCAGGCCGAGGTGTTTATCACAACCCAAAATGGGAAAAATAAATATGGGTTCCAATGGAAATAAAGATCCAATCGATAATCTAAAGGACAAACTTCGCGCCCTCTTTGGGTTCGACAATATCCCGAAAAATAGGATCGGGTTGCCGGCGAAGACACGTTTCAGTATCTGGTATTTCGTATTGGCAGTACTGTTTTTCTCGTATATGCAGCCGCTTTTCTTTTCCGGAAAAGTGGAGACGATCCCGTACAGTCAATTTAAGCAATCCATCGCCGAAGGGCGCGTGGGCAAATTGATCATCGGTCCTGAAAACATCAAGGGAACGCTGACGGGGGCGTCCGAACAGGCGTTTACGACTGTTCGTGTGAACGATCCCGATCTGGTCAAGGAACTGGATGAACGCAGAATCAGCTACTCCGGACACAAGCAGAATAAATTTCTGAGCAGCCTTCTCTCTTGGATTCTGCCGCTCGGCATTTTTTTCCTGATCTGGCGCTTTGCCATGAAAAAGATGGGTCCGGGGATGGGGGTTATGTCTTTTAGCAAGAGCAAGGCCAAAATTTTCGCTGAGAGTGAGACAAAGGTCACGTTCGCTGATGCTGCCGGTATCGACGAAGCCAAAGAAGAGCTTGAGGAAGTGGTTGAATTTTTAAGCACCCCTGAAAAATCTCAGAAACTGGGGGGAAGGATTCCCAAAGGGGTCCTTCTGGTTGGTCCGCCGGGGACGGGTAAAACCCTTCTGGCCAGGGCTGTGGCCGGGGAGGCCAAAGTGCCCTTCTTCAGTATCAGCGGTTCCGAGTTTGTGGAGATGTTTGTCGGCGTGGGGGCGGCCCGCGTCCGTGATCTTTTCTCTCAGGCGGCGACCCAAGCGCCCTGTATCATCTTCATCGATGAATTGGATGCCTTGGGTAAGGCGCGGGGCATGAATGTGATGGGAGGCCATGACGAACGCGAACAAACGCTCAATCAGCTCCTGGTGGAGATGGATGGGTTCGAAACAAATAAAGGGGTTATCATCATGGCCGCCACCAACCGGCCGGAAATTCTGGATCCGGCTTTGCTGCGACCGGGACGTTTTGACCGACAGGTCCTGGTAGACCGACCGGATATCAATGGACGGGAAGCTATCTTGAAAATTCACTCCAAGAATGTGGTTTTGGGCCCCGCAGTCGACCTACGCATGATTGCCGGTCGCACCCCGGGCTTTGTGGGCGCAGACCTGGCCAACATCATCAATGAAGCCGCGTTGCTGGCTGCCCGAAACAATAAGGAAATGGTGGAGTTAACGGATTTCGATGAGGCCATTGACCGTGTCGTTGCCGGTCTTCAAAAAAAGAACCGGGTGATGAATGCCCAGGAGAAAGAAATTATCGCCTTCCATGAGTCCGGGCACGCGATTGTGGCCGAGTCGGTCAAGCATGCCGACCCGGTGCATAAAATCTCCATCATACCACGAGGGATCGCGGCCCTCGGATACACCCAGCAGCAACCCACAGAGGACCGCTACTTAATGACCCGCTCGGAACTGCAGGACCGGCTGTCCGTGCTCTTAGGCGGCAGGGTTGCCGAGGAGCTGGTTTTTAATGAAATTTCAACCGGCGCCCAGAACGACTTGCAGCGGGCCTCAGAAATCGCCCGTTCGATGGTCACCGAATACGGCATGAGCGATCGCCTCGGATTGGTGAGCTATGAGCGTCCCCGGCAGGCAATGTTTCTTCCGGAAAATTTTGCTTCCGGCAATAAATACAGTGAAGCGAAAGCCGCCCAAATTGATGAGGAAGTGGCACGCTTTGTTGAGGAAGCCCATCAAAGGGTGCGTAAGATTCTTTCGGATCGGCGCAAGGTCCTGGATGAACTAGCCCATCTCCTTTCTCAAAAGGAAAGTGTTCAAGGGGATGAGCTCAGAAAAATGTTGTCGGCAGCCACAGCCGAAATACCGGCCGGATCCTCAGACTAAAACAACCGGCCAGGATTTATATAAACATTTAAAATATAGGAGGCAAAAATGGCGGATATCCTTAAAGATGATGTGCCGACATATGTCAGAGACCTGATCTCAAAAGAATTCGAATCCAACCACAATAAAGAAAAAGGCCTTTCAGGCGAGCGCAAAGTCAGAACGAGAGAGCTTCAAAAGGGGCAACAGTGACGTTCATAAAATCATTTAACGATTTTATTGAATTAATACCTTGATACTTGGGGGAAGCGAAATGAACTTTAAACTTATACTTGGAGTTATCCTGGCCGGCCTGGCCGTTTTATTCATAATCCAGAATGTCACGACTGTGGATCTGACATTTTTATTCTGGACGCTTTCGGTGTCCAGGGCATTGTTGATGTTCCTGTTCTTGTCGGCAGGAATTATCCTGGGCTGGTTGCTTCACAGTCGCGCCAGGAGAATAAAAACCATACCCATACAAAACAAAGCGCAATAGCCGGTAACGCGACCGCTTACGCTTGTGGACAACCACCTGTGGCCCTAAAGATGCCAAACGATAAGATTACCCTGTTGCAAAACGGCAAAGCTTATTTCCCGGCCATGGAAGCGGCGCTGGACCGGGCGGCGCATGAAATTTATCTGGAAACCTATATTTTTGAAAATGACAATACCGGGTGCCGCATTGCGGAAGCGCTTAGGCGGGCTGCCTTGCGCGGCGTAAAAACCCGCGTGTTGATCGACGGATTCGGTTCGAGCCGATTGCCGCAAACCCTGGTCGACCATATGGAAGAAGCCGGTGTAAGGGTCCTGAGGTTCCGGCCCAAGATATCACCTTGGACGCTGCGGCGGCGACGATTGCGGCGATTGCACCGAAAAATTGTGGCCGTGGACCAAAAGATCGCATTTGTCGGAGGCATCAATATTATCGATGATATGGATCTGCATAATCAAACAGCGCCTCGTTATGACTACGCTGTAAAAGTTGAAGGTCCGCTGGCGCGCAAAATTCACCATTCATCCCGCCGCGTGTGGTTGCGTGTGGCTTGGAGCCGCTTACGGCCCGGCCGGCGATGGGACGCCTATCGGCAAGCACCTTCAAGCCCAAGTAGAGGTCCTCATAACGCAATCTTTCTAATACGCGATAACATCCGGCATCGACGCGATATTGAAGATGCCTATCTGCAGGCGATAAAAAGGGCACAGGTCGAAATCATACTTGCAAATGCCTATTTTTTGCCCGGATTTAATTTTAGGCACGCCCTTTTGGATGCAGCCGGGCGGGGTGTCCGGGTGGTATTGATGTTGCAAGGAAGAACGGATCACCGATTGCTGCATTATGCCTCGCATGCCCTATATGGCAGTTTTTTCGATGCAGGGATTGAAATCTATGAATACCACAAGAGCATGCTGCACGCTAAAGTTGCTGTGATTGATGAGCATTGGGCTACGGTGGGATCCTCAAATCTTGACCCTTTCAGCCTGCTGCTCGCTCTCGAGGCTAATGTCGTTGTTGACGATGAAAATTTTGCCAAAGAATTAAGGCAAAGCCTTGACCAGGCCATCAAGGTGGGGGCGCGGCGGATATTCGAGAAAAGCTGGAGAACACAGAACATCGGGCTGCGTTTGGTGAGCTGGCTAAGTTATGGCTTGGTGCGATTCATGATAGGAATGGCGGGGTATGCACCGGGGAAAGAGTTCGGAATAACACACGTAATGGCGAATTCACCATCTGGGACCAATAGACAATGGAAAAAATAAATACCGTGCAGCCTCTTTTTCCCCATTTGCAGAATCGTCCGGCGGGTTTGTAAGAACTGGCGGAAAATCATTGGTGGAACTGGAATCCGGGCGCACGAATGCTCTTCAAGACTCTCAAACGGCAGGCCTGGAAGGAAAGCGGTTATAATCCCGACAAAATGCTCAGGGAGTTTCCCCGCGATCTTCTGGACAAGGCTGCCGCCGATGCCGAGCTTTGCAATCGAACGGATGTGGAAGATATTTTACCCAGGGTTGAGCTATAAAATTTATAGGTACTGATAAAAATTAAAAAGGAGAAAATCATGAAGCTATCTAAATCGGGACTAGAATTAAGAGATGTGATTGAAAAAGCGATGCGGGACTGCGTCATCACCAACAGCGAGTATGATGAAATAATGAAATTGGCCGACAAAGACGGCATGATTGATGATCATGAGCAGCGATTGCTCAGCCAACTCCGGGAGTTGCTGGAAAACGGGACGTTAAAAAGGGTTAAAGGATAAAACCGTTTGTAAAAAAGATGATGGCCAAAAAGGACCTGAAGCCGACCAAGGAGATCCAGTGCAAGACCTTCGATACCAGGCCATAAAGGCGGCAGCGTACATCAATGCCATAATTCACTATGCTGAAACGCTGCTTGGTATTCGTCTCAAGAACGTCAAAAAATATCGGTATAGTTCCCAATGCCCATTCCACGCTGACACCAAAGATAGTTTGATGGTGTATGTCAATAAAGAGGATGAGGTTAGGTTCCATTGTTTCGGTGCCTGTAAGGGTGATTGGGACATTTACGACGTGATAATGCTGCGGACGAAATGTCGCTTCAGAACGGCACAGCAGGTTTGGGCTGAGCATCTGGGTGTCAAGGATTTCAAGTCTTATGACGGCAGCAGCACCTGTATTCCTGAACCGGACGAGACACCGGAGCCCGATGATCCGGTCTGTTTTGTCGAACCGATGAAACTTGATCAAAAGAGTGGTGCCACTTTGGAAGAGGCCGCCAATTTCTACAATGAACTTTTGATGTCGAATGGAAACCGGTTCAAGCACATTTGGGAGTATCTCGCCCGGTGGAGCGTCGGAAAAGACGCCTTAAGAGATTTCAACATCGGCTACGCGCCGTCGTACGACGATGAACAGCAACAAGGCAGGGCGCTGATAGACGGATTTCTACCACGCTTTGAAAAGGATAATGAGGCCTTCAATGCCTTTACGGATGCCGGCTTGGCCAGATTGTTAAACGATAACAGCGTCAAGGGGCATGGATACTATTGCCGACAGATCGATTTCAAACGGAAAGATCTGTTTTCTCGAAATTACGGTGATTCTTTAGCCGGGCGGATTGTGTTCCCCATTTATGATGCAGATGTCTGCCTGACCGGATTTATCGGCAGACGCCAGGGCGACAGGGGCGCTCGCTGGCTCAAACAGCAGACCAGAGAAGTTCCCCTTTCCGCCAGGGGCTGGCTTTACGGCATTGAAAAGGCATGGCCCTATATCCGGAAGTACCGGACGATCATACTGGTGGAGGGCATCTTTGATTATTTTGCCTTCTACAATCTCCTTAAGGACCAGGACAAACCGGTAGTGGTTTCGACATTGGGCTCCTATGTCACCCCCGAGGCGGCGACCATTCTCAAAGGCCTTGATATCGAGCACTTCATTGCCGCGTATGACTGGGACGAACTCGGCCGAAACGGCATCGAACGGATTGCGGCCAGATCAGGCGCGTTGGTCTATTACCTTGGCGGTCTGGCAGAAGGCCAGACCCCTTACGATATGTTGAAACCGGTGGTCAACGCCATCAGTGGATTTTCCCTATAGGAGGTTAACCAAATGAAAAGTGTACTGTTTGTAAAAGGTTTATTGACAATTATGGTACTGTTGGCCCTGATGACCGTGCCGGGTTGCAGTGAGAAGGAAAACCCTCAGAGCAAGGACGCAGCCGTTTCCAAGGAGGACGTCAAGAAGGAAGTCAAGGAAGCTTATAACGCAGCCAAGGCCTATACCCAGGAACAGATCCAGTCCTTTCAGGAAGAAATGGAATCCAAACTTGCTGAATACAAGCAAGCGATAGATCAAATGCAGGCCAAGGTTGAAAAGCTGGAAGGGGATGCCAATACAAAGGCTGAGCAACGAATGACGGAATTACGTCATAGAACAGATGAGGTGTCTGGAAAGTTGATTGAACTGAGTTCTTCCAGCGGAGATGCGTGGGGGCAACTAATATCAGGCATCGAGGAGGCCATGGAGGGTTTGGGTAGCGCTTATAGAAAAGCTGTGGCCGAGTTCAGCAGACGCTGACAACAAGAAGAAAGCCATGCCCTGCTGGTCATCACCATCATTACATTGCTGCTCCAATTTTTTCAAGGACGTAGACGATTGTAATATTGTAGGCCCTTGCCGAGCAAAGTGAGGGGTTTGGAAAGGAATAACCGCTATGAAAAAAATAAATGTCATTATTAGCTGTTTCGTGTTTCTTATGTTGATTATCACCTTGGTCGCTTGTGCGTCGACACCCGGACAGGAGAGCACCGGGGAATTTGTTGACGATTCGGTCATTACGACCAAGGTCAAATCTCTGCTCGCTGCTGATGATTTTCTCAAATCGTTCAAAATCAGTGTCGAAACCTTCAAGAACACTGTGCAACTGAGCGGCTTTGTCGGGTCCCAAGAGGACGTCGCTAAGGCGGTCGAAATTGCACGTAGCGTCAAAGGTGTAAAATCGGTCAGAAATGATCTGATCGTAAAATAAGCAGGCGTTATGCATATGTTTCGACTTTTCAAATGAAATTTGAAGCGAAAAGAGGCCAAAATGGGAGACAAGGGAAAAAGAGATAAGGGCAAACGCGAACAACAGAAAAAAGGTATGCAAACACCCAAGGAAAAGCGGAAGGAAAAAAGAGACAAAAAGAAATCGATCTGGGATAGTGGAAAATAAACGTAAAACAAAAAGGTAACGGTTATGATATCCAGTATTAAGTATTATGAGGGAATCGACTCGATTGCCGTAATCGGCAACTATCTGCCCCGCCAGTGCGGGATCGCAACTTTCACAACGGATCTGGTTGAAGGTTTATCAGCGGAAGCCCCCCAAATTGACTGTTGGGCGGCTGCCATGAATGACAAACCGGATGGATATCCATATCCAGAAAAAGTGCGTTTTGAGATCAACCAGAACAGGTTGACCGATTATAGTGTTGCATCTCAATTTCTCAATATCAGTCAGACGGATATTGTCTGCGTTCAGCATGAATACGGTCTTTTCGGCGGTCCGGCCGGCAGCCACCTGCTGAAACTATTGGCTGATCTGCGCATGCCGGTGGTGACTACGTTGCACACGGTTTTGAAGGACCCTGCCCCGGAATATCGAGCCGTCATGTGCCAGCTATCCGATCTGTCCGACAAGCTGGTCGTGATGAGCCGTAAAGCAAATGACTTTCTCAAAGATATCTATGACGTACCCGAGGATAAAATTGTCTTTATCCATCACGGCATTCCGGATACGCCGTTTATTGATCCCAGCTTCAACAAAGATAAGTTCGGTGTGGAAGGTAAAAAGGTGCTGCTCACCTTCGGCCTGCTTTCCCCAAATAAGGGTATTGAAAATGTATTGCAGGCGCTTCCGGCGGTCATCAAAAAACACCCTGATGTGGTCTATATTATTTTGGGTGCAACCCATCCGCATATTTTGAAATTGCATGGGGATGCATACCGTATCATGCTGCAGCAGCTTGTACGCAAACTCGATATTGGCGAGCATGTCATTTTTCAAAATCGTTTTGTTGAACTAAAAGAGTTATGTGAATTTCTCGGCATCGCCGATATCTACGTAACCCCTTATCTTGAAGAAGCCCAGATTACTTCCGGAACCCTTGCCTATGCCATGGGCACCGGCAAAGCCGTCATTTCGACACCGTACTGGTATGCCACCGAGATGCTTGCGGAAGACCGGGGCCGGATTGTGCCTTTCCAAAATCCGGATGCCATGGCGCAACAAATCGTCGACCTGCTGGACAACGATGTTGAACGACACGCCATACGCAAAAAAGCCTATATGTTCAGCCGCGATGCAATCTGGAAGGAGGTATCCCGAAATTACCTCCAGGTTTTCAGTGAAGTGCGGCAAAACCGCACCCGGAAACCCCGTCCCCGGCACTCCTATGTTGAAAACATCAAGGCCATCACCAAATTCGAGCTGCCAGAGATCAAGCTCGATCATCTGAAAGCTTTTACCGATGATACCGGCATCTTGCAACATGCCAACTATACCATTCCTGATCGTACCCATGGCTACTGCACCGATGATAATGCCAGAGCGCTACTGGTTTCCGCCATGGGGCAAAAACTTCTTCCGACAATCGGCTTGGGGCTAGATTCACTCAGTGGTCATTATCTCGGATTTCTCCTGTATGCCTATAATGAAAAAACCGGGCGCTTTCGCAATTTCATGACTTATACGAGGCAGTGGATGGAGGAGACCGGGTCCGAGGATGCGCATGGCAGATCGCTCTGGTGCCTTGGAAAATCGGTGGCTTTTCTTCAAAATCCCGGGCATCTCGCAATGAGTACCACCCTTTTCAAAAAGGCACTGCGAGTCGTCGAAAATTTTCATTCGCCCCGCGCCATCGCTTTTGCCCTGGTGGGTATAGATGCCTACTTGGATAAATTTTCCGGCGACAGTGACGTGCGCAGGATCCGGGAAGTTCTTGCCGACAGGCTTTTCAATCAGTTTAAAAACAATGCAACAGAAGACTGGCCCTGGCTTGAGAACGCTCTAAACTATGTCAACGGCAAGCTGCCCCATGCCCTGCTTCTATCCGGCCAATGGATACAACGCAGCGATATGATCGATATGGGACTCAGATCCCTCAAGTGGCTGCTCACCATCCAAACCGAAAAAGGCCACTTTGTGCCCATCGGCAGCAACGGATGGTATGAAAAAGGCGGCCACAGAGCCCGTTTCGACCAGCAGCCCATTGAAGCCAATGCCATGGTCGAAGCTTGTGTCGAAGCCTATAATGTCACCAGGGATAAATTATGGTTCGACAATGCAGTCATGTGTTTTAACTGGTATCTCGGACATAATGATCTGAATATGCCGCTCTATGATCCCAAGACCGGTGGCTGCCGAGATGGATTGATGGCGGACGGCATCAACCAGAATCAAGGCGCCGAGTCCTCACTTGCCTGGCTGCTTTCGCTGATGACATTGCAAAAGCTCTATGCCGACGAGGTCCTTAAACAGTCATCGTCCCCGAAAGCCGCTTAGGCAAAGGAACAGCTATGCATATCGCGATGCTATCACCCATTGCCTGGCGCACGCCGCCAAGCCATTATGGCCCCTGGGAAAGTGTGGCCTCCCTTTTAACCGAGGGGCTGGTAGCGTACGGCCATGATGTCACCCTGTTTGCAACCGCGGATTCGCAAACCAGCGGCACGCTGCATGCTGTTTGCCCGCGCGGCTATGAAGAAGACCGCTCACTCATACCAAAAGTATGGGAGTGCCTGCACATTTCAGAACTCTTTGAGCATGCCGATGGGTATGACCTAATCCATAACCACTTTGACTATCTGCCACTGACCTATACCGGCCTGACCACCACCCCGGTGGTGACCACCATTCACGGGTTTTCATCGCCCGGAATCCTACCCGTTTACAAAAAATACAACAGCAAAGTATTCTATGTTTCCATCAGCGATGCCGACCGATCGCCGGCTCTCGATTATATCAAAACCATTCATCACGGCATTGATATCCAGCAGTTTGATTTTCAGCCTGCCCCGGACGACACCCTGCTTTTTTTCGGTCGTATTCACAATGACAAGGGTGCCCGGCAAGCTATTGAAATCGCCAGGGCCTGCAATAAAAAGCTGATATTGGCAGGTATTATCCAGGACCAGGCTTACTATGACCAAGATGTCGCCCCTCACATAGACAACGACAAGGTGATTTATGTCGGCAGCGTCGGACCAGTTGAGCGCAACCGGCTGCTCGGCAAAACCTGCGCGTTATTGCACCCGATACAGTTTGACGAGCCTTTCGGTCTGTCCGTTATCGAATCCATGGCCTGCGGTACGCCTGTGATCGCCTTTGAGCGGGGCAGCATGCCTGAACTTATCGAAAACGGCAAAAATGGTTTTTTGGTCAACAACGTGGACGAGGCCGTTGAGACGGTTGCACGTATTAAAGAAATTGACCGCGCCTACTGTCGTAGGCATGTTGAAGAGCATTTCACAGTCGACCGCATGATCAATGAATACATACAAGTCTATCAAACAATTCACTGGTTCGATCGCTGTAAAAGTGGCTTAATATTATTAAAGGTTATCTCAAAAATAGGATTTTGGTTCAAGGTCGCGGCGAGGCTAAGTTTTAACCCGGAGGAATACTATAGTATTTCGAGGAGTTGAAACGAAGCCCCAACAAAGACATTGGGCCAAAAGAATTAAGATAGCTTTTAATGAAGCTTTAGGAAAGACCATTATGAAAACGCATCAACCGATAGTAGCACGTTTCAAAAAAAACCCAATATTGACAAGAAAGGATGTGCCGTATCCTGTAGCGACAGTTCACAATGCGGGCATCGTTAAACACAACGATCGTTACATTATGCTTTTCAGGTCGCATTTGCTAAACGGGCGCTCCATCATCGGCCGGGCCGACAGTGAGGATGGGTTTTCATTTACGGTTCATCCCCGACCCTTTCTCATACCTTCAAAAGACAATGTTTTTGCCGAATATGAAAAGTTCGGCGTCGAAGACATGAGGATATCCCGGGTAGAAAACGAGTACCTGCTGACCTATAGCGCCTATTCCCGTCACGGCGTGCGGATTGCCCTGGCGCGCACCCGGGATTTTGAAAAAGTGGAACGGATTGCACTAATCACCCAGGCCGACTTGCGCAATGTAGTCATTTTCCCTGAAAAGTTCGGCGGTCGCTATGTGCGTTTGGACCGGCCGCATTCCGAAATTTCATCCTGGTCGATCTGGATATCTTATTCTCCGGACCTCGTGCACTGGGGCGATTCCAAGGTGATTATGAAACCGCTGGCATACCACTGGGATGAAATGAAAATCGGGCCCGGCGCACCGCCCTTTAAAACCAATAAAGGCTGGCTTCATATTTACCATGGCGTGTTTAAGACCATGTCGGGAACGGTCTATCGACTCGGTGCCGCCCTGCATGACCTTGATGATCCGGCCAACATCATCGGGGTTTCCGATCAGTGGATACTGCAGCCGGAGGATCCTTGGGAGGTAAGCGGTTATGTACCCAATGTCGTTTTTACCTGCGGTGCTGTTCCGGAAGACGACGGTACAGTAAAAATATACTGGGGTGGCGCGGATACGGTCATGTGCGCCGGCACGGCCGTGATCGATGAACTGGTAGCGCTCTGCCTCTCGGTTTCCCGGCCTGCGCTGTAGATGATCATTGCCGGAAGATCGCATACCAGGAAATCAGCTTCGAGGATAGTCTGGGATTAAAGTCTACCATGATGAAGATACTTACGATGCGGTGTTCTATTAAATATCAATTGATACGAAGGACACAATGATATGTTTTCTAAAAAGAGTCAAAAGCTGAAAGTTAAAAGAAAAGCGATTAAGATCGTAGGGGATACTTCACGGGTCATCACCCGCCCTCATATTCCTGAAGAAGGGGTTCGCATATCTAAAATAATTCAGCGGATACTGCGCTTGCCTGAAACAACGGCAAAAAATTTGCTTGCGCAAATAAGGGACGATTTTTCCAAACGGCATGAAGATATCGAGCATGTTTTTGAACAGCATTTGAATGTGGTGAAGGATTATCTCCCCCAGGATGCAAATCTCGACGATGTTCAACGGACTCTCATCGGCGCTTTTTTTACAAAAGAGTATTCAATTGAATCTGCTGCGCTTTTTAATCCTTCCATCGTCCCACACCCCGACCAGAGCCACATGAAGAAAGGCAGCTTACGCTTTATCATGAGTCTGCGGGCAACGGGTGAAGGCCATATTTCCTCAATTGTATTTCGCAGCGGTGTCCTTGATCGGCACAATCGGTTTCTATTCGACCCGATCAGTGATTTTGTGGAAACGCCAGATCTCCAATTAGACGCTATTTACAAGCGCAATCCTTTTCAACTCAAGCTCAATGAGATGGAAGTCAACAATGAGATAACCGTCCATATTCTTAACCAGCTGTCGGAAGATTTTACTTATAACGAATTAATAGAACAAATTAAAATACTTGATGCAAAACCGCTATTTTCCAAAACCCACCAAAACAGAACCTTCAAGGCCATGTGCTGGCTTGCAGATTCCAATTATGAGGTATGTTTCCACCCTGATCATCGTATATCCGAACGGGTGATCTTTCCCGTTTCGAAAAACGAAAGCAGAGGCATTGAAGATGCGCGATTCGTTCAATTTTTTGAGAACAGGAATGATGCCACCTATTATGCGACCTATACCGCGTATAACGGTAAAACGATCTTACCGCAATTGATCGAAACAAAGAATTTTATCAAATTTAACATCTTAACGCTCAACGGCAAAGCCGTACAAAACAAAGGCATGGCGCTTTTCCCACGGAAAATTGACGGACGCTATGTCATGCTCTCGCGGCAGGACGGTGAAAACAATCATATCATGTTCTCAGACAATATCCATTTCTGGCAAGAATCTCAAATCATCCAGGAACCGGAATTTCCTTGGGAATTCATCCAGATCGGCAACTGCGGTTCCCCTCTGGAGACCGATAAAGGCTGGCTCGTGCTCACCCATGGTGTCGGGCCAATGCGGCAATATTGCATCGGCGCCATGTTGCTTGATCTCAAAAAGCCTTCAAAAATCATCGCACGCCTGGATGAGCCGTTGCTTACCCCACATGAGAAAGAACGCGAGGGTTATGTTCCCAATGTTGTTTATTCCTGTGGTGCGATAATTCATAGCGACGAGCTGGTCATTCCCTACGCCATGTCCGATATTAATTCCGGTATAGCAACCGTTGGCGTCAACGACTTGCTTTGCTGTATGCGCGAAGTTGCGGGTTAGTATTTTGAGATTGGCACATGCAAAGCTTTACTCGGTTTTTCAGTGGAGATTTAATCTTTACTGAAAAGGAGCGACTAAATGGCTAAAAATGAAAGAAACTTAAAGATATCGAAAATGATGTGGCTATTAATAATTCCTTTTCTAATTGGTTGCATACCCTGGGATGAGGGTTGGGACCAAATTGGAAAACCTCAAAAGGGATGATTATCATACCCAATATTGAATTATTATCATCGATTTTGTGTCAATGTTTATGCCAGACTTGAAATCCCCTGCAGATCGAGTCGGTCAGGCTCCGCGAGCTAAACCCTTCGGGCTCGCTCGCCACCCCGACATCTCCCCCGCAGGAATGGTACTAGAAATCGCCAGTTGCTTCAAAAATGGACCAACCCCCATATATGGTATATAGCCATAGATAATAAAAAGCGTTGACTAATGGTCGTAATGCGCTGCCTGAAGGGCAGCCACATCCCTGAACGACAGCTACTCGAATTCGATCGTTGCCGGTGGCTTGATGCTGATATCGTACGCCACCTTAGACGCGCCGGTGTACGCGGCAATTTTCTTGCCTATCTCAAGGAGCGCCGCCTCGTCTATCCGGACCGGACGCGCCAGCTTCGCGGCCGCGCTCTCGACCGCCCGCATGCCGACGACGTACCTGGTTTTCGGTGCATCGTTCGCGCAAAGCTCGAGAAGAATGCGCGGAAGCTCGAGCTTACTCCACGCCTCAGCACAGAGCGCGTTCAGTTTGTCATAGTCGATATCGCCGTCGACCTTTATCCACGAGACAGGTTTGTATATAGGGATCTCGGGCCGCGTTCCCTCTTCGGGGACAACCGTCGTCTGGCTATCCATTTTGAAGCACTCCGCGTTCGCGCCGAGAGTGCTGCGGGCCAGGTCTGCCAGGACCGGATCGGGCTCCATGTTCGGGTCGAGCGCCATTCCGAAGTACTGAAAGGGCGTCCGGATGCCGGTAGCTTCGTCGTAAAGGTAGGGTTTACCGTGTTTCTCAGTGTAGTACTTTTCAATCTCCTGCTCGATGATGTCGGACGCGAGCTGGCCCGTATGGAGCTTCTCTTCAGTGAATTCGCCGACAGTTCTGATGATTTGCGCGGGACCGGGACAGGGGATCCGATGCGTGAATGACGGAGGGAGGTCGAGGTACTCGCCGACCCTCCTGACCTGAGGCTTCGCGAGCGACGCCAGCGGCTCAATCTTCCTAACAGAGTAATTCCAGCCGACGTTATGCTGGCTCTTGAAGCCGCCTTCGGTTTCGATAATGTCCGGCGCGATCGTGCCGTCCGCGATCCAGGAGGCGCCTACCTGGCCAATATGCCTGTCTGATACTTTCCTGTAGTTGCCGATAAACGTCTTGCGTTTCTCTTCACCGTCGGAAAGCCCCACCAGTGGCGGGAGAATCTCGTCCCTCACCTCCAGGACCGTGAAGTTCAGTTTGCTGAAGATCTCACGCGTGACTTCCCCCTCGGGCTCGTCGTTTATGAGGCGACGGCAACCGTCTTCGATGAAGAACGCATGGAGGTCTTTGCCGACGATACGGTCGAGGAGAAACGCGGCGATCGTACTGTCAACGCCCCCGGACGCGGAGAGAGCGATTTTCTCGCCCGGTTTCACCAGGCTTTTCACCCAGGAAATCGCTTTATCAACAAAGTCCGCGGGATTGAAATCTGCGGGATTCTCGGGAGTGGCGTATTCAAATCTGTGCGTCTGGATCTTGTTGGCCTGAGTCGACATGTTGCCTCCTGTTTGGATGGGTGGATTGAGATAGCTTGCCAATATCACAAATCAGCCAAAACTGCATGTATGTTTAAGATACCTTAACTGCGGACTGATGCCAATAGCCTTCCGTCAATGTCGATAACATATGAACCCTACATGTTGGGGTGTGTACTTTTCACCACGATCGTTGATTACGCTAATTAATCAGTGAAAAGCCAACTCCTTCTAAGTTGCAGATTATCAAATCTAATCATAACTCGAAGATATTCTGATTTTTTTAAAGAATTGGTACTGGGGTGTGGCTATAAAATTTGGACTGTCATAGATATATCACATCATAAAGCAGCCATTGAAAACTGGTGATGTTCAACTAACGCCTAACAAAATGATATTTGACGGCAAAAGCCCGCTTGGGAGGGATCACTTCACTTGCAACTCGTAACTTCTTTTTAAAACGGCCGGAAAATTACATCAGAAACAAACAAAAGGCTATACTTTCGGATTTAATATCTCCTACAACCGTTCCAGTAAGTTGCAAAGCAGGCGCACGCCGAAACCGGTTGCGCCGGGGGGGCAATAATCGCTTCCCTTGCCGGCGAAGACCGGTCCGGCGATGTCGATGTGGGCCCAACGGGTGGGCTCTACAAATTCCGACAAGAACAGGGCCGCCGTAACAGCACCGCCGTATTTGGAATTGCTCATGTTGCTGATATCGGCCACGTCGCTTTTAAGGCTTTCTTTATAATCCTGAGGCAGCGGCAGGGGCCAGCAACGCTCATGGGTCTTTTGCCCAGCCGCAACGATGGCGTCGGATAGCGCTTTATCCTCTGTAAAAACCCCGGCAATCTTGTCACCCAGTGCAACCATGCAGGCTCCGGTCAGGGTCGCCAGGTCAACTAGTGTGTGGGGTTTGTATTTCTTGATGGCGTAGGCCATGGCGTCGATCAGAATCAAACGGCCTTCGGCATCGGTATTGCCGATTTCGACGGTTTTACCGGCATAGCTTTTGACAATATCGCCAGGGCGCGTGGCGTCGCCTGAAACCATATTTTCAACGATCGGGATCAATCCGACCACACGCATTTTAGGTTTCAGACGGGCGGCGGCGATCAGGGTTGCAGCCACAGCCGCTGCTCCGGCCATATCGATTTTCATGTCTTTGAGGCCGGGCGTCGGTTTCAGATTAATCCCCCCTGAGTCAAAGGTAACGCCTTTGCCGACCAGCGCGATCGTCTTCTTATACCCTTTGGGTGCGTACTCCATTACCACCAACCGAGGTTTGTTCCTGCTTCCGACAGCAACGGCCAGTAACGCCCCGAAACGCTGCTTTTTCAAAAAAGGCTCGCCCAAGACACTGACTTTGAGTCCTTCTCGCCTGGCACGGGCGGCCAGGGTGCGTGCGAGCTGTTCGGGCCGTTTGTCGTTAGGAGGCGTGTTGACCCACTCACGGGCCAGATGTGTGCCGGCACAGATTGTTTCGACCTTGGACGCAAGGCGACCGAAACGGCGGACCAAAGGTGGCTTCACCACCACGTGCACCTGTTTGAGAGGCTTGCTCTTTTTTTCCGCTTTGTACGTGTCGAAAAGATAGTTGGCCAGAAAGGCCCCTTCCAGCAGGGATTCTAACAGTACCGCTGGTTCGATCTCCAATTTGTCGCTCGAAGGTGCGGCTAACAAAAGGCGGCCGATTTCGTCATGCATCGCTTTTTTGACTGCCCGTCCTGCAAAGGCGCGCAGCCCTTCGGAATCAATTTTGGCTCGTTGGCCGATTCCGAAAAATACGATGCGATGTGATTTGACCTTTGGCAAATCGTATAGTGTCAATACATCACCGGCTGCGGCTTTAAACTCCGGGTGCTTGTGAGCCTTTGCGATGAGGTCGATCAGGACGGGGTCTTCATGGATCGTATCGTCTTCACACACAGGGATAACCAGGGTGTCGATTTTGGTTTTCTGAAGATCAGCGGAAGTCAGTTTTAGCATAATCGCCTTCCTTTGCGGGTGAGGTCCCTTTTGGGTGTATCAAAAGTTTAACAGTGTTCGGCTATCGGCGGATCGTTACGGTATTCATGACGATCGGCTCTGTCGGGCGGTCCATGGGTCCGGTTTGGACTTCGCCGATCTTACGAATCACATCCAACCCTTTGGTCACCTGACCGAAGACCGAATGTCGATTGTCAAGATGCGGGGTCGCGGCCAGGGTGATGAAAAACTGGCTGCCATTGGTCCCCGGGCCGGCATTGGCCATGGAGAGCATGCCTTCGGAAGCATGTGTCAAGGCCGGGTCAAATTCATCTTTAAAGCGATAACCCGGATCACCGGTACCGTTGCCCTGGGGGCATCCACCTTGAATGACAAAGCCTGCAATCACGCGATGAAAGCTCAGGCCATCATAAAAGGGCCCTTGACGATCCGTTTCCTGGCGCCCTTCTGCAAGGTTGATGAAGTTCCAGGCAGTTTCCGGACACTCTTTGGCAAAAAGCTCTGCTTCAAAGGTTCCCAGATTCGTTTCGAAAACAACCGTGGGTCGATCAATCTCTTCCTTGTAATCATTTTTGGTATAAGCCATTTTGGTTTCTCCTTTTTTCAGAAAAATATAAGCAGGGGCAAAGGGTGTGTCAATTAACTTAATTGGAACAGGCCACAATTACTTTGTGTCTTTGACAAATTGATACTGAAAGCCAACAAAACATCTTCACCGATTGGTTATACTGCAACAAACGAAGTTGAGATTTGTTCAGGCATTATCCCCATAGGCGGTTATATGCTCTGGTAAACTGGAATCTTTTCCGTACATAAAGTGTTTGCTCATGTTTTCGGCATACTGGCTGGCGGGAGGCTTACGCCCCATGGCTTCAGCCACCTCTCGAATGTGAATCGGAGCGGCACCACAGCATACCCCAAGGTAACGAATCCCCTGCTGCCAAGCATCGGATGCGAACTGACGAATCTCATAGCGGTTGCACATCAGTGGATCCAGCGCCGTGGGAAAAGTGCGACCATGTGGCGACGGGCACGTGCAACCATTGTTATCGTCAAGATTGAAAAAAGTAGGCTGTCGCTGCGTGGTGCGGTAAGGCACAGGCAAGGCAGCCATAGGGCCGCTAAGCTCACTTCTGGCTTCCTTTAAATAAGGCATCATCGTATTCGGCCCTCGAAAACAGTTCAAGCCTACCACATTGGCACCCCGATCTTCTAATGCTTTGAGGGTGTCCACTATCGACCAGTCATCGCGCATGTTGTTTTCTCCCATGGGCGCCAGAGTGATTACAGCTGGGACCTCTCCAACCGCCTGTATGGCCTCTAAAGCACAAATGGCTTCCTGAGCATAGTAAAAGGTCTCTCCAATGATAAAGTCGACCCCGGCATCCATCGCCCACGCGACCATTTCGTCAAACATGGCCCTTACCTCTCTCTGGATGGATTCATCGGTAGGATGCCAGATGTTTGAATTTGAGATGTTACCGGCCACCAGGTTGGGCTCCTTTCCATCAGGAACATCTTCCGCCGCCTTTTTCGCAATGTCCAAAGCAGCCCGGTTGAGAGGCTCCAGCATGTCCTCTTTACCGATTATTCGCATTTTCTCTCGATGGGCATTATATGTGAAGGCAACCATTACATCCGATCCGGCATGCTGAAAATCACGATGCAGGATTGCGAGTGCCTCAGGGTGGTCAAGGGCAACCTCTGGCACAAACTCCCCGGCTGTAAGGTATCCCCGACGTTCCATTTCAAACAAATATCCTTCAGCGCAAACGATTCCATTCGTCTCCAACCGTTCCATCAAACCGCGTTTTTCCATTTTGACCTCCTATCTTTGGCTGGGAATTGAAAAACTTATATACAAAGTATGGCCGCTTTGAGTTTTAGCAAGAGGAACACAAAGACATTTTGTGGTGGAAGCTAATTTTTTTTGATTTAATTCGTGAACTAAGCCGGATGCAGATATACTGTGGAAACACAGAACACCAAGGCGGGGTTAGTGTTTGGAGGTGTTGGAGCGATACTTAGAAGTTATCTCAAAAATAGGATTTTGGCTCGAGGTCATGGCGCCCAACGCCGAGATTGGGCCAAAAGACATTTTTGAGATAGCTTCTAACAAGAGGTGATTTCCCTTTTTATAGATGGGCGGATACAAATCCGCCCATCTATAAAGTTATTCGAAAGGTAAAGGGCAACGCTATAGATTGTTATCGTCTTGTATAGCGTGCTGCTGCTACTTGATAGCCGTTTTAACTTTGGCCGCCACGTCGGCTGATACCCAGCCGATCCAGAGATCTTCGTAGTTTTTCAAAAACCAGATTGCGGCTTCTTCTGTTTTGGCCTTGTTGTCCTGCATGTAGGCCAAAAACTTGTTGTTGATATCCAGCGTGGTTTCGTAGTTCTTTAAAAACGCTACCACATCAGGTGCCGCTTTGATCAAGCTCTTGTGGACGAGGATATCAGCTTTGACGGCGGGGTATTCGCAGGCCTTGGTCGTATCCCATATTTCCTGATCGAAGGCGGGTTCTTCGAGCTGCAGCATGTCCAGTTTCCCCAGAACCCATGTGGGCGCCCAATAGTAGCCGAGCCAGGGTTTTCCGCGTTTATAGGCGGTTTCCATCGATGCGGCCAGCGCCGGACCGGAACCAGGCTGCATGATGTTATAGTGCTTCTTGATGCCGTAAACATCGAACTTTTTTTCGTTGACCAAAGCGCAGGACCAGCCGGGAATGCAACTGAAAAACCGGCCTTTGGTCGGATCTTCCGGGTCCTTGAATAGTTTCCAGTATTTGGGCAGATCGGAAACGGATTTGAGGCCCGGGGCCGTCGGCTTGATGCCTCGCTTGGCATCGCCTTCGACCATGTAGCGCGGCACATACCAGCCCTGGACACTGTTAGGAAAGTTGGCTCCGAGATTTACAAAACCCTGCTTGGTGCTGGGATCTTTGCCTTTGGCCAATCCCTCGTCGTAGAGATCCTGCCAGTTTTCCGTCCAAGTCTCCATGTTTACATTGGGGGCTTCGCCGCCTTTGGCCTGGATCAGGGCCGTGTTTAGCATGATGGTTTCACCCTGGACGTACTTAACTGGATATCCCAGGCCCTTTTCAATAATGAAACTGGCGATTCGGTTGTGAACCTGGGCGCTGTCCCACCCGAAATCAGCGAAAATAATGGTTGTCTTTGCGCTGGCCGGGGTTATGCCGCCGATAAGGGCGATTGTGGCCAGAGCCATTAGGGTATAAGAAAACAAACGTACAATCCGCTTCATAATAATTCCTCCTTTTTTATTTGGTTACAATTGTTATTTCTTTTTTTCCGAAGCCATTGCAAATGTAATGCGGTCAATGACAATGGCCATAAATACGATGCACAGCCCGGCCTCAAAGCCGCGGCCCACCTCTATCCGGTTGATTGCCAACAGTACTTCCAGCCCAAGGCCTTTGGCTCCGATCATCGAGGCAACGACCACCATCGCAAGGGCCATCATGGTGGTCTGGTTGACACCCACCAAGATTGTGGGTCGGGCCAGCGGAAGCTGAACTTTGAACAGCGTCTGCCAGTAGCTCGAGCCGAATGCATGCGCCGCTTCGATCACACTGGCGGACACTTCCCGAATACCAACATTGGTTAAACGAATGACCGGCGGCACGGCGTAGATGATCGTGGCAAAAAGGGCAGGTACTTTACCCAGGCCGAAAAGCATAAGCGCCGGGATAAGGTAGACAAAGCTGGGCATGGTCTGCATTCCATCAAGGACCGGCTTGATGACAGCTTGCATGCGGTCGCTGCTGGCCATGGTGATGCCCAACGGGATACCAATGGCCAGAGAGATGATCACCGAAGCGACAACGAGCGCCAGCGTCATCATGCCGAGCTCCCATAACCCGAGGGCTCCAATGAAAAACATCATCGCCGCCATGCCGAGCCCTGACCACAAGGAACCGATCACACGCCAGGCAAGGATGCCGACGCCTATGACCAAAAGCGGCCATGGCAGCCAGAGAAAAAATTTCTCGATGTAAATCATGAAATAAAGGATGGCTGTGCCCAACAGATCGAAAAAACCGCTGAACGTGTTCAAGACCCAGTCCATGGCACTGTCCACCCAAACATCCAAGGGGATATCGATGGTTTCCGGAAACTTCATAATACTTATAACCTCGTAATGCTCCTACTCTGGCCGTTCATCAGGTTTTGCGTCGCGGCCATTGTTACTTTCGGGATTGGTGACTTCCGACAACTTGGATAGCAGCGATCCAGCAGCGACGACGCCTTTGAGGTGACCATCTTCAGTAACCACCGCGATGGGGTAAGGCTCGTCGGCCAGCAGGTGAAACAGTTCGTTAGCCGGGGTGTCGGGTGTCACCATATTAATATCGGTGTCGAGAATGGTCTCCAGGGTTTTTTCACCGCGATCGGCGGCAGCACGACAGGCTCGCGCCGTAACGATGCCTTTTAATAGGCCACGATCGCGCACGAAAATAGAAGAGGTCCCGGCCTTTTCCATTTTTCGAAGGGACGCTTTGGGGCCGTCTGTCTTGAAGGAAGCCACGGCGTCGTATTTTTTCATCACCGTTTCGGCAGTGATGACCTTGCTCATGTCGACACCTTCGACAAACCGGGCCACATAATCGTCGGCCGGGTTGGTAAGGATCTCCTCTGCCGTGCCCTGTTGCACAATCAGGCCGTCTTTCATCAACACGATCCGGTCTCCAAGTTTGATGGCTTCATCAAGGTCATGGCTGATAAAAACGATGGTTTTCTGGACCTTTTCCTGTAGATCGAGCAATTCATCCTGCATGTCACGTCGGATCAGGGGATCAAGGGCACTGAAGGCCTCGTCCATCAGCATAATATCTGCATCGAGCGCCAGAGCACGGGCCAATCCGACGCGCTGCTGCATTCCTCCCGAGAGCTGGTCGGGCATGGAATCCTCCCAGCCCTTGAGCCCCACCTGCTCTATTGCTGTCATGGAGGCTTCGTGGCGTTTTGCGGGGTCAACGCCCTGGATTTCGAGGCCGTATTCGACGTTTCGAACCACAGTGCGGTGAGGGAAAAGGGCGAAGTTTTGAAATACCATGCCAAGATGTTTCTGCCGAAAATGACGCAGGTCTTTTATCCCGAGCTGGGTTACATCTTCGTCGTTAACGATAACACGGCCGGCCGTAGGTTCGATCAGGCGGTTGATACAACGCACGAGTGTCGACTTGCCGCTGCCGGAAAGTCCCATTACCGACTAGAATTTCACCGGCATTAACAACGAAACTGGCATTGGCAACCCCCACACCGTGGCGGGTTTTTTCCATGATTTCATCTTTGCTTTGGCCGGCTTCAAGCATCCGCAGTGCTTTTTCAGGGTGGGGGCCGAAAACCTTGTATAATCCTTCAACGACAATTTTTTCCATTTTACTTTTCCACTACCGTTAGGGCCGACGGATCTAATTGGGGCTCCTCCGTCGGAGTATTGATTGCATCAGTTGCCAGGATTGGGGCCGCATCCAGAAACTCTGCGTTCATAAGGGTCACCAGGTGCTGCAGAGAACTCAGGATCATGGTCTGTTCCCAGACCGGGAGGCGGTTGAACGCCTCAATAAAAGAGATCTGCATGATGGGCGGTCCTGTAGCAAGCATGTGGTCTGCTTCGGATGTTGTTTTTACCAACACTTTGCGTCGATCGGTTTCACTGCGCCGCCGTGCGATGAAGCCACTTTTTGCCAGTCGTTCTAAAATTCCGGTAACGGTCGCCTGGCTGAGACTGACTGCCTTGGCAAGGCTGCCGGGCGTGATTTCATCGTGTTTGGATATTTCCTGAAGAATCACCAATTGGGGTCCTGTGAGCCCATAATACTTTTTCAGGCTCCGTGAGTGCATGTCGATCGACCGAATGATGCGCCGCAAAGCCACCAGCACCTGATTTTCGATCGGTTCTTGCCCCGGAATCCGGGGTGTAGCCAAATCTTTCATTTGCAATCACTTTCTCTTCTAAATATATGAAAACTAAATATATTCAGGATCTAATATTGTCGATAAAACGACTTTATACTATACTTTCAATATTTTAAAAAAACAATATATACTTTGAATTCTAAGTAATGTCAAATCGATTAGGTCGTTTGACCCAATCTTTTAGACGCTATTGTTTTCAACTCTAAATAATAATATGATGGCCGAACAGGGCTGGCGCTACTTTCAATCCTGTCACATAGGCTAATCCTATGCTTTGCGCATGATAAATCCAATGGATTGACAGCCTTTTTATCTCTGGTAAAATTTTAGCGGGGTTGTCTAAATGACATTCATGGGGTAGCTTGGCATATTTGGATTTGCGTTCCGAACGCTATCCTGGGCGGGCAATCGTACCAAAACACTATAAGCTATCTCAAAAAAGTTTTTGAACCCAATCTCTATGTTGAGTCTTCGTTTCAACTCCTCGAAATACTTGAGTATGTCTGCGGGTTGAAACTTAGTCCCGCCTTGACCTTGGACTCAAATCCTTTTTTTGAGATGGCTTCTAGCAAGACAGTCGATCAGATTCGAGGCTGAATCGTGGAGAATCCAGAGGAATAACAAAGAGATCAACCATGGAAAGTGAAACGCGACCCAACAGCGCGACAGCGACATTGCCAACTCATTGGGACGAGTCTTGCGAAGTACTGGTCGTCGGAAGCGGTTTTGCCGGCCTTGCAGCCGCCATCGAAGCCAATAAGGCCGGGAGTTCCGTTATCGTCATCGAAAAGATGCGGGGCTACGGTGGCAATTCCACTATCTGTGACGGGGGTATCGCTGCACCGGACACCCCGATGCAGCGGGAAAGAGGCATCCGAGACTCGGCGGAGCAAATGTACGCAGACATGATGGCCTCCGGCCTGGGCCTAAACCACCCGGTGCTGGTCAAAACGGTGGCCGATAACGCTGCCGATGCGTTCCGCTGGACCATGGAAACCCTTAAGGTTAAATACATGGACCGCGTCGACCGGTTCGGCGGGCACTCGGTGGATAGGTGCTATACGACCCACAACCGCTCGGGGTCGGCCATCGTCCGACAGCTTCTCGAAAAGACCCGCAACCTTGGACTGAAGGTTCGCACCAAAAACTATCTGCAGCGGCTGTTCAGAGACGCAGATGGCCGGGTCCGGGGCGTGAAAGTGCGCGAGGGGTATACTTTCCCAGACAGACATTCCGGAGCCCCCAGAAACATCAAAGTCAACCGCGCAGTGGTCCTGGCAACCGGGGGCTTTTCCGGCGACATCCCTTTCAGGGAAGCTCAGGACCCGCGGCTGGACGAAGCGGTGGATGCCACCACCAAGTATTCCACGACTGGGGAAGCCCTTAAAGAGGCCATGCGAATAGGCGCTCTCCCGGTCCACCTGTCCTGGATTCAACTCGCCCCCTGGGCCTGTCCGGACGAAAAAGGCTACGGCATCGGCCCTGATTTTGCATGCTACATCGCTTTACCGTACGGTATTCTCGTCAACCCGCAAACCGGCCAAAGATTCGTCAACGAACTTGGCGACCGGAGGGTTCGCGCGGACGCGATCTTCCATGTAGGCGTGCCATGCATCGCGCTGACCGATACAAACGGTGTGGCCCGCTCGGGTTACAGCATCGAGCGGTGCCTCAAAAAGGGAATCGTCAAAGCTTTTGAAACCATTTCCGACCTGGCCGAGCATTACCGTATCCCCGCCAAGCCCTTGGCTGAGACCGTTGAACGCTTCAATGATAATGTCGGTGCCGGAGCGGATGAAGATTTCGGCAAACCGATTCTTGACGAGACAGGTACGCTTAAAACGCCTCCCTTTTACGCCATCCGCCTGTGGCCGAAAGTGCACTACACCATGGGCGGTGCCTTGATCAACGAACGGGCTCAGGTGCTCGACCTGTCGAAGGCGCCGATTAAGGGACTTTACGCGGCCGGTGAATTCACAGGTGGCATCCACGGGGCTTGCCGCCTGGGAAGCTGCTCGATTACAGAATGCCTGGTCTTTGGTCGCATCGCGGGCCGCAATGCCGCCGCGGAACCGTTGGCCATAGGGTGACATGAACATATCTCAATAAAGTCTTTGAACCCAATCTCTACGTTGGGCTCTCTTTTCAACTCCTCGAAATACTTGAGTATGTCTGTGGATTGAAACTTGATCCCGCCTTGATATTAGATTCAAATCCATTATGCCGAAGCGATTGTTGTAACGGGTGCTGGAACGAGAACTTTGGAGATCCTGTGTGAGATAGAATCACAAATCAATCGTCCAATAATTGCTGCTGATACAATCCTTTATTGGGCAATCGCGAGAAAATTGAATCTAACCTTGAAGCCCATCATGGGTTCTTTATCCCAACTGACGATTAATTGATTCAAGATAGTGCAAGCTTTGTCGAAGGTGAGCTATATTGTAGAAATCAAAACATTATTTTCTCAATCCATTCGATTTTTAAAACCAAATTAGGGGATAATTGCAAGCTTACCCAAAAAACGTTTTTCCAAAAAAGCTTGTTGCGCCCGGACAAGCTCTCTGAGTGTATAGGTTGCATGAAGCAATGGTCTTATCTCTTCAGTTTCTATGTAGGTAGCAAGGTCTTGCGCTTCCGGAGGCGTTCCCATCGTCGAGCCGAGGATCGTCAAGTGTTTGAGGTAGACCTTTCGCCAGTCAATTTTAGTGACAGAACCAGCTATTGCACCAGCTATTACGAACCGACCGCCAAACCCAAGGCTATCCATTAAGAAAGAAATTTGATCGCCACCAACAACGTCAGCAATAACGTCAACACTATTGCCTTTCAGGTCCACTACCTCTCCACGGACATGGATGGTATCAGCGCCCAAGCTCAGCGCAAAGTCTTCTTTTCCCCTACCAATAACGCAACTTACCCGTGCATCGCGGCGTTTGGCGAGTTGCAATAAAGCAGAGCCAACACCGCCTGAAGCCCCGGTAATGAGGATGTGATCACCCGCTTTCACGTCGGCACGGTTTAGCATATGTTCAGCTGTTAAATATGACACCATAAAGGTTGCAAGTTCAGCACTGCTCAAGGGGCTGTTAATTGGTATTGCTGTGGTGGCTGGCACAGTGACATACTCTGCGAATCCGCCATCTCGTTCACTTCCTATGATTCCCGCATTAAATAAAGCCGAAGGCCCTTCTCCCTCGTAAAGGGTCGGATTAACGATGACTCTTTTACCAAGTCGTTCTGCATTAACGCCGAGCCCTAAAGCAACAACGCAGCCCACAATGTCAGCGCCTTGAATCCGTGGGAAATGAAACGCACCGCCTCGCCATCCAGATTGATTTGAATCATCAAGAGAACCACCGTAAGCACCGAGACGGGTCCAGATGTCTGTATTATTAACACCACAGGCTTCAACTTTGATTAAGACCTCATCAGGCTCGGGAGAAGGTACTGCAATGTCTTCTCGATAACTTAAGCTTTCAAAGCCACCAAACCCAGTAAGCAAATAAGCTTTCATTGTTTCAGGAATAGTCATGAGAATGTCCTTTTTCAAAATATTCATCCGGAAGTCTTCTATCGTGGTAATTTGGCCAGGCGCTCGATCTCCTGATCATAGTCAGGGATAAGGGTTTCCCAGGCATACGCGCCCATGGTTTCTGAGAGCTGCTCGCGGTCGGATAAAAAGGCCCGGTATTCGGTCAAAAGCAATACGAGCTTGGCAATGAAGTCTTCCTGGTTGCGGTACAGATATTTGCTGTGCAGGGCTTCGGGAATAATTTCGGGATAAGCCAATCGCTGCGGAACCAAAGGCAGGCAACCATAGCGAACCGCTTCGACTATCGAAATGCCGAAATTTTCCTGGACCGCTGTGCTGATCACAAGCGCGCCCTTTTTCAGCCAATCGATATACTGCTTGCGTGAGGGTTCGTAACCGTAGCACACAATCCGCTCCCGCAGCCGCTGGCGGGCGTCCACAAAGGCCTTTGGTACGGATTGAAAGTTCTCACCCAGCAAGGCCAAGCGAAAAGCGATCCCTTGCCTGGCAGCGGCATCGAGGGCTTCAAAGAATGCTTCCGGGTTCTTGTCGAATTCCCAGCGATGGTTCCAGATAATGAGCGGCGGTTGGCCGTCCAGCGGTGGCCATGTTTGAGCCTTGGCAGGGAAATCGCAGCCGGGATATAAGACCCTCGCTTTAGAACGCAGGGCTTCGATGACCCACTGGGGACGATAGTCCGGCATCATGTTAAGAAACGCCGGAAGCGCGCTGAAAAAAGCGTCAAAGTGGGTGTGTGAATTGAAGCGAATACGGTCGGCTGCCAGCGCAGTGGTAATATCCGTAAAACCGAAGTGGACGTCCATGGACTCACCCGGGGCAAGCGGATAGGTGAGTTGGCTTTCGTGAAAATAGACCAAAGCCGGGGGACAAGTGCGGCCGGTTAGGGCTTTGAAGTCCGCCAGGCTCATTAGGTCGGTTGTGATCAGACCGTCATAGGCATCTATGTTTGGAATGCTTTTAACAAAATGCAATGCGGCCCCTCGCATGCGCCATTTCCAGAAATGTGCAGGCAGCGTCAACAGATCGATGTCATGGCGCGAATGAGCGACCAGCCCCTCGGCAAAATTGCGGTGCGAGCCACCGAAGAAAGGTTCCAGAAAAATAATTTTCAAGCGTTGTCGTCTTTCATTGGGCCTTGGTGAGGCGGTTGTTTTTTTCATTTGTTGTGGCGTGGGGCTATCGGCAGCTTGGCGGTCAAAACCGTTGGGACACCGTGTGTGCCTTGTCCGGTCCGCAAAATTGGGCTATTATAGTGATTGTCAAAACAACTTTCCGATGGGTAAGAGGGTGCCCCTCAGGCCGTGTCTCTATCGGAACCTAATTGATGACAACCGCTCTATCCCTCATATAACAAGTGTCAGCAGAATGAGCAATAAATGCATGATGTCTCTTCTGGTAGAATAAAAGAACGTAGGTATTCTTTAAAAGCTGCGTGATAAAACACGCTCTGAGAGCTGAGGGCTGCCAAGCGTGCATCTGTTTGCGGGCCAGAGCAACCGTTAGGCAGCCCAGGCTTTTGGTCAAAAATATCATTGTAGAACGAGTTTATTTTAATAAATTCTATTTTCATTATTGTATGTTTTGCCTGGAAATGATAGAATTTGTTCTATAAATTGATCTGGATCTGCTCGGATAACGAATGATGTCGAATACAAAGGATAGCGCCAACATAAAAATGTACGACCTGGTTGATACCAGTCAGCCACAAGTTGTATTGGATGAGGTGCAATACCTTTTGGCCCAGACGTCCAGTGCGGTTGATCCGGAGATGCTGGAACGGATCTTCACAGATACGGTCCGGTTGTTTGAGGGTCAGTACCCGGGGTACCGGGCCAGTCGCACGTATTACCACGATTTGGAGCATACCAATTCGGTTTTCTTGGCGTTGGCACGGCTTGTCCACGGGGGTGCTGTCCGGGGGCAGGTCTTTGCCCCGCAAAACATATTGATGGCCCTCACGGCCGCTTTGTTTCACGATGCGGGTTTTATTCTAAGCGAAGCGGACGAGGATAGTTCCGGCGCTCAATTTACGGTCGGGCATGAAGCGCGCAGCATTTTATTCATGCGCCAGTATTTGCCACAGTTTGAATTGACGCCCCATGCGGTGGAAGATTGCGACCACCTGATTCAATGTACGATTTTAAACCTGCCGCTAAAAGACATTACGTTTCGATCCCCTGAAATAAAAACCCTGGGCAAGATGGTTGGAACCGCCGATCTGGAGGCTCAGATGGCCGACCGCCTGTATCTGGAAAAATTACCGCTGCTTTACAAAGAATTTTCAGAAGCCGGCTTGCCCCACTATATGTCCGAGCTTGATCTGTTCCAGAAAACCGAACATTTTTACCAGCATGTCGTACAGGAACGGTTGGTTTTTCAATTCTCCAATGTCTTCGAGTGGATGCGGTTTCATTTCAAGGAGCGGTGGGGGATCGACCGGGATTTATATACCGAGGCGATCGATAACAATCTTGCCCATCTCAAAAAAATTCTCAAAGAAATCGGCGGCGGCGCCCAGGGCGTTCGTCCGTATCTACGCCGCAGCTACTCAATGCCACCGGTAATGCCGACCTAACGAACATGATCACCTTCCGCACATAATGTTGCGCCGATATTAATTCCAAGAAGAGCCTTCCGAAGAGATCAAACGCAAACAGGACTTGTGATGCCAAGCATCAGAGGCCGGGCTAGCGCGGCGTCGGTTGGGTCCAGCGGTTTTTATCCCCGTTGTAAAACCATTTGTCCGGAAAACCACGCCGGTTGATAAAGGTCGGGCTTTCAGCCCACTGCAGCAGCTCTTGGTAGGCATGGTGGAGCTTACGAAACATTTCCGAGCTGCCCCCCCGATCCGGGTGGTGTTTTTTCGCTTGCAGGCGGTAAGCCTTCTTGATGCGGGCGTAAAGGGCGGAAGAATCCAGATCGGCTTTGTTCAGTTTGAGTGCAACCAGGGATGCGCTTTTAATGATGGGTATTTTTTTTTCAGACGGTTGAACACTCACGGGCTTGGCGTGATCACGATTGGCCTTGGTCAAAACCAGACGTGCGGCCAGATAATTTTTATTGGTGCGATTTTTTTCATCCCACCAAACGCGGCCCAGCAAGTTGGCCATGCTGCGAAAGGTGTCCGCCGGTTTTTTTCGAGGGCTACGGGGATAGATAAAACTAAATATTTCACGCGTATCGTACGGCAATACATCCAAGATAATGAACCCTTCGGTAAAATAAAAAGTCGCATAGCGCGTGTTCAAGGCCTTGAGCAAACCGGTTCGGATATTGAGCGTGTAGCGCAGCTTCTGTCGGCAATCAAGGGAACAATATTTGCGGGTACCCATATTCCGGGTTGTTCCGCACGCCAGACAGCCAAATGTGCGCGTATGCTTTGATTGGGAGGGTTTGGGGATGGACGGCTTCATGTTTGTCAATTGTATCTGGAAGCGTCAGCGGGTGAGCGGTACCCAATTTTTTAAAAATTGGCCACCTCCCACCCTATCAAAATGTCATTTTGACATTCGCTAAAATTGCCAGCGAGCGGTTGATCGTTTAAGAAATCCTAATGGAGCGATTTTTAAAATTTGAAAACTCAATTTGGGAAAACGTGTCATCCCAATGAGTGTCGGTTCAGAAATGAGGAATTTTGTGTGAGTTCCCCGCTAAAAAGCAGCGGGATTTCGCCCCATTTTATAAAAGCTTTGTTCTCAGCAAGCGGGGGCAGATTTAATCCGGAGGAATAGCGTGCTATTTTGAGGAGTTAAATCTTGCCGCCCAACGTAGAAATCACGCAATCCCGCCCTGGCGGGACTGAACCGACACTAGCCGAGACGGATACCCTCAACCGGATCAAGCTGGGATGCCCTGTGGGCCGGGTAGAGCGTCGCTAGAAAACAGATAACCAGGGCGGCGGCCGAGATTATAAAGACATCCAAGCCTTCCAGCTTTACCGGTAGCGTCGTAAAATAATAGACGTCGCCCGGAAGATCGATAAAGCTATAATTCCGCAATACTGTACAGAGCACAAAGCCAAGGGCCATGCCGAGGGTTGTACCGATCAAACCGATCGACATGCCGTTGAAGATAAAAATCTTTCGAATGCTGTGATTAGTGGCCCCCATTGATTTTAATATAGCGATATCTTTGGTTTTTTCTATAACCATCATAATAAGCGAGCTGGTGATGCTGAAGGCCGCTACCAGGACGATCAACGAGAGAATAACGAACATAACTACTTTTTGCTGTTTCAGTGATAAAAAGACATTACGATTGGCTCTTGTCCAGTCGCGGGCCCAGAAGGGAAAACCGAGACGGGCGCCGATTTCCTGAGCAAACACCTGGGCTTTAAATACTTCGCGGAGCCTGATTTCGATACCGTTGACGGCGTCGCCCAAACCGGCCAGGTGCTGGGCTTCGTTCAGGTGGATAAACGCAAAGGTTTGGTCGTATTCATAGAGGCCGGTTTCAAAAAATCCGACGACCTCAAAAGGTTTCATGCGCGGGAGGTGGGTAAGAGAGACACCTTTGCTCTGTGAGGTGATCACGTTCACCCGATCTCCTAATTGCACCTTTAGTTTTTTGGCCAGTTCCCGGCCCAATATAATGGGAGGGCGCGTTGGGGCCGATCCTTGTGTTGACCCATCCGGTCGATTAGAATCCAGGACCCTTTGATCGAGATCCTTTATTTTCAGGCCGGCAGTTTGCGGGTCGATGCCCTTAATGACGGCGCCGGATATGCCGGCAGGCGAGCGCAGCATGGACTGGTTGTAGGTGAAAGGGCTGGCGGAAACGACACCGTCGGTTTGGATGAGTTGTTTCTGGATTGCTTGGTAATCATTGAATCCGCCGCCATAACGCATCAAGGTGACGTGTGGCTGAATCATGAGAATCCGATTCTGAAGGTCGGATTCGGCTCCGGACATGACAGCGATGACCACGATGAGGGCCATCACGCCCAAGGTAACCCCTGCCATCGAGAGGACGGTGATCAGCGAAATGAAGGCTTCTTTTTTGTGGGCCCTCAGATAGCGGCGGCCTATGAAAACTTCATATGACATTTTGATGTTCGGCTAATCGAGTGCCCATTTAAAAAGTAAACTTCCCCAGATAAACCCGGCTCCAAAGGCTGCAATCAGGATCCAGTCATCCCTACCCATCCGTTGGTCCTGATGGGCTTCCGAAAGGGCCAGCGGAATGGTGGCAGCCGTCGTGTTGCCGTATTTGTCAATATTGACGACAATCTGATCTTTTGCAAGGTTAAGTTTTTCAGCGACCACATCAATGATTCTCAGATTGGCCTGATGCGGGACTAAAAGTTTGATGTCCTGGCCGGACAGGTGGTTGCGTTTTAATATTTGGGCCGCCACATCGGCCATGCCGGTGACCGCATGCTTATAAACGGTGCGACCGTCCTGATACAAGTAGTGAAGCTTTTGATCGACGGTTTCAAAGGAGGCCGGGCGGAGACTGCCGCCTCCTGACATGTACAGCGATTTGCTGCCCGTACCGTCGAGATGCAATATAAAATCCTCGATGCCGAGGGTGTCGCTGTCGGACGCTTCCAAGAGAACGGCACCGGCGGCATCACCAAATAATATGCACGTGTTACGGTCCTCATAGTCGATGATGGAACTCATTTTGTCGGCCCCGATTACGAGGATTTTGTGATAAAAACCACTCATAATGAATTGGGATGCCGTCGCAAGGGCGCACACAAAACCGGTGCATCCCCCGTTGAGGTCATAGCCCCAACAATTACCGGCTTGGAGTTCTTTTTGAACCAGCGCGGCTGTGGTCGGGACGGGTGTGTCGGGTGTGATCGTGGCCAGTATGATCAGGTCGAGTTCATCGGGCGACATCTGGCGTTGTTCGAGGGCCATTTGGGCTGCCCGGACGGCCATGAACGAGGTCCCTTTGTCCTTGTCCAGAATTCGGCGTTCCTTGATCCCTGTCCGGGTCGTAATCCATTCATCGTTGGTGTCGACCAGTTTTTCCAGGTCCTTGTTGGTTAGGATGTTAGGCGGCACATAATGGCCGGTGGCGGTTATAATTGCACGCATATTATGGGTTCTCCGTTTGGCCGTTCCTTATGGTTCAAGGCTAACAGGCAGTTGGGATCGTCTTTAAAAGAGCCACCCGAGTAACATACCCAACACACCAATGCAATAAGTTCATGCGCTCCAGCTTCCGCCCCTCGGTGCACCGATCAGGGGCCGTACGTTTGAATGACACATAGAATTCAAAGGTTTAAAGCCGGATACAACTGCAACTGAAGGCCCTTTAGGTATCTTTTATTCGTGCCTACCTTGGCAGAGCCGCAAACGCTGCCCGTGAAGCAGGGCGTGGTTTACTCAGGTCTATGTTTATGTTACTTTTCAGAATCGATCTGCAGACCGGCGTACCCGACCGTATGATTTACGCGAAAGGTTAGGAGGTACCGCATGGCAAGGCGCGCTGAAATTCGGCATCTTTTGAGGCGAATATACGGGCCCGACGGTGATCAGGCCCATGACCGCATTCGTCAGCTAATGCAGAAATTTAGCGCCCGTAGACCCCAAAAAGACGGGTTTTTCTCGGAAGCCGACGTCGTATTGATTACCTATGGTGATACGTTAAACCGGCCCAACGAAAACCCGATCAAAACCCTTCACCAGTTTGCCAAGAACCATTTGCAAGGCCTTTTCAGCGCCATTCATTTTCTGCCGTTTTTCCCTTATTCTTCGGACGATGGTTTTTCGGTTATTGATTTCAACGCCATCGACCCGGCCTTGGGTACTTGGGCTGATGTCAAAGCGATTCAAGCTGATTTCAATTTGATGTTCGATTTGGTTCTCAATCACATCTCCGCGCACAGCGATTGGTTCGGCAGGTATCTGAAAGGCGAAGAAGGTTTTAAGGATTTGGCCATCGAAGTCGATCACGGCTGCGACACCCGTTCCGTGGTAAGACCGCGCGCGCTGCCGCTCTTGACCGAGTTTTCAAAAGCAGACGGTTCGCAAGTGAATGTCTGGACGACATTCAGTGAGGACCAGATCGATCTCAACTACAAAAGTATCGATGTCTTGGTGTTAATGGTCGCAGTGCTGTTGTTATATGTGCGCCAGGGGGCCAATTACCTGCGGCTGGATGCCATTGCCTATCTCTGGAAAGAACTGGGAACAACATGCATCCATTTGCCGCAAACCCATGACATGGTCAAACTGCTGCGGGCGATCCTGGATGTGGTGGCACCGGATGTCATCCTGATTACGGAGACAAATGTGCCGCACCAGGAAAACATCAGCTATTTCGGAGACGGTACGGATGAAGCCCAGATGGTCTATAATTTTACCCTACCGCCCCTGCTTTTGTACACGCTGGTCAAAGGGGATGCCACCGTTCTGTCCCGGTGGGCTGCCGGTCTGGACCTGCCGTCTGAGACCAATACATTTTTCAACTTTACGGCCTCGCATGACGGCATCGGGGTCCGTCCGCTGGAAGGGATCCTCCCGGCGGAGGCACTGGTGGAATTGGTGCAGGTCGTTAAAAGCAATGGAGGACGGGTTTCCTACAAGCATGATACCGATGGAACCAAAAGCCCCTACGAGCTGAATATCACTTATGTGGATGCCTTATTGGCCAGTGGTCGCCAGGACGACCCCCTGCAAGCCCAACGGTTTATGGCATCGCAGGCCATCCAGTACAGCCTCCCGGGAGTGCCGGCAACCTACATTCACAGTTTGCTCGGGTCCCATAATTGGGAAGACGGCGTACGGCAAACCGGCCGTGCCCGAACCATCAATAGAGAAAAGTTGCTCGTTGAGGAAGTGGAACGTGAATTGAAAGATCCGGTCAGCCTGCGCAGCCGGATCTTCGGGATGTATCGTGATTTGATTCGGATTAGGGCCAAACAGCCGGCTTTTCATCCCAAGGCCGGGTTCAGGATCTTGGAAATTGATCCCCGGGTCTTTGCCATCGTGAGGCACCGGGCGGATCAGACGCTTTACGCCCTTGCAAATGTGACGGCCCAAGAACGCGTTGTCGAGCTTTCGGAATGCGAGGACTTCGCTGGGCTGGAAGATTTGATCACCGGCCAACGCTTCAACCCGGAGGCAATTCGGTTGAAGCCCTATCAATATGTCTGGCTACACGAAGTGGCCAAATAACAAAGCCAGCTGACGCCTCGGCACGATCGGTTTCCGTGACCTACTCGTTGACTTTGTCCCTCAGTTTCCCGGAGCATTTGAAAGTTACGACCTTCCTGGAACGCAGGATCAGGTCTGAGCCCGTAGCGGGATTGCGGCCTCGGCGCTCTTTCTTTTGCTTGACACAGAATTTTCCAAAGCCGGAAACCAGCACATCATCGCCACTTTCGAGCGTGCCCTTGATAATTTCCAGCAGGGCTTCGATCGTGTCGACGGCTTTCTTCTTGGTGAAGCCAAGATCGTGCACTTTTGCCACAATGTCACTTTTCGTTAACGCCATATTGCCTCCTGCTTGCTTGGTCCTTGATCTAAAATCGACTAATTGGGCGTGTTTTCACCGGGCCCACCGCCGTTATCTAAGTCTGAATCCAAATTATCCACTTGCTTTAAAATGGCATCAATATTTTTTACAATTTTATCAATTTCAGATTTTATCTGGTCATGACTTGCATCTTCCATTGTCGGCTCCTTTTGATGAATCACCGCCTGGATAGCGGATGTGCAGGGTGGCCATTTATACCTTAACAACTTGTAACTATCTAAAATATACGGAAATAAAAATTATGTCAAGAAGCTTTGGGCAATTTTTAAGGGGCCGATTACCGTTGCCAAGTTTACTGTTTTTCTGATATCAGTCCACTTTTATATCGATACGCTAGTGAGATACGATTGCTTATACAAACAATTGTATAAAAAATAAATGATACATATCGGTGAGTTGGGTTTAATCACCCGTGAAAAAGCCTTCCTGACAGAACTGCGTTGCATTCGATAACGATGCGTTTTAGTCTGCTAAAGACGAACTCCGAACCTAACCTTTAGAAAAGAAAACCAGGAGATGTCATGAAAGTTATTCGACATATTGGCTCAGTGGCTTTTGTGCTCGGACTTTTTACCGCCGTGTTTGCCGGAATACCATGGCACATTATGGTTGCCGAGGATCCGGTTGTCCCCTGGTGGCTGAAATTAGCGGTTTTTTGCCTTTTGGGGGGTATCTTGGTGGTGCTGGCGACCTTAGCCTTGGAACAAAGGGCCCACCCGGCCTCAGCTGAGGGGCCGATGGCTGGCGGATCTGGTCGTCCGGTTCTGCTGTTGAATGCGGATGCCCTGCCCGGCCGCGATATCACTGAGGTTCTCGGCCTGGTCCAGGGGCACACGGTCTTTGCCGTCTGGCTGGGTAAAGATCTGTCCGCAATCGTTCGCCTGGTTCTGGGTGGTGAATTGACCGAGTACACGGAGATGATGGGCAGTGCGCGCGCCACCGCAGTGATGCGGATGACAGCAAGGGCGTCTGAAATGGGTGCCGATGCGGTCATCAATGTTCGTTATATGACCACGAGTGTGATTGGCAGTGCCGCCGAATTGTTGGTGTACGGAACAGCTGTCAAACTAAGCAAAGCACTTTAGGGGACGATCGTGAAATATTGACATTTGGAGATACGGGCAAAAGAATTGCAGCGCAGGGACGCATCGGCCAAACATTGACGTTCCTTTAAATACGGAGGGCTAGGCAGTGGAAATCGGAATCATTGTTTGGTTGTTGTTCGGCATCGCTTCCATGATTATCGCCAGGCATAAGGGCCGTAGCGGTTGTACATGGTTCATTATTGGTGGCTTGCTGGGGCCGTTTGCGCTGATTGTCGCCCTTTTACCATCGGCAGATCAAATCGATATGAAAGCGGCCTCAATGAAAGGTATCTCTGCAAGTCACAGAAAATGTCCGTTTTGTGCCGAGGTGATCAAAAAAGAAGCCAGCGTCTGCCGATATTGCGGTCATGAACTGATTCCCATAGATGATAATCATAAAGCGCAATGAGGTTGGGGTTTATATTTTTAAAATTATCCATTTAATCGGGATTGCCAACTAGAACCCATAAGGAATCGCATTTCGCCACCACATTATAAAAACGGATATGTCGTTCCAAGGCGTTGAAATAGCAAAGGCACATTGGAGGTGTTTAGATGAAACTTGCTGATCACCCGACTGTCAAGGCTTACAAAGCAAAAAACACTACGTTGCCAAAGCCGGCCGCTATCCTGGAGTCGGCGCGCCTGAAGCAATTGGTCCTGGACACAGGTGCAGACGATGTCGGGATTATCGATCTGGCGCGGGAAACCATGGTGGAGCACCGCCAAGACCTCCTTGATGTCATGCCCGACACACAAAGCATCATCGTACTGGTTTTTCGAGTAAACCAAAACCGCCTGCGCAGCAAGGCGCACTCTGTTGCCGACCATGAGTTCCAGCAGGCATGGACGGATGCCAATCACATCGCTAGACAACTGGTGATTCAACTTAATCAAACCGGGATCAAGGCTTTGAATATGCCGACCGGGTTTCCTTACGAAGCGGCGCGCTGGCCCGGAAAGATGTGGCTGACCTGTGACAAAGTGTTCGCCATAGAGGCTGGCATGGGTCAAATGGGGTATAACCGACTGGTGCTTCATCCCGTGTACGGGGCTGCTGTCATTTTGGGATCAATACTGTTGTCAGGAGGTTGTGATCGCTATGACCAACCCTCAGACTTCAACCCCTGCATTGAATGTGGTTTGTGCTTGAAGGTGTGTCCGGTAGGCGCCGTTAAAAAGACAGACGATTTCGACTTTATGGCCTGCTACTCCCATAATTACCGCGAACGGCTGGGAGGCTTCCAGAATTGGGTGGAGCAGGTGGTGGATAGCAAAGGACATGCTGATTACCGCCGCAGGGTCAGCGACAGGGAAACCATCTCCATGTGGCAACACCTCGCAATTGGTACCCAGACCCGTTGCGATCGTTGTATGGCGATTTGTCCGGCAGGCGAAGCCGTCATCGGTGAGTACCTGGAAGACCGCAAGACGTATACTAACCAGTATTTGAAGATGTTCAGAGATCTGGCCGAAACGGTCTATGTGGTGAAGGGGTCGGATGCCGAACAGCACGTTCAAACAAATTTCCCTGCCAAGCAGACCAAAACTATCTCCAATGGGATTCGTCCTATGTCAGCAGAGATGTTTTTAGAAAGTCTGCCCCTGGTGTTCCAGGCAGGCCAATCAGAGGACCTCAACGCGATTTACCACTTTACTTTTACCGGAAATGAAAACCTGGCGGGTACGGTTACCATTCGAGAAAAATCGCTATCCGTACAGGCGGGTCTTGAGGGCAGACCTGATTTACACATAACCGCCGACAGTCAAACTTGGATTAATTTTTTGGCTAAGGAGACCAACCTGGTAAAAGCCCTGGCGACCCGCAAGATAAAAATAAAAGGCTCTCTTAAATTGATGATGGCGTTTGCCAAGTGCTTTCCGACCTAAACGATAAAAATAGGAATCTAAGGGCCTCTGAACGCTACCCTGATTATGGGCGCATCGTGACTATCGGTACCCCAGAAACGGAGAAAAGCCGAGGAATCTTTAATCTTTCAAAAGCATCATGCTATTGGTTGAAATGCTCATATCGCAGGTTTTACCATGTTTGTGATCTGCTGGGGATATTTCAGGAATTGTTATGATGATTTGTTATGGCAATCTTTATAAAATATCAGAAGGTTATAACTGAACATTACAGCCAGAAATCATTAACTTTATCAAAATTTAACCGATACAAGATATTGTATTGCGGTGTAAACTCGCAATTCAATAACAGTCTCTAATTACGGGGGCGATATGCCTCGCTTTCTCATTTCAAATAGTGTAAGTTCTTTTTCCTTTTTTAACCCGCCCCAATTGTCCGCTATATGCAGATGCTCCAATTGGTTTGGATATTTATCAGGATAATGGCTGCTGGGCATATCTTGTTTTTGTTCTAAAGATTGTTCTCTTGTACGATCGATATCATCCATTTGCAATTCAAGCATTTTATAGTGATTGGCAAGCTCCTTATCAGACATAGCCTGAAGTTTTTTTTGTGTCTGCACTTTATTTTTACCTGCGCATCCGCCTGCAAACACAAGACAACCGATGGAAATCAAAATAATAATAGATTTTATTTTCATCTTTTCCCCTTCTTTCTTATAACCCAAACGTCTTGGTTAACCAGTCGAAAAATGAGGGCTGATAATTACCTAATTTATATCAAGGGATATACCAAAAGCAAAACGATTAATGCCAGTAATTCGCAACTTTTCACCCAATTGGGCGACGCCACTTTTTGTGGTTGAGCCTCATTTGTTTCTTTATTTGAATCGTGAATTAAGCCTGATAAAGATACGTCACGATATTTGGACTTGCGTTGTGATGCTGATTTGGGGCATGTGGAGGACTTAAAACGAGGGCATAATAAATTAAGTCAAGTCAATCCGAAGAATTTTTCCATCTTTAGTTCATGCTTTACTTCTTTGCGGTAATGCCCTTAGGAATTCAAATAGCGATTCAGGTATTCGTAATCCCCGGTCAATTGGCCGTTGTAGACGATGACCGCTCTTTTGATTTCGGGCGGCAGGCCCGAGGCGTCCAACGAGCTGTCGTAGTCGGCCGAAAGCAGTCCGGGGACAAAAGGTTTTAACTGGTTGCTGAAAAACGACGAGGAATCCTTGGGCAGTTCACAGGGCAGGTTGTCCACGGCCAACAGTACGATCCCCTCTCCCAGATGGCCGTCCGTGATCGTTTCCGCGACAGGATCGACCCGGTAGGCCGGCATATCGCTGTTCGTGGATTTGACATTGCACTCGATCGAACCGCCGGTGTCGCAGGTGATGTCGGCAATTCCGCTGAGTTTGGGCGTTGGCGTGCTTGCGGTCATACGTTTCAAGCCCGCCCAAGTCACGAACCGGGGATAGCGCTTTTCCCAGTAGACCGCGTTGATTATCAGTGTGAAACTGGGCAGAAACCGGTCGAATCGGCTCTCGTAGCGTTCCGGGTAACGATAGTACTCCTGCAGGTCGAAGATGGCGCCATCCGCCTTGGGCCTCACCAAGTCCTTCTCTTTTAAAACGGTCAGATAGACGGTATGGCGGTTGCCCTGATCTCGTCCCACCCAGTCGTTGATCGCATCGGCCGCAATGCGCTCGGTGGGCAGACAGTCGAAGATCTGCTGGGCGCCACCGGATACGTTGCCGTAGCCTAGAATACCGATGGTGAACGGACAAAGTTGCCGTGGCAAACCATCCTTTTGAATTCGGCCGCCGATTTCAGCGAGGTGTTCGCAAGCCGCCTTCACCGATTCGTACTGGTGCGCGCGTCGAACTCCGGCAAACGGTGTGTCGAGGCCTCTGGCAGACCAGTGCTCGCCCATGAGAGACAGGATGTCGATGGCACCGGCATGCCCGGCGTAGGGACCGAAAAAGATCAGGCGGCGGCCCTCCGCGTTGGTGATCCGTTCGTAGTCGATGAGGGTAGAGCCGCTGTCGATGATCTGCTTCAGCAGCGGCATGTTGTCTTTCTGCCCTTTCACGGTGTGTGAAAAAAAGATATAGGTCTTGTTGTCTATGATCTTTTCGGCCGGAATTTCCTTGACGCCGAGGATGACATCCCCGGCGGCCATGCCCACGCAGCTGCTGGCCCCGGCCGCTGCGTATTGTTCCTCGGTGAAAAACCTTTTTGCGGATTTTTCCACGAAGGCCCTGACACCTGTTTTCTTTAGGATTTCCTGCAGATCTTCCGGTACCAGGGGGGCTCTGCGTTCCCAGCGATTTTTGTCTTCGGCACGAATCAGTAGGTTTTTCATTGCTTCAATCTCCCCAGCAACTAAGCTCATCGGCGTCCAGGTCGGAACGGCATTCCTTGAAATGGATACCCAATCGCTCGCATTCTTCCATTACGGGCGCGTAGATTTCCGCTGACACTGGCCGCAGTACCCCCCTCTGTTTGATCCTGCCCTCGGCGACCAGGCTGGCCGCTATGCCGACCGGGTAGCCCACGGTTCGGGACATGGAGCTATCCCCCTCGGGATCGCCGCAGTCGATCAGAGTAGACTGGATGCGCTGGCGGGGCAGGCCGGGATAAATGGCTTCGAATTCGTGGTGCATCACCAAAAGGTCCGCTTCCCCTTCATCGTAAACCAAGCGATCCTTGAGGGTGTGGGAGAACATCTCGAACACCGAGGCCGTGCCGATTTTCAACTTGCGGTCAGAAAGCAACCCCAGCCACTCCAGTTTCTTGAGTGTCAGGGCGTGCTCCGGGATCTTGAGATAGGCGGCCACACCGGCCCGTACGTCCGTTTCCGGGCAGTTGGCGATGTTGGCCAGCACCTCGCGGGGGGTAACCTCATCAAAGTCGAATTTCATTTTACGGTTGAGCAGCCCCAGCTGCCTGATGAAGTCCCAGGTTTCGCAGTAGCCGACGTTGCGCAGGGTGCCGCGATAGATGCCGGAGGCGTCCTCGATCCCGTAGATCTCGAGATACGGCAGGGCATCACGGTTGACGTAGGCCTCGAAGACGCCGGCGCCGGGAACGCTTTTCAGCCAGTAGTGCTTGAACAGATCGGATCCGGGCACTTCGTAAACCTTGCCGTGCTCCATGTAGCGCCCATCGTTGGTGGCCGCCAGCATCGCGCCCTCCGGACTCCAGGAAAACTTGTATCCCAGGGGGTTGTTGTTGCTTTCCAGGGCAGGAAGGCCGCCGCAGTAAGAGAAGAAACTATCGATCCTTCCCCCTTCCGCGCGGACGGCATCGATGATCTGCATGGCCGACATGTGATCGAGGCCCGGGTCCACTCCGACCTCGTTGAGAAAGATCAGGCCCTTGTTGCGCGCTTCACGATCCATGGCCTGCATTTCCTCTTGGACATAGGAGGCGGTTAGCATGTGCTTGCCTTGGGCCAGGCATAATTTGGCAACTACCGGATGCAGGGTCCAGGGCAGAAGGCTGACAACGATGTCAGCCGCCGCGATCGTTCGTTTTAGCATCGGGGCGTCCCCGGCGTCCAGCGCCAAGGCCCGGCCCCCGGGGCGCCCGGCGACAAGGGCTTCGGCCTTTGCCGGGTCCTGATCGGCCACAACCACCGCCAGGTTCTCTTTTTCCAACAAGTAGCCGACTGCGGGACGCGCCACCGCTCCGGCTCCCAAGATCAGGACTTGTTTCATGATGCTTCCTTGTACACAACGACTGAAATCTCAGAATTTTAGCACGAAATCCGTTTGGTTGAATTAGAACCTTACCTTTTGACACTTACGTTTTACGCTTTGCGAACAACCGGCTAGGCAATTTCAGACACTTACAGCGGACAGCCGCAGCTAACTGTCAAACTTTCCTATCAGAATATATACGTTAGATCCACTGAAAACGAAAACCCATTTAGAATTTATAATTACAGATATCATTACAGATCCTAAGGGTAAAATTGATCTTAAATACCGCTGATATGTCTGACTTCAATTAATATTCTCTTATCGCAGGTTTGGGTAAAACTGTGATCGGAGCCCGAAAACACAGGCTATTGGCTATAATTTTGAAAGGCATCCATGATGGTATCACAAGTTACCGTTCATCAGCCTAAATGATAATATCACAACGGTATCTTTCCTGTGCATATTTTAAAAGTCAATTAAATAGTGGCTGGCGATAAGTTGGAGAAATCTGGAAAACTTATCGGCTTGATTTGTAAAATGTATATCGACCATATCACAAGCAGGATGCTGCTTTTAAGCAAAGTGGCTAACTACCATATGTTGTGGTCTGCATTTTTTTCAATATCTCTCAGATACATAGCAGATACAGCAAGGAGCCCCATATGACATATACGTTATGGCAATCCTTTGTTAAACTGATGGCAAAACCGGCTTGAGCTAACATTGCCGGTCCCAGTCAAGTCTGTATGGTTTGGGATGACCTGGCCATTCTGGCACCCAGACGGCAGCCAAAATATTTACCGATCTTCAAATGGATCAAACAGCATCTGCGGATAAAATCATTTTTCGGAATTTCGGAAACCGCCGTCAAAACGCAAATCTGGATCGCGATCTCGGTGTATGTTCTGGTGGCAATCATGAAAAAGCGCTTGAAACTTGGAGCAGAGCCTCTACACAATTTTACAGATTTTGAGCATTACTCTTTTTGAGAAAATCCATATTTCATGGGCCTTCACAGAAGGCGATTACCAAAACCAAATTACTAGTCGGCCATATCCAACTGAATTTATTTGATTCTTAACCGGACACTAATGATGTCAGGTTTAAAAAAGATCATTATCCAGAATCAACGATGAAAGAGAAATCATCCCGACAATTTCCCCTTTATCCTCAACCGGAGCTCTTCGTATACCGGCCCGATAAATCAAACGGGCTACATAGCGTATATCCATATCCGCCGGTACGGTGATAATAGGTTTTGTCATGATTTCATAGACATTCACATCGTCTGGGGAGCGACCCGGCATTAATCACCCCTTTGATAAAATCCTGAACAACCAGTATACCCCAGGCATCATCTGCATGCCGTTTTTTTACAAGAAGAGAAAACACTTTTTCAGAACGCATTTTGGCGGCAGCCTCCTTGGCCGTGGCCATACCGTCAATAGTTACAAATCTCCTTATGCATCACGTCCCTTGCCCGAATTATTGTAGGTGTTGTCAGTTACCATAATTTTCTCCTCTTATAAATAAATATCATTGTTTAAAAATAACTTTTCACGAACGTCTTCTTTAAATTTTTCCATCTGACTTTCCAGGCCCACAACATGTTCAACAGGAACCACAAAAGCAATGCCGGTTCCAGGTTTATGGAATTCTCCCGCTTCTTTTATGGTGTCCAAAATTTTGGTAACAAGATGTTCTTCAACAAGGAGCATGATAATGTCAGTCTGTGCCTCCAGAGAAAGACCAAAAAAAGTTTTTGCCTCATGGATACCGGTTCCCCTGGCCGGTATGATTGTTGCCCCAGTGGCACCAGCCTCTTTTGCCGCATCAACAACTTATCGGTGATATCCGTCTTTACCGAGGATAAAATGAGTTTAAAGCGCATTTTTTTTCTCCATGTATTTTATTTTGCGTTGAGTTGACCAGTGCATTAACTGAGCATACCCCATAACGGCGATAATTGGGAAGAGACTGGCAAAAGCAATGAGACCAAAACCGTCCAGTGCAGGATTTCGTCCAGGCACGGTGGCGGACAATCCAAGGCCAAGCGCTGCCACCAGCGGCACTGTAACTGTTGACGTGGTTACCCCGCCTGAATCATACGCCAGGGCAATGATATTTTTTGGGGCAAACATGGTCTGCACAATAACAATCATATAGCCCACAAGAATGTATAGATAAAGAGGCGTGCCGGTGACAATACGAAATGTTCCAAGGCTGATTCCAAAAGCAACACCTATGGCGACAGTGATTCTTAAACCCCATTGACTGATAGTGCCGGCGGACACCTCGTTGGCTTTAAAGGCCACTGCAATAAGAGAGGGTTCGGCAATGGTGGTTGCAAAACCGATCATGGCGGCAAAAAGATAGATCCAGCCATATGCCTTCCAGTCCGCCTGGGTAACAATTTCTCCCGGGCCATAAATAAAGGCGGGATCAGATAGTTGTGTGGCCATAATATTTCCCAAGCGGGAAAAGTGCTTTTTCAAGTCCTGCCAGAAACAGGGCAAGTCCAATGACAACATAGACACCGCCCACAATGAGACGGCGCAGATGGGGAATTGGCTGCCGCAAAACCAGGAGCTGAAAACTGACAATAAGAATAATGATCGGCAGCACATCTCTGCAGGTGGCAAGCAATATTTTACTGAAATCATATATGAATTCCACGAATACAGGCTCCTTTTTATCCGAAAATAATAAGCCCATACCCCATGACAAAAATCATAGGGAGAAGAGAGGCAAAAGCGATAAGTCCAAACCCATCCACAAGAGGGCTTCGTCCTCTGATGGACGAGGCCAGGCCTACTCCAAGAGCTGCAACCAGAGGGACTGTGATGGTGGATGTGGTAACACCGCCGGCGTCATAGGCTATCCCAATAATTTCTTTCGGAGCAATGATGGTCATCAGCATGACAACTACATAACCACAGATGATCAGATAATGAATCGGCCATCCGCGGAGAATGCGTAAGACCCCTATAAGGATTGCAAGCCCCACTGAAAAGGCAACAGACATGCGAAGTCCAAAGGCATATTTGTTTAAAGATTCCTGATTTGTATCAATAAGGCCTCCCTGGCCGGCAATTTCTGCTGCTTCCCAGGCCACGGCTATGAGGGCAGGCTCTGCCACAGTGGTTGAGAAACCCAAGGCAAAGGCAAAACACAGTAGCCAGAAAAGACTGCCTTTTCTGGCTAAGGCATGGGCCATTGATTCACCAATGGGAAACAAACCCATTTCAAGTCCCTCAACAAACAGGGTAAGTCCGGTCACCACAAGAAGCGCACCAAAAAGGACCTCTCCCATTTGTGGTAATGGTTGTTTTAGTACAACAATCTGGAAGAAAGCGATCACCAGAATAATCGGCAACAGATCTGTGAAAGCACGTTTAATTTTTATCAGAATGAGTTTTGCAATCATTTTTTCCCCATTGATACTCTATAATTAAAACTGTATAAGTTATTCGTGAATAGATTGACCGCTATAAACAAACATTGCGCTAAGATGAATAGAATGGGTTTGTTGCGGTGGTCAAGAGACAAGAAAGAATTCACTATGCCATCAAGCTTAGAGAGACCAATAAAGCTTAGTAGCGTGTATCACATGGAAACAGAAGGGATAGGAATTACAGCTTTCTTGCCAGTATCTGACTTTGATAGCCCCAAATGCCCAGTATAGACGCATAGTAGAGTCGAGGATGGGCGCGGTGGCTTTAGGTTTCCGGTGGTTCCTGACGTCTCTTTCGGTCCGTCGCCTCAATCCGGCTTACCATGACTACGTTTCCCATCTCCGCTCATCAAACCCTGGCTTTATTTTGTTTGAATAAATGGAGCTTTTGAATGTCAAGTATTCTTGCATTATCGATGACCCATTGGATTCCCACAATAGCTTTCGATTAGATCTGGTATCCATTAGTTATGCAAGGAAAAGTCACGGTGTCGCCGAAATAAGATCCAAAGCATATACTGTATATTGTGGTTGGGTTAGATGATTCTCATGTGCAGATATCATAATAAAAATCGATATATCAAATTATTGACGATAACTTTGATTGATGGAGAGTATCTTACCCTCCATATCTTCAAAAATACTGCCAGAAATCGATTATTCCAGCAAGACAAAATGTTGTGATACCATCAATACACTAAGAGCATGTTGATTTGTGATACCAAATTTTGCTGAGGTCGTTGAAATGCAATTCTATTCGCTTATCAAGGGATTAGGAAAAACTGTGATCTTGTAAAAGTATCAAAGATCTCTTTTTTCAGACTCAAAACAGCATACCAAAGAATCAGCGAAAAAGTGAAGATTACACACATTAAGGCGCTTCATATCCACTGAAAAAGCTGAATCATACAATCAACGCCCACAGTAAAAATATAAATTTGTTCAAGACTAAACACCTACCGTCGATTACCAGATTGCAACTCGCCAATGTAATCTTTGATACGCAAGACGAATAACCAAGAGCAGACCTGATACCAAAAACCAGGGTCAAGCGAACAATATTGACTTGGCGGCTATGCAGACTGCCGCCACGGCAGGGTGGCGGACTTTTCGCTCTAATGAGATAGCGTAGAAATGTTCTACGATTCCTTCTGCCACGCCGATGGGTTCAACACCATACTGTCTTCCTACCTCGTCCTGGATCACGGAAGGGACTGCAAAAACCCCGACACCTGCCTGACCAAATACTTTGAGTAAAGCACTGTCCTCAAACTCTCCCACAACCATAGGACGAATTTCCAGGCTATCAAACCATTGTTCGAGTATACCTCTTAGGGTCGTACCCTCCGCAGGAAAGAGAATCGGTGCACCGTTCATCGATTCCGGGAATCCTTTCCGGTAGTTCCGGGCCAATTTATCGATAGCCATAAACGTTACCTGGCTCTCTCCAAGTAGATGGTTGTAAGCGTGGATCTTGACCGCAGGCGGAATTGGCGCATCGGTTAACACGACATCCAACTTGTGAATCGCCAACGCGGCAAGGAGCCTATCCGTTCTTCCTTCTCGACAAATGATCTGTACCGGTTCTTTCAACTGTATGGCCGGCTCTATCAAATGATGTGCGATGAGCTTGGGGACGACATCCGCTACCCCAACGGCAAGGTGCATGGCGCGGCCGGGCAAACCCTGCACGACATCTTGAATCTCCCGGCCGATATTAAAAATCTCGTTGGCATAGCGATAAACGACTCGCCCGATATCCGTGAGTACGAGGCGACGTCCTACTCGGGAAAATAGTTCCACCCCGAGACCCTTTTCGAGATCGCGGATCTGGGTACTGACGGTTTGGGGTGTCAAAAGAAGCTCGGCACTTGCTCGCGTGAGATTACCATGACGCGACACAGCCCAAAAGTATTTGAGATGTTGGTAGTTTAGGGAATACACAGGAAACCTCCTATTTCGATTAAATCGAACAAGACATTCTAACTTATCGAATGGACAGAATCAATTAAAAACATTAATTTCTTGTTCAAAATCAATTAGACCATGGGAGCCTGCAACATGGATGTTGTTATTACCGGAAAAGAGGTTGAAATTGACAGTACACTAAAAGCTTACATCCAGCGTCGAATCGATTTTGCACTGAGCCGGTTCTCGACCAGAGCCAGGCACGTTCGTGTGGTTGTAACAAACAAAAGTGGACCCTTTGGAGGGATTGAAAAATCATGCCGTATTCGTGTCCAACTTCATGGAGACACGACTGTAACCGTTTCTTCCTCGGATCAAGACCTTCATGTAGCGATCGCTCATGCGACTCACCAAATCCACAGTATGGTCGCCAGAAGGATCGAAACGGGTCGGACACATGCGCTAACGAAACGAATCGACCTGGACTGGATGGAAAAATAGCGAAAAAGTGAACATTATCAAACAATTCGCACGAGACTATTTAGAGAAGGTACCGTGGGATAAACAATCGCCCGTTCCTGAATTGCCAGAGGATGTAGCCACCAAGACGGCGGGAAAGTGCGAAGAGGCCCTTCGTCGATTAATTGATAAACAACAGTAAGGAGAAAAAAATGATCCAAAGAAATCATGCCGGCGACAAACCCCGAGTAGATGTTTCTGCTTTCCTGCACCCATCGGCCGTTGTAATCGGCAATGTTCAGATCGGTGAAAAAGTCTTTGTGGGACCCAATGCCGTCATCCGCGCTGACGAGCCATGTCCCGAGGGGAAGGTAGAGGCGATTGTCATTGAACCGGAAGTCAACATCCAGGATGGCGTTATCATCCATGCCTTGGGCGGCTCGCCGGTCCGGATCGGCAAAGGCGCTTCTCTAGCCCATGGGGCTGTAATCCACGGACCCTGCGATGTGGGAGAGGGCTGCTTTATTGGCTTTAAAAGTGTTGTGTTTAATGCCTCTTTGGGCCGTGGTGTCGTCATCCAGCACCAAGCACTGGTGGAAGGAGTAACCGTTCCTGAGGGCATGCATGTTCCGTCCATGGCTGGCGTGCTGACCGAAGAAGATGTTCGGAGACTTAAACCGGCTCCTGTCGAATTGGCGGCCTTTGCCGACAAGGTCCGCCGAACCAATGTCTTTTTAGCAGAAGCGTCCTGATATCTTTGATAACTGTAACTATGATTGAAAACGCGGAGTAATAAAATCAAAATGAAAAAGCAGAATGCCACGACCATGAAGGCGGGATCGAATTCACAAGGCGTTCCGGGTACTCAAGGGAATATCAAAAAACAGTTCATGAAGTTGCGTCTTTGGCTTTCTGCCGGGCTTATTCTCTGCTTCGCTTTACCCTTTATGGTGCTTTCTGGCTATTTCCATATTCAATTCAGCTCCACACTAAAAACTTCAGAAAAACTCAGCCTTTCAGCCCTTTCCGAAAGCCAGAGAAATACAATTGATCTTTTTCTCCAGGAAAGAGTTGTTAACCTCTTCAGTCTTTTTCATTACACCGAACTAAACCTGAAACCGATCAAACAGGAAATGGAATATTATTTAGAAAATTTAAGGCAGTCCAGTGATTCTTTTATTGATGTCGGTTTTATCAATTCCAAGGGAATCCAAACTGGGTACGCTGGGCCCTTTGACTACCTTCAAGGAAAGAACTACAGCAATGAAACCTGGTATAAAAGCCTGATAAAACAAGATAAGAACTATATTATCAGTGACATCTACCAGGGGTTCAGAAACAAACCGCATTTTACCATTGCTACCAAACAGATGATTGACGGCAAGTTCTATGTAATGCGGGCAACACTCGATCCGGATAAATTTTACATGTTTCTAAGAGTCCTAAGCCACGGCAAAAATGTCGATTCCTCAATCATAAACGATAAGGGAATTTACCAAGTTGTGGATCCGGGCAGAGGCAAATTACTCGCTAAAAGTGCTTTTATACCCCTTAGGAACAAAGAGTCTGGTTTTCAGGAAATGGAGAAAGGCCTCATCGCATTCAGCTGGTTAACTGAAGCAAACTGGGCGTTAATCGTCCAACAACCTTTAAGTCTAGCACACCTGCAATTGCTCAAAGCAAGAAAGATATTAACTATCAGCATTATAGGGATCCTCCTGGTTGCGACAACCGCGATAATCTATGCAGTGAATAAAATTTTGGTTCATGCTGAAGTCGAAGCGAAAAAACGACAGGAAATGCGCCTGCAGTTGATCCATGCATCGAAACTCGCTTCTGTGGGTGAACTCGCCACGGGTGTCGCCCACGAGATAAACAATCCGCTGGCAATTATTTCATCAACCAGTGGTGTCATAAAGGATATGTTGGACCCGCAGTTCAATTTGGATTCGAGTCCTGAAAAAATCGTTGAAAAGCTTGGCTATATCGATACCGCAGTCTTCAGGGCGCGAGGCATTACCCAACAACTCCTAAGTTTGGGACGAAAAAATGAGCCCTCGCTTGTTCCCTGTAATTTGAACACGGTCATCGAGGAAACCGTTTCTGGTGTTAAGGAAAAGGAGCTATTGCTTGATAATATTGAGCTTAATCTCAATTTTGCGCCGGAACTTCCAGAAATCTTCCTGGATACAGATCAGATTCGCCAGGTATTTCTAAACCTCATCAATAACGCACAGGATGCCATTTCAGGGCCGGGAACGATAACGATAACAACGAAAGCAAAAGAAGATAAAATTCAAGTGGAAGTTCAGGATACAGGGGAAGGCATGACGTCTGAGCAGATTAAGCAGATATTCAATCCCTTTTACACGACAAAGGAAGTGGGGAAAGGAACCGGATTGGGGCTTAGCGTTTCCCTGGGTATCATGGAGTCTATAGGTGGAACAATAGAGGTTCAAAGTATCAAAGGAAGCGGCAGTATCTTCATTGTCGTTTTGCCGTTAAACGATTCGAAAGGAGCTGTAAATGCTTGATGACAGGACCACCGAAAGAGATGGCGTGGGAGCTAAAGTGCTGATAGTCGATGACGAGGATCGATTTCGAGAATCTCTTTCGCGACAACTCGGTCTCCGGGGGTTTACTGTTCTGGATACAAATAGTGGCGAGGATGCTATCAAAATCGTGCGTCATCAAAACCCGGAAGTAGTCATACTCGACAAGAAAATGCCACATATGGACGGCATTCAGACATTGAAGGAGTTGAAAAAAATAAGACCGGAAGTGCAAATCATCATGCACACCGGCCATGGCGAATTCGAATCGGCACGCGTCACAGGCAAACACGGTGTGGCTTGCTATCTGGAAAAGCCATGCAGTCTTGATGAAATGATAACGGCCATCCATTCTGCCATAGAAGAGCGGAAATACGAATTGGCCCGCCATGAAATAACTGAATCTAAAAGAGGTAGCTTTAAAGAGTGGTTGGTTGGTGTTCATAATGCCCGACCGGGCATCATTTTGCTGGGTCTTATTCTTTTTCTGTGTATTTCAATGATGCCGACGCCGGATAAATTAAATATTTTATTAACTGGTGGAAAGACCGGCGCTGTAGGGGAAAGTATCACCGGATACTCTGAATATCAGAAAATGGAAAAAGGCCAGAACATTGCCGAATACTACGCCAAAAAAGCTGGGCTATATACAAAGGTTAAAGAAGGAAATGGAAACGAAACAAAGGTCCCTTTGAGCAACGCTAAAATCGCTTTTCGTGCCAAGGTAATGCTGGGGATCCTCGTAGTGGCCGCCCTTTTCTGGGCAACCGGTGCCATACCCATCGGTGTTACAGCTCTTTTGGTTGGTGTGCTTATGTACTTTTTCGGCGTACTGCCCCCAAACTTGGTTGCAAAAGCCTATGCCAAAGACTCTGTGGTTTTTATATTCGGTGTCCTCGCATTTGCTGCGGCCTTGAGCAAAACTGGACTTGACCGAAGAATCGGAATTCTGCTTCTTGGCACGAGCACAACGCTTAAACGTTTCGCACTAATTTTTGCACCACTCCTGGCAATCACAGCATCGTTTCTTTCCGAGCATGCGCTTGTGGCCTTTATCGCGCCGATATTAATGCTGGCCTATATGGGGACCATCAAGACTGCCGGTATTAAAAATGACAAATATTTGATGATCATGTTTATGCTCATGTTAACGTTTTGCGCTAATATCGGCGGGCCGGGTTCACCTGCAGCCGGGGGACGCAATGCTGTGATGATCGGCATTCTCGCTGACTACAACATCCATGTCTCTTTCGGGCAGTGGGTAAAAATGGGGTTGCCCTTTGTACCGGTTACCGCATTGGTAATTGCAGCCTATTTTCTCATCGTGTTCCGCAACAAACTTCGGGTCAAATCAGCCAATATTGCAGTAGAGGTCAAAAAGGAATCAGAAAAAATTGGAAAGATGACCATGGACGAATATAAAGCCGCGGGGGTATTGATTCTTCTAATAATATTGTGGTCAACATTGTCTGGGAGTTTCGGAATGGGTGGTCCGGTTCTCCTTTGTCTGGTCCTATTGAATATTCTCGGCATTCTTAGATGGAGGGATATTAACAGTATTCACTGGGATGTGGTTGCATTGTATGCGGCTGCAAGCGCAATGGGTTACGGACTAGCCTCAACAGGTGCGGCGTTGTGGATCGCTAATAGCTTTGTCGCGATCCTTCCCGAATCTCTAAAAAGTGGGATAGGCCTCTGTATGTCAACTAGTTTTATAACTGGAATCATGACCAACCTTATGAGTGATGGTGCGACAGTTGCGGCCTTGGGGCCTATTACCGTACCAATGGCAACACTTTCCGGCACATCACCGATTATGGTGGGGCTTGCAACGGCTTTTTCATCTTCATTCGCACATATGTTGATAATCGGCACACCGAACAACGCAATCGTATACAGTCTGGCAAAGGATCCGGATACCGGAGAACAACTGCTCAGCATGAAAGATTTTTTCATTCACGGGTTTGCTGTTTTTCTTTTGAGCATGCTCGTCCTATGGTTCTGGGTCTTTTTAGGTTACTGGCGATGGATCACGATTTGATATAAACACAACAACCATAAATAAAATTCGAACTTTATGGGAAAGGAAACATCATGAGCGAAGATAAAATAAATATTTTGATTGTGGACGACGAAGAAATGTTTCTGAATTCGATAAAAACGCGCTTGGAAACGCGAGATTTCAATGTTGTTGCAGTAGACCGGGGCGAAAAAGCCATTGCGGAGGCTAAAAAACATTCCTTTGATGTTGCTCTGGTTGATTTGAAAATGCCAGGCATCGATGGCGAAGAAACTCTCAAAGAACTCAAAAAGGTAGACAAATGGCTTGAAGTTGTCATCCTCACCGGCCACGGATCTATCGAATCCGCAGTTGAGTGTACGAAACACGGTGCTTATGAGTATTTACAGAAACCATGCAAACTAGATGAACTGCTTGAAGCGCTCAAAAATGCTTATCAAAAGAAAGTTATGGGCAAACAAGATATCGATGCAGAAAGGATGCGGGAAATTGTATCACTATCCTTAGTCGAGTCACCATTAGGAATATTGAGGAGACTAAAAAAAATAGACAAGGGCAGCTGAAAATACTACTTATCGATGACAATGAGTGAACAAGATATTCCATGACACTTTTTATTGCCCGCGTGGGGTGCAGCATGCTTGCCCTTGAGACGGTTGAAGAAGGCTTTAATACAATTAGATAAAAAATATTGGAGCGGGTTAAAAATGATATTCATCAAACCTGATATTCGTTTTATCTGAAGTGCAACAAGTTTTAAGTCTGGACCGATCTCGAAACCTTTAGGTATTCACAGTTGCGTTAACGGTAACCAATGGCTCAAAAATTCAAAGATAAAAGAATTTACAATCAACTCAAAGGTAAAATCATTGGAGTTACGCTTTTGCTGTCTATTGCACCGCTAATTTTTTTAAGCGGCGTCATCTATTATCAATTTTTCAAAGTATCGGAACAGCAGGTCAAACAGCAGCTTTGGCAGCTTTCAAGGAGTCGAAGCGATGCAATCGATGTGTTCCTTCGCGAGCGCACGAATATTTTAGCGACTATCGTTAATACGCATACATTGACCGAATTGAGCAATCAGGAAAACCTTACCCGCTTGTTTAATATTTTAAATCAGCAGTCTAAAGGGTTGGGCCTGGTCGATTTAGGGGTCATCGACGATAAGGGTGATCAGCTTGCTTATATCGGGCCGTTTGCACTGAAAGGTCTTAATTACTACCAGCAGCCGTGGTTCAGTGCTGTTCTAAGCAGAAATAGATATGTCAGTGACGTATTTCTTGGATACCGACAGTTGCCGCATTTCATTATTGCCGTGCGTGGTCAACATATCGATCATTCATGGATACTGCGCGCCACGATAGACAGTGATGTTATAAATAGCTTGGTTCGAACTGCTCATATAGGCGAACACGTGGATGCCTATATCATAAATGAAGAAGGCAGTTATCAGACCCAGCCTCGATTCTATGGCAAGCTTCTTGACAAAGCCAATATCAATTTTCAAAAATTCGGGGAAGGTATCAGTGTATTGGAAATTACCAAGCAAAATGGCAAAGTGAGCTACTACGCTGGGACCCGGCTCATGAATAACCGATGGCTTTTTATTGCGAGTCAGGAGAAAATTGAAATGGCAGCCAACCTATTGGATGCCAGAAATATCGAAATTGCGATTGTCGCCGCGGGCTGTCTCGCTATCATACTTGCAACCATATTCATCACCCATATGACGGTTACCAGGCTGGAACAAACCGATAAGGAAATGGAAGAGCTAAATTCAAAGCTTGTTCAGTCCGACAAGCTAGCAGCATTAGGCAAGATGGCCTCAGGTATTGCCCATGAGATAAATAATCCATTGGCCATCATCGGTGAAAGCGCTGGATGGATGAATGATTTGCTGGAGGACGAAGCGTTTAAGGCAAGTGATAATTTTATCGAATACAAAGAATCGATCAGGAAAATTGAAGCGAATGTCGAGCGAGCAAAGGAAATTACCCATAACATGCTGGGTTTTGCCAGGCGGATGGAGCCTCTCATAGATGACGTGGATATCAATCAATCGATCCAACAGGTTGTAAATATGTTAATAATCCATGCAAAAAGTAACAATATTGATATTCAAACTGATTTTCAGGAGAATATGCCGGTAATCGCGAGCGATCAATCCCAATTGCAGCAGGTATTGTTAAACTTGATGACCAATGCGATCGACGCCATTAAAAAAGACGGACTGATCGAAATCGCAACATGCCAAAATAATAACTCGATTGAGATCACTATCAAAGATGATGGTCCAGGAATTCCAGAAAAGATTCAAAGCAAGGTTTTTGATCCCTTTTATACGACGAAGACTATCGGCAGGGGAACAGGATTGGGCTTATCGATTAGTTATAGAATCATTGAAGAGATGGGAGGCTCAATAAAATCTAATAAGTAATCAGAAAGAGGGAACTACATTTTACTTAAATATTCCGCTCGTCCTTCCGGAAAAGAAATGACATGGAGTGCACATTATGGATTCCTTTAAATTACTGGTAGTAGATGATGAAATCGATTTTATGGAAACACTTATAAAACGACTACGGAAAAGAAATTTGGATGTAACGGGTGTTGAAAGCGGTGAAGAAGCGCTGAAACTCCTCAAGGAACAAGACTTCGATGTAGTGTTGCTTGATGTTAAAATGCCAAAAGGTATGGACGGTATCGAGACGCTAAGGGAGATAAAGAAAATCAGACCACTCATTGAGGTAGTGCTTCTTACCGGACACGCATCCATTGAAACAAACATTGTGGGTAAGAAACTCGGGGCCTTTGACTATCTACTGAAACCCATCATGCTGGATGATCTGCTTATTAAATTATCCGCGGCATTTAAAATAAAAGAAAAAAATACACTGTAGGACGTCGGACAATGCTTTTTCTAACTGGTGGACACTCCCACGGATCTGGAAAGAGTGGCTCTCTTGGCGACCTGTGATATATATAAATTATCGCAACCTTTCAATTTCCTAAAAGGCTACAGATAGTATTCTCTTATCGCAGGTTTTATCATGTTTGTGATCTGCTGGGGATATTTCAGGAATTGTTATGATGATTTGTTATGGCAATCGCTATAAATATCAGCAGATTATAGCTAAACATTTATGCCAGAAAAGTTGATAATTTTCAGATAACGATATGTCCATATGTAGTTGTCAGGCTACCTGAACATCATCATTTTGATGGAGCCGGAATAGTCGTACCACAGAATTTACATTTCACCGATATTCTTTTCTTGTCCGAAGAAACGATTTGCCCCCTTTTGCAAGCAGGGCATGTGCGCTTTAAGCTTAAAAGCCTCTGAAAAAAGGTTGCTATAAAAAATGGGTTCATATTCCTATCACTTTTATAAATGCTCCGTAATCTATAAGCGGTACTGTATCACAATATACGGGATTTTGGTATCGCAGGCAAAATCATTGATTGCGCTAATTAATTAATGAATTGCTGTATCTCTAAAAATATATCGATTAGTTAATCTTATCTTCACTTATTGATGATGCTAAATATGCCTGACATCTTGCTTGGATAGAATGTTCCTGAGATAGCCATCCAGAAAGCAAAAATATCAACCACACCAAATGCCGCTGATATGTCTGACGTACAGCCCGCACCACGAACCAGAATCCTGTTTTTGTAATGTTGATGCCGCTTGCCTTGCATCGCACATAGGGCGTTAACTTGGCGCAATATTGTCCTGCTTTTCAGGGGGACCTTTCAAAAAAACCTCATTTCTGGGCAAACACTAGATAAATCTATTTTAGGCAGAATTTTGGTTTTTACCCGTTATCCAGGAGGGGGATTTCATTTACGTTGCTTTGCGGACCTTTTTAATGTATCAGTAGGCACCCAAATAAAGAGGGTTTTGGATATAACTATCCAAAACCCTTGATAAAAAAGTGTTTTTTTGATGGAGCCGATGGGCGGATTTGAACCGTCGACCTGCTGATTACGAATCAGCTGCTCTACCAACTGAGCTACATCGGCACGGAAATTGGAACTACTCTGTTTATGGACCAAAATCAAGAAAAAATTTCTTTAGCGAACCTGATCCCACAGATTCCAACCCGCGCGACCGGCATCGACTGTATCGGCCTGAAAGGTTCGGAACGGGCTTACTTTATCGCACGGCTGTATCGCGAAATGACGGTTCCGATTGTGGTGTTGGTCTCTTCACCCCAGGAAGCCGAGCGGTTCATGGCGGAATTGCGTTTTTTCATGGCCGATGCCGCCGATGTTTTGAAATATTTTCCGCCCTATAATATCTTGCCGTTCAAGTTTATCGCCTATCACAGTGAAACGGCCGCCCGTCGCATGCGGACGCTTTACCAGCTTTTGAATACTTCCAAACCATCGATCATCGTGACGACCGTCGGGGCCTTGATGCAAAAGCTGATTCCTCGCCGGGCAATTATCGACTTTGCCGAACTCATTATGGCCGGCGAGGAGATCGATCGGGATCATTTTCTTGCCAAGCTTCAGACCGGCGGCTACAGCCGAACGATTATCGTCGAAGAACCAGGCGATTTCAGCGTGCGCGGCGGTATCATCGATATTTTTACGCCTTTGTATCGATATCCCCTGCGCATCGAACTCTTCGGTGACGTGGTCGATTCGTTGCGTTTCTTTTCAGTCGACAGCCAACGAACCGTCGACACCATCCAGGAGGCTGTCATCCTGCCGAGCCGGGAGGCCATCCTGACGGCCGAAGATATCGGCCCGGTTATCGGGCGTGTCCGCGAGCGTGCCGCCTATCTGGAGATGCCGGTAACACGGGTACGGAAGCTGGTCGAACGCATCAAGAGCGAAGGAAGCTTTCCCGGCGTCGAAAGTCTGCTGCCCCTGATTTATCCGCAGCTGGAAACTTTTTTCGATTACGCACCTCCCAAAACGGTGTTTGTTCTTGCGGAACCTGGTGAGCTGCAACAAGCTGCCGAAGATGCCCAGTCGCGTGCGTCGGCTAATTACGAAGCCGCTTGCGCCGAAAAACGATTGTGTGTCGTACCGGACAGCGTGTACTTGGACTGGCCGGCGATCGAAGCGCGTGATCGGTCGCTTGAAGCCGCTGGCAATGAAGCTATTGGCGGTTGTCGGTCCAAGATCCGGGCAACCAGAGGGTGCGCTGATCAAACACCTGGCCGTCTCAGACAACAACACCATCAGCGCGACGCTCAGAAATGCACCGAGCCGTGAAAATCTTTTACGACCATTGGCCGATTGGATCACCGATCGAATGGCGCAAGATCAAACCATCTTGCTGGTCTGCCGTTCCAACCTACAGATGGAACGCTTGCACACCTTGTTGGATCCTTATGGGGTGCCGCTAAGAATCGATACTGATTTTAGAATTGCCGACCTTCGAACCAGACGCCGCCAGGGAGAGGTCATTATATGTCAGGGCGAGATCGTCAAGGGCTTTGTTTGGCCGGATGAAGCTCTGGCCTTGATGACCGAGACCGAAATTTTTGGTGCCCGGCGGGGCCGTCGTAAACGGCGGCGACCGACGAAGCCGAGCGAATTGCTGGATTTTGACGATTTAAAGCAGGGCGAACTGGTTGTTCATGACGATCATGGCATCGGCCGCTACGACGGTCTGGTGAAACTTGAAATCGAAGGGGCCACATCCGATTTTCTGCTCATCGCTTACAAAGACGATGATAAGCTCTATTTGCCCGTCGACCGTATGAATGTGGTTCAGAAATACCGGGGCGTGGACAGTATTGTTCCGGTGCTGGACAAAATGGGAGGCAAGGCCTGGGAACGGGTAAAAGCAGCGGGTAAAAAAGTCAACTGAGAAAATTGCCGGTGAACTTCTCAAGCTGTATGCCGCTCGTAAGGTTCAACCAGGGAATCGTTTTGGCGCGCCGGATGACTCGTTTCGCCATTTTGAAACCGGCTTTCAATACGAGGAGACGTCCGATCAGATTAAGGCCATCGAGGATGTCTTGGATGATATGAGTGACCCCAAGCCGATGGACCGTCTGGTGTGCGGTGATGTGGGCTACGGTAAGACGGAAGTGGCCCTGCGCGCATCATACCTGGCGATCTACCATGGAAAGCAGGTCGCTATTCTGGTGCCGACGACGGTTCTGGCGGAACAGCATTACGCGACCTTTTCAGAGCGCTTTGCCCCCTATCCGATCAACCTGGCATGCTTGAGCCGGTTTCGTAGCGCCGCCGATCAGCGTCGCATCGTTGCCGATTTAAAAGCCGGTAAAATCGACATCGTCATCGGTACCCATCGATTGCTTCAAAAGGATGTCGGTTTTAAAGACCTCGGTCTAATCGTCTTGGATGAGGAGCAGCGCTTCGGGGTACGACACAAGGAAAAACTCAAACGCTTCAGACAGACCGTAGACGTGCTGGCGCTGACAGCAACACCGATTCCGCGGACGCTGCACATGTCTCTGATGGGCATTCGGGACATCAGTGTGATTTCGACCCCGCCCGAGTTTCGTCAGGCGATCGTCACCTATATTTCTGAATTTGACGAAGCGGTTATGAAAGAAGCGATCCGCCGGGAATTGGACCGCCAGGGCCAGATCTTTTTTGTCCACAACAACATCAACAGTATCGAAAGGATCGCCCAAAAAGTGCAGGCCCTGGTGCCGGAAGTGCGTATCGGGATCGCGCACGGCCGCCAGCACGAGGAAGAACTGGAGCAGGTAATGCTGGATTTTGTGAACAGGGAAATCGATTTGCTGGTTTGTACGACCATCATCGAATCTGGCCTCGACATCCCCTCGGCCAATACGATCATTGTCAACCGGGCCGATCGATTCGGCCTGGCCCAGATTTACCAGTTGCGGGGGCGCGTGGGGCGGTCCGACGAGCAGGCCTACGCCTATCTTTTTATTCCCGGAGAGAGTATGATCGGCAAGGATGCCCAGAAACGATTGAAGGTTTTAATGGAGCACAGCGATCTCGGATCTGGTTTTAAAATTGCCATGAGCGATTTGGAAATCAGGGGGGGCGGTACGATTCTGGGTGCTTCCCAATCCGGTCATGTGGCCGCGGTGGGTTATGACATGTTTCTCAAACTCATGGAAGAATCGGTTGCCGAATTGAAAGGCGACATCGTCCAAGCACCCTTGGAGCCGGAAATCAATATGCCCCTTGCGGCCTTTATCCCGGAAACGTATGTGCCGGATATCGATCAGCGCCTGGCAGCCTACCGGAGGTTATCCAAGATAACCGCCTTAGGTGAGATCGCTGAGTATAAAAAGGAGCTGATCGATCGTTTCGGCCCCCTGCCAGCCGAAAGTGCCAACCTGCTTTTGAAGATAATGGTAAGGGCCCTGGCGATCAATGCAGGTGTAAAACGGCTCGATCTGGCCGGAAATCAGCTCATCCTATATTTTTCAGTCGAGCACCAGGCGGATTCCGGTCAGCTTATCGATATGGTGCTCACCAATCAAGCGCGCTACAAGCTGATGCCGAACGAGATTTTGATCGTCAAACTGGCCCAAGGATCTTTTACGGCGCAGTTGTCCCAGGTTAAAAACATCTTGAAAGAAATCGCCCAACGTGTTAACAGCTGAATATTTAAGGTTATTTAATATTAGATAGGATCATGGCAGTGAAACAGCAATGGCATCGTATGAGGCCGATCGTCGGGATCTGGATCGCCGTTTCCCTTCTGCTCGGCTGTTCAGACGCGGACTCCGATCGGGGTAATACAGTGTTAATTCAGGTTGAAGATGTGAGTGTAACCGTATCTGATTTCACGCAGGCTTTCGAAATCCTGAATGCCGGCAGCCACATGGTTGACGCCGATGACAAGGGTGCCGTAACGGAAGCGAGGCTGGTGTTTCTGAACCAGATGACCGAAGAGATGCTGCTGACAGTCAGGGCCAGCGAACTTGCTATCGAGGTAACCGATGAGGAACTCGAAGCGGCCGCTGCGGCGATCAAGGCCGATTATCCAGAAGGCGAGTTCGAGCAGGTTTTACTCGAATACGCCGTTCCTTATCGTTTCTGGTTAAAACGTTTGAGGGCGCGCCTGCTGATGGACAAGGTAATCGCGCGCGAACTGGGGGCGCAAATCACCATCACCCCGGAAGATATCGCGGCTTATTACCAGGCCCACTACGCCAACCAAGACGAACAGGAGAATTTGGAACAAGAAGACAATGCTCTGGAGGCTTCGATTGTCCAACAATTGCGACGGGAAAAAACGGAGACCGCCTATGGCTCCTGGATTCAAAAGCTAAAGGAAAAATATCCGGTTGATATAAACAAACAAGAATGGGAGCATATCATCGGCTCCTGACCCGATCGATATTTGATAAATATGATTGTTCGTCTCAAGAACCAAAAAGGAAAATACCAAGCGGGCTGGGCGTTGCTGGGCTGGATTTTGTTAAGCGTCGTTTGGTTGTCAGCCTCCCAATCCTGGGCCACCGAAATCGTAGACCGCATCGTTGCGGTCGTCAATAATGATATCGTTACGCTAAGGGAACTCGAACGCAAAATAATGCCTTTTAAGAAAAAGATCCTCGACATGCAATATTCCGCGCGCAAAGAGGGTGAAATGCTGAACAAGGTGCGTGCGGAAATGCTCGGCCAGCTTATCGATGAGAAGCTGACCGAGCAGGAAATTAGACGTTACAGCATCGGGGTCAGCGAGAAGGAGATCGACGATGCCATTGAACGCATTAAGGCCATGAATTATTTCACCGATGAGGAATTGCGAATGGCCTTGGCCAACGAAGGCATTTCAATGGAAGAGTATCGTAAGGGGATCAAAACCCAGATGCTACGGACCAATCTGGTCAACTATCGCATCAAATCAAAAATCGTTATTACCGAACAAGATGTAAAAACCTATTATAATGAACACCTTGATGAGTACGCCGGAGAAACCAAATATCATCTGCGCAACATTATCATGAAAATTTCAGACTACGCCGATGAAGCCGAAAAAATGGCGGTTCAAGCCAAAATGGAGATGGTCTTAGATAAACTTAAAGCAGGCGAAGCTTTTGTGACCATGGCTGCTATCTATTCGGAGTCGTCGTTGGCCGAAAAGGGGGGCGACCTCGGTTTGTTTCGACTCGAAGACGTTTCCCCGCAATTGCAGGAGGCTCTAAAGGATTTGGCACCCAAAGATTACACACCGGTGCTCGATACCGATCAGGGCTACCAGATTTTTTATGTCCAGGAGATTGTTCAATCAAAGGGTAAGACGCTTGAGGACGTGCGCCAGGAAATCGAAACCAAGCTTTTTAATAAAATTGTCGAGCAGAAATTTCAGACGTGGCTGGAGGAGCTGCGGGGGGAGTCACATATAAGGATCTTTGAATAAACAGGAAAAAGATGACGCTTGACCTTAACAGCCTATCTTTTGGGCAGTATCTGAAGACGGTTCGTCTGCAAAGAGGGATCGAACTCGAGGTGATTGCCAAAGACACCCGGATCGGGATGGAGAATCTGCGCCATATTGAAAACGAGGCGCACGACCTGCTTCCGGCGGCTGCTTTTGTTAAGGGTTTTTTGCGGGCTTATGCCCAAGCGCTGGGTGTCGATCAGGAAGACGTTGTTCAACGGTACGAAGAAAGCTTGCGAGCCGAACGAATGCTTGCCCAAGCGGAAGCGGATCTGGTCCAATTGAATCAACGGTTTTGGCCTCGGCTTTTGCTGTCGCTGGCCACGCTGGGCGTTCTGATGGGGTTGTCGATTATGCTGATATCCATTGGCAGCCAACCGTCGCAACGGACAGGCAATGGCCGTCCGTCGGTGGAAGCACCGAAGCCTTCCGCCTCTGCCAATGGGCCCCGATCTGCGGCCGATGCCTCTCTTCCGACACAACCGGACCGGGCGCTTGACACGCAACGCTCAACGGAGGATCCGACGCCTGCGCCCCGAGAGGAGGGTGAGCCTGGATCGCCAACCGCCACGCTATCAGGTCAAGGTCCCAACCCAGCCGCGCGCGCAAAGGCAACCGGCCCCTTGCGGTTAAAGATTATAGCGCATGAGGAAACGTGGCTTGAAATCAATGTCGACGGTCGCGCTGCCAAAACATATCGGCTGGAACCAGGCGCCCGTCTGGAACTGGAAGCATCTTATGATTTTCGGCTTTTGGTGGGAAATGCCGGCGGCATCAAGCTCTTGCTCGATGATAGCCTGTTGCCACCGCTCGGCCGGAGCGGACAGGTCGTAACAGTCAGATTACCCTAGCATTCGCCTAGGATTATTTTAGGGTGGCCAATTATGCAGGATCGCCAAAGGTTACTGGTTGCAAGCATCAAACGTCTGATCCGACGGAATGCACGGCCCCACTTGCGCAATATCGTCAACCGCACGCATCCTGCCGACCTGTCAATTGTTTTTCCATCGCTGCCTGTCGAGAACCAGCGGCTGCTTTTCAACCTGATCGAGGATATCGATCAAAGAGGAATCCTATTTCGGGAGCTCGACAAAGACACTTTTCTGGCGTTGATCGAAAAACTGGAGATCGATCAAGTCGTTAGCGTGTTGGAAAATATGCCCTCCGACGATGCTGCCGATATCGTCGGTGAGCTGCCGGAAGAACTATCCGCCGGGATTCTTCAAAAGATGGCCAAGGAGGGGTCCGAGCAGGTAGAAGGCCTCCTGCGTTATGAGGATGACACGGCCGGCGGGATCATGGTCCCGGATTTCATTGCCCTGGGGGAAGAAACGTCCGCAAAGGAGGCCATCAAATCGTTACAAAAGGAACATTCCGATGTTGAAATGCCGTTTTATCTGTATGTGGTCGATGAATACGGGCACCTGGTAGGCGTCAGCTCTTTGCGGCAGCTGGTTGTTGTTCCTCCGGAAACGCCTTTGAAGAAGTTCATGACATCAGACGTCATTTCCGTCCGGACGGATATGGATCAGGAGGAGGTCGCGAAAATCGTTGCCCGCTATGATATTTTGGCGGTTCCGGTGGTGGATGAAGCCAATAAACTGGTCGGAATTGTAACGGTCGACGACGTGATCGACATTTTCAGAGCAGAAGCGACCGAAGACATTTTGAAAATGGCGGGGGCTGGTGAAGAGTTCGTTGAAACCAAGTCGATTTTAAGAAGTACCCGTATTCGACTCCCATGGCTATTTGCCAGCTGCATCGGCGGTATTGTCGCTTTTTTCGTGATCAGCCGGTATGTGGACAGCCTGGCCAAGGTGGCCTATTTAGCCGCGTTTATCCCCGTCATCATGGGGATGGGAGGCAATATCGGAACTCAGTCTTCGACCATCGTCGTGCGGGGGCTTGCCACCGGACGAATTGATATCCGTGATATATGGAAAGTGGTGTCCAAGGAGCTGGCAATCGGTATGATTCTCGGTGTGGTTTACGGCTTGCTGATCGCCATGGTGGCCCAGTTGCGCTATGGCACCGTGGAAGTCGCTTTGGCGGTCGCTCTGGCGGTTTTAAGTTCCATGTCGATCGCTGCCCTGGTGGGTTCGATGGTTCCCATGTTATTTGAACGCATCAATGTTGACCCGGCCGTCGCAACGGGCCCCTTCGTCACGACGGCCATCGATATCATCAGCGTCTTCTTTTATTTTTCCATTGCGACAGCGCTTCTCGGTATTTAAGGAATGGCGAGTTTTTCCACCTCCGCGATCGTTTTGCGTCGGATCGACTATGGGGATTTCGATCTTATCCTATCGCTGTTGACACCCTCCCGGGGAAAACTTACGGTCATGGCCAAAGCGGCCAAACGGAGTAAAAAGCGCTTTGGCGGCGTTTTGGAGTTATTTTCGGATCTGGAAGTCGTCTGCAGTACTGGTCGCAAAAAGGGTCTCCCCCTCCTGAACGAAGCGTCCTTGCATTACCCGTATATCAACATTCGATCTGACATCAAAAAGACCGCCTATGCCAGTTACTGGGCTGAATTGATCAACCTTTGGGTTGAAGAAGGCCAGGAGCAGGCCGCACTATACAGGCTGTTGCGCTATGTCCTGCAGGAGATCGACCAGGGTGATGTCCCCGAAGAATTGCTGAGCATTCTGTTTCAAATGAAGTTTCTTTCGATTTCAGGTTTATGTCCGAACCTGAATCACTGTTGCACCTGTAAAAGTGCAACGGCGCAGCTGGCTGACAAGGCGATCGTTCTGGATCATGCCAAAGGCGGGCTTGTGTGTGAAGATTGCCAGCCCTTTCAACCCCAACAACGACGGTTGTCCCAGGGCACGCTCAAGCAGCTGCAGTGGATTGAACGGAACGAACTGCACAAGGCCGTTCGCATTCGATTCAGTCCCCAGGCGATAACCGAGGGGCTTGCCTTTCTGGAAGCGTTCGTGCCTTACCATCTGGGCAAAGAACCACGCAGTTTGAAGTTTTTACAAAAGATACGGGGCTAGTCCAATGGATGTAAGCAGCTTACTGGAGCAAAAAAACATCGTCGCGTCGGCACCTTGCCGTATCGATATGGGCGGTACGGTCGACCTGCGTTCCTTTTATTATCCGCTACGCCATCTGGGACCTTGTACTTTCAATATCGCGGTGGCATCGCGAACAACTGTCCGGTTGAAACCTTTTAAGAAAGGGTGTATCAAGGTGACCTCACGGGGATTTGAACCAGCCGACTACGCGCTTAAAGAGGTCCCGTTTGATCACCCGTTTGGGTTTGTCTTTGCCATTGCCGCTTACTTCGGGACTTCGGGCGTGCATGTCGATATTCATTCTAGCTCGCCGCCTAAAAGTGCTCTGGGGGGGTCTTCGGCTGCGGGCGTTGCGCTCACCGCAGCTTTTGACAAAGCGGCGGCGACCACCGGCACGAAAGCGCTGACGCGTGGCCAGACAGCGATTGTAGCCCATGCCCTTGAAGAGAGTGTCGCCGGTGTCCCTTGCGGCCTGCAAGATCAATTGGCAGCCGCGTATGGCGGTGTTCATGCATGGCACTGGCCCGGCGTGGTGAATGGGCCTCCGTTTCGACGGGCTACCGTCATCGGCAAAAGAGGCCATAAGCGCCTGGAACGAAATATCTTGCTGGCCTACTGCGGCGCCCCCCATGTTTCCAAGGATATCAATAGCACATGGGTCCGCCAATTTCTAGCGGGCCGGTTTCGACAGCAATGGGTCGAGATTGTCCACTTAACCCAGCGTTTTGTGAGCGCCCTGGTAGATAGCGACTGGGACGCCGCCGTGACGGCGATGCGGGCGGAAACGGCTTTACGGATAGAAATGACGCCGCAGGTATTGGACGGCATGGGCTACCAACTCGTTCATGCGGCTGAAGCGGATCGCTGTGGAGCACGGTTCACCGGTGCCGGTGGCGGCGGGTGCGTTTGGGCCCTGGGCCCCAGCAAGCATATTGACAGGTTAAGGGGGATATGGGAAAACATTCTGGCAACGCACGCGGACGCCGTGTTGCTTGATTTTAAGATCGATGGCCAAGGTCTGATCGTCGCGCCTTGAAGGTAATATATAACGTTTAACGGACAGAGGAAGACACTATGAATTTTCAGGATGTTATTCTATCATTGCAGAAATTTTGGGCCCGCAAAGGATGTGTTATGGCCCAACCGTATGACATGGAGGTCGGTGCGGGCACCTTTCATCCTACAACGCTCCTGAAGGCCTTGGGCCCTGAGCCTTGGAATGTCGCTTATGTACAGCCGTCCCGAAGGCCTACCGATGGACGCTACGGTGAAAACCCCAACCGCTTGCAGCATTATTATCAGTATCAGGTGATTTTAAAACCCTCGCCAGTCGATGTTCAGAAACAGTACTTGCAGAGCATGAAGGTCCTGGGCATCGATCCTTTGGAGCACGACATCCGCTTCGTGGAGGATGACTGGGAATCTCCGACCCTCGGAGCATCCGGCCTGGGATGGGAAGTCTGGTTGGACGGAATGGAGATCACCCAATTTACCTATTTCCAACTGGCGGGCAGCGTTGAGTTGAATCCGATTTCCGTTGAACTTACCTACGGCCTGGAACGGATCGCCATGTACTTGCAAGGTGTCGACAATGTCTATGACCTCAAATGGAACGATCACGTGACCTATGGGGATGTCCATCATCAGCAGGAGGTCGAACAGTCGACCTATAATTTCGAAAAGGCGGATGTAAAGATGCTCCTGGAACTGTTCAACCAGTACGAAGCGGAGGCCAGTCGTGTGATCAGAGACGATTTGATTTTGCCGGCTTACGAGTACTGCCTGAAATGTTCGCATACCTTCAACCTGCTTGACGCACGGGGGGCCATCAGCGTGACCGAACGAACCGGCTATATCGGTCGCATCCGAAACCTGGCCCGGGCATGTGCCGAAGGTTACCTGCAGCAAAGGGAGTCGATGGGATTTCCGCTCTTGGAAAAAAGGTGATCCGTCCGATCGCAGACCATTCTTTTGCAATGACATCTGAACATCCTTAAGAACCGAGGTGAATATGAAGCGTTTATTGTTAGAAGTAGGAGCAGAGGAGATCCCGGCGGGATACATTGATCCCGCATTGAAAGCCATGGCAGCAAACCTATTGCAGAAATTGAATAATGCCCGCATTGACCATGGAGCGGTCAAAACTTACGGAACGCCGCGGCGCTTGGCCGTCGAAGTCGCTGATGTGGCCGAAAAGCAGAAGTCCTTGTCAACCGCTGTTTTGGGGCCACCGGTTAAAGTTGGTTTTGATGGGGCTGGCAACCCGACTGTGGCCGCCCACAAGTTTGCTGAAAAAGTGGGTGTAAACGTCAAACGCCTGACGGTCCAAAAAACCGAAAAGGGTTCTTATCTAAGCGCCAAGATTGCGGAACGCGGATTGGCCACCGGGACCCTCTTGAAATCCATTCTACCCGAAGTGATTTTAGCCACGCCTTTCCCCAAGAGCATGCGCTGGGCAGATCTCGCAATCACCTTTGCGCGTCCGATTCACTCAATCGTGGCGTTGTTCGGCGACAAGGCGATACCCTTTAAAATTGAAATCCTGAAAAGTGGTCGTCATACCCATGGCCATTATTTCATGGCGCCCAAGAAAATCAAACTCGCGGATGCCGATAGTTACGTCGCCCAGCTGCGTGAAGCCCGGGTCCTGGTCGATATTGAAGCGCGCCGCCAAGCGGTTGTCGAAGAGATCAACCGGGCCGCCCGCGAAGCCGGCGGCCGTATTCTGCCGGATGAAGAGCTTGTCGACATTGTCACCAACCTGGTTGAATGCCCGTTTGCCACGGTGGGTCGCTTCGATGAGGAGTTTTTGGCAGTTCCGGATGAGATCTTGATTACGGCCATGCGCGAACATCAAAAATATTTCGCCATTGTCGATGCGGACAACAAATTGATGCCCTGCTTTGTGGCCGTTAACAACACCCGCACCAAGGATATGAACCTTGTGGCAACCGGGCATGGAAGGGTGATCCGGGCGCGCCTGGCAGACGCCCAGTTTTTTTATCGCAGCGATGTCGATGTCTCTTTCATCCCCTGGCTCGAGAAATTGCACGGTGTTCTGTTCCAGGCCAAACTGGGATCGATGCATGCGAAAGTGGTGCGCCTTCAACAGCTGGCTGAGGTCGTAGCCGCCAGCGTCATCGAACAGAAGCAGTCCGATGCGGCGCTTAAAGCCCACGCGTCACGGGCGGCGCTTCTGTGTAAGGCCGATCTGGTCAGCCAGGTGGTAGTTGAGTTTCCCAAACTGCAAGGTATTATGGGGCGCGTCTACGCCGGTGTCGCGGGTGAGCCGGCCGACGTGGCGGCCGCCATCGAAGAGCATTACCGGCCGACCCGGTCGGGCGGCGCGCTGCCGCAAACCGCTTGCGGATCGATTGTCAGCATTGCCGATAAAGTTGATTCCATCTGCGGGTGTTTCAGCGTGGATCTTAAGCCGACCGGAGCTTCCGATCCCTACGCCCTCAGACGGCAAGGCATCGGAATCGTTCAGATCATGCTGGCCCAAAACCTCTCTTTATCCCTGCGCGCCCTGATCGCCAAGAGCTTGTCCTTGTTTGCGGCCCAAAGGGACTTCACGGAGGCGGACGTCGCGGAAGAGGTTTATACGTTCATTAAAAATCGTATCGCCCACCTGTTGGCTGAAGAAGGCTTTTCAAAGGATGTCGTCAGTGCCGTGGTGGAAGTTTCGGTCGATCATATACCCCACACGTGGCGCCGGGTACGTGCCCTGGAAGCGCTCAAAGCTCGACCCGACTTTGAATCCCTGGTCATCGGCTTTAAACGGGTTGTCAATATCATCAAAAAGGCGGGTTACGCAGTGGACGGCGATGCGACGGCTGCGATCGATACAAGTCTGTTTCAGCATGCCAGTGAAGGGGCCTTATACAAGGCCTATCAAACGCTCGACGCCAAGGTAAAAGACAAACTCGTGCAAGGTCAGTTCGAACAGGCACTGCTCGACATCGCTTCCTTGAAAGACACCGTTGATTCTTTCTTTGACGATGTCATGGTAATGACCGATGACCTGCAGGTACGCGAAAACCGCTTGGCACTTCTGGGACGGATCGCGGCCCTGTTCAGCCGACTTGCGGATTTTTCAAGACTTACAACCTAGTCCTTAAAGCGGACAACATCACACGGAGGCGGATATGCCATTCGATCCAGATAAAGACAAGTTACTTAAAAAATGGCGTTGCGAGGAGACCGGTCTGGTTGTTTCCATCAATCAATACGGTGATGCGCAGCCAAAAGTTCAAATCGGTCCGCGCTTGCTCAAGAAAAAGGACGGAACGGACCGGGCGCCGTCTAAGGCCGGGCGCCTGACCCTTGAAGATGTGTCTTGGCTGTATGATATGATTGATGAGGTCAAGGAAGAACTGAGCAAATTGATTCAACCCCAGTAAACGGCCACATTCGTTAGCCTGATTGGGTAACGAGGTTGTCGCTTGCCAGATCCTGATATATGGATCCCAAACTTTCCGACAAAGCGATCATCACACCGGTAATCAACAGCCGTACTCCTCGGCTGGGACCAGTGGCCGTCTTGGTGGGAACCAAAACAGATTTCGAGGCGCTGCGTCGAAGCATGCTCTCCGCGGGTTCCGGCCTTAGAGCTCTGTTTACCGGGCACCTGTTTATCACCGATCATAACCAGGGCCAATTAAGCATTGCCGGCCCGATGATGGGTGCATCGGCTGCCGTCATGTTTCTGGAGACCTTGATCGCCTGGGGGGCGCGCAAATTCTTTTATTTTGGCTGGTGTGGCGCCATCGCACCGCACATCAAAGCCGGCGACATCATCGTGCCGACCGGTGCCGTCATCGACGAGGGCACTTCCCGACATTACCACGCTGACCAGAATCAGCAAGCGGTGCCGTCACCTTACATCAGCGAGGCCCTCAGACAATCCCTAAGAGCGCACGCGCAGACATTTCATGACGGCCTGATCTGGACGACCGACGCCCTTTTTAGGGAAACCCCTGCCAAAGTCACATCATTCCAGCAGCAAGGGGTCCTGGGAGTGGAAATGGAAACATCGGCGCTGTTTACGGTTGCTAACTATCACAACGTTGAAATGGGATGTGTCCTGGTGGTATCAGACGAACTGGCAACCTTGACGTGGCGGCCGGGATTCAAAGATGAGGCCTTTAAGAAAAGCCGGGCTGTGATTCACGCTTTGATCCCTGAGCTTTGTAAAGCGTTGTAGACGCAGAAGGACCGTGCATGGACGACACTGCAAAACTGGCTGACGCCCTGCAAAGGTATAACGCGGCCTATCGTCGAGGCGAACCGCTGATCAGCGATGCGGAATACGATCAGCTTGTGGAACAGCTACGCCGGCTCGATTCCCGCCATCCTTTTTTGCACACCATCGAGCCCGAGGCCTTTGATGGTAAAAAAGAAGTCCGGCATCAGGTGCCCATGCTTTCAACGGATAAGGCCTATACCCCGGAGGCGCTTCAGCGCTTTGTCGAGCGCGTTCACAAGGAAGCCGGAGCGCTCGGAATCGACCGGGTTGAATTCAAGGTCACTCCGAAATTGGATGGGTTGGCTGGCCGCGACGACGGTTACATCTTTGCTTCGCGCGGGAATGGCGAAGTCGGCTACGAGATCAGCAGTGCGTTTGATAAAGGGGTCATACCGGTCGGTGGCCGGGGCTTAGGCTTGGGCGAAATCGTGATCCTGAGGTCGTATTTCGATCGCAACCTATCCGGTCAGTTCGAACACCCGCGTAACACGGTGGTCGGGATCGTTTCATCCGATACCTTGAACGATTTCGTCAGCAAGGCGCTGGCGGACGGTGCTGTACGGTTCGTGCCGTATGTTCGGCTCCCAACCTGGACCGGGGACGGCCAAGCACTGGTGGCAGACATTGCAGATATCATGGTAGCGCTAACCGGCCAGGTCGATTATCCTGTGGACGGGCTCGTGGTTGAAGTGACCAGCGAGCGTGTCAAAGCGCACATGGGAGCGACCGCCCACCACTATCGCTGGCAGATTGCCTTTAAAACCAAAGGTGCCACCGCCACCACCTTCGTCCAGCGTCTCACCTGGCAGGTTGGCCGTACCGGCACAGTGACTCCGGTTATGGCAGTGGAACCGGTTGCGCTTTCGGGCGCGACGATCCGACGGGTCACGGCCCATAATGCCGGCCTTGTGAATCGACTGCAGATTGGCCCCGGAGCTGAAATTGAGATCATTCGCAGTGGCGAAGTCATTCCCAAGCTTGAAAAGGTGATCACGTCCGCCACCAACGTCGAATTGCCAAAACACTGTCCGGCCTGTGATGCGACGTTGCTCTGGAAAAATGATTTTTTAAAATGTCCGAATGATTTGTGTGTCGCTCAGGTCGAACAGCGGTTGCACCATTGGTTTAAGACGCTGGGCACAGCCGATTGGTTTGGGATCAAGTCAATCCAGAAAATCGTGGGTGGTGGCTATGACAGCTTGGAAAAGATCTATGCCATGACCGAAAGTGATTTCAGTGAACTGGGCTTTGGACCGGTGCAGTCTCAAAACCTTGCCGCGGCCTTGCGTCTCAGCCGCACCAAACCGGTCGAGGACTGGCGTTTTTTGGCGGCCTTCGGTATTGCGGACCTCGGCACGGGCGACAGCCGCAAATTATTGCGTCACATTGAATTAGAAAAACTTCTGGATCGCGAGGCGTTACAGATCGAAGCAATCGACGGCTTTGGCCCCATTACCAGTGCTTCGATTGCCGAAGGATTGCAGAAACGCCGGGCAACCCTCCGGCATATGTTGGACCTGGGATTCCAGGTCCGCGCAACGCCTCTGACAGGCGCACAAAATCAAAAGGAGACGCCGATCACGGGCAAAGGCGTCGTCTTCAGCGGCAAAATGATCCATGGTCGTCGCGAAGAGATGCAGGCCGAAGCACGACGGTTGGGAGCCCATGTACAGTCGGCGATTAACCGCAAGACCGATTTGCTGGTGTGCGGTACCAAGGCCGGAACCAAGAAGATCGAACAGGCACGGCGCCTGGGCGTGCGCATTGTGTCGGAAGACGAATACCGGGCGCTCATGGCTTATGGACAGGCGTAACAGGAGGTTCGCATGGCTGACAAAGTCAGAGCCCATGCCATTATCTTCGGCCGGGTTCAAGGGGTTTTTTTCAGGATGGAGACCAAGCGTTCCGCTGATCGCATCGGCGTAAGCGGCTGGGTCAGAAATCGCCCCGAAGGAACGGTCGAGGCGGTGTTTGAAGGCACCCAAACCAAGGTTGAAGATATCATTACCTGGTGTTGGGATGGGCCTCGGCTGGCCAAAGTCGAGAATATCGATATCACCTGGGAAGCGTTTGCGGGTGAGTTCGAGCGCTTTGACGTCACCTATTAGTTTCCATCCACAAATGGTTCTTTTACGCGATTTCGGCGTTGGACGCCACGATTTGAATCCTCAAAATAGTTCGCTATTCTTCCGGTTCAAATCTGGCCTCCGCCTTGAACTCACGCAAAAGCCCTCATTTGTGGAAGGAAACTAGAAATTGCCATCGACTATGGGAGTGTTAATGTGCATGCAGCAGGAGTTAAACTGAGGAACTGCTTTTGAGACAAGATAATATGAATTGCTTTTCTTCTAATATGCAGCGCGGATGTTGAACTGGACGGAAATCCTGCATTGGGTTGCCGATGAGGCAGCCTTGCAGACCTATTTACACGATACAGGGACCGCTGTTCTCTTGGTGGTCATTGTGATGTGCCTTTACGGGCTGTCGAAGGGGGCCGACTGGGCGATCGAGGGGGTGGTGGACCTGGCCCTGCGGACCGGTTTACCGCGTATCGTCCTGGGCGCTACCGTTATTTCCTTAGGCACGACCCTGCCGGAGGCCTTCGTGTCGGTTTCGGCCGCCTGGATGGGAAACCCAGGCCTGGCTCTGGGAAACGGCGTCGGTTCGATCATTGCCGATACTGGTTTGATTTTCGGCCTGACCTGTATCTTGGCGAAAGTCCCCATGGACCGCTACATTCTGGATCGAACCGGATGGGTTCAGGTGGGGGCTGCGACATTGCTGGTTGGCATCGCCGTCGGAGCGCTGATTGTCATGCCCGAAGGGCCGTATTTGGGTCGCTGGGTCGGAATTTTATTCATCGGTCTTCTATGTGGCTACATGTACGCCACCTACTTCTGGGCTAAAAAAAGCGAGGCCAGCGTCAATGATGGAGAAAAAGATGGCTCGCACGCGCGTTTCAGCCTGCCCAAATGCTGGGGCATGATCGTCGGCGGATTGACCCTTATCATCCTTAGCGCCCGTGTCCTTATCCCGGCAGTGTCTGTTATCGCCCAGCGCTTGGGGGTGCCTGACGATGTCATTGCGGCAACGATGGTGGCTTTTGGGACATCGGTACCGGAGCTGATGACCGCCATCACAGCGGTGCGCAAGGGGCATCCCGAGATCATGGTCGGCAATGTGGTTGGTGCGGATGTTTTAAACTGCTTGTTTGTCATCGGTGCAGCGGCCGTCGCCAAACCACTGGCCGTTCCCATGACTTTTTATCATTTCCATTTTCCCGCCTTGTTGCTCATCATCTTTTCTTTTCGTTTTTTTATCAGCTTTCTGAACAAAGATGGCTGGTTCAAACGCTGGCAGGGTGGCTGGCTGATGGCCATCTACCTGACGTATGTGGTTTTACAGTACACGCTGAATCGTTGAACCGGCAAAACAAGCGTATTCCTCCGCAGCGAATCGAGTTGATCTCATCGAGAAGTCCTGCTGTAGGGTCTTCAATTCATTTAAACAAGAGAGGCGAGGGACCCTATTTTTTTCAAAAAGACATATCAAAACAAGCCCAACCTTGTGCCCGCTGGATTGATGATGAAAATTGGCCGGTTGGTAGTAAAATGAGGCCTCGGAAACATCATCAATCCAGCGGGGCACTACGCTAGCTGGGCCGATTCAAAATGATATGCCTTTTTGAAAAAAATAGGGTCCCTCGCCTTTCGTGGCCCACTCGGAAAATATTTGTGACAGCGACGACACCTAAAGTCATAAAATCGCGCTGCGGCTGGGAATCAAATTTAGAAAAGCGCGTCAACATATTGCGCTGGGTCGAAATCTTGTAGATCATCGATCTGTTCGCCAACGCCGATGTACTGCAAGGGGATTTTGAGGGTATTGCAGATACTGACGACGATACCGCCCTTGGCTGTGCCGTCGAGTTTGGTAAGGGCGATACCGCTAATCCCCAGGGCTTCGTTGAACAGTTCCGCTTGGGAAAGGGCGTTCTGGCCGGTGGTGGCATCCAGAATCAGTAGAATTTCGTGCGGTGAATTCGGCAGCTTTTTGGCAAGCGTGCGCTGGATCTTTTTTAACTCTTCCATCAGGTTGACCTTGGTGTGAAGTCGGCCCGCGGTGTCAACCAAGACCACATCGCTTCCGCGGGCCAGGGCTGCTTCGATACTGTCATACGCCACGGCTGCCGGATCGGAGTGGTCCTTATGTTTCACGATCTCGGCCCCGGCCCTTTCAGCCCAGACACTGAGTTGCTCGATAGCGGCCGCGCGAAACGTATCGGCGGCAGCAATGAGGACTTTGTGACCGGCGGTGGTGTAGCGCGCCGCCAGTTTGCCGATGGTGGTGGTTTTACCGACGCCGTTGACACCGACCACCATGATAATGTGCGGTTTCGATGGCCACGCTTCGCGATTTTGGGTTTGATCGCCCAGATAAGATTGGATTTCGGCCTTTAAAGCATCTTTCAGCTGGTCGGCTGATGTAATTTTAGGCCCTTTGGCAATGCGTTCGATCAGATCAGAAGCCGTGCGCACGCCGATATCGGCTGTAATCAGTCTTTCTTCGAGTTCTTCTAAAAGGTCGGCATCGATTTTTTGGTGCCCTGTAAAAAGCGCGTCAATATCGGTTGACAAAATTTCGCGGGTTTTGGATAGCCCACGCTTAAGGCGCGAGAAAAACCCTTTTTTCACATGGGCACGGTCCTCCGTTGCTTCTGGTTCCGACGGGTCTTGATCAACCTCCGCCAGTTCCGGCGTCTGGGTTTCATCAGGTGTGTCCATCGCTTCCTGGTGGACTTCTCCAGGACCTGCTTCAGGCTCGGTCGATAGGGTATCGTCATCCGTGTTATTCGATTCCCTTGATTCGTTCTCTGACGCTGCCGCATCGTCTTCCGGGTCATTGTTTTTTTTAAACCATTTAAATGCCATGATCTATATTATTCTCTCCTTATCAACACACCCTGCAATTAACACGAAGGGACAAGTGCTAGTGATGTGTGATGAAAGTTGATACCTTGCTTCGATCTGTCGTTTATAAAAAAGATTACCGTTTTGCAAGCGCATTCGCTCACGGCCTGCAGCGTTTGACAAAATAACATCCCAATTGGGGTGCCCCTCTTACCAATCCGAAAGTTGTTTTGACAATCACTATAACAAAAAAAAGAGCCCGCAGCGCTGCCGCTGCGGGCGTCATAATTAAAATGACAAAGTGATTTTAATTGGGTCGGCTGAAGTTTACCGAAACAATCTTGGAGATGCCCTTCTGTTCCATGGTGATGCCGAAAAGGGTGTCGGCGAATTCCATGGTTTTTTTGTTGTGGGTGATCATGATCACTTGTGATTTCGCGCCGATGATTTTCAACAGGTTGTTGAACCGGTAAACATTGGCCTCGTCCAGCGGCGCATCGATTTCATCCATCAGGCAGAAGGATGTCGGCTTGATCAAAAAGATCGAGAAGATGAATGCAATGGCTGAAAGGGCCTTTTCGCCGCCGGATAGCAGGCTCATGCGCGTCAGTTTCTTGCCGGGAGGTTGAATCATGAATTCGACACCGGTTTCCAGAGGATTTTTCGGGTCGGTCAGAATCAGCTTGGCGCTACCGCCTTCAAAAAGACGTGGAAAAACTTCATTGAGTTTTTCATTGACCCGGTTGAAGGTCTCCATGAACCGTTTCTGAGTGATGCGGTTGATTTTATGAATGACTTTCTGGAGGTCGTCTAGCGCTTTGATGAGGTCGTCGCGGTGTTCGATCAGAAAATCGTGGCGTGCTTTGAGTTGATCGAATTCTTTGATTGCCGCCAGGTTGACGTCACCGATGCGCTCGACACGCAGCTTGAGGCGCTCGAGTTCAGTACCCATATCTTCAAGGGACATCTCGGGCGCTCCTTCCTGGTTGAGAAGCGGCCGAAAATGCGCTAGGGGCTGGTGGTAGCGTTCGATAATGCGTGCATCGATATTTTCCCGCTGGACCTTCTGCTGCGACTGTTCAACCTCGAGCAGTCGGATTTTTTGCAGGGTTTCTTCCCGTTGGCTCTGAATCTCTGATATCGCCAGATCGTTGTCGCTCAGCTCATTTTCAATGGTTTCAAAATCGGTTTCGTTGGTCTGTAACGTTTTTTCCAAACCTTGCAGTTCACTATACATCCGGGCCAGGTTTTGATCAAAAGCAGTGATGTTTTGCTTTTGGGCCTCACATTTTTGTCTGTTTTTGTTTAATATCACTGGCGAGCTGTTCGAGCCGTTGGGCCCCGTCACCCTGGTATTCCTTCAAACGTCGCAATGTGTTGTTGCTGTTCTCAAGCTGGGCCGTAATGGCCGTCTTCTGCAGTTTGAGTTCCACGATTTGCTTGTTAAAAGATTCCACTTCGGTTGTAACGGTGCCGATCTGTTGGGACGTGCTGCCGACCTGAGCCTGTGCAGTTTTGATCTGATCGGCAATCTCAGCAATGGCCTGGTTGTACTTGACCATCTCCTCATCAATATCGCTTGCTTCGCCTAACAGCTGCTCCTGCTCCAGGTGCACGATTTCAAGGTGGCGGCGGGCGTGTTTGAGCGCTTCGGTGGCCTTGTAAAGCTCTTTTTCGGTTTCGGTCTGTTGCTGCACGACCCCGTGTTGCTGTTCGATGATTTTTTGCAGTTCATTTTCGATGTTGCGTACAGCATTTTCCATTTGCTCTTGGCTGTGGTGGGCGGTTACCAGGCTTTTGTCCAGCTTTGAGATGTGGCCCGCCAGTTGTTTGAGTTCCTTTTTTTTCGTCAGGATTCCGGACAGCGTTTCCTGGCTGCCACCGATCATGACGCCCTGATGGGAGACGACCTGGCCGTCCTTGGTTACCACCGTCTGCAGCTTGCCGTTGCGGTTATAAATTTCGAGGGCGTCAGCCAAATCATCGGCCACGATGACATGCCCGAGGAGGGCCTGCGCGATGGCAGCGAATTCCGGTTTCACCGTGACGTGGTTCAGCAACAGTTTGGTCGCGTCCGGTGGTTTGCCCATGCCCTGTATGGGTTTGATACTTGTTGTTGGGACGAAGCCACTGCGGCCGGACCCATTGCGCTGCAGGTATTCGATGGCGCTTGACCCGATCTGTTGGTCCTGTACCAGCACATATTGCAAAGATTCTCCCAGAACGGCTTCAACAGCGGTTTCGTAGGAAGCATCCGGTTCGAGGATGTCCGCCATCAGACCGACAATTTGGCCTTGTGCGGGCTGCCATTCATCGGTTTCCGTTCGGGCACCGGGTTCCTGAGTTGCTCGCTGCATGATCGTTTTGACGCCGTCCTTGTACCATTCAAATCCGGCCTCCATCTTTTTCAAGGCCGCGTATTGGGACTTGGCCTTGCTGCGCTCGAACTCGAGGGTTTGCGTTAACTTGACCTGTTGACCGAGACGCTCGGTTTCCTGGTCCAGACGCTTGCGGGTGGCCTCTACTTTATGGGACAGATCGGCCAAAGTTTGCTGGCATTGCCGTAATTGTTCCTGGGCCTCGGTCTGGGCAGTCGAGGCCTGGGTCGCTTCCCGCTGGGCCACAACTTCTTCTTCATCCGACCGCTGCAACCGTCTTTGGAGGGTGCCTTTGTTATTGGATGCGTTCTGGTAGATATTCTTATAGCGCGCTTCCTGAGTGACCAACTCCATGAGGTCGGCCTTATGTTGATCGAGTTGCTGATTCAGTTCAGTCAATTGGTCTCTTTGCCGCTGGAATTTAGACTGCTCCTGGTCGAGGGTCGTGGTAAGGGTTTGCAATTGCTGTTCGGAAGCGCCTTTTTGTTCTTGGACCTGAGCGATCTCCTGGATGATTTCTTTATTTTTAGCCGCTAAATCACCCCGGGCGGATTCGAGTTCGGTTGCCTCCTGGGTAAGCCTTTCGATGTCTTTGCGGATATGGCCGAGGTCGGTTTCGATGCGATCGATTTGCCGCTGGGTGTCGAAGCGCTGAGACTTTTGGGATGCGATTTCTTGGTTTTTCTCCCAGCGCTTGAGTTTGACTTGTTCAATGGCGGCGTCGATTCGTTTTAATTTGGAGGATTGGCCGGCATCGGCATCTTCAAGGCCCTTGAGCAGGGCGTTGGTTTTGGTAAGCTGATGGGATAATTCATCATATTGATTTACAGCCAGATGGAGTTCCAGTTCTTTGATACGACTTTTGTATTTTTTGAAGCGTTCGGCTTTTTTGGCCTGCCGCTTCAGGCTGTTCATCTGACGGACGATTTCGACGATAATATCATTGAGTCGCAACAGGTTTTGTTCCGTTGCCTTGACCTTGCGCAATGCTTCTATTTTGCGACTTTTAAAGCGGGTGACACCAGCCGCCTCTTCAATGAAGACCCGCCTTTCTTCCGGACCGGCGTCAGTGATGGCACCGATATTGCCTTGCTGAACGACGGCATAGGTTTTGGACCCCATCCCGCTACCGAGAAAGATATTGTTGATGTCTTTCAGGCGGCAGGGTTGTTTGTTGATGAGGTAGGCGCTTTCCCCGGAGCGATAGAGTCGCCGCGTGACCATGATTTCGGTGAAATCTTTCAGTTCGATGGGGGCATTGCCATTGTCGTTCTGCAAGGTCAGCGTCACTTCCGCCATGTTCAGGGGCGGCTTGCCGTTGGAGCCCGCGAAGATCACATCTTCCATCGCTTTCCCGCGGAGCTGTTTAACGCTCTGCTCGCCCATGACCCATCTCAGCGCATCGACAACATTGCTTTTGCCGCACCCGTTAGGGCCGACAATCGCTGAAATGCCGGTGGGAAACTGAATCGTTGCCTTGTCGATAAACGACTTGAATCCGGTTATTTCCAGCTTTTTTAGTTTCATGCGTAGAGATCTCCTTATAAAATCGCCCAACGATTTTATTACCTATCAGAAAAGCAATACCAGGATTGGGTCTGTTTGTAAAGAAAAAACACAAGGGAGGGTAGGTCATGGTCTAATTGGGCACAATATATGGTAACATATCCGAATTATAAATGTTTTTCAATCCTTGGATCCAGACTTGGTATCCGTTTAGCCGGGTGCATCGCGCCCTTGCCTGACAATCCGCTTTGACGTATGACAGGGAGGCTTTGGCTTCATAATACTGCTAACGGCTATATCATACGGCCATTTATAGCGGTCGACAAAAGAATGTTCCGATTGGGAAGCGAGGCACCCTTTTTTTTAAAAGGCCTATCATTATGGATCGGCACCGCTAGCGCAGTGCCCGACCGGATCGATGATGGTTCCCCGGCCGCATGTTACGACCAACCGGCCTTGGTTCATCATCAATCCGGTGGGCACACGTCTCGGCTTGTTTTGATAGGCCTTTTAAAAAAAAAGGTTGCCTCGCTTGGTTTATTGTAAACAGAACATATTTCTGACAATGGCTATAAACTAAATGAAAACGTTTTTGCTAAAATATGGTTTTTTGCTGGGCCTGGGGCTGGTCATCGTCATTACCATCGGGGATGTCACCGGAACGGTTGCGGCCATCGGCCGCTGGTTGAAGGCCCATCGGGGTCCGGACGTGGTTGTTATGGTGATTTTTTTTTCTTCGGGCCTGGGATTAAGCCGCCGAGATTTCAAAGCCGGTTTGGGCGATATCAGCGGGGTCTTGATGGCCTTGGCCCTTATCTTTATAGTGGCACCGGCGTTGGTGGTCGGTTTAAGTCAATTGCCGTTGACCAAAGGCATCATCATCGGTCTTTTTCTGGTCGCTGTCATGCCGACAACCCTGAGCAGCGGTGTCGTCATGACGGCTGCAGCCGGCGGCAAGATGGCCCACGCCCTGGTGATTACAATTTTGGCCAATAGTCTGGCAATCTTCACCATTCCCGTAACCCTTGCTTGGTTACTATCCTTAGTCGGTGATACCGGGCTGATCGTCATGGATAAGGCAGGTATGATGCTGCGGATCGGTCTTCTGGTCTTGCTGCCATTGGCAGGGGGGGTGATCCTAAATTATGGGTTGCGGGTCGAAATCCAGCGGGTTGCCCTTAAAATCCAGATCTTAAACCAGGGCCTCGTCCTCGCGATTGTATGGATGGCCGTATCGCAGACCCGGGCCATGCTATTGGGCAGTGGTCAAACCCTGGTTTTTGCCTGCATTCTGTCATTTGTATTCCACGGGCTTTTGCTGGGTGCCGGTGGTTTGATGACACGCCTCGGCAAACGCAAACCAGGCCGACGGGAAAGTATTATCTTGATGGGGGGACAGAAAACCCTTCCGTTGGCGATCCTCTTGCAGATGTCCCTATTCCCTGATCACATTGCCGCATTGGTCGTGTGTGTGGTCCACCACATCGTCCATCTGGTGATGGATGCATACATGGTGGCTAAGCTAAAGAGCGGTTAGAGGATCTGACTTAAAAACAGCTTGGTGCGTTCATGGGTGGGGTCTTCGAAAAAGTGTTTAGGTGTGCCAACCTCGACAATCGCGCCTTCATCCATAAAAATAACACTGTCCGCTACTTCCTTGGCAAATCCCATCTCATGGGTTACACAAACCATGGTCATGCCTTCCTTGGCCAGGGCCTTCATGACATCCAGAACTTCACCGATCATCTCCGGGTCCAGAGCGGAAGTCGGTTCGTCAAACAGCATTACTTTGGGATTCATGGCCAAGGCCCGGGCGATTGCGACCCTTTGCTGCTGGCCGCCGGACAACTGGTCGGGGTACACACCGGCCTTGTCTACAATGCCGACTTTTTCCAAGAGGGCCATGGCCTTTCGGTGGGCCTCCTCTTTGGAGCGCTTGCGGACAACCACCTGGGCCAAAGTAACATTTTCAAGCACGGTTTTATGGGGAAACAGGTTGAAGGACTGGAACACCATGCCCACTTCGGCCCGCACCTTGTTGATATTGGTTTTCGAGTCGAGGATGTCGGTACCGTCGATCAAAATGTGGCCACTGTCGGCGGTTTCCAAATGATTTAAACATCTTAGAAAGGTACTTTTGCCCGAACCGGAAGGACCGATCACCACCACGACCTCGCCCTTGGCGATCTTGCTGGTCACATTCACCAGGGCCTTGATTTCATGGGGGGCATAAAAGGTCTTGTTGATATTGAGGACATCAATCACTGGTTGGCCATCCTTCTTTCTAAGTATTGAACGAACATGGAAAGGGAAAAGGTCAAAACAAGGTATAAAATGGCACAGACGAACCAGAACTCGTACGGCTGCAGGCTGGTCGTAATCGCTTCGCGGGTCGCCTTGGTCAGTTCGCGGATGGCGATGATGCCCAGCAGGGATGAGTCCTTTATCAAGCTGATGAACTGGCCCGCCAGGGGCGGCAGGATCCGGCGCATGGCCTGGGGGAGAACGATATGGAGTAGCGATTGGGCATTGGACATGCCCAGGGAACGGGCCGCTTCAATTTGTCCCCGATGGATGGACTGGATCCCGGCCCGGACGATTTCGGTCGTATAGGCACCGGTAAAGGTGGCCAGGGCGGCAATCCCGTACCACAAGGCCGGAATCTCGGCGATGCCGGCTTTTCTTAAAAGTTCATTAACCAAGGTGGCCAGAACAAAGTACCAGATAAAAATCTGCACAAGCAAAGGCGAACCGCGGATGATTTCAACATATGTAATGGCCGACCATTTGAGGGCGGGGTTGGTCGAAATACGCGCAATCCCCCCGACCAGGCCCAGAATGATACCGAAAAAGATGGAGTAGATGCTGACTTTCAGGGTAATCCACATGCCCTGGGCCAGAATACCGGTACGCCATTCCTGATAGGTTGCCAGCGTGTCGCCGGGATAGGCAAAGTCGCCCTCGTCGACCCGTATATCGCCGGTGGGTACGGTGTAGGACTTTTCCCCCTCATCTCTATCTCCCTTAACGACAATGGTCGCTTGGTCGCCCTGCTGCATGATCTGCGTCACGGTGCCCATCAGGTCGTTTTTGATTTCGACCGTCTCTTGACTGGCAAAGTAACTCGGCATACGGTTTATGCGCCAAACATAGTCGATTTTGGCGGTGGCGACGATCAGGAGCGTTAAGAGGCCGATGATGGATGCAAAGAAGATCCCCGCCCAGAAGTAGTAGGATCTTCGGCTTCTAATGCGTGACAAGCTTGATGATTGCATTCGATTTGTCTTTTTTAGCTTTGTTTCTGCCTACCTTCCAAGAGGGCTGGTAGGCGGAAAATTGATGAGCTTAAGGCCGACATGGCGATGCCGGTATTTGCCGGCCGCGATTAGGTGCGTTGCGATGGCTTCATGTTGAACGTGATTTCGAATTCCCTGCTGCAGGCAGCAGGGAATTCGAATGAGTACATTTTCGAAACGAAGCAGCCGGGCTGCTTAGCATACAATTGTAGTGGGGGTTACTCGACCTCTTTGATCCAGTCGGTACTCGTAATCCACTTGCTGTAAATCCGATCGTAGCGACCGTCGTTTTTCATTTGTCTTAAAAAGTTGTTGAGCCAGTTCATGAAATCCGGATCACCTTTGCGAATGGCCCATGCCAGCGGCTCATAGGTAAACGGTTTGTCCAAAAAGATCAGTTTGCCGGCCCCTTGCTGGGCCATGAAAACGGCGCAGAAAGGCAGGTCGTAAATCGTGGCATCGGCTTTTCCGGTGAGCACCTCGAGGGCCGCTTCCGATTCAACTTCGAACGACTTGTAGGTGGCGCGCGGGATCATTCGTTTGATGGCCTGTTCTCCGGTGGTGCCGAGTTTGGAGGTAAGCACATATTTGGGATCATTCAGGTCTTTATAAGACATGACCTTACCTTTATGCTTCTTGTTCAACAAAATGGTCTGGCCGACAATGATGTAAGGATCCGCAAAATTGATTTTAAGGTTTCTTTCTTGGGTGATGGTCATCCCGCTGATCAGGATGTCGAATTTTTTGGTGACCAGCGCGGGAATGATACCGTCCCAGGCGGTGTTGACGGGAACGAATTTAACGCCCATGGCTTTGGCCATTTCCTTGGCCACATCGATATCGAAACCGATAAAGCGACCTTTTTTGTCAGCCATCTCGAACGGCAGATATCCGGCTTCGAACCCGACGCGCAGTTCACCTCTTGTGAGAATTTCTTCCAAAGTTGACTTTTTGGCCAGGTCGATGTCTGATCCGATTGCTACAGGCGCAAATGCAAAACACACGATAACCAATAGCGCTGTAATAAAAACCTTTCTCATCCTTAACCTCCTTGCTGTTTTAATTGAATAATGGGGGAACCGTAAAACCAGTCTAGTAAGATTTGCCCTCGCGCAAGACTTCCCGGAAGACCATCCGCACGTTACAATCTTGGCATTTGGGAATCTCTTCCTTGGGCACATGGACGATCTCCGTGCGCTTGCACTTGGGACAGGCCACCTCGATCGTACTTTTTTCACCAGCCATATGGACATTCCTATGGATACGGTGGTTGTTCAGGTCAAAACGTGCGGGAATTTTATCTTTCTACCTGTAACCCATAAAAAACATAATGTAAAGTATTCTTTAGAACGTCTCGTATAACCTTATGTTTTTAATCTCAACCGCTTCCAAGGATCCAGCGCTCCGATAGAAAGGTGCTGGAGGATTAGGGCCTGGGGGCGAGCAGCCGGACCGCGGCTGATCGAATCCCCTTGACACTCACAGCACCTCCCCATAAAATCGTGCAACGCTTTTATAGTCAGACGATCTTTAAAACACCCCGATGGAGTCACCTGATGAACTCCAATGGCCCAGCGGGGATAACAGGTGATCAGATCGATAAGGAGGGGCGTCATGTCCGCAAAAGAAACCCTGCGTCTCGAGGAAATTCTCAACCATCCTGAAGTCAAAAAACTCACCAGCCCCATCAATCGGGAGGTGATCGAAAGATGCGAGTATGTCCCTCCCAAGTGTGCCGTTTTTGCAAATCCATATACCCTGTTGACGGAAGATCGGCGCTATCGGTTTGAGATTGACAAGGAATCTCGCAAGCAACTTCCGGATATCATCGATAATAAGGTCCAGGCGGTAAGCGGCCTAAGCGACCCGCAAACGGATTTAAAAAAGCGCTACGGTCGACCGCGCACCATCGGTATCGTGTTTTCCGGCGGACCGGCGCCCGGAGGGCACAACGTGATTGCCGGAATATTCGACGCCGCCAAACAGGCCAACCCCGCGAGTCGAATCTACGGCTTTTTGCTCGGTCCGGACGGCATTGTCGAGAATGAAGCGATCGAATTGACCGCGGAACGTGTGAATGCTTATCGCAACCTGGGCGGCTTTACCATGATCCGTACGGGACGCACCAAGATCGACTCGGAAACCAAGATGGCCTTGTCCCGAACAACCTGTCAAAACCTGGGCTTGGATGCACTGGTGATCGTCGGCGGGGACGATTCCAATACCAATGCGGCCTTTATGGCGCAAGCCATGTACGCCGACCAGGTGCAGGTCATTGGTGTTCCCAAAACCATTGACGGCGATATCCAGGTCCGGGATGCTGAAAACCAGACCTTGTGCGCCATGTCGTTCGGGTTTCATACAGCGGCGCGTGCGTTTGCCAATTCTATCAGCAACCTTTGCACGGACAGCAGTTCGGACGTCAAATACTGGCATATCTGTAAAGTAATGGGCCGAGTGGCCAGCCACCTGGCCCTGGAAGTCGCCCTGCAGACGCACCCCAATATGACCTTGATCGGTGAGGATATGGCCGACTATATCGATCAGCGGCGGATTGAAGCAGCGGGCGACGCAGTCGACTACAGCGCCTATGGCATGACCCTGCGGCACGTATCGCGTGTGATTTGTGACGGTATTATGCGCCGGGCAGCGGTGGGTAAGAATTACGGCGTGATTGTCATTCCAGAGGGACTTCTCGAATTTATCAATGAAATTCAAAGTTTTATCATCAAGCTGAACACGATTATCGCGGAATACAACGCAACCCACGATACGGATTTTCACTCCGATTTTCTTTTGTTGGAAGACAAGCTCGAGTATTTAAGGCGGTTGGCCCGACGCGCACGGGAAGACAACATCTTTTCCGTTTGGAATACCCGTGACGACGATCTGTTCAATGACATCCCGGCCTTTTTCCAAGAAGGCCTTTTGATGGAGCGGGACAGCCATGGTAACTTCCAGTTTTCGCTGGTTGAAACAGACAAAGTGATCATGGGGCTGGTGAAAGACTACCTGGACATTCAAAAGGAGCAGGGGCTCTACAAGATCGGAATCGAACGCCCCTATTTCATTAAGGTCCTAAGTGCGGCCGGCCTGGATCCCGATTACTTCGGACCGCTTCTGTTCAAGGATTACGAAGCCGGTGAGTTTTTAATGTTGAAACCGGGAATTATGTCCCTCAAAACCCTCAACCAGGCGCTTGTCTCTGCCCGAGCCTTGCAAGCGGGGCAAAAGACACCGGCGGCCATCAAGAAGATTTATGAGAAAACGGTTCCCAAGTTCAAAACCCAGGTCCATTTTTATGGCTATGACGGTCGTGGCAATGACCCCACGCGCTTCGACTGCAACTACACCTACAACCTGGGGTGGACCGTTTTCAGCCTGATCGCCAACGGTGCGACCGGCCAGATGGCGGCGATCAAAAACCTGGAAAAGAGTTTTGACGCCTGGGAACCGATCGGGATTCCGATTGCGCCCTTAATGCACCTGGAAGAGCGCAAAGGCAAGCTGACCTTGGTGTTGGAAAAAAGCATTGTCGATGTGTCTTCCAATGCCTTTCAGGTGGTAAAAGCATTCAGGGAAAAATGGCTGGCGGCCTTTCCGGGACCCGACGATTACCGACGTCCGGGCCCCATTCGATTTACAGGTAAGAGCGAGGAAGATCGACCGATCACATTGAAACTGAACGCCATCGTAAAGTAGACGCCCTCTGTGTATGGGGAGATTGGAATGCAGGTAGCAACGGATCTTCTAGATCGGTTTGAAGCGAGCCTCAATCCGCAAGACCTCGCAAGTTCTCCCATTGCCGCCACCGTCCTGGGCTATGGCGAGATTTCAACCATCTTTCAGATAGGCGCCGATACCAGCACCGCCTTCAAACGTATGCCCCTGTTCCGCGAACGACCGTCCGCGGAAACCTATGCCGATCAATACCGGTTTTATTGCAGCCAGTTGACAGCCGCCGGATTGCACTTGCCGCCCGATGAGACCGTTATCTTGGAAGTCCCCGGCCGACCTGTGGTTTTGTATATTGCCCAGCAGCAAATACTGCCTGAGCATTTCGGGCACCGGTTGATTCATGGCTTGGAAACCCCTGCGATCGTCGATCTGCTCGAACGAATTGCGGACGAAATCGCCAAAGTGTGGGCTTTCAACCGAGCTTCGCGGCCCGGCTTGGAAGTGGCCATTGATGGTCAACTTTCCAACTGGGCCTCAGCAGATCCCGATGACGACAATACGCTTTATTACGTCGACACCAGCACCCCGCTGTTCCGTCTCGAAGGCATCGAGCAGCTCGACCCGGAGTTGCTGTTGCAAAGTGCACCCGGCTTTTTGCGTTGGCTGATTCGATGGCTCTTCCTGGCTGACGTGATGAATCGCTACTACGACCCCCGCCAGGTATACACCGATTTGGCGGCCAACCTTTATAAAGAGCAGCGGCCCGATCTGATTCCCCTGGTGATCGATATCGTCAACCGTCATTTGGGCGCCGGCCAAAAGCCTTTGAGCGAGGCTGACGTGGCGGCTTATTACCGGGAAGACAAACTCATCTGGACCCTCTTTCTGGCGTTTCGCCGAGTCGATCGCTGGATAAAGCGCAATCTGCTGCGCAAGCGCTATGAATTTATTTTGCCCGGCAAGATCAAACGGTAAACCATGTGCGATACCTTTATAGCCCTTTCAACGGTGACTGAAGACGGCTCTATCATTTTCGGGAAGAACAGCGACCGGGAGCCCAACGAAGCCCAGAGTCTCGAATACCACCCGGCTCGATCCTATGGCGCCGATCAAACCCTGCAATGTACTTACCTAAAAATTCCCCAGGCCCGAACCACCTATGCCGTGATTTTGAGCCGCCCCTTTTGGATGTGGGGTGCGGAAATGGGAAGTAACGAAAAAGGGGTTGTGATCGGTAACGAAGCGGTTTTTACCCGCATGCCACGATCGCTTGAAGGCGGGCTGACCGGTATGGACCTTTTGCGCCTGGGGCTTGAACGGGGTGCTACCGCCCAGGCGGCGCTCGATGTGATCGTGGGATTGCTGGCTGATTACGGTCAGGGCGGGGTCTGTGGGTATGAAGATAGACGCTTAACCTACCACAACAGCTTCATTATAGCAGATTCCACAGAGGCCTGGGTCCTTGAAACGGCAGGCCCTGTGTGGGCAGCTCTGAAAGTAACCGATCACTACGCGATCAGTAATTGCCTGTCGATTGGAGAAGACTTCGATCGCAGCCACCCGGATTTAATCGAAACCGCCCGCCGGATAGGAAGGTTGAAAACGGGCCAAACCTTTCATTTTGCCCGGTGCTTTTCAGACTGGTTTTACACCTATTTTTCAGCCAGCCGCAAACGGCAACGATGTTCGTTGGATCTGCTGCAACAATCGAGCAGGCAAGCTGGATGTGGCCGATGCCATGAGGATTCTGCGCGATCATCACAGTGTTACCTATCGACCCGATGCCCATCTTTTCCTGGATCGTGTTTGTGCCCATGCGGCCAACCCGTTGACCCGATATGCCGCTCAGTCGACGGCGTCCTTGGTTGCTCATTTAAAAGCAGGTCAGCAAACATATTGGGTGACCGGCACATCGGCGCCTTGTACCGGGCTTTTTAAGCCAGTGTGGTTCGAAGAAGAGGTGCTGCCGGACCTCGGACCACCGCCGAAAGAGCATTACGATCCGGCTTCCTTATGGTGGCATCACGAAAAGTTGCACCGGCTGGTGCTGGCCGATTACCAGCCATCGGATCGGGCTTTACAGTCAGCAACGAGATGAATTGGAAAAAAGTTTTCTGGAAAGCGTGCAGCAGACGTCGCCTGGTGCACGCTGGCAGGTATCACGGGCAGCGTTTGAGCAAGGACGGGCGGCCACCCAGAAATGGATCGCGCAGGTGCAGGAATTACCGATACAAAAACGTCCCAAGGCCTATTACCGGCACTTTTGGCAGCGGCAGAACAAGAAGGCCGGGCTGGCAATATCTTTATGAGCAATGGTACTGAGATGCGGAGGACAATCATGACGCAGATGACTAAATGGTGGGGCTGGACACTACTCATAGTGAGCATTGTTTTGACCGGTTGTACGCGGCTAAACGACTATCAGGCCGAGGGAACCTTAAAATTGACAGGCTTGACCCAAACCGTCGAGGTGATGCGCGATGAAAAGGGCATGCCGTATATCTACGCCCAAAACAATTTGGATGCCTTCAGAGCATTGGGCTTTGTCACGGCCCAGGACCGTTTGTTTCAGATGACATTGACCCGGCTTTTTGCCAGCGGACGGATTTGTGAACTGGCGGGTGAGAAAGCCATCGCCCTGGACACCCGCATGCGCACGATCGGTTTTTTACGCCAGGCCCAAAAGCATGCCGGATTACTGGATCCGTCCGAAAAGAAATTATGGCAGGCCTATGTAGATGGCATCAATGCCTACATTGAAAATCACAAGGACAACCACCACTTGGAATTCAAATTGGCCGGCATCAAACCGGCACCATGGTCGGTTGCGGACTCCCTCGCGATCGCTTATTACATGGCCTGGGATACGTCCGCCAACCTCAAGACCGAAGTGATCGCCCAGATGCTGCTGGAAAAACTGGGTCCCGTCAAAGCGAATGAAATCATGCCTTTGAACGTCAATCCCGATGACACGCGCCAGTTGGTGGACACCATCCAAGCCCGTCGCTTCGACCCGGTTCAAACCGGCCTGACCGCCAAGGCTACCCTATCGGCATTCTTGCAACCCGGTTGCGCTTGAAGTCGGGAGTAACAACTGGGCTGTCAACGGAGAACTGTCGTCAACCGGCAGCACGGTTGTGGCCAATGATCCGCATCTCGACACCCAACTGCTGCCCGGGCCGTTATACGCCTGTGGCCTGATAACGCCGGATTTACGAATCGTCGGCGTCATGGTTCCGGGTTTTCCGGCAATGCCAATTTTCAGAAACAGCCACGTTGCCATTGGTGCAACGAATGCGTATGGCGACGTTCAGGATCTCTATGTTGAAACGATAGATCCAAACGACCCGGCCCGGTATCTCGAGGGCCGTCGCATCAATGGCCTTTCACGTTATCGAAGAGACGCTCAAGATCAAGGACAAGCAGGCGCCAGGACGGGTATCGAAAAGAGAAAATTGCCATACGGCTGACCCGGCGGGGACCGGTTATCTCCGATGTATGGCCGCGGCTAAAAACCGATCGGGTCATAACCGTACGCTTTGCACCGTTTGAGACCATGCAACCGACAACCGGTTTTTTTGACATGATAAAGGCCAAATCGGTTCAGGAGATGCGAAAAGCCATCGGACGCGTTAACTGGATCGTCCTTAATTTTGTCTTCGGGGATAAAGACGGCAATATCGGCTGGCACGTGTCGGGCAAGCTCCCCATCCGCTCCCAGGGTGATGGAACGTTTCCGTATCCGGTTAAAGATGGAACGGACAACTGGATCGGCTGGATCCCTTTTGATGAGATGCCCCATCGCTATAATCCGGAACGCGGCTGGGTTGGCACGTGCAACCATAAAACCGTAGCCGGGGACTATCCGTATTATTTTTCGTCCCACGCTTCTCCCTCTTATCGCTATCGCCGCCTGAGCCAGTTGTTGGACAGCAAGGGCAAGAAGTCGATCGATGACCACTGGCGCTTTCAACGCGATACCTTGAATTTGATGGCCGCCAAACTGGTTCCGGTGATGGTCGAAGCGCTCGAAGGTCATGAAGATACCAGCCCCTTGGCCAAAATTCTTTCCGACTGGGACTTGCATGATGATCCGCAAAGCGTCGCCCCAACCGTTTTCCACACAATTTATGAAAAAGCGGCTTTGATGGTGTTTCAAGATGAACTGGGCGAGGATCTGGCCCGGACCATGCTCAGTACCTGGTATTTCTGGCAGGAGCGGTTTCAGCAATTGTTACTGGCCGGTGAATCGGCGTGGTTTGATGATGTCACGACCCCGAACGCCAAGGAAACATTAAACGATATGATCCACCTGGCCGCTCTTGAAGCCCATGACACACTCAAGGCAACCGCTGGATAAAGACTTGCAATCGTGTCAATGGGGACAAGTCCACCAGCACGAATTTTTAAGCCCCATCCGCAGGCAAGGTTTTGGCAAAGGTCTGTTGGGCGGTGGATCCCATCCGGCCGGTGGATCGGGGGAAGTCCTTTATCGGGGCGCCTACGAATTCAATACGCCGTACGGTGTCAAAACTTCAGCCGCATTGAGAATGGTCGCGGATTTAGGCGATGAGGACAAAATTCTGGCGGTTTTACCGGGCGGTGTTACCGGTCGCCTCTTCAATCCGCATACAACCGATCAGATCCAAGCCTTTATGGACGGTACCAAACAATACTGGTGGTTCAGCGATCAGGCAATTGAGGCCCACACCCAAGCCATACTAAAACTGACCCCCTAAAATACCGAATAACCAATATTATCAAGGTGATATTTCCGTGACCGACGCGGCTGGCGGGGAATTTATTGACAGTTCGGGGCAAATTCGATAAATTCCAAAAAAAATAAGGTAGTTAAAATCTAAATGAAACCGCTGCAGCCACAAAACATCCTGATCTCCAAAATAAGGCGCCTGTTCGGCAAATCGTCGGACGATTACCGCATGACAATCGGTGAGGTCCTCCGGCAGCGTGGAATCATTAACGAAAATCAGCTCCAGAACGCCTTGGCGGTTCAAAAAGAGAAACTCCAAAATCTTGGCAGGGCTGTCCGCCTGGGACAGATTATCGTGGAACTGGGCTATGCCTCAGAAAAAGAGTTGGTCAAAGCCATTAACGTCGACTACCAAATTGACGTCAATTCCCTGACCGATGATATCAAGGGGTTGGTCAAAGAGAAACGCGGAACCTTCATTGAAGGGCTGCCGGCACCCCGGATTCCCATCTGGTTGCAGTTGTTTGCCGCCACTTTGATTATCATTCTCACCACGATCACGGTTTTGGGGGGGCTTGTCCTGCGCGAACAGCGGGACCGCCTGTACCAGCAAACCGTCAAAATCGGCAAGGTCAGTCTCAATTATTTTGGAAGTAATGCCCCCATACCCTTGCTTGATGACAATATTTTGCGACTCAACACCCTCATTCGGGAGGCCACGGACGTAGAGGGTCTGCTGTATGCAATCATTGTCGACCACAATAATTTTATCAAGGCCCACACGAATATAGATCAGATTGGTCAACCCTTTACGGGGTTTCCCGGAACCGAAGATGTACGCACCGAAAAAGATGTGACCTATTTCAATTATATCAGTGGCTCCGGTGCGCATGTGCTGAACCTGACCCGACCGATCGTTTTTAAAGGCAAGGAACTCGGTAAAGTCCATGTGGGTGTCTCCATCGATTTTATCCAGGAACTTGTTCGACGGGAACGTGAATCAATTGTCATTATTGCCTTGTTTCTTATCGTTTTCGGGGTCATCATCGCGGTATATTTGGGCGTGCGGTTTTCACAGCCGATTTCGGATCTGGTGCTGGCGACCCAGGAGATCGGTGCGGGAAACTATAAGCACAAGATCGTGCTGGCGCGCAACGACGAGCTGGGAAATCTGGCCACAGCATTCAACCGCATGGGGGAAGAACTCTGGAAGAATTCTTTGATGCAGAAGTCGTTTGGCAAGTACGTGGGTTCCGAAGTTCTTGAAATGATCCTGGCCGACCCCGAAAGTGCCTGGTTAAAGGGTCACCGCAATGAGGCCACCGTTGTATTTGTTGACATCAGAGGGTTTACATCCTATTCCGAAGTCAAGGAACCCGAGCAGGTTGTAGAAGCGTTGAACGAATATTTTGAAATTGCAACGCAAGCGATTCGCGATCATGGCGGTTATGTGGATAAGTTTATCGGTGATGCCGTCCTGGGCGTCTTCGGCGTACCGGTTTTTCATGAAAACCATACCGAACGGGCCTTGCGATCAGCAATGGAGATGCGCAAACTGTTCCAGAAGGAAAGGCCCCTTAAAAGCGACTTGCTCAAAGCTGTTGGTATCGGAATCAATTCCGGTGTGGTGGTTTCCGGTAACATCGGCTCACAGGATAAGATGGAGTATACGGTCATTGGCGACACAGTCAATGTGGCGTCACGCCTGAACGGCCTGGCAGGTCCTGGAGAGATCATCATCAGCAAGAGTGCCTGTACCGCGGTTGAGGGGCTATTTGATTTTGAGGCCCTGGCACCGCAATACATCAAAGGGCGGGCTGAACCGATTGAAGTCTACAGGATTTTAGAAACCGCAGCATCGACCACATAAGGCGAGAGGAATGCGCACAGGTTACAAATTTTTCATCTTGCTATTGGGGCTGTTTTGGACCGCGTATGCCCTTGCAGCCTCTTCGGCGCCAACAACCATACCTCGGTTGAAACGCTATACCGATTTTATCGTTGTGCATACAGTTGCTGGCGACACCCTTGCAAACCTGGCAGGCAAATTCTTAAAGGACGCCTCCCAGGGCTGGCTGATTGCGGATTTCAACGGTATTACGACCGTTGCACCAAACCAACAAGTAATCATTCCCCTTTGGCCTTACGCGCGAGCCGGCTTGAAGGCAGACGGTTACCAGGTTGTTCCGGTGTTGACCTATCACAGTTTTGCACTCAACAAGGGCTCCAAAATGACGGTCTCCGCGCAGGCGTTTGAAGCCCAGATGAAGTTTCTCAAAGAAAATGGTTACCAGTTTATTACGCTGTCACAATTGATCGGCTTCATGGATTATAAAATTCCTCTTCCTCCCAAAGCTGTGGCAATCGCGATTGACGATGGCTGGCGTTCTTTTTATGAAATTGGTTTTCCCATCCTGCAAAAATACGACGTCCCGGCCACCCTTTTTGTGTATACGAGTTTTATCGGGGGTCGCAAAGCGATGACTTGGCGTCAGGTCCAGGCTGTGGCTGACAGCGGAATCGACATCCAGTGCCATACGCAGACTCACCGCAACCTAACTGTCTTAAAAGAAAAGGAGTCTTTGCGAGAATATTTGTATGCTGTCGAAGCAGAGATACGAGATTCTAAAGAAGAGATCAAAACGCGACTGAACAGGGAGTGCCGCTATCTGGCTTATCCGTACGGCAAGACCAACAGTTTGGTGATCAGCCTGCTGCAAAAGTACGGTTACCAGGCGGGCTTTACCGTAAACCGGAAAGCCAATCCATTTTTTGGTGATAAATATCGCATCAACCGTTCGGTTATCTACGGCAACTACGACATGGAGCGCTTCAAACGTAATTTGTCCGTTTTTCACCCCATGGTGCTGAAGTGAGAAAACGGCGACACTGCAATAGCAAGGGCGCCGATCGTTGCATAGCAAAGGGCTGTGGCGCGGGCCGCCTTTGGGGTAAGGCCGGCCGGCTCTTTACCCTCGGGGTTTTGGTGCTGGTCCTCGCAGGCGGGTGTAGCGCCATCCGCACGTTCTTTGATCAAAAACTGAGCAGGCCCGGCCAGCCGGCCGATGCCGGCACCACTCTCGAACCCCGCACGCTATCGCCAAAGGACTGCCAGGCCAAGGCGTCAGATTTAGAGCAACAAGACGAACTCCAGATGGCTTTGTCCTATCTGCTGGTAGCGCAAGCTTTAAGCCCTGAAGATCAAGCAATCACCGCTCGAATAGAGCATTTGCAAGCCACATGCCGGCAGAAGGCCGAAGAACACATGCAATTGGGGGTCGAGCAATATGGCCGGAAACAATTCGAAGAGGCGCGCCGCCATTTTTTAATCGTTTTACGATACGATCCCGATAACCAGGACGCACAGCACTATTTAAAACAACGCCTGATCTCCTCAAACCACCAGTCCTATAAGGTTCAAACGGGGGATACCTTACAGGAAGTGGCCAAAAAGATCTATCAGGATCCTGGCAAGGATTTTTTGATTGCCTATATTAACGACTTAAAACCGGGTCAGCAACCGAAGCCCGGAACCTGGCTCAAACTTCCGCACCTGGAAGCCGAATTTGCCGAACCGTTTTTCGATGTTCCGGGTGAACTGGCCCAGGGTCGACGGTTTTTGGATGAAAGGCGCTACGGTGATGTCATCGGGATCACGAGCAAGGTTCTGGAATATGATTATCTGAATAAAGAAGCGGAAGGGCTAAAAAGCGAGGCTTACTACCAAATGGGCCTGCACCTGCTGCGTCAGGAAAAATATGAGGCTGCCATGGAAATGTTCGGCAAGGTGGATGGAGAACATGAAGGGTTGGCGTCGACCTTGCAGGCAGCCCATGCCCAGGAATTACAGCACGCCGAGCAGTTGTTGGCGCAACGGGCGTATGGCGATGCCTTAGCCAGTGCTCAGCTTGTTTTGGTATATGATCAATCCAACCAGGCGGCCGACGATCTGGCCAATCGCATCCTATGCGATCAAAGCAACGTCCTGTTGGAAAAGCAAAATTTTACGGAGGCGTTGGAGGTCCTCGGGCAGGCCGATCCGAATCACGGCTGTATTGCCGCGACGCTTGCCGCCATGCAGACACAGTTAAAAGAACAGGCTGAAAGTCATTACCTGCAGGGCGTCAAATATTTTTTACGGGAAGACCTGCAAAAAGCGATTTCCGAATGGGAAATTGCCGTGCAGTTTGATCCAGAACATGTCAAAGCGCAAAAAGGTATTCGAAATGCCCGGCATCTTTTGGAGCAATTAGACAAAGTCGACTAGAAGTTATCTCAAAAAAATCTATGGGCCCAACCCGCCGGAGGCGGACAAGTCGCTGCATTGCGCCAATATCCTTTTTTTGAAAGCGCTTTGAAAGTTTATACCCCAAGAGGAAAACCGCACACCCATGCCATCCACTGACAGCAAATTTATTTTGGCCCTCGATTTGGGCACTTCGGGGCCCAAAGCCGCATTGATTTCAACACGCGGAGACGTGGTCGATTACGAATTTGAAGCGGTTGAACTTTTGCTTTTTCCCAAAGGTGGGGCAGAACAACGGCCGCTGGATTGGTGGCAGGCAATCATGCGGGCATCCAAAAAGGTGCTGGCTAAAAACAAGGTCCCGGTTGAAGATATCGTGGCTGTCAACTGCACGAGCCAATGGTCGGGCACCGTAGCGGTCGATGCGGACGGACAGCCCCTGATGAACGCAATTATCTGGATGGATTCGCGGGGCAGCCAACACATCAGCGATCTAACTGACGGCCTGCTGAAAATCGAGGGGTACGCGCTCACCAAACTTTACCGATGGGTTCGATTGACCGGCGGCGCACCCGGATTGTCCGGCAAAGACCCGCTGGCCCATATTTTATATATCAAGGATCAGCTGCCTGAAATATATCGGCAAACTTACAAGTTCCTTGAACCCATGGATTATATCAATCAGTGTCTGACGGGACAATTTGCCGCGTCGTACGATTCCATCACCTTGCATTGGGTGACGGACAATCGCGACATTAACAACGTGCACTATGATGACCGGTTGCTTGCCCTGGCAACCATCGATCCTGATAAATTGCCTGAATTAAAAAAGCCGGACGATGTTTTGGGTACTCTTAAAAAAGAGGTTGCCGATGAATTGGGTTTGCGGCCGGATGTCAAGGTCATCATGGGGACACCGGATGTGGCTTGCGCAGCGGTCGGTTCGGGAGCGGTCGGTGATTATGAGGGACATTTGTATATCGGTACTTCCTCCTGGATAATCTGCCACGTACCGTTTAAAAAGACCGATCTATTGCACAGCATCGCGTCACTACCGTCAGCCATTCCCGGCCGCTATATGGCGGCCTGTGAGCAGGAAACGGCCGGGGCGTGCTTGAATTTTTTAAGGGATAATATCCTGTACCACAAGGATGCCCTGTTGGCTGAAGCAAAAGTCCCGGATGTGTATAAGATTTTTGATCAGATTGCCGCCAAGGTTCCGGCCGGGAGCGATAAGGTTATCTTTACACCCTGGCTCTACGGGGAACGCTCACCCATTGAAGATCATTCAGTCCGGTCCGGGATCTTCAATCAGTCGCTAAGCACCACCCGGGAACACCTTATTCGTGCCGTGTTCGAAGGCGTGGCTTACAACACCAAATGGCTGTTGGGTTATATGGAGAAATTCATCAAGAGACCGATGGATCCGATTCGCATGATCGGCGGTGGCGCCAATTCCGACATCTGGTGTCAGATTCACGCTGACGTTTTAAACCGTCAAATCCAACAGGCCCAGGACCCGATCCAAGCCAATGTTAAAGGGGCCGCTCTTCTGGCTGCGGCCGCCTTGGGTTATATCACCTACGACGAAATTCCCGCCTGTGTATCCGTTGCCCGTACCTATACCCCCAACCCCCAAAACCGTGCGATTTACGATGAGCTGTTTGATGAATTTTTAAATATCTACAAAGCCAACAAAAAAATATATGCCCGGATGAACAGCAAGTAGATCGTCCCTCGAATATATAGCGACTTAATTTATTTTATAACCAAGGTTGGTGCAATCACATGAATATCAAAGCCCGCGCCGAGCACTATTTTAACCGCCTGGATCCCCGCATTGCCTCATGGGCTTTCAAACACATAAAAAAAATCCCCTGGGTGCAACGCCATATCCAGGCTGAGTTCGGCCGCATGATGGCGGACATGGAAGATGGTGTTAAGCCCTATCGCGGAAAGTTTCCAACCTATGCCCGGCTTCCAGGCACTGGTGTTGCCCGGGAGGCGATTCTCAAAGAGATGGGGACCATGCAAGCAATGGAGGAAGCGCGATGGCAGAAAGGCTTCGTTTCCGGTGCCGTTTACCATGGCGATGAAACCCATATCGACTTTCTCAATCAGGTTTACGCTCTCCATTCCCAGAGCAACCCTTTGCATAGCGACATATGGCCCAGCAGTGCCAAATACGAGTCTGAAGTGGTATCCATGACGGCGAATATGTTAAGTGCCGATCGCGTTAAGACGGGCGCCAAGATATGCGGCGTGGTCTCGTCCGGCGGAACGGAAAGTATCTTGTTGGCCATGAAAACTTACCGCGATTGGGCCCGCGCCAAAAAAGGGATTCGACGACCGGAGATTATCGTGCCAGCGACCGCGCATGCGGCGTTTGATAAAGCGGCCCAGTACTTCAATCTCAAGATTATTCATGTCCCGGTCGATAAGAACTATAAGGCCGATGTCCGCGCGACGGCCAAGGCCATCACCCGGAAAACCATCGTTATCGTGGGGTCGGCACCGTCATTTCCGCACGGCGCGATCGATCCCATCGAAGAATTGTCTGAGTTGGCGTTACGCAAGGGGATCGGGTTTCACACCGATGCCTGCTTGGGTGGTTTCGTTTTGCCATGGGCCGAAAAACTCGGATACCCCGTGCCGCCATTTGACTTCAGGTTGCCCGGCGTGACGTCGATCTCCGCCGATACCCATAAATATGGATTTGCGGCCAAAGGGACTTCGGTAATTTTATATCGCGGTCGTGCGTTGCGTCGATATCAATATTTTAAAACAACCGACTGGCCGGGCGGGCTCTATTTTTCACCGACCTTTGCTGGTAGCCGGCCGGGCGCCCTAAGCGCCGCTTGCTGGGCCGGCATGGTCGCCATGGGCGAAAGCGGTTATCGGGACGCCGTCAAACGAATCATGGAAACCGCTGCAACCATTCGGACGGGTATCGAAGCCATCCCAGAGCTTGACATTTTGGGCGACCCCTTGTGGGTAATCGCTTTTAAATCTAAGCGTCTCGATATTTACCGGATAATGGATTATATGACCCAACAGCACTGGAGTCTGAATGGGTTGCACAAACCCTCCTGTGTGCATCTATGCGTGACCTTGAGGCACACGCAACCCGGGGTGGCCGCTAAATTTATCAATGACTTGCAAGCGGCGGTGGCTCATGTCCAGGCAAATCCGGGCATCGAGGGCGGCATGGCGCCCATGTACGGGATGGCCGCAACCATACCGGTGCGTGGACTGGTCGGTGACCTGCTGGATGAATATATCGATTTGTTGTACGAAGTTTAGGAATAAGCATGCCGCGATTTTATTGACATTTAGATTGATGTTAGGTAGTGATAATTCGGTTAATACTTGAAATACAAACTAAAAACTTTGTGTAGTCAATGGTACAGACGGGCAGAAAGAACGTTAAAGTTAGGGTTGAAAAGCGATTACATCCGCGACTGGATTTCCACTGTGATGTTATTATCCGTGGGATCTCGGGTAATCGGACGATAACGGATATTAGTCTGGGAGGCTTTTTTTTCGAGTTGCGGACGGCCAAGAAATTGAAAATGGGGCAAGTGGTGGCGGCCACCATTTATCTTCCAACCGAGTCAGAGCCCATAACCGTTAAAGCCAAATTCATCAACCAAACGGAACGGGGCATCGGATGTCAATTCATTGATATGTCGCTACGCAACCGTGATGCCGTCCGCCGGTGCTTCAACACATTTAGAGACACGCTCCCTATCGGCTAATCAGTGCCCATCCAGAAATGGCTTTTTGCGCGATTTCACGTTGGGCAGCAAGATTTAACTCCTCAAAATAGCAGGCTATTCCTCCGGGATAAATCTGCCACCCGCCTTGAACTCACGCAAAAATCCTCATTTCTGGATGGGCACTAATTTTATTCATCTACTAATAGTTCAAATCCGTGATTCGTGCTACGGCTTGTCTTCGGATGAGCTCAGTCGATGCCCATCCTTGACGCCGCGGCTCTGAGGCCCTCAGGCTTTTGTGGTTGGGGGATTAACTTCTCTATTTCTTATACCAGAAGCCGTTTCAAAAATAGGATTTTGGCTCAAGGTCCCATCGACAAGCTCAGAGCATGCAAGGCGGGGCCATGTTTCCCCGCGATGCGGACTTCCCATCTGATAGAATAGTTTTTGTGGGTCGCAACCCGCAGGTCCGCCGGAGGCGTGATCGGGACTTGAAACGAGGGCCCAACGCAGAGATTCGGCTCAAAAGACATTTTTGAAGCGGCATAACTAGACGAGTTTGGTGACGATATCGTAGAGGTTGGCAAACGCTTCACTGGTGCGATCCACCTGGGTTAACGGGACCATGTTGGTCACCATCGTCTGGATCTGCCGATCGTAAGCCACCGCGCCGAGAATGGTCGGTTGGATCATTAAATATTTTTCAGCGACCAGTTGAATAATGCGGCTTGCGTTTCTGTCTTTAAGCTCCATGGCCAGGTTGGTGATGAGCGCCGGCTGAATTTTGGCAATTTCGGTTTGAATGGATTCGGCTTCATCCGAACCACCTGCATCGGCCATGGCCTTGAACAGTTCTTTGATGGTGCGTACCTGCAGGTCATTGTTGGGGTCCATCGCCGCCTTAACGATCGACTGGAGCGATGGTTTGTGGCTCGAAAGCCGGCTCAATTTGCGGTAGACGGCATTGCGTACAAAGGCATACGCGTTTTGGATGGATGTTGGTTGCGATGTCATGACGACAAGCTTTTGGTGTGCAATGAGGAAGAAATCGAGTACGTTGAAAGTCGTTCCGGAACCGAGATCAAGGACGATGTAATCGGTGTCCAGTTTAAAAAGATATTGAATGATCTTTATTTTCTGAGCATATTGGAGATTGGCCAGTGACAACACCTCGCTGACACCACTAATGAGGTGAAGGTTGGGCAACCCGGTTTCCAGACGCACATCCTCCAACGAACTGAATTTTTTGGAGACAAAGTCATTGATTGTTCGGGAGGGACTTTTAACCCCCAAAAGGGTATGAATGTTGGCGCCGCCCAAATCAACATCCATCAAAATGGTCCGCTTATTCATGCGGGCCAGGAAAAGGGCGATCATCGTGCTGATGACACTTTTACCGACGCCCCCTTTGCCACCACCAACTGCCAGTATTGTGGGCGTATTGGGGCTCCCAATCGAATTGTTCTGGCTCATTGAGACCTTTCGTTAGGCACTAGTTATTTTTTTACAAATGATTCCCACAAACTCCAGATCAAGTTCTGTTCACCATGACTGCCCAAACAGAATTGGTTTAACAGGTCCAGATCCGCTTTGGTCAGATCTATAAACTCGATGCCGAGCTCTAACATTTTTTTGCCTTCCTGATGTGTTTCCCTGGCCCAGGCGACGGCTGCTTTTATGACCATGGTTGTGTCAGCATTCGGTAAGTGGATCTCCAATTCTACCTGTCGCTCCTCGAGTTCGCCGGCAGGTACGGCCCAATATTTCGCGCCCAAATCGATACAGGCACCGCCCAGTGAAATATCTTTGGTAAAGCCTTCGAGAATCAGCGGCGGTTTGTTCTCTTCTGTTCGCAGGATTTTAAGATTTATTTTAATGGGTATTTCGTGCCTTTCAGTCCGTCGCACCCGTTGCCAGGACCTCTCAACCGCAGCCTGCGCCGGGGAACGATGCAAGCTGCTGACGAGCAATTCGACTTTTGGAAATTTTTTACAAACCGACATTAAGACCGGCTTGGAGAGCTTGACGAGTTCCACCCGTGTCAGGGTTTCAACATCCGAACGTGAAACATTTTCTTTTTCAAAAGGTATCACATTTCCAAAGATGTCGTTTTCCAGCAGAATCGCTTTGGATGGTTTCGTGGCCGCGCCATTCTCATCGGCCGAGGGATAGGTGGTCTCGTTCAGAGTACCAGACACAATAAAATAGATTTCATTGCTGACATCGCCGACTTCAAGAACGACATAATGGGCCGGCAAGCGAACACGCACCAGGCGCAGCATGATGGCGACCATTTCGGGATAGGCCATTTGAGCGAAAAAATTCTGCAAGGGGGATTCTTCGGAGCGGCAGGCACTGATGGCAGCGTGAAAAATACGACCGTCGCTATGGCTCGGTTTGACAATACTCCATTCTAAAATTTTCGTGACGATGGCTTGCAGGCTTTGACCATTTTCAATGAAAAGGTTGGAAGCTCGACGGTACGGCTTAATAGCCGCCTCTTTCGATTCCTTGTCCGCCAGAAGATCACCGTATGCTCTCACCATCCGCGGATCCTCAGGGTAAAGGTTTAAAACCTTTTCAAACTCTTCAACCGTATTGATGATGACGTTGCCATCGACAATACGTTGCACGATGCTGCGCTTATCATCATTCGATTCGTTCAAGACTGTCTCCCGGGCTTGTAATTGCCCTGTGCCCATAAAATCGTGTTACGATTTTAATTTAGTTGTTCTTCATCGTCTGGATAACAAAGCCGATGCGTTCATTCATGATTTCACTTTTTTGGTAAAAGAGTCGAAGGATCTCATGAAAGGCGCTCATACGGCGATCAAATTTAAGGAGCGTTTCGCCCATCTGAATCATACGGTCACTCATGGCAACAAGTTTGTCCTGGACTTCGCTCAAGGAGGGGTCGGCAATGGCCGCCGAGCGTTCCTCCTTGAAGGCATTGATCATGTCTTCAAGATCGGTTCTTTCTTCGTCCGATAAGCCGACATTCAATTCATCAAGGAATTCTTCTACCATTTGATTTTCCGCAATCAGTCGTACGTCTTTAGCTTTTCTTTAATTTTTGCATCGATGGCTGTCAGAACGTCTTCCGTTGATTGCAGCACGTCATCGCCTTGGGCGCGAGTCACAGCCTTGGGCGGGCGCCTTTTCTGGAGCAGGATAAAACCGATCAGGATGACGATCCCGCATCCGATGACGATCAACGCAATGGTCAGGTAGCGTTGAATACGTTGTGTCAAAAACGGTGCCTCGGCTTTCTTGGCCCGCTTGGTTTTTATCTGGGTGCTCTTTGTTTCAACCGCCGCTCGCTTTGGCGGTTGGCGTTGGGCGACCGTCTGGGTTGGTTTGGCAGGCGTCGGTGCTGTCTTTGGTTTTGGAGCGCTTTTGACGGTCTTGGCTTGAACCGCTTGGCGAGGTGCCGGTGTGTCAGGTACAGGAGCCGCTTTAGGGGGAGTTGGGCGGCGATCAGCAGGTGCTTGCGCCGTTTTGGCCGACGGTCCAGCGGCCGGTCGCATTGATTCTTTGACAACCACATCCTTGATTGTGATGGGTGCGGGAGGTGGTTTGGTTTCGTACGCATCCACAACAACGCGTTGCGGCCCTGTAAGGGCAAAGGCCTTCAACTTTAGGTGGGCAAAGGAAAGGCCGATATCGGCTACCAAGTGCGTCGCTTGGCGCGACAATCTGAGAAAAGTGAGCCTCTTGGTTTTGGCCTGCAGGGGGCGGTCGGGCAGTGCGGATTCCGAGTTGATAAACTTCACGGTGAAGGCGCCCTGACCCCGAAGGATCGGGTCTTGAAACTGAACAGGGCCATTGAATTCAAAAACGATGCGGGTAAAGGTATCATAGACACCGACCCTGACGTCGTTCAATTGGGCGGCATTGAGCTGGACGGCAAGTAACCAGAGAACAAGCGCTGCCTCAAACAATATAAATCTCAGCGTCGCTTTGGCGTTCATAAAGCCTGAAAACCCATTCGTGTCCAAGGTTGAAGTGGATGGCACTCACTCGGTTCAAGCACCGACGTTGCGCCACCAAGGATAAATATCGATAAAAATAGAATAGTTAAAAGATGCTTGGATGTCAAGTATTTATAATACAAAGCGGTCGAATCTGAAATGAAAGCCAATCCTGTTTCAGGCAGGTTGGTAGGAGCACAAAGGTTCTTCGGCCAAATAATCCCCGGTCGCTTCGAAGGCCCGCGCGCGGCAGCCACCACAGACTTTCCGATATTCACAGCGGCCGCACTTGCCCTTTAAATTTTTGAAATTACGCAGGGACAGGAAGATGTCCGAATGATGCCAAATCTGGTCAAATGCCGTGCGGGTGACATCACCACAGTTCAGGTCCAAAAAGCCGCAGGGTTTGACGATGCCCCGATGGGATATAAAGCAAAAGCCGGTTCCTCCCAGGCATCCCCGGGTAACGGCATCCAGCCCGTGAGTCTTGAAGGTAACCGATTGACCGTCCTGTTTGGCGCGCTGTCTGAGGATTCGATAATAATGGGGCGCACAGGTCGCTTTTAGCTGTAAAGGGGTTTGATCCCGTTGGTCGTAAAACCAGTTAAGGGTGCGTTCGTACTCCTCGGCATCGATGGCCTGATCGACAATGTATTTGCCGCGTCCGGTTGGCACCAGTAAAAAGATATGATGGGCCACGGCGCCGAGTTTGACCGCCAGATCCTGGATCAGGGGAATTTGATCCAAATTGGTTTTGGTAATGGTGGTGTTGATCTGAAATTCAACTCCAGCGGCTTTGGCGTGTCGAATGCCATTGAGTGCGCCTTCATAGGCGCCTTGCACGCCCCGAAACCGATCGTGGCTTTCCTTATTGGCTCCGTCCAGGCTGATACTGATGCGCTTGATACCGGAAAGGGCCATTTTTTCAGCCATTTCGGGCGTAATCAAAGTCCCGTTGGGGGCCATGACCATACGCAGCCCCCTGGCGGTGCCGTATTGGGCAATTTCAAAAATGTCCGGCCGCAAAAGCGGCTCACCGCCGGTCAGGATGACAATCGGGTTGCCAACACGAGCAATCTGGTCCATTAGCTGTAAGGCGGCCTCGGTTCCGAGTTCATTTTCATAGGGCCCCATGGTAGCCGAGGCACGGCAGTGCAGGCACGCCAGGTTGCAATTGCGGGTGGCCTCCCAGGCGACCAATCGCAGGGCCGCGCCTTTTTCGCCTGTCGGGTGAGCGGCATGTGGGTGACCGGTCGGTGTGTCGGGTGGGGTTGGGTTCATGCTCAACTCCTGGTGATGGCCTGGGCTGCCTCGATCGCAAAGTAGGTTAAAATCATATCGGCGCCAGCCCGCTTGATGGCTGTCAGGGTTTCCATCATTACCTTGGTTTCATCCAGCCACCCCTTTTGGGCCGCGGCTTTGATCATGGAAAATTCACCGCTCACGTTATAGGCCGCCACAGGCAGGTCAATTTCTTCGCGCACCCGTGAGATAATGTCAAGGTAGGCCAGTGCGGGTTTGACCATGATGATATCGGCGCCTTCTTCGATGTCCAGCGTGACTTCACGCACGGCTTCGAGGGCATTGGCCGGGTCCATTTGATAGGTGCGGCGATCTCCAAATTTGGGCGCGGAGTCGGCGGCGCTCCGAAAGGGTCCGTAATAGGCAGAGCAGTATTTGGCCGCATATGACATAATCGGGACGTGGCTGAGACCATTTTCATCCAGCGTGCTTCTGATTTCAGATACCCGGCCGTCCATCATATCCGAAGGAGCGACCATGTCGGCACCCGCCTTGGCGTGGGAAAGCGCGACACGGGCAATCAGGTCCAATGAGGCGTCATTGTCGACGCGGTTGCCGTCGATAACACCGCAATGCCCGTGGTCCGTGTACTGGCACAGGCACACATCGGTGATCACGGCCAGGTCCGGGAGTTTGTTTTTGAGGGTTTTGGCAGCGCGTTGCACGATGCCGTCAGGGGCATACGCGCTGGTGGCCAAGGGGTCCTTTTTTGCCGGAATACCAAACAGCATAATGGCCGGGATGCCGGCCTGGAACGCTTTACGGGCGGTTTTAACCAGGTTGTCGATCGAAAGCTGGAAATGTCCGGGCATCGATTCAATGGGGTTTTTGACCCCTTTACCGCCGATAACAAAAAGAGGCAGAATTAAATCGTCAGTCGTTAAAACCGTTTCGCGTATCATTCGCCGAAACGCTTCACTTTGCCGCATACGCCGGGGACGATATTCTGGAAAGAGCATGATTTTTCTCCGAAAATGAATTTCTAACAACTGAAATTCATTTGGTTTTAGGTTTTAAGTGTTAGGTTTTAGGTAGCTGAATAGATAACGTCGGCGAATACTTAAAACTTAAAACCTAAAACTTAAAACGCTTGAATAAAGGGTGTTTTTGGCGAGTAGCTTTCAAATATGGTACAGAGATCAGCTGATCTCCTCATCTGTTAGATAGCACGCCGGATCAGGTGCCCAGACGTCATCGAACACGGCTTCGGCGCGGACTCTGAAATTGCCACCGCAGACATCGAGCCAGCAACACGTGGCGCAACGGCCACTGACGTGCTTCTTTTTTTCTTTCAACTTGCCCATCAGCGTGTTTGTCGTATCGGTCCAGATCTCAGAAAACGGCCGCTGTCTGACATTGCCAAAACTGTAATGGCGCCAGAATTGATCGGCATGGACCTGGCCATCCCAGGAGACGCATCCGATGCCACGGCCGGAGTTGTTGCCTTCGTTCATTTTCAACAGTTCCAGCACTTCTTTGGCCCGCTCGGGATTTTCTTTTAACAGGCGCAGGTAGACGTAAGGGCCGTCGGCATGATTGTCGACTGTTAAAACTTCCTTGGCCAGTCCCCGGTCGTGAAGGTCCTTGGTGCGATCGATGATCAGATCGACAGCCGCCCGTGAGTTGGCCAGCGACAAATCATCGTCCACCAGGGTGGACCCGCGGCCGGCATACACCAGGTGGTAAAAACAGACCCGCGGGATGTCCATTTCTTCCAGCAGATCGAAGATGGCCGGGATTTCAGCCACATTGGCCTTGTTGATTGTAAACCGCAAACCCACTTTGATACCCGCGGCCTGGCAATTTTTAATCCCCTCCAAAGCGGACTTGAAGGCACCTTTGACGCCCCTGAAACGATCGTTGATGGCTTCCATGCCATCCAGGCTGATACCCACGTAGGAAAGACCGATCTCCTTCAATGTGCGGGCCATCTTCGGTGAAATCAGGGTTCCGTTGGTCGATATGACGGCCCGCATCCCTTTTTGGACCGCGTAGGCCGCCAGTTCCGGCAAGTCTTTGCGAACCAGTGGTTCACCACCTGAAAAAAGGATTACCGGTACGCCGAAGTCGGCCAGATCATCCAGCAAGCGTTTGCCTTCATCGGTCGAGAGTTCATTCTCAAATGCTTTGTCTTTGGCGTGGGCGTAGCAATGCACGCATTTCAGATTGCAGCGCTGTGTGATGTTCCATACCACAACCGGACGTTTGTCTTTAGAAAACTGCAAGAGATGAGATGGGAGTTGGGATGACATACGCCCATAGCGGATGGCATCTGAAGGCTCGACCGTACCGCAGTAGAGTTTTGAAATTCCTATCATCGGATGATCCTGATAATTATAAGCTACGAGTGAGCAAAGCTTATCAAAAGTAACAAATGAGGTTAACGAAAGTTACAAGTGACTAAAGTTCCGGAGTCGCTACGCTCCGTCTATTATAAAATCGATAGAATACCATAATTTTAGGCACTTCCAATTTTAGGCATTTCCCACTTTTAATTTAAGGAACTCGTAACTTTATCCCACCCTGAAGTTAAGTCCGTTAAAGATACTATAAAAACCTATTTTTTTTCTAAAGAACTCAATCCATTTTTTAGAAGGCTGCTGATATGGCTTTCAGGTGACACGAGCGCATCCCTGTTCAGAAAGAAACGGTTTCGGCCGGTTTTTTCCCGTACCAGCTTGAGTCCCAGTTCAAAATCCCGGGTCAGTTGTTTGTAAACGTCGCCGAACTTGACGCCCAAATTAACAAATTGTGCCAGGATGAAATCAATCGCGTCGTCTTCCAGCACGATGTTGATATCATGGTCTTTGAGGAAGTACAATTCAATGGTTTTGATTTCATCGTAAAAGGATTTAACCCGCTTAAGGACCCTGCTGATATCGGTGGGATGCTTGCCGTAATAGGCCGCCACAATATCGATCCGCGCTGGCGTCAGGGTCAGGTCGAATTTATCGGCCAGGTTCTCCAGGTTCGATTCGACGTAGTTTTTAATCAAGCCTTTTTCTTCTTCGGCTAAATGGTCAAAGGCACTGCTCATTTTGGGATCGTTGACAGGGTTGAGCAACGCCTGGATGGAATCCTTGGGGTTATCGATCACGTCGGATGTAACCGGAAACAGCTTAACATCAGTCGAGGGCAGCTTCTTTTCAAACAACAAAAGCGCTCTTTCGACCGCGCTGACCAGCCCGCGGGCACCCGTGTTTTCCAGGTTGGCGTCATGCGCCAGGCGCTGCAAGGCCTTGTCGGCAAACTTTATGTCGATATCGTAAGCCGCAAAGTCGAGCTTTTTACCAAGGATAATGGGGTTGTTGGGATTTTTAAGAATCTCATAAAGGTCGTCTTCAGACAGCGATTCGAATACGGCCCTGACCGGTACCCGTCCGACAAATTCAGATTCGAACCCGTAGTTGATGAGATCCTCGGATCGGATTTGCTTGAACAAATCAGCTTTGTCTTCCGGTGTCGAAATCTTGGCACCAAAACCAATACCCTGATCTGTTATTCGCCTGCTGATGATATCGGACAGGTCGGAAAAGGCGCCGCTCATGATGAAGAGAATGTTTTTGGTGTTAACCGTCGATTTTTCGCGCTTGCCGGTTTTGCGGAAAGATTCCACCTCTTGCAGCATGGAAATCGGGTCGTGGGGTACTTTCAGGTCAACCTCGGTCTCCTCCAACGGTTTGAGAAGTCCCCGCTGAACGCCCGTGCGTGACACATCGATCCCGACCATGTTGCGGCTCGAGGCGATTTTGTCGATCTCGTCGATGTAGATGATACCGTACTGGGCACGATCGATATCCCCGTCTGCTTCCCGGACCAGGTCCCGCACCAGGTCCTCAACATCGCCACCCACATAGCCGGTTTCGCTGAATTTGGTGGCATCGCCCTTGACGAAGGGAACACCGATCTTTTTAGCGATCAGCCGCACCATGTAGGTCTTGCCCACACCGGTCGGTCCGATCATCAACACATTGTTTTTGATGCTGCCGACCATGTCGTTGATGTCTTCGGGCGACTCCAGATAGCGTTTGATGCGGTTGAAATGGGTGCAGATCTTGGTTGACAGGATCGCCTTGGCACTGTCCTGTTTAATGATGAACTGATCCAGAAAAGCGACCAGTTGCTCGGGTTTAAGATCGAAGTTGATCCGGGTCTTCTTTTTTGGGTGTGGCTCGCCCTGATCCGTTTCCGCAGCTGCCGGTTGGGGGATCACGACCGGGGTCGTGATTTTGACCTGTCCGCCGAATTTTTTGGAAAGGAACTCACTGATCTCTTTTTCCAACTCTTTGGGTGTCGGTATTTTTTCATTTCGTGTTTTCATAGCGGTATAAAGTATAAGCACAGGCATAAGGGAATGCAAGGTGGGGGCTGATACTTGGGCAAGACTTTGAATGGGAAAATATAAAATTATAATTAATTCATATGGTTGAGATTCAAAAAGTAGTGTTTGACTATATTTGCGGAGGGCTTTGCTCTACATTAGCAAACCCACAACGTAATTATTCTAAGGCTAAAATCTCAGGTTACAAATGTTTAATGATTATGGCAAGGCCGCGTTATTTGGAATCATTTAAGAAGCGAGTTGATTTATTTAAAAAAAGGATTATTTTTGCTATTTTATATGTCCTAATCTGTTTTTGGGTTACAGCCTATGCCACTTGCCGCTGTTGGTGGCTGGGTAGGAATAGGTCACGCTATGAAAATTGGATTCGATAAAACGGCCCAGAGTTTGGGCTACCGTTGACAACACTGGACCGTTGAATTCGCCAGGGACGGATACCGGTTCTGTTTACCAGTACGGCTTATAAAGAATGGCGCTCGATCATGGTTTTTTTTGGGGGTATGCCAATGCAATCAGGGCCTTGCGCCTTGTGCCTGGGGCTTCAGCTCAGTAGCTTGACCGGCATGCCCCTGGACGTTTTCACCCAAGTGGAAAAAGGCCAGCTGAAAAAATACGAACAGGTCATTGAAAAAGAAAACCTTCAAGAGGATGTCGCGAGTCAGGTGAATCAATGGTACAAATTCGAGAAGGGTAAATTTGAGGAGAATCTTTACACGGTACCCAATGACGCCCTTGTTCTGCTCGGCGCCTATGGTCATGGACGCATCAGAGATATCTTCTTCGGCAGCAAAATGGAAACGATCCAGTCGACGGTGACCAACAACCTTTTGATTTCGGGGCCTAGCTACACAGCCACCTTTTAAAAGCCATCGCAAAATTGTCTTTTGGCCCAATCTTTTTGTTGGTGCCTCGTTTCAAATCCTCAAAATACTTTAGTATTCTTCCGGCTTGAAACTCGGCACCGCCGCGACCTTGAGCCAAAATCCTAATTTTGAGAGGGCTTCGAAAGGCCAAAATGAAAATCGTTAGGCGCTTTTCGTATCGCTAATATGTTGGCAAATCTGGCGTGCGTCTTCACCGATCTTGTTCAATATACCGCGTGACGAAACCGCAAATCCGCAGAAACACAATCCCGGTACCTCGGATATACATAAACGGCGGCGCGGCCCGCCATGATTGTTTAGCAGACCGGGATCGACCTTTAAAAAAGTGTCCAAACGGGGTTGATACCCTGTGGCCAGGAAAACCGTGTCAAACTGATCACGATCACCGTTTTTAAAATGAATTTCTTTTTTATGGAAGGCCGCAATCCCCGGATAAATCGTGATTTCACCGCTTTTGATCTTTGCAATGGTGCCATTGTCGATCGACGGCAGCTTCCCAAACCGGTTGGTCTGGGTAATTGGGTCGTAAGACGGTCTGACGATTCCGCGCTGCGGCAGGTTATAGCAGACGAGTTTAAACAGCACGCTTCGCAGATAATCACTGAAAGCCAACGGCATTTCGGTCAAACGACTGACGGTTCTGAGCACCGGGATGCCGAGAATCTCGCGCGGTAAGATATTAACCGGTCCTTTAACGCAAACACTGACACGGGCCCCATGCTCGTATAAATCCAAAGCGATCTCACTCCCGGAATTGCCGATACCGACAACCAGAACATTTTGGCCCTTAAAGGGACGGCCGCTCTTGTAGTCGATACAGTGAAAAATTTCACCGGGAAACCCCTCCTGGCCCTTCCATTTGGGGATGTTGGCTTGTTGGTTGTTACCGGTAGCGACCACCAGGTTGGCAGACCGATAGGTCGCCGATGTTGTCCTGGTTTCCCAGAAATTATCCTGTCGTTGGGCCGACAGGACGCGTTCCTTCAGTCGAGGACGCAATTCGAAGTGACGGGCATACGATTCCAGATAGGCGATAACCTCCCGTCGGGATGGATATTTCGGGTAGCTTGGCGGGAAGGGCAGGTCGGGCAGGGCCGAATCACGCTTGTTCGTATTCAAGCGTAGGCGTTCGTAAAATTTAGCCCAGCTTGAACCGACCCGGTCTTCTTTTTCGAGGATGATCGCCGGGATATGGGCTTTTTTGAGACAAGCCGCTACAGATAAGCCGGCCGGACCGGCCCCGATGATGACGGTCGAGATAAGTTTGGATTCCAGGGCCTCGGCAGGCCCAGAGGTTTGGCTGGTAGGCTGGCCTATTTGAGCTGAACGCATATCTATTCCGTTATTCGATTGAAGGTCAATTTGGTCTTTTCTCCAGGAAGGGCTACACAATTTTAAATCCTCATTATACCAATTCGGCATTGCTGTCAAAGCGTAAGGCTCGGGAAGCGAGCATTGACAGAGGAATTACCGGTGGTTATTTTAAGCCTTTATGGAAACAATTACCGAACACTGGCAGGGAAAAGGCTCAGTCCGCAAACAGAAAAGCGATATGACCTGAGTCCCCTTTTAACTGCAAAGCGCAAGGAGCAGGACTGATGAGCTTGTCGATCTGGATTGTATCGATTATTTTAGTTGTAGCCCTGATCCTGCTGATCACGGAAAAGGTCCCCGTTGATCGCGTGTCACTCGGTATCATGGTGGCCCTGGCGTTATCCGGAATATTGACTCCCCAGGAAGCCGTGGCCGGGTTCGCCAATCCGGCAGTAATCACCGTAGCCGCCATGTTTTTGATCAGCCGGGGTTTAATACGGACCGGTGCGGTTGAATTCGTCGCCGAGAAGGTGCTTGATTTATCCCGTGGCAACCGTGTCGCTGCGGTTGTTATCATTCTCGTGGTTGTAGCAGGCGCATCTGCTTTCATCAATAACACGCCCGTCGTCGTTCTTTTTATCCCCATTGTTCTGGGTCTGAGCTGTGATTATGACATGAGTCCGTCCAAGCTGCTGATCCCGGTCTCGTATGCCTCCATCTTGGCGGGTACATGTACGCTCATCGGAACATCCACCAACATTATCGTCAGTGATCTAAGTGCGGGCTACGGTTACGGGAAAATTAAGATGTTCGAACTGGCGCCTTTGGGCGTTCCAATCGCCATTATCGGCCTTGTCTTTCTCATTTTGTTTGCGAACCGGTTGATGCCCAGTCAGACAGCACCGATCTGTGAACTCAAAGACCGCGAAGACAAGCGCTACCTGGCCGAATTTGTGGTGTCCGAAAACAGTGACCTGATCGGTCAGGACCCGATCCGATTTATTACGGCCCTATATCCAACCCTCGTCCCCATCGAAATTGTAAGAGCTTCCCATATTATTGATCCTTTTCGACACCCTTTAGCCATCAAAGAAAAGGATATCCTGCTGGTAAAGGGTTCGGCTGACGACTTGGTCGGTATCCTGGAGAGTAAAAATGTCGAATTGCCCCACAGTGAAGAGGCGAATGGATTTGGTCCGGGAACAGACGAAGAATTGATTGTTGAGTTGATCGTGCCGCCGCATTCCTCTTTGTTGCGACACCGCTTGCTTTCGACGAATCTTCAGGACGATCCCGATATTCACATCATTGCCATCAAAAGCCGCCAACTTCATTATCGCGAGCAGAAAATTCAGAACGTGAAATTGCGCCTGGGTGATATTATTTTGGTGCGTTGCAGTCGAAACAAACTGGAACAACTTCGCCGAGGCAACGATTTCATCATCGTCGAGGACGTTCACCATGCCATCATTGACAAAAGCAAGGTACGTTGGGCGCTTTTGATTTTTAGCGGTGTGGTAGCGGCAGCCACCTTTGGCTTGGCCGACATCATGGTATGCGCTGTGACAGGTGTTCTGCTCATGGTCATCACCCGCTGTTTCCACTTGCGTGATGCCTATCGATCGCTCGAGCCGGATGTCTTATTGTTGATTATCGGCACCATCGCGCTGGGCGCCGCCATGGCGAAGACAGGCGCCACGCAGTTATATGCAGAAGCCTTTTTAAGCCTGTTTAAAGACATGGGACCCGGATTCGTGTTGGCCGGTTTTCTTGTGCTGACCAGTGTTTGTAGTCAGCTTCTGAGCAACAATGCCACAGCGGTATTGTTGTTGCCGATCGCGATCTCGACCGCCCTGGCTTTAGGGGTGGATCCCAAACCTTTTATCATCGGTGTCTGTTTTGGTGCCAGTGCCTGTTTCGCGACACCGATCGGCTACCAGACCAACCTTTTGGTTTATGGCCCGGGCGGTTATCGTTTCAGCGATTACTTTAAAATGGGCCTGCCCCTGAATGCACTGGTTATCATTATGGGCGCCTTCTTTATCCCGCTGATATGGCCATTTTAGTTGCATCAACCCGTTGCGTCTGACATAAGGGACCATGAAATATCAACAGCATTGGGCCGTTTATAGCGGTTGACAAAAGACTAGGTTTGTTTTGATAGGCCTTTAAAAAAAATAGGGTGCCTCGCTTGGCTTAATGTAAACGGAACCTATTTCTGACAATGGCGATAAATGGCAGTCGTTTGGATTGATAGATGTACCTTTGATGAAAGGATCATACCATGAACAAAGTGCGAGAAACGGACCTAAAGACAACCTGCAAAGCGATTTTAGATGCGTTCGAAGGTCTCCTCGTATGGAAATGGGACGACCGTTTTGAAACCCTGCAGACCGAGTTCGGCGCAGACAAAAAAGAAACGGTACAGGGGATCCTGAACCGTTTTTTCGGCATTACCTGGGACAGCACAAATATTGCACAAGCACCTGAAATCGTGCAGGTAATCGATGAACATCTTGGCGGTCTTCGGCCCGGCCAGCTATTTTTTAACACGGACCCGAATCAGGATGCATTTGTCTTTTGTGCCTGGTGGCCCTGGGGCGACGGGCAGACAATTTCTATCCGCATGGCGCCCTTTGATAAGAAATTATCGGATGCCGAGGAAACCGAATTAATCAACCTGATCAAAGGCTGGGCGGGACTTTAAAATGAAACCTTAGCGCGCGCTTTTTAGACCTTCTAAGACTGATTCGTTGGAGAGCGCCGAATACGGGGTGTGGGCAGTGCAAAAACCAACCGAGGTGTTAGCATGACGTTCTAATTGAAAAGCTTTGTTAAAAGGCGGTTTTGCCCGATTCAGTTTGCGGTTGCCGCCTTTTTTCATTTTCAATTTCTTCGGCTTTGATCAGTTCTTTCAAATTTTGGGTATAATAGATGGCGAGTCGGTAGCGCGGAATGCCAATCTGGTCCGGAACCATCGATACCATCAACAGGTCTTCATTCTTGCGCCAATAAAGTGACTTGGCGTTGGGCTGGTCCCAAGCGATGATTTTAGGCGGGCCGTATTTGCTTTCGAGGTTCGCCAGGGTATCGGCTTCATCGGTTTTAAAACGGACGTTGATCAAAATGGGGGTTCTCGAATACTGCGAAAAGACGACCTCGATGTAATCGAAAGGTACATTTTTTTTTCGGGCGTACCGGTACATGAGTTTAACGGTGTTGTGGTCGACCCGCTCACCCAGCGGAGAATTCAATTGGCGATTGATGGTGTCAAGGTCCGGGAAATGATCATTCAAAAATCCTTTTTCGTTAATTTCAAGGTCGATGATGTTGCGGCGCTCAATGGCATCATCCCCCAAAACCCTGGTTAACTCCCGGCGCAGGCTTTTTGAAAAAATTGTGTTGCGGCCCACATCGTAAAAGGTGAAGGTGTCGAAGCTCTGCTCGGTTGTCCGCGGGGGCGTGCTTTCTGGTTGATCCCCGCAAGACAAGGTCAGCACGGTGAGGATAAGTGTTATCGTAGCAACAGCGACGATTGGATTGGATGTCCGTTTCATGGTGTAATTTTACACTGAACTGCGCGGTAAGGCAAGGGTTGGGGGATATTTCCTGATTCTTGCCGAAAAATAAAATCGTTGCACGATGTTATCCAATGCGACGATGTCGCTTTGCGGCGATTGCTGAGTCGCGTCATAACAGCGGAGTTCAAATGATTGAGGGGTGTCGAAACATCGTGGGAGGAGATAAATATGTCGCCAAACAACTTGGTTGAGGGGCCCAGCACGCCCATGGGAAGCAAAGAACTACAGCTGTTCATCGACACGCATCGCATAGAGGCTGTCATTTTGCCGATGGCCGGACACACCACGACGGTGTCAGAGGCGGCCTTGGCGCTGGCAGTTGAAACCAATCAGATCATCAAATCACTGGTTTTTCGGGTTCAAGACGAACCGTTGCTGGTAATAAACAACGGCCTGGCCCGGGTAGATCGCCGCAAACTGGCGGCCAGACTGGGGGTGGGGCGCAAACGGGTCAAATTCGCCACTCCGGATCAAGCCTTGGCGGTTACCGGATTCGTGGTCGGCAGTATGCCACCCTTCGGTCACCGGCAGAAGTTGCGAACTTTGGTCGACCCGGCAGTTCTCGCTTTGGATTTGATTTTTGGCGGCGGTGGGGACATCGCTGCCATGATGCGCTTAACCCCAACGGAACTGCTGCGGGTTACCGAAGCGGACGTTATGGAACTTTCAGAATAACCTATCCGATTACCGCAACTTTTTCCATTTGAAAGCTCCTTTTATGATTATTGGGTGCAAAGCCAATCGGCCTCGTATCTTGTAACAGCCAATCCTTCAGACCACGCTTCACCCCCTGCGACCCATGCCACGGCCACCGCCCATGCCACGGCCACCGCCCATGCCGCGACCGCCTCCCATGCCGCGACCGCCGCCCATGCCACGACCCCCTCCCATGCCGCGACCGCCGGTACCGGCATGCATGGAGGCATTGGCCTGCGTTGTTGAAGCCATGCGCCCGTTTTGGTATTGGTCTAGGATGTCGCGTATTGTACCCGATTGGTCGGCATAAAGTTCGATTCCGGCGGCGTTTAACGTCTGCACGGCATTGGGGCCGCACCAGCCGGTGATAACGGCCGTGACGCCCTTGGAGGCTACAAACTGAGCCGCCTGGATTCCCGCACCGCCACCCAAGGCCGCGCTTTCATTGGTAAAAGCCTCAAAGCTCATATTGGACGGATCAACAATCAAAAACCATCGACACCTTCCAAACCTGGGGTCCAGCAATGCATTTAAATCATTGCCTTCCGAACTAATTGCGATTTTCATGGTTACCTCCTTGTTGTTTACGGCGTTGCTCTATTGACCAGATAGGCGTGCAAAGCATGCTGTAGGGCTTCGGCCGCCAAATAAGCACAGTGCTGATCCTCTTGAGGGAAGCGGCCGATGTGTTGCAAGATGGATTTGCCTGTTATTTCGATAAGTTCATCAGGTGTTCGGCCGATGGCCATTTCAGCTGCAAAAGACCCACATACGGTGCTGGCACCACACCCATCCGTAACATACGACGCATTTTTGACCCGGTTGTTTTCAAACTTCAAATATATTTCCATGGTGTCGCCGCATTGTCCTTTAAAGCGGGCATGGGCATCCGGATTTGCCATTGGACCCTGATAAAGAGGGTGGCGCCAACGTTGGAAACCGATTTCACCATAAGCGTGTTTGGCGTCTTCAAATACCTGATTCTGCAAGTTTTTAATAAAAGAGTCGAACTGGTTAATCATCGCAATAATCTCAAAATAGGGTTAGCACTGCTTGTTATGAGTATATGCTTAAAAAGAATATAAAGTGCCTATCGACGGTTGTCAAGCAGATTTCGATAAGTTTTAATAAATGAGTTGAATACCAAATTAAGGGATTACAAATTGCAGAATTGAAGGATAAAGGGATAAAAAAATAGAGGAATCAAGGGGTTGATGGATCAATACGGGTTGCGGGTTATGCGTTGCGGGTTACGAGTTGCGGGTTTTCCGGCCAACCGGCGAAACAGGCGAACCGGCTTGACCGGCAAAAATTGGCACATGCGTTTAACCGTTCAAGCATCAAAAAACATATCATTTCAGTATGTTATTGGCGAAATCGGTGATAATTTGGCAGGTCTCGGAGGGCTTTTCCATGGGGATTAAATGGCCGGCCGCTTCGATCAGCTGATACGTTCCCTGACGAAACAAGCCCACCGCATCTTTGAGGTTCATGAAGCGCCGGTTTTGGCTTTGGCCGCCTTCGACGATCAAAACCGGGCAATGGATTTTGGGAAACAGGGGCCAGGGGTCGTAGGGCATGCCGCCCATGAACAACGCGGCTTCACGAGGCGGCGAACACGCGAGCTCCAGGCCTCCTGCCTCGTTGTCGACCATCCCATGCTCGATGTAAAGGTCCAACATGGTGTCGTCCCATAGCGCAAAGAGCGGTTTGGCGCGCAGATAGGCTTTGGCGGACGCATGATCATCCCAGGAATTACGGCGCTTGATGGACATCCGTGCCAGGGGGTGGTCCTCGACGCGCAAAGGGATGCCGTAAAATTCTTGGGGAAGGAAAATCGGTTCGATTAAAATCATACCGGCGGCCTTGGGACCGTAAGTGCCTTCAGCAATGGTCATGACCGTTGCCCCCATGGAATGACCTACCAAAAGGGGGTGTTCGATTTGCAGACCGTCGCATAGTCGGCACAGGTCATCTGCCAGCTGCATCCAGCCCAGACCCCCTTTTTCAGGATCGGTTTCCCGGTGGTCACAAAAATAGGGGGCAATGACACGATACGAGCGGGATAAATGGGTCGCCAGCGGGTGCCACAGCCAGGGTGAAAAGCCGGTGGCATGCAGCAGAATGATTGTCGGGCCCTTGTTTTCGTACTTCAGGTATTGAACCGCCGCATCACCAATATCATGGAAATGGGTTGTCGGTTTAATAACAGTCATGGTCACCCCGTAAATTCAATCCGGTGATAGAGCCACCTTGTTTTAAGTTAATTGCTGAAGCTTTTCTTTGATGTACCCCTACCATATTCAAATTACAAATCAAAATAAATTCTAACCGGTTCAGCTGGAAAGCCGCCGGCAATCGCCGCCGTTGACGTGACAAGCATTTTTGGGGTACGCTGCAAACCCATCAATGATATCAATTTATGGGTCAAGATGCCAGTTGAGGCGAAACGAATCCATGGATTGCTGACCAACCAGAGGATGATTTAAAATGCTTGACCGCGAAGAACTTGCGCGCACTGTTCAGCAAAACTGCACCATTTCCGATGCCTCGCACGCCGGCCTGTTTTCGATTTGCGGTCTGGCGCTACGCCTGCGCGATCTGTACAAATGGGAGCGGGAACTGGCTCCTTGGGAGGCGCATGACGCCCGAAAAATATTGGACTGGATCGGGGACCGGGAGGACAATTGGGACCAGGTTGGACAAACGGCTTACGCTCCTTTACCGGTCAACGGGAACGCTTACGATACTTTTGACACCGCAAGCATCAACGCGCTGTTAGCGGAAGAAGGCCTGTTTTACGGTGCCGGATATGCCCAGCGCCTGAAGCCCACTTTTTTCCTGGCTGAAATCGAACAGCAATCAGACCTGCGGAAACATCCGGTCTTGCTTCTGGGGCGTGAACTGGCGCGTGACCTCCTGACCCTTCCGGCGCTGTCACAGGATAACTGCATTGTCGTGCGTCAAGAGGCCGCCCGCCTATTCCTCTGGGATCAGATGACTTACATCAAACCTTCCGGCAAAGCGGCCTTTAAATGGGGCCTGAAACGCTGCGGTGTTGGAGATACGAATCCAGACGCTCTACGTAAAGCCTTTCACACGATTTTTGATGTTCAGCGGACGACCTATATTTATCACGAACTGGGTGAAATCGAGGACACCACGTTCGACCGTATGCTCTGGCGCGAAATCATCGGGGCCTTTCCACACTCACCGACCGAACTGCTGGCCCGAGCGGTCAAGGACCTTTTGGCAGACACCGGTCCCGGCGGTCCGCTCGCTCACATCGTCCAGGAACAGAACAGCGCCGCTTTGGCTTTTTATGTGGCCTTTAGCGACGGCCTTGTCAAGGAGCTCTTTCCGCACATCAAGCCGGCCTTCAAGGCCTTCTGTGAATCAGGGCAGTGGTCCCTCATTACCCGCGCTCTCAATGAGGGTTATGCTGCGGCCCAAGACCACGCTGCTTTGATGAGCCGGCTTTACACGGAAGGTAAACAAAAAGACGATCTTGCCTGGGTGGCTGATGAGATTGAAAGGCAACTGCTTTAAAATCTCAGAATCGATAACCGGGTAATTCCTGAAGGCCGAAATCTCCGTTCAAAATGCTACGGCCTGTTTTACAAGACGACAAGATTATCGTTTTCGATCAAAACGCAACGGCCAGTTGAATGGTGACCGTGTCGGTTTTCTGAAAATCGCTCTCAAATTCCCCGCGCAGGTATTCCAGGGCCAGGTTGGTGTTGTCGAACAAGCCCCAGTTGAACACGGCTCCGTATTGGGATTCGGGCAACAGAAAGGTGCCGCTGGCCGCATCACCACCATCATTGGACCCTTCATAGCGAACCGCGATCTCCACCGCGTCCGTAATGGCAAAGCCCAGTTCCACATTCCAGGCCTGTGGTCGGCGATTTTTGCCGTCACCCGCATCGTAAAGCTCCCCGGCCTTGAACGTTTCGGTCGCACCGGCATATTCACCGATCAGCTTGAAGCGCTCCCGCAAGGAGATGGACACAAAAGCGCTCCAGCCGCCGACAAACCTGGCGATATTATTGCTTTCCCCATCCCCGTCCCGGTCCGTGATCACTTCGGACAGCGTATCGGCGGCCGCTAAATTCGAGGTATAAGAGACACCGACCATCAAATTCTCCAAGGGGCTGACCACGATGGCCGCCACATAGTTGGAAATTTGGTCGTTGTTACCGATTTCTTTGACCTTCCCGTTAAAGGCGCCCGCTGAAATGTCGATCATTTCTCCGTTAAAGCGATAGCCGACCACCAAGGCTCCTTCGTTGGTTTCGCCGAGAATCAAGGGGGTCGGGTCGGAAATGAAATGGCTGTTAAAATTTCCGAACGGGATGTACTGGCGGCCGGCCAGCAGATAGGCGGGCATCGCTTCCGTTCCGATCAAGGTGATAAAACCTTCGTCCATGAACACTTCGTCAGCCTCCCACTTGATCAGGACATGGCCGTCCACGTGCTTGGCGATTTTGGCGTCGATCCCCAGTTCCACGGTTGCGAGATCAACATCGCTGGTCTTTTCGTCGCCTGAGGCCGGGTCTTTGAAATCGGTCTTGAAATAGCCCGCCTCGACTTCCACCTCTCCGCTGAACTGCAAACGGTCGAACCAATTGTCACTTGTGACCTCGCGCGTTAGGGTCGCTTCCAATTGCTGAACCCGTTTTTCAGCGCTTTTGACGCCACCGGCACGTTGTTCGGTCGGTGTCCTATCGGTATCAGCTGATTCCTGCGCTGCACAGGTCAGAGGCATCCAGGGACAGATCAGCATCGCAACGAGCAGTCCAATTATCAAACTTTTCATCCTATTTTTCCTCCATGATCAGATTGTTGTAGAGTTAAACCCCTGAACCCGCTCAAGCCGCTTAAACAGTGTCGCCCCCAATAAAAAAGCCATGAACGTAAAACAGATTTCGTATCTGCTCACCTTCATGGCTTTGTTTTTTGGGTCCACGGACACGCACCGGCAACAAAATTTCTTTGGTTGCGAGTCCTTGGTCGGATCAGGATAAATTGCCGCCATCGCCTTCAGGACGTGGATTGGGTTGCTTTATAGCCAACTTCACCCAAACAGTCAACAACTTGATTGACGAAAAATGTTCGCTTCGTAGTGCACTGTCAATTTTGCCTGAACCCGAGCCGTGTGTGAAAAAAAATTGAATTGCCGCCGATCTGCCTTACTATATTAGAAGCCTTATAAAAAATAGGATTTCGGTTCAATATCCAGGCGGGTGGCAGATTTAACCCGGAGGTCCGCCTCAGGCGGATCGAGGAGTCAAATCATGCCGCCCAACGCAGAGACTTGTCCGCCTCTGGAGGATTGAGCCAAAAGACATTTTTGAGATGGCTTCTTGTATCGCCTGTCACGGCTCAAAACACGGAGGTGCATTCATGTTCAAAAGAGGGTTGCTAACTGGTTTGATGATCACCGGCTTACTTTGCAGTTGGGCGTCGACATCCAGGCTGGAGCCAGTCGAAGGACCGGCTACCGTTAGAATACCAACGGATTCGACGGCCAGAATTGCTGTCATGCCTTTTTTCAGAGGGAAGTGGCAACCGGGTCTGGAGGAAAAGAAAGACCAGACTTTGGCGTGTAGCCTGGCACAGATCTGCCGGGTCGATCCCAATATTAAAGCGGATGCTGACCGCATCGTGACGGAACTTGCCTATGACTGGTTGGCGGTCCGATTCGCGGACCGTTTAATTCCCTACGATCGCTCGGCGGATGCTTTTGCGAACATACAGACCGATTCCCAGGTGGACACACCGCGATCGCTAGCGATGACAATGGGTGCTGCCCTCGATGCTGATCTGGTCCTGGCCGGCACCGTCTGGCGCTTTCGGGAACGCAGGGCTGTTGAAAGCATCCCCGACAGTCCGGCAGCGGTTTCCTTCGCAGTATACCTGATCGATGTCAAGACCGGACAGCGCAAATGGCGCGGCATTTTTGATGTGGCGCAAAGCAAGGTGACCGATGACCTGCTAAAGGCGCCGCAACAATCGGGGCTGGGGGTTCGCTGGTTGACGGTCGATGAGTTGGCCCGTGCAGGTGTCAAGCGGGTCTTTAAAAAATTTCCGCTTTAATCGGGGAACTTTTGAGGAGCTTCGGCATATATTAGAAGTGGTTTTAAAACCTTCAATCAGGTTCAAGGTCCCTTCGACATGCTCAGGACCGGCAAGGCGGGCGAACTGATTCAAGCGCAGGCATACACGAGGTATTTCGAGCATTGAATTATTCGCCCAACGCCGAAATTTGGCCTTATAGGAGGTTTTGAAACTACTTCTAGCCAGGTAGCATGCATAAACGCTTGACTTGGTCGAAGCTTTGGTTTAGAAGTCCATTTCATGAGGATGTGAAATATGATTTCCAAAGGAAACAAACACAGTTACTTATTTAATTCCAGACGCTTCTTTTTTAGCTTTAGAAGCGTCCATTCGGTCGTATAGCGCTTAACAACAGTCGTTATTAACCCCGGGTGGACTTGAACGGTTCACCCGGGGTTTTCTATTTGAAGCCCCGGGCATTGCTCGGGGCTTTTTTTGTGTCCGCCTGAAGCATGATGTGCGGTTTGACCAAGGTCAAAAGGGAAGGAACACAATCATGAAAAATCTTAAACTCGTAACAAGCACATCCGGAAAGCGTACGGTGGTCACGGTCGACAATGTCGCCGTGGGCCGTGATCTGGTCGTTATTGCCGGGCCGTGCAGCATTGAAAGCGAAGAGCAAACCATGCTGACCGCCCAAGCCGTGCAAGACGCCGGGGCAAACATGTTGCGCGGGGGTGCTTTTAAACCCCGCACGTCGCCCTATTCTTTTCAAGGGCTTGGCCTGGAAGGTCTTAAAATTTTGGCCCGGGCTAAAAAGAAGACCGGTTTGCCGATTGTAACGGAGGTCATCGATCCCCGGGATGTGTCCTGGGTGGCTGAGTTCGCCGATGTGCTCCAGATCGGTACTCGCAACATGCAGAATTTTGCATTGCTCAAAGAGGTCGGTCGATCCGGTCGCCCGGTACTCCTCAAGCGCGGCATGTATTCGACCTTAGAAGAGTGGCTAAATTGTGCGGAATATGTTCTGAGTGAAGGGAATCCAAACGTCATTTTGTGCGAACGCGGGATTCGAACCTTTGAAAGCTATACACGCAATACGCTTGATCTAAGTGCCGTTCCGGCAATCAAGGAGCTGACCCACCTGCCGATTATTGTCGATCCGACCCACAGCACCGGAAGAATCAGCCTGATCGGCCCCATGAGCATGGCCGCCGTGGCAGCCGGTGTCGACGGCCTGATCATCGAAGTCCATCATAACCCCCAAGCGGCCATGTGCGACGCCGACCAAGCTTTGACGCCGGAGCTGTTTCGGGATATCATGAATCGGTTGCGTCCGATGAGAACTTTTATGGACAATATGGAGACGCTGCAACGCAACCCTGTAAACCAGGTAGAGGTGACCCAATGAAACTGGATGAGATTCGGAGAAAAATAGACAAAGTGGATCGTGAGTTGCTGGTCCTATTGCAGGAACGCATGGGTCTGGCCCTGCGATCTAAGAAGTTCAAAGCAACCGTTGGTGATCCTGAACGCGAGGAGAATTTGCTGGCCCGTGCCGAACGCATGAATTTGGACCTGGTCGAGCGATCATTTACGCGTCAGCTCCTCAAAACGATCATCGAAGAAAGCAAACGCTTGCAGAGAGAAGAACGCCAATTGGTCGCTTTTCAAGGAGAACACGGCGCTTACGGGGAAGTGGCGGCACGGGAATTGGTTCCAGGAGGCGCTTTCATTCCTTGTCTGGAATTTGTCGATGTCTTCCGTGGGGTCGAGGAAGGTTATTTGGACCTGGGTGTGGTACCGGTTGAAAATTCGTTGGAAGGGGCCGTGACGCAGGTCAACGATTTGCTTACTTCCACCAGCCTGAACGTTGTCGGCGAGGCCAAGGTATCGGTCAAGCACTGCCTGCTGGCTACCGAAGTAACGGATTATCGTGAAATTCGCCTGGTTTATTCCCATCCCCAGGCCCTGGCCCAGTGTCGGGGATTTTTGCAACGCAACAAACTGGAACCCCGCCCATTTTATGATACCGCCGGAGCGGCCAAAATGATCGCTCGAGAAAACCCCAAAGCGGCCGCAGCGATAGCAAGTGCCTTGAGTGCGGAACTGTATGATCTTGAAATAATCAAAGACGGGATCGAGGACGGACCGGCCAATACAACCCGTTTTCTCTTGTTAGCCCGTGAACCCTACGCTGCCGGGGGCAATAAAACCTCGATTATTTTCGCAACCGCCCATGAAGCCGGCCGGTTATTTAAAGTGCTCAGTCTTTTTGCCGAAGCGCAGATCAACCTAACCCGCATTGCGTCTATGCCGCTGCGATCGGACCCCGGCAACTACGCCTTCTTCCTCGACTTCGAAGGCTCATACCAGGATGAAACGGTGGCCCGGGTGTTGACGCAGATGGAAGACGCGACCATTTATATGAAAAATCTAGGTTCCTATCCGGCCGCTATCTAAGGGGTCTGCGAACGGCTACAGGCCCAGCGGCGCCGAATCCTTGGGGTAAATGACAACGAACGCGATGCTCAGTTCCCGTTGCTCCTTAGGACCGAGATCAAATTCCCAGAGCATAACCCCTTCGCGTTCCTGGTAGTCCTTCACCGCCGGCGGCGGTGTCATTTTAAGTTCTTTGATTTCGATTTTATCGGTACGTGCGATGGGGATGTGGTCCAGAAGCTTTAACTTGACGGGCCGGTCTTTCTGGTTCGCAACGGTTATTTTATAGGCGATGCTGCGAACGACGGAATTACGTTGAATCGTACCGAAATAGGTTTCCTTGATTTTATCGGTCAGCGTTTCGCGCTTTACCATTACGTCGCGGTCAACTCCCAAGCTTAGCCGAAAGGCTTCACCGGCTTTTTGACTGTCAATGCGCGTTTTGCCGACATACTGACCATCCATATAGATATTCATGGGGCCTGCCAGCAGCTCGGTATCGGCCCGGGCCTCACACACCAGAAATGTCGCAGGGGTGCGCCTGGGGACGACAAAGTGATAAAATTCACCCTCAAGGGACTTGGTCAGGAGGGGCACGATGGTTTCCTTATCACGGGAGTCGATATCCAGCGGGCGCGGCAGAACGTATTCGAACGCCAACAGTCTCCGACGGGCAACAGCGCTTGCCAAGGCTGCTTCTTCCTCGAGACCCTCCGCATCGGCTTCCATTTTAAGCTCCATGGCTGACTGGGCCTTGCTAGGCGCCATGGCCAGCTTGCGTCTGGCCAACGGACGGGGCAGGTCGACGATCCAGCTGTGGAGCGTCGGCAGACGGCCCCCTTTAAGCGGCGTGCTGTTGGAGAGCGACAGCGCCACCTGCGACCAGTTTTCGCCCGTTTTTTGCGTGATATTAGCAAACATCGTCAGGTCGACGCTATCGAGGTTGTCTGTTACGGACGCTTTGTACAAGGGGGTCCAACGGGTGTTTAAGACCAGGTAGTCGGCCTCGATTCGAACCTCCTGGTCTTTTTGAGAAAGGAACAGCACTTCGATTAACTTGCGGGCTTGCGCAGCCGGCTGCTTGAGCTGCTGCAATTTTTTACGCAGCAGGTTAATTTGCCGTTCGAGCGCTTCGACCATGGTCGTATGATCCTGCTGTTGGCTATAAATCTTCTGGTAGCTGGATCCCAAAAACGATAAGGTCTTCTGCAACTCGTCGACCGTGGGAAAAGAGGTTTTGATCTCCTGGGGGACCTGGGTTTTGGAAAAATCGATTAACGTGTCCAGGAAAAGGACTTGTTTGGCAAGGACATTTTTTTTGTCCAAGACCGCCTGCCTCTGTTTTTCAAGGTCTTCGATTTGTTTTTTGATAACGCGAATTCCCTCGCGGGGCGAATCGATTACCGGTACCTCGCGGTATTGAACCCCGTACACCTCGCCTGTTCCGAAAACCCGAGCCAAAACGCCATCCGGATCAATACGAAAGGCTTCCGTTTCGATCAGGAGGGTTTGCATACCCGGGGCAATCTTGGCGGTCGCTTCGCGGGTCACCAGAGCGCGGTCCAAATAGAGGGTGACGCTTTTTATGCGCGAGGCAATGGTCTGCTCGGCCTCGGCCCCGGAAGTCAAGGTCAAGGATATAAGGATTACGATCGTCAATAGCTTTTTCATGGTGTCCTCCCAATAGGTTGCTTCATCTTACCGGTTAGGATCTGGCTGGGTTTTCAATGTTAAGCGTGCGGTTGAACGCCCGCTCCAAGCTTCGAACTTCCCGCATGCGTTGAGGATCTAAGAAAATCTGATAAACGGGATCGTTTTTAAAGTCGACGCGTCCGATACAATGTTTTTCCAGTAAAGACAAAGCTTCAATCGATTTATCACAGACGGGATAACCTTTGTCATCGACCCGGATGTGGTGATCGAACCACACACGCGAGATGTTGTTGATATCGACCAGTTTGACCTGACCTTCGGCCGTTGCCAGAATATTGCCGATGCCTGCCAGATCAGGAATATGGTTCGCATCCCGAGCCATGCGTTTTACCCGCACGATAAAATGTTTGACCTGTTGGCGAATGCGTCTTTGAAAGTTCTTCCAAGGGTATTGGCGAAACGCGATAGTGATCGGAGACCAGCCGGTGGCAGATTTCAGGCAATAGGTTGGAAGGATTATGGTGCCAGGGGTCCAGATCCTCACCAAATACGTATTCCTGCAGGCCGCACAACATGATCGAATCGCCCTCCGGTCCCTGATAGTCGACGATAAACTCATCAGAGGGGGCGTAAAAGGCGGGTGTCAGATAGTGGTCCAATATCTGAAGCCGGTGAATTTCGTCGACCGCCTGCTCAGGGGAATCGAAACGGCGGCGAAACAGGCGCAACATCTTACGTGGCCGGGCGCGGGGGAAGAATCGCACCCCGTCCTTCAAAAGGCCCTCAGCTTCCAAGCGTCGTTCCCGTGCATCTAATATTTCCATGATATGAGAACGCAGTCCGTGGCGATAATGGCGACGGTAAAAGATGATTGTCCATCGGCCGGATAAAGTTTAAGGCCACGATGTCAGCGTGACGGATATCCGGATGGTCACGAATGTCCACGGCAGGCCGGTTCAACGTCATAGCGTGCATTCCGTATGCGAGGCCGTGAGCCAGATCATGAGTGCCGATGCCAGCATCAGGCTTCCCAGGTAAAAGAAGACCGGTATAAAATTGCCATGGGATAGATCCAGAAGGTAGCCACCCAACCAGGGACCCAGAATTCCGGCCAGAAAACCATAGGCCGTAAAAATCAGTCCGAAGATGGCGCCGAAGTGTTCCATCCCAAAACAGTCGCTCACAAAAGGCGCCGATACAGCAAACAGGGTACCGAAGGCAAAGCCGATGATGGCGGCCAATAAACCCCAAAAAACGAGACCCGCTAAGAAGGGCAACATCAGGTAAGCGCATCCGCCCAGCAAAAAGGTGATGCTCATGATGGTTTTGCGCCCGGTCAGGTCCGACAAATAGCCGCTTGCCAAGCGACTGAACCCGTTGGTCAGGTTAAAGGCCGACTAGAATGACAATCGCCTCGCCGGCATTTAATCCCCGGGCTAAGCCGAAGGGAACGGCGAGGGTCACCATGGCGATCCCGGCCGCTCCGGCAAAGGCGTAGGTAAACCACATCAACCAGAATGAGCGGGTGCGCAGACTTTGTCCCAGCGTCAAGGATGCGGCGTTGCTCACGGTCGGCGCTTGCGACTCCGGAGCTTTGGTTGGAGATGTGCCGGGCAGTCGAATGAAAAGGGCGGCCAAAAGACCGATGGTCAAGGTGATCAAAGCCAGGGTGCGCGTCGTGGGTTGATAATCGAGGGTTTGAAGCATCCGGTTGAAAATCGGAGCCATGACGGCGCCGGATAGGCCAAAGAACATGCTAACAAGTCCGGAGACCAGACCGCGCCGCTCGGGGTACCAGCGCTGAACAACGGTAATCGCGGGCAGGTAAATGAACGTCGAAGCGGCACCGACCATAAAGGCCCATCCATAAACACCCCGCATTGTTTCCGCATGGCCCACGAATTCTGTCGCAATCGCATACACCACGGCGCCGATTGCCATCACCCATGCTGGAGCGATTTTTTCCTGTAAGCGCCCGATCAAGAACATATGAATCCCGGCCGCAGCCAAAACATAAAACAGGATCAGGCCCATTTCCGCTTTTCCGACTTGAAAAGCGGTTTGCCAATAGGACCCCATAACACCCGGAAAGCCGAAGATGAGCGCTCCCGGCATAAAAATGGCAGCACAACTGGCGATAACGACTTGTCGCGCCTTGGTATTGGGTTTAGATTGCATGTTTATATTTAGTTAATTTGTATATAATGTTTTGGCTCACGACACCAGCAAAAGGTTGTGCGGCTGGATTGATGATGAACATCGGCCGCGTGGTAGTAAATTGAGGCCGCGGAAACATCATCAATCCGGCAGGGCACTGCGCTAGCCATGCCGATTCATCATGATATGCCTTTTTAAAAAATAGGGTGCCCCTCAGGCCGTGGCTCTATCAGAACATATTTATGACAACCGCTCTAAAAGGCTTGTGAAAGTTGGCGCCAGGACCTATTAAAAGATTGCTTCAGGTCGAAAGGATGACTAGGGATTATTTTCGGAGCTGGTATCATGACCGATGTTTTGCTCATTCAACCGCCCATACGGGACTTTTACCTGACCGCCAAGCGGACCATACCTTATGGACTGGCCAGTATGGCCGCGGCGCTTCAAGCCGATGGATTCTCGGTCGCAATCTTCGACGCCCTGGCAACCGCCAAAGCACGCGTTCGCGAATGGCCTGAAGAAATGGCCTACCTGAGTCCCTATTACGGCCGTCCCGACCGGTCTCCGGTGGCCCTTTTTCACAAATACCGGCACTTCGGCTATAGTTTTGACCATATCGGCCGTCAGGCCCTGGCCTCCGGCGCCTTGCCTGGTGGGAATTTCCGCTTTGTTTACACCCTATATCGACGAAGCCCTGCGCACAGCTGAAACGGTGAAGGCTTTTCATCCGCTTTGCAAAATTGTCCTGGGCGGCCACCATCCCACGGCGTTCAGCGAAGAAGTGTTGCAACACCCGGCTGTGGATTACGTTATTCGGGGTGAAGGTGAACAGGCGCTACCGGTCTTGGCTCGGGCCTTGAAGGCGGGTGAAACAAAAATGGAGACGGTTCCGGGAATCGGGTTTAAACGACCGAATGGAACCTTGCATATCAGTGATCCGGCCCAGGTGCGGAAATTTAGATCGGTTGGTGCTGCCTGCCGGTCACCTGTTGAACCAGCGTTACTATCGCCGGAACGGGCGTGGGAGCGCGGTCATTGTTTCCTCCCGGGGGTGTCCCATGAACTGTTCCTATTGTTGTATGGGCGCGTCATCGCATCTTCGCTACCGGCGTCGGAGCATTACGTCTGTCATGCAAGAAATCGAGACCGCGGTTGTAAAGATGAAGGCCGGGTTTATCGATTTCGAGGATGAAACCCTGGCCTGGGATCGGGACTGGTTTTTAAAACTTTTACGAGCGATCCAGGGGCGGTTCAAGGATGACGGGCCGGAGCTTAGGGCCATGAACGGTCTTTACCCGCCGTCGTTGGATGAGGATGTGATTCGGCAAATGCGGGCGGCTGGTTTCAAATCGCTCAACTTGTCGTTGGGTACATCCTCCTTGTCGCAGCTAAAGCGTTTCAATCGTCCGGATGTTCGCAGGGCGTTTGATCAGGCCTTGCAACTGGCCGATAACTTCGGGTTGCAGGCAGTCGGTTATATCATTGCCGGCGCGCCCTTTCAGAGCGCCGAAACGACGCTGGAAGACCTGCTTTTTCTTGCCCAAAGAAGGCTTTTGGCGAGCATCTCCATTTTTTATCCGGCCCCTGGCAGCAAGGATTACGACGTGTGTGAAGCAGAGGGCTTGCTTCCCCGACAATTTGCCCTTATGCGCGCGAGTGTTTTGCCGCTATCTCACACAACGACGCGGATTGAAGCGGTGACTCTCCTGCGGTTGGGACGGATTGTCAATTTCATGAAACAATTGATCGGCCAGGGCGAGAGACTGCCAAACCCGCAAGCGCCCCGGCTAACCGTTTCCCGAACAGAAGACCGGCTTTCCTTGGGACGCGAGCAGATCGGTTGGTTCCGCTACGACGGTAAGATCCGTGGCATCGATCCGGACGGTACCGTATATGAACACCAGACCGCCACCCATCTGACAACAGCCTTCCGGGAACGCTTGAAGCATATTGAAATCGTTCCCGTACGATAGCCTGTGTCTGCGGAAGACCTGTATTTGACCCGTATCGCGACACGTAACGCGATATCAGCTGTTGTCGAAAAGGGTGGCGGCAGGCGGCCCCAACGCCCAGATCAATCCCAGTCCAACAGCTGTTGGGGGGTTGTTTAGGGAGGCGTCGTTCGATTCAACCAGTGCATGGCCAGACGGCCGCAGCTCTTCAGAACCTGGCGGGGATGCGCACTGAAGCACACCTGCAAAGCATTGTCCACACATTCGATATGGTGGAGCGTAAACGCTTCCAGGATGGGTTGAAGCTTGGCGCTGAGGTGGTCGAGTTCAAAATGTACCTGATCGCCATCCAAAGCGGCGATCGTTTTCCCGAGCATAAAGTTTTTGCCGAACAGGCCGTTGACAGTAGCGACCCCAATCGTGGCCAGGACGCCTCGCAGAGAGCGATCGAATTGAATGTCATGGTCTAATAATTCAAAAAATAGGGCGTGGCGTTGCGCATCCCAGATGACTTGGCTTGGTCGCAGACGAAGAAAAAACTGTCCCGACCAGCGGTCACGATCAAAGCGGCCGGACACCATGAGGGCTCCTGGCGAGATCGCAATCGATACGGCCTCCAGCGGTTCGGGTGCCAAGGTTTGATGATGCAAGCCATGACGGCCGACAATCCGGGTAAGCCGCTCGGCTGAAACTGTGAGGGTGTGCTTGCGGGTGATAAATGTTTGCAACTGGGAACGAAAGGTCTTCATAGGGATTACAATGGTCTGCGGGGCAAGGGATCACATAAGGGGATATTATCCATACGGTAGGAGGGTCAATCCTCGTGGGGGGGACCTTGGTCCGATTTGGCCACAAATTTTTCGACGATGGCGAAAAGATCTTTGACACCGACGGGTTTGGCCAGAAAGGCGTCCAAACCGAGGCTGGCGGCCTTTGCTTCGTTTTCAGCGCGGCCCGACATCAGAATGAAAATCTTATCCGGCCATGCTTTTTTGATTTGTTTGAATAGCTCAAGTCCATTCAGGCCCGGCAATTCCGCTTCGGAAATAACGATATCAAATTCACCCTTTTGGTTTAGATAGCGCAACGCCTTGAGACCATTATCAAACGATTTTACTTCTCGGTTCACAGAGAATTCAAGGACATCGACGAGGAAATCTTTGACCAGCGGGTCGGGCTCAACAACAACAATTTTCACGTTCGGTATAATGGTTCACCTCAGGCAACTTTAAGGAAATCCGCATCCGCCTCAATATCTTTAATTTTCATGACGTCGCAAATATAATCGACATTGCTTTCAATGACTCTTCGCCGATGATAACCAATGGGGAAATCTTCAGCAAAGGCCTGGGCCATGAAGGCCAGCAGTTTGACTCTTTCATTTAGCAGATAATCTATATCCATTCCATCCAATGAATCGTTGATTTTGCGCAAACTGGCTTCGAAGCTGTTATCCTGGGACAGGATCATGAGAATGGCTTTGGCATTCTTAATAATGGCCTCCCTGCGATATTGGCCCAACGGATAATTTTCCAGATAGGCTTTGGCTGAAATAATCAGAACTTTCAAACGCGCCAGGAAGATGTCATTGCTGTGCATTGTGCGCATGCCAGGCTGATCGGTTCCCAATCTTAGCATCGTGTTTTCCTCTTTCATCTTGTATTGAAATTGACTTTTCCTCTCCAGGGATGCAAGAATCGTGCATTAATGCCAAAAAAAATTTAATATAAACGATATCAGCCAGTTAATTATAGGTAGGGAGTGTCCACCCGATGCGCTATGAAAAACATATCCCAAAATGTATGGTATTTTTTACATACTTTGCGCAGGGTGTTGGGACATGTTTCATCTATGCCATTTGGCCATCGGAAAGTCAAGGGCCTTTCCGGGCATGTGGCTTGAAACCAAACTGCGGTTCATGATACAGACCGTGCCATAGGCTTGCAGGACACCCAGACAAAGCCGCGCGCTATATTAGCGGATGAGCAGATATGACTTACGATTTGATTTTATACAATGGCATCATTCTAACCATGAATCCGGCCTTGGAGGTTATCACGGACGGGCACATCGTCGTTCAAGACGGCCGGATCCATCAAATGGGTGCAACGCGCCAATCAGGCTTGCCCAAAGCCCATGCGATGATTAACGCCCAGGGCGGGATCATTATGCCGGGCCTCGTGAACACCCACACCCACCTGCCAATGACGTTGTTTCGCGGACTGGCGGACGATCTGCCTCTGGCCGAGTGGCTCCAGGAACACATTTTTCCGGCTGAAAGCGCCCATATCAATCCGACCAATGCCTACACAGGTGCTTTGCTGGGGTGCGCCGAGCTTTTGCTGGGTGGGACGACAACAATTTGCGATGGGTATTTTTTAGAAGGTCAAGTCGCGGAAGCCGTTATCGCAAGCGGACTGAGAGCGATCGTGGGGCAGGGCGTTATCGACTATCCGGCTCCCGGTGTATCCGATCCTGCCGACAATATCCGGACCGCGGCCGCCTTTGTTGACCAATACCGCGAACGCTCTCCACGCATTACCCCCTCGGTGTTTTGCCATTCGCCGTATACCTGCAGTGCGGCAACCTTGCAGAAGGCCAAGGCTCTGGCGGTAGACAAAGGTGTTCTATTCCAAATCCACGTGGCCGAAACCCCTCAGGAAAACAAGGCGCCTTTTTCGAAAGAACACGGTTCCACCATTCGATTCCTGGACCACATCGGACTTCTGGACCAGCAAACCCTGCTGGTGCACGCCGTTTGGGTCGACGATAGCGACATCGCAATCCTGGCTGCCAGAAAATGCGGCGTTTCCCATAACCCGGAAAGCAACATGAAGCTGGCGTCAGGGGTTGCACCGGTGCCCAAGTTTTTGGACGCCGGTATCGCGGTGGGTCTTGGAACCGATGGATGTGCCAGCAACAACGATATGGACCTGTTCCAGGAGATGGATCTGGCAGCCAAGCTTCACAAGGTCTATAACCAGGACGCGGTGGTCATGGATGCCACCACGGTTCTGAAGATGGTTACGATCGAAGGCGCACGTGCAATCGGCATGGAGCAGGAAATCGGTTCGCTGGAGGTCGGCAAAGCGGCCGATATTATCGTCATCGACACCTGCAAGCCGCATCTGATCCCGTTGTACAATCCCGTTTCACAGCTGGTCTATGCCGCCCGTAGTTCGGATGTGAGCCATGTGTTGATTGCCGGCGAACTCCTCGTGCAGCAGCGCAGGCTAAAGCACATCGATTGGATGCCGCTTATGGAGCAAATGCGTCGGTTGAGCCGAACGATCCTACCGGGAAACTGAAGGGCTGCCGGTATTCCCGACTTTAAAGATTACTGCCATGGGACGTATCGATGTCGCGAAGTTTAAAATGGTGGCGTGCTTTGTTTAATGGCCTTGGGCTTTTCCGTTGACAGGCCTTCTTTAACATCCTATGCTTTGTTTGTCTGGCATAAGTCGCATGTGATAAAGGAGCCCTGAAATGACGTTACCCGAAGAAATTGTGATCAGTGAGCCGGTGATCACGCGGTTGCTCAGGTTGATCCTGGACATGAAGGAAGACGAGCAATACCATCTTCTGCGACAGCTTGAAGACCGCGCTTTTATTAATGAGAACATCGCTGATCGCCAGGAGACCCGTAAATCTTACAAGACCACCATTGAATTCTTTTCCAAGGATAAAAAGTACCACGGGTTCAGCAGGGATATCAGCAGCAGCGGCATGTTTATCATTACAAGTGAGTTATTCTCCGTTGGACAGACCGTGAGCCTCAAGATATCTTTTGCGAACAATGATCGCTTCATCAAAGTGCCGGCCCAGATCGTCCGTGCGACCGAAGACGGCATCGGCGTCGAATTTCTAAAAAAAACAGACGTTTAACCAGAAACCACATAAGCCTGGCTGATGAAGGCAACGCTGCAAATGGCGCTGCCTTTTTTTAGGTCCCGTTTAAACGACCTGAGGATGATGACATGCAAAAAGATGAGCAGGTGAATCGTCCCATTTGGTTCGATCCACAGCAGGAGTTGGTGCAAATTATAGATCAAAGACAACTGCCCCATGAGCTGGTTATTGTCACCCTTGAGACGGTTGCCGACGTCATATCAGCGATCAAGGACATGTATGTACGCGGCGCACCGTTGATCGGTGTAACGGCGGCCTATGGTGTTTACCTGGCGGCCCGGCGTTCAAGAGGCGTCGCCGATCCGGGGGGGTATCTGGTGGATGCCTGTCGCCGTATCAAAGCAGCGCGGCCGACCGCGGTTAACCTGCACTGGGCTGTGGATCGTGTTTGGGCGGCTTTGAAAGATCAGAATTCAACGGCCACCCAAATTGCGACCGCCCTAAAGAGTGCTCAGGCGATCGCAGCGACTGAAACCGAGAACTGCCGCCGCATCGGTCTCCATGGCCTGCAACTCATCGAGGCCCTTCGAGATCAAAAGGCCGGGGGGACGGTCAATGTTCTCACCCACTGTAATGCCGGATGGCTGGCCTGCGTGGCCTATGGTACTGCTACGGCCCCGCTTTACGCTGCTTTCGATAAGGGAATCGATCTGCATGTGTGGGTCGATGAAACCCGACCCCTTAACCAGGGTGCCCGCCTGACGGCTTGGGAGTTGGGACGGTACGGGGTTGCCCATACGGTCATCACTGATAATGCCGGCGGCCACCTGATGCAACACGGCCTGGTCGATATGGTCATCGTGGGAACGGACCGAACGACCTATACCGGAGATGTGGCCAATAAAATCGGTACGTATCTAAAAGCCCTGGCAGCACAGGACAATGGGATTCCGTTTTACGTGGCTTTGCCGTCCAGTACGATTGACTGGAAAATGACCGATGGTCTGAAAGAGATCCCCATAGAAAAACGCGATCCCGACGAGGTTCGGTTTGTCCAGGGACGCGATGGCGAAGTGACACGCACGGTATTGGTGCCGCCGAAGACCAGCCCGGCTGCCAACTATGCGTTTGACGTGACACCGGCGCGGCTGGTTACCGGGCTCATTACTGAAAGGGGTCTTTGCGCGGCATCGGCCGATGCCATCCGAGCGCTGTTCCCCGAGCAGAATTAACTTGACTTTTCAACACGAACTTCCTTAAATCCCGACATGCTTACAGAAATAGAAAAACAAATTATTGCCGCGGTTCAAGCCGATCTACCGCTGGTGGAGCGACCCTACGAGGAACTGTCCGAGAAGCTGGGCCTTTCAGAGGCCGTGTTTTTGAAAACCCTGCAGGGCCTGTGCGATCGAGGTGTGATCCGCCGTTTCGGTGCGACGATTCGACATCAGAAATCCGGATTTGGGGCCAATGTGATGGTGGCATGGCGGGTGCAGGAAGAACGCATGGAGGAGGTTGGCAGCACAATGGCCACCTTCAAACAGGTATCTCATTGCTACCGGCGCAGCCCCAATGGCGACTGGCCGTATAATCTCTATACCATGGTGCACGCGGAAGACAAACGCGCCTGCCGGGAAATCGCTTTCAAGATGGCGCAGACCACCGGGGTCGAAGACTACGCCCTTCTTTTCAGTCAAAGGGAACTGAAAAAAACTTCCATGACCTACTTTCCGGACGAGTAAAACGGTCGGCATCTTTTCGGAAATGCCCATGCCATCTAATGTTCCGCACATCCTTTTAGTCAATCCCTGGATCCATGACTTCGCTGCCTATGATTTCTGGGCCAAACCGTTGGGGCTTCTGACGCTGGCATCAATTTTAAGAAGTCACGGGCTACAGATCTCATATATCGACTGCCTCGATCGGTTCCATCCGCGTACCGTTCCCAGCCATCCGAGCACCCGTCAAGGTCGCGGCCCCTACCTCAAGACCGAAATCACCAAGCCGCCGGTCCTTATCGACATACCACGGACCTATTCCCGCTACGGGATCAGACCCCAATGGTTCCGGGAGGACCTTCAGGCCATAGCGGATCCGGACCTGATCCTGGTGACGTCTGCCATGACCTACTGGTACCCGGGGGTGCAGGAGACGATCGCCGAACTCAAGGTAATTTTCCCAGACGTGCCGGTTATTTTGGGAGGGGCGTATGCGACCCTTTGGCAGGACCATGCCGCGATTTATAGCGGGGCCGATCGTATCGTTTGCGGTCCTGGGGAAGCGGTATTGTTAGACCTCGTCCGGGAGTACACAGGGTTCAGCGTGCAACGGCGTTTTGACCCGCATAAACTCGATACGTATCCATGGCCGGCCTTTGACCTGCAACATAAAATTACCTATATTCCGCTCCTGACCTCACGCGGTTGTCCGTTCGCTTGTACCTATTGCGCGTCTTCTTATTTAAATCCGAGACTATTGTGGCGTGATCCTTTGGCCGTAGTCGAAGAAATAAAGTTTTGGTATGCGACCCACCGCATTATTGATTTTGCGCTATATGACGATGCCTTTCTGGTCAATGCCGAGCAGCATGCCATCCCGCTTTTAGAAGACCTCATCAACACCGGGTTGCCTGTTCGGCTGCATACACCCAACGCGATCCATATCCGGGCTTTGTCAGAACCGATCGCGCGTTTACTTTTCAAAGCCGGGTTTGCGACCATTCGCCTGGGGCTCGAAACCACGGCCTTTGATGAGCGGGGTACCTTGGATAGCAAGGTGACCTTGGAAGAATTTCGACAAGGGCTCGGTTATTTGAAAGAAGCTGGATTCAGAGGTGATCAGATCGGTGCCTATCTGCTGGTCGGCTTGCCCGGACAGCAGCGCGAGACGATCGAGGCGTCGATTGCAATGGTCAAGGATTGCGGCATCACACCGGTGCCGGCCTACTATTCACCTATCCCCCATACCAGCCTCTGGCCGCAGGCCTTGAAAGTCTCACGCTACGATCTTGCCGCCGACCCCCTTTTCAGCAATAACGCCATCTTGCCTTGCCAGCAGGAAGACTTCGCCTGGGCGACCCTGTCAAACATCAAAGAACTGGCCAGGGTTCAATCATAAGCCGATTGGCCTGCAATACAAAGCGGTTAGCCCTTCGGTGCGGGCATGGGTTGTGGCTTGACTTAACTACTTCATTTTATTATATTCATTTAATTGAAAGCCATCCTATCAGAAGGCAAGCAAGGCCATGCGACCCAAGCTTGAAAAAATCTTCTGCGCCATTGATTTCTCGGACTTCACCAACCTGGTCCTACACTACGGCATCGGCCTGGCACAGGCGTTCAACGCACGTCTCCTGATTTTTCATACGGTCTACTCTCCTCCAGATCAGCTTTACGGTACCACGCTTTTCGAGCGCGGCGGCGAGCGCGAGCGCCTTATGGGCCAAGCGCAGGACGCCATCGGCCAGTTGATGGCAACCTGCCCGGTGCCATGGGAGAGTGTTGTCAAAAGCGGAGACCCGGTCGAGGTCGCGGCCCGCATGGCACGGGAATTAGATGTTGACATGGTTATCGCTGCCAGTCGGGGGCTTTCCGGGTTAAAGCGGATCCTTGTGGGAACGGTTGTAGAACGTATGGCCCGCATCATTACACGCCCGTTTCTGGTCGTCCGATCCGCTAAAAGGGAGCCTCCGCCCGAAGGCCCTGCCAGTCCATTGAAACTCAAACAGATAGCTGTTGGAAGTAATTTTTCGACCGATGCCGAGATGGCGGTTCAGTATGCATGGTACCTGGCGAGGGCTGCCGGGGCCCGGCTGGATTTGGTCCACGCGATGGAATCCCCGGTGGATGAAAATATGATCAGCCCGACGCAAGGCCCCTATCAGGTGGTCCAGGAGGAACTGCAAAACCGGCTACGCCGGCGTTTGATTCAGCAGGTACAAAGCCCTGAAGGCGAGCAAGGTGAAGTCAGGGCCCACTTGGCGACCGGGCTGCCGGGCGAGGTCCTTCTGGAACATGCCCAGCGCAATCAGCCGGACATGATGGTCGTGGGCGTTCGACACCGCTGGGCGGTTGGCAAGTTCCTGATCGGTTCAACGACCGAAGCCCTGCTCCGACAGTCACCCTGTCCGGTGCTGGTGATTCCTGAGGCCAAGGATGATGACTTTTTGCGTCGCATCTTTGCAATCCAAAAAAAAGTGCATCAAACCGGCATCGTCAAGGATGATATGTTTTTGAGACACCATACCGGCCGGCGGCACCCGGAAAACCGCACGCGGCTGGAGGCTGTTTACCGCATGCTTGAGACTTCTGAACTGATCCACCGTTTGGTAATGATTCCACCGCGACCGGCGCGGGCTGAAGAACTCCTTTGGCTCCACACCCCCGAATATCTCAACCAGGTCGCAGCGACGGCCGGCAAGGACAACCTCAGCCTGACAGCCGACACCCACACGTCGGCGGATTCCTATGAGGCTGCCTGCTTGGCCGTGGGGGGGCTTTGCGAGGCCATCGACCGGGTGGTTAAAGGTGAAGTGGTCAACGCGTTCGCGCTGGTTAGGCCGCCGGGCCACCATGCCGAACGGGGTCGTGCCATGGGTTTCTGCCTTTTTAACAATGTCGCCTTAGGGGCGGTTTACGCCCAACGGCAATTAGGGCTTGCAAAGGTTTTGATCGTCGACTGGGATGTTCATCATGGCAATGGGACGCAACACTTTTTCGAAGACGACCCCACGGTTTTATTCTTTTCCGCGCACCAGCACCACCATTTCCCAGGGACCGGTTCTTTTACTGAAACTGGCCGCGGAGCGGGGGAAGGGTATACGCTCAATGTACCCTTGCCGCGCGGCTGGGGCGATTGCGAACTGGTCGCCTTGTTCGAGGAACTGCTTCGCCCCGTGGCCGTTGCCTTCCACCCTGAGCTTATCCTCGTCTCCGCAGGCTTTGATACCCACATTAAAGATCCTATGGGGGGCATGTATCTGACGTCTTCCGGATTTGCCGGGCTGACGCGTTCTTTGATGAATATTGCTGACATCTGCTGCCAGGGGAGGCTGGTGCTGTCTTTGGAAGGCGGGTACCACAATGAATCGCTGGCAAATTCAACCCTGGCGGTTTTAAAGGAGCTGTCAAACCAGACGGTAGCGAATGTTGCAGACCTGGCCGCGCAAGCCGATCAGCGGAAGTTGAATCATATATTAAAGCGTTGTAAACCGGTTCATCGTCAATTTTGGAAAGACTTGTGATCCTTGTCCGAAAGCAGACAGGCCTTGCCTTGGACCACGGGATCTATTGGGATTTTCAAAATTGAGGACCTCTCCCCGCTCAGCATTTTGGGAGCGTCGGTTTGACAACGACCATAACCGTCGCAGCATACGTAGCATACCCGGACGCACAAGGGGGCCGCATGAACAAAATCAAGATCATGGAGGCATCTGTCGCGAAATGGCAACGAATCATCGACGGCAAGGGATCGGACGGGGGTGTTTTAGATTGCCCGCCTTGCCGCATTTTTTACCTGCTGATTTGTATCGGTTGTCCGATATCGGAATACACCGGCCAAAAATTTTGCAAGGGCTCGCCCTATGGCGCGTGGTACCGGCATCAAGTTCATGAACACGGGCACATGTTCAAGAAAATATATTGCCCCGAATGTTTGAAGCGGGCCCAGGACATGCACAAGTTTATGATTGAAATTGTAGAGAGTCTGAAAGCCAAAAAAGCCGCACAAGAGGCCGAAAAGCAGGAGTCGTCTTGACAGTTATTCCGAAAAAAACAAATCGATTGACAGCCGTCGCTAAAGAGAGTCAGGCGGCCAGCCCAAAAGGTTTGCCGCGTTGATTGGGCCGGGAAACCTTTTCAAGATGGTGATGGCCGGTGGGGTGGTTGTCGAACTATTGATTTTAGCGCTGGCGGGCCTGATCGTTTTTATCCGCTGGCGCTATACGCTGGCCGAGGCGATCAGCTTTGCGATCATCACGGTCTTGATGGTTTTGTCCTTTTTTTTACAATTCGCCTTGCTTTTGGGGATCCCCTGGCTGGCCGTCGGTCTGGAAGTCCTCCTGGTTACTGCGGCAATGGGTTTCATCGCCAGGCAACGTTCAGAATTGGTCCGCATTCTTAAAAGCCTCGCAGGATTTGTGCGCGGTTATCCCTCCCTTTCCTAGTCATTGTGACCGCCTGGTGCTACCTGCTGTTGCAGGCCTTTTTGATTCCACCCGCCAGCAGCCACTGGCGCTCTTTGAGCCAGATCCTGATCATAACGCATTTGGATTGGGGAGGGCCAGCGCTCCCTGACACGGCGCTTTTGGAACCCTTTGGACCGCTGAATGCAGCTATCCTTCCGTATTTAATGCTTCGTTTCCAGACCGATATCGGTTGCGGCATTTTCGGGTTACTGGCCTATCTTGTGATTGGATCGACCACCTATACGCTGGCCCGCCGCTATTCATGGCCGCCCACGGCCCTCACGGTCAGCGTGATCGTGATCAGCATGCCGCGTCTGGTTTACCATGCCGCCTCACCTGGCGTTGAACTCGTGCCTGCCGCAACAGCACTTTTTTGCATCCTGGCGCTCTTTCGGGCGCTCGAGCGACCGAACATACGGGATCTGCTGCTGCTGCTCATGGGAATTTTCTTCACAATTGCCGGGGGGCCAATGTGCATGGTTCTGCCGCTGATCCTTTTGGTGTTGGGTTGTGTGAAACTTGTGCGTCGCCACGGGATCATTACCTGGTGGGCCTTGATCAAAGCCCATCGTGCATTGACGATCGCGGCGCTCATTCCGGCAGCTATTTTTTCACAAGCGTGGCTTATTGTGCGCAATGTCCGCCGCACAGGCATATGGATCGGTGTTTCCGAGTGGGGCGGTTTTGCTTATAATGAGGACGGACTATACGGCAGCGTGGCAAATCTGTTGCGTTATTTATTGGAAAGTGCCGACTTTTTAGCACCTTTTGACTTGCTGAGCCAGCGACTGCTGGGCATCAGTCCGCCACGGCTACTGGAAGGCCTGGCGCGGGTGGTCATTACGCCGGTTTTTGATGAGCGCGGTGCAGGGGCGCCTTTTAATATTCATTGGATAGCGCACGAGACCCTGTCGTGGTTTGGTCCGCTGGCTTTTTTGTTGGTAATCCCGGCCGTGGGGTTTGCCATGTTCCGCGGGCCCCGGCGACTTAAAACCACCGCTGTGGCTCTGGCCGGGTATTTTTATCTGGTAACGTTAATTCCGGCATGGCTGCCGGGTAACGCCCATTTTTTTACGTTTTTTTTTGTTTGTGGAGGCTTTTGTGTGGCTTTTATGTTGCCGCCCTGGCGTTTTACGCGTTTCCAGAAAAAGGGCTTGCAGGCACTGGCAATCTTGATGCTCGGTTACGCTCTATGGGGCAACACCTTGCGGCCGGTGGTTCTCCTTGGGATTCAAGAGGAGGTGTCGCTGCCACGCGTGGTAACGATCAGGGAAGGTGAGAGGCAAACCCCGTGGTCGAACGTCTGGCGAGGCAGCAAGTGGGGTAGGGACCGCTTTTTTGAAGCCCGGCGACTGTTTGGCGACGACCGCGTGACGGTCATAACAAAACAATTGACACCGGGAGCCAAGGTCGGCCTGATGTTGTCCGATTCAGCCTGGTGCTATCCATTCATGTTGGCCAATCCAGCGGTAGGCTTCGTGGGCTTAGAGCGTGCGGGCGAAACGGCTGTCCAACGGGCCAAGACCTTGGGTCTGAAGTATCTTCTTTATCTCGGTCCAAAGCCGCTTGTTGGGCCTGAAGGGTTGCAAGGCCACCGGCTCTGGGCATCCGATCCGCAAGCACACATCCAAGGTTTCCTGATCGAAATAACCGGTAATGCCCACCCATAAACTGTCTTTTCGCGCGATTAGCGCTAAAGCCACCCACTGTGCGGGTGGTCGGTTACTGACCGATCGCCTTGTCCAGCAGGGCCAAGGCCTTTTCCTTGCCGACCAGCTGTACAAAAGTTCCAAAGCGCGGTCCGCGTTCCTGGCCAAAAACGACTTCATAGAACATCTTAAAAAAAAGCTTGGGTGTGTGTTTCAAACTTGCGGGCGACTGTAAATGGGATGGTTTGCAGTTCGTTTTCATCCGTTTCCTGGAAGCGCGCGAGTTCTTCGTACAATGCTTGCAGCATTTGCTTTTCTTCCGTGTTGGGTGAGCGATACTGCTTGTGCGGTAAAATGAAATCGCGATAATAATTCATGGCTTTATCGACCAATCCTTCGATAATCGGTGCAAACGCGTCCATTTGGGGGTCATAGCGTTTCAGATATTCCAGAATCAATTCCCGGTCTTCGGCCCCTACGGCGGCAATCAGGTTGTTGATCAATGAGAAATTGATGGTCGCGCCGTAGGTTGGGACCGTGGTGCCCTGATTGTTTAAATGCCAAATCGTTGAATCCGGCTTTTTAGTGTCATCCAGGGTTTGATAAGCGCTCAGACCCGCCAGATAATCATCAACCGACTTGGGAACAATGCCCCAGAACAGCCGTTTGGCCTGCTTGGGGTTCTGAAAAATATAATACAGCAGCGATTCTAAAGGGGCATAATTCATCCATGAATCGATGGTCAGACCCTTGCCGACGCTTTTGGAAATTTTGCGGCCTTCTTCGTCCAGAAACAGCTCGTAGAACAGACCGTTGGGCGGCTGTTTGCCCATCAGACGAACAATACGGCCGGATAGTTTGGCCGATTCGATTAAATCCTTGCCGTACATCTCATACCCGATCTCGTAGGCATACCATCGTAACGCCCAGTCGATTTTCCAGCCGACTTTGACCTTGCCGTTAAAAATCGATGTTGTCCCTTTATGCCCGCAGTTTGGTACGGCACTGTCTTCCAGGTCACACGCATAATCAAGGGTGTTGTCATGCGGATGATAGGCGCGTGACCCGGGTGCTGTAAATGCGGCCACATTTTTCACAGACTGGGAAAGAACGGTGACCAGTGGGTTCGTTTGGCGGCACTCATGGTGGGTAGAATCAGCGCTTTGATTTCTTCGACCTTCTGAAGAATAACAGCCAAGCCATCGTTGAAATCACCGCGCGTGTAGGCCTCGTAGGAGCTTTGAAACGTATAGTCAAAGCGGTAGCGATCCAGAAAGGCCTGCAGCTTGTTGTTCATGTAGGCACTATAGCTTTCGCTTTCGCCAAAGGGGTCGGGGATTTGGCACAACGGCTTTCCCAAATGGGCGGTCAGCATTTCCGGTTGCGGCATATTCAACGGGACTTTGCGCAGACCATCCATGTCGTCGCTGAAAGCGATGAGTTGGGTCGACCAGCCGGTTATGAATTCGAATGCCTGGCGGACCCAGGTTGTACGGGCGATTTCGGCAAAGGTGCCGATATGTGGCATGCCGCTGGGTCCAAAACCGGTTTCAAAGCGGACCGGTCCCGAAGGCGCTTCCCGGTAGCGTTGGTTTAACTTATACGCTTCTTTAAAGGCCATGATTTATAGGGCAATTTTGTCATTGTAGCGTTCCTTTTATATACCTTCCCGCCAATAGCTGATGACACGAGAGATCAAAAGCTAATTATTATAGCCCTTTATTTTAGTCAGATCAAGTAGCGAATGGCAAATTCAAAACCGCCACCCGGGTTATTCCCGTTTACTTGCATTGCTGTTTGGGATATGGCTTCTATCAACTTAAAGCAACCTGGGACGGATGATGCGGGAAACAGATTTTTTGATTGTCGGCGCTGGTATTATGGGGCTCAGTATTGCGCGAGAACTGGCCCGGCGTTACAGTGATTGCCGTATTTTAATTATTGAAAAGGAAAACGAGGCGGCGTTTCATGCGAGCGGCCGCAACAGCGGTGTCCTGCACGCCGGATTCTATTATGATGCGGATAGTTTGAAGGCCCGATTCACGGTTGCCGGCAACCAAGCGCTGACGGATTATTGCCTGGAAAACGGTTTGCCGATCAATCGTTGCGGCAAGGTGGTCGTCGCCTGCAACCCGGATGAACTGGATGGGCTTTACGAACTCAAGCGGCGCGGTGACCGCAATGGTGTCACGCTTGAATTGATCGATACCACTGAACTCGGTCAAATCGAACCGAATGCTTTTACTTATGAGCACGCCCTTTTTTCACCGACGACATCGACCGTCAACCCCAAGTTGGTGTGTCGGCACATTGCCGCGCATTATCCGCCCCATGTTCAAGTTTGCTTTGGGAGACAAATGGTCGGGCTGGATAACGATGTCGCCATTACGAACAGGGGAAAAATCAGGTTTAAATACCTTTTCAATGCGGCTGGCGTGTATGCCGTCAAGATTGCCCGGTTTTTCGGTGCCGGGGGGGCCTACCAGGTCCTGCCGTTTCAAAGGGATTTATCTGGCTTGTGATGATCAGGGCTTGATCCAGCGGCACATCTATCCTGTGCCGAACCTCAAAAACCCCTTTTTAGGGGTCCATTTTACCAAAACAGTCGATCAACACGTCAAAATCGGCCCAACGGCCATTCCGGCCATGTGGTTCGAAAATTATGATTTTCGGAGTCGTTTTTGCTGGGATGAATTTTGCTCGATTGTTGGCATGCAGACCCAATTGTTCTGTCACAACAGCTTCAATTTCAGGTCGCTGGCATTGGCGGAGATAAGGAAGTATCAGCGCCGTTATTTTATCGGGGCTGCCCACCGGCTGGTCAAGCGTCTCGATCCCGCGCGTTTTACCACATACCTGACGCCCGGTATCCGTGCCCAGCTTTTACACACCCACGGCGAGAACTGGTGATGGATTTTGTCGTGGAGCACAGCCGCAGGGCGACCCATGTTTTAAATTCAATATCACCGGCCTTTACCACGGCTTTTGCTTTTGCGGCATTTTATTGTCGACGCTTCGACGCGGGAAATATCAAAAAAGTAAATGTGCGTGCAATGTTCTAAGGTTAGGATGACAGCGAGTTTTCGAAATGAATAGATTGACGGTCAAATCAGATGTCTTGCTGCTGTCGACCGCCATTATTTGGGGCTTTGCCTTCGTGGCCCAGCGCATCGGTATGGCGTATGTAGGACCGTTTACCTTCAATGGTGTCCGTTTTGCATTGGGCTGCTTGGTCCTCCTGCCGCTGCTGATAGGGCCAACGCGGGAACGAGAACAATGGGGATTCGCAAAAGGGAGACCGATTTAAAAATGGTTGCAATCGGGGGTGGCTTGGCGGGCCTGGCCCTTTTTGCGGGTGCGTCTTTACAGCAAGTGGGTCTTGTATATACAACTGCCGGCAATGCAGGCTTTATCACCGGGCTATACGTTGTTATTGTTCCAATCCTGGGGCTATTCGTTCACCAGCGTACCAACGCCGGCACTTGGTTGGGGGCCCTGTTAGCAGCTGCCGGGTTATATCTGTTGAGTATCACCGACGGACTTCACGATTGCTTTTGGTGATTTACTCGAATTGATCGGCGCCTTTTTCTGGGCCGGCCACGTTTTGATTCTCGCGTGGTTGTCTCCGCGCATGCAAGCGGCCAAACTGGCTGTCTGCCAGTATGCCGCCTGTTCCGTTTTGAGTTTGTTGACAGCCGCCTGTCTGGAGGTCATCACCCTTGAAGGGCTTTATCAGGCAGCACTACCGATTTTATATGGCGGGGTTTTATCCGTTGGGCGTTGCTTACACGCTCCAGGTGGTTGCGCAGCGGCATGCCCATCCGGCGCATGCCGCGATCCTTTTGAGCCTCGAGGCTGTCTTCGCAGCCTTGGGTGGCTGGGTGGTCCTGGGCGAAACATTGACGCCCCGTGGAATGTGGGGATGCTTTTTAATGCTGGCCGGAATGATGTTGTCGCAATTATGGGGAATGGCGATTCGCCTGCTGGCCTCTAGAAGGACGTGAGGGCTGTATGGGTTTAAGTTTGATTTGTTATTGTTGCATTGATGGGCAGTAAGATTTGCCAAGTTTTCAAGGCGGGTTTCTGCGCAGAAGGGACGTTCAACACCGATGCGGACACGCATCAAGGAATGGCGGCAATTATCCAGCGCCCCCATTTTTGAAGTTTCCCGGCGATCCATGCCGGCCAGGACTCTGAAGCCCAAGGGGCTGCGACGTTCGAGGCCGGTACGACGGTCGCTTTCGCCACGGCGTTCCTGACCACCGCGTCGATCTGGAATAATATCAAGGTTGTTTTGTCGGCGATCGTTGCCGATTCGCCTGCCGCCTTTGTCCATGATAAAATGTTCCTATGTTGATTTTATGGCCAAATCGTGTCAGGGCAATCATAAAACTTTATATCTTGTGTGTCAAGCTATAAACGATACCATATATAGTGTGGTTTTGTGCATTCTGGGCCTGGCTAAACTTTGAAACGGATATATATTCCATGGTAAGAGTAATCGGTAGCCGAATTCACGTGCGGTCAGCACACAGGTATTCGGGCACGAATCGTCGGGATAAAGGGAGACGCATCATGAAAGTCCTGATTTCCGGTAAGGGGGGCAGCGGCAAGAGTACCTTGACAGCGTTGCTGACCCGCGCTTTGCAAGTGCGAGGGCGAAAACGTTTTGCTGATGGATGCAGACGAGTCCAATTTAGGCGTGCAGCGCCTGGTTGGCGTCGATGGTCCGGAGCCGCTAATGGACTGTCTGGGCGGTAAGCAGGCCTTTAAACAGACCCTGTCCCAGGTCTTTCCCCAGGGACCACAACATCCTGTATTCAAAGCGGAATCTATCGATCAGTTGCCGGCTGACTGTATTCTCCGAAGTCGATGGGGTGCGATTGCTGGTTATCGGCAAAATCCAGAATTTCGGAGAGGGGTGCGCCTGCTCCATGGGGGCCTTGTCAAAGATGGTGTTGCGCAAGCTGCGGTTAAACCCCAACGAGGTGGTCATTGTCGATACTGAAGCCGGTGTCGAACATTTCGGTCGCAGGGTCGATGGCGCGTGTGATGCGATCATCGGCGTTGTGGATCCCACCTATGAATCATTTCGGTTGGCCGATCAAATGCAGGCCATGGCTCTGCAGGCGGGCGCTGCGATTGGTTTCGTCCTAAATAAATCGGCACCCGAAATCGAAGCCGAGATGCGTCGGCATCTGGCAGCAGAAAATATCGTGGCCAGCATCCCTTACCAGCAAGCCTTGTTCTTAGACAGCCTGCAAGGACGACCCTTGAGCATAACGGTGCCGGCGGTCGATCAAATCTGCGACTGGATCGAAGACTTGCATTAATAAACGGGTCTTCTTTGTGTGATTTTGGCCTCATAGCCGTTGTCATAAACATGTTCCCAAATAGCTAGGCTGTGAGCGGTGCCCTAAATTTTTTTAAAAGGCATATCAAAACAAGCCTTGTCCTGTGCCCGCTGGCTGGGTGATGAACAAAGGCCGGATGGTAGTAAAATAAGGCCGTGGAAACATCATCAATCCGGCAGGGCACTACGCTAGCGGTGCCGATTCATAATGATATGCCTTTTAAAAAAAAATAGGGCACCGCTCACCCCGCTCGGAACGTTATTTTGACAACCACTATAGACGAAACGATTTAACTTATCAAAATAGCACGCTATTTTGAGGATTCAAATCATGGCGCCCAACGCCGCAATCGCGTGAAAGGGCCATTTTTGAATGGGCGGTAGATGACTCGTTGACCCAGCCTGAGGGGTTTGTTTGCAAGGCCAGAGGGGATGAAGCTGTAGCACATGCTACCGCGAACCCCCGATAACGCCGCAAACAAGCCCCTCAGGCTGGGTCAACACGATCCACGGTCAGCGTGATCGCTCCCCAGTCCTGTTCGACCCGCCCGTGCAGAACATACGGGCGGTTGTAGTCAAGCAGGTGACAGAAACGGCGATAGGCCCGCGGGAAAAAAGTTGTCTCGACCCTTCCACACTCATCCTCAAACGTCAAAAACTGCATGGCATCACCGTTTTGCGTGCGGACGACTTTGCCTGTGAGCAACCAGCCGGCCACACGAACCTGCCGGCCCACAAAACGTCCCAGCTGATCGGTTTGGACCCGGCCGCACGAACCCAGGGTTTCGGCATACAGTTCAATGGGGTGACAGTCGCACAGAAAACCGAGGACCGCAAATTGATGCCGCAAGCGCTGGCGCTCGTCGTCCGGCGGCAGGGGAGGGCACGGTGCGGCAGCTGTTTCAGCGACAAAAGGCAACCGGCGTTCAATCGGACGTGCGGTGGCGCGTTGCCACCGGGCCAAGTGCCACAGCAGAGAGGCCCGCTTCCCATCCGACGCAAACGCGTCCAGCGCGCCGCAGTGAATCAACGCGCGGGCCTCGGACTCGTCCGGTCGGATGCGGTCAAGAAAGTCGTCTAGGTCGAGATACGCGCCCTGGCGGCGTTGGGCCACAATCCGTTTCTGCGTGGCAGTGGCGAGATCCTTGATGGCCAGCAGGCCCACACGCAGGGTGTCTCCGCTTCCCTGCCACTGTATTTCGCTGGCATTGACGGCGGGGGGCAAAATCGTCAACCCCATGCGGCGGGCTTCCGAAACATAGGCAAAGGTGCTGTAGAACCCGCCGCGGTTGCTGATGACGGCCGCCATGAATTCAGCTGGAAAGTGGACCTTCAAATAGGCGGCCTGAAAGGAGACCCGAGCGTATGATGCGCTGTGGGGCTTACAAAAGGAATACCCGGAAAAACTCATGATCATATCCCAGACAGCTTCGACCTGGGCCGGCGCCACGCCGCGATGGCGAGCTCCGGCAAAAAACCGCGCCCGCCAATCACGCAGATGATAGTGGCGATCCTTTTTCGACAGAATTTTTCGCAAGCCGTCGGCTTCTGCATGTGAAAAACCGGCCAGGGCCACCGCCGCCCGGGATACATCTTCCTGATAGACCATGATGCCGAAGGTTTCATCCAGTACATCCATCAGAAGCGGATGAATCGGGTTCCAGGCGCCACCATGCAGGCGGCGCAGGTATTCCCGAATGAATTCGTTGGCCGCGGGCCGAATGATACTGCTGTGGATGACCAGGTGCTCGAAATCGCCCACGCCGGCCTTTTGTTGTAAAAGGCGCATGGCCGGGCTTTCAATGTAAAAGCAGCCCATGGTATGGCCCTGGGCCACCGCTTCCTGGGTGGCAAAGTCATCTTCCGGTTCCCAACGGAATTCGTCGAAAGGAATGTTGTTGGTGTGAAGATTTTGGACCGTATCGCGAATGACCCCTAAACTGCGATTGCCCAACAGGTCTATTTTGACCAGACCGGCTTCCTCGGTCGCGTCTTTTTCCCATTGGATGATCGGGACGCCTTTGGGGGCCTGCTCGACCGGAACATAGGTGTCAATCGGTGCGGGTGTGATCACGACGCCGCCGGGGTGCACGGAAAGATGACGCGGAAGGCCGACAATTTGCTGGGCCGCCTGGATGATTTCCGGCCAGGGCGGCGGGAAGCTCAAGGCCCGGGCGGTGGGGTGTCGGCGCAGGTGCTCCAAAAGCCCGCCGTCCGCTTCAGCGGCCCGCCAGAACCGGGGCAGGCGTTTGGCGACACGACCGATTTCGCCGTCGGTCAGCCCGAAGACCCGGGCAATTTCCCGCAGCGCCATACGGGGCTGGAAAGAGACATGGTTGGCGACCAGGGCGGCGTGCCCGCGGTACTGATCCAAAACCGTCTGCAGAACATCATCGCGTTCGTCCCAGGCGAAATCGACATCGATGTCAGGCGGATCCGTGCGGCCCGGATTTAGAAAGCGTTCAAAATAGAGGTTGTGCTTGAGCGGGCAAACATTCGTGATCGCAAGGCAGTAGGCCACCAGGGAGGCTGCGCCTGACCCCCGGCCGCAGGTACGCGGGCTGCGGGTAACGATGTCACGAACGATCAAAAAATAGTCGCAAAAACCCATGGTCGCGATCGTGTGCAGCTCGTGCTCCAGCCGGTCGACGACGGTTTCGGGCAGTTCGTTGCCGTAGCGTTGGCTAGGCACCGGCGTAGGCCGCGGCGCGCAAGGCTTCGGCGGCACTGCGCCCGCTCGGCTCGTGCCGGGACGGCATGACCAGTCCGAAGTGCGGCCCTCGGAAAGTTAGCCGTTCGGCCAAAGCGTGGGTGGCATGCAGCGCAGCGGGGCAGATCGCAAAACGGTGTCGATATTCTTCGGGATCGGCCAACCAGGCATCAGGGGGAGCGACTTCCCGCGGGGCCAGGCGTGCCAACGAGGTGTTGCCAGCGATGGCGCGCAGCAGACGGTGAATTCGGGCATCGGCGGGTGTTAAGAAAAAGGAGCCGGGTGTTGCCACCAGGGGAACTTGCAGGGCCTTGGCTGTGCGGCAGAGCCGATGCCCGGACGGCAACGGTCGGCGCGGCAGGGCGGCGGCCACATAAACCCCGGCGGCGTGCCATTGCTGAAGCAGATCGGCATCTCGGGTCAACACGACCAGGCCGCGCGCCAGGCTTGGAAGGGTTTCATCCAGGTCAAAAGCGGTGTCGCAATGCCGGCGGGTCAGCAAGCGGCAGAGATTGCGGTAGCCGGTGTCGTTCTCCACCAGACAGACGGCCCGTTGACCAGAGCCCGGGTCGGTGACCTCGGCCCCGATCAAGGGGCGCAGCCCTTCCTGGCGGCATGCTTTTAGAAAAGGCCACAACCCGTAAAGATTGTCGGTGTCGGTCAGCGCCAGGCGGTCATAGCCCATTCGCCGGGCGGCGCGGCAGAGGCGTCGAATCGAGGGGACGCCCCACATCAAGGAGTAATGGGATCGAACGGTTAGTGGAATCATAACCATACGCGATAGATCGGTTTATCCGGGCAAGAAGATTTGCCACGGCCAGCGTTCGGCCCATGCGGACGGCATCATGGCCGAAACAGGCCCGGATGCGGTCGATGGCGACAACGAGGTTGTCGTGTTTTTGTTGCTGCCGGCGTTGGTCCGCAAAGAGTTCCAGTTGCGCCGGCGGAAAAACCAGGCGGTCACAGATCAGACGCAGGTGCCGGATGCGGACCCGACGGATCCAGGCCCGTGAAAGCAACTTTCGGGCCCGCTCGAAGAGGGCCAGATCATTGGCCGTGGCTGTGCGAACAGCGGCGTGACGGGTGTGTCGCAGGCCGTCGGTGTAGTCGAGGACGATGCGCAAGCGCCGGGTGGCAAGGCGGCGATGCCGCAGCTGGGCGCCAACCTGCTCGATCAGACCATACAGCGCGCCTTCCAGCGCCGCAACCGTGTTGGTATCTTCGGCGAATTCATGATCAACACGGACAACCGGCGGTTTTTGGGCCACGGGTAAAACCGGCGAGGGATCGATACCGCGTACCGCTTCATAGAGTAGCCGGGCGCGCTTCCCGAAGGGCACCTGCAACTGTTCCAGGCTGAGGGCGCTGACCTGGGCGGCCCGCGTAAGGTTAAGTGCCTGCAGGTCAAGCAGGTCGTGATGTTCGATACCGGGCAGCATCCAGAGCGGCAAAGGCGCTAAAAACGGTTCTTCCTCACCGGCCGCGACCACATATTCGCCCGTCGGTTTTACAAGACGGCTGGCCACTTTGGCGATCAGCTTGTTGGGGGCCAGCGACCAGATCGGATCAAAACCGAGATCGGTGCGGATCTGTCGGCTCAGGCGCCAGGCCACATCGACCGGTGGTCCGAAGAGGCGCACGGTTCCGGTGGCGTCCACAAAAAGGTGTCCATCGTCCTCGCCGGTTTCAATCAGGGGCGAATAGGGCCGTGTTTTTTTCAGCAGGGCCTGCATGGCACGTTCATACCGATCAGGATGGGGTGGCAGGATGCAGGCGTCCCGGCAGAGGCGGCGGGCCCGCCGGAGAAGCATGCGTTTGCGGACCCCGGCCTGGTAAGCCTCTTCGCTCATGTCATATACAGCGGCGCGCGCGTGGCCTTGGGGGGCAATGATAACCGGGCGGGCGCGCAGCCGGCTGTCGACGGCACGCTCCACGGCCACGGCAAAATCGGCGATGTTAAGATGGATAATCGAGCGATTGCGTTTCATGGTACCGATGGAAAAAGGGTCTCCGCGTCTGGATCGAGACGATCCACCGTCAATCCCCTGGCAACCAAGTGTCCGATCAACTGTTCGGCATTGCGGGGGGCTTGCGCCCGAACATGGTTGTTGAAAAAGATCAGGCCGCGATGGGTTCGGCGGGCCATGGGTTCGATCCGGGCATCGATCCATTCGACCAGTTCCGTATCACGGTAGTCGTAGTTAAACTGTTTTTGCATGTTGCCTGAACGCCATCCGTTGGTATTACGGCCATGAAAACGGATGTAGAAAAAATCCGGGTTGGTGATTACATCGAGCTGTGGAAACAGGTATGGTAGGGCCGGTGTGTCGACGGCCACAAGGGTTACCTGACGTTGGGTAAGTTCGGTATACACCCGGTCGACGGCCCAGGAGGCATGGCGAAACTCCACTGCCAGAGGTAACCCCTGAAGGGCGTCCAGGAGGGCCGCCAGATAACGGCGGTTTTCCGTTGCCCGATGAAAAGCGGGTGGAAACTGCACCAAAACCGCTGCCAGTTGGCCGGATTGGGCCAAGGGGGCGATGCCGTCCCGGTATTGGGTAACGTGGCTGCGCCACTGGTCCGGGTCGATTTCATGGGTCAGGGTGCGATTCAGTTTAACGGCAAAACAGAAACGATCCGATACGTGCCGGCACATGCGTTCAAGGGATTGCGCTTTGGGCATCTGATACCAGGTGAAGTTCAGTTCGGTGATAGGGAAATGCCGGGCATAATGGGACAGCATCGTGCCGGGCTTTCGTGTCCGGTGCGTAAAAACCGGCATCGATCCACTCCGCGTACGAATAGCCGCTGGTGCCGACCTGCAAGTGGCACACCGGAGGCGTGTCATGGGAAAGGGAAGTGGTATTAAGCATATTGATACGATCGTCAAATCCTTTGAGGCGGTGCCATAATGCCCCCTTTGCCCCCATCTCGGCGTCAGGCTCAAATTTCAATCCTCAAAATACGCAATGTATTCCTCCGGTTGAAATTTTCGCCTTCCTTGATATGGAATCAAATTGAACACTCTGACACAGCCTCATTGGGCCGGTTGAAAAACAATGGTTTACATTCGGGCCATGATGTCCGGCCCGCGATGGATTCCGATGACTTTGCCTTGAATGAGAACTTCGCTGAAAGCATACCGCATGACCGGGTAGCGGGGATTTTCAGGGCGCAGCTCGATATGGTCCCCGTGCAGCCAAAAGCGTTTGACCGTTGCCTCTTCGTTGCCGATGAGGGCCACCACAATTTCACCGTTGCTGGCATACTGGCGGGGTTCACAGATCGCCAGGTCTCCGTTTAAAATTCCGGCGCCGGTCATCGAGTCGCCCTTGACGTGCAGGGCAAAAAGATTTTGTCCGCGATAAACGGCCGTGTCGAGGACGACGCTGCCGTCCCATTCTTCCTGGGCGTACATGGGAAGGCCGGCCGTGACCCGCCCGATAATCGGAATTTCACGCCAGCGTTGGGGCGCGGCAGGTTCACTGGCACGATTCAGAAGATAGATGGTACGGCTGTAACGCCCCTTGCGCTTGACATACCCCTTGGTTTCCAATGCTTTCAAACTCTGGGCAATGGCGGCGTGGCTGACACCCAGATCGAGGGCGGCCTGGCGCAGGCTGGGCGCAACACCCCTGCGGCCGATTTCGCGTTGCAAGTAATCGAGCAATTTTTTTTGTTTCGAGGTTAACGGTACACGCATGGTTGCCTCCAAATAAAATCGTGGTTAAAACGATTTTATAGGAACGCGACGTTGTCGCTCCGAATTTTAATTCATCCCGCGCTGCTCGTCCTTTAAAAAAAGATCCCCTGAAAACCACCATAATCGGACAAAATGTAAATGTCAATGTAAATTTTAATGTATATTATGTAAGTTTTTAATGTTTACATTTCGAACAGGGGCGGGCGTATGGTTGTTGGAAGGTGTGTTTTTGGAGCGACACCGTCGCGTCATATAAAATCGCGCAGCGATTTTATTCGGAGATCGTTTTTTTGATATTCGGCAAGGTTTCCGGCTTGTCACGATGAACATAGCGGCTGTCGCCGTCGCGGGCCGTGACATTTTCGTACACGCCGTCTTCGCGCTTGACCAGTTTGGTGAAACCGAGGTCGCGTAGTTCGCCGTTGGTTTTGGGGGTGCTGATACCAACGCGGGAAATGAGTTTGCGAACCGGCTGCTTGCATTCCGGACACCGGCGCAACTGTTTGTCGTTAGTGCTTGTCGCAACTCAAAGATTTGCCCCAGCGCACAAGGGGCGTCTACATGTTCGTATTCATAGATCGGCATTTTATTCTCCAGATAAAATCGTGTAACGATTTTATGTAGCGCGACGATGTCGCTCTTGGGCTAAAATTTCTATGCCTTTACTACACCTAAATTGAGCGATTTTCAAGCGGATCGGTTGTTTCGATGGGGAGGCAATGTGCGGTCGGGGCAACATCGCGTTGGAAATCAAGGTGGTCGATCGCTAAAAGGTTTTAAAGATCGTCATTTTTGTGGTACCTGGAAAGCATGAAAACAATTCTCGCAAGGCGGGTAAACGGGAAGTCTCTCTGGGTGTCGGTATTCTGGCGATCCTGGTTTTGATCGGTCTGCGGGTTTGGTGGCAGCAGGATCAGTTTAATCCGGCTGTCGTTGCCCTGCGATCCGAGGTCCATGTGACCCAAGAGCTTCCGGTGGCGCCGGCCGATTTGCTCGATGCGCTTCCGGCCGGCCTGGCCGTGATGACGCCCGCGGAGCGGTTCGATTCCGCGAACCTGTATGAAAAGATCAACGGTCAGGCCGAATTGTACCTGTCGGCCGGTTTTGTCGGGCTTACATCCCAGCGTCTGGTCGCAACGGACCAACCGGAGTTGTGGTTGGAGGTCTTTGTTTATGACATGGGAACCGGGCTCAATGCCTTTGCCGTCTATAGCAGTCAGCGGCGTGAGGATGCCCGGCCGGTAGCAGGACTGCCCCTGGCCTATCGGACCGATAATGCTCTTTTTGCGGCCCATGGGGCCTTATACATTGAAATTATTGCGGCCTTGTCCTCCGAACAAGCGGATCAAATGATGCACGCTGTGGCCGTCAGCCTGATGGCGGCCAGAGCCTGTCGTCAGGCGCAACATCGATCGGCCTGGAATGGTTCCCGCCAACCGGCCGTGACCCGGACAGCCTAACCGTGATACCGGCCAATGCGTTTGGTTTTGAAATGTTGGATCGGGTTGTCACGGTTGCCTATGTTTTGGATGGCAACGAAGTGACAGCGTTTGTGTCCCAAAGACCGACCGAACAAGCGGCCCAGGCTTTGGCCGAGGCCTTTGGCACCTTTCTATTGACGTACGGTGGCCGGGCGCTCGATCCGGAGCCATCCCTGCCTGAAGCCCAGGTCATCGAGATTATGGACACCTTTGACATCGTTTTTACGGTCGGCCCTTTTGTCGCCGGCGTGCATGAAGCCATGGATCGATCGACCGCCGTGGATCTGGCCTTGCGCTTGGCGCAAACCTTGAAAGGGATCGCAAGTGGAGAATAATCGCCAGGACGACACCCTGAACCGGCGACGCTTTTTAGCGCGCTGCTGCAAAGCCGGCCTGCTGGCGACCGGGGCCGGCCTGGCCGGGTGGTGGTTCCACGATACCCACGGGCCGCAACGGCCGACAGCTGCCAAGGCCGAATTGAAATTACCTGACTTTTCGATTCCGGCGATTACACCCCGGATGAGCATTGTCAGAGGCGCGGATCGCAAGCAGACCGTGCAGCGGGCATTCAAGGCCCTTGGTGGCTTGGAGCAGTTTGTCAAATCCGGTGACCGGGTGCTGTTGAAAGTCAATGCCGCCTTTGCCTCACCGCCTTTACTGGGCGCGACCACGCACCCGGATCTGGTCGAAGAAGTTGTGCGCCTATGTTACCGGGCAGGGGCCGCCCGGGTAATGGTGACCGACAATCCCATCAACGATCCGGTCAGCTGTTTTCAATTGACCGGTATCGAACGGGCGGCTCGTTTCGCAGGCGCTGACGTCATTCTGCCCAAGGCGCAGTACTTCGCGCCGGTGACGGTTGCTGGCGGCCGCTTGATCAAGGCCTGGCCTGTTTTATATCAGCCTCTGACCAAAATCGACCGCTTGATCGGAATGGCTCCGGTCAAGGATCACCATCGTTCCGGGGCTTCGATGACCTTAAAAAACTGGTACGGCCTGCTGGGCGGCCGGCGCAATATTTTTCACCAGGACATCCATACGATTATCACGGAGCTGGCCATGATGGTCCGGCCGACCCTGGTCATTCTGGATGGGACGGTCAGCATGATGACCAACGGTCCCACCGGTGGATCGCTTTCAGACCTGAAGCCGACCCAGACCATGATCGTGAGTACCGACGGTGTCGCGGCCGACGCTTTTGGCGCCACCCTGCTTGAAAAGGACAGTCACGCGTTACCGTATATCGCCAAGGCCGCTGCGGCCGGCCTTGGGACAGCCGATTACCGACAACTGGCACCCCAAGTGGAAACTGAAAGTTGAACATGCGGATTACAACCGTCAGACGTATCAGCCAGATCTTTTTCTTGATTGTTTTTCTGTGGTTCTGTGTGGTCATGACCCTGGGTGAAAACGTATGGCAGCTCAGGGGGTGGCCCGTGAATTGGTTGATGCAGCTCGATCCCCTCGTGGGACTGGGGACGCTGCTGGCGACCGGCACTTTGTATGCCGGCCTGTTGTGGGGCCTGGCCACAATGGTTCTGTCGATCCTACTGGGGCGCTTTTTCTGCGGCTGGATCTGCCCGTTTGGAGCGCTGCACCAGCTGACCGGCTTCTTGCACAACCGCCGACAGTCTCTGAAAACCAAACTAAACGCCAATCTTTATCGCCGTGGTCAGGCACTCAAATACTGGCTGCTGGTTTTTCTGCTGAGTGGTGCCATCGGGGAGTTCTTGTCATGGCTCATGGGGGTTCCTTGGCGTGAGACCACTGCCTTTGTACTTGGGGGCGTCTTGGTTTTGGTGGCTGGTATCCTGGCGGTTGCGATGAAATGGGTTGCGAACTATAAAAAGATGATCCGGCCGGTTGTCGGCCTGTGGCTTTTATGGCTGCTGCTGGGAATCATTTTCAAAGGGGAAAGGGTCCTGGTCGCATCCTTGCAGACCGGACTCTTGGATCCGCTGCCCTTGATGTACCGCTCCATCAACCTGGCGTTGTTGCCGCTTGTGGACCACGGGATAATACAAAGTGCGGCTGCCCCCCGCTCGTATGAAGGGGCCTGGCTGATCGGCACTCTTTTTGGAGCGGCGGTCTGTATGAACTTGTGGATTCCGCGCTTTTATTGTCGTTTTGTCTGTCCTTTGGGTGCGCTTTTGGGCTTCCTCGGGCGCTGGGCTGTCTGGCGGGTTGGCAAGCAGGCCAATGCCTGCAAGGATTGCCGGATATGTGAAAAGCACTGCGAAGGTGCCTGCCAACCCGCAAGCCAAATCCGAATCAGCGAATGTGTTTTGTGCCTGAACTGTATTGATGACTGTCATCACGGGCTCGTCGGGTACCACACGCAGCCTCGCCTGCCGGGGAAGTGGTTGCGCCGGATATGAACAAACGGGAATTTATGACCGCGTTCGTGGCCGGATCGGTGGTGGTTTCATGGTTGCGGTTGAGCGGTGCCGCCGGCGCCAACTGGCACCCGGATCTGGTGCGACCGCCGGGGGCGCTGACCGAAGCGGACTTTTTGTCCCGCTGCACCAAGTGCGGGCAGTGCATGCGCATCTGTCCGACCAATGTGATCCAGCCGGACGGACTGACCGGAGGGCTGGAAAGCCTGTGGACGCCGGTGTTGAATTTTCGAATCGGATCCAGCGGCTGTCAGGTCAACTGTATTGCATGCGGCCATGTATGCCCAACCGCGGCAATTCGGCCCCTGGACCTTAACGAACGATTGGGTCGCGGCCGTTTTGCGAGTGGCGGTCCCATTAGAATCGGAACCGCTTTCGTGGATCGGGGACGCTGCCTGCCCTGGGCAATGGATCGTCCTTGTATTGTGTGCCAGGAGAATTGCCCGGTCAGCCCCAAGGCCATCTATACCCGGGTGCATTTCAACCCGATCCGGACGGATGCCCCGCTGGTCGTGAAGCAGGCTGATAAAAACCTCATTCAATTGACAACCGGGATACTGATGCCCGGCCAGTTTGCTACGGGCGATTACTACGGCCGTATCGTCGGCCAAGCGGAGACAACCCGGCGCAAAATCGTCGAAAATACAAATGACGGCCTTGTGCTGGCATCATCGCCGGTGTGGGAAACAATGCCTTCGGCCGGCCAGGGGTTGACGATCGAAATTCGGCTTCAGCGCCCCTGGGTGGAGCCCCAACGATGCATCGGATGCGGCGTGTGTGAGCACGAGTGTCCGGTCAAGGGCCGGCGGGCCATCCGGGTGACTGCTGAAAACGAATCACGCAGCCCTGAACACATGCTATTACTGCCGTAAAATCGTGAAACGATTTTATAGGAGGAAGATATGCCGGAAGCGTCCCGGGTGTTCGAAGAAACCTATGAGCACTATTTGAATCAGATCAAAGCCCTGGATCTGCCGAGTTTGGCATCCAAGCTGGGTGCCGAGACGGACCAGGACAAGCTCGTTATTTCACTTTTCAATCGATCCTACACCCTCGGGCCGCAGGGCATTACCGGGCTTTCCGGTCAGCGGCCATCGTTCGACACCTGCATTGTTTTATTCAAATACGTTCTGTTATGCCCGGCAAACCAGCCCGAAGGCAGTGACTGGAGATCTTTTAGAGACTTGAAAAATTCCGGACCGTTGACCAAATATTTTGCTCACGAAGTCGAACAGCCGATTGCCGAGCATTTTGCCGGTCGCAAAGAGGCGCTGGCTGTCGCGAGCAAACAGCTCGGCGGTCAGGCACCAGCAATGGACCTGGCCTACGATGTCAGTATGCGCTTCGCCCCCCTGGCCCGTGTGCCGCTTTTACTTCTGTTCAACGATCGGGACGAGGATTTCCCGGCCCAATGCTCGGTCTTGTTCGAACAACGGGCCGAAGCCTACCTGGATGCCGAATGCCTGGCTATTTTGGGCGGCATGTTGGGTCGTCGATTGAAGCAAGGCGCGGGTGGATAAAACAGCGGAGATCTGCAGCAGGCAAGATGCGTTTGAAAAGAGCCTTGCAACGCTACGATCGGGAATTAGTCGCAGCAGACCCCTTTATATCGCAAGCTTTTGACCGATAAGCGCCGTGATGTAATTTGGCGTTCTTCTGGTAATCGGCTTTTAATTCGTAGACGCCCACATTTGCTGGGCCTTTTTCAGAAACTTGACGGCGAAACCCTGGGGATTGTTACGGATTACCTCAGCGGTGATGTTCAGGTGTTTTTTGGTTTTCGTGAAAGGGATCGACAGCGACATCTGCTCACCGACTTTGAACACCTCCTCATACTCAACGAAGGCGCCCCCGGGACTGATGTTCAGCAGCGTGCCGTTGTGGACAAAGCCCCGCGCTAAGAACTCGATCGGAATCGCATAAAACTTGCGCTCTTCGGTACGTTTTTGCATCTTAGCCGTCGTATCAAACAATGCGCTCATGGGGACCTCATCATACGATTTGGTTGTCCGAACAAATGCTAGGTCACGGTGGATTAGGCACGAATGAACTATATACCAGGTTTCGATTAAAAAATAAAGCCAGGTATGTTTGTGCAATGGATGGGGCATGAGGGAATAAAAAAAGGCCGGCCCTTTGTAAGGGCCGGCCTTTGATTACTGAAGTCTATGTTAGGCTTTTCAACTCCGACGGTCACTCTTTAAGGCGCGTCGATCTTTACCGGTACGTCTCTCAATGCCTCCGTCACAGAAATAGTCTAGATTGTAAAGCTGGTCTCTTCTCTCTTTGTGGTCGCGTTTATCTTCCAGGTTTTGCTTCTTAAAGATATTCATCGTAATCATCCAGTTCATCTGCTTGTACTCCGGTTCAGGTAGAATTATCTTCAGAATTTTTCTTGCAGGCGGCGACTGCTTCGCCGTCGGTCCGCCCCGTCTCTTCGATCTTTCCCGGTTCGACGTTCCGGAATGTGAATCGCATATGAAAACTGCCGGCGATCCGCACCGCAGCGCCGGCCGCCGTTATCTGCTAAAATGTCTGAGCGCATGATTTTGGCTGTGTATAAATGGATTATCTATTAGATATATCTTGAGGTTACAGCATGCAAGAATCGTGCGCAAGACCGAATAAGATATATTATATATTATTATCAAATAGTTAAGCAGAATAGCGGTTAATTGAACAGGGTCGGTTGTGAAATATTTTACATAATAGAGTGGAACTTTGTTTCATATTGTATAATAAATTACCCAATGATCGACCCGCTGTTGCCAGTATCGGGTAAAGCATAGTAAGATAAATAAGCCCAAACAAAAGAGAAAATGGTATAGGTAATATATCGAGATGCTTGGAAAGGAGATCGGCAGGCTAAATGCCAAGGTCGAAAGACTTGAAGGATATACAAGCGCCACAACTCGGACCGTCATGTATGCCAAAAAGCGTCCGGACTATTTAGGGATTTATCCCAGGCGCTAAGGGGGAATGATGAAGCGGTCAGAAAACCTATCTGACAGTTATGTTAAAAAGGCAATTCTAAAATTGGACATCGCCCGAGCGGTGGAACTTAAAATGTCAGATATCACACCCGAAATGATCCGATTGAAGCGGGCACAGCTTAAGTTGTTCCGTGAAATCAAAAAGGCAAGGAGGGTGTTAAATGAAAAAAGCTGAAAAGGCGATTAAGCAACTAGAAGAAGAAGCGGTTGACGCTGAGCGATTGATAGAAGATTACCAGGCAGGAGGCGTGTCAACGGATGAATTTATAAGTCAATTTGAGATTTTTGCTCAAATTGAAAAGCTCGCCAAAACAGCCCTTAATATCATTATAATCGAAAAAAAGACGAATTTTAAAATAGGGCTATGGGTATAAAAACCCCGAAAAACGAGCTCCCATGGCGCTGGATAGTGGATGCCTTGAGGATGAGGCTTGTTTTGACCACAGATACCCATGAATCGGACTTTTTATGTTTAAAATTACACAAAATGGCACAAACCGCTTAGATATCGAGATGCGTGGCAAGTTAAATGCTGAAGATATGAAAATTGCCTTGGACGAATTTGTCAGCAAGTCGAAGAATATTGAAAATGGCAAAATGCTGTATGACATTATCGACTTTCATCTCCCGTCACTCGGTGCCATTGGTATTGAATTTTCTCGCCTTCCCGCCATGTTCGGGCTTATCAATAAATTTGACCGGGCAGCGGTATTGACGGATAAGACTTGGTTAAAGAAAGTAAGTGAACTTGAGGGGATTTTGTACCCGGGTTTAGAGATAAAGGCTTTCAATAGGGACCAAAAGGCAGAAGCAGAAGCATGGTTGGCGGGTTAGTTCGGCATATGTCGCTGATGGCCCGCAACCCGGTTTCCAGAGATGGGGCACGAGCTTTCATTTGGGCGTGCCTCGGCTTGGCATTGATCGATTACGGTGCTACCTATAAATACAGCACCACATATCATTTCATCTTATTTTAACCCGAAGGCCATATTCACCTAACGCTAATTATGTAATAACCTTCCTATTATGTAAAAAACTTCCCAAAAACATATGTAATAAATTACATACCAAGGTTACAAGTTAACTCCAAACTACATTTAACTATCTGTATTTATTAGGTTGAAAAAAATTTCTCTATGTTGCATGGTTTTTGCATGCATTCCCTTATAGCTCATTGGAGCGATTGCTCATTAACGACACCTTTTTTATTTAAATATATAGGGAGTGTGCAAATGAAAAAATTTTTAATTTTAGCCAGTGTCTTTTTATTGGTTGTCGGAACGGGTACCGCATCTGCGAACCTAATAGAGAATGGTGATTTTGAAACGACAACGGGTCCTTTTGTAGGTATTGAGAAGGGAATCCTTCTTGACAACTTAGGCGATTCTGGCAATAGCACCTGGGATGTCTACACAACCATCAACAATTGGGGCACTTATAACGGTCCAGGTATTGAAATCCAAAAAAATACCATCGTGAAAGCTCATTCGGGAAACCATTATGTTGAACTCGATAGCCATGGTGACACTGATGAATTTCCTGGTGACAGCAATAGCGGAATGGTTCAAGAAGTATGGCTTACAGAGGGGTATTATGACTTATCATTTTGGTATCGACCAAGAACTGATAGCCGCTATGACAACGGCATAAATGTTGTTTTCAAGAGTGGTGATAATGTTGTTCTCATTGCAGATGGCATGAGATTCTGTAATCGACAAATGGGTACAATTTTCAGTTCAATTATATGCTCCATCTACTGATTTTTGGGGTATTGGATTTCATGCCACAGGAAACGATAACACCTTCGGTGGCTTTATTGATACAGTAGAATTAACAAGATCCGTTCCCGAACCAGCAACTATGCTCCTCTTGGGCACAGCCCTTATCGGACTGGCTGGACTGAGGCGAAGATTTAAGAAATAGAACAGACTTTAGAAGCATAACATTTAAAGGCAGGGCCGTAATTAGCCCTGCCTTTTTTTGTTGCTTTAACACCGTTTCGAGCATAGCACGCTCTATCATTACCGCAGTTAAAACCAGTCATATCTGTCAAACAAAGGGCCTCGCATCGTGTGGCCCTTTGTGCTTGTGGGGGATTGTGTGGGGGAGTAAAAAACTAGGCAAAAAGAAAGGGCTCAGATTGTCATCTAAGCCCTTTTCTTTATTTGGTACGCCCGGCTGGATTTGAACCAGCGGCTTTCAGCTCCGGAGGCTGACGCTCTATCCCCTGAGCTACGGGCGCAAAACTGATTTTGCATATATGTGATAGCTGTTCGACTATCTTATCGTCATCGGCAAGTCAAGGCCGGAAAAAATCCGCTCCTCGATTCATCAAGCGCGATAGCGTTTTTTTATTGTGAATACTTCCTCTCAACTCGACCTGTGTCTTCGCGACGGTTTCAGAGCGACGCAGTCGCGTCACATAAAATCGCCTGGCGATTTTATTGGCCCAGCGCCTTTTTGGCATCGCCCACCAGATAGAGGGAACCGGCGATACAAACGGCATCTTCGGGCGCCGTTGTGTCGATGGCGTGGCGCACCGCTGTTCCCACGTCGGAAACGACTTCGATCTTATCGAGATATTTTTTAGCGACCTTTCGTAGCGTGTCGGCCGGCAACGCCCGGTCGATGGCCGGTTGCGTCAGAACAACGCGTTCGCAAAGGGGCAGCAGGGTTTTCAACATGGCCGCATAGGGTTTGTCATCCAGGATGCCGGTTACCAGGGTGATTTTTCGGTCTTTGAGATTGTGCGCGATATATTTGGCAAGGTTGCGTGCTGCAATCAGATTGTGGGCGCCGTCGAAAAGGACCAGCGGTTTTTCCTGGACGACTTCCAGCCTTCCCGGCCAAACCGCGCGGGCCAACCCTTGTCGGATACACGCTTCCCTCAAAGGCAAACCCTGATGCAAGAGCTGTTCACAGGCCGCCAGGGCCAGGGCAGCATTGCCGGTTTGATAATTACCGGCCAGGCTCGTGCGCATGGAACGCCACACATGTTCGATCCCGTAATACGTGAACGTACCATCGGGCGCTTTGCGCGTGCGGAAATGTTTCCCCAGGCGAAAGAATGGCGCCGATTGGGCCGCTGCAAGATTTTCCAGAACGGTCAGAGCATCTTTCTGGGTTGCACCGGTCACGACCGGCGTCGACGGTTTAATGATGCCGCCCTTTTCACCGGCCACCTGAGCAATGGTATTGCCCAGGTACGCTTTGTGTTCGATGGAGATATTGGAGATAATCGAAACGGCCGGCTGCACAACGTTCGTGGCATCGAGTCGGCCGCCCATACCGGTTTCAATCACGGCCCATTCGACTTGTTGGCGACCAAACTCGTAAAGGGCCATGGCGGTCGTGAATTCGAAAAAAGTCAGCTCGCGTGAGCCGGCGGGAATCTGTTTGACCGCTTCATATGCGGCAACGACCCGATCGTTCGCTATTTCGTGACCATCAATTCGGATGCGTTCATTGAAACGGACCAGGTGCGGAGATGTGTATAGACCGGTGCGCAAGCCGCAAGCGCTCAGGATAGCGGCCAAACCAGAAGCGATGGAGCCTTTCCCATTGGTTCCAGCCACGTGGATGCAGTTAAACTGTCGGTGCGGGTCGCCTAACCTGGCTAGAATTTGTTGAATGGTTTCCAAACCCAGCTTGATGCCAAAGCGCCGCAGACCGTACATGGTCTTGAGACAATTCGAATAATCGGAGTGGATGGTCGTCATGCTATTAACGTTTTACCCAAGTTGTGCATTTTCGACCTTGAAGCAAGGCGAAAAAAAAGCCCGGCAGAATGGGAATCCTCACCGGGCTGAATGCGTGTACCGCCATTGTTAGCGGTAGCGATTTCTTGAAGCTGCGATTCTTTGGCGTCTTAAGGCTTCGCGCTGTTTGCGGCGCCTAAATTCACTGGGCTTTTCATAGCTCTTTTTTAATTTCAAGCGCTTGAATAGACCGTCGTTTTGGATCTTCTTTTTTAAGATACGCATCGCTTTTTCAAGATCATTGTCGTAGACTTTGACCTGAATAGCTTTCAAAGTGCCTCGCCCCCTTTTTTTCCATCACACCTAAAGCGGCTTATTTTGATGGTTATTCGGATGATTTTAATAAAAAAATATATATAATGCATTAAAATGATGCTGGCAAGCAAAAAATAAGAGGGCGAATAACTTTTGTTGCCCCCGGATTGCGGGCGAAACAACGCCACTCGCCGTGGGGATCGTAGATGACGATGCCCCCTGGCTCGTTTTATAAGACTGAACACAGGGGGCATGCAGAGATAAGACCATTTGGGGTGGAAACTGTTTAAAGCTTGGAAACGAGCTCGTCCGTGACATCCTTTACACTGGGACGACCATCCAGGGTAATGTAATTGATCTTGCCTTGGTCCGCGGCCAGGTCTCTAAAATAATAGGCCGCGGCCAGGGTGCCGGTATCGGAATCGTAATAGATGCTGTGGCGTTTGTCGATGGCATCTTCGTCCTGGTCATCGGAACGGGTACTCAGATCGCCCCCACAAACCCGGCACTTGTCGCCATCCGGTTTGATGGCATCGATATAGATGTTGTTGGGATGGTTGTTGTCATTCACGCAGAGCCGGCGTCCCATGATGCGGTTTTTAGCAATTTCCCGATCAAGCAGGATTTCCACAACAATGTCCAGCGCCATGCCGGCCTCTTTAAGGGCTTCGTCCAATTTGATGGCCTGGTTTTTATTCCTGGGAAAACCGTCCAAAAGCCAACCGTTTTGGCAGTCGTCTTGTTTCAGGCGGTCGAGGATCATGGGGATGGTAATGTCATCCGGTACCAGGTCACCTTTGTCAATATACGCTTTGGCCTGTTTGCCAAGCTCGGTGCCCCCGCCGATGTTTTCGCGAAAAATGGCGCCCGACTCAATGTGGGGCGTTTTATATTTTTCCTTGAGAATGGCTCCCTGAGTTCCTTTACCGCTGCCGTTTGGCCCGAAAAACAAGATGTTCATAGTAACATTTCTCCTTTCATTCATATGAGACTTTTGAACAATAGCGTTCAGTCTTTAAGTCAAAAACCTTGCCGTTTAAAGCAAGGACCAATTTCCCCCGGATTACCTATTAGAATGGGGGTAGGTTGTCAAGCCTCTAGCGACGTCGCGGTTGCTATTCGAAAGGGTCCGCGCCGGGTTCGATCAGGCGCTTAGCCGCCGGGCCAGTGCCAGGGCTTCGGTCTTGGTCTGGATTCGGCCGGTCAGCCGGGCTTCTTCGATCTGCGTGAGGATCGATTTGTACAGCGGTGACGGTTGCAGTCCCAGTTCCTGGTTGAGATCATGACCGGTAATCAAAGGCGGCCGGGACGCTTGGGGCTCGTATTCCTTGAAAAACACCTGGAGCAGCTCTTGGGCAAAGCGGATAAAGTCATCATCTCTCTGGGTACGGGTCCGGCTTTTACCCATAATGTCCGCCATGGTATGCAGCAGCAGATCGGGCGTTTGCTGTCCGCATTTGCGAAAAAACCGCACCCGGCCTTTGCGCTTGAGATCCTGCTTTTGGCTGGCGACAAATAAAAACAGCGCCCGCAAATGGTTGCGAATGAGAAAATCGATATACTTGATGGCACGACGTGAAAATTTCAAGCGGTGACAAATGATAAGGGCCTGATCAGCGCTTTTTTGGCCATGACCATAGAAATGGATCTTGTTGTGGCGGTCGACCGTCTTGCTGGCCGGTTTGCCGATATCATGGAGCAAAAGAGCGCATTTCAGATACGCGATTTGGCCGGTGTCAAGATGCGCGCAAACCCGGGCCCCGGTCTGTGGAAAATACTTATCAGGCTGGTTGATAAGGGCCTCGAGGTGACCGTAAGCAGCAAGCGTGTGCTCCAGAACGTCGAACTGGTGGTGTTCGTTTTGCAAACAGTCTCGCAGATCGCCAAACTCGGGGATCATCGCGTCCAAAAGCCGGTCTTCCGTCATCTGGGAAATGTAAACATGGGAGTGCGGTGTTCCCACGAGCTTGATCAGTTCAGCCTGAATCCTTTCAGCGGCTGAAGCGGTGATCAAGTGGGCATCTCTTTGAATTTTCCGGCGCGTATCTGATTCGATTTCAAAATCGAGCGCCGCACCGATCCGATAGGCGCGCAACAGCCGCAGCGGATCCTCCTTGAAAGCGCGATCATCAACAAGGCAGATTTTTCGAGCGGCCAGGTCGTGCCGTCCGTTCAAGGGATCAATGATCTCGCGGGTCGCCAGATTATATGCCATGGCGTTGATCGTAAAATCCCGTCGGCCCAGGTCAGTGGAGAGGGTCGCTCCAAAAAGCGGGACGATGTCAAAGGTGTAAGCGTCCTTGACAACGCGGAAAACAGCCTTATCCTTTTGGCCCAAGGCCACCAAGCGGCCATTGCAGGTGGATGCCAGACGGGCTGCAAACGCCCGGGCGTCGCCGGCAACCGCAATATCGTAGTCAAGCGGGGTGGCTCCCAGCAAAAGGTCACGCACCGAACCGCCAACAATATAGACGTCTTCGCGGGTGGGAAATATTTCAGGATCAAAAGGCAGCATTGACTGTATTTAAATCATTTATGGGGAATTGAAAAGGGTTATTGTTTTCACAAACCGGGCGCTTTACCAAGAATGAAACCGTAAAAACCCTTTGGATAGACCTGTAATTGCCGGGTATGGCGCAACAAACACGCCGCCTGCCGCGCAATTGGAGTTTAATTTCTGATTTGGTATTGAAACCGAACAGTTAGACTGGCCTAAAATAGATCAAAAGAGCTTGACAGACAAAAAATCTTGATATAACTAAGCAATTCAAGGTAATTTAATTTAGGCATTTCGCCCGCCATGTTGGAGAGAATACCTAATTACATCTTCTAATAAAAACCATTAAACACACATATTCCTCCATATTTACAACTGTCCATTTATCATCAGTAAAACTATTGGCGAAAAACTGAAGAAATAATCCCCATGTTGTCATCTTGTTTGATTTGACCGGTCTGGACAAACGCCACGAGGCATGCAGTACACATGCCAAGAGCAGTCAGGCTTGCGAATCGCTCGAATTGGGTAAAACCGTAAAGGGAGTAAAAGTGTATGAACATTGTTGAGCTTAAACGCCAGAAAATAAGCGAGCTGGCTGAGTTGGCAAAGGAATTAAAAATTGAAGGTGCTGCCGGTATGCGCAAGCAGGAGCTTATATTTGCGCTGCTACAGGCTCAAATCGAAAAAGATGGGCTGATTTTTGGTGAAGGTACCCTGGAGATTCTACCGGATGGATTTGGATTTTTACGGGCTCCCAGTTATAATTATTTGCCCGGCCCCGATGATATCTACGTTTCGCCATCACAAATTCGCCGGTTTAATCTTCGCACCGGAGATACTGTTTCTGGACAAATCCGGCAGCCCAAAGAATCGGAACGTTATTTCGCTTTATTGAAAGTGGAAGCGGTTAACTATGAAGATCCCGAGGTGGCCCGCGACAAAATCCTGTTCGACAACTTGACGCCGCTTTATCCGGACACCAAAACCAACCTGGAAAACGATCCGGAAAACTATTCAACGCGCATCATGGATCTCATGACCCCGATCGGTTTTGGTCAGCGTGGCCTGATCGTATCGCCACCCAGATCCGGCAAGACAATGTTGCTGCAGTTTATTGCCAACAGCATCGTCAAGAATCACAAGGAGATCATGCTCTTCGTTCTGCTGATCGATGAGCGGCCGGAAGAGGTCACGGACATGGAACGCTCCGTCAAGGGCGAAGTTATCAGTTCCACCTTTGACGAACCGGCAGAGCGACATGTCCAGGTGGCCGAGATGGTCGTCGAGAAAGCCAAGCGCTTGGTCGAGCACAAAAAAGATGTGGTTATTCTTTTAGACAGTGTTACCCGTCTGGCGCGTGCCTACAATTCAGTCATGCCGCCGAGTGGTAAGATTTTGTCTGGTGGTGTCGACTCCAATGCGTTGCAACGTCCCAAAAGATTTTTTGGGGCCGCACGCAACATCGAGGAGGGCGGCAGCCTTACCATTATCGCAACCGCTTTGGTTGACACGGGTAGTCGGATGGACGAGGTTATTTTTGAGGAGTTTAAAGGCACCGGTAACATGGAAATCCAACTCGATCGACGACTGGCCGACAAACGCCTCTTCCCGGCGATTGATATCAATAAATCAGGTACCCGCAAAGAAGAGCTCCTCCTGGACGATGTCACCTTGAACCGGGTCTGGATTTTAAGAAAACTGCTTTCTTCATTAAATCCCGTGGACAGCCTTGAATTTTTACTTGATAAAATGAGCGGAACAAAGAATAATAAAGAGTTCTTGGATTCAATGAACGCCTAATAGGATATAGGAGGTTGGAATTATTATGAAAACCAAAAATTCATCCCAAGTATTTCGATACGACCGTAAAGTGCGCCTGCGGCAATGTGGTCGAAGTGGGGTCCACGAAAGAGGATATCAGCGTGGAAATCTGTTCAAAGTGCCACCCCTTTTTCACAGGTAAGCAGAAGCTGGTCGATACGGCCGGAAGGATTGAGCGGTTCCGCAGAAAATATGCGAAATTTGAAACAGATCAGCAGGCCAAAGAGGACAACTAAACCGTTTACAGCCCAAATCCTTTCACCCCCGCGGAAAACCATCCGGCTTGTTTGAAAATCCACTCAATCCCAAACAAATCGAGATTTATCAGGGAGCCGTCCTTTGCCTGAGTTTTAAGCGATTAAGGGCGAAAAGGGGCTTGCAGTTTATTCTAGACCGGCAACAAGCGATGGCTCTTTTTGGCACAGGTATGTGATCCATGTTTGACAAACTCAAGGGAATAGAAGCCCGGTTTTTAGAGCTGGAGCAGCTCTTGAGCGACCCGGTGGTCGTTCAGGATCGAGCGGCTTATCAGAAGTACGTCAAGGAACATGCGGATCTGAATAAGATTGTGTCCGTGTTCAGGTCTTTCTGCCGTGTCGACCAGGAACTCGATGAGAGCGTGGAACTGCTGAATGATGCCGATCCGGAAATCAAGGCTTTGGCGCGCGATGAGATCGAACGGCTGACCCAGGAAAAGGAAGCGTTTGATGAAAAGCTTAAAAAGCTTTTGATTCCCAAGGATCCTCTGGACGATAAAAATGTTTTAATTGAGATTCGTGCTGGTACGGGCGGCGATGAAGCCGGCCTTTTTGCCAGTGACCTGTTTAAAATGTACAGCCGTTTTGCCGAAGCCAAGCGGTGGAAAACTGAAGTTTTGAATCATCACATGACCGGCGTTGGCGGACTTAAAGAGGTCATTGTCATGGTTCATGGTAAAGGGGCTTACAGCCAGCTCAAATATGAAAGCGGTATTCACCGCGTCCAGCGGGTCCCGGTGACCGAAACCCAGGGACGCATCCACACTTCCGCTGTGACGGTGGCGGTTTTACCCGAGGCTGAAGAAGTCGAGATCACGGTCGAACCGAACGAGGTCAAAGTCGATGTTTTCCGTTCCATGGGACCTGGCGGTCAGTCGGTCAACACGACCGATTCGGCTGTACGCCTTACCCATCTGCCGACCGGTCTGGTTGTGACCTGCCAGGATGAGAAATCGCAACTCAAAAATAAAAACAAGGCCATGAAAGTTCTGCGGGCCCGCTTGCTCGACCGCATGGTTACGGAACAGAACGCCAAGCGCTCCGAAGAGCGTCGCAGCCAAGTGGGCACCGGCGATAGAAGCGGGCGCATCCGGACCTATAATTTCCCTCAGGGGCGGGTGACGGACCATCGCATTGGATTGACCCTTTATAAATTGGAAAGCATTTTACAGGGCCAAATCGATGAACTCATCGAAGGGCTGGTAACCTTTTACCAGGCTCAGGCACTACAGCATGCAGAATCAGCGGAACAACAGCAATGAGCAATGGACCATTCTCAAGCTGCTCAATTGGACGACTGCTTATTTTGAATCCCATCAGGTAGACAGCCCCCGTGCCACGGCTGAAATACTCCTGGCGCATACCCTGGACGTAGAACGGATCGACCTCTATTTGCGCTTTGATCAACCGCTATACCGCACTGAGCTGACCCGATTCAAAGATTTGATTAAAAGACGCGTCAACCGGGAGCCGGTCGCATATATTGTCGGCCACAAGGAATTCTGGTCACTCGAACTCAAGGTTACGCCGGATGTCCTGATTCCGCGACCCGAAACCGAATGCCTGGTAGAGTCGATTCCTGGCACTGGGGCGTGGCGATGCGCCGGGCCCTAAGCGAATTCTGGAGATGGGAACCGGTTCTGGCGCCATCGTTCTGGCCTTGGCGTCTGAACAAACCGACAGCCGTTTCTGGGCCTCGGATGTTTCGGTGCGGGCCCTATCCCTGGCCAGGGAAAATGCCCGCCGGCTTGGTTGGGCGGATAAAATCAATTTTTGGGCTGGCAATTGGTTCGACCCTCTGAACAGCCATGGCCGGTTGTTTGACATCATTGTGTCGAACCCGCCCTACATTGCCACGACCGTCATTGAAAAGCTCCAACCGGAAATTCAACGCTGGGAACCCATTCAAGCGCTGGATGGCGACCAAGACGGCTTGAAGTGCCTGAGGCAAATTATTGACCGGGCCCATTCGTATTTGGTGCCGGGTGGCCACCTGGTTTTGGAGATTGGGCACGATCAGAAGGCCGCGGTTAGTGAAATTGTTAACACCTGTGGGTTTTACGACAAGCTAACGTTTAAGCAGGATTATGGCGGCCACGATCGGGTTGCGCTGATGCGAAAAAAAAGTATTGCGTCTAAATAGTCAATTTGGTACCTATATCTGTTTTAAAAACCGCACGCTTTTGGACTGCTGCATGGGTGCTTTCTATGAAAGTCGTGCAGCGGGTTGAAAAAAGCGAAGGCCAAACCAAAAGAAAGGAAAGAAAAAATGGCTTATGTAACAATGAAGGAACTGCTCGAGGCGGGGGTTCATTTCGGTCATCAGACCAAACGCTGGAATCCCAAAATGAAAGCTTACATCTTTGGCGCACGCAATGGCATTTACATTATCGATTTGCAGAAAACCGTACGCATGTTCAAGACCGTTTACGATTTTGTTGCCGACACGGTTGCTGACGGCAAAGTCGGTTCTTTTTGTGGGCACCAAGAAGCAAGCCCGTGAATCGATCTATGAAGAAGCCAACCGTGCGGAGATGTTTTATGTCCACAACCGCTGGTTGGGCGGCATGCTGACTAATTTTCAAACCATAAAAAAGAGCATCGATCGTTTGAACTACCTGAACAATATCGAAAATGACGGATCGATTGACCTTTTTCCCAAAAAGGAAAGATTGAAGCTTGGTAAGGAACGCGTCAAACTCGACAGCACGCTGGGCGGTATTCGCAGTATGGCGCGGCTGCCGGGTGCTATTTTTGTGGTCGATCCAAAAAATGAAGCCATTGCGGTACGGGAAGGCCGGCGGCTGAATATTCCGATCGTTGCAATTGTCGATACCAACTGCGATCCGGATGAAATCGATTATCTCATTCCCGGTAATGATGATGCGATCCGCTCGATTCGGCTGATTACATCCCGTATCGCGGAAGCCTGTATCGAAGGGAAGCAACGCTACGAAGAACGCCAACAGGCGCAAACCGACAAGGAAGTAGAAGAGGAACCGCCCATAGAAGCGGCGGCCGCGGAGCTCAAACCCGGTGAACGCAAGGTGATCGCGGATGGAACGGACGGGCCGGTTGTAGAAATTATACGTAAATCAGCGCCTGAAGCAGCAGAAGTTGATGCCGTGCAAGAAGCGACGGACGCGGAAGCGGCGACCGCTGGTGAAGATACAGGAGAATAAAGATGGGTACGATTAACGCCGCAATGGTGAAACAGCTTCGGGAAAAATCCGGCGCTGGAATTATGGATTGTAAGGAAGCGTTGACGGAATGTGACGGCGACATGGATAAAGCCGTCGAATATTTACGCAAAAAAGGATTAGCCACGGCCCAGAAACGGGCCGGCCGCAGTACTTCCGAAGGCGTCGTGCAGGCCTATATCCACATGGGCGGTAAGATTGGCGTTCTGGTTGAAGTCAATTGTGAAACCGATTTCGTGGCCAAGACCGATGATTTTCAAGAATTTACGAAAAATATCGCCATGCATATTGCCGCCACCAGCCCCGTGGGTCTTTCCCAGGAAGATGTCCCGCAAGAGATTGTGGATCGGGAAATGGACATTTATCGCGCTCAGGCTAAAGAGATGGGCAAGCCGGATAAAATCATCGACAAGATCGCCGAGGGCAAACTCAGCAAATTCTTTAAAGAGAGCTGCCTGATGAACCAGGCGTATGTGCGCGATCCCGACTTGACGATTACGGACTATTTGAACGAGGTCATTGCGAAGACAGGCGAAAGGATCAGTATTAAACGCTTTGTCCGCTTTCAGATTGGAGAGTCTTAAACCTTGTGTGAGCCAAAATATCAGCGTGTACTGCTTAAGTTAAGTGGTGAAGCCCTCATGGGTGACCAGGGTTTCGGAATCAGCCCCGAAATGCTCAAGTACGTGGCGAACGAAGTCAAAACAATCTTCGATCTCGGGGTTCAGATCGCCATTGTTGTGGGAGGAGGCAATATCTTCCGCGGCGTCGCCGCCAGTTCTTTTGGTATGGAACGGACACCGGCGGACCATATGGGCATGCTGGCAACGGTATTAAATAGCCTCGCCTTACAGGATGCCCTTGAGAAAATAGACATTCAGACCCGTATTCAAACGGCCATATCGATGCACGAAGTGGCCGAGCCCTATATCCGACGACGGGCCGTGCGGCACTTGGAAAAGGGCCGTGTTGTCATTTTTGCCGCTGGTACGGGAAATCCTTATTTCACCACGGACACGGCGGCCGTTTTAAGAGCTCAGGAAGTCCATGCGGACGTGCTATTTAAAGCGACCAAAGTCGATGGGGTGTACGACTCGGACCCCATCAAAAATAAGGACGCTAAATTCGCAAAAAAAATCAGCTATATGACCGTCCTTGAAAAGCAGCTCAAGGTCATGGACATGACCGCCATTTCACTGGCCATGGACAATGAGCTTCCTTTGATCGTTTTTAATCTAAAAACGGCCGGCAATATCAAGAAGGTTGTTTGCGGTGAAGATGTGGGGACGCGCATCAACAGTTAGGGCCCGCCCAGAAATGGTCTTTTTGAGCGATTTCGGCGTTGGGCAGCACGATTTAACTCCTCAAAATAGCGTGCTATTATTCCGGATTAAATCTGCCACCCGCTTGCTGAGCACAACGCTTTTATAAAATGGCGCGAAATCGCGCTGCCTTTTAGCGGGGAACGTACACAGTTCGCCTTGGCGGACTGGACAGACACTGTCCAAAATTTGACATCGAAAGAGAGGAAAGCCGATGATCGAAGACACCTATCAAGAAACGCGTGAAAGAATGAGCAAGACCATCAGCGCTCTTGAAAATGAACTCAAGCGGATCCGAACAGGACGGGCTTCCTTGTCACTGCTGGACGGTATCCGGGTCGATTATTATGGCACGTTAACGCCCCTCAATCAGATGGCGTCATTATCCGTCCCCGAAAGTCGTCTTATCGCCATTCAGCCATGGGACGTATCGGTCATCAAGGAAATCGAGAAAGCGATCCTGAAATCGGATCTCGGCCTCACGCCTTCTAACGATGGCAAACTTATCCGGATTGCCATCCCGCCCCTCACCGAGGAACGGCGCAAGGAACTTGTCAAAGTCGTCAACAAGGTCTGTGAAGAGCATAAAGTAGCCCTGCGAAACATTCGACGGGATTCCAATGATCTCTTGAAGGGCTTTAAGAAGGACGGTGACATTTCCGAAGACGACGCCTTCAAAGCGCAGGACCAGGTCCAGAAGATAACCGACGACCACATCAAACAGGTTGACGATATCTATAAAGACAAAGAGAAAGAGATCCTTGAATTCTAAAAACCCTGCGGCCGCGGCGGCTGGATTGGACCCTTCCAACCTGCCGCGACACGTTGCCATTATCATGGATGGCAATGGGCGGTGGGCCAAAAAGCAGTTGCTCAACCGAATCAGAGGTCACGAGAAAGGCGCCGAAACAGTTCGGACAATTGTTCGGACCAGCCGCGAAATCGGTATATCCGTTCTGACTTTGTATGCTTTTTCGACTGAAAACTGGCAGCGCCCCAAATCCGAAGTGGCGGCCCTGATGACCCTTCTCAAAAAGTTTCTTGAGTCAGAACTATCTGAATTAAAAGAAAATAACATTCAGCTCCAAACCATCGGTCAGATCGAACGGCTTCCACAAGATGTCTTACGGGTTTTGCGCCACACGATGGAGAGCACCCAGGACAAGGATGGCATGATCCTGAACCTGGCCTTGAGCTATGGCGGGCGATCTGAAATCATCGACATGGTAAAGGCGATCGGCCACAAACTTCAGACCGGCCAAATCGGCCCGGATGATATTACCCCCGATCTCGTTGACGCGCATCTATATACCCGTGATCTTCCGGATCCCGATCTGCTGATTAGAACCAGCGGCGAGATGCGGATCAGTAACTTTCTTTTATGGCAAATTGCCTACGCGGAGTTGTACATTACCAAGACCCTGTGGCCCGACTTCAATCGCGACGAATATCTGCAGATTCTTAAAGATTACCAAACCCGCGACCGGCGCTATGGTAGGGTTGGGGCATGATAAATGTTCAACAACATCATCTCGTTTTAGGTGCTATGTTTTAGGAAAAAGTATTTAAATTCGGCTTCTTAAAACCTAAAACTTAAAACTGTTCAAAAACAACGTGTGGCCTTTTAAAGAATTCGTTTGAAAACAGTAAAGCTTCTGTGGAACGAGTGCAATGCACCTAAAACGCTGGATAACGGGTCTGACCGCCCTGCCGTTTCTTCTTCTCCTGATTTTCAAAGGGAGTCTGCTGCATTTTGCCATCGTTGTCAGCCTAATTGCCCTCATCGCGCTTTGGGAATACTTTCACATTGTTTTGCCGGGTCGATCTGACAGCCGACAGCCGCTACTTTTTTCTTATCTGGCCTATATTACCGCACCGCTGATCGTCTGGGGCGGCTATCAACATTCCTTTCAAATGATCGTGACGGTTATAACGCTCAATCTGGTTGCCGCAGGGATCATGGCCATTTTTACCTTCGGGCGGAATTCGAGCATACTGGGAGTGGTTACCAAACAGCTCTTGGGAATTATCTATATTCCATTATTGCTTTCCTATCTGGTTTTGTTGCGCGGTGATACCAACGGCAGCATCTGGGTTTTGTTTCTGCTCTTTATCGTGTTTGCCGGGGACATCGGTGCGTTGTACACAGGCTTGCTGTTGGGGCGTCACAAGCTTTGCCCGACAGTCAGTCCTAAAAAAACGATCGAAGGTTCGGTCGGCGGGCTGGCAGCCAACCTCCTCATAGGATCCATCTTTAAAGCGGTTTTTCTACCGGAGTTGCCCTGGGGGGCGTGCCTGATCTTTTTTGTCCTGATCGGCGTTGCCGGCCAAACCGGCGATTTGTTCGAATCGATTATCAAACGCTCAAGTAACATCAAGGATTCCGGAACGATTCTGCCGGGCCACGGCGGATTTTTGGACCGGGCCGACGCAGCCATGTTTGCCGCTCCGGTTGCCTATTACTATAAATTGCTTATATTTAATGTTTAAGCACCTTGGTTTAAGACAGGTATAAATCATTGGTTCTTATGGTAGTGTTTTTATAAGTTTCAAGTGACTAAATTTACGAGTGGCTAAAGTTCCGGAGTCGCTTTGCTCCATCGTTATATAATCGATAGAATTCCATAATTTTAGGAACTTTAGCGCACTTCAAACTTGTAACTCAACGCCCCCGACTTAAACACCCCTTAGCGTGGCAAAGAAGAACCGGAGCCTTTGAATTCGAAGCGATACGGATGAAAAAACACCTGACCATATTGGGATCCACTGGTTCGATCGGCCGCAATCTACTTCAAATTGTGCAGCAGTTTCCGGACCGACTGCGAATCAAGGCTTTAACCGCCAAGAGCAATACCCGCTTACTCGCTCAACAGATCGAACACTTTAACCCTGAAGTGGCGGTCGTTTATGACGCTGCAAGCGCACAGGCGCTCCGCGAAACCCTGCCCGTGAATCACGCTGTCAGCATTTTATACGGTGATGCCGGCTATCAGGAGGCCGCCACCCTTCATGACGTGGATACGGTCGTTAGCGCGATGGTCGGGGCAGCCGGGCTTTTACCAACACTTGCAGGGATACAGGCCGGTAAGGAAATCGCCCTGGCGAACAAAGAGACCCTGGTCATGGCCGGAGAGCTGGTGATGCGCCGAGCGGCCGAGGCCGGTGTCCGGATTCTGCCGATCGACAGCGAACACAGCGCAATTTTTCAATGCCTGCAAGGGCATCGCCGGGAGGATTTTGAGCGCATCTTTCTCACCGCATCGGGAGGACCGTTTCTAAAGACACCGTTGGCAAAGTTCGCGGCCATTGAACCTGAAGATGCCTTGGACCATCCCACCTGGCGTATGGGCAGCAAGATCAGTATCGATTCGGCCACCTTAATGAACAAGGGGCTCGAAGTGCTTGAAGCCCATTGGCTTTTCGATGCTGCGCTAGATGCCATCGAAGTCGTGGTGCATCCCCAGAGCATCATTCATTCGATGGTCGCTTTTCGCGACGGCTCCGTGATCGCCCAAATGGGCATACCGGATATGAAAGCGGCCATCGCCTATGCGCTGTCTTGCCCTGAAAGGCTGCCGCTCAAACAAGCGCTGCCCGACTTCGCGGCGATAAAAGCGTTTACTTTTGCAAAGCCGGACGTGGAGCGCTTTCCGTGCCTGGCGCTGGCTTTTCGGGCCGGAAAAACAGGGCACACCCTGCCGGCGGTCATGAATGCGGCCAACGAGGTGGCGGTCGAGGCTTTTTTGAACCACCACATTCCGTTTTTAAACATCCCCCGGGTCATCGAAGCGGTCATGGACAGCCATCAAGTCGTGACCGATCCCACCCTAGCGGATATCATCGAAGCGGATCGAAAGGCGCGCAGCGACGCGCAAACGATAATCGCTGCCGGCCAAACTTGACGTTGCCCCAGGGAATCCTTATTACTGTATACGCAACCGAAACTTAATAAAGTCCGCGGTGAGCGATTTTCAAGCTATCAATTTAAACCGAATGAATTTCTTTAAAATATTAATGATATCAAAAGGTTTAATTGTTCTGAACGCTCAATGCGGACAAAGGATGATTTTACAATAAATGAGCTCAAGCATCTTAGCCTTTGTCGTTGTTTTGGGTGTCCTTATTTTTTTCCATGAATTGGGGCATTTCATTGTCGCGCGCCTTTTCGGGGTCGGTGTTCAAAAGTTTTCCTTAGGCTTTGGACCGCGTATTTTTGGAAAGCAAGTTGGGATTACCGATTACCGCATCTCGGCCATTCCCTTGGGCGGCTACGTCAAGATGGTCGGTGATGAACCCGACGCTGAATTGGACCCCGCCGATATTCCGATTTCCTTTACCCACAAACATGTCTTCAAGCGCTTTTTGATTGTCGCTGCCGGACCATTTTTCAACCTGCTGCTGGCGGTTATCATTTTTTTCGGTATTTTCTTTGCGTCCGGCACCTATATCCTGAAGCCGACCATCGGCAAGGTCGAACCGGATTCACCTGCAGCCGTCAGCGGCTTACGCGCCCAAGACGAAATTGTCGCCATCGATGGTGTTGCCATCGAGAATTGGGAGGATATGGCGGCGATTATTGCAGGAAGCGAGGGACGCAGCCTCACGATAACCATCGGTCGCGAAACGGGCATGCAGGACCTGGTGGTGACGCCTCAGCTCAAGACAACCCAAAATTTATTCAACGAGGATATCGATCGGTACGTTATCGGTATTTCAGCCGCCGGTGATATTCTGCAGGTGGACCTGAGCTTCTCCCAGGCGGTCGTGGAAAGTTTTGCGCAAACCTATCGAATTACCGAGTTGACCGTCCTGAGCGTGGTTAAACTGATTCAAGGCACCGTTTCAGCCAAAACCATCGGGGGGCCCATCATGATCGCCGAGCTGGCGGGTCAACAGGCCAAAGCAGGGGCGGCCAATCTTGCCTTTTTTATCGCACTGCTGAGCATCAACCTGGCCATTCTCAATTTTCTGCCGATCCCGGTGCTGGATGGCGGCCATCTGCTGTTCTTTACGATCGAAATGATTATCGGTCGGCCCGTCAATACCCGCATGCGGGAGATCGCCCAGCAGGCCGGCATCTTCATCCTCATTATGCTGATGATTTTTGTTTTCTATAACGATATCTCACGCATCGTCTCGGGATGATCTACAATCGCCTTTAACTGTTATTAGAAATAGGTTCCGAAAGAGCCATGCGATGTGCGATGCCCTATTTTTTTTTAAAAAGGCATATCAAATCGAGCCTTGTCTTGTGTCCGCCGGATTGGTGATGAACACAGGCCGGATGGTAGTAAAATAAGGCCTTGGAAACATCATCAATCCGGCTGGGCACTACGCTAGCGGGGCCGATTCATAATGATATGCCTTTTTAAAAAAAAATAGGGCACCGCGCACCGCAACCGTAATGTTATTTTAACAATCACCCTAACGCTACCCAACCGCAATACACCAAACACAAAACACCAAAAACCATTGTCCTCACCTTTGACTTTGGCGCGATAATCTGCTACCTCGGTTGCATCCAAAAATAACATCGCCAGGCGATTTTAGGGAGCTTTCCTTCCTGCGCGACATGACTTAATCTTCAAAATCGAGCCACGGTTTAATGATGCCACACCGACTTGAAATTACGATCAAGGCCGATCTGTTTGATGCCGAAGGCGAAGGGCTGCGCCAAAAAGCCCAAAATTATTTCGGGATTCAAATAACACGTGTACGGGCGGTTCAGGTGGTAACCATCGATGCCGAACTGACGCCCGATCAACTGGAAACCATTCGGTGCGAGATCTTCACCAACCCGGTCACCCAGGAATCCTCTTTTGATCCCCTGCCGATTCCTTTCGACTGGACCATCTGGGTCGGTTACCGGCCCGGGGTGCGTGACAACCCCGGCAGTACGGCGGTAGAGGCCATTGAAGATACACTGGGCGTGAAGCTGAAACCCGGTGAAGCCGTCTATACCTCGAAGCGGTTTTGCCTGGAAGGCCAACACCTTACAGGGGTAGAGGTAAATACGGTAGCCGGTGAGCTGCTGGCCAACGATTTTATTCAGCAGTGGCGCGTTTTTGGCCGTGACGCGTGGGATCCCCAGACGGGCATCGGCTATATTATCCCTAAAGTCATCCTCGATCATCAGCCCACGGTCGCTACCATACCGGTCGACAGCGACGCGGCTCTTCGGAAAGTCAGCGATGAACGCAGCTTGGCCTTGAACCCCCTGGACATTCCGTTTATCCGCAACTATTTTCGGGATCGTAAGGTACAGGCAGACCGGGCGGCCGTTGGACTGGCCGACCCCACGGATGTCGAACTAGAGTATATCTCCCAGGCCCGCAGCGACCATTGTAATCACAATACCTTTCAGGGGCTCTTCCGATACCGTGAAGACGGAACGGATCAGGCCGAAATCGTGGATAACCTCTTTAAAACGTGTATCCAAGAACCGACCCTGGATTTGAAGGCCAAAAAAAACTGGGTCGTGTCGGTTTTATGGGATAATGCCGGGGTGGGCCGTTTTGACGAAGACCACCTTTATGTCATTACCGGCGAAACCCACAACTCGCCTTCCAATATGGAAGCCTACGGCGGGGCCATTACGGGTATCGTCGGTATTTACCGCGATCCCATGGGAACCGGCAAGGGCGCTCGGCTGATTATGGGGAGTTACGGCTTTTGCGTTGGCCCCCGCGATTATGACGGCAACCTACAGCCACGCCTTCATCCGCGTCGCCTTTTGGACGGGGTGATCGAAGGGGTTCGCGATGGCGGCAACAAAAGCGGCATACCGACCACCTTTGGTCAGATTGTGTTCGAGCCGGGCTATATGGGCAAATGCCTGGTATTCGTCACAGCTGTCGGCCTTATGCCGGCCTTGATCGACGGCGAGCCGGCCGACCAAAAGCATATTGACCCGGGAGACCTGGTCATCATGAGTGGCGGGCGGGTCGGCAAGGACGGCATTCACGGTGTAACCGCTTCTTCCGAGGTTTTTTCCGAACACACCCCGGCCGGGCATGTTCAAATCGGCGATCCCTACACCCAGAAAAAGATGCATGATTTTCTGATGGAAGCCCGCGATTTGGGGTTGATAAAATTCATCACGGACAATGGAGGGGGCGGACTTTCGTCTTCGGTCGGCGAGTCGGCGCGCTTTTCCAATGGCTGTGTGATCGAATTGGAAAAGGTGCCCCTGAAATACCAAGGCTTGGATCAGTGGGAGATCTGGATTTCCGAGTCCCAGGAACGCATGACCATCGCGGTAAGCCCCGAAAATCTTAATCAATTCATGGATTTGTCGAGAAAGCATGCCGTCGAAAGCACGGTTATCGGCACCTATACGGACACGGGCAAACTCCACATCACCTACAACGGAGTCACCTGCGCCCATGTCGACCTTGACCTGTTGACTTCCGGGTTCCCACAATGGGAATTCGAGGCCGAGTGGCGTTCGCCGTCTGACCGGGGCCTGATGGAACCGGTTTTAAGTGAGCCTAAGGAATATGCGCCTTTGCTTCTCGATCTGCTGGCGCGCCCCAACGTGGCCTCCAAAGAATGGGTCAGCCGGCAGTACGACCATGAGGTCCAGGGGACCAGCGTGATCAAACCGTTGGTCGGGGCCGAGCGGGACGTCAATTCGGATGCGGCCGTTATTCGACCGGTGCTCACCTCCCGCAAGGGCTTGGCGTATGCCCAGGCCCTGCTGCCCCAGTATTCGGCCATCGATGCCTATCACATGACCAGTTGTACAATCGATGAGGCCGTGCGCCGCATTATTGCCGTGGGGGGCAAACCGGACGAGATTGGAGGCGTAGACAATTTTTGCTGGCCAAGCATCCAATATCATAAGCAAAACAATCCAGACGGCAAATTCAAGGCCGCCCAGCTGGTTCGATCTTGCCGGGCCTTGCGGGAGTTCTGCCTGGCTTATGAAATTCCCCTGCTGTCCGGTAAGGACAGTATGTATGTGGATGGGCATTTGTCCGGACGCTACGGTGAAACCCACAAGTTATCCGCCTTGGAAACCCTGCAATTTGCAACCATCGGCATTGTCGAAGACACCACCAAATGTGTGACCATGGACAGCAAGGTGCCCGGAGACCTGGTGTATGTGGTAGGAACGACGCGCGATGAGTTGGGTGGCTCCGAGTACTACGCCCACTTGGGCTACCTGGGGCGCAACGTGCCCGAGGTGCGCCCGCAGCCATTCAAACAGGTTTACCAAGCGATGGCCCAAGCGATCGAGGCTGAAATGCTGGCTTCGGCCCACGGCATTTTCCGCGGCGGGCTGGGAATCCATCTCGCCATGGTGGCCATGGGCGGCAACCTGGGTCTGACTGTCGATTTGTGCTCGGTGCCACGTCAAGATGCCGAACGTAATGATATCGTTCTTTTTTCAGAGTCGGCCGGTCGATTCATCGTCACGGTCGCGCCATCCCAGAAATCGGCCTTTGAAACCCTGTTCAAAGACCTGCCATGTGCTTGGATCGGTACGGTAACAGAGGATCCCCGCCTGTGTATTAAAGGGTTTGAGGGCAACGATTTGCTGGCCCTGCCGGTCGAAGACCTTAAGCAAGCCTGGAAGCGGCTGTTTGGGGAATTGATTTAGAAGGTCGTTTTAAGTTTTAGGTGTTAGGTTTTAGGTGGAGGACCGACTCCCCTTGCAGGTTATTAAAACTTAACATTCTGATAATAAAGGGAATCGTATGAATAACGCAACACGCAACCCGGAACCCGGAACCCGCGCAACGCGCAACCCGCAACCCGTCCCCCGTCCCCCGTATCCGCACTGATATTAACTGGTTACGGTCTGAACTGTGACAATGAAACGGCTTATGCCTTCGAACTGGCCGGAGCCAAGGCGGTTCGGGTCCATATCAACACCGTGATTGCCGGTGCTGTCGATCTGGATCAGTTCCAGATCATGGTGTTTGGGGGCGGATTTTCCTGGGGTGACGATCATGGCGCGGGTGTCATTCAAGCGGTACGGATGAAAACCCATATTGGTGATAAAATACAGCGATTTATCGATCAGGGCAACCTGGTTATCGGCATCTGCAATGGGTTTCAAACACTCGTCAACCTGGGCCTGCTGCCCGGTTTGGACAACGATTATACCGCCCGCTCAGTGGCGGTGACCTACAATGATTGCGGCAATTTTCGCGACGACTGGGTGACCCTCAAGCCAAATCCCAATTCAAAGTGCATTTTTACGAGTGGTCTCGAAGTGTTGGAACTTCCAGTGCGGCATGGCGAAGGCAAATTTATGACCGACCCGGACACGCTCGAGCGCCTGATCGCCAACCATCAGATTGCCCTGCAGTATGCGCGACCGGATGGCACCCCTGCGGCGCAGGCCTTTCCGTTCAATCCCAATGGGTCGCTGTATGACATTGCCGGTATCTGCGACCCGAGTGGGCGCATTTTCGGCCTGATGCCCCACCCGGAAGCATTCAATCACTGGACCAACCATCCGGACTGGGCCCGTCGCAAAGCCCGGCAGCGGGATGCAGGCAATTTGTTTGAAGCAGGGCCGACTCCTGGCATCCAATTGTTGCAAAATGCGGTAAATTTTATTAAAACCAACCTTATTCACACCTAAAAACAAGGTCTCAGCCCTTGCGGACCTTAAATACTGTGACGCATCACCGTCGCTGCAGATAAAAAACAGAACAACTTCGAATCGTTACCTTCCACAACCTGAAAAAGACGAACAGACTATAAAATCGCCTTAACCCGTTATTAAAAGATTTAATAGGTATGAAGCTGTTCGCACGGGCAGTGGTCGCGCCATAGGGGCGCCTGTTGTCGTGTTAGAGCTTTCGGTGGCGCTGGTCTTTTTAAAATATAATATATATAACAATTAGTTATGCAAAATTATGAATTTTGTTCATTCGTTGTACGATCTTTTTAGACCGTATGCCAGGAAAATGGCACGAAACTTGAAAGGAAAGGGGCCAGGAGATAAAAACAATGGGAAAAAATTCAGGTTTTACATTAATCGAGTTGATGGTCGTTATCGCCATTACGGCCATTTTGGCAGCAATTGCGGTCCCCAATTTTTTTAAGTGGCAACGCAATGCCCAGATGCGGGCAGCAGCCGAAGAACTGCTTTCCACTGTTCAGGTATCCAAGTTGCGCGCGATCAAAGAAAGGGCCAATTGTGTGGTCATTTTCGATTCCGGAAACAACAGCTACGTCGCTTTTGTGGACAACGGTGCCGGCGGCGGGAATGCCGACAATGAAGTTCGGGACGGGACCGAGGCGATCATCAAGCAAGGAACTTTGCCGGCTTCGGTCGACATGTATTCGGCCTCTTTTTCAGGTGGTGTTCCGCGGCTACGTTTTGGCGGCAACGGTCTGCCCAACCGCTTTGGGAGCGTGCGCGTGCAAAACAGTGACTCGACCATGTACCGGATGATAAGTGTCAGTGTGACGGGTTTTACCAAGATTCGGACGAGTCAAGACGGCGTTAACTGGCAAGGTTAAACAGGAAGGCAACGATATTATGCAAAGCTTATTCACCCAAGAAAAAGGCTTCACCCTAATCGAGCTGCTGATCGCCATGGCCATTGCCAGCATCATGATGACGGTGATTTACCAGGCACACGATTCCCAGGTCAGATCGAGTGTGACCCAGAGTGAAGTCATCAACATGCAACAGAATATTCGTGCGGCCTCGTATTACATGGAACGGTCGATCCGCATGGCGGGTTTCGATCCGGGCGGTGGTGCTGCCGCTGGTCTGAACGATGATTTCCCTGCGCCGCACCAAGCCATCGGCCCGGCGATATTGGCCAATTACCTGGCTTTTTCAGTGGATGCCAATGAAAGCGGGTCCATCGACGTGAATGACAGCGAGCTGTTTGCCTACCGCCTTAATGGCGATCGTTTGGAACAGTTTAGCACCGGGGCGGTACAATGGCAGCCGATTGCCGAGAACGTCGATGCGGTCAATTTTGTGTATTTGGACAGGGCCGGCAATCGAACCAATGCACCAACCGACGTGCGCTCGATCCAGGTAACCCTGGTGGTTCGTTCCGGGGATTCGGTGCCAGCCTTTATGATCAAGCACGTGGATGACAATGTTTACACCAACCAGCAAGGCGACGTGATTTTAGCACAACAGAACGATAATTTCCGTCGCATGCGCTTAACAACTGAAATTAACTGCCGCAACCTTTACTAGGCGAAGCATTAGGAGCCGAAGTCATGGATAAGATTGCTACAAAGCACACCAAACACAAAGGCCAGCAGGGCTACACCCTGATCGAGATCACGATCGCCATGGCTATTTTTGCCATCGGCATTTTGGCCATCGCCAGTTTGCAGGTGCGGGCCATCAGCCACAATCAGAGCGCTCGCTGGGCGACCGAGGCCGGAGCCTGGGCTCAGAGCCAGGTCGAAACCCTGATGGGCCTGAATTATGGCGACCCCCTGCTCGCGCTCGGCAATCATCCGCCAGCCCCGCTCCAAGTAGAGGGTGGCTATCGCATCACCTGGAATGTCGCCGACAACAGTGCCAATGTGGCCAATACCAAGCGAATCACCGTAACGGCCCGGCGTAATGCTGCTATTGTGGGAACCAGGGTCGTCAATTTGGTCTTTGTCAAAGCCGACGGGGTCGGCGGGACTGAATGAGTGTCGTCGCACACGACGAAAAGAGACTTTCATGCGAAAGGATAGATCGATGTCAGAGCATTTATCAATATTAAAAAATGAGCAAGGGTCGTTGCTGATCGTCGTCATTATTGTGCTGGCTGTTTTGTCAATTCTCGGTGTATCGATGATGGAAAAGAGCCAGGTTGAACTGCAGATCGTACGCAACGAGGCGGTTTATTCGCGTAACTTCTATGCAGCCGAAAGCGCGGCCTTCGAAGCGGCCCAGACCATGCAGAATGAAAACGATTCCAGTGAACTGCTGCCGAACACGACCAATTATACCTGGGTGGGCAGCGGGGCCGATGTGTCCTGGTCTGACCAGGGGAATACCGTTGCCGTTAATGTCGATGAGGTCGATGCTTTGTCCGATGTTTCCAGTATTCCCAATGCCAACTTTGCAGCCGTACATCGCGGTGTCGCTTCCGGCGCGTCCATGACCATGACAGCGGTCTCACAATTGCATGAATACGCGGTCTTCGGGTACTACGACTCAGCCCGGGAAGGGCAGGCCCTGATCGAGATCGGGTATCGCAAAAGGATTCAGATGTAGGGTTCGCGCCCAAGGCGCGGGTTTTAAGTTTTAGGTTTTAAGTTTTAAGTAAAAACAACGAACGAAGACAACAACCTAAAACCTAACACCTAAAACTTAAAACGAAATTAAATAAAATGAATACTTCTTATCCTAACAAACAAAATTTTCAGCCGCACACAGCAAAACGTGATTCGCTGAAACCAACTGTGAGGGATATCATCATGTGTCGAATAAAACAGAACACCGACGGAAATCTTAAAAGTAAACCGGGTTTCAAATGGCTGAGTATTGCCATGCTGACGGTTTTGATCGGGGTGTTGGGCTTCAGCGCGAATGCTTCTGCAGCGATCGTAACCGATCAGTCAACCGTGTATGCTCCGGAGGGCAGTTTTACGACCTTCAATGTTTGGCTGGATACGGATCCCCTCGGCCCGCTTACGGTTAATATATCCAACAGTGCCGGCGACGCGGACATCACGGTGGCGCCACCCAGCGTGACATTTACGTCTGGTGATTACCTGAATCCTCGGGTTGTGACCGTCAGTGCAGCGGAGGATGTAGACACGGTCAATGGTTCAGCGACCATCACCCTGGACGGTGCGGCCTATGGTTCAACAACGGTCACGGCCAACGAGGTCGAAAACGACACAACTTTCACCCTAACGATCCAGAACCCGGGTACCGGATCGGGAACGGTTAACTGCGAATGCCGGGAATCCCTTCAGGTTTAGGTGGCCTCGACCCTGTTATTCTGAATGCCGGCGGATCCGTTCCCGTTCCTGGTTACACGCCGCTAGATCAGGCGGTATTGATATTCCCCACGCCAGATGTGGGTTCTTCGTTTACGGGTTTCAGTGCCAACCCGACAACCATGAACAGCGACATGACAGTGGATGCGACTTTTACTGCGAACGTTGTCGATGTTCTGGTAACAGAAGGTGCGGTCGTGATCGGTGAAGGCGGAAACCGGGCGATCGAAGTGGTGTTGAGTGCGCAACCGGCGGCCGGCTTAGTGACGGTTTCAGTGACGCCGGCCGGCGTCATATCGGGCAATACGGCGATTTTTGACGAAACAAACTGGGCTGTGCCTCAGTCGATTACACTGAGTGCGGCGGAAGACGATGCCGATACAGCGGATGATATCAATGTGCCGATCACGGTGGCGTCCGATTACTTTAACGGTTCGCCTGACACCGTGAATGTGACGGTGACGGATGATGATTTTGATCTGACCATGGCGGTCAGCGGAGTGGGTACGACCGCGCCAGCGGTGGGTACGAGCACCATGGATCGCGACGATCTGCCACAGGCGATCGTAGCGACGCAGGGCACGGGTTATACGTTTGTCAACTGGACGAACGCGGATGGCGGAGCGACCATTGACGCGCCGGGCAGTGCGTCCACGCAGATATCTGCGACGACGCTTCCTGCGGTGACGGCGCAGGCCAATTTTACCATTAACACAGTTGATATTCTCGTAACTCAAGCAAATGTAACGATCGGTGAGGGTGGTAACCAGACGATCGACGTGACGTTAAGTGCGGAGCCAACAGGCCTGATGACGATTTCGGTAACGCCCAATGGTGATGTAAGACGGCAATACAGTTCAGTTTGACGAAACGGACTGGAACACGACCAAACAGATAACGCTGAGTGCCGCTGAAGACGATGCCGATACAGCTGATGACAATGTTGTCATAACGGTAACAGGTACGAACGGCTCGGACGACACCGTGAATGTAACGGTGACGGATGATGATTTTTCTCTGACCATGGTTTCCAGCGGCGGTGGTACGACATCACCGGTGGGCACGAACATAATCGACCGGGATACCCTGCCGCAAGCAATTGTGGCAACACCGGGCGCAACCTATGCGTTTGTTAACTGGACCAATCCTGTTGGTGGTGTAACCATAACCGATACAAACGCGGTCAGCACATTTATCACCGCGGCGCCGCTGGCGAATGCCACGGTTCAGGCTAACTTTATCGTGGTCAACATCGAGACGGATGTCGCCAACGTGAATGTCGACGAAGGTTTTACAGCGACCTTCCAGGCACGTTTGTCGCGACAACCCATGGCGGATGTAACCGTAACCGTATCGAACACCGCAGGCGACGCTGACATCACGGTCACCGGTGGCAGCAGCCTGACCTTTACCACTGCGAACTGGGATACGTATCAGCTTGTCACCTTGAGTGCCGCGGAAGACCCGGCCGACACGACCAGCGATCCTGCGACCATATCGCTGGTATCAGCCGGCGCCACGGACACGACCGTGACGGCAACGGAAGTGGATGACGATGTTACCGAAAACGTTAACAGCGGCGGCAATGGAACGACGGCACCGTCCGGTCCGACGATCATGGATACGAACGACGAGATGCCGTATCCCATCACCGCGACCCCGGGTCCGGGCTATACGTTTGATGACTGGACGAGGTGCCGGGCCGGCGAGCATTGACGATAGAAACTCGGCCGTCACGACGGTCACGTCGAATGCGGATGCCGTGATCCAGGCCAATTTTATCATCGTGGACATCGAGACGGATGTTAACAGCGTGAATGTGGACGAGGGTTTGACAGCAAGCTTCCAGGCGCGCTTGACCCAGGCACCGCTGGCGAATGTAACCGTAACCGTATCGAACACAGCAGGCGACGCGGACATCACGGTAACCGGTGGTAACAGCCTGACGTTTACCCAGTGAATTACAATGTCTATCAGACCGTACAGCTGACAGCAGCGGAAGACCCGACCGACACGACCAGTGACAGTGCGACCATATCGCTCGTATCAGCCGGCGCCACGAACACGACGTGACGGCCACGGAAGTGGACGACGATGTCACGATCACGTTCACCAGCGGCGGCAATGGAACAACGGCCCCGCTTGGTGCGACGATCATCGATATGAACGACGAAATGCCGTATGCCATCACCGCGACCCCGGATGCGGGCTATACGTTCGTGAACTGGACCGGTACCGGCACGGCGGCGATTGGTGATGCCAACTTGGCCAACACGGATGTAACGGCCACCGCGGATGAGACCGTCACAGCCAACTTTATCATCGTGGACATCGAGACGGATGTTAACAGCCTGAATGTTGACGAGGGTTTGACAGCAAACTTCCAGGCGCGTTTGACCCAGGCGCCACTGGCGAATGTAACCGTAACCGTATCGAACACAGCAGGCGATGCGGACATCACCGTAACCGCTGGTAACAGCCTGACGTTTACGCCAGTGAACTACAATGTTTATCAGACCGTACAGCTGACAGCAGCGGAAGATCCGGCCGACACGACCAGCGATCCTGCGACCATATCACTCGTATCAGCCGGCGCCACGAACAAGGACGTGACGGCCAATGAAGTGGACGACGATGTCACGATCACGTTCGCCAGTGGCGGCAATGGAACAACGGCCCCGCTTGGTGCGACGATCATGGATTTGAACGACGAAATGCCGTATGCCATCACCGCGACCCCGGATGCGGGCTATACGTTCGTGAACTGGACCGGTACCGGCACGGCGGCGTTTGGTAATCTTCGACCTCGGCCAACACGGATGTAACGGCCACCGCGGACGAGACGTCACAGCCAACTTTATCATCGTGGACATAGAGACGGATGTTAACAGCCTGAATGTTGACGAGGGTTTGACAGCAAACTTCCAGGCGCGTTTGACGCAGGCGCCCCTGGCGAATGTAACCGTAACCGTATCGAACACAGCGGCGATGCAGACATCACCGTGACCGCTGGTAACACCCTGACGTTTACGCCAGTGAACTACAATGTGTATCAAACCGTTACGCTGACAGCAGCGGAAGATCCGGCCGACACGACCAGCGATCCTGCGACCATATCACTCGTATCAGCAGGCGCCACGAACAAGGACGTGACGGCCAATGAAGTGGACGACGATGTCACGATCACGTTCGCCAGCGGCGGCAATGGAACAACGGCCCCGCTTGGTGCGACGATCATCGATTTGAACGACGAAATGCCGTATGCCATCACCGCGACCCCGGATGCGGGCTATACGTTCGTGAACTGGACCGGTACCGGCACGGCGGCGTTTGGTAATGCCTGACCTTGGCCAACACGGATGTAACGGCTACTGCGGATGAGACCGTCACAGCCAACTTTATCATCGTGGATATAGAGACGGATGTTAACAGCCTGAATGTTGACGAGGGTTTGACAGCAAACTTCCAGGCGCGTTTGACGCAGGCGCCCCTGGCGAATGTAACCGTAACCGTATCGAACACAGCGGGCGATGCAGACATCACCGTGACCGCTGGTAACAGCCTGACGTTTACGCCAGTGAATTACAATGTATATCAAACCGTTACGCTGACTGCGGCGGAAGATCCGGCCGACACGACCAGCGATCCTGCGACCATATCACTCGTATCAGCCGGACGCCACGAACAAGGACGTGACGGCCAATGAAGTGGACGACGATGTCACGATCACGTTCGCCAGTGGCGGCAATGGAACAACGGCCCCGCTTGGCGCGACGATCATCGATTTGAACGACGAAATGCCGTATGCCATCACCGCGACCCCGGATGCGGGCTATACGTTCGTGAACTGGACCGGTACCGGCACGGCGGCGTTTGGTAATGCCTCCTTGGCCAACACGGATGTAACGGCTACTGCGGATGAGACCGTCACAGCCAACTTTATCATCGTGGATATAGAGACGGATGTTAACAGCCTGAATGTTGACGAGGGTTTGACAGCAAACTTCCAGGCGCGTTTGACGCAGGCGCCCCTGGCGAATGTAACCGTAACCGTATCGAACACCGCGGGTGATGCAGATATCACCGTGACCGCTGGTAACAGCCTGACGTTTACGCCTGTGAATTACAATGTCTATCAAACCGTTACGCTGACTGCGGCGGAAGATCCGCTCGACACGACCAGTGACAGTGCGACCATATCGCTGGTATCAGCGGGCGCAACAAATACGACCGTGGCAGCCACTGAAGTGGACGACGATGTCACGGTGACCGTGAACAGTGGCGGCAATGGAACGACATTACCGTCCGGTGCGACGATCATGGATACGAACGACGACATGCCTTATGCCATTACCGCGACGCCGGATGCAGGCTATACGTTCGTGAACTGGACCGTTGAATTAACAGGTGGGACGACCACTTTCGGTAATGCCAATTTGAACATCACAGACGTCACTTCAGATGCGGATGCCACGATCCAGGCGAATTTCGCAATTAAAGTCGTCGACGTTAACGTGAGCACGGCCAACATAGCGGTTGTGGAAGGCGAACCAGGGCTCACGTTTACCGTGACCTTGAATGACGAACCGACCACGGCCGGGGTAACGGTCACTGTCAGCTCGGATAATGCCGACATCAGTGCCCTTCCTGCCAGTTTAACGTTCACCCACAGTGCAGGCGCAAGTCCGTGGAATGTCGCTCAGACTGTGACTGTAAGCGGTTTGGAAGACGCAGATACAGATGATGACACAGCAACGATCACGCTGAGCGGGACCAACGGCGCCGACGGCACAGTGGCCGCGACGGCCAGTGATGATGCCATAACGATAACTGTGTCAACAGGTCTCAATGGGTCGGTGGCCAATGCGGGCGCCAATCTGATTGATCCAGACACAGGCGGATTGCCGTTCGCCCTTTTGGCGACACCGGATGCAGGGCATACCTTTGTCACCTGGGCGGTGGTAGCGGGCACGCCGACGATCACGAATGTCCTTTTGGCGAGCACAGACATCACGGATGTGGGCGCTCCGCCGGCAGATGCCGAAGTCCGGGCCGATTTCGGCACGGTGGATATCATCGCCAGCACAGCGACCATAACGGTAATCGAAGGCGATCCAGCCGGAGATACCTTCACGGTGGTCTTGAGCCGTGAACCGCAGGGGGATGTCACCGTAACGGTCGCATCCGATAATGCCGACATCACGGTAAGCTCGCCCACGCTGACCTTCACGGATTCAGCGGGCGCAACACCGTGGAATGTCCCGCAGACGATCACAGTGCTTGGTGAGGAGGATGCGGATACAGACACAGACCTGGCGACAATCACGTTGAGCGGTTCAACCGGATCGGACGATACGGTGGCTGCCACAGCGAACGATGATGCGATTACGCTGACGATCGCCTCGGATGGCAACGGCACGACCACGCCATTGATGGGTGATTATGTGATTGATCCGGATACGGGCGGACTGCCTTTGCCAATTGCCGCGACACCCAACCCGGGTTATGCCTTCTTGAACTGGACCATCCCGGTGGGCACGGCAACGGTGTTTGATGACGAAGATCCCAATACAACCGTTGAGCTGTTTGCCGGGGTGCCTGTCGATTCGACTGTTCAGGCCAATTTCATCGCACTCTACAGCCTGACGGTGGAAATCACGGGCACGGGTACAGGCAGTGTCATGGCCGGCGCGGGGGCCCCATCGGGCAACCCGGGCGGCAGTTCCATGTTCACGGCAACCTATATCTACGAGGAAGGCGACGTTGTTACGCTGGATGCCACCCCAACCGACGCCACCATGGTGTTCAAGGGTTGGACCGGTGATCTGGTCAGTGCGAACGCCTCGGAATCCATCACCATCGATGCCCCCAAGACGGTAACAGCGACCTTTAACAAGCTTTGGACGCTGACGGTGGTCAACAACGGGACCGGAAACGGCAGCTTCGATGCCAGCGACGGCTCGCTTTCCGCCTTACCGGGCCTGGATGATCACACACTAGCGCCGGGTGCTTCGGTAGATATTACCTACGAAGAAAACGACGAGGTCACCTTGAGTGATCCGCAAGCCGCGGCAGCGACGGTAGCGCCGGACTGGGGCTCGATTTTCAAGGGCTTCGTACCCGGTGACCTGGTCAGCAGTACGGTCACCATTACGGGCGCTGCAACGGTCGAGGCCAATTTCAACCAGCTGCATCAGCTCAGCATCTCACCCCCGCCAACCGGCGAGCCGGTGGTCTGGTTTGATCCGCTGACGACAGCTGCCACAATAACGGCTGAACCGACACCACCAGGCGGTACTGCTACAGCGCCGTTTGATGGGGGTCCGGACGAAGTCTTCTTGTTCGAACAAGGCGAGGTGGTAACCCTCACCGCCGATCCAGGTCCTGATGCGCTTTTTGAAGACTGGAACGGCGACCTGGCAAGTACCAACAACCCGGACACCATTACGATGGATACTGACAAGACGGTGTCCGCGCGCTTCTTTAGAAAATTCTTCATCACGGTAATCGACCCGGCCGGCGACGAGGGCATGATAGAGCCGCCCACGGGTGATGGCGGCGGTAGCATTGAAGTCGCTTATCAGGATACACCGACGTTTACCATTACACCGCGGGCCGATACAGGGTATCATGTTCTCAGCATTCTGGTTGATGGTGTGGCGATTGCACCTTTTACACCAACAACCTGGCAGTCCGCTGTTGAAACCTACACCTTCCCGGCGATCGATGCGGATCACAGCATTGCCGCGACCTACGAAATGAATCTCTATGGATTGGAAGTTCTGACCGCCGGTCAGGGAACGGTTGAAATTGTCGACTCTGCCCCAGCACCGATCGACGGCGAGTACCTGCATGGTACGGTGGTGACCGTCAGGGCGGTTCCGGATATCAGCGCCGATTTCAGCACATGGCAGGGCGATGTTTTTGACCCCGCCAATCCCACGACCACGATCATCATGATCCAGGACAGCACGATTACGGCTGAATTTGTCCAGCAGACCGTTACCCTTTCGGTCGCCAAGGCGGGCGGCGGTGCGGGCTCGACCGTAACGCCGGATATCGGAATTTATGATTACGCGTACGGCGATACGGTGAATCTGCAGGCCGATCCGGATGTGGCCAATTTTTATAACTTTGATAGATGGGTCGGTAATGTGGCCGATCCCAATGCAATGGCAACAACCATTACCCTATTGTCCGACCAGACCGTGACGGCCTTTTTCGGGCAGACCGTCAACCCCGATGTCGATGTGGATGGCGACGGGTACACCCCCGCCCAGGGCGACTGTGATGACGACGATCCGGACGTCAATCCGGGCGAAATCGATCTTTGCGGTGATGGCATCGACCAGGATTGTTCGGGTCAGGATGCGATCTGTGACCCGGGTGAGATCGACAATGACGGCGACGGGATGACCGTTTCCCAGGGCGACTGCGACGATTATGATTCGACCATCTACCTGGGGGCGGACGAGCTCTGCGGCGACGGTATTGATCAGGATTGCGACGGCCTCGATACAGCCTGTGCGGCCGGCGATATCGATAATGACGGCGACGGCTTTAGCGTCAACGCGGGTGACTGTAACGACAGCAATGGGAGCATCTATCCCGGCGCAACGGAAATCTGTGAGGACGGCGTGGACAACGACTGTTTCGACGGAGACCGGCTGTGTTCAGCCGAGGTCAAGTGCGTGGACATTTCCGACCTGCCCTTGGACACCCAGTTCCGTTCCGCACCGGCCATGCTCATGTTCGTGCTGGACGATTCCGGCAGCATGGACTGGGAATTCAGCGTACAGGGTCAGACCGACGGCAAATTCGACGACACGGTGGAATACGTGTTCGACAACCCGGGCGACAATGTTTACTCCACGAGCAGTACCAACGGGACCATTTTGAGTGATGCCCAGCGTCGACAGTGGCGGTCCCAGTGGTCCAGCCACAACAAGATGTATTTCAGCCCCACGGTGACCTACAATCCCTGGCCGCGCTGGAACGTGCTGAACGACACCCAGGGCAAGCCGATCGCAGACCCCAACGCCAACCCCGACAATCCGCGCTCGAACCCCCGTTATTCAGGGAACACCTTTAACCTGGATGGCGAGTATCTCCGCATCGGCGGTGCCGGCGGCGGCGGTGGTGTGTCTGAGAGTGTCAGAGTGACCCACCAGGATGAATACTATTGGGTGCGCGGCCGAAGGCGTGAAAGAGTGACCGTGGCCGATGCCGTGCAACTGCGTCAAGCCGGCGTGCAATACATGCTCGTGGACAACGTGGACCCAAACTATTTTTCGACAACAGGCACTTGGTCGACGACAACGGGCGGTGCTGAAGAGGGTAGTAATTCACGCTACTCAACCAACAACAACGCCACGGCGACCTGGCAACTGCCGATTCCGCTGGCCGATGCCGGCCTCTACGAGGTGCGGGTGCGGATACCCAACACGGGTTACCGCGAGGTATTAACAGCACCTTACCTGATCACGCGTGCAGGCGGAACAAGTCCTGTAACCATAAGTCAGAACGCGATTAATAATTGGGTATCTCTCGGTTCGTTCAATTTCAATGGAGCGAACATCGCAGCGGACATCATTGTCAACCGCTCGCACTACTATGTGTGGAACGATGCGGACAGTGACGGTACGGTCGATACCAATGCCGGGGAAGTTTACCTGGTGCTGCTCGACGGTCCGGCTGCCGGTGGGGATTTCCGTTTTTACCAGTTTGTCGATGCGGATAATGACAATCGCGTCGATGATGGTGAACTGGATGCGAAAACACACGCAGAAGCCCGGGTAGCGGGTGTCTATCCGACCGACGGTGACGGCAATGACCTGCTGTACGCTGATGTACGCCAGAATTTTGCCAACTGGTATTCGTTTTACCGGCGCCGCGAATTGACGGCCAAGGCAGCGGTCGGTAAGGTGATCTTTGACATGCAGGGCGTCAAGATCGGCTTCAAGGCCATTAACGGCAGTGTCAATGAAACCGTTAAAAACGTCAAGATACCGGGGCAGACGGATCAGACCGACTATCTGCTCAACAAGCTTTACAGCATCAACTCCGGCGGCGGCACCCCGCTGCGAAACGGGCTGTGGAATGTGGGGCGCTACTTCCATTCTGATGCGGCAGATGGTGGCCTGGGAAGCTCACCCTACGCGGCCGAAGCTGACGGCGGCGGATGCCAGCAGGCCTTTGCCATCGTCATGACCGATGGGTATTACAACGGAACGGATCCAACCTTCGGCAATGATGACGGTGACAACTCCAGCCCGTACGACACCGACAGCAATGGTCCCTATGGCGACAACATTCACGACACCCTGGCCGACATTGCCATGCGTTACTACGAAACCGACCTGTCGGGTGTTGCCAACATGGTCCCGGTGTCGGATGCCGACCCGGCCGCACACCAGCACATGGTGACCTACACCATCGGCTTCGGAGTCCAGGGAACCTTGCCGGGCGGTGATGCCGGATGTCCGGTGGACTGCGACTGGCCGGACTCGAGTACCAGTCCCCGCAACTTCAGTAACCAGGAAAAGATCGATGACATGTACCACGCTGCGGTCAACGGGCGCGGTCAGTTCCTGAGCGCTGAAAATCCGCAAGCGCTGGTGCAGGCCCTGAACGCTCTGCGGGAAGACATCGAAAAACGGATCGGCTCAGGCGCTTCGGTTTCCATTAACTCCCAGGAGCTGTACGAAGGCTCGGTGCTGTATCAAGGCACCTACGATACGGCCGACTGGTCGGGTGACATCAAGGCCTACCGTCTGGTGTCCCCAGCCGAGGCGGCTTTGGATCCCAACCTGCAAGTCGGCGACATTCACGCGGCTTACGAGTGGTCCTCCAGCGACCAGTTGGATCCGGTCGACTGGAGCAACCGCAACATCATTACCTATGACGGCACCGCCGGTATTCCTTTCCGGTATGCCAATCTGGTAGCAGCCGGTTTGGCCCCGCTTCTGGACGCCGATGCGACCACGGCTGAACGGATGGTCCGGTATTTCAGGGGCGACGACACCTACGATCAACAGCACCTCGGGACCTTCCGGTACCGCGGCAGCAAGATCGGCGACATCGTTCATTCCGCGCCGCATCATTATGACAACATCATCTGGGTGGGCGCCAATGACGGCATGCTGCATGCGTTTGACGATGCCGATGGCTCCGAAATTTTCGGATATGTTCCGCGCATCGTGACCGCTACCCTGAACAAGCTGACCGTGGCCAACCCCAATTATGTGCACACCTATTTTGTGGATCAGGCGGTGTACATCAAGAATATTGGGGGTGCCCCGGAAACGACCTTGCTGGTGGCGGGCTTGGGCAAGGGCGGTAAAGGCTATTTCTGCCTCGACATTACCGATGTCGATTCCGCGACCGTGGCCGAGGCCGCAGCGGCCGATATCGTCAAGTGGGAGTACCCGGACACGTCCGATCCCGACGATGTTTCACTGCAGGATCCGGACATGGGGTACAGCTTCAGCCAGGCCTATATTGTCAATTCAAAGGCGGGCTGGGTCGTGATCTTCGGCAATGGCTATGACTCCACCAATAAAAAAGCGGTTCTGTATGTCCTGGATGCCCTGACCGGCAACGTGATCCGTAAAATCGACACCGGCGCAGGAGGTTGGGGTCCGGATGGTATAGCCGACACGCTCGACGATGAGTGCAATGGCCTGGCGACCCCGGCGCTGATCGACCCCAGCCTGGATGGTAAGGTCGACTATGTCTACGCCGGCGACTTACTCGGTAATCTCTGGAAATTCGATTTGACCGATAACGACTATAACAATTGGGGCTCGGCGTATCACGATGGCGTGGCGCCGACGCCCACACCCAAACCGATGTTCCAGGCCCGCAATGGCAGTGGACACCGGCAGCCGATCACCACAAGGCCGGATGTTATCCGGCACTGTGACCGGGGGCAGGCTGGGTATATCGTGGTGTTCGGTACAGGACGGTACATGGGTGCGGCCGATTTTGCCGACATCAGCGTCCAATCCCTGTACGGTATCTACGATTGGGCCGATGCTTTCGAGGCCGCCGGCCAGACGTCCTATGACAAGCACCTGGGCTACGTGGACTCGGTCGGTATCCCGCTGGTGCGCGGCAATACGCTTTCGAACCTGGACGGCAATGCCGCCTTTAGCGCCAACGGTCAGAACGTCCATCTGCTGGCGCAGACCATGATCTGGGCCGGCACGTCAAATGGCACGGAACTGCGCGTGCTGAGCGCTAACGATATCGACTATTATAATCCCAATGGCAACTCTGGTTCCCATGCGGGCTGGTATTTTGATCTGCCCTATGAGAGTGAACGCATGGTTCGGGATCTGATCGTTCGCGACGGTGTGTTGATCACGATCTCGTCCATCCCTTCGGCCTCGCCCTGCGCGTCCGGCGGTGATTCGATCATTCACGAACTCAATGCCTGCACGGGCGGACGTCTGGATACGCCCCAGTTCGATATTTCCGGCATTGACGAAGACGGTGACGGGGTGCCGGATGGCATTATCGATTCGCACGATTTGATCAATATCGGATCGCCTACCAAGCCGATTTGGGTAGCGCCGTCCGGATTGATCCAACGGCAAGCCATGCTCTATAGCCCGGCCATTTTGCCCTTGCCGCCTATCGACAGCGACGGCGACGGCGTCATCGACGACGACGAAGACCGGGATATCAAATACTTCAGTACTTCCCGTGGTACGGTTCAAACGGTTCGCGAGCGAGGTGAGCGGATCGGGATGTTCTACTGGAAAGAATACTAGAAAAAACAGGAGCTTAAAATAATGAGTGCTAAATTATGGATGATTGGGATTGTGGGTTTGATGCTCTTGGCCCCCCTGGGCTGGGCCGCCGAAACAGGACCCGAGGGCGAGCCGGAACTGGTTTTCGATTACAACGGGGCTATTGACAGAATCTCCAATGATGATATTGTATTAGACGATAGTTGGTTCAAGCTGGCAGCCCAAGTAACCTTTTATACCAAGGATGGCAGACCGGCTTATCGATCCAGTTTCAAAGTCGGGGTGCGGGTCGATTTCCGCCTGGATAATCTGGGCCAGGTCGATGCGCTGCGTTTGGCCAACTAGCGACGATCTCGAAAAGGTTCACCCTCAAATGGTTCTTTTGCACGATATTCCGGCGTCCGCTTGTGCTTCGGCTTGATAAGCGGCGCCGGCCCAGGTGAAGGAGAAGCAGGCATGCCGTTACGTTATTTCATGGTGGCGCTGATAGTGTTTTTGGCACCGGGGATGGCCGGGGCTGAGTTTTACAAGTACCGCGATGCGAACGGAGTTTTGCGCTTCACGGATGACATCACCGAGGTGCCGGTAGATCAGCGCGTCAAGCTCAAGGAGTATCAAAGCGTTGTAACCCCGGAACCTTCCACGGCCGATACGGACGAGCAAAAAGGTCAGGACCCGGCCCAGGATGGCGAACTGAGTGCCATGGCGAAAAGTCTGGAAGCAGAAAAGACCGCCTTGGAGCAGGAATACCAGGCCATTATGGAAGCCGATCGCCGCATCAAAGCGTCCGTGGCAGATCCTGAAAATCCGGCCGATCCGGAAGCGTACAACAAGCAATTGAAAGAATTGCACCAAAAGATCCAGGCCTACGATGTGCGCCGCAAAGCGTTTCAGGAAAAGGCTTCTGCCTTTGACGCGAAGATGAAGAAGTAGTATCGATTCGCCATCCATAAATATATTCTAAAACACCCCTGAATGACATCGCCATGACTGAGCAGAAGCGATCGAGCACGACGGAGGATGCACCTGCGCCGGAGTCTGAAAAGACGGTTGACCCGGTGCTGAATCAGACGTCGCCCCCTTCAGCGGTAGCACCCGCGACCGACACTGATACTGCGCAAGCGGATGACGGTTACATCGGTTTGATCGGACTGGCCCACTATTTAAGCGCCTATTTTATGGACGTGCGCTATTGGGAAGGGATTCAAACCGAGAAGGATACGTTCGATAAGCTGGTTCAAACCCTTGACCGATTGGCCCAGATGCCGGGCAACGACGGTTCTGTTTTGATTCGGTATCGTGGCTTTCCCTCTGGTTCACAATCATCCAGCAAACAAGATTACGAAGTTCTGTGCGGGGGAATCCAGATCGACCGCAACACGGCGGCGGCGGTCATCAAGCGACAGGGGCTTACCTTGTCGCATCTGGGCGGGCGTCTCGGCAAGGCCTTCGGTATCTTTGCGCAACACGGTATCCGCAACCTGTATTTAAAAATTCCCGCGGCATCAAAAGTGGAGCATGAACGTCTCAAGGTGGCCCTCTATCTGCTATCGCGCTATCCGCAAGCGATTAAAAGTGATGCCCCCATTGTGTTCGAGCAGAGTGGTCGATCGGTAGAAGTACCCCTTGTCAAGGGCGAGAACGGTCAGCCGGACCCGAACCTGACTTTGGTGGCCGGGCTGAACCGGCTGTCGGGGGAACAAATGCAGACCCTGGTCGGCAAGGTGGCCAAACTGATTCAGCGCCGCACGGATGTCGTCGGCGAGCAACAGACAACGGTTTACAATGCGCTTTTTCAAATCGATTCACTAAAGGCGCAATTGATCAGACCACCCCTCGAGATGAACAATGTCAAATGGCAGATGGTCGGTCGGGGTGAGCAGGTCGTGGAATCCGAAGACGCGTCGGAACTCGAGACCCCAATGGTGCCGGGCATCGAAGATCAATTCACCTCGCAAGATCTGCCGGCAGGCAACCGTGACGAGGCCGCCGGCAAAACAACGGATAGCGGTCTAGATGCCGAAGCGTTGGCCCAACCGGCGGTTGCTTATGACGTGCATGATCATGCAAGCCTGGCCGCGCATTTCGGAGTGACGGTCAATGAGGTCAAAACAATTGTGGACCTGGTGGACAGTTGTTTCGATGCCGACGGCCGCTTTTTACGACGCGTGTTTGAGAAAAATATTCCGGCCTTTGCCCAACATGAAAAAAATGTTTTCGAGCTTTTATGGAACTACCTTAAGGGGACGCACAAACGTAGCGATCGGGTGGCCTTTTTAAGTTCTCTGCAGCTTTTGATTTCCCGACTGGAGCAACCCAAACGGGCGCTTAAAATTCTATTGACCGACTTTTGCGAGACCGGGCAGGTCAGTTTTTCAGACCGTAATGCCTTGATGTTGTCCAATCTGATGTTGCGAAAATATAACAAGGAAGTCAATTTCGAAATTGAAATAACGCCCGAGGAGGTTCTGCAGGTAAAAGACGGTTTGAATACCAGTGTTGCCGAATACGGCATGTGGTGCATCGAGGGCGAACGCTCACGCTTTTTGAAAAAGATGCATTCAATCCGTGATCAGGTTATTGTCGCCCTTGATCCCGCATTGGCTGGTCAGGGCAGCATCCCGCTGCATTACCTGCTGTCTTTGGAAAGAGAAGTCTATATCTTTTTGGCGCTCGTGCAGGGTGAAACCGGCTATATGGTGATGCGCGAGGCTCTGGAGGTTTACGGGAACCCGGCCAATCCGGTGTATACATTACCGCAAAGCGGCCAGCATCTGCAAACCTTGTTGCAGCATTTAAAAACCTTATTGCGGGGCTTTGGACGCATGGCCGACCGCAGCGACCTCGATGTTTTCGATGACATCGGTACCCAGGGAGCAGATTTCAGCCTCCTCGGGGAAGACCTGCGCTACAAGCAGCAGGTCGCCCAGGTAATCGAGTGGTGCGATCGCGTTAAAGCGACAATTCAGGGATCCATGTGACTTAGACGATCGATTAAAAGCGGGTATCCAGGCCAGATGGAAAAGCAATGGCTTGGCGATAAGACGGTTTTAAAGTGTAAAGTGAACTAAAGTTAAAAGTGCCTAAAGTTCTGGCTTCGCTCGCGCAGCGCAGGCGCTTGCGCCGCGTGACGCTCCATCTTTTATATAATCGATAAAAAGCCATAACTTTAGTCACTTTAGATCACTTCCCACTTGTAACTTCTATGAGCCAGACATATAGGTCACATCAACGGGCGAATCAAAGCCGAGCCCTCAGACCCGGCGATTTAGGTAACGTCAACAAACCACATTCAAAAGATTATGGCCACCGAAATAAAAAATCCGCTTGATTCTCGCAATGTCTGCCAGGCGTTGGCTAAGAAAGGGCTCATCACCAAACCCCAAGCCAAGCAAATTCTGAGCAAAAAAGATAGTCTTAAACGACAACTGCGTGAGCGCCGCGCCCGTCTGTCGGGACCCGGTTCCAACGGCGACCAAATCAACAATCCGATTACCATCATTGACGTGATTGACTCTTTACATCTCAGAAGAGCCGACGATGCCAGCCTTATGGTCGACGAGGAAACGATTTACCAAGTCATGGCGGTCGAATGGGGACTGGAATACAAGAAGATCGATCCACTCAAACTAGACCTTAACGTGGTTACAACCACCATCCCCCATAAGATCGCTAAAATGCATCTGGTTTTACCCATCGCCATTGAAGACGGTCTGCTAACCGTGGCAACGCCCACCCCGCTCAATATGGAAGTTGAGGATGACGTGGCGAGGGCTAGTAGTTTAAAAGCCCAATGCGTTATCAGCTCCAAAACCGACATCATCAAGCTGATCAATGAGTTTTTCGGGTTCAAACGGTCGATTGCCGCTGCGGAAGACCAGTTTTCCACCTCGCTGGTCGACCTGGGCAATCTGGAACAGTATGTCAAACTCAAATCAGCCGATGAATTGCCCTCCAACGACCAGCATATCGTCAACGCGGTGAATCACCTGTTTATCTACGCATTCGATCAGAAATCGAGTGATATCCATATTGAGCCCAAAAGGGAAGTGAGCTGGGTGCGCATGCGTATCGACGGTGTTCTGCATACGGTCTATAAATTACCCAAGAATGTTCATTCCGCCATTGTCAGCAGGATCAAAAACCTTTCACGAATGGATATGGCTGAAAAACGCCGCCCGCAGGACGGGCGCGTCAAAACGGACAAAGGTGGGGTGGAAGTCGAAATCCGGGTCTCGATGATCCCGACCACGTTTGGTGAGAAGGTCGTCATGCGGGTCATGGATCCGGACGTTCTTTTCCAGCCCTTAAATCGCCTGGGCTTTACGAAGTCGGATCTGGAACGGTATAATCACTTTGTCAATACACCCCATGGGATCATTTTAGTCACCGGTCCGACAGGCAGCGGTAAGTCGACGACCCTCTATTCGACCTTGCGGCAGTTGTCCACCCCGAAAGTCAACATTACGACGGTCGAAGACCCCATCGAAATGGTTCACGAGGAGTTCAATCAGATTGCCGTGCAACCCAAAGTCGGTATTACCTTTGGGTCGATTTTGCGCAGCATTTTGCGTCAGGACCCGGACATCATTATGATCGGTGAGATGCGTGATCTCGAAACCGCGCAAAATGCCGTTCAAGCCGCCTTGACCGGTCACCTGGTTTTGTCGACCCTGCACACCAACGATGCCCCTTCATCCATTATCCGCCTCTTGGATCTGGGGGTCCCTTCTTTTCTGATTCAGGCCACCCTGGCAGGCATCATGGCCCAGCGTCTGGTGCGCAAGATCTGCAAGTACTGCCGCAAGCCGTTTAAAATGGAGGCCAAGGAATTGAAGACAATGGGCCTGGAGGTTGGCAAAACCGGACTTTTGAAGCTTTACCGCGGCCAGGGCTGCCAGCGTTGCCGCGGCACCGGGTATATGGGCCGCACCAGCGTTCAGGAGGTCTTGCCGTATACGGAGGGGATTCGTAAGCTGACAACCGCCGAAACGGATATCGAGGCGATCCGGGCCAAAGCCCAGGAAGAGGGCATGGTCACCTTACGGGAAAATGCAATCAATAAGTTTTTGAAGGGGATAACGACGTATCAGGAGGTGCTGCGGGTAACCTGGGAACAATTCTAAAAAAGCCATCCCAAAATTGTCTAGGCTCAATCTCGACGTTGGGCTCTATTTCAGTCCTCGACATACTTGGGGATGCTGCGGGTTGAAACTCGACCCCGCCTTGACCTTGAGCCTAAATCCTAATTTTGAGATAGCCTTTTAAAATCTGTAACGATGTTATTTTGCCATCCACAATAAACCCCTCGCACCTGCGCAGCCTTCGGGTTGTCCGGAGGGTTTGATAAACAATAAAGCCGGCTCCCAATGGGGGCCGGCTTTATTTATTTGTTGTGCCTGACAATAAAACTTTTTATTGAGAGGCGGCACGTATTGGGCGCGGGTCTCTATTCGGCCCGTGACCGAAAGGTATCGCCCGGGCCGATATTACTGTCGGCTTTGATCACCATGGCAGTGGCTGTATGGAGTTCGGTGTGCAAAACGACAAACACACCGTAGTCGACCGGTGGTAATAGGACTTCTTTCTTGGCGGTCGGGTCGAGGCGTTGCTTTTCCTGATAAAAAATTCGATAGCGTTGACCGGGCTCAACTTGATCCTCGGAGCCTTTATCGATAAAAATTACAGTGTAGTCGCCAATGATGCGGTTATGGTGCTCGGCCGCAATGATTTTACCGCGCAAACCTTCGGGGCTGGGGGTCAGAGTAATCTTGGGGGAGCGGCGTTGGTAGGGCATCAAGAGATCGTCGAGTCGGATTGTGGCGAAGGATTCAATCACCTTGGCCAACACAAAACCTTCTCCTTTGTTGATAACTTCGGCCACGCCTAAGATAAAATATTGTTTGCCGTAACGCCTGTTGATCTGCTTGTCGTCGGTGGGATTCAACATGCGATAAATAACATAGCGACTACCCGGGATGAGAAGGTCCTTTTCGCCATCGATGGACCGGACATACACAAGATCCCCGGAACTGATCATTCTCTTTTCATCCTCTACCTTAAAGATGGCACCCAGCGGTTGCAGCGGGTCTTTGCGAATAAAACCCACCCGGTCAATCAACGTATACTCGAAATAGGGCAGCTCTTCGGTTTGGACCGGCTCGACGTCTTTTTGAACAGCAACCGGTAGCGGTTCCGTTTCAGGCAGGGTTAGTACGAAGGAATCTTTGCCGCTTTGTTGGAAGAGTCGAATTCTTTCCCCAGGATAAATCCAGTGCGGATTGGGAATTTGCTGGTTTTCCTCCCAAAGTTCGGGCCACACCCACGGCGAATCGAAGAAACGGCTGGACAAATCCCAGAGGGTATCCCCTTTTTGAATGGTGTAGTAGAACCCCGCTTCATGTTCGATCTGTGCTTCGCTTTCCTGGGCCAAAGGACACAATGGGAAAGTCAAAGTAATTGCGGTTATCATTAACAAGGGCAAAAATACCTGCAACAATTTATTGCAATTCATCACGTCTCCCCGTTTGAATTACCTGTTTGTGGTTTGTCTGAAGTTTGGGAACGCCCGGTCAAGCGAAGTGACCGTTGTAAACGTATGCTAAGCGTAGCCTTTTTCGGGGTGTTTTGTCAAGTAATTCAGCATTTAGGAAGATTATTGACTTAAAAAAAACCCCCGTGCAGTCGTGCTGCAGGGGGGTTTTTTAGATACGGCTTTATTTGTGGGAGCAGGGCTTACATCATGCCGCCCATACCGCCCATACCGCCCATACCGCCCATTCCACCTCCACCGCCTGGCATGGCAGGCTCACCCTTGTCATCGGGCTTCTCGGCCACCATGGCTTCGGTCGTCAGCATCAGGGATGCAACGCTTCCGGCGTTTTGGAGGGCAAAGCGAACGACCTTGGTCGGGTCGATGACACCTGCTTTGATCAAGTCTTCGTAGGTGTTGGTCTCGGCATTGTAGCCCGTAGCACCTGTGGAGTTTTTGACTTTGTCGATCACCACCGAACCTTCGAAACCGGCATTGTTGGCGATCTGACGCAGCGGTTCTTCGATGGCGCGCATGACAACCTTAACACCCAGTTTCTGATCGGCTTTAATGCGCATTTTTCCCAGGGCTTCCAGGCAGCGAACCAGTGCCACGCCGCCGCCCGGTACGATGCCTTCTTCGACCGCAGCGCGGGTTGCATTGAGTGCATCTTCAACGCGGGCTTTCTTTTCCTTCATTTCGGTTTCGGTAGCAGCACCGACATTGATGACCGCAACACCGCCAATCAGCTTGGCCAGGCGCTCTTGCAGCTTTTCCCGGTCATAATCTGAAGAAGTTTCGTCGATCTGGGCCCGAATCTGTTTGACGCGGCCTTCCAGCGCCGAACGAGCACCGGCCCCGTCAACGACGGTGGTGTTGTCTTTATCAATGGTGATCCGTTTGGCTTTACCAAGATCGGTTATGGCCAGGTTTTCCAGCTTGATACCAAGGTCTTCGGAAACCACTTGACCACCGGTCAGAATGGCGATGTCTTCCAACATGGCCTTGCGACGGTCGCCGAACCCAGGTGCTTTGACAGCGGCGACCTGAAGCGTGCCGCGTAATTTGTTGACTACCAGAGTGGCCAGCGCTTCACCGTCCACATCTTCGGCAATGATCATGAGCGGGCGACCCATCTTGGCGACCTGTTCGAGAACCGGCAGGAGGTCTTTCATGTTACTGATTTTCTTTTCATTGATCAGGATGTAGGGGTCTTCCAGGGAGACGACCATCTTTTCAGGATCGGTCACGAAGTAGGGCGACAGGTAGCCCCGGTCGAACTGCATGCCTTCGACCACATCCAGCGTGGTTTCCATTCCTTTGGCTTCCTCGACCGTGATGACACCTTCTTTACCGACCTTGTTCATGGCTTCCGCGATGATGTTGCCGATGGTTTCATCGTTATTGGCGGATATGGTTCCGACCTGGGCGATTTCACGCTGGTCCTTGGTCGGCTTGCTCATATTGTGAAGTTCTTTGACCGCCACATCGATCGCCGCATCGATACCACGCTTAATCGCCATGGGATTGTTGCCGGCCGCGACCATTTTTTGGCCTTCTTCGTAGATGGACCGGGCCAGAACCGTTGCGGTTGTGGTGCCGTCACCGGCCATGTCGCTGGTTTTGCTGGCGACTTCTTTGACCATTTGGGCGCCCATATTTTCAAATTTATCTTCCAGTTCGATTTCTTTGGCTACCGTCACACCGTCTTTGGTGACCGTGGGGGAGCCCCATGATTTATCAATAACAACGTTGCGGCCCTTGGGACCGAGGGTTACGACGACTGCATCGGCAAGTGCTCTAACACCGTTGAGCATCGCTTCACGTGCTTTCATATCATACTTAATAATCTTACCAGCCATTTTGCATATCCTCCGTTAAATTCTAAAATTATTCGATTATGCCAAGAACATCGTCTTCGCGCATGATCAGATATTCGTCACCGCCGATTTTAACCTCTGTCCCGGAATATTTGCCGAACAGAATGCGGTCCCCCTTCTTGATTTCAAGAGGAATGCGTTTGCCGTCATCACCGACTTTGCCGTTCCCAACAGACGTCACTTTACCCTCAGCCGGTTTTTCCTTGGCTGTGTCCGGAATGATAATGCCGCCTTTGGTTTTGGCTTCTTCTTCTACCCGTTGTACCAAAATACGATCTTGCAATGGTCTCAATTTCATTTTTTACCTCTCCTTTTCGTTTCCTTAAATTTTAGATCCTAACCATTACCAGATGGCCTGTTCAAATCCCCATCATTCGTATGTTACTTATTGTAATTAGCATATTTTTTAAAAATTATAAGCACCCTTTCACGATTGTAAAGAGCGTTCTGGAAAAATTTTTTCGCAAGCCGGCGACATCAAAATAGAGGTCAGAAAGCTACCCCGTTAACGCATTCCAGGGCAGCCGCAAATGGGTCTGCGTCGATCAGGAAACGTAATTATGTCGGGCTTTGGATGTGGCGTAAAAAAGAGTTCCGATCAATCGGATTTGGAAGCGGTTGAACTCTGGGACGCTTTCTTTGGTACCTCGCCGGTTTTTGCAGACGTGTCGGGCTTGCGGCTTGAGGATGCCTTGGCAGAAGATCGATTGGCGTAATCGGTCACGTACCAGCCGGTGCCTTTCAGATGGAAACTACTCTGGGAGATGAGCCGGTGTAATTTGCCGGAACATTGCCGACATTTTTTCAACGGTTTATCCGAAAACTTTTGAATCGCTTCTTCGATGCTACCACAGCGAGTACATTCATACTCATAAATCGGCATCTTTCAAAACCTCCCTGAACTTGATTATAAACAAATTTTACGCCCCTTAGGGTCAATCAAGCTGTACTAATATAGTAATTACACATCGCTTGTCAAGGGGGGAAGCGGGTTTTGGGTCAATGCCGGGCCAGGTTCTCCAGGGGTGTACGCCATTTGGCGTAAAAACTCAAAACACCTTCAAGACCTTCGATGTTGAGTGGCTTGAGGATGTCATGCGTCCAGGTGTGGACGCGCTGTTCTTCAAGCATCTTTTCCTCCGGCGAAGCGTCAAAGTTCTGCAAAAAGCGGCTGAAGCGGATGATGTGGATCAGTTCGTGGGTTACGATGTAAAGGGCAAAGGGGAATAGGCTCAGGCCCTTCTGTTGTTCAAGAACAGCCAGGATGGAATGGTCCTGTAAACAGATTTTGTAAAAATCGTAGGCCCTTGATCCCAATTCGGTATCGTCTTGCCGACCCTCGTAACGGATAATCTGGGCAAAAGGGCCATGCACGATCTCCGCCGGTTCGAGATCAATCAAGGTCTTGACATCGTATTTGGGCCGTAACCACTCGCTGGCCGACATTTTGAAGTGGTTGCTCACCACCTCTTCGGCCATCGCAGTGGCGTTGTTGATGGTCTGGATGTGGTTGCGGGGAAAGCTTTCCAGTCCTGCCATGCTGTCGTTATCCCATGGTTTTTAGAGATTATTGCAATAGCGCCCTAAGAATCTAAAATTATCATAAGCTTTGGGTATGATCAACCGCTTTGGCTGGTCGGTGATTATAGTGCTGGTCAAGACAACTTTCCGATTGGTAAGAGGGGCACCCTATTTTTTAAAAAGGCATATCAACCCAAGCCTGGCCTTGTGCCCACCGGATTGATGATGAAATTAGGCCGCATGGTCGTAAAATGAGGCCGTGGAAACATCATCAATCCGGCCGGGCACTACGCTAGCCGTTCCGATTCATCATGATATGCCTTTTTAAAAAACAGGGCGCCCCTCTGTCCGTGGCGCTATCGGAACATATTGATTACAAGCGCTCTAAATTGCGTAAGGTAAAAAAAAGATAGACAATGCCAATTGAATAATGTTAAGAATTTAGTTTATTCGTCATTATAGGAATTATGTGAAAGGAGGTGATCGTTTGGGTAGCGTTGTGAAAAAGCGTCGAAAAAAAATGAGAAAGCACAAACACCGTAAGCTGTTGGCCCGTACACGGCATCAAAGAAGGAAGGGCAAATAATGGACTTACATGGTTTTCAGATATAGAAAAAGCACCTTGCGGTGCTTTTTCTATTTATAGGTTTTGAGGTATTTTAAAAATTCCGAATCGGTCGACAAAACGACCGAACTGTTTTTATCCAGGGCCTCTTTGTATAATTCCAGGGTTCTGGTAAAGGAATAAAACTCCGGATCGATACCGAAAGCGTCGGCAAATATCTTGGTCGATTCGGCATCGGCTTTACCCTTGATTTCCTGCGCCGTTTTGTAGGCTTCCGAGGTGATCAGCTTTAATTCCCGCTCTTTTTCCCCCAAGATTTTGCGGGATTCGCCTTTTCCTTCCGACCTGAATTTTTCAGCGATCTGCTTGCGTTCGGCGATCATACGACCATAAACTGATTTACGCACCTGTTCGACATAATTGATGCGCTTGATTTTGACGTCCACCAGTTCGATCCCGAAAGGCGACAACTTGGGTTGGGCTTGATTCAAAATGCCCTGCATGATTTTACCGCGTCCAATCTCGATGGCGTAACTTGTCTGAATCTTTTCATCATCTTCCACACCGGATTCACGCGTATCCATCTCACGGCTAGTATTGCGTACAGCTTCAATCAGGCTGTATGAGGTAATAAAATTGCGCACAGCCGGATCGATGATGTCGTTTAACTTGCCGATGGCGTTAAAGCGGTTGTTGACGGTCTGGAAAAACTTGACCGGATCCACGATTTTCCAGCGAGCAAACGTGTCGACCCAGATAAATGTTTTGTCCAGGGTCGGAATTTGGCCGGGATCACCGTCCCAATCCAGAAGGTTCTTGTTAAAGCGGTTGGCTTTCTGGATGAAAGGGATTTTAAACTTGAGACCGGGGTTTTTTTGGGGTTCGCCGACAATCCGGCCGAACTGGGTGATGATGACCTGTTCCGTCTCATCCACCGTGTAAGCCCCGTTGTAAACCAATACACCCGCGATAATTATGGCGACGAAAATAAATCCTTTTGATTTCATTTTATTATACCGTCCTGTTGGCCGAGGTTGAGCAGGGGCAGCAAATTCTTTTGATCCGAATCGACAATGTATTTGGGACCCAGCTTGGGAATGACCTCCTTGAGCATTTCGAGATAGAGGCGGCGTTTGGTCACATCCTGGGCCTTGGCATATTCCTCGTAGAGGGCCAGAAACCGGGTAGTATCACCCTGGGCGCGGTTGACCCGATCGAGGGCATAACCTTCGGCCGCCTTGATGGTTCGGTCGGCTTCACCGCGGGCGGCCGGAATGGCCTTGTTGTAATCTTCTCTGGCCTGATAGATCATCTGTTCCTTTTCCTGGGTCGCCTGGTTGACTTCGTTGAACGAGGGTTGGACCGGCCCCGGGACGTTGGTTTTCTGCATCTCGATCGTGACGATGTGAATACCGGATTCGGCCTGGTCCAGTTCATCCTGCAGGACCTGTTTGGCCTCGACCGCGATTTCGTCACGCTTGCTGATAACTTCGTTGATACTGCGATCACCCACGACCAGGCGCATGGCAGCCTCGGACATGTCGATCAGCAGCTGGCGCACGTCCCTGACTTTGAAAAGGTAATCATAAGGGTTTTTGATGCGATACTGTACGATCCAGGGCACCAGGCCGACGTTAAGGTCGCCGGTCAGCATCAACGATACGCTGGCATTGTCACCGGAGGATGAAAAGCGCGGACGCCCGGACTCGCGGGCCGAACGAAAACCGAACTCCTCGGTATTAATCTGCTTGACATTGACTTTGGTCACCTTTTCAATGCCGGCGGGCATTTTGAAATTCAGGCCCGGTTGGGCGGTGCGGACATATTTGCCGAACCGTTGGACCACCCCGACCTCGTCCTGTTGGACGGTGAAAAAAACGGATGACCCCAAAAAGATGGCGATTATGGCCAAAATGACAAGCAGGGGACCGCCCGGCAGTTTGATATTTTTAAGATACTTGACCATGTCGTCCATCTGAGGCGGAATGCCACTCTTTGCTTGCTGTTGTTCCTTTAGTTTTTCCCAGTCCCAACTCATGGTGTTTTCCTATTAAATCAAATAGATGTTAAGATGATTGCAATCGTATTGCGGCAGTATTACCGCTTTGGATGGGGCAACGATTTACCGGGTGATCATCATGATATGGCTTATAATTTAAGGTGCCTACCCGGGCAAGTCAAGTAAAAAGGGAAAAAGCATCGCCTAATCGTCCGCGGGCAGTTGACCGGTAGGATGTCCTGCGGGCCTGCTGTTACCGGGTTTTACTTGACTTCAACAAGCATCTCTCGATAGTGAGTGAGAATGAATAGCAAACGTTCGCCCAATAAAGAATTCACCCATATCGGCAGCGTGATCGAACAGATTCAGCGCCGTATTCAGGCAAAGAGCGGTCATGACCTGAGCGACCTATGGGATCGCTGGGATCACCTGGTCGGTCCGTCGATCGCTGCCAATGCCCAACCGGCTGTTTTCAAGGGGAAGCTTCTCCTGGTGCATGTAAGCAGTTCAACCTGGCTGCAGCAATTACAGTTTTTAAAAGCCGACATGATCCGTAAGATTAACGCAACCTTCGGGCAAGCGCTGGTCGAAGAGATCAAATTCAAGATCGGGCCGCTCAGATGAGTGGCCTCACCACGGATACCTTTTTCAAGGGCCGGCTCAAGGTCAAACAACCCAAAACCGGTTACCGGTTTTCGATCGATGCGGTGCTGCTGGCCCATTCTGTCAATCCGCGGTCGGTTGATACCATCGTCGATCTGGGCACCGGCTGCGGCATCATTCCTTTGATATTGGCATTTCGCCATCCACGCGTGAGGCTCTACGGGATCGAAATTCAATCGGCGCTGGCAGACCTGGCCCTCTCAAATGTAGCGGTGAACGGTTTAGAGCCTCGGATCACGATTCTGCAACAGGACCTGAAAGATCTAACCCCGCGTTCCGTGACGCACCGGATCCATATGGTCGTCAGCAATCCACCGTTTCGCAAAGTCAATTCCGGGCGGATGAACCCTCACGCACAACGGGCGATCGCCCGACATGAAATCATGACCACTTTGCAGGAGGTCATCGCCGCCGCAAGTCGCATGCTGTCGCCCGGTGGCCGATTTATCACGATTTATGCTGCCGAACGTCTGGCGGACATGCTCACTCGCATGCAGGCGGCGCAACTAGAGCCCAAACGGGTGCGCATGGTTCATTCGACCGCTGGTCGCGAAGCCAAGGTGTTTTTGGTGGAGGGCGTCAAAGGTGCGAACCCGGGATTGATTGTCGGCGCACCTCTCATTATCTACAATCAAGAGGGGACCTATACGGAAGAGGTTGCTCAGATGTTTGAATAGACGGGGTTGTTGAATCGTGAAAAATGGGTCAACAGGGCCACATTAGCCGTTGGGCCAAACCCGAAGCAGGAATTCCGCAATCCCAAGCAAGACGCAATATGGTTATCTTCCCTGGTATTAGAATTTAGGGGTTCAGGCTTTTACGTTTAGACCGGCAATTAGGGCGTTAAAAGGTTCATGACTTGCCCGGCGATGACTTTGGGGAAAAAATAAGTCGCCTTGCGAGGCATGATCAGGCCCGCTTCGGCAATCGCCTGGACCTGTTCGATTCTGGTTGGGTTGAGAATAAAGGTGACATCGTATTCCCCTTCCAAAACCGCTCGCACGGCATTTTTAGCCCGACTGGCATACCCGATCAGCTTTTCATTGTCCAGCCGTTTTTGATCGAAACCAAGCAACTGCATAAAAATCAAACGGGTTAATACGGTCACATCGATATCAAGCAAGGCGGGGGCCAGCTCATCCCCGAACAGACGCGCCATGGTGTTGGGTTTCAAGATCAGCAGGTAAAAAGCCTGGGAGTTTTTGGCCAAAAAACCGATTGCATTACGATCGGCATGGGCATTGAGGGCTTTAAAAAAAGTGGCCCGCACTTGGGCCAGGTTGTCGGGTTGAAAGGCAAAGGTTTCGATATCAAAGTAGGCGGCGGCCTGACTCGGCAAAGCCGACAGGGCCGCTGCAGGCACTTCCTTTAGTAAGCGGTGGGCGGACCGGATGATTAGGCCGGGGTCGTCCATACCGCAAAGATACATCATCACAAAGTTGGCAGGATGGTCTTGTGTAAAACCAGGGGTTGTCTCGGCAACCCAGGTACGGTAATTCAAGGCGGTTTCGTAGCGGTGATGGCCATCCGCGATAAATATTTTTTTGGACTGCAGCGCTGCAGCGGCGTGCTGATGTAGGTTCGGATCGGTGATGCGCCACAGGCGGTGTCGAAAACCGAGGGCCTCGGTAAAGGCCATGACAGGGGGCTGTCCATCGACTTCCTTCTGCAGTCGGGTCAGCAGACCGTTACCATCAGGATAAAGGGCGAAGATGGGGCTGAAGTTGGCGTGACCGGCTTGCATCAGTTCAAGGCGTTCTGACCTGACGTTGGAGAAGGTCCGTTCATGGGGCAGAATAATGCCTTTTTCAAACGGTTCCAGGCCGACCAGTGCGATCAGGCCAAAACGGGTATAGGTTGTATGGTGCGCCTCAAATTCCATGGCGCTCAGGTATAACGCCGGTCGATCGTCACGGATGAGCACGCGTTCTTCCAACCACTGGCGGAAAAAGGCCGCGGCCCGGGTGTGCCGATTGTTTTCAGGGGTGTCGTCCGGCGAGGTTTTCCCCAGAATGATACGGATTATATTGTTGGGGTGCTGCTGGTGGAAAAGTTCCTGCTCCTTGGGTGAAATGATGTCAAACGGGGGCGTCACAACATCACGCAACGAGCCGACTTTGTCTTGGTTGTATAGAATCCCTTTGAAGGGAGTTATCGTTGCCATTAACGGGCTTTCCTTTTACGAGGTTTATAAAGAGTTGGCATCTGATACTAGAAAGCTTGACGATGTTCAAGAGCAATCCCCATTTTTTAATTTAGAGGGGCCCGTGGCACCCTAAAAAAGCGCCGAATGAGCATTGACACCTTGAATCAAAAAGGATAATGAGGCATACTTGTACCTGCTGGTGGGAACGGTCGGAGAGGTTGCCGAGTGGCTGAAGGCCCCGCTCTCGAAAAGCGGTATCCGGCCAAAAGCCGGATCGTGGGTTCGAATCCCACCCTCTCCGCCAAGAAATTCTATTTGATAGAATTTCACAGTTAGCTTGTAGCTCTTAGCTTATCGCCAGGTGGATTCTATCTATTCCAAATATTTTAACTGATAGCTCATGCCAAAGGCTAATAGCCACTAGCTAAACGTATTTTGAGAATCAAAATCTAGGAGAGATGTCCGAGCTGGCTGAAGGAGCACGACTGGAAATCGTGTGTGCCGTTTAAAGCGGCACCGAGGGTTCGAATCCCTCTCTCTCCGCCAATAAAATCGTTTCACGATTTTATGTGATGCGGCTAACGCCACATCGGATGACACCAATCTAAATTGAGCCTGTTTTTACTAGAAGAAACTTGGTCGTTTTCAGCAACGTTTAGACCACTGATTCTTAGGCGTTTGGTTGAAACAGATTCATGGAAACCACAAGATCACCCCAAATGTCCTATTTAGTCCTGGCACGTAAATATCGCCCTCAAACCTTTGATCAGGTCGTCAAGCAAGACCACGTCACCCAAACTTTGAGCAATGCGATTGCGTCAAAGCGGGTTGCGCACGCGATTTTGTTTGCAGGGCCCCGGGGAACCGGTAAGACGACGGTCGCACGCATACTGGCCAAGGCGATGAATTGCAAACAGGGCCCGCGACCCGAACCCTGCAATAAATGTCAGGCCTGCAGGGAGATCACCTCCGGTAGTGCCGTGGATGTCTTTGAAATCGACGGGGCTTCGAATAACGGGGTTGAACAGATCCGCGAGCTGCGCGACAATGTAAAATACATGCCGGCGCGCAGCGCATATAAGATTTATATTATCGATGAAGTCCATATGCTCAGCACACCGGCCTTCAATGCCTTGCTGAAAACGCTCGAAGAACCGCCCGCCCATGTCATGTTCTTTTTTGCCACGACCGAACCCCAAAAAATACCCGTCACGATTCTGTCACGCTGTCAGCGGTATGATTTCAGGCGCATTGAACTGGATGCCATAATCGCGCACCTTCAGTCGTTGTGCCTTCAGGAAGAAATCGAGATTGCGGTCGATAGTTTGAATCTTATTGCCCGTGAGGCCGGCGGAAGCATGCGTGATGCCTTGAGTCTGCTGGACCAGGTTATCACCGGAACGCAGGCACCCGTTGATCATCAGCAGGTCCTCGACATTTTGGGCATTGTCGATCGCCAAGCGATGTTTGCGCTTTCGGAGGCGCTTTTGGCTGGCAACATCAAAGAAATACTCGATATTATCGATGAGATCTATCGTCAGGGTATCGATCTAAAAATATTGTATGCAAATTTGATCGAGCACTTCAGGAATTTAACCGTCGCCAAAATCGGCCCCCAAGCGGTTAAGTTGATTGACGGCCCGGAACATGAAATCGATGCGATGTGCTCCCAGGTTAAAACCGTCGCTTCGCACCACCTGACGGCGATGCTCAACACGTTCTTACACAATGAATCCCGGGTACGCTACGCCGCTTATCCACGCGTGGCGATCGAGATGATTCTGATCGAAATGGTCCAATCAAAACCAGCGCTGCCCATTGATGACCTTATCTCCCAGCTAGACAAACTGCGTGGGGAGCTTTTGGGGTCTGAAAGCGATCGGTGTTCAGAAGACAGTGCGCCGTATAAAACCCCCAATCCGTCGGAAAGCCAGACCGCTCGCCCGCAAGCGTCAGTTTCTTCCCGGCGCGACCCTTCCGGAGAGCAACCCCAAGCAACACCCCACGCGTCAGAGACCGATCTGGATCGTACGTGGCGGCAGGTGCTGGATTTAATCGCCGAGAAAAACCCTTCGCTGGCTCCCAATCTGGCCCATAGTGCTTTGAAGCGGGTCACCGACCGCGAAATCGAGATCGAGGTCAACGGCAACGAGTTCAATATCAACCGAATCAAACGTCCGGAAACCAAGCAAATGATTACAACGGTTTGCCGTTCCTATTTTGGTCGGGAACTGACGCTGATCATCACCCCGGGACAGGCGGGCGATAAGCGCAAAGCAAAAAAAAAAGACGTAACCGACTGAAGCAGGATGCATTGAATCATCCGCTGGTTGCCCAGGCCATTGAAGTTTTCAATGGCAAGTTGGTCGATGTCAAGCTATTGGAGTAGGAGGAACACAATGAAAGGCATGGGAAATATGATGAAGCAGGCTCAGAAACTTCAATCCAAGATGTTGAAGCTTCAGGAAGAGCTGGCTGCCAAGACGGTGGAAGCCACAGCCGGCGGCGGCATGGTCACGGTGGTGGCCAACGGAAAGCAACAGATTGTATCGATCAAAGTTGAAGAAGAGGTTGTCGACCCCGAAGATGTCGAAATGTTGCAAGACCTGATTCTGGCGGCCGTCAACGACGCATTGGCCAAGTCGCAGGCGATGGTTAGCGGTGAGATGGGGAAGTTGACGGGGGGGCTTAATATTCCGGGATTGGTTTAAAAGCTAACTCAAAAATGTCTTTTGGCCCAATCTCTTTGTTGGCGTCTCGTTTCAAATCCTCAAAATACGTGAGTATTCCTCCGGCTTGAAACTCGACCCCGCCGCGACATTGAACCAAAATCCTATTTTTGAGATAGCTTTTAATGATCCGGGGTTTTCAAGCCATTTCTAATTACCTTCTATAACCTTACAGAAAGGGCACGGCCTTCGTATGCATCATTACCCTGCTTCGATCCGCAAATTGATCAAAAGCCTGGCAAAGCTTCCGGGAATCGGTGAAAAAACCGCGGAACGCTTGGCCATGTACATCCTCCGCGCACCGCGTATCGAGACGGAACAGCTGGCGCGCAGCATTTTGGAAATCAAGGAGAAGGTTAGACTGTGTACCCGCTGCTTTGCCATGAGTGACACGGAAATCTGCGAGCTCTGCAGTGACGCCTCGCGCAATGCGGCTGTCGTGTGCGTGGTTGAACAGCCTGCCGATATGGCTTCCATCGAAAAATCGGGCGCCTACAAAGGCTGTTACCACACGCTGGGGGGCGCGTTGTCGCCCATGGAAGGCGTGGGTCCGGACGACATTCGCATTCGACAACTGATCGAGCGTGTCAAAAACGGGCAGGTCGAAGAGGTCATCCTGGCGACCGGGACCAATGTCGAAGGGGAGGCGACCGCCTCCTATATTGCCAAACAACTGGAAACCTACGCGATCAAGGTGACCCGCATCGCTTCGGGCGTGCCCGTGGGAGGCGACCTGAAGTATGTCGACCAGGTAACATTGAAAAGAGCTCTGGAGAGCCGACATGCCGTCTAACCAGCCGCTCCGTGCCACGGATTTGTTCAACTGTACGAAGTGCGGGGAATGCTGCAAAGGGTATGGCGGCACCTATCTGACATCCGCGGATATCGACGCCATCGCGGCGTTTGTCGGCCTTGAACGCCAGGAGTTCATCTTACAATACTGCGCGCTGTCAGGGGGGCGGCCGCTTCTGGCGCAGGGGGCGAACGGTTATTGTGTGTTTTGGGACACGACGTGTACCATTCACCCCGTCAAACCGCGCATGTGCCGGGAGTGGCCTTTTATTGCCGGGGTCCTTAAAGATATTCTAAACTGGCACACCATGGCAGCCAGTTGCCCCGGAATGCGAACCGACCTGTCGGACGATCAAATCTTGCGTGGCGTGCATGCATTGCGCAACGAGCGCTAAAAAATCAAGCAATGGGCACAAGGCCAGGCTTGTCTTGATATGCCTCTTAAAAAAAAATAGGGCGCCCCTATCACCAATCGGAAAGTTGTTTTGACAATCACTATAAACATTGGGGAAGTCTTGCGTCGGTGCGTGACCCAAGGTCTTGATACGGTTGATCTGGGGATGAAACGGACGAGACTCAGGGAACGCTATGCCAGTGGTCAGCATCCAGCACACAGTAAATGGCGTTGCCTTCCTGATCGGATATTTTGCGGCTGAGGATATTTTTTGCGACAAGGGTGTTCAGCCCCTGCACCAATTCCTCACGCGCGGCGTTCCATTTTTTCAACAGATTGCGTGTTGAAATCGGGGTGTCGGCATCGGCCAAGGCACAGCAGAGCAGATAAAGGGAAACCGTTTCCATCGGCAGGTTCAGGTCGAAGATCTTTTGTCGCATGGTCCGCTGGTGGTCATGGGCATTCATTGGTTACCATTTACTATAAAAGCGCATCGCGCTCAACCTCAATTTTAGCGCAAAATGATTGGTGTCTTCGATTCAGGAATCGGCGGGCTGACCGTCGTCAAAGCCATTATGGCCCAATTGCCGGGCTATGACATCGTTTATTTCGGTGATACCGCCCGCACCCCTTATGGAAGCAAAAGTCCCGCGACCGTTTTAAACTACGCGGTACAGAACACTGAATTCCTACTGAGACCAAAAGGCCCAGATCGTCGTTATGGCCTGCAACACGGCGTCCAGTATTGTGACATCGGCTTTTAGGGCAAACTATACGGTGCCCCTGTTCGAAGTCATTTCACCGGCGGTCGAACGCGCGCTGGCGCAAACGCGCCAGGGACGGATCGGTGTCGTGGGGACGCGTGCGACCATCAGCAGCGATGTCTACGCCCAAAAAATCAAAGCGCTGCGGCCAGAGGCCCAGGTTTTTTCCCAGGCCTGTCCGCTTTTGGTGCCGCTGGTTGAAGAAGGGTGGTTAACCCGCCCGGAAACGGCCATGATCGTGAAAAAATATCTTCATCCCTTGAAGGTTCGGCGCATCGACACGCTCATTCTGGGGTGCACCCACTACCCGCTGCTGGCCAAGCTGATCGCGCGTAAAATGGGGAAACGCGTCAAATTGATCGATTCAGCCTCGGCCGTGGCGCTCCAAATCAAATCATTTTTGGAAAAGCACCCCCAGCTGAAGGGTTCCCTGGCGCGTCATGACCGCTCCGCCTACTTTGTTTCCGATTTGACCGAACAGTTTCGATCAACTGCCCGCCAGGTTCTCAAACGGCCGATTGAACTGAAACTGATTCGCCTTTGAACCTACCGATGAAAACGGCCAGATAACCGCTAAAAGGACTGAGCCCCGGCCGGTAACTGGTTGACAGCTCAACCAATTTGTATTAAATTCAACATCAACCATACCATTTGATCCGATTGAATCTTTTCAACATGTTACACGCCACAAAGACAAAGGAGGTCCCAATGCAAAAGAAAGCGTTAATCCTGCTGATGATTGTTTCCGTAGCTGCCGTTTTCGTCGTCGCGGGATGCATGGAAAGCATGGTCAAGCCAACCGCTAAGACCGATAAGGGCGAGGAGATGCAATTACCCCCTTACTCCGGACCGCGCGCCAAAGTCGCTGTGGCCAAATTTGAATGGAAAGTCGGTCAAGGCGGCAGCACGACAAAGGTCTCCGGTTTTGGTGGGCAGACCTTCACCGTGGAGCATTCCAGAAATACAGGCTATATGACGGGTCTGAAAGACATGCTGACCACCGCCATGGTCCAAAGCAAACGCTACCGCGTGCTGGAGCGCCAAAACATAGATTCGCTCAAGCAGGAAATGGCCCTGACGCAACAGGGCTATTCCGATCAAAGCGGGGTTAAAAAAGGCGGTATCAAAGGCGCTGATCTGCTGGTTGTGGCGGCGGTAACCGGTTGGGATCCGGCGACTTCCGGTGGTGGCGGAGGCCTTGGCGGCGGTATGCTCGGCAAGGCCACGGCCCTTTTTGGCGCAGCCAAGGGTGCCTATAAGAAATCATCTATGGCCATGGACATCCGCATCATCGACGCCAATACGTCGGAAGTTTTGACGGCTACGCGGGTCGAGGGGGAAGGCAAAGATGTCAACCTCGGTGCCGGGTTGGCCGTGCTGACAGGAACAGGCGGCATGGGCGGCGGCCTGAGCGGGTTCGCCAAGACACCCATGGAAAAGGCCATCCGCACTTGTATTTATGAAGCCGTAAAATTTCTGGTTGAGGAAACACCGCCTTCCTATATGAAGTATTAAGCGCTGTATTTAATTTGAATTCAAGGGCGGTGGCTGCCGGGGGTCTCGGCGGTCACCGCCTTTTTTACTTGGACAGCCAGACTTTGTAGGTTTTCGCACCGTAGGGGATTTCGAAGTAAAGCGCGACGACTTCACCGGGAAGTATCTCGTTGGGCGAGTTGTGAATAAACTGTTTCGCGCCACTGAGTGGATCGCCGTCCTCATCAAAAAAATCGACCAAGACCCTGAAACACGGCTTGTTATTTAAATCCTGTGCGGATACCAGCGAACCGGTCGGCTGCAGCACCTTAATAATGACCTTGACCTCGTTGAACCGCTTTTTGACCTTGACGATTTCCAGGCAACCGTTGTTGTCCTCCTTGGTCGGGCTGCCGGTCTGCGAACGCTTACTGAGCTCCTTGTTAATGACCGCTTTGACATCCTCTGGTGATATGCGTCCTTGAATGGTGTCGCAAAGCGTGCGTCCCTTTTCCGTATGCGCCAGGACTTCGATGTTTTTCAAATAACCGGTACTGATCGTGTTGACCAGGTCATCGGTAAGGACAAAGTCTTTGACGGTCATTGTTGAAACAACATACACCCCAAACGATTCAATGGCGTTACGAATGGCCAGCGTGCGCGTGATATCCCGAGCTTCACGCAGGCTTTCATTGTCACCATAGGTATAACAGTAGTGACCTTCAATTACTTCGTCTGTCCAGCCAACCGTCGGTAAAATCAAAAAGCAGATCAGCAGTCCGATGAGAAATTTCACAATGGGCCTCCCTGTGGGTGAATATTGCCCATCCGTAGATGGATAATAGAACCCATCTCGATTTTTGAGACGGGTTATAATAAATGACCGAAGCACGATTATCACATCCAAAATTTATAGCGCTCCTCTTTCAGGAGTACAAGCAAAAAAACCAGATCGAAGGTCGTAGCCTGAAGCGCAGGTCTGTTTGGCCAGGCGAATAACCATTTGACACGAATTTGCTATTCTTGATACGAGTTAACGCGATCCAAGCAACCTTGCCGCGTACGCTGCTCGGAAGGCACTTGCTCCAACAGGCGATGCGCACCAATGCCGGTATAACACAGGAGGAACCTATGAGAAATTTAATGCGCTACAGTAAGCCTGCCATTGCGGGAATGATCGGATTGGTTTTTATGGTCGCAAACGCTCTGGCGGCCGATTTTCAGGCCGATATGATCCAACGGACGCAGGGCATGGAATTGAAGGGCAAAATTTATGTCAAAGGCAAAAAGTCGCGCGTGGACATGAACATGATGGGGCAACCCACCCGGACCATATCCCGCCTGGACAAACAAACTGTATGGGTTGTTCAACCCAATCAAGGGTTTTATATGGAAATGCCTGTCAATCCTGGAAGCCCGGAGCTTATCGGAGATGACAAGGAACTGCAAAAATACGCCTCCAAGAAAAAAGTCGGTTCTGAAACCGTGAATGGCCACAAGTGCGATAAATACGAGATCACCTATCATGACCCCGGTCTCGGGAAAATGACGACCTGGATTTCGAAAAAACTCAATTTCCCGATCAAGGTCATCCAAAAGGGCCCCCAAGGCCAGTCGACGGTTGAGTATCGTAATATTCAGACGGGCAATGTGAAGGACAGCCTGTTTGAATTGCCGCCCGGATTACAGAAAATGCAGATGCCGGCCATGGGTGGGATGCCGCGCCCCTGAGAGATGCATCTTTCAATGCGATACGGATCCGATTGATTTAGGCATATGATTGGGCATAGGCCATGGCATCTGCCCTCGGATAAATTCGAAGCACGAAATCCAAAATCCGAATCGGCCGATCCGCGGACTTATTACTTGTGCGTGATGGTGATGTCTCTTTTGGGGTAGGGGATTTCGATGCCGGCCTGGTCAAAGGCGGCTTTGACCTGATCGGTGATATAGGAAATCGTTTTCATCCGTTGGCGGGCATCGGGGATCCAAACTCTTAGTTGCAGCTCGACCGAAGATTCACCGAAATTACGCACCACGACCTTGGGAGGGGGTTCCGTGGCGATCCAATCGGCCGAAGCGGCGACGTCTAACGTTACCTTTTTGGCCATGTCGATATTGGCGTCATAGGCAACGCCAATATTGATGCGGACACGGATGGCCTTCGACATCAAGGTGTAATTGACGATGTCGCGCTTCATAATTTCGTTGTTTGGTATGACGATAACGATGTTGTCGGTGGTCCGGATCTTGGTGGCGCGTAAACCGATGTCGACCACATCACCCCAAGAAGCACTCCCCTGGGGTGCACTCCAAACCTCAATCCGATCGCCCAATTCAAAGGGACGGTCAATAATCAAAAGAACACCGGCGATCAGATTGGAAAGGGTGTCCTTGGCCGCAAAGCCAATGGCAATCCCAGCCACCCCTGCGCCGGCGACGAAGGGCATGACATTGATGCCGAGCAGATCAAGGGCCAGTACGATCGCGATGGCGTAGACAATTACGCCGGAGAGCCGATTGAGCAGCTCAAAGATGATGTCATCGATCTTGGTTTCCGTCTTGTCCACCAGGTGGCGTTCCAAGGTCTCCAGCGAAATAATGAGAAAATCTTTAACCGGATGGGCCAAGATAAGCAGAAAAAGGGCGTGAAAGCTTTTTTCAAAAAGGTCGCCGAGTTCAAAGAGACGAATAAGATACGTGCCGCAAACCAGCATCAGAACGTAGCCCAGCGCCTTGCGAAACAGGGTAAAAATGGTGGGATTTTCTTTAAAAAAGGCGTAGGGCGCGGTCTTTTTTTCGACGATGCGCAAAAAGCGTTTAAGCAGCAGCCAGGCCAGCCAGATCCCGATCAACGTCAGGGCGGCTTTGGCGGCGACCATCACATAGGCGGGACGGCCCTCGAACAGTTTTTCCCAATATGTAAACCATTCCGCCATTAAACAGGCCTTAGGTCGCCGATGTTATAAATCCGGCTTTCAGATACTCGCGGTTCAGGCGGGCGATGTTAACGATCGATATTTCCTTGGGGCAATCCGCCTCACACTCCCTTTCATTGGAGCAGTTACCAAAACAGAGCGAATCCATTTTCGCAACCATTGCCAGGGCCCGCCGGGCGGCTTCGGGTCGTCCCTGGGGCAAAAGGGCCAGGTGTGACACTTTGGCGCTGATAAACAGCATCGCCGAAGCGTTGGGGCAGGCCGCGACACACGCCCCGCAGCCGATACAAGCGGCCGCATCCATGGCCAGGTCGGCTTTTTCCTGGGGGACGAGGATGGCGTTGGCATCCTGGGCGCCGCCGGTGTTGGCTGAAATATAACCTCCGGCCTGAATAATCAGGTCCAAAGCGCCGCGGTCGACCACCAGGTCTTTGATGGGTTTGAAGGCGCGTGCCCGCCAGGGTTCGACAACGAGGGTGTCGCCGTCGGCGAAATGACGCATATGCAACTGACAGAGGGTTGTGCCTTGTTCGGGCCCGTGGGCGCGACCGTTGACAACACTGCCGCAACTGCCGCAGATGCCTTCGCGGCAATCGTGATCAAAGGCAATCGGGTCCTTGTCATTCAGCGTCATTTGTTCGTTGACCACATCGAGCATCTCTAAAAAAGACATGTCGGTCGAGATTTTTTCAGCGCGGTAGATTTCAAAGCGACCCGGGGCGCCGGGCCCTTTTTGACGCCAGACTTTCAGGTTAATGCTGATATGCTTGGTCACTTGTAGCTCCTTTGTGCTAATTTGACATTGTCAAAGGTCAGCGCTTCTTTGTGTAGCACAGGATCCTTGGACGGCCCGGTAAATTCCCAGGCAGCGACATAGCTGAAGTTGTCATCGTCGCGCAAAGCTTCATTTTCTTCGGTCTGAAAGGCTTCATTAAAATGGCCCCCGCATGACTCCTGCCGATTGAGGGCATCCACGATCATCAGTTCGCCGAATTCGAGGAAATCGGCAACCCTGCCGGCCCGTTCCAGGCTCTGGTTAAAATCGGTTGCTGAACCCGGGATTTTGGCATTTTCCCAAAATTCGGCCCGCAGGTCCTGGATCATTTTCTGGGCTTTCTGGAGCCCTTCGTTGGTGCGGGCCATGCCACAATATTCCCACATGATCTGGCCCAGGGTGCGGTGAAAATCGTCGACCGTACGGTGGCCATTGATCGCAAGCAATTTATCGACCTGAGCATCGATCAGGCCGGCGGCATCCTTGAAAGCCGCGTGATCCGTACCGACATCCCCAAAGTGCGTGCCGGCCAAATAGCCGCCGATGGTATACGGAATGATAAAATAGCCATCCGCCAAGCCTTGCATCAAAGCACTGGCTCCCAGGCGATTGGCCCCGTGATCGGAAAAGTTGGCCTCACCCAGCACGAACAGACCGGGGATCGTACTCATCAGGTTATAGTCAACCCACAAACCGCCCATGGTGTAATGCACGGCGGGGTAGATCATCATCGGCGTTTCATAGGGGTCATCGGCCACGATCTTTTCATACATCTGGAAAAGATTGCCGTATTTTTTGGCGATGACATCGCGTCCATCACGATCAATGGCATCCTTAAAATCGAGATACACGGCGTAGCCCGTTTCGCCGACCCCTTTACCTTGGTCGCACTGTTCCTTGGCATTCCGTGAAGCCACATCACGGGGAACCAGGTTCCCAAAACTGGGATATTTCGCTTCGAGAAAATAATCTCTTTCGGCTTCCGGGATCTGATTGGGGGGACGCTTGTCACCCGGCTGCTTGGGTACCCACACCCGGCCGTCATTGCGCAGACTTTCGCTCATCAAGGTCAGTTTGGATTGGTAGTCGCCATGCACCGGAATGCAGGTCGGATGAATCTGAGTGAAACAGGGGTTGGCAAAGAAGGCCCCTTTTTTATGTGCTCGGTAAGATGCGGTGACGTTACAGCCCATGGCGTTGGTCGACAGGAAGAAAACATTGCCGTAACCACCGGTGCACAGGACCACCGCATGGGCGGCATGCGATTCGACAGCACCTGTAACCAGATTACGGGTGATAATACCGCGCGCCTGACCATCGATTACCACCAGATCCAGCATTTCGCGTCGGGGATACATTTCAACCTGCCCGGCACCGATCTGGCGCGATAGGGCACTGTAAGCGCCCAGCAAAAGCTGCTGACCGGTCTGCCCGCGGGCATAGAAGGTCCGTGAGACCTGGGCGCCGCCAAAGGAACGATTGGCGAGTAACCCGCCGTAATCGCGAGCAAACGGCACGCCCTGAGCAACACATTGATCGATGATGTTGTTGCTGACTTGGGCCAGTCGGTAAACATTGGCTTCTCGGGACCGGAAGTCCCCGCCTTTGACCGTATCGTAAAACAGGCGCCAGATGCTGTCCCCTTCATTCTGATAGTTCTTGGCAGCGTTGATGCCACCCTGGGCTGCGATGCTGTGCGCACGACGCGGGGAATCCTGAATGCAAAAGCTCTTGACATGATACCCGAGTTCGGCCAGCGAGGCCGCCGCCGAACCACCGGCCAAACCGGTCCCGACGACAATGATTGTAAATTTGCGTTTATTGGCAGGATTTATCAACTTTAGATCAAAGCGGTGTTGATCCCATTTCTCTGCGAGTGGACCTCCAGGAATTTGGGCATCCAGTGGCATAATCGATTTCCTTTCTAAGCGACCCATGAAATGTAAATTGGAATCAATCCGAACCCGATTCCAACCAGCAGGCTAAAAGCAATTGCGGCCCGCATGATAAAGGGCATATATTTAGGGTGGTTGGCGCCTAAGGTCTGAAAAGCGCTCCAAAAGCCATGCCGGACATGCAGGGCCGCCACGATCATGGCGGCAACGTAAATGCAAACGTACCAGGTCTTATTGAAGGTTGCCGCTACAATGGCATAGATCGTGGTTTGAGATTTGTCGACAAAATGAAAATTGAGAAGGTGAAAGACGACAAAGCACAGTAATAAAAGTCCGGTATACGGCATCGTGGCCGATCCCCAGGTTCGCCCGCCGGCCCGCTTGTTAACCGCGTAGCGGGTCGGCCGGGCTTGCAGGTTTCTTATGTATAGAATGATGCCCGTGAGGACATGCACCAGCGCCAGCGAAAGCAGCCCGATTTCGGCGATCTGCACCACCGGACCCAAGGCGTGCAGGTGTTCCGCATAGGAATTAAAGAGCGTCTGACCGCCATAGAGCGTCAGGTTTCCGGCCAGATGGACAACCAGAAACAGCATAAAACAAAAACCGGTGCTTGCCATCAGCAATTTTTTGCCGATGGAAGAACCAAGGGTATTGGTCAACCAATTCATATCATCCTCCGCGTTGACTTCTCATTGTCTTATCCCAGAATTACCCTCGCTGGTCGGGCACTTAACGTCACCCGCGCCGCGCGGGTTAGATTTATTTTACAAACTAATACTGTTATTTTTTTACATTGGCCCTGTCAATAATAGTTTTAAGCCACCATTCATCACTGTCCAAGGCCACGATTGTTGCCGCCAGTTTTTGTCCCACGTCGGTTTGAATTCGCTGTTCTACATGCGGTATCCATTTGTGGGGCGGTTGATAGCCTTGATCCGCGAGCAATTTAAGCTCCAGAAGGAAAGCGAGCTGATCCGCATCATGGGCCAGGCGCGCTTCTAGTGACACCGCCGTATTAAACTCGGCGAGCAAATCCTTTATTCCGGTACCAAAGTTAAGACGACTGCCAAGATCGGCAAGCGCTTTGTTTTCTTCAGGGACGACATATTCCTTTTGGACGTAATTTAAATCTCCGATGCGTGCTTCGGGCAGGTCATGCATCAGACACATGGATAGCAGCCGCGTGGCGTCCACCTCTGGCACAATTTGGGTCAGGACCCAACCGATAAAGGTCGTTAAAAATGAGTGCTCAGCGACCGATTCGCGGCCCATGCCGAGAAACTGAAATCCGGAGCGAGGTACCTTTTTTAAAAAAGCGGCTTCAAATAGCAAATTTACGATGGCCTTCATTTATTTCCTCTGCTTAAAACTGGTTTTAGGGTTTTTAAGTCGTGGGCGTGGTCGTCGAATGGAAACATCCGGCAATGGTTTGATTGCCTCCCGGTTTTCAGACGCCCAGCAGGCAAGTCACGCGGCGCACAGGTTTCAGAAAATCGGCCTAAACCGCGCTGAATAGCCGAACTCCTTGACACTCCGGGTTGGCTCATATACTCTAATCAATTTAAGAGACCTTTGCAAAACGTCCCCTTTCGCCCAATTTCTGTGCCAGGCTAAAATTTTAATCCTCAATATTATCAATGTTTTCGAGTGGTTAAAATTAGCACCGGCCTTTGGACTTGAGCAAGCGTGACCATTTTTCAAAGACCTCTTTGAGTTTGGGCCCACGCTGCGTGCCCGCAACCCTGTCGTTACCAGAATATTTTAAAAAAACAAACCTCTAAAGAAGCTGGAGTGATTGAATGACAGCCAACGAAATCAACATCATCCACATGATCAGCAACGCCGGCCTGATGGTTCAGTTCGTGCTCCTGCTGCTCCTTTTTTTCTCCGTTACTTCCTGGGCGATTATCATCATTAAGTTTCGCTATATTAAAAAAGCGTTCCGCGAGTCCGCGCTCTTTACCGATTTTTTTTGGAAAAGTCGTGATCTTGCCAATGCCTTTACAAAATCGAAAGAACTGCGTGGGAGCCCGATTGCGCGTATTTTCCGAATCGGCTACCTGGAATTGAAACGCCTGAATCAATCCCATGCGGCGGCGTCAAAGGAGCAGGGGGCCACACCCGCTACGGCCACCTTGAAAACTCAGATTGTAGGAACAGACAACATCAAGCGCGCGCTGCGCCGTGCCATCAATACGGAGTTGACGCGGATGACGCAGATGGTCCCTTTTCTGGCCACGACCGGCAATACAACCCCCTTTATCGGCCTGTTCGGCACCGTGTGGGGTATTATGAACTCATTCCACAGCATTGGGTTGCGTGGTTCAGCCAGCTTGGCGGTTGTGGCACCCGGCATTTCCGAAGCGCTGGTGGCAACGGCTGCAGGGCTCGCCGTCGCTATCCCGGCCGTCATCGCATTTAACTATTTTATGCAAAAGATACGAATTCTCGAATCGGAGCTACAAAGCTTTGCAGCCGATTTCCTAAACATCATTGAGCGGGATATTATCCGCCTTAAGGGGAAGAGCAAATGACAATGGGGGGGAACAGCGATCGTTTGATGTCCGACATAAACGTGACACCTTTTGTTGATGTGATGCTGGTGCTGTTGATCATTTTCATGGTGACCGCTCCCATGATGATTCAAGGGGTGGATGTGGCCCTGCCGGAGGTAACGTCGCAGCCCCTCGCTTCCAAAACAGAGCCTTTGATCATCTCGATCAACAAAGAAAATCAAATCTATATCAATGATTTTAAGGTTGAAATCGATCTTTTACAGGAAAAACTGGCCAAAATCCTGAAGGGGCGCTCGGATCGTGTGGTTTATCTCAGGGCTGACAAGGCGATCGCCTATGGGATGGTCGTGTTGGTGATGACCGAAATCAAGGGGGCGGGAATCGAAAAATTGGGGATGGTTACCGAACCGACGGATGAAGATAAAAAAAAGTAGCATCGCACGTATCTCACAAGACATTTTTGAAAGAGCTTTTTGTCGCAACCCTTCGATATTATCACTATGTATAACGAATCCCGATCATTTTCGATAGCACTGGCGTTTTCGCTGGTATGCCATCTGCTCTTTTTCGCGGTTCTGCTGTATGCGCGGGATCAAAAACCGCAAAAGCGGATCACGCAATCGGTTATCAATGTCAGTATGGTCACGTTACCGCCGCAGGGCCAAGCGGCCCGCGCAGACCAAGCGGTACCGGTACCCAAAGCCAAACCGTCGAAAGCACCGGCCAAGGCCAAGCCGAGACAGACAAGCGCCAAACCAGTGGTGTCTGTCGCTCCTGAAAAAAAAGAAACCAAAACATCCCTTAAGAAAAAAACCTTTAGATCTGAAAAAGTGGTTCGCAGTGCCATCAAAGAGATCGAACAAAAAGTTGAGACCACTCGCCCGGACCCGTTATCTGAGACCTTTGATCGACTCAAAAACAAAGTTGAAAAGGACGAAGCCCTAAAAAAAGAAAACGCGATTGCGCGCGGCGATCCGTCCGGGCAGACAACGGCCGCGGGTGGTTCGACCGGATTAAAGGGCAAGCAGCTTTCCGACTTAATCACGATATATCGAGTCGAAATCGCCTATCAGGTTCAAAAAAACTGGGCCTTTTCAGAGCAACTGGCGGGTAAAGACTCCAAGTTACAAGCAAGTCTGGTCTTCAAGGTCATGCCGGACGGTCAGATACGCGATCTTTTTTTCACCGATCGATCCGGCAACGATTTCTTGGATGACTCCGCCTATAAAGCCATTATAAAATCAAACCCGGTTGCACCACATCCCGAGGGGCTTCTCAAACCTTTCATTCACGTCGGCCTGCGATTTACGCCGGAAGGTGTCGAGTAGGTGTTCGACGAAATTGCGACGTTTGTCCTAATCTGACAGATGGCATGGGAAAACGAATGTTAAAACAATTAGTTATAAAGATAAGCATTGTTCTTGGCCTGCTTCTGACAGCGGGGACCGGGCTGGCCCAAACGGAGTACGAATACATCGATATCAGCAACCCTTTTTTACGCAAAATTCCTTTGGCGGTCCCATGGTTCAAGATGACATCGGGGCATGCCGTGGAACAAGAACAATCCCGTAAGGCCGCGGAACTTATGTCTGAAACACTTGAATTTACAGGATATTTCAAAATTATAGACCGGGGCGCTTTCCTGGCGGATCCTCTTAACCCGGAGATTGTGGCCGCAAATATCCGCTTTCGTAATTGGACCGGCATCGGCGCTGAACTGTTGATAACGGGTGGCATCCTGGTCGACGGACGACATTGTTGAGATGGAATTACGGCTGTTCGATACGTTTAAAGAGCGTCTATTGGTCGGCAAGCGTTACAAGGGTTGGCTGAAAGATCAGCGCCAGATGATCCGGCGTTTTTGCAGTGAGGTGATTTTCCATCTGACTGGCGAAAGAGGTGTTTTTGATAGTCATATCAGCTTTTTATCCACCGGAACCGGTCACAAGGAGATTTTTATTTGTGAGTTTGACGGGTACCGGCCTTCGCAGTTTACCTATAATAAAAGCATCAACCTTTTCCCGGCCTGGTCGACCGACACCAAATGGCTGGCCTACACATCGTATGTCAAAGGCAAGCCAGACCTGTATATTAAAAGTCTGGAGGAAAAACGGGGTGCAACCATTGCCGTAGAGGGGCTTCAGATTACCCCGGCGTGGGTTCCCGGCAAATTTCAATTGGCGGCGACACTCTCGTTTTCAGGGGATCAGGAAATTTATCTGTTGACCGGAACTGGGAAAATTATTAAAAGATTGACTAACAGCCGGGGAATTGATGTGGATCCGACCTGGTCGCCGGACGGCAAACGCATGGCGTTTGTTTCCAAGCGGTCTGGGGCGCCGCAGATTTACATTATGGATATTGATTCCGGCCGCGTCAAACGCTTGACCTATGAGGGACGCTACAATACGGAACCGAATTGGTCCCCCACGGGTGATAAGATTGCCTATTCGGGCATGGCGGCAGGTGAGATAAATATCTATGTTATCGATGTCGACGGCGGCGATCCGACGCAACTGACCCAAAACCAGGGTTCCAATGAATCTCCATCTTGGTCGCCGGACGGCAGCCTGATCGTATTCAGTTCAACCCGGCAAGGGCTTTCCAAAATCTATGTCATGACCGCTTATGGGACGGATCAAAGACGCTTATTGTCCTTGCCTGGAGAACAATCGAGCCCGGCATGGTCTGCTAGTGCGGTCGATAATTAAGTGTCATCACATACCTAAAAGGAGGAGAAAATGCATAAAAAACTGTGGGTAATTTTGGCTCTGTTGGTTATTGTTCCCAGCTTGTTATTTACTGTAGCATGTGCCAAGAAAACTGTGAAATCAGAACCGATGATGACACAGACAACCGAAGACCAATCGGCCATGGAAGCGCAGGCAGCACGCGATAAGGCGGCTGCTGAAGAAGCGGCCCGACAGGCTGAAATGGATCGGCAACGTCAAATGGAAGAGCAGGAAGCCCAGCGTCAGATGATGGCGTCGCGAAATATGTTCTATGAATGAAAACATTTATTTCGAATTCGACAGTTCGGTGCTTTTACCATCAGCCCAGGAAGTGTTGAAACGCAAAGCCGTATGGATGCAAGCCAATGCGGATGCCTCCGTAATTATCGAAGGTCATTGTGATGAACGCGGCACACCTGCTTATAACTTGGCCCTGGGTGATCGACGGGCGGAGAGCGCCAAAGCATTTTTAACGGACCTCGGTATCGATGCGACGCGCCTTGCGACCATTAGTTATGGTGAAGAACGACCCGTGGATATGGGTTCCGACGAGGAAGCGTGGGCCAAAAACCGGCGGGCTGAGTTTGTGATCGAGTAGCTCCGGTTGTGTAATATAACTGACCGGTATAATAGAGTAACCGAAGTTTTTTCGATTCGCTTGTTATTAAGTAAGCCCGCCCTTCGGGGCGGGCTTACTTATGATCAGACGCCTTGGTCGCGTCTTAGCAATAGGGTGGCTGAGCATGAAGGTTCTTACCATTATCGGTCTGGCGGGATTGATCGCGCTGGGTGGTTGTGCTTCGCAGGATGACGTCATCACGCTTGATTATCGCCTTTCACAGCTGGAGCAACGGAATCGGGAACTCGGAAAACGGAATGCCGAATTAAAGAAACTGAATTCCCAAATCAGCTGCGCGAAATGCGGACCTCGAATCACAAATAGATCGCTTTGGCAAGAGCCTGGGTGCCGAAGATCAGAAGACACGCATGAAATATGCGCAAATGAACGTGCTCGTAAAGACCTATGGTGAAGAACTACAGACTTTAAGGGGCAGGATTGAAGAGAATGAATATTTTTTAAATCGCCACTTAAAGACCACCGACAATTCAAACCAAAACCTAAATACCGAACTGGCCGCTTTACGCATCGAACTGGAAATCCTTATCCGCAGGGTGGCTGATTTGGAGCAGTATTTAAACGTCGAGCCATCGAAAACCAAGGGCGCCGGGGCGCCACCGGCTGCGGGGACTCAGACCGCCAAAAAACCTCAGGCCCAGACATTATACCTTTCTGGCAAACAAGCGTTCGATCAGGGTGATTTCAATGCGGCCCGGGAAAACTTTGAAAAAATTCTCACCCAGTTTCCCAAGTCAGAACAAGCAGACAACGCCCAATTCTGGATCGGAGAAATCTATTACCGCGAAAAATGGTACGAAAAGGCGATTTTAGAGTATCAGAAAGTCATCGAACAATACCCCAAGGGCAACAAGGTTGCCGCATCCCTTTTAAAACAGGGCTTTTCATTTTTAAACCTGGGAGACAAAGCCAATGCACGGCTGATTTTAAAAGAGTTGGTGAAGAAATATCCAGATTCCAATGAAGGCAAAATCGCCAGGCAAAAATTAGAAGAACTCCAGTAAGGGCATTACGTAACATAATCCGATGTTAAAGATCATTGGTATAGATCCGGGTCTGGCCGCTACCGGCGTTGGAATCATCACGGGTGAGGGACTAAAGGTCAACGGCTATTCCTACGGAACGATTCGTACATCCGCAACCACTCCCTTGCCGGGACGTCTCGATTCAATCTACTCCAAATTACTTCAAATTTTAGAAGATGAAAAACCGGCCCTAATGGTTGTGGAAGAAATCTTTTCGGTAGATAAATACCCGCACTCCGCTATAACCCTCGGCAAGGTGAGCGGTGCGGTCATGATAGCAGGCTTCCGAGCACAGGTCCCGGTGACCGAGATAGCCGTGCGCGAGGCCAAGCAAGTGTTGACCGGTAATGGCAAGGCGTCCAAAGAACAACTTGAAAAAGCCGTGCGGCATACACTCAGGTCTCCAAAGCCGATTCGACCTTTTCACGCTTCAGACGCCATTGGATTGGCTCTGATCGGATTGTTTCGCTATCACGGCAAGCCGTAAAAGCGTGTTAGGGTTCTGCGGGGATTTGCCCGCGATTTTGAAAGAAAGGCAGGCCAAACAAAGATGATCGGTTACTTGGAAGGAAAGCTTTTAAAAAAAGAGGCGGATCGGATTCTTTTGCTCGCCAACCAGGTCGGCTATGAGGTACTTTTACCGCAATTCGTGATGGAGACGCTGCGATCCAAGACGTGCGGCGATGAAATCGCGCTATATATCTACTACCAGCAGACGGAACGTCAACCCAAACCGGTATTGATCGGTTTCAATCTCGAGGCGGAAAAAGAATTTTTTCAATATTTTATTTCCGTGGAAGCGATCGGGCCCATGAAGGCGGTCAAAGCGTTGGACCTGCCCATAAGAGATGTTGCGCGCGCAATCGAGAGCAAAGATGCCCAGCGCCTTCAGGCCTTGAAAGGCATCGGGAAGCGGACCGCTCAGAAAATTATTGCAACCCTCGAAGGACGGATGGGTAAGTTCGCCATGATCCGCGCCGGTGAGCCGGAAGCCCTACCGGTCGTTACGGATTTCTCGCAACAGGTTCTAGAAGTTCTCGTAAATCAACTGGGGCACAAAACCGTCGATGCCAAGCGAATGATATCCCAGGCGCTTAAACTTAAGCCTGATATTAATTCGCCCGAAGCACTTTTCGAGGAAGTCTATCGAGGTGAGGCCGGACGATGACAGACGAGTTTGAAAAGCATGTTTTGAATGAGACCAGCCTTCTCGACGGTCAGTGCCTGACCGAAGATGAGGTGCCGGAAATTCTGTCTTTACGACCGCAGCGCCTGTCCGAATATATCGGTCAACGCGAGGTTGTCGAAACACTCAAGATCGCCATTGAAGCTGCCATGGGCCGCAAAGAGCCGATTGATCATGTGCTTTTCCATGGTCCCCCCGGGCTAGGCAAAACGACTTTGGCGCATATCATTGCAACCGAGATGGCCGGTCAGCTCACCATTACTTCGGGTCCGGCCCTGGAAAAAGGGGGCGATCTTATTGGCATCCTGACCCACATGGAGGAAGGGGATGTCCTCTTCGTCGATGAAATTCATCGCACGCCCAAGACCGTCGAAGAATTCCTCTACCCGGCCATGGAAGATTTTGCGGTTGATTTCGTATTTGACAAGGGGGTGCACGCCCGTAGCCATCGCTATCAGTTAAAGCGCTTTACTTTGGTCGGTGCGACAACGCGGGTTGGCCTTCTGTCAGCCCCTTTGCGGGACCGTTTCGGTCTCTTTCGCAGCCTTGATTTTTATGAAGAGGGTGAACTGGTCGCCATTGCCAAACGCTCGGCGGCCTTATTGAACGCGCACCTGACCGATGAAGGGGCACTTGAATTGTCGCGACGATCTCGAGGAACCCCCCGGATTGTCAACCGGTTATTAAAGCGCGTCCGGGACTACGCCCAGGTTCGTGCGGATGGTCGGATTACGATGACAACGGTGCAGGCGGCTCTCAAGTTGGAAGGGGTTGATGCGGTGGGCCTGACCACCCTTGATCGACGTTACCTCAAAACGATCATCGATTATTATCATGGCGGTCCGGTTGGTATCGAGGCGATCGCGGCAACCCTGCAGGAAGAATCGGATACGCTGGTCGATGTGATCGAGCCGTACCTTCTTAAAATCGGGTTTATTATGCGGACTTCGTCTGGTCGCAAGGCTTCGGAAGCGGCCTACCGCCATCTTGGTTACGCGATCCAGGAAAAACTCTTTTAAACGTCTGACCCCGAACTTGGGGGCGGATTGACAACCCGGCACCTGAATTAAGCGATGGCTGTGATAACATTGCTATCAGACTTCGGTTTGGATGATGAATTTGTGGGGGTGATGAAGGGCGTCATCCTGACGATCAATCCCCAGGCGCGTATTGTCGACATCACGCATGGGATCGCCCCGCAGGATCTGGTATCGGCAGCCTACTGTGTCCGATCGGCCTTTCGGTATTTCCCGAAAGGCACGGTGCATGTCGTGGTTGTTGATCCGGGCGTCGGCAGTTCACGCGCCATTGTCGCCGTGCAGCTGCAGGGGCATACGTTCTTGGCGCCGGACAACGGGGTCTTAACCCTTGTGCTCGACGAGTACAGGGCTGATGGGATTGTACGGATTACGAACGAGCGGCTTTTTTTGCATCCCGTAAGCCGCACGTTTCACGGCCGTGATATCATGGCGCCGGTGGCTGGTCATCTCAGCAGGGGCATCGCGATGGAACAGTTGGGCCCTGGGGTTTCGGCGGAAGACCTGCAACGCTTGCCTCTTGTACCGGCGCGTTTCAAGGCCGATGGCACATTGGAGGGCCAAGTGGCCCTGATAGACCGTTTTGGAAACCTGATCACGAACATTGATTCGGAAAAAGTGACGAACCTGGCAGTTAAAAGCGGAGATCGTGGCATCGCGATTCGCATCGGGCAGCATCGGATCGAAGGCTTGTCGCAAAGCTATGCCGACGTACCGCCGGGGGCACCGTTGGCGATCGTCGGCAGTAAAGGCTATCTCGAGATCGCCATCAATTGCGGCCGGGCCGAGCGTTTTTTTAAAGCCGGCCGAGATGAAGTTGTCTGCGTAGAGGGTAGCTCGGCGCAAACGGCTTCCGATGGCGGCCAAAACATTCAACCGCTTTAAGGATTATGGACACGACCCAACACTCCACAGAAAGTCCTTTGACCGACAAGGCGTCGCATAAACCCCAGACCAGCAGCCGGCGGTGGCATTTTCTGCTGGTTGGCGAACACGGTCAAATCAAATCGGTAAGAAAGTTCAGAGGTTTGGCAATTGCCGCCGTAGCGGTGATCGCCGTGGCCGTTATCGGAATTGCCGGCTTGGGTTTTTTGTACCTGCGCGCGGTCGCACACAATTCACGTTTGAATCATCGTATTGCTGATGTGCAGCAGCAGGTGGCCGCTATCCAGGCTGAAAAAGAGATTCTGATGACGCGTTTGGTGATCGCGGAAACCAAAATTGGGGAAGGCCCGCAGGAAACGATTCCTTCGTCCGCTGAAGCGGACGACGCTGCGATGCCGGCGATGAGGCCCAAACACCAGGCACCGGTAACACAGCCCGTAAGCGCGCCGACGGCGATCGATGCGTCGTCGGCACCGGCTGAGACAGGGCTCGCCGTTGCAATTGAAGACTTTAAAGCAACCCTTGATACGTATCAAAATATTCTTACCCTGGAATACAAGGTTCGAAACACAATTGCCGACGGGACCCCGGTTGCCGGTCACACGATTTTGATATTGAAAAACAGTGAGCTGGATATCAATACATGGGTGGTTTTGCCGGATGTCGAACTGGTGGATGGTCGGCCGACAGGTGCCAAAGGACAACCGTTTAGGATTTCGCGTTTTAGAGTCGCTAAATTTACGATCGAAGGGTATGCGGAACCGAGTCAATTCGATACGGCGGTTGTTTTTGTTTACACGAAAGCAGGGGCATTGGTTCTAGAGAAGGAATTCACCGTACAAATCAAGGTAATCTGAAGCCATCGCAAACACCAAGAGACAATTTTAAGATCGCTTCCCAACGGATAGCGGATTCAATATAGGAGACAGGTCGTGAGTGAGACAGGTAAAAACATTTCCATCATCGATAGTGGACTGACGGTTGACGGGACCATATCCTGCCAGGGTGAACTGATCGTGAAAGGGACCATCAAGGGCCAACTTCACGGCGCCACGGTTGTGATTGCCGAGGAAGGGGCCATTCATGCCGAAACCAAGGTAAAGCGCATCACGATTGGCGGAACCTTCGAAGGAAACCTTGAGGTTACCGCGGACCTGACAATTCTGACAACTGGCAAATGTGGGGGAAAAATTTCCTGTCGGGACATGACGTTGGAGGCAGGGGGGCGCTTGAATGCAGACGTCACCTGTGTTGCCGCCGGAAGGTCGTCTAAAGGAGGCGGTATTTTTAAAAAATTAGTCAAGGAGTAGGATCCGGCTTCAGGTGTCAAAATTAAAATCGGCCTGAACCGGGAAATGGTCGGACGGATAAACGCTGTTGAAGGGATCGCGTATGACCCGACAAGCATTTAAAGACAACGGGCCTCGATACAGGACCCAATCGATGTGACGGCTGTCCGATCGGCCTGTAAAACCGTGAAAAGTCCCTGGAAACGAATCCTGCCAAATATTACGAAAGGGCGCTGCGCCTCGGCCTGGCAGGTGTGTGGCAGCGGTAAAAACCTGATGACAGGGGCTGTCGGGATGGGTGTTGAAATCGCCCATCAGGATCGTCGGATGTCCAGCGCTGATGGCGTTCAAACGCTCTAAAACAATCAAGGCGCTCGCAGTTTGAACGGCAGGCTCAAAGTCGAAGTGGGTATTGGCGCAAACAATCACACGATCAAGGCTTGGGTACTTGAAGACCCCTATAGTGCCTTGCCGAGGCCAGCGGCTTTTGGGCATGCGGCTGGGGATATCCGGGGTGGCGCTCAAAAAGAAATGATCGTCGGCAACACACTGCCAAGGGCGTTTATAAAAGAGAATATTGTTTTGCCAAAAAGAGGGTGCCGGGCTTCTTTGCCCGATGTACGCATAGTCAGACAAGAGGTCCTTGAGGAAGTCGATTTGAAAATCATTGGCTTCTTGGAACCCAATGATATCGGAAGCATATTTGCGCAGAAGGGCCGGAAAAGCTTTTTTGCGGTGATCCCAGCGGTTGGGGCCATCCTGGGCAAGTCCAAAGCGCAGGTTAAGCGTCATTATCTTTAGCATCCTAACACCTTAATGCGATTTCACCACTTATAGCGTACCGAGACAAAAGGGTCAATGCGTCAGAGAGGGCCCAATTGACCCGGCAATACGGGGAGATACAATTTTTTCCTTGACACGACACAAATTATTATTTAATTATCCAAATTCTTTATTAACAGGAGAAGATCGCGGTGAAAAAATATACATATAGCGCAAACAGTTCCGACATAGATAGAAAATGGTGGGTCGTCGACGCCGAAGGCGAGGTCCTGGGCAGATTGGCCAGCCAGGTGGCTGCGCACCTGAAAGGCAAACACAACCCTTTGTACACGCCCCATGCCGATACCGGGGACGCGGTTATCGTCATTAACGCCGATAAAATCGTGCTGACCGGCCGGAAAATCGACCAGAAAAAATATTATCGCCACAGCGGTTACATTGGGGGGCTTAAGGAGATCACGGCCAAGCAACTACTCGAAAAAAGACCCGAGGACTTGGTTCGATTTGCCGTAAAGGGGATGTTGCCCAAAAACCGGTTGGGCCGTCGCCTTTTCAAGAAACTAAAAGTGTATGCCGGCAATTCGCATCCCCATGAGGCCCAGCAACCGAAGGAATTACCGCTCAGCTAGCGCCTTACCAATGAACAATATGTATTTACTGAGGAAATAGATGGAAAAAGAAAACGTATTTTACGCTACGGGGAAACGCAAGACGGCCATTGCCCGGACTTGGTTGACACCTGGTACAGGTGACGTCATGGTAAACAATAGACCGCTGGATGACTATTTTAAATTGGGAACAGCGAAAACGACATTGTTGAAGCCGTTTGTATTGACCAATACCCAAGGATCATATGACGTGAAGATAAAAGTGATCGGCGGGGGTATCTCCGGTCAGGCCGGGGCCATCCGGCACGGCATCACGAAAGCCTTGATTTTAGCTGATCCGGATTTCAGACCTGTCCTTAAAAAGGCTGGTTTCGTGAAACGTGACCCGCGTGTTAAGGAAAGAAAGAAATACGGTCAAAAAGGCGCCCGGGCCCGTTTTCAATTCTCGAAACGCTAACGGTTCAGACCGCATCGGTTTAAAAAAGGGAACGTTCAAGCAACGTTCCCTTTTTTTATGGTCGGTTGCCGTCTCCGGTTGTATGGCAACCCTGTTTGTGCGTGGGCCGAACCCGCGCAGCTTATTTAGTCCGGTGTCAAGGGAAATCGGTGCGCACGGGTTGACAATCAGCGTGGCCGTTAATATTTTTAGTTATAAGCTGCTGGCGTCAGAGCTACGTTGACCTCTGCACGCTGCCTGTCTCTAACTGCCGACACACACCTTTTCCCTGACCCGAGTTTTCCTATCATGCGACGTGCCTTTTGCTAACCTTCTTGCAGCTGAACCCGATGTCGTTTGAGCGGCTGTTCGTTTTCAACCTTCAACGATAGGGTACCACCAACCAATGAAAGGAGGGGCCATGAAAACAAAAGCGCGTTCAATTCATCAGATCGTCGAAGACCAGGCGCAAAAATGGAATCGCCAACAGTCCGAGCCAAAGGCGGCCAAGCCGGTCATGCCGGTCATAACGGTTTCAAGAGAACCTGGCAGTGGCGGAAAATTGATTGCCAAGGGGATTGCAAAAGCGCTTGGATTGGATATGTTTCACCAGGCCTTTATCCGTAAATACTTCAATGCCGATATTGCCGATCCGCTAAATTACGATCTGATCCTGAACACAGAAACGGTGAGTATTGACGCAGCTGTGGCAGGCGTCAGCCGCATTCTGGCCGAACAGTTCGGATAAGCCCTGGCTATATCGACGATCTCGTTTCTGGCCCCCGCCTTGCAGGGCCATTAAAACCGCCCCCAAGACGGCGGGTTGTTTACTTGACACGCCATTGACGTTTGCCTATAGTCGGATCGGATGAATCAAATTCATCCATGCGCTGGAAGCCTGGGCGTGGTATGCGTGTGATGCCCGGCAAGGATCCAGCCCAAATGGCCCCCGCTAGTCGGTGTCCGCCCATAAATTGTCTTTTTGCGCGATTTCTGCGTTGGCGATACGATGTAACCCTTCAATCCGACTCAGGCGGATATCAGGGTTAATTCCGCCTTCTGCATTGAACGTGCCCAAAAATCGTAATTTCTGGATGGACACTCAATCTGCTGCGGGGTATTTTCTTTGCGGTCCCTTGGATGGGAAGAAAGGAAGGATGAAACCATGGCACAAAAAGTTTCGCTCCTTGACCTGCTACAAAAGAAGGCTGATGGCAAGCCAATCACCATGCTTACGGCCTATGATTATCCCGGCGCGACCCTTGTTGACGAGGCGGGCATTGATATTATTCTTGTTGGTGACTCGCTTGCCATGACCGTTTTGGGCTATCCAGACACGGTTGCCATTACGGTGGACGAGATGTTGCATCATTGTAAAGCCGTGGCCAGGGGGGCTCAGCACGCCTTGCTGGTCGGTGATATGCCTTTCATGTCCTATCAGATTGACCGAGCGGAAGCCATCCGCAACGCCGGACGATTTTTAAAAGAGGCCCAGATGGATGCGGTCAAGTTAGAAGGCGGCGGTGATGTGGTGGACACGATTCGGTTTATCGTCAAGGCCGGGATTCCGGTCATGGGGCACCTGGGACTGACACCCCAGACGGCGACGATGTTGGGCGGTTACAAGATTCAAGCAAAGACGGCCGAAACCGCCCAAACCCTGCTGGACGACGCCTTGGCGCTTCAGGACGCCGGTTGTTTCGCGATCGTTATCGAGGCGATTCCAGCAGCCGTAGGCGCGTTTGTCAGCGCCAAGCTGGATATCCCCACGATCGGGATCGGGGCTGGGCAGAAGTGCGATGGCCAGGTCCTTGTGTTTCATGATGTCCTGGGGATCTTTGATAAATTTACCCCGAAATTTGTTAAACAGTACGCCAATCTACGCCAACCGATTGTGGATGCCTTTAAAGCCTATGTCAATGACGTTGAATCGGGTGCTTTTCCGGCCGATGAGCATAGCTTCAAAATCGAAGAAGACGAATTGCAGAAGCTAAAGGCCATGAATTGAAACCTATGCAGACCGAATCCATATGACCGTACCCGCGAACTTACAAATAGCGATTCTGGGTATTGGGGCAATGGGCTGTCTGTTTGGCAGCAAGCTCAAAGACCATGCCGACATTCGAGTGGTTGGCAGCTGGCCCGAGCAGATCGAGGTCCTGCAGCGCGACGGTCTTGAAGTAATCACCCCCCAAGGAACCTGCACGCATCACCGCCTGAACGTCACCCCGGACATAGCGACCGTGCCGGCCAGCGATGTGGTTTTGGTCCTGGTCAAGAGTCACCAGACGGTCCGGGCCGCGCATCAGGCCGTGCAGATCCTGAAACCCGATGGGGTGGCCATCACCCTTCAAAACGGACTCGGAAATCTGGAAATTCTGGCTCAAGCGGTTGGGCAAGCCCGTGCGGTTATGGGTGTTACTGCTCAGGGCGCGACCGTTTTAGGCCCTGGCCAGCTGAGGCATGCCGGTGATGGCCCCACCCATCTGGCTCGCGTGGCAGGGCAGGAGCCAATCCTGGCTTCCGTCTGTGGCCTGTTTAAGCGGGTAGGCCTGGAAACAACGCTGGTCGATGATGCAGCCAGTCTCGTATGGGGCAAATTGGCCATAAATGCCGGGATCAATCCGCTCACGGCCCTGCTCAGAATCCCCAACGGGGCCTTGGTGGAAGATGACATGTTGGCACGTATCATGGCGGGTGCGGCCCAGGAAGTGGCTCAGATCGCGGCCGCACGCGGTATTGGCCTACCTTATGATGATGCCGCGGTACGAACAGCGGAAGTCTCCAGGGCCACAGCAGCCAATCGATCGTCGATGCTGCAGGATGTCGATCGCGGGGCACCAACCGAAATCGACGCCATCTCCGGCGCCGTGGTCCGTGCAGGGGAGGCGGCGCGCGTGCCGACCCCGATCAATCATTTCCTCTGGCAACTCATGAAAGCCCAAGAAGCCGGTCAAGACCGCCTAAACCAGCAGCAGCTAAAAAAGCTTGCAACCCAACAACTCGAGATCGCCTGATGCAGGTATTTCAAACCATCCGCGAAGTTCGCCAGGTACGGTGGTTAGACCCGGCTTTGCAATGGGGCCTCGTGCCGACGATGGGCTATCTGCACGAGGGGCATTTGAGCCTGGTACGTCTTGCGCGGAAGGACAATGATCGCGTCGGGGTCAGCATTTTTGTCAATCCCACCCAATTCAACGATCCCGGGGACCTGTCCGTATATCCGCGCAATCTCGAACGCGACCTGGCTTTGCTGGAAGACGAGGGGGTTGATCTGGTTTGGACGCCTGAGCCCGATACTGTTTATCCGCATGGTTATCAAACCTATGTGACGGTCGAGGAGGTCACCCGGCCTCTGGAGGGAAGCAGCCGGCCCGGCCATTTCAGGGGTGTGGCAACGGTCGTCAGTAAACTGTTCAATGTCTTTCAACCCCGGCGGGCCTATTTTGGACAAAAGGATGCCCAGCAGGCGGTCACGATCAAACGGTTGGTTTCCGATTTGAATTTCAACCTGGAAATCGTTGTGGGAGAGACCGTCCGCGAAGCGGATGGGCTGGCCATGAGCTCCCGTAACGCCAACCTGTCACCCGAGGCGCGCCCACGAGCCGTTTGTCTGTACCAGGCGTTGTGTGCCGCCAAGGAGGCCGTGGCCCAAGGCCAACGGGAGGCCGAGCAAATGCGCGTGATCATGCGGACTATTATCGCCGCTGACCCAGCGGTAACGGAGGATTATATCAGCATCGCCGATCCTGAGACCCTGGAGGAGCTTACGGAGGTTAGGTCCCGCGCGTTAATTTCGCTGGCCGTGTACCTGGATGGCGTCAGATTGATCGACAACATGGCGATCTAGTTTTCGGTTGCCAATTAGAATGTTATTTTGGCATCCACTATATCAAGGAAACCGTCGACCTTCGGCAGATACCCCCTCGCTAATGACATCCGCTTCGGCGAAATTCACCCTCGCGCGTCGATGTCTAACGTTTTTCATACTTGAGAACCGCGAAACCCTTTGCTACCATAGCAACTCCCTGATGCAGCCTTAATCCCAACCTGGAGGTGAACCATGCAGTCCGATCTGTCCGCCAAGGTGTTGCGTTATCGATGGTTGATTTTCCTGATTTTGGCCTTGGCCTATTTCTTCGTCTACTTTCACCGCCTCTCGCTCTCGGTCGTGGCCAATGATTTGGTCCAGGCGTTTCAGACCACCGCCAGTGTTATGGGATTGCTGGGTTCGATCTACTTTTATTGCTACGCCGCCATGCAAATTCCAGCCGGATTGTTGTCCGACTCGTTGGGGCCCCGCAAAACTGTAACTTTTTCCCTGCTGATCGCTTCGGCCGGCAGTCTTCTCTTCGGATTTGCGCCGACCATCAATGTTGCCTTCATCGGCCGCATCATGGTCGGTCTCGGGGTTTCGATGGTATTCATTCCCACCATGAAAATCCTTTCCCAATGGTTCCGGGCCTACGAATTTGCACGCATGGCGGGTATCCTCAATGCTGTCGGGGGTATCGGCGTTTTTGCGGCTACCTGGTTGTTGGCATTCATGGCCGGTACCTTTGGGTGGCGCCTCTCATTCGAACTGATCGGGGGCTGTACGTTTCTGCTGGTCGGGCTGGTGTGGTTGATCGTCAAGGATCGGCCGCGTGACAAGGGCTGGCCTACGATCGCCGAGATCGACCACCAGGGCGATGGCCAGGCACAGCCGCCCCAGCAGATACCGCTGAAAGAGGGCATGCGCCGGGTGGTTTCCGAAAAGTTTTTCTGGCCGGTGGCGATCTGGTTTTTTTTCGATTGCGGGATTTTTTTCGGATTCGGCGCCCTGTGGAGCGGGCCCTATCTGATGCATGTCTACGGCATGACCAAGGCCGAGGCCGGAAACATTTTAAGCATGCTCGCCTGGGGTATGATCATCGGCAGCCCCTTGTTGGGCTTTGTGTCGGACAAGCTCCTGAAAAGCCGTAAAAAGCCATTTATGATTTGCGGCTCTGTACTCCTTCTGGAACTCGTTTTTCTCAATCTTTATCCCACCGGCCTGGGCACGTGGGTCTTGATGCTACTATTTTTTATCTTCTCTATCTGTTCATCTTCCATCGTTATTATCGGTTTTACCATGACCAAAGAACTTTTCCCGGTCGAGATCGCCGGGACCTCGGTTGGTACGGTCAACCTGTTTCCGTTCCTGGGTGGGGCCGTGTTCATGCCCTTGCTGGGTTGGGTATTGGATGCCTATCCCCTAACCACGGCCGGCGGGTATTCGCTTAACGCTTACAGCACGTTGCTGATGATCCTGCTGGTATCCTCGAGTGTGGCGCTGCTGTGTACTTTTTTTATGCGGGAAACTTTTCCGAAATAGCCGAATGCAGATCAAGATTGTGAAGCTTCTGGCCGAAAGCCCGCAGCCGATGATCAAGATGTTTCGTTAAATCGACTTGGGAATGAAACAATTCGGTTGGTACCGCAGCAGGAATCTATTCTTAGCAGGCCCGAAAAGGCTTACCGGACGAAAATGGCCTGGGGGGAGCGTTATTTCGATGCGGTCGCTATCAGGTTGGTTTCTAAATCAATAACTTAAGGCGATCGGGCGCCTGAAGGCGACCGGTGACCGCAGTCCAAACCGCCGGTTCTGACGTCGATCCACGCAGGTCCGACGCTCTTTGGCAACCCGTCGTTCAGGTACATGGAGGGCGTACGAAAACGAACGCCGGTCGGAACCGGATCGGCGGCCATCATTGTCCAACACCATCGACGCCATTGATTGCATGATTTTCATTCTTGCCATCCTTAAATTTTTAATTTCCTTACCTATTATTGCCGGATTGACCCGTAAGAGATCGAAAAAACTTTCTCGGATGAGCGACATTGTCGCGCTATATAAAAGCGTGCAACGCTTTTATTGTTGAATCAAATCATACAGTTAAAATAAGCGAGTGTCAATAAAATTATGCATAATTAACATATAATTTATATGAATTGATATATATTGTATTGTATTTAACCAAAATTACAATATATTGTACTCTTGTTAATGATAACTTTATGGTTGGGAAGTTCTATGATGCGAAGTATCGAAATAACTTCTATAGCGGTTGTCAAAATAACGTTCCGATTGGGGAGCGAGGCACCCTGTTTTTTTAAAAGGCCTATCAATATAAGCTTAGACTTGTGCCCGCCGGATTGATGATGAAAACAGGCCGGGGTTAAACCGTAACGACCGCATCCTGGAACTGTCCTAATTGCTCCAAGCCAGCGGCCGTGACCACATGGGTGTTTTCAATCCCGACCACACCACGCTCCGGAAAAATAAGTTTGGGCTCGAGGGCGATCACCATGCCTTCTTCCAGAGGGAGGTCCTGGCCTTGGGCGAGAAAGGGAAATTCATCAAGCTCAAGCCCCACACCATGACCGACAAAACGGATGCGCTGGTTGCCCACACCCATGAAATTATCGCCATAGCCAGCGGCGGTGGCGTGTTCGAGGGCACGGGCGTACAGATCGCCGGACGGTGTTCCGGGTCGGGCCGTTGCTTTGATGGTGTTTTGTAGGTCGACCATGGTGTTATGGGCCTGCTCCAGATCTTCCGGCAGGCGGCCCAGAGCAAAAATGCGGGCATGGTCCGAGAGATAACCGTTGTGCGCAAAGACATAGTCGATCAAGATCGGTTCGTGGCGGCGAATGGGGCGAAAACTGGATCCCTGGGCCACGGCGGGGCTGAGCGCGGCTCCCCCGGTGGGTGAGGACAAATAACTGGGAACGGCCGCCGATGGACCGGCCATCAGGTGGCCGTAAAAAAGTTCGCTACCCCACAACCGCATTCGAATGATTCCCTGGTGACCCAACCGGCGGGCATGGGCTTCCATCCTTCCGGCCAATTCGATTTCGGTCATCCCTTCGTGTATTTCCGATTGCATAAAGGCCGCCACTTCATCGGAAAAGCCGGCTGCCTGGCGGATGATGTCAAGTTCGTATTCGGATTTAACCGACCGGATACGGCGAATCGCGGGTGAAACATCAACCAGCTCGGTTTCTTTGAACGTCTTTTGGTAGCTGAAAAAAAGATTGGCCGGTAATACATCCAGTTCTAGACCCAATACGTGTGGATTTTTTAGGCCAAAGCGGCGCAAAAGGGCCGATATCTGTTTGGGCGATTCGAGTGGGACAATGCGTTCAAGGGCCGATTCGGCTTGGGCCCGTTCCAGACTTTTACGGACCATTAGCACAGGCTCGCCGTGGTTCGGGATGTACAAATGGGCCTGCTGGATCGTTCCGGAAAGGTAGAAAAGATCGGCCTTCTGCAGAATCAAGGCGCCGTCCATCCTTTGGGCGCGCAGCATTGTTTGCAATTTGGCGATGCGCGTCTCCAGTTCCGATCTGGGCGTTAGACCCTGACGGTCATACATTCAGCGAGGATCCTTTCGATGGCACCGGACCTGGTGTCCAGGGGCGATTTCATGTAAGGCCACATCGCCTTCAAGGCAGCGCGGGGCCTCATAACTGCACTGGCCCTGGAAAAAACACCCGGTCTGCGGGTCCGATGGACGGACACCCATTCTGGTTTCACCTTTAACGGTCAGTTTACGCCCCTGCTCGAATCCCGGGATCGCGTTCAAAAGCGCTACGGTATAGGGGTGAACCGGATTGTCAAACAGTTCTTCGACAGGTGCGTATTCCAAGATACGGCCCTTGTACATAACCGCGACATGCTGGCAAAGATAGCCCACCACATTAAGATCGTGAGAAATAAAAAGGTAACTCAGCCCCAGTTGATTTTGCAAGTCTTTCAAAAGGTTAATGATTTGAGCCTGAATTGAAACATCCAAGGCGGAAATCGGTTCGTCACAGATGACCAACGACGGGTTGACGCTCAGGGCCCGTGCAATGCATATGCGCTGGCGCTGCCCGCCGCTGAATTCATGGGGAAAGCGATCAGCACCATCCGGGGACAGGCCGACCATTTTTAATAGCTGTGCGAGGCGTTCTTCGCGCTCGGAGCTACTGGCCAGACCGATAACCCGCAGGCCTTCTTCGATCGACTGCCCGACGCTCAGACGGGGATTCAGGGATCCAAAAGGGTCTTGAAAAACGATTTGCATTTGTTTGCGCAAAGGTTTCATCTCCCTGCCCGTCAAGGGACCGATGTCGACATTGTTGAACAGGATGCGACCTTCATGCGCCTCGAGCAATTTGAGGATCAGCCGTGCGAGGGTCGATTTGCCACATCCGCTTTCACCGACCAGGCCGAGGGTCTGTCCGGGCTGGATTTCAAAGTCGACGCCGTCCACCGCCTTAATCCAACCGACAATTTTTCGGAAAAAGCCTCTGCGGATCGCGAAATGGCGTTTCAGATTTTCGACACGCAGAATCGGCTCTGGGGCAGCGGGTTTGGTGTTCAGATCTTGCATACGCTTATCAGGCCTTCTCGAATAGCACTGGACATCGAGCCAAGTGTTCCTCGCCGTAATCGCACATCGCAGGATAGTGCTCACGGCATGCGGGTTGAATATGCGGACAACGCGGGTGAAAAGGACAGCCCGCCGGTAAATATGCCGGGTTGGGAACCGAGCCGGGGATACTGTAGAGCCGTTGGCCCCGTTTGGATCGATCCGGCAGTGAGGCCAGCAAGGCCTGCGTGTAAGGGTGGCAGGCATGCCGAAAAACCACGTGGGCCGATCCTTGCTCCATGATGTTGCCGGCGTACATGACATACAGGCGATCAGCAATTTCAGCCACGACCCCCAGATCATGGGTGATATACAAGACCGACATGGCGCGGGTTTGTTGCAGGGTTTGGAACAAGGCGATAATTTGAGCTTGTACCGTCACGTCTAAAGCGGTCGTTGGTTCATCCGCTATGATCAGGTCCGGATCGCATGCCAGGGCCATGGCAATCATGGCACGCTGCCGCTGCCCCCCGCTCAGTTGATGAGGATAATTGCTCAAGCGCTCGGCGGGTGAAGGCAGGCCCACATCCGCCAACAGGGAGATACAGCGCTCTTTTACCGTGCTTTTGTCCGCCGGCTGATGGGTTTGAATCGCTTCACCGATTTGATCGCCGATCGTAAAAACCGGATTGAGCGACGTAAGCGGCTCCTGGAAAACCATGGCGATGCGGTTACCACGCACCTGTCGTTGTTGCGGCTCGGTCAGGTGGAGGAGATCATGGCCCTCAAAAAGAATGCGACCCGCGGCGATTTCGCCGGGCGGCGTTGGAATCAAACCGAGGATGCTGAGAGCGGTGACCGTTTTGCCGCAGCCCGACTCTCCCACGAGGCAGACGATTTCCTGTTGGCCGACATCAAAGCTGACGCCGCCAACGGCCCGAGCGACAGTGTCGTCACCTTTAAAATGGACTTTCAGGCCCTCGACCTTTAAAAGTGGATTGTTCGGTTGCATCATACCTCGACTCGGTTCATAACGCGGTTTGCCAGATTATTGGTTTCGCTCGCGCAGTTGGGGATTTAAAATGTCTCGCAGACCTTCACCAAAGAGGTTGAAGGAAAGGACGACAACTAAAATCGTGATGCCCGGAATAAAGGTCAACCAGGGGGCATCGAAGATAAAACGCTTGCCATCCGACAAGATGTTGCCCCAGGTGGCATGGGGTGGTGGAACACCGAAACCGAGAAAACTGAGCCCGGCTTCCGTCAAAATGGCCGTGGCGATGCCGATGGTGGCAGAGACCAGGACCGGTGCAATGGCGTTAGGCATCATGTGCCGAAAAATGATTCGCAGGTTGCCGACCCCTAAAGCGCGGACCGCTGCAACAAAATCCATCTCCCTTAAGGCCAAAAATTCAGCGCGCACAAAACGTGTTGCCCCCATCCAACTGGTTAAGCCGATCACGATCATGATGTTGTAAATGCTCGCCGGCAGGAGGGCAACCACCGTTAGGATCAGGAAAAAGCTGGGGAAACAGAGCATGATATCGACCAGTCGCATGATCAACGTGTCGATAGCCAGGGTTTCTTTTTCTAATACCCGCCGCCAGGCCGGCAAAGCGAGGTCCGCTTTGCGCGGAGGCCTGAATACCAGATACAGGATGTAGGCCATGGCCAGCGCAAGCAGAAAGCCACCGCCGTAAAACGAACCGGCGGTCAACAGGCCGATCCCGACACAGGATCAAAACAGCGGCCAGAACCTGGTCCAGCCGGATGCGCTGCTGGCCGTAAAACCCGGCGATGCCGCCCATAAAAATGCCGATCAAGCGTGGCGATGCCGACCGCGACAAAACCGACAGTCAAAGAAACCCAGGCGCCTTGCAGCATGCGGGCAAAGACGTCGCGGCCCAGGTCATCGGTGCCCAGAAGATACAGGCCGAGGGGGGGCAGTTCATGGGGCTTCAGAGATCGCCAGATTCGGTTTGGAAAAGGGCGGAAGCAGCTTTTCTTGCAGCCGGATTTGGGCCGGGTCGAGCAAAGGGTCTGATCCCGAGGTCAACGCAAGACCGATCAAGGCCGTGGCGAAAAAGATCATAAAAATGATCATACCCGCGATGGCCAACCTGTTTTTCTTGAACAGGTGCCAGGCTTCTTCCAAGCGCGTCTTTTTGGGGGCTAACGGTGCTTCCAAGGAAGGCGCAGCGGTATCGTGTTTTTTGGTCGACATCATAGACGAATCCTCGGATCGACGACCAGATAAAGCAGGTCTGACAGGAAAGTCCCCGCCAGAACTAATACGGCCGAGACAAAGTTAATGGTCAAGATAATGGGGTAATCACGTGCCAAAATCGCTTCGTAGGCCATACGGCCCATTCCGGGCCAGGAAAAGATCGACTCGATAATGACCGAGCCCCCGATCAAACCGGGCAGGATCAAGCCGAACATGGTGACAAAGGGAAGCAGCGCATTGCGCAAGGCATGGTGATAATGGACCTTGTCCGGTGACAGGCCCTTGGCCCGGGCGGTGCGGATATAATCCTGGCCTTCGACTTCAAGCATCTGGCTGCGGACATAGCGCGATAAAACCGCGATTCCGCCCGTGGCACCCAGAACGGAAGGAATCAGCAGATGCCATACGCGATCCATGATCAGATGGGGCAGGGATGCATTGGTCACACCGAAAGTCTCCATTCCGATAACCGGGACCTGAAAACGGGTGACGACTAATATAATCAGGATGTAGGCAAAAAAGAAGCCGGGGATCGAGATCAACAGGTACGATACAAAGGTGGCGCTACGGTCGAATATTCCGCCACGTCGAATGGCCGAGCGGATGCCAACTGGAAAAGACAAGGTCCAGGTCAGAATTGTGCCGACGATAAACAGGGGCAGGCTGTTCAAGAAACGCTCCCAAATTTTGGCCAGCACCGACTGGTTGTCTTTCCAGGAAACGGTTTTTCCGGTAAACAAATCACGATAAAAAAGCAGATATTGAACGTGCAACGGCTCGTCCAGGTGGAACGCTTTTTGAAAACGCTCTACGAGTTCGGGCGTAAACTTCGGGTTCATCGGGTCCACCTGGCTGGGTTTACCCGGGGCCAGATGGATGATCATGAAGGATACCACCGACACAAAAAAAAGCGTAATAATTTTCTGGACGATACTGCGGCCAATAAATGACAGCATTGTGAATCTATCCTTCCGGCGTTAGGTTGGGCATCTGGGCCAGTTTGATCCATTTATTGAAATGGAAGGTATAACTGCCGGTTTTGGTCGGCGTTATTTTTTTATAGACGATCGAGCCATTGTCGCCGACTTCCTTGATGAGAATGCGCTTGTCTAAAATCGCGCTCCATTTGCCGACATAAAGGAACGTATATGGCTGTTCGCGGGCAATGATTTCATGGAGTTGGTGGCAATATGCAACCTGTTTGGCATGATTATATTCCTGGCGGATCTTGATAATCAGGTCATCCGCCCTCTTATTTTGGAACCCGACGAAGTTGAGTTCAAAGGGGCTTGTCTGGCTCGAATGCCAGACCTGGTAAAGGTCCGGTTCGATGCCCATTTGCCAGCCCAAAATCAAGGCGTCGAAGTCGAGCTTGTTGACCCGTTCCTGAATAAACACAGACCATTCCAGCAAATCGGTTTGGACATCGATGCCGATTCGTTTCCAGGCATCCTGGGCAATGGCCAGAATCGCTTTGCGCAGGTCATTGCCGCTGTTGGTAATCAGCGTGAACTGCAATTTCTGGCCGTTTTTTTCGCACCAACCGTCCGCATTGCGCATCCACCCAGCGTCCTCCAACAATGCCTGGGCACCTTCCGGGTCATACGGCAGGGGCGTCAGTTGTTGGTTATAAAAGTCGGTTTGGGTGACAAACGGTCCGGTAATGCGTTCTCCCTGGCCGTGAAGCACGTACTCGATAATTTGGTTTATATTGATGGCCATTCCCAACGCCTGCCGCACGCGCGGGTCATCGAAGGGTTTGCGGCGCAGGTTGTAGCCGATGTAGGTGTACCCGAAAGCCGTACCTGAAAAATGCTGATAGCGCGGATCGAATTGCAGCCGCTCCACTTGATGGGGTTGGACACCGTAATTGTCGATGGTCCCCGCGTAAAATTCCATCTCCTGCGTCAGCAGGTCCGGTACGATGCGGAAGATATAGCTTTGGTAGTTGGGGGCGCCTTCCCAGTATTGATCGAAGCGGTCCAGGGCGATGTATTGGTCGGATTTCCATTGTCGAAAGACAAATGGCCCGCTCCCGATGGGGTGACGATTAAAGCGGCTGTCCCGCAGGCAGAACACCTCCGGATCGCGGCCGCGGCTTTCAGCTTCGGCGTGTCAGGGCCTCATCGTTTAACAGGTGTTCGGGTAGAATGCCCATGCCCCAGGTCCCGATCGCAGGCGAATAGAGGCGTTTGTAGACGACCTTAACCTTGAGCGGATCGATCACCTCGACGGCCTTGACCGGTTCGTAGTCAGCGAGGCGAGGTGAGAGGTTTTTGGGATTCATGATGGCGTCATAGGTGAATTTAACGTCAAAGGCGTCAAATTCATGCCCATCGTGAAAGCGAACGTTTGGTCGCAAATCGAATTGGATAACGGGGTTGTGTTCCGTTGCCGGCACCAGTTCGGCTGCCCAGGCAGACAGCGTCGCTTGGTCGATCGGCTGATCGGTGGTCAAATACTGTTCGGACGCAGGGACGCGAAGTAGTCTTGGCCCAATAGCTGGGCCAGGGTATCGAAGATCGTCTGATCGACATGGTCGAGGGTCAGTTTGATGCGTGCAGGTGGGGTGATCCGGATGTGAACGTCAATTTTTTTATCCGGGGCGGTTGGATCCTGAATTTGTTTGACGGCCGTCGTGGTGTTGGGTGGAAGCACCTCAACCGCCGTTATATGGGCCAGCGCCGCTTGGATTTGCGGGGTGTCGATGTTTTGCTTGGCCTGTGCCAGCCAATCGGCCAAACGGTCAGCACCCACCTTTCCCAGCCCCGGTATGGCGTAGGACGAATTGACGAAGAAGAAGGCTTCTTCTGAAATTTTCCAGGATTCAGCCAGGCGTCCTCGAAAACGCAAGTCCTCGCCGCGGTCGATAAGTCCGTCAAAGACCAGGCTTTCAATATTGCTGCTGGACGCATCGGAGGAGAGGATCGGATTGATCAGGCTGGCATCGCCTAGTGACGCAGCAACGTATTGAGTAAGGCGGTCGGGATTACCGCGCGTTTGCTGTTCGTAAGTCGGCACCCAAAAAAAGGATTGGAGCAAAAAAAGGATTAAAAGTGTGGGCGCGAGTAACAGAACTCGTCGGGTTGTCATGGTTATTGTTTTGTATATCCGATTTCGGGCAATTAAGGCTCAACAGGGAGTCGTGTCGCTGAAAGGTCGTGAATATCCCCTGGGGGCTGTGTCAGCGGGCTTCAATGTTCTGACACAGCCGATGGATGACCTCGTATGCATTACTATTCATGGGCTGATTGGGTTTGTTCAAGCTTCTGCTGATCGGCTTTTAGTTGGTCGGCCTCCGCCTGGGCGGCTTCCATAGACGCCAGCGAGGCACTGAAAGCTTCGATTTTTTGGTCGATCTGCTGGGCCTGAAGGGCGTTGGCCAGCTGTTTGGCTTCCGCCAGATAGGCCAAGGCAGATTCAAGGCTCGCGATGGTTCCCCGGCTTCCGGCCACATCGGCCTTGTACATCAGGATCAGTAAATCAATATTGTTTAGACGGGCATAGGCGATATCCCGCAGATCTTGGTTAGCGGCATAGGTTAAGGCCGTTTCCAGGTAGACCTTGACTTCATCGAAGTTGGGCGCCCCGGGGACATCCAAAATGGCGTCGGCTTTGTCGATGTAATAATTGAAAGCGATCGGGTAAACATCTTGCTTGGAATAAACCGTGGCTTCAACTTCCGGAAACTCGGCGCCAGGCAGTGCCACCAGCAGCGACTGACCTTTGGGTGCGAAGTCGCCTTGCCAGATTTCAACGGCGCCGTTGGATGAATTCAAGTAATAGCGGCCCTGGTTGACAAAACTGGCACCAATGACCAAAAGGACGAGAAAGACAAACACAGCGGCCATATACTTGAGAATTTTTTCGGCCGGATCCATTGGTTCCTCCGCAAGGGGAGGGGGTATCTCATCCGCCGGTTCTGGTTCGGGGGGCGCCGCAGGCGCCGGGGTGGCCGCTGTAGGCTTAGGCGCGGCTGGCTTTGCGGCTGGTTTGGCTTCTGCCGCAGGGGTTACTGGTTCGGCCGGCAATGTCTGCAAGTCAAATTTTTTCAGCAATAATGCTTTCAACCGCCGGGTGTCGTCGTCGCTGAGACCCGTGAAGAAGGGTGGTGCGTCATATTTCTGTGCCGCGCGGGCGTCAGGAGCCGGCTTGGAGGCCTTGGGTGGCCGCGCGCTGTCGAATTTTTTCATGAGCAATGCTTTGATGCTCGGTTTTTGCTTGGGAGGCGCTGCTTTTTTTGCGGGCTTGGGCTTGGGCGCCGCTTTCTTTTTAGCGATGGCTTTGGCCGGTTTGGGCTTGGCAACGGCTTTGGCTTTGGGTGTGGCACCCTTGGCTTTCTTCTGGGGGCCCTTTTGCTTGGCAGCGGCTCTTTTGACAGCCTTGGTCGCTTTTTGTGGTGCAGTGCGTTTGGCTTTGGCCTTTGGTTTCTTCGGGGGTCCGGCCTTTTTGGCGGTTGCGGTTTTCTTGGCTTCGTCCTTTTTCTTGGCAGCGGCCTGTTTTTTAGCGGTCGATTTGATCAGACTGTCTTTTCCCATAAAAAAACCCCTTTGAAATTGCTAATGATTTGGCATATAGTGGCTTCTAAGGATTCAAAAATTTCTTATAAAGGATAAGACCGCTTTTGTAAACATTTATTTCCTGCGGGCAGCGGCTCGCTGAGGGCTCAAACACGATTGGACAGCCAGACTACAAGAGAGCGGCTAACGGGCTGCTTGAAGGAATATGACAATCTTCTGGTGGCTTTTTCCGGAGGGGTCGATAGCACCCTTTTATTGGCAATGGCTCAGCAGGTCCTCGGTCCTGCTGTTGTCGCTCTGACGGCCGAATCACCGATCCATCCACCACGTGAAATAGAGCAGGCCCGCCAACTGGCCATCGCTTTGGGGGTCCGGCACATCCAGCTGGCATCGCGCGAGATGTCGCAGCCGGACTTTATCGCCAACCGGCCGGACCGCTGCTATGTCTGTAAAAAACAACTGTTCCACGATATTTTTAATTACGCCCAACAGTTGGGCTTTGCCCATGTGGCCCATGGCGCCAATCTTGACGATCTCAAGGATTATCGGCCCGGGTTACGTGCAGCCAATGAAATGGGTGTTGTGGCCCCATTGATCGATGCCGGCCTGACCAAGAACGATATTCGCCAACTGGCAAAGCAGATGGGCTTGCCGAACTGGAATCAAGCTGCCGGTGCCTGCCTGGCATCACGCATTCCTTACGGTCAACCGATTTCCAACGGGGTTTTGCAAATGGTGGCGCAGGCCGAGGAGCTGCTTCATGACCGCGGTTTTGATGCCTGTCGGGTCAGGCACCACGGACCGGTCGCCCGCATTGAAGTGCCCTCCCAAGATCTTGCCAAGCTGCTCCACGAACCACTGCGCCAAGAAATCATTGACCGGTTGACGGCGATCGGGTTTGAACACGTGGCGCTTGATATGGAGGGTTACCGTCAGGGAAGCTTGAATCGCGGAATCAAGCCCTTGAAGCCATCTTAACAATCGGATTGTGGCTCGATAGCGGATCTCACGCTACCCGTTTGGGTGGTTGGTTGTGAAACACGATGGCTTCGACCAGATCGCATCATCGGCGGTAGCCAAAAGGATGCAAATATGTTAGCATTGGGCCCACTGGATGTTTTGTTGGATCATTGCAAAGCCCGTGCTTTGGGATTTCAGCCACCCGATCTGGCATCGGAACGGGTTGGCCTGCACCAACGGTATGACGGGGATTAAAACACCGAAAGGAAAGTATGACGCGTCCAGATAAGCTACAAGTACTTCAAATTGTTGGGAAAATATGTGAGAAACATCGCTGTTGCGTCCAGGAGATCGATTTTGAGAAAAACATCATCAGCATAGATGGTCCCCCCGATGACCCCGATGCACGCACGCGATGTGTGGCGGAACTGGAAGAAATGTTGGATCTATACTATCGGCCCGAAGAAAGTGTTTGATTCAGGCCTTCGATACGAACCCACACGCTTCGATGCAACCGGCGTGAAGCCCCTATCCTAAGGCGATCCTTCCAAACAGCACCCTTACCCGCTTGTCCCTGGTTATATCGCCGGTGTATAAGTTTAAAGAGGTTCGCAGCGACGACGTTCTTTGGGCGTTGGGGAATGATTGCCCCAGACCGAGGTAAATTTTGATTAAAACATTTATTGAGAAGATTAAAACGAAACTGCAAAGCACGACAGTGCAAACAACTCCGGAAAATCAATTGCCGGCTCCCCAGATGACCAAGGGGCAGGGATCCAATGCTTCAGGGCCTGCCGAACGGCGTCGCAGCGGTTCTGATCGGAAACGCAAAAGTCCAAGCCCAGAACAGCGCCGAGCAAAAGCGAGAAGAAAGCCGTCGGGCAAACGTGCCCCTAAGCGGAGTCTTGCCAAACAACCGGCCCCGTTGAAGCGTGCCCAATGGAATCCTGCTGATTTCGAGGTTCCACCTGCCAAAGGAGAGGTTCGCTTCCACGACTTCGACCTACCCATGGAAATAATGCATGCCATTTCCGATCTTGGGTATCGTTATTGCACCCCCATTCAAGCCAAGATTTTACCGAGCACCTTGTCCGGCAAGGATGCATCCGGTCGGGCGCAGACCGGAACAGGCAAGACCGCTGCCTTTCTGATCTCGACCTTCACCCGGCTGCACCGTTCTCCGCTGAAAGGCAAGCGTGGCTCGGGAAGACCACGGGTCCTGATCCTGGCACCAACTCGTGAACTGGTCCTGCAAATTGCGGAAGAAGCTGAGGCCATGGCGCAATATCTGGACCTAAGGATCATCACCATTTTTGGCGGAATGGATTATGAAAAGCAAAAAAGGCAACTGCACGGATCGGCCATAGACGTCGTCGTTGCCACACCGGGACGACTGCTGGATTTTCAGCGCCACAAAGATTTGTTTCTCACCCAGGTCGAGGTCCTGATCATCGATGAAGCTGATCGCATGTTGGATATGGGTTTTATCCCCGATGTCAGAAGAATTGTACAAAGCACGCCGCCCAAGTCCAAACGCCAGACCTTGTTGTTCAGTGCGACCCTCACGCCGGAAGTCAATCGTCTGGCCTCTCAATGGACACGCCAGCAGGTCGTTGTTGAGATCGAACCTGAAAAGGTTGCCGTCGATAGCGTGGACCAGAAGGTATACATCGTCACAACTGACGAGAAGTATGCCTTGTTGTATAATATCATCACCCGGCTGAAGCTGGATCGGGTCATTGTCTTCTGCAATCGTCGCGATGAAACACGACGACTGGTCGATCGATTGAGGCGCTACCGGATCAATTGTAATCTCCTTTCAGGCGAAGTTTCGCAGAAACAGCGCATCAAGCGGCTTGATGATTTTCGTGACGGCCGCATTCGAGTGCTGGTTGCAACAGATGTGGCCGGGCGGGGGATTCACGTTGAGAAAATGAGCCACGTCATTAACTATACGTTGCCGAGAGATCCTGAAGATTATGTACACCGTATTGGGCGCACCGGGCGTGCCGGACTGACAGGGACTTCAATCAGCTTTGCGTGTGAAGATGATTCTTTTTATATACCCGCAATCGAAACGTATATCGGCAACGAATTGACATGTATCCACCCCGAGGAGGAATGGCTGCTGGTGCCCGACCCTCCCAAGAATTACAACCGCCGGATCCAACCCAAGCCGCCGGGCGGTAGATCCGGCCGTGGGCGACCCAATCGCGCCACGGGGGCTAGACGTAAACAGCGCCGGCGCCCACCGCAAAAGTGATTTCCTCTTAAGGCAAACTGATCAGCGCACGGGAGATTAAAGGGGATGGCGATCATCGAGGCGCACAACCTTACACGTACCTATCCCATGGGGCCCAGCAACGTTATTGGTGTCAACTGGATTGACCTGGAGGTCAATGCCGGTGAGCTGGTGGTCCTCAAGGGCGATAGCGGGTCCGGCAAGAGCACCCTGCTGGCGCTTCTGGCCGGTCTGGATCGACCCACCCGGGGACAATTGGTTGTGGCTCAGACAGACCTGGTAAACTGTAACCCGGCTCAACTTACCCGTTTCCGCCGAGATGTCGTTGGAATGGTCTTTCAAACGTTTAACCTGTTGCCGACCTTGAATGTCCTTGAAAACATCTGTTTGCCTGGGTTGCTGGCCGGCAAGCCGTACGCTAAAATGCGTGCCAATGCCGGTGAATTGGTCAAGTGGTTCAACCTGGAGGAACGCCGGGAGCACATGCCATCACAGCTATCCGGTGGCGAAATGCAGCGCACGGCCATTGCCCGTGCGCTGATCAATGACCCTGCAATCATTTTGGCGGATGAGCCGACCGGCAATCTGGACAGCAGCAATGGGCAAATGGTCATTGATCTTTTGGCCGATCTGAATCGACGCCTAAAACGGACAGTCATCATTGCAACCCACAGTAATCTGGCCGACCGCGTGTCGACGCGCCAGGTGGTTCTCAAAGATGGTGCGATCGCGAGTGCGCCATGAAATCGATGCGACTGTTTGCACGCTTGTTCGTCTGGTTTGTGTTTCGGCACATACAAAAACACAAAGGGCGAGCGATCGCCGTGTTGCTGGGTATTGCGCTGGGGGCGGCTGTTTTTACCAGTGTCCGGGTTTCGGTGCGGGCTTCCCTGGAGGCGTTTACCCAGAGCATGGATCTCATCGCCGGGCGTTCGGATTGGTCCGTAACGGCTCCTGGTGCTCGCGTACCCGAAAAACTGATCACCCCGCTTTTCAAACATCCATCCATTCGTGCCGTTGCCCCGGTGTTGACCGCCTACGTGACGTCAGCGACCGAGGATTCCGAACCTTTTTTAATGATCGGCATCGATCCGATTCTGGATCGGTCATTTAGGGCCTGGCAGCCGGGGGCATCACCGGCCGACAATGATGCCCTCTGGCTTGGGTTAATTAAAACGCCGTATGGTATGATTGTCGGGCAGCAGTTGAACCGCGAAAGGGGCTGGACCGTCGGGAATCAGATAACGCTCGCGCACTTGGGGCGCCAAGCCGATTTCCGCAATCTGGGTTACCTGGCGGCAGAAGGCTTGGCTTTGATCGAAGGGGGGCGGATGGCAATCGTGGACATTGCTACCTTTCAAGAGTTCACGGGCCTTTGGGGGCAGGTAGACCGGATCGATCTGCAATTGCACCACCCGAACAATCAACAGGCTATCCAGGCGGTGCGGGCCTTGCTGCCAGAGGGCCTGGAACTGGTACCGCCTTCGGAACGCCGGGAAGGCGGCCAGGGATTGATACGGGCCTATCAGACCAACTTGTCAATCTTGAGTTTCGCATCTCTTTTCGTCGGAATGTTTCTCGTCTACAGCCTCGTGGCCTTTAACGCCGCCTCGCGCCGGCACGAACTGGCCGTATTAAGGTCGCTCGGGGTAACGGCACGAATGCTCTTTCTGCTATTTTTAGCCGAGGGCTTTTTGCTGGGATTGGTTGGCTGGTTGCTGGCGCTACCGATCAGCTCCATTTGTGTGCCTTATTTACTGCAAAGCGTGAGTCATACCATTTCGACGCTCTTTGTGCCTGTGCGCCTTGCGCAGTTCACGATTGACGGTTGGGAGATCATGGTTTCTTGGGGGACAACTGTCTTGATCGCCGTTTTGGCAGCCTACCAGCCGGCGAAAGAAACCATGCAAGTGGCACCCAAAGAAGCCATGGCGATGGCGCATGCCGGAGCCAGGCCGCCGCGAACCTTGGCGCGTCTGGCACGCAATGGTGCCCTTTTGCTTGTGTTGGTATGGCCGCTATCACAAATACCCGGCTTTTACGGCTTGCCGCTGCCAGGCTACCTGGCGGCCATTCTGTTGTTCATCGGTTTTGCGTTGATTACCCCCTGGGGGTTACGGCAGGCAGGCAACTTCCTGCCGGACCTGTTGCGGCGTGTGGCTGGGGAAGCGGCCTACCTGGCCGGCCGCTATGTACGGGACAGCGGGCCTCGAACCGCTATTTCGATTGGTGCCCTCATAACGGCGGTAGCCCTTTTCACAGCCCTGGTGGTGATGGTTCACAGTTTTAGAAAAACCGTCGAGTTCTGGGTCTCGCAGTCCGTCAGCGGTGACGTTTTCATGCAAACCCAACTGGCAGCCCGCAATCAGTATAAATCGGTTTTACCGGCGACGGCATTGACGGTGATTCAGGACCTGCAAGCAACGGTCGATTCGGTTCCCTATCGGCGTATTATGATGAAATATAACGGAGCGCCCTATCATTTTGAGGCCTTGGACGTAGCTATGTTCCTCAAGTACGGCAATTTTTTCTGGTTGCGCGGCCAACCGACTGAGGCTTTGACCCAGCTGGCGCAAGGCAAAGGCGTTGTTGTTTCCGAAGTTTTTGCCAACAAAAACGGGATTGGCGTGGGTGACACGTTTCATGCCCGCATCGGTAAGGCCAATATCGCGGCACTCGTGCTTGGGATTGTAAGAGATTATCGAACCCAAGGCGGTGTCGTTTTTTATGATTTGCAAGCCTACCAAAAGGCCAGCACCGATCAGGGGCTGACCGGGTTGCGTTTGTTTATCAAGGACCGCCAAAGTGACGAGACGGTTGCCGCCGAACGACTGGTTCAGGACCTCCGAAAGCGTTGCGGCGCAGCGGTCGAAATTATGCGGGGTGATCATCTCAGGGGGGCTATCCTCACTATTTTCGACGAAACTTTCGCCGTGACGACGGTGCTGTTGCTGATCGCGCTGCTCATCGCGGCTTTGGGGATTACAACGACCCTGACGGTCCTGGTCTTGGAGCGGTCCCGCGAGTTGAACACGTTGTTGGCGATTGGGGCCAGTGCCGCACAGGTCCGTACGATGATTTTTTGGGAAGCCATATTAATGGTTATGGCCGGCGGTGGCGCGGGACTCGTGTGCGGCTTTGGCCTTGCGTATCTGTTGGTGTTCGTTATCAATCTGCAGTCTTTCGGATGGACATTCATTTTTCGGATTGACTGGCCAACGTTGGTCCCGGCGCTGCCATTGATTGCGGCGACGGCTGTCATGGCGTCTTTGCCTGCGGTCCAGATGGCGTTTCGCAAACCGCCGGCCAGCGTTCTGCGGGAGTAGCGCGATGATTGGCAGGTGTCTCGGCATGCTGTTAGTGATTATGGTGTTGTGCGTGGGGAGCGGCCGCCTGGGTGTGTACCCGGCCCAGGGCGAAGCCCGCTTTCACACGGTGCAGGGTCCTTGTAACCTTGCCTTTCCCGAAGATCACGGTCCGCATCCTGGCTACCGGTCCGAGTGGTGGTATTACACGGGCAACGTGCGTTCGGCGGATGGCCGGCATTTCGGCTACCAGATGACTATTTTCAGGTACCAGACCGGTCCATCGGGTGAGACCCAACACTGGCCGGTTCCTGCTTCAACCTGGCGGACGCAACAGATATTTATCGCCCATGCGGCTGTTACGGATATCGATAAGAACGCTCACCATCAGGTCCAGGTGGCCGCACGCGAAGCCCTGCTGATGGCAGGCGCCGGGAATCAAAAGAAACAGAAGACGATATTTGTGGGAAAAAACACGATTGCGATCGGGCCTGAGCAACACCGCCTTCAGGCGGCGGCGCCCGATTTTAGACTCGACTTGCGTCTAGAACCCCAAAAACCGCTTGTCCTGCATGGCAAACGAGGGTATAGCCGCAAAGGGAGCACGCCTGCCAAGGCCAGTTGCTATTATTCATACACGCGCCTGTTCACGCAAGGAACCGTGGCGATCAATGGGCAGACCATGCCGGTCGCTGGCCTGAGTTGGATGGATCACGAGTTCAGTACAGCGCCCCTGGAAGCCGATTTGGTGGGCTGGGATTGGTTCAGTCTGCAACTGGACAACCATACGGAGTTGATGCTTTACTTTTTGCGCCAAGCCGATGGGCGTTATAGTTTGGCCTCCAGCGGCACGTTTGTCGATGCTGCGGGCAACTTGACCTTCTTGACAAGGGCGGAGATAGAGATCGAGGGTCTGAAAACCTGGCAAAGTCCCTATTCCAAAGGGCGATACCCATGCGCGTGGCAGGTTAACATACCGAAACTGGCCCTGCAGTTGGAGATTGAGGCCCAAACGGCCAGCCAGGAAATGCGAACCAGAGAAACGACCGGGGTGGTATATTGGGAAGGGAGCGTCAAGGCCAGAGGCAATTCGGCCGGGCAAACGCTTGGCGGTGAAGGCTACGCGGAACTGACCGGTTACGCGGCCCCGTTCAAAGCACCGCTTTAACGTGATGGTTCCCCGCCAGGCGGGTGGCGGTATAATTTTTGTCTTCGTGAGAACAGGGGAGTTGACAAGCCGGTACACCGGCGTTATTTTCATGAGTATATACCCAGAATGGAGGAAAAATGGTACGCCCCAAAAAAGACCGTATCGTTGGGTTTAACCCGGAAGTCAGTTATTTCAAACCGCGTGGCATTCCCTTGGTTGACTTGGACGAAGTGCGTCTTACTGTTGATGAGCGGGAGGCAATTCGGCTGGCCGACTTGATGGGGCTATCCCATGAAGAGGCCGGGCGCAAGATGGGCGTATCGCGGGCAACCTTTGGGCGTATCGTCCAGCAGGCCCGTAACGCCGTTGCCGATGCGCTCATTAACGGCAAGGCGATCAACATTGAAGGCGGCAACTATTGCCTGGTAAGCGAAATCCGTACTTTCATGTGCCGCAAGTGCCATCACCAATGGAATGAACCCCGTGGAACGGGACGGCCGTTTTTTTGTCCGGCCTGTCAGCACGATGACTTTTATCGGTTTTTAGGGGATGCGGGTTGAAGCTTGGTCCCGCCTTGACCTTGAGCCAAGATCCTTTTTTAAGATAACTTCATGTTGAGCCAGATGTAAGGAGAATGAAAGCATGGTACAGATACAGGACAGTATGAGTCCGGCCGACCGTCAAAAAATGGCACAGGCCGAAAAGGACACCGCCGTCGAAGAATCGCTGGGAAAAATTAAAAACAAGATCCTCGTCATGAGTGGTAAGGGCGGTGTCGGCAAAACCAGCACGACCGTGAATCTGGGGATTGCCTTGGCCCGCAAAGGTTATAAAGTCGGGATTATGGATGTCGATTTGCACGGCCCGGACGTGCCGCGAATGCTGGGCCTCAAAGGCATGCTGGATTTAAGTGAAAATAGAAAGCTCAGACCGATGGCTTATTCGGAAAATTTAAGCGCGGTCTCGATTGAATCGCTTTCGCCCGGTAAAGATGAAGCCATTATATGGCGGGGTCCGATCAAATATTCTGCCATACGGCAGTTCATCGGTGATGTGGATTGGGGCGCGCTGGACTATCTCTTGATCGATTCACCCCCGGGTACCGGGGATGAGCCGCTGACCGTGGCTCAGACCATCAAAGATGCCAAGGCCCTCATTGTAACGACGCCTCAGGAAGTTGCTTTGGCGGACGTGCGCAAGTCGATCAATTTTTGCAAAACGGTCAAAATGGATATCTACGGCCTGGTCGAAAACATGAGCGGGTTTGCCTGTCCACATTGTGGCGAAATGGTCGATTTGTTTGGCTCCGGTGGCGGTCAGCGTACCGCGGAAGCGGCTGGCTTGCGGTTTTTGGGCAAAATTCCTTTTGATCCGAAAATGGTGGCCTGCGGTGATGCGGGTGTCTTCCTTTCAGGAGGCATACGTGGATTCACCTGTCACCAAAGCCTACGACGCGATTGTCGATCAAATGGTAGCGCTGCTTTAGCGCCTTGGAAAGAGGCTTATTCAATCTATAGAATTCCATAACTTTAGTCACTTCACACTTATAACTTTGATGAATTTGACCTAAAAGCCCTCCTGCCAGTGAGCAGGCGGGCTTTTTTATTGGTGTCGCGCCAGACCTTACATTGCGCGTGACGCGCGCTAAAACAGATCCTATTGAAACGGATACCCAGCCTTTTTCCAAGCTGAAACACCGCCTTGCAGCACTTTTACATTATGGTAGCCTTGATCGATATATTTTTCCGCCAGCCTGGCAGAGGTTTCTTCATTCGGTCAGCTGCAATAAAAAATGATTTCCTGATTCATGGGTAAAGACGGCAGCCGGGCCTCTAAATCGCTGCGCAGAAGGGCGCCCTTAAATAGGATTTTTTGGCAGCGGCTATCGGCATAAGAGCAAACCAGCAAGGCGCCGTCTTGCATCATGCGCGTGCGCGTTGCGGACACACTCACACGCTCGATTTCTGAAACCGCTACGGCAGGGCCAGTGCAAGCAAAGGTGGTTAGGATGAATAGCAGACAGATCAATCGGCGGGTTAGGTTGTAAACCCTATCGATGTTTTTGGGCATAGAGAGCCTCCTTATAGCAGTGCCCGGCGTGTGCTGTCCCGCCGGGCGTGATTTCGTAAGCACAACTTGCGGCTGCGGGCGCCTTACGAAGTTGCCCTTCAACCGCGCCAAGGGTTCAAACGCGACTCTGAAGCGAAAAGGATTTGTCGGCCAGCCACCTGGCCAGATGACCAATATGGCGTTGGTCGGTTCCGCAACAGCCGCCCAGTATCTTCATACCGAATTCCTGGTGCAATTCGGCTACGGATTGGCCAAAAGCTTCGGGGTCTTCGGTCACCAAAGCATCACGGTTGTCCAATTCCTCAGGCGTAAGCGCGGCCGTGTTGGCAAGCAGGCCGACAACCCTTTGCCTTACAAGCGGCGAGGCATTGACCTCCTGCTGCAAGGCGCGACGAAAGGTCGAGGCGTGGGTACAATTGGACATATAGGCCAACGGTTTGGGGCTGACAGCCGTGTCGATGGCGTTGACCGCGTCTTTCAGAGGTGTGCCATCCAGTAGGGTTCCTTCCGGCCGCAGCACAAAGCTGACAACATACGGCTTGCCGGTTGCGGCCAGGGCTTGGGCCAATCCGCTGGCCTCATCCAGGGCCGGCAGGGTCGCCGCCATAAGAAAATCGACGCCCGCCTGGGCCAGCATGGCTGCCTGCCAGGCATGAAATTCGTAGGCTTCGGCCGCGTTAAGAGCTTCCGACGCGTTATAGGCATCTCCGCGGCAGCTCATCAGCCCACAGATTACGACCTTGGTGCCATAGGCCCCGTAGGCGTTGCGCAACGCGTCTAGAAAGCGGAAATTATCGCCATTTACATCCCGATCCGCATATCCGGCTGCTTGGATGCGTTCGCGGTTGGCCCGCCAGGTCGGTGTGGAAAGGAGCAGTGGCAGCTGGTGCTGTAAACCAATGTCAAGGTATTGGCGATAGATGGTCTCGATGGCGGCCTTGGGGGCTTGGTCGTAAATAAAACCCGAGTTGACGATAAAAGGGTCGAGATCCAGGTTGCTGTCGCGGCGCAGGCGTTCGATTACGGCACCCTCACTGAGAATACAGGGATATCGCTCGAAAAAGTCCAAGAAAGAGTGAGGATTCATAGGGCTTGATCCTTTTTTTGAGATAACTTCTAAGCAGTATGACTCCGGCGTTCGCCGCCGTGAGCCTGAGAGCGGCCTAAACGATAGATCCAATGATAATCAGGTAAACGTTGTTTAAGCTAAGACCCACTTGCGAGACACGCAACTTTTTTTGAAATATAAGCCGGCTTTATCTTCCATAAATATATGATATAATAAATTAAAATAAACCTGTTGGAAAATAGGTCGACATTGGCAACCGTTTTGGAGCCCTGCGAAACCGGTAAAAGCGAGCCTTCAATTGACAAAGGCGGCTTATTTTTAATATGAATAGGTAACCAGTACCCTGAATTCGGCCAACATCGGCTATCGCGATCGGCAGGAGTGCATACGCGGTTGTAACCGCTTCTTTCATATGGCTGTACTTCTATTCCCGACACCTTTCTTTAAGCAACCATGTCATGTCGTGAACGTTTAAAATCGTTAACGGTTTCAGCATGCGAAGACATCTCTACTTATGGTCGGTTGTTTTCATTTGCTCGAATTTTTTCGCTGTATCGTTAGGCTATAGCGAAGACGTTAAAAAAAACGTGCCCCAAGCGATCAAGGGGGTGCTCGACTTGAGGGCCTGGAATTTTCAAGATGATGGCCCGGTGGAACTCAATGGTGAATATGAATTTTACTGGCGGCAGCATCTGAGCCCGGCTGATTTCCGATCAGAAAGCCTTCCAGTCAAAACCGCCCTTATCAAAGTGCCCGGGTATTGGAAAGGTTTAAAGGTCAACGGCCAGGAGCTTCCCGGAGATGGTTTCGCGACTTTTCGCTTGCAAATTCTCCTCAATCGTCAGCAGCAAGCCCTGGCGTTGAAGCTCTTTCACATCGGGACCGCTTTTACTGTCTTTGTTAACGGCGAAAGCAAGCACACGGTCGGTGTGGCCGGAAAAGCACCGGCAACAACCGTACCACGCTATCTTCCACAGGTCATCGATTTAGTGAATCCAACAGATCAAATTGAAATCATTTTTCAGGTGTCGAATTACCATCACCGGCGGGGCGGAATTTGGGAAGCCATCACGTTGGGTCGTGAAACCGATATCAGGGCCAGCAGGGATCGGCGGCTCGGTTTTGACCTATTTTTACTCGGTAGTATTTTTATGATGGCACTCTACCATCTCGGTTTGTTTGCCCTCCAAACTCAGAACCGTTCACCGTTGTACTTCAGCCTGTTTTGTTTTTTGATCGCAGTGAGATTGCTTTCCACAGGTGAGCGGTATCTGACGCATCTTTTCCCAAACACTGATTGGGAAGTAATGATGAAGCTCGAATACTCCTGGTATCTTGCCGTCCCTGCTTTCAGTCTGTTTATGCGATCGCTTTTCCAGGAATTTTCAAAACGATTTTGCCACGTTATCGTTATCACCGGACTTGTGTTCGCGGGGGTGGTGTTCTTTACACCCGCCAAAATCTTTACCCACACGTTACCCATTTATCAAGGCGTCACCCTTCTGACGATTATTTACGGATTCTATGTGCTCATTTTCGCGGTGCTTCATCGGAGGGAAGGCGCCTGGGTGTTTCTATTGGGATTCATCATTCTAGTGGTTACCGTGGCCAATGATATGCTGCACGTTGCCAAGCTGATCCAAACGGGATACATTGTGCCATTCGGGCTGTTTGTCTTTATTTTCGCCCAGGCCCTATTGCATTCGCTGCGCCTTTCGAATGCCTTTAACACCGTTGAAAAACAACTCAAGGAATTGCGCCAGACCTACCAAGCCTACCGCCAAGAAATTACGGGGAGGCTGCAGGCGGAGGAAGCCTTGTGTGAAGCCGAGGCACAGGCCAAATTGCATCAACAGCAGCTGATGCAGGCCGATAAAATGGTCGCTTTGGGGACCCTTGTTTCAGGGGTGGCCCATGAGATCAACAACCCCAACAATTTTATCATGCTCAATGCGCCCATTTTAGCAGACGCCTGGCGTGATGCTTCGCCGGTCCTCGAAAAGTACTATGAGGAAAATGGTGATTTCCTCATGGCCGGCGTGCCCTATTCGCAAATGCGTGAAAAAATAGCGATGCTCGTATCCGGTATAGCGGATGGCGCCCAACGGATTAAACATATTGTCGATGATTTAAAAAACTATGTCCGCGATGACACGGGCGACCGCGAACAACAGGTTGACCTTAATGCGGTTTTGAAATCGACCATTGCCTTGGTTGCCAATATGATTAAGAAATCGACGAATAATTTTGAGATCGCCTATTGTGAGGGGTTGCCCCGTTTGAAGGGCAATTTTCAACGACTGGAACAGGTCATGATCAATCTGATTCAAAATGCCTGTCAAGCCCTGCCGGATGCTCACAAAGGTATTTTGGCCACCATTACATGCAACCAGGATCAATCCCAGGTCATAATTACCATCCAAGATGAAGGACTGGGGATTGATCGTGATACGCTACCGCACATTACGGATCCATTTTTTACAACCAAATATGACTCCGGCGGCGTCGGGTTGGGGTTGTCAGTCTCATCGATGATCATTGAAGAACATGGCGGCCAATTGTACTTCACTTCAGAACCCGGGGTGGGCACCACGGTCGAAGTGCGGTTACCGGTGGATCGATCTGCCAAGGAATAAAATGAGGATAACGGTATGACATCGACGTCCTACCCCCAACAGCCTATCTTGATTGTCGATGACGAGGAGCAGGCGCTGGATAGCTTTGAAATGACCCTGCGTTCCGCCAATCTGAACCATATTATCCGCTGCAACGACAGTCGCGATGTGATGCCGCTGCTCAATAGAGGCGAAATCGAAGTGATGCTGCTGGATCTTAGAATGCCGCACCTAAGCGGTGATGAGCTGCTGCCGCAGATAACGGGTGCGTTTCCGCAAATTCCAGTGATCGTGATTACGGGCATAAACGATATCGAAACCGCTGTGAAGTGCATGCAACATGATGCCTTCGATTATATCCTCAAACCGGTTGAAAAAAGCCGGCTGATCGGATCTGTCCGTCGCGCTGTAGAGATTCGTGAACTGCAGCGTGAGAATAGAATGCTAAAAGAGTATGTGCTTACCGATAAAATTGAGAACCCGGAAGCTTTTACGGGAATTGTAACCACCAGCACTAAAATGCGATCCATTTTTCAATATATCGAGTCAATCGCGACCAGCCCCCGGCCCGTTCTGATCACCGGTGAAACGGGGGTCGGCAAGGAACTGATTGCCCGAGCGGTCCATCACTTGAGCCTCCGTCAAGGTGAATTTATACCTGTCAATGTGGCCGGGCTGGATGACAACATCTTTGCAGACACGCTTTTCGGACACCACAAGGGTGCTTTCACCGATGCGCGTGAGGCCCGCGACGGTTTGATCGAGAATGCGGCCGGGGGCACGCTTTTTCTGGATGAAATTGGGGATCTGAGCAGGGGGGCGCAGGTTAAGCTTTTGCGGCTGTTACAGGACGGGAGGTTTTTCCCGTTAGGTTCGGATGTGGCCAAACGTTCCGATGCGCGCATTTTGGTGGCAACCAATCAGGATCTCGATGCCTTGCAGGCTTCGGGCAAATTTCGTAAAGATCTCTTCTATCGTCTGTGTGCTCATCGAATCAGTCTGCCCCCGCTGTGTGAGCGCAAGGAGGACCTGCCGGCGCTCGTGGACCATTTTTTGGGCCTTGCTGCGAAAACGTTTGATAAGAAAAAACCGACACCGCCGGACGAACTCATGACACTTCTGGCAACGTACCATTTCCCGGGGAATGTCAGGGAACTCGAAGCCATGGTTTTTGATGCCGTTGCCAGCCATAAAACCGGCAAACTATCGCTGGCATCGTTTAAAACCCATATCGCACCCAAGCACCTGACAACGGCAACCGTGCTGGCGGACTCAGGTTCGGGCCAAAGCCCTTTGATCGCCTTTACCGACCAGTTGCCCACCCTTAAACAGTCCGAACAATTGCTGATCGATGAGGCCTTGCGCCGAGCAGATAACAACCAAGCCATTGCCGCTCTGAGCTTGGGAATTTCACGTCAGGCCTTGAACAAACGCCTGAGAAAAAAACGCGATTAAACAATAACCCAGATGACAAGCGCCAAACGGTGCAACCCCGGTTGCATTGTAAACTTTGTTTGCGTTGCGGTTACCTATTGATATGACAGGAAACTTTTGTTCGAACCACCCGTGGTGTCAACTTTGACTGCACCCTTGCGGGCAACCTTTATTTACCTGGGGAACGCTTCGGCTGGGAAACATGCTCTAAAAAAAACGGGGGCGCGCCATGGCAGGATTTATCCTGCTATCATATTGATACAATTATAAATAAATAAAGGCGCTCGGTATTTACAGGATAAAATAGCACTTTTTTACAAAAAAAAATACCGCCTTTGCGCTTTGGATGGTACACTGTTTGCTCCATTGGGAACCATCGGTTGACAAAAACTTGTAAAGCGATTCTAACAAAGGATGGTTCTTGGAACATTCATGGAAGGAGCACACCGAATGTATTCACACAGAGATGGATCGATCGACCACACAAAAACGACTTCTCACACGTCTCTTGGAAATCATCGCAACCGGGCCACCGTCCGAACCTTGGGGCTGTGTCTCGGCGCTTCGACAATATCGATTGTCCAGGTCGAAAAAAATGGGCATGCAATCAGCAGCAAGGGGCAGGTATCGGCGCAGCCTAAGGTTGTTGCCTACTCGATGCACCCCCACGAGGGCGACCCCCGACGAACCTTACGCGAAGCTTTAAAACGCCTTGATCTGGGTCGCTTCGACCGTGTGGCGGCCACGGGTCGCAGCCTGCGAAAGGCCATCAATCTGGTTTCGATTCCCGAACCGGAAGCCGTGGAACGGGCCTATCGTTTTGTCAAACCGCAGGGGATTACATGTCCGGCGGTCGTTTCAGCGGGCGGCGAAACCTTTATGGTCTATGCGCTCAACCGGTTGGGACAGATTGCCAATGTGATGACCGGCAACAAGTGTGCTTCCGGGACCGGGGAGTTTTTCTTACAGCAATTGCGCCGTATGGATGTTTCCCTGAGCGAAGCAGGCAAGTGGGCGGCCACGGAAACGCCCTATCATGTGTCCGGACGCTGCTCCGTTTTCTGCAAATCCGATTGTACCCATGCCACTAACAAAGGGATTCCCAAGTCACGTGTGACATCCGGCCTGTGTAAAATGATGGCTGATAAGATCCTGGAACTCCTTAAAAACGTGCCGCGCCAAAATATTATGATCGTCGGGGGTTCGGCGCGCAACCAGATGATGATCGAATATCTGCAAAAGGAGATTGCCGACCTGATCATTCCCAAGGAAGCAGCCTATTTCGAGGCACTGGGAGCAGCCTTATGGGCGCTGGATAATCCAGAGGCCCGTTTGTCCGGGCAAACGGAACTCTTTAATAACGAGGCAACTTCTTTCGACACCTTGCCCGCACTCAGAAAATTCGAAAACCAGGTAGAATTCAAAATGTTGCCAAGGAGACGGTCGCGCCGGGTGATGTTTGTCTTCTCGGCTTGGATGTCGGGTCGACCACAACCAAAGCGGTGCTATTGCGGCAGGCGGACGACGCTATTCTGGCATCGGTTTATCTGCGTACCAACGGTGATCCGGTGGGAGCTTCCAAGCAGTGCTATGCCGCTCTTTACGAACAGGTTCAAAAAACATGCGAACCTTCGCAACTTCATATTATGGGCTTGGGCGTTACCGGATCCGGCCGCAAAGTGGCTGGCCTGCACGGGCTCACAAATGGCATCATCAATGAAATTATCGCCCATTCAACCGCTGCCGTCCATTTTGATCCGCAGGTCGACACCATTTTTGAAATCGGAGGACAGGATGCCAAGTACACCTATATTACCAATGGCGTGCCTTCTGATTATGCCATGAATGAAGCGTGTTCGGCCGGGACCGGATCCTTTCTGGAAGAGTCGGCGTTCGAGACCCTTGGTTTGAAGATGCAGGATATTGCCGCCGTGGCCCTGAAGGGCGAGCAGCCACCCAACTTCAATGACCAGTGCGCGGCCTTCATCTCTTCCGATATTAAAACCGCCATTCACGAGGGAATCGCACACGATGACATTGTTGCCGGACTGGTATACTCCATCTGTATGAACTACGCCAACCGGGTCAAGGGTAACCGGACGGTCGGTCAAAAAGTGTTTATGCAGGGCGGCGTCTGTTATAACGCGGCGGTACCACTGGCGATGGCTTCGCTGGTTGGTAAACCGATCATCGTTCCACCGGAGCCTGGCCTAATGGGCGCTTTCGGTGTTGCGCTGGAAATCAAAAAAAGAATGGCAACCGGACTGATGGCACCCCAACGCTTTGACCTAGCCGTTCTAATGCACCGGGAAGTCAAATACGGCAAATCCTTCATTTGTAAAGGCGGTAAGGATAAGTGCGATCGACATTGCGAAATCACGGTGATCGAGCTTGAAAAAAAGAAATATCCTTTTGGAGGGGCTTGCAATCGGTATTACAATTTACGTAATAAAATCAAATATGATGTGGAAAGCCTGGACCTGGTAAGGACGCGGCAGCGGCTGATCTTCGAAAAGTACGGCAATCAATTCGACCCGGACGCTGAAGGCGACTTGGCAACAGGGGCTCATCGAAAGAACGGTCCCAAATTAAAAGGGCGCGTCGGAATCAATCGCAGTTTTCTGGTCAACACCTACTATCCACTTTACGCGACTTTTTTCCATGAGCTCGGGTTTGAAACGGTTTTGCCTGATAGCCCCGATAAGGCCGGGATCGACCAGAAATGTGCCTCTTTTTGTCATCCGGGCGAGCTGGCCCATGGCTTTTTCCACGCCTTGATAACCATGGACAAGCCGCCGGAGTTTATTTTCCTGCCCCATTTCAAAGCGGTGCCCAGCGTAAACGGAGAAAACAGTTCGCAAGTGTGTCCGTTGGTTCAAGGCGAGCCTTTCTATCTGCAGGCGACGTTCCGAAAAAAAATGGATGCGTTGAAGAAAAAGGGGACGCGCGTCCTGACCCCTTTCCTGGACCTGACCCGAGGCCTGCCCATGGCCGAGGCGCCCCTGGTCAAGACAGCGCAGCAGATGGGCGTGAGCAAAGCAGAGGCCCAAAAAGCTTTTCAAAAGGCATTGACACAGCAGACCCAATGCCTGGCCGAAATGCAGGCCATCGGCCAAAAGGCGTTGAAAACTTTAGAGGCGGATCCTCAAAAAACGGCCGTCGTGATTTTAGGCCGCCCCTACAACGGCTTCGTTGATGAGGCTCACATGGGGATCCCCCACAAACTGGCCTCCAGGGGGGTGTTGGTCTTTCCGCTGGATTTTCTCCCCCTCGATGGCTGGGATGCCAAACGGCATATGTATTGGGGGATGGGACAGCGCATATTGAAAGCCGCCCGGCTGATTAAGGAACACCCGCAACTCTTCGGCACCTTTATCACCAATTTTTCGTGTGGACCGGATTCGTTCGTCGTCGGGTATTTCAGGGACATCATGGGCCGCAAACCGTCCCTTACCTTGGAACTCGACAGTCACACGGCGGATGCCGGCCTGGAAACTCGAATCGAGGCGTTTCTCGATATCGTTGCCGCTTATCGGCAGCTGGAGGTGAACCGCAAAGCGGTGCCTGTGAGCCACGGTTTTACACCGGCCCGATCCATCAGGGAGAACGGAACGGCCAAAGTGGTGACCTCGTCAGGAGAGATTCTGCCCATGACCCATGCCCGTGTGAAACATCTGCTGCCGTCCATGGGTCAATTGTCCACGGAAGCGGTCGCAGCGGCTTTCCGCGGCAGGGGCTTTCATATGGTACCGCATCCGCCGGCCGATGAAGCCATATTGAAATTGGGGCGCGCCAATACGTCCTGTAAAGAATGTCTCCCTTTAATTCTTACAACCGGCGCTTTACTCAATTATATCGAGCATCACAAGCAGGATGATGAGGTCCTGGTTTACTGCATGGCCACAGCTTCCGGTCCTTGCCGCTTTGGGCAATATGCCATCTTCATGGAAGATCTGATAAGGAAGCGCAAGATACCGGATGTGGCCCTATTGTCGCTGTCGTCCGAGAACTCATACGGTGGTCTGGGGTGGCGGTTTGAGCTCTGGATGTGGCGTGCGCTGGTTGTGTCCGATGTAATGGAAGATATGCGCTCGATGCTGCTGGCCAATGCCTGCGATCCCGATGCGGCCATGGGTTTGTTCGAACAAGAATGGCAGTTGATACTGGGGCAATTGGAAGCAACGCACTTTTCCGCGTTAGAAAAGCAACTCACTGAAAGTGCGGCCAGACTGCGCGCAATCAATTTGAAGCGACCGCCCCATGAAGTCCCCAACATCCTGCTGACAGGTGAGATTTTTGTCAGACGGGATGGCTTGTCGCGGCAGAAATTAACCGAACACCTGGCCCAGAAAGGCTTTGCCGTTACCTGCGGTCCTGTAGCTGAATGGATCCATTATTCCGACTATTTGGTTAAAAAGAACCTTACCGAGCAGTCGATGTCGACAAAGGATAAGCTGGCCTTTATGATCAGACACAAAACGATGGCTCGGGACGAAAAACGGATCAAAGCCATCTTGTCACGCTCCGGGCTCGTTCACGCCGAACCGGTGAACATTGATGCGATCCTCGAGGCCGGCCAGCGCTATATTTCTCCCAAAATGACAGGAGAGGCCATTTTGACGGTGGGGGGTGCTCTGGTCGATGTGGCGCAACACGCCGCTGGCGTGATCGCCATCGGTCCCTTCGGATGTATGCCCAACCGGATATCCGAGTCGATTCTAAACACAGCCATGAATCGTGAAGACAAGCTGGCCGTCGATCCGGAAAATGCCTCTTTACGCAGCCTTCTGACGGATGTCGAGGATTTGCCTTTTCTGGCAATTGAAACTGACGGTTCGCCATTCCCCCAGTTGATTCAGGCCAAGCTGGAGGCGTTCTGTCTGCGCGCAGAAAGGCTGCATGCCAAAATGCAAAAGATGCATCCTGCGCCAACGTCCGATGATGGTACCCGTAAGACGCCGACCATTCGGACGATGATGAGTGAGATGGCCGGTTCGCCGGCCCATTGATACCCTGATGGCCCGGCCGGGGGGAGGCATGAGGGCGTATCATTCTCTTATTTTCTTGATGTTAATCTGTGGTGTCATGGCATGTAGCATGGCCAACATGAAGATGGCGCCTGAAGAAGCAGATCGGATCAAGAAGATTGCCGTCATTCCCATGCAATCGCCGCCCCTGAAAGTCGATGCTTTTCTGTCACAAAGTCGTCTTTTCGGAGAAGCCCTGCGCACGAGCAGCAGTTTGGTTTTGATTCCGGATCGGACAACCCAGAATATCGGCGCGATCGGCGTTGTGGCTTTCAGCATCATGATGCTGGCCAGCTTGCCGGAATCGATACGCCGTTCGGACCAAATGGAAAAGACGGCCAACGAAATTTTGCAGGATCAAAACGTTTGGAAGCCGTCGGTTGTCATTGCGGACTTGCTGGCAACGGACCTTATGGAAAGAACCGATGACCCCGTCAAGGTAGCAAAGCAAGAACAACCGTATCCGGACATCGATAATCTTGCGAGCTTGAGTGATTGGGACCGGTCGCACGCCATGGGTCAATGGTATGCGAAGCAAACAGTGACAATTGATGACAGGGTCGGCATAAGCCAGGATGTTGATTGTATTATCATGGTCGGCATCAATGGCTTTGGGTTGAATTATCCAGGTTACCTGTGGATGGGAATTCATCTCAAGGTGATCGAGCCTGAAACGGGTGAGGTCATTGGGAAAGCATGGGTCTTGGAACAGGGCCCGCACAAAAAAATGGAAAGTCTGCTGGCGGATGATGCGCGTCAATTGAAAGACGAGGTTGTGGCCGTCGGCCGTCCAATGATCGCAAAATGTTTAACTTCTTGTGGTTTGGTGGCAAAAACCGAGGATTAGGGGTTTTCAACCACACACAAGGGGGTGGCCCGAGATGAAGGTGATTTGTTAAGGAGGGAGTCTTTTACTCGTGCAAACCCCCTAATGGCAATGGGCGTTTTGTAAAATGGCTAAAAATCGAATTTGTGAGCTGTTGGGAATCCGGCATCCAATTATCCAGGCCCCCATGAACTGGGTCAGCGGTGCCGCCCTGGTGGCCGCGGTGTCCAGCGCCGGCGGCCTGGGGACGCTGGGGCCGAACGCCGGTTCCAAGGATAAAACCGTGGATGTCGACTTGACCGGGGAGCGGATGCGCAAACAGATTAGAAAAGTCAAGCGCCTGACGTCTGCGCCGTTCGCGGTAAACATTGTTGCCGGGTTTGGGGAAGGTCTTGTTTATTCCCAGAAAATAGTCGACGTCGTTATTAGAAGAGGCGGTGCCGGTGGCCATTGTTTCGGTGGGTCGCCCTGAAACGTACACCCAAGTGCTCAAGGACGCCGGTCTCAAAGTCTTACATGCCATATCCACGCCGCGGCATGGCCAAAAAGCAGAAGCCGCCGGAGTTGACGCGGTGATTTGTGAAGGCTTTGAAGCCGGCGGGCACAAAGGCTTCACCGAGTTGACAACCCTCGTTCTGACACCCATGGTGGCCGATGCCGTGCGTATCCCTGTGGTAACCGGCGGCGGCATCGGGGATGCGCGTGGGGTCTTGGCAGCGTTGGCGCTGGGTGCCGACGGCATTTACATGGGCACGCGCTTTATGGTTACGCAGGAAGCTGAAAGCCACAGGCACGTCAAAGAAGCGGTCGTCAAAGGACAGGGTGTCTGTACGGTATCCGTGCCTAAAGATTTCATGCTGGCCCGGGACCTGGCCAACACATTCACCGAAAAATATTTGAAAATGCGAACAGCGGGCGCCGGCCCGGAAGAACTGGGCGCCATATCTTCAGGAGCACTCCCAGTATCATTCGCAATATCTGGGCCAGGCGGATGAAGCCGAAATCTGCTGCGGCCAGGTTGCCGGTTTGATCACAGACGTGCCGCCGGCGGCGGATGTCATGAACCATCTCGTGCGAGATATCAAAGACCGCTTCAGGGGCCTTGAACAAGTATTGAGCATTTCTTTTTGACCTGTCCAAAAGGCTGAAAAAGGCCACGCCATCCGAATCCAGAGATTTACCTCAGCAAACCGATACTTATCACCGGTAAATACGTAATCAAGACAAGGGCCACCAACAATAACAGCAAATAGGGAATCGAAGCGCGGTATAGAAGGGTTATGGGCTTTTGAAACCGGATGCTGGAGATAAACAGGTTAATCCCTACCGGTGGCGTCGAGTACCCGATCTCAAGGTTGACGAGGAAAATGACGCCCAGATGGATGGGATCAATTCCGAATTTCAAGGCCACCGGCACGATGATCGGCACGATGATTACAATGGCCGAGAAGATGTCCATAATACACCCCACGGCCAGAAGAAAAATATTCAGTCCGGCCAAAAACACGATCTTGTTATCACTCAAACCGGTGATGAAAGCCATGATGCGGTTGGGGATTTGTTCATCCACCAGGTAACCCGTAAAGCCTAACGCCATTCCTAAAATGATGATGATCGCACCGGACAAGACGGCCGCCTCTACCATGATTCCAGGCAACTGTTTGAACAGGGCGACTTCTTTGAGAATCAGACATTCCACCACGATCACATAAAGCAGGACAACGGCCGAAACCTCGGCGATCGTAACAAATCCGCCATACACGCCCACGACGATAATTAGCACAATGGGCCAATCCCAGGCGCTTTGGATAAAAGCGGACTGCAGCTTGTCCCATGTGAAAGGTTCGGTAATGCGGGCACCGACGGAACCGCGCTGATAGACAAGGGTATGGCCGAACGCGTAGACGCACAAAATCACGATCAGCATCAAGCCTGGAATCAGAGCGGCTGTAAAAAGGTCTTGAATGTTCACTTGCGCGACGACGCCGTATAAGATGACGGGAAGACTTGGTGGGAACAGAAGCCCCAGACTGCCGGAGGTCGTCACCAAGCCCAGGGAAAATTTCTCGGTGTAGGTACGTTGCCGCAGAATGGGATACAGCAGACTGCCCAGAGCAACGATCGTCACGCCGCTGGCGCCGGTCAGGGCGGTAAAGAAGGCACAGGAGCAAAGGGCTGCCATGGCCAACCCACCCGGCAGCCAACCCATCAAGGCCTGGATGAAGTTCATGATGCGCTTGGGAGCCTGCGGTTGCAGTTAAGAGACACCCGGCCAAGGTGAAAAGCGGCAGGGCCACCAGCACCGGCATGGAGCCCAGGCGGTTCATTTCAATGAGGATCATTTGCAGGGACAGCCAGTCGTAGTCCACAAAATAAAGGCTGACGATCGAAAGGCCGGCAATGACCGTAAAAATGGGGGTTTCGATCAAGGCCAGTAATAGGATCACGAAAATGAGAACTGTCGAAAGGCTCATTTGGTTATCGGTCCGTCGATACCTGATGTTGGCGATCCGGCTGACGGTAGCGGTTCGACATCCGGCACCGGTTCCATAAGGCGCACCAGAAAACGGAAAGCAGCCAGGGCGAAGAAGAGGGGGAAAATGATCGCACTGGCACCCCAGGATCCGAAAATGTTGATTTCGTTAGCAGTGAATTGCAGCGCTGCACAGAAAAGGGCGCCCATGACAATCAACCCAAAAATACAAACTGTACGTGCCGCAATATGCCTTATTTTTAGCGGACAAAATCTTAAAAAGAGCTCGAGGCGGATGTGCCGGTTCTGCTTTAAGCCAATGGTGGCACCCAGCAAAGCCAGCCACAGGACAAAGGCCGGAGCGATTTCAAGAATACGATGAAAGGAAAGGTGAAAAAAGTTGCGGGTGGTAATATTAAAGACGATCAACCCAATCAGGGTTGAGTACAGGCAGACCACCAGGATGCGCTCCCCATGCGCCAGAAGGTCATCTATCTGTTTGAGCCATTTCATCTTTATTTAATCTTAGTAGGTCTGGCACTCACGGCCAGTGGTAAAATAAATGGCTTTGCCGGAAGAAGATGATGTCAGTGTCAAGTGAACGATCGTTGAAAGTGACTAAAGTACCGGAGTCACTTTAAGCTCACTTCTCACTCGTAACTTCTTTGATCTCGATTTATTAGCCTCCTCAAGGGTGAACCAAGGCCGGGTCCTTTGGACCTGGATATCGGCAGAGGTTTACTTGGCGCGAAAATCTTGTAGCAGTTGACGCACATTATTGCATAAGTCCTCAGGATAGATCTGCAGTAGACGATCTTGGTAATAATCCTGGGCGCTTTTTTGAAACGTTCCTACCTGGTCGGCGGTGGGGGCGACAAATTCGATGCCGGCCTCTTTCAAGACAGCGATGGCGGCTTGGTTGTCCTGGCGTGTCAAAGCGACCAACCGGGCTGCGTATTCTTTAACCAGGCGCCTCAGGATTGTTTGGTTCTCATGCGACAGTTTGTTAAAGGCCCGTTTGTTCATCAATAAGGCCCCGGTCGAGTTGGCCCACGGAAAATCGAGCATGTAGCGCGCCCGAGAATGCCATTGAAAGGCCACGGCTGCCAGGGGAGGGGCATAGAAAGCGTCGATCATACCGGTTTCCAGACCGGTATTGACATCGGCGATATGCAGCGGATAAGTCGCGATGCCGAACGCTTTTAAAAAGCCCTCTACCACCCGGTCGCCTTTCCAAACCCACATTTTTAAATGTTTCAAGCCGTCGTCCGTCTTAATATCATTGGCTGCGAAAACGTAAACAAACCCGGCCTCGGCAAAGCCCAACAGCACGAAACCTTTGGCTTCAAACCGGGCTTCGAAATCAGTGAATAATTGTTCTTTGACGTAATCGAGTTCAGCATAGTTATTAAACAACAAGGGCGCTTCGAGAATACGGATTTCCGGCAGCACCATTCCCAGGCCGACACCGGAAAACCCGGCCGCTTGAATGCGGTTGGCCTGCATTTTGCGCAAGACATCCGACTCGTCACCGCTGATGCCACCGGCGTAAACTTTGAATCTGACTTGTCCATTGGTTTGGGTTTTGATTGCCTTGGAAAACTCGTGGATGGTGTTCGTCCAGGTGCTCCCTTCCGGCATCACGACGGCGAGTTTGACGACCTGTGCTTTGGCCCAGACCGGCTGGCCTGACAGGCAGATGCCCAGAAATATCAAAATGCCCACCAGAATGTATTTACGAATAGCCATGATCAGATGTCCCTTTTTACTCAAACAGCTCATCGATAGCTGCCAGGTAAATGTGCGCCCGGTAGGCGGCGACTTTGTTAAAAAGAGGGTATTTCGATTCTTGGCTGGAGACGCTGCCAATCTCTTTTAGTATGGCTTCGCAGGACGCGCGGTCCTGGGTTTGTTGAAGATAGTAACGGGCGTAAAAAAGATCGGCCATCAGAAATTCGTCACCGTTCATCAGCTTCAAGGCGTCGTAATGTAAACGGGCGGCATCCAGGTTGCCGCCCATCATGGGCGATCGCGAGGCATAGTAGGCGATCAGTACCAGGTGGGCGCTGCCGTTAAAGTAGTCCGGTTGCAGCTCGATCACGCGTCGCATACATTTTTCAGCAATGTGTGCCTGGGAGATGGCCTGGACCGAGTCCAGGTTCAAGTTAATCCATGCTGCCAGGTTGAATCCATACCAAAAGAGGGTCGGCACATCTTTTGTATTTAGTCTCTGCATAAAAGGATCGATCGCGTGCGACCTTTTTCAATGCCGTACGGCATCCGGGGCGACGAATTTCGAGCGCTTTTAAAGCATAGGCCGCACCTTTTTGGTAATAGCGGCTGACTTTTTGTTTCAAATGCAACGCCTCGGTGTCGATATCTTCACTTGCGTCGGAAAACAATGCACGAAACTGAGTATCTTCGAATCTCGGCTCCATCAGCATGAAATTATAGGAACCATAGCTGCGCGCCAGCACGGTCAGAAGGTTTACATCTTCGGGGCTGCTGGCCAGAAAAATTTCCAGCAGTTTGATGTTGGCCGGTAAAGCTTGTTCGAGCATATCAAGGTCATCGTCCTGCTCAAGGGCGGTCATGCCCGTTTCGACCATGCCGGCCATTTCATGAACAGCCAGTTTGCGGGGAGAACAGGCACCGAAGACCAACAACAATGAAAGGATCAACCCAATGGGTTTTAATGGTACCATCGGCGCCTCTTGTTGTTCACGACGATTGGAAAGGGAAAGATGAGGATACCCATATTAACAAATGTTCAATAAATATCAATAATTAATCCCCGGCACTTGGACATGTTATTGTGGAATGCAGGCCCGATCGGCTCCGCTCAATCGATCCGTTCGATTCGAATGGATACCAGTCTGATTTCGAAAGCAGAAGCGGACGTTTGTCGCGAGTAGGTGATGTAAACAACCCGACCGTGGTCCTGGGCATATTCCGGATGCTCGAGCGCATCATAAATCCACCCGATCTTGTTGGCCGGCGCCTTGGCTTTAAACGCCTCAATAGGGCGGGACCAAGGGCCCTCCGGCCGCGATGCCGTCCGAACCATGACTGAGGTGCTCATCGGTTGGCTGTAAACCGCTAGAAATCGTTCAAGATAAAGGTTGTAAGACACCGACAGAATTTCGTTACCATGGAAAACTTGCTTGCCCTTGTTCAGGTCTTTACGCCACTTTCCGCCAGTGCTCCAAGTAGCCCAGTGCTTTATTTCCAAGACCTGATCCAGATCGACACGGGCAACACGGCAGGGCAATTGGTTGCCTTGGAGATTGCATCCGTAAACATACAAGGAAGGCCCCACAACAACGGCAGCATCACCAAAACCGAACTGGCCGCGAGGGAACATCAGCGTCGGGTCGTCATGGCACGGATTAAACCGCACCCGCTCCGGCGATTGTTCCGGATTTTCCCAGGCCGCCAGGGACTTACCGAATACCGTAAATTTGAGATCGCCGGGTTCGATAAATATTTTTTCATAAAAAAACAGCATGCGGTCGCTTGCAGGGTCCGCCACAACGGCCCCGGGCCAAAGGGCCCACCGCACACCGCAGGGCGGAAGATCGCAGTTGTCGCCCTCATGGGCATTATTGAATGCCAATTCTTCGTCAGTAAAAGGTAAAAGTACTGACGGTCGCCCTTCGGGATCATAGGACTGTGCAAAAGGACCGATGCCGTCACTCGCATTCCGATCTTGGGTCCAGGACCAGGAATTGCTGTGAAAGTCGGGATCCTGGTTTATTTTTTCGTTTAAAAGGGTGTCTCCAAATACCCATACCGAACGATCATCAAACCAGACGCTATAGCCACCGTCACGGCTATGGATTTTGGGTGGTGAACCAACAACTCCCAGATCCGTGACCGCGCTTACCTTTAACGCGGGCACAGGTTCAGATTCAGTTGCCTCACAAGGATCGATCGAACTGCAGACGATCAAGAAAAAAGCAACAATCCAGACAAGTGGCGAGCGACTTATTGGTTTTCTGCTGTATGCATCAAGCTTATCCATCAGGATCGCTCGCTCCTTGTTTTTAAACACGCGATTGGGTCACAAAATATCGGGGTAGATAGGAACATCTTAGTTGGAGGAAGGTTGATCGTCAAGGGTAAGAGCCAGGCAAAACAGTGCAGCGGGTCTGCTATGCCACAGTCAGCGGCTGATTGGGTGTAAATCGCATCACCACCAAGTCACTACCTCGTCAAATTCAAAGATCAAATCAATCAGCTCGTTATAATCCGGCGGATCCCCATCAAATTCAAATAAAGGAAACTGGAGGCAGCTATAGCCCAGTGACAGAGAGTACATGAAAGTGCGCTGCAAATCGTCCGGAGGTGATTTGAGAATATGTAACATTTTTCTCCGTTTTGGCATCTTTTTTTTCCTTTTTCAATTATTGAGATTTAGTGGCCATTCGTGGATTGCACTAATTGCGATTTCCGAATGGTATCACCAGATCCATCTTTTTCAGTTCGCGCGCAAGTTTATCAAGGGGCAAGTATTCAAAACCATGTTGGCTGTTTTCTGGTACATTTGAAATAGTTGGGCACTCCATCTCCTCTAACCACTCTAAATTCTCTTCCAGTTTTTCATTCATCTCAATGGTGACATCCACAACGAAGAGGTAAGCCCAATAATTATGCGCAGCCAAACCAAGCGCTGTTCGCGTGCCTTCCCATACATCTTCCGGTCGGCGAACGATCACCGCGCAATGCTTAATATTTTCCATGATAATAATCCTTGTTTTCAGAGTTTCGGAGAAGCCATCTCAAAAAATGGATCTTGGCTCAAGATCCCTTCGACAAGCTCAGAACTGGCAAGGCGGGGCCAAGTTTCCCCGCGGAGCGGGACTTCCCCTCTGTTCGTATCCTTGTTGTGGGTCGCAAGCCGCAGACATACTCGGGTATTTCGAGGACTTGAAACGAGGGCCCAACGCAGAGATTGGGCCAATAGACTTTTTTGAGAGCTTCTAGAAGGTGATATATCGGTCACAATCATATATCATCTCGGCATGCCACGACTGACTGGCAAAGCCCTTTTTGTCTACCTCGGAAGCCGAGGGGTCTAACTCGTTGTCCTCGAAACCTACTTTACACAGAGCGATTTCAGCCAGCCCTTCAAGTTCGGAGAGGCGTGGATCCGTGCAAAGTTTTGTTCCAAGATGCGTAAAAAACAATTTTACATTTACGCCTTTTTGTTTGGCGGCCCGGCAGAATTTGATCAACTGGTCCAGGTTTCGCTCAGAACTTACATAAACGCCAAGAATTTTATCCATGAGATCCCTTCTAACAATCGATGTGCGGTATGCACGTCACGCCCCATAAGGCCCAATCGTCACTGGGCCTTGGGACTTTCTCCGAAAGTTGAGCCTCTAAAGCGTGTTGGATTTCTTCTCCCAGATCCATTTTTTCGAGCTTCTGATCAACTTTAACCCAGAAAAGCCCCTGATGAAAGGCCCTGGTTTTGCTTATCCGTATACGCAGAAACCGCTCCTGGATGGCTCCCAACCGGGCCAGAACTTTGACATTGTCATTTTCCTTTGGGAGATGGCCTTCAACCAATAGGGCGACCATTTGATATTGGGTGATGCGGCCATTTGTGCTATTTATTCGTCGCTCCCATCTTATGTGCATGGTTTCATTCATTTCTTGAAAGTTTTATGTTTCTTTACTCCGGTTGATCGCAACCGGCCTTTCGATTACCACATTGTGTTACATTTTTCAAGCCCATCTTATTAAAACCTGAAGAATTACCTGAATACAGGTTGTTTATATATCAATGTGAAGAATGGCTACAAAGTGGCATTGTTTATGATCATCAGGTGCAACGGCTTTTCAATAGCAAGTTAGGATGCGGGCGAGAGGTAGGGATAAGCATTCGAACCCTGATAAATATACCGCTATCAAATTTCGGCAGATATATTAAAGGTGGAGTGTTCGTCTTTTTCCGTCGATTTCAATTGTGGTTTTTGAATACGTGCGTTTGCTAATGATCTTACCCTCTTTAAAATGAATGACATCGACCCCTCTTCTTTTTTCAGGCTTGCCTTTGTTCCCGTTTTCAAGTGAAGGCCATTCCAGCGACCAGCGGTAAAGAACTTTTTGCTTTTTTTCATCGATAAAGGTATCTTCCTCCACAAACCGAAAATTACCGTGATTCGCAAACCATGGTTCCCATGCCTTCCGGAGAGCCTCCTTGCCCTTGACGCTTGCGCCTGTCCAATTTTCAAAAACCACCGCTTCATGGAAGAGGGCCATAACCCCAGTAAGGTCATGCTTGTCCCAAGCCAGATTCCATTGTTTTAAGGTTTTTTTGATTTCATCTCTTGAAAGTGACATGTGCGACTCCTTTTGTAATACTTTTGTAAAACCGCTGCATTTGGTTTTCATCTTTTTTGCGAAACGCCATACTTGCCGAACTTTGTCCCTATGATCTTGTGTCGAGGTAAACTTAATGAATTATACAATTTTTGATACGCCGATCGTGAGAACCGTTATTCGATGGACATCCATCTTTTTGCTTAAAATTTCCGGTTGGCGCACAGAGGGGGCGCTGCCCGACATCCCCAAGTTCGTGATGATTGCCGCCCCCCATACGTCCAACTGGGATTTTCCCATCATGATGTTCATCGCCTTTAAATTGAGGGCCAAGGTATACTGGATGGGCAAAGACGCTATTTTCAGAAAACCCTTCAACGGATTTTTCAAATGGCTGGGAGGAATACCCATAGACCGCAGCCAGTCAAACAACGTGGTCGCTCAGATGGTCGCCAAATTTCATGGGGCGGATCGGCTGGTCCTGATCGTACCGCCGTCAGGCACACGCAAAAGGGTCAGGAAATGGAAGTCCGGCTTTTACCACATTGCCTCCGGAGCCAATATCCCGGTGGTTCTTGGATTTCTCGATTTCAAAAGAAAAACAGGCGGCGTCGGGCCGGTGATGACACTCACCGGCGATATGGCGCAAGATATGATGTATATCAGAGCCTTCTATTCCGACATTGAGGGTAAAAATCCTGAAAAAACCTTCGCGCCTGTTTTTAACAAGGTATAAACCAGAAGTCCTCTCAAAATATTGGGTAACGTCAAGCCAATGGCGGTGGAGGTGGGGGTAACTCGCCACGCTCCAAAGCCTCCCGCGCGGCCTTGACCGGTATGCCTGCCTCGCACGGCACACCCACCTGGCATAAGCCACATCCATAGCCTTCGAACTTATACGTTTTTTTGACATACTCTCTGGAGCGGGCCAGGTGTTGCCGGCACTTTTCCTTGTCGTGGCCGGCTTCGGTAATCGCACGGACCGGGCAGCGGTCAATGCATTTGCCACAGGTCCCCTCAGCATAAAACAGGCAATACGCCTGATGGTCGGCATAGGGCCGCGGGGTCGGTTCAATGGATAGTTTGGCGACGACCGATCCTGCTCGCATGGCTTTGCCTCTGGCGGTGATGAGTCCGTCACACAGACCGAAGGTGCCCAGGCCGGCCGCATGGGCGGCATGGCGTTCAGACCAGGAAGAAGCATAAGAAAACCGTTCCGATTTGACGATCGTCCAATTGGGAACGAGCATTGGGGCGACGGCCGCATGTCCGGCCTGTTCCAGGCTGCTGACCACATGGTTTCGCAATGCCACGTTGAACTCCTCACCGTAGACCCTAATTCGGGCCCATTCTTCGGATGGGTACTTCTTGGCCTGGCGGTTGGTCTTGCGGACCATCTCCCGTTGGGGTAAAATCCATGAGACGACGGTCAATTGCTCTGCGCTTACTGTTTCCTCGGGACAGTGTTGGTTGAAGACCTCCCAAGGGGTCCAGTGGAAAGCCCCAACATACTCTTTGTATTGCTGCCATATCTGGTCTGCGCCGGAGGCAAAGCCCACCAGCGCCGCGTCCCAAGCGGGATCCTCGGCTTCATTTTGCATGGTGTTAAGGGGCGAAGTGGCGATGAAGTCCTGAATCAAATTTTTGATCCAGTTTGCGGTAATCTTCACATCTTTTTTCAATAGCCCCCCTATTCTGGAAAGAGCAGTTTGCCCTGCGCCTTCAACTCCCTCGGTAACAGGCTGTTGTAGATAAAGGTGTTCAGCGGTGTCGCCACATCCACTTCTTGACCCAAGCGAACAACGGCACCATTCCAGGACTCCAGTTCTGATGGTTTCCCCGCCATGATATCACGATGCAGTGAAGTGGTTCCATTGGGCGGCAATGTATCGACAAAAGCGAGTGTTTTTTGAATTGTATTGTCTTCTATAGCTATTTTTTGTGCCTGGGCTACGGCCAGAACCTCGGTCATGGACTTTTCCAGCATCCGGCGTGTCTCCGGCACGCTGCGCACCACGCCGATAGGTGCGTTCGTCACGGTTCCAACACCCCCCCAGGAAGCCACCAATAAAAACTTTTGCCACAGTGCGGCTTGAATATCCGCTGGAATGTCCGCGGAGATGCCGGCTTTCTGCAAAACTTGACGTATCTGTTCGGTGCGTTCGCTGGGTTGTTTGTCCAGTTCTCCAATGGCGATATAAGGTTCGGCTCCCGCGTGACGAATATGGCCGGCACCCACCTTAAAACTGATAATCTTTGCCAAACCGCCGACGACATGCTCGGCACCCAATTCTTTTGCTATCTGAGCGGGCGCTTCCACGCCGTTCTGCAGGGGCACGATGGCGGTTCCAGGTCCAACCAGAGGACGTACAGCTTGCATTACCATTGGCACTTGCCAGGCTTTCACCCCCAGCAATACCATATCCACAGGGCCTACCTGCACTGGATCGTCAGTCACGTGCACGGGGGACACCACGAAGTCGCCTAAAATACTATCAACACGCAGGCCATGCTCACGGATTGCATCCAAATGCTCTCCGCGTGCAATGAAGGTTACGTTTTCTCCGGCTTGGGCCAGGCGTGCTCCGAAATAGCCACCAGCGCCACCAACGCCAAAAACGGCAATCCGCATAAGCACCTCCTATAAGGAACCTCTGAATTAGACCGACTTAAAATGTAAAAATATTGGCCCCTTCTGAAATTTCAAACAGTTTGGGGGCACCGGCAAAGGTTACGGAATCGACAACATCTTTTTCGCCAACCTGGCGACTCTCGGCACAGGGAATTCAGACGAAAATGGGCACTTTGTTCTCTATTAAATAAAAGAGGTGTGGTCCGGCTTCATCGCCGGTGGGGGCGACAATGTTGTCGACCATGCCATCTTTGGCAAGAACCACCGCATCATCCGTGAGGAAAAGACTGACCTCGTGACCGGTTTCGTGCGCAGCCTTTGCCAGTTGAAACGTTCGCGTGACCCGTGTTGGGTCTTCCAATCCCCGCGTCAATACAAATACATATTTAGACATTAGTATAATCTCTCCTTTCATCCATTGCTGGGTTTCTTTCTGATAACATTTTTTTCATCTTAAGCTTAGCGATTCTGTGATAGCACGCCATTCACATGGAATTATCGAACTGTTAGACACATTGGTAATATATCATAAATAACTTTATGAGTATCAAATTTGGGTAGCATATATCAAGGCATGCTTGCCAGCCAAGCAGTACAGGTTGTATATATTAAATATCAAATGTTTATGTCGGTCTATGAATTAGAGGAAATGTTCACTCATTTATGAATTGATCAATACGATAGATTGGGGTTTGGGCTATTTTGTTGATTAATTAAATACGTGTATTGGTCGAGATGCAGATATGGCATGGTATGCCCGTAGATACCACACATGTTATTTTGGTCAAACATCACATGCAAAAACAACTCTTGAAAACCGCTGATATCTCAAACATATTAAAGCTTCAAGCGGTCGCTTATATGTTGTGATATGCTAAATAACATATAGCTTAGATCGATTCTGCTAAAATATCACGATTGCATAAATGAATGAATAGTGCCACTGTAAATTTATTAGCGCGATCTTCAATTTTGCCAGAAATTGACCGGCCCCAAGATAATGGGTATTATTCTCATATCAAAGGTTCGGATCGGATTGTGATCTGTATCAAATATCTAATTAGGTTGTCGCGCAAACGCAATTCTCTAACTCAATAAAACTGGAAAGGCACAATTGCATGGGCGTCCCGGTTCTCCTGTCAGAACACCCTTTAAGATAGGATCCGCAGCAACCTTTTCATGTCTTTTTTCGGATCAAAGTTGCCTATATCCTGCATCGGCGGGTTAAAAACCTGACGGGGCGGAACGCATAGGATATCCCCGGTAATGATGTTCAGTTTTTCCAGCCGTTGGGTAACCGTCTCGAAGGATTCAGAGGGAACAGGATATTTTGACAAAATCAAGTATTCCATGTTGTAGTACTCCCGTTTTTCCTCAAACTTCTGTATGCGTTCAAGCATGATTTTTTCCCACTGCTGTCTGTCCAGAAAAAAAGATTCTAAATCTGCTGAATCAGGAGCTTGGGAAAGGAGATCCAGAAACAATTCAAACACCTGAACGAATTCTAAGGCACGGTTCTCTGATCTTTGGATAAATTCAAGTATGAACTGTTTTTTTTCTTCATTGAAACGGTAATTTTTGCTTCGTAACAAAACCCTGAAGGAAAGGGCATCAGAAGCTGCAGCAGAGTCCTCAAGGGCTTTGCAGATATCATGATCTATGTTTCTGGTCAGATTTAGCCTTGAAATAAAGGTCTCCATCTGATCCGCAGGAATCCGAATCGCAAGCGGATTTGGATTTTCAGGATGAAAGAGGTTGAGCCTGGAATGATTCTGAGTCAACTGCTTGGCGATTTCATCTGCCGCTTCTGTCGCCAGCCCGCCAGGCTCCAGCAACGCTTCCAGGGCAAGGAGGATTTCCAGGTCAGGGAAAAGAAGGTATTCGAACATCATCTCCTTTTCCGGGAAATCCTCAGTGTCCAAGGCTTTTTCCAATTCCTGGGCTGTTGATATTCCAAAAATAGACTCAAGAAAAGATAAAGCGTCTTTAGAAAGAACGATCCCTTTTTCCCAAATACGCTCTATGGCCTGGATTATCTTTTCGTATGGTTTTCCTGAATCCATTTTCTGCCTGATCCAATAAAAATGGTATGATAAAATATTCTGCCAAGCATTGTAAACTTAATGCAACAGGATAGGCAATAATATTTAATGTTCAATTTTGAATTGCGGCAATTCTCAAAACCGGAAAATTAAGGCTTCTTGGGTTGCATGAATCATAAAAGGACAAATACGGATTCCCACATCACCTTATCTCATCCAGGCTCTCTGTCCGAATTATTTTAGTTTGAGTGTGGTGATACAGGTTTTGCTATCACTAAATGTTTCTATCATACCATTAGCTGTTCGGTTCAGGCCCTGGACTGACAAATCGAACTGTTGGTCTCTTGGTAGCCAGAGTTCAAAAAAACCGTTCTTTAACGTATGAATAGTATCGTTTACTATAATCCTGCCTTCAGCGTTAACCACTCTGACCTTGAACGCTTTTTTGGCCAATTCCCCCTGACAGGAGGACATATAGTGGACCGTTCAGTCGTGGGTGTTTTGTATATAGGGCGCTACTGCAATCATGACTTCATTCGCCGGAAGTGGTATTTTTCTGATGCTTCCGTCAGGAGATTTAAAAACAACCTCACTGGTGGTTATATAACTTGTGATATCTTTTCGTGTCCACCGCCATTGATTAGCATTCATTAAAGCCTTTTTAGCGTCTGTAGCATTCACGATATATGCAGGTGTTTGTTGATCCTCTTGGAACGCTACTGTCTGGATAGACCAACTTAGCCCAAGAAAAAGAATAATGAGGAAAGTCTTTGAGAGTTTCATTTAATTTTCCTTTTAATCAATAATTTTATTAGGTAATTGATGAGATCATGACGCCTTTACATAATAATTGCGCATCATCCCCATGTCTTCATGCTCCAAGTTGTGGCAGTGATATAAAAAAAGGCCCGGGTAGTCAGCAAAATTTACCAATAACCGGACGCTTTCTCCTGGCATCAGCAAGACGGTGTCTTTCCAGCCTTCATCCACATAGCCCTTATGATTTACACCGAACCGTTCAAGAACCTGGAATTGCTTTCCATGTAGATGGATGGGATGGGGTAAACTCATCATGCGCATCATACCTCCTGTGCGGTCGGTATTATGGAACTCCCAAAGCTCAAGTGAGCCTAACTTTACGATCTCATCAGGTGCAACATCATTCATTTGAAACGTTCGGCCATTTATTGTCCATCTCATATGTCCCATAGATAGAGAAAATTTACGTGGGTATCCAAGATTTTGAGCTTCCGCCTCGTCATAAAAGTCAAGCCGAGCGAGTTTCTCTGGCAATGTTTGACTTCTTTTCTCGCGACGATCAACTTTAACTTTTAATAACGGATAGCCGGAATCGTAATAAGAATTTTGGTTCACCCGCGTTCGACTCCTCATCATTCTGCCCCCACGCCGGCCATTTCCCATAGCTCCAGCATCGAATGGCAAGGCCACAAGAGCCGTTTCATAGCCCATTGGGTTCGTACTGAAATCAACCCAAAGTTCTACACGTTCACCAGGGCTTAGAAATACATACTGACGTAAAACAGGCTTGTCTATAAGTCCGCCATCAGTGCCAATCACTGTCAGGGGGCGATTATCTTTCCATGCTATCTTGTAAATTCTTGAGTTGGAACCGTTAAGGAGGCGTAGTCGATAAGCACAAGTAGCCACAGGCAGAGTAAACTCAGGGATTCCGTTGATCAATACTTGATCTCCAAGAAATCCATTCATCTGCTCCATATGACGCCGTGATGTATAAATCAGCTGGTTATCATTATCGAATGATCTATCCTGAATCACAAGAGGGATATCATATTCACCACCTGGCAAATCCGCGGCCTTCTCTTCTTCATCTGATACGATGAAAAGCCCTGCCAGGCCGGCATATACCTGAGGACCCGTGCGCCCATGGGGATGGGGATGATACCAATAAGTTCCAGCCCTATTTTTAACTTCAAATTCATAAATGTAGGTTTTGCCAAATGGAATCACGTCTCTTGGGTGTCCATCCATGTCAGTGGGAACATGTAGTCCATGCCAATGAATAATTGTATCGTCATGAATCTTGTTTGAAAATCGAATGCGGATTTTATCCCCTTTATTTGCTCTAATTGTAGGTCCCAAATAGCTTTTTGGGATTTCAACTAATTTATTGCTGTCCCCTTTAAGGACTTTGCCTTTAAACTGCCATACCTGAGTGAGATGTCCTGGAAATATCTGGATCTCCTCTGGGATTGCTGTAAGAGCGATATCTAAGTCAGGATCAAATCCGATAGTAATGTTTCCGTCCTGGGTATTGGCGGCTAACAATCGGTTTTGGAAAGGCCCGAGAGTACTTGCCACAATGCCCAGCGCTCCAAGTCCGGTCGTTTTTATAAATTGTCTTCGGTTAAAAAATCTTTCAAATTGGCCTGCTTGAAATATATTTTTCATGTTTTGCTCCTATAATATTTTAACGCTATGGTAGTGGAATACAGAGCAAGCAGTGTGCCAAGTGCCTTTGAGCACCTCAGGTAATTGAGTATATATTTGATATTGTTATCTAAAATATTAGACAGGCTCCTGAGGGGTAGATAGAATTAACAGCCAGAGTGGGAGTTAAGGCATGATATGGGTATAAATTACCCGGATGACAGATAATTTACATGCATATACGGGTAAAAAGTATACGATTAAAGGAAGGGTTCGCAGGATTAATTATTGGCATTTAAGGAGATTTACATCAGAGAATATGCAAACGTCTGTTCGTCGCAGGATTTATAGAATAAACGCCCATCCAACTACTGCGAAAATTCCATTAACAACCCAAAAAACTAACCGTGGGGATATTGGGATTTCTGTATAACTTTTCAAGTACAATTGGATGTTGTGAAAGAAGGTCAACGTTTCTGATAAAATCTCCCAAGCGGCATGTGAACTAATGAAAACAATAAAAATATCTGAATATTTTACATTTTCTTCTAAAAGCGCAAAAGCCAACATCACTAAAGTATAAATGAAATAGAAAGGAGCGCTTTGCAAATGTTGAAATTCATGAGCAACAGATAGTGCCTTGCGATCACTATCTGACAATTTTTGTCGCAACAGCCAGTTTGCTATAGGAGGATGCGGAATCAATAAATTTCCCCAACCAGCCCAATGGATGAATCCCGGTCCTATGGTGACAGTTGCAGTTACGCCGTACCATGTTCGCTTTTGAATCTTTTTTATTCGCATCAGAACAGTTGGGCCATCAATTAAGTGTGCTGTTAGTCTGTAACAGAGCCATCTTTATTATTTGATTTGCGCATCAGTTTTTAGGTTAACAGCCGTGCGAAAACCAACATCCGAAAATCCTTCCCAAGGGTATCGTAAGCTCGGTTGTGATTCTCCATAAATAGCTGATCGATTACATAACCAGGCGAGTTATTGGTTTTCGGGTGTTTCAATGAATCAGTCTCGTCGGGTCAAAAACAAACTTCCCTTGTTCAGACACAAAATTGACGCTGGATTCATTAATACCGGTCAGCTTAGCAAAGGCTTTTTCAATATTCATTGCACAGTTAACACTGGTGATACCGGATATTGGTAAACTGATGATCTGTTCATTCATGGGTCACCTCCTTTAGTAACAATATCTGCGCCTCTTTATTAAAATTAATTTTCATTGATTGAAAATCAGTTCGATCTATTTTCCCAAGGGCATAAAGCACTTTCAGATCATCGACTGACCTGGGCCGGTGATTAGAGTTAGTATCTTTTTCGATCAGTTTTATCAGCCAATTCGCAAAAACGGCTAATCCCACAGCTATCAATACTATTATTATCATCATTATAATCATTTTCAAATCCCCTTTAATACGCGCCTACAATCATATTCTTCCCGGATTTAAATGGCCGATAATTCCCTTTGGGAAAAATCGATGTGTTTGCGCTATGCAGTTTCTCGGGACAAGACCAAGTCAGAAAATCCATAACTATTGTCACCGAAACCGCAGGAGAGGATAATGCCGACATATCCATCTCTGATATCATCGTCCGTCGATTTGAGCGGCGTGCCAATTTGGGTTAATTCTTTTTTGGTAATACCCAATTTTCTTTTACGGTTAGCTATTCGCCAATGGCGTATTTGTTTATTTATGGGTAATATCATTTTTAATTGTTGTTCAGTACTGCTGATTGACAGTCGATCGCCCACATATTTTATTAATGATATTTTCTTTCCTGCGCGTTTGAAGCCTTTTCAGAGTCCTCATGATTATGATTGTTGTGGGGCATCAATAAATACATTATCGGGCAAAGTAAAAAAATCGCCAAGTAGCCCCAAGAACCTATTAGGTTGGACCCTGATAATAGTAGAAGCAATGCTATTGGAATAGCACAGCAGAGTACCATCATTAAAATATGCTTTTTCATTGTATATTCATTTCTATATTGGGTTAAGAAGGTTTTTTATGTAATCCCGATACTTTTTATCAGACCAGTTTATTGCGCCTGGATTTTCACCGGATATCTGTCCATTTTTATCAATCAAATAATGGTATGGATGAAACCTGACTTTGTAGCTTTTCGCAACGCTGCCTTCCTGATCCAAGAGAACAGGAAATGGAATCTTGTTCTTATCAGCATAGCGTTTTACGGTTTTCTGAGACTCTCCAATATCAATAGCCAGGATGATAAATCCTTCATCTTTGTACTCATCGTATAATTTAATTAGCGAAGGCAACTCCTTCCGACACCAAGTTCACCAGGTTGTCCAGAAATAGAGCATAACAACCTTCCCTCTATAATCAGAAAGGCTTGTTTCGGATCCATCAATTGTTGGAAGAACAAAGTTTGGTACATTTTCTGAATCAACTATTGATTGGAAAATCGAGGGGAATAGGGGATTGCTTTGACCAATTCGAGGCTGCAGAATTATTATTGATATTATTACATATACCCATATCAATTTGTCTCGATATCGAATCATATGATCTCCCCCTAACTGTATGTTCCATAATAAACAGTTATAAATAGATATTTTGCTACCATTTGATTTTCTTCGTATTTAAATGATGATTTGTTCCTATCTAATTAATGACATTTCATTGCTTTTCCGCCTGTAGCTTTGTTCAAACGATCCAGGTACCGGCCCCATATACCTTTGCGCTTGGGGGCACATTGTCCGATATATTTATCCGGATTCAACTCAAACGATTTTCTGCAAGCTTCTGCGCAGAAATAATAGGTTTCCGCCTGATAGTTATACTTTAAATCTTTTTTACCAGGATCGATCTCCATTAAACATACTGGATCAATTAAACTATCTTTTTTTGTATCAGTCGTATTCATAATCTCACCTCACTTATTTGATTAATCTACGTCTATATAAAGCACAATTTATGCCACAATGTGGTAAATAAACGCAACCTTCTGGAATTAGAATGAATAATAATTCTTACGATTAGTGCCTCGTATGTTTATATAGAATATAAGATTAAAAAGTGAGTAAAAAGTATACAATTAAAATCTTCTTCTCAGCGGCAAATTGTTATTGAACAGGACAACAACTCTTTCGGAGAATTGAAAAGTTTTTGTGGGATAAGCCTGAGTATATCGATGGAAAATTCCAAGAAGTGATCTAAAAGGCTTAATATGGTGGAAATGGTAGGTGTTTTTAGAAAACTGAGCTCATGACCGGATGGACTACTTTAATACTACTCATATTCGGTCATGAGCTTTAAGCGTTTCTGCGATAAGCTCTGTTAATTTAACAGAAGTATCGCACCAATGTGCCAATCGGATTTAAGTGGCCGGATAATTAATTTCTTTTAGCGCTGCAGTTATTTGATCGGTATTGGCTGGCGAATCCCATTCTACTGTTATGGTCTTAGCCAGCTGATCCCCATCGACTTTTGTAACTCCAGGAACATTTTGCAGTTCGCTTTTAATCGTCATGACACAATGACCGCATGTAATGTTAGGTATTGAAAAGGCTTGTTGTTTCATTTTACTCACCTCCTTTTTGATATAGTATTTTATCTAAAAAGTGATGTAAGCTGTTATTCTAAACTTTATTTGTCTATTGCAGATCTTTTTTTACTATTTCAAACTCTACTTTATCTATCTCGCCATTAGCATAGCGTTTTTTTAACAGGCTAATCGGATCCAAATTATTTGTTGATTCATGGCACTTTCCACTGTCTATCCGTAATAACCGATTGATCAATATTACCATCACGATAAGCACCAATCCCCAGAATAGTAGCATCATGATCCCCATTCCCCCGAACCCCGTCATGCCGGTTCTCATATGATAACCTCCATAACCGTTCCAGTTCATCCCTAATTGGTTATGTAGTAGATATGCAAGCCCGGATAACAGGGCGATCGTCACGATAGTAGTTATGAGAAGGTTGGTTTTTTTCATCTTAAATCTCTTTATTCATTGGAGGGGGGGAGAAGTCCCCCCCTTTATCAATGGTTAATTCCAACAGTTTCCACCATAGCCTGGGCCCATGCCCATCATTCTACCGCCATAGCCACGACGTGCCTCAGGTGCGACCTTACTTACCTCGAGTTCATAATCAAGTCGCTTTTGATCAAAGGACCCTTCAAGTTCGGAAAGCTCCTTTTGAATTGCTTTCAGCTTATCTGTATCCAGATCCTGTTTAGATAGTTCGCTGCGAAGTTCTAGTCCTTTCTGGTAGATATTGTTCCGAAGCTCGTTTGTCGTGCTAAGGAAAGATTCTCGGGCCTTTTCAATTTCTGCAGCCTGCTCATCGGTTAATCCCGCATATCTGTTGGAATCACCGTAGCCCATGTGCGGCCCGTACCCCATGCCGCCCATGTGGTTGCCGTACCCCATTTGATTCCCACCGTAGCCGGATCCTCCATGAGCGAATGCAAAGCCGACAAATCCCAAAACCGCAATTACTGCTACTCCTGCCAATGTTGTTTTATACTGTTTCATTTTAATTAATCTCCTTTTCGTTAATCTGGCTATTTTATTGATCTCGTATAAGTTAAAATATTTCGCGCGCGGCGCTGACTGATGCTATAGCAAGCGGTGTGCCAGATATTTATCGTTTATATTTCTTTTTATATAACAGACTGTTTTCATAGTTAGTATTTAGGTCAAAATAATTCGCGATGCTTAAATTTTAGAAAACTGTTGATAGCAAAATTAAAATATTGGATACTAAATACCCAGCTTGCCGGGTCCTATTGACCATTGTGTATAATAAGTATCCACCCTCATATAGGTCCATTTCCAATCATGCTTTGAAATTACCGGCTGCTGAGCGTATCAATTGGGACAGTCTGCAGATCTAATCTACGCTAATCTGCTTTCCTTGGTGCGTGAGCAAATATTTAAAGTGTTTTTATTCCCGTTAAGCTAAATTCAATATAAGACAGTGGATATTATATATAACGTGGCACTCATCTTGCAGTAATCGAATATATGCAGACGCAAAAACCCCATAACCGGTTTTGGGCCGGTGTACCACCTTGGCTGTTGATTGGAGCTGTCATAATTCTATTGCCGATATTTGCATTCATGACAGCTGAAAATATCAGCCGACAAAGGCAAAACAGCCTTCAGCTACTGCTGGAGAAAGGTGCTGCCCTGATACGATCTTTCGAGGCGGGGACGCGGTTTGGAATGATGGGTATGCATCGGGACAGCTTCCGTTTGCAGAATCTGCTGACCGAGACAGCCCAACTACACGACATCGAATACTTGCTGGTAGCCGATCGTAATGGAAAAATCTTAGCACACAATGATCAGACCAACATCGGGCATTTGTATGGTCAGGATCTCGACATGGCAGCCATCACCCATTCCGAGGATTTGTATTGGCGCCAGGTAACGGGCCCTGAAGAGCGCCTGGTCTTTGAAGTCTATGGCCGCTTCGCACCTACCGGAAAACCGGGAGCACCACCTCAGGGACGTATGATGCATCCTTGGTTCGACTCGCATATGGGCAATAGGGACCCTGAGGTGCCGATCGATTTAGCAATCTTCATTGGGTTGAAGATGGATACGGTCGAATCCGCCATAAAGGCCGACACACGCCATACGATTATCATGGCCTCCATTCTCCTCCTGGTTGGGTTTAGCGGTATCGTCCTCTTACTATTGACCCAGCGCTACCAGGCGACGCGCACATCTTTGTCACGCATAAAGGCGTTTTCCGAGGATCTGGTTGCTAACATGCCGATCGGATTGATAGCGATTGATCCTGAGGAAAAAATTGTCTCGGTCAATCCTGCTGCTTTATCGATTCTCAATCTGAAAGGTCAAAACGTAATCGGCCGGCAAGCAGACCATGCACTACCGAACATACTGTGCGACCAGGTTGCAAACCTTGATCAGCGCTCGAGGATTGTTGGCCAGGAGATAGAATGTACACTTAATAATGGCGTGAGGTTGCCATTGGAGATCAGTGCTTCTCGTTTAAAAGATGAAAGGGATAACTTCTTAGGTCATGTCCTGCTTTTCACTGATCAGAGCGAAGTTCGTGGGTTGCGTGAGGAGATTGCCCGAAATCAACGATTGGTAACGGTTGGCAAGTTGGCTGGCGGTGTGGCACATGAGATACGGAATCCTTTAAGCTCCATCAAAGGCTTTGCCACCTACTTCAAAGAGAGATATCTCGACGTACCAGATGACCAGAAGATCGCATCCATCATGATCCAGGAGGTGGAAAGGCTGAACAAAGTGGTTGGGCAGTTGCTCGAATTCTCCAGGCCCGTTAAAATCGAAAGGGAACGAGTCTCAATCCAACCGTTTATTACCGATTCTCTCAAACTGGTTGAAAAACAAGCGGCTGACAAAAAGATCCGCCTGAAGACAGAACTTTCGTCTGACATTGACGCTGCGGTGTTTGATCGAGACCGGATCAACCAAGTGCTTTTGAACCTGTATCTAAATGCCATTGAAGCCATGAGTTCAGGGGGGGGGCTGACGATAACCGTTAGCAGAGATGATACCCCCAATGCACTGCGACTGTGCGTGGCAGACACTGGTAAAGGGATCGACTCCGCTGATATCGTGCATATATTCGATCCTTATTTTACAACCAGATCCTCCGGCACAGGCTTGGGCCTTGCTATTGTTCACAATATTATTGAATCCCATGGAGGCGAAATAAAGGTAGCATCGCCACCTGATCAGGGTACTGTTGTAACCATAGTTTTACCTAATTCGATCGAATAGGAAGGTTTATGAAGTCACAGAATTCTTTGTTAATTGTCGACGACGATGCAGCGCATCGTACCATGCTAAAAACCCTGATCAGTCGGTGGGGCCATAATACCTTTGAAGCCGACGACGGTGAAACTGCCATCGAAGCGGTTAAGAAACAAGCCTTTGATTTGGTCTTGATGGACGTGCGCATGCTTAAGATTTCAGGGCTTGAGGCACTGGCTCAAATTAAGGAACTTAATCCGGCAATCCCCGTTGTGATTATGACCGCATATGCCTCGGTTGACACTGCGATCGATGCCATGAAAAAAGGAGCTTACGACTATCTTACAAAACCGCTCGATTTTGATAAATTGAAATTGACTATCGAACGGGCCATGGAGCATATCCGGTTGAGAGAGGAAAATCGCCTTTTAAAGGCCAGTCTTGATCAGCAGTTCGACCGGCAAAATATTATTGGCAGCAGTCCAGCGATGGTCAACTTACTTGAAACTGTTGCGCAGGTGGCGCCTTCCGAAGCCACGGTGATGGTTACCGGAGAATCCGGCACCGGGAAAGAATTAATTGCCGGAGCCATCCATTTTAACAGCCATCGCCAGGACGGACCCTTTATTAAAATCAACTGCGCGGCCATCACTGAAACACTACTCGAATCCGAACTTTTCGGTCATGAAAAGGGTGCATTTACAGGGGCCGAGCGCCGCAAAGAAGGCCGTTTTTTTCAGGCGAATGGCGGGAGCCTCTTCATGGATGAAGTCAGCGAGATGCCCTTGACCATGCAGGTTAAACTGCTTCGCGTCCTGCAGGAAAGAGAAATAACGCGCGTCGGCGGTGAAGATGTCATAAATGTGGACGTAAGGATTATCACTGCCACCAACAAGGATCTCGAAGCCCTTGTCCGTGAAGGTGGTTTCCGCGAGGATCTTTATTATCGCTTAAATGTTGTCAGCCTTGAGATACCTCCTTTGCGCGAGCGTAGAGAAGACATCCCTTTGCTGGCCCAACGTTTCATAAAGCTGTTTATGGACAAAAACCGTAAAAGCCTGAAAGGTTTCACGCCTCAGGCGATGAACCGATTGATTAATCACGACTGGCCGGGTAATGTACGAGAATTGATGAATGCTATCGAAAGAGGGGTTGTCCTTGCTCGTTCCGAATATCTTGACGTTGCTGATTTGCCTATCATTTCTGATTCAACTTCAACTACGCCAATCTCGGATTTTGAAGCCGGCACCTACGATATACCTTTGGATCAAGTTGAAAAAATGGCCATAATGAAAACTCTGGAAGCGGCTGAAGGCAATAAAAGTGAAGCTGCACGTCGGCTGGGTATCACCAGGAAAACACTCCATAAGAAACTCAAGCAATACGAAAAAGACGAATGATATCTGTGAACATCTGATTTGCCCCCATAAAATCACTCCTTCTTTCGGACGCCTTGAACAAGAGAAAATACGATCAGAATAAAGATAAAAACAGTCGTGTACGTTAAAAGGAGTGGGAAGTTTGTCTCCATAACCGGAATTTCATGGCCGATAACCGTGTAGACAATCGTAGCGGGGAGCATGCCTAAACTTGTACCTAAGATAAAAGCCCAGGGGCGGATGCCGCTCATTCCTGCCATGTAGCTGATAATATCAAAGGAAATAAAAGGCAGCAATCGGGATAGAAGAATAACATAGAACCCCTTTTTTTCACCTGCGTGTCTAATAAATTCGACAGTTTTCTGGTTAGGGACAATTTTCCTTAAAGCCACCTTTCCAAAAAGACGTGCAATGTAAAAGGATGTCAACGCCCCCATCATCGCCCCAATCCAGGATATAAGTGCTCCCCAGAAACTACCGAAAATCATACCGTTGGCGGCCGTTATTAAAAATGCGGGAAGTGGAGCTATAATCGCCTGGGTAATCATTAACAATACACTCATAAGGGGTGCTGCAACCCCCCAAGAACGAATCAGCTTGATTACCTGATCCAAATTGCCACCAATTAAAATTACACAGGTTTTTTCAAAATGATGATGCTTGCCAGCCAAGCAGTATAGGTTGTATTTATTGAATAGAACAACAAATATATATCGAATATCAAATGGTTATAACGGGCTGTGAATTGTAAATGTTAACTCATTTATGAATTGATCTGTCAATAGACGGGCATGACTTTACAAACCCGGCACAGAAGATTGACTTGACCTGACAGCCATTAATCATGATATCTTGAAGCTATACAGAAACTATACACTAACTTGGCGGGCAATACGATTACTGCCCTGTGTCCAAAGTGCGATATGGGCACGCTACGACCGATTGTAATTGTCAATGGATTGGGAAATATTATAAGGTTCAGTGTGATTGCTATCAACCATAAACTTGCGTTCAATACTCCTTAGAAATAGGTATAATTCGTTTTCCGGTTTTAGTGTCTGCAAAAATAAAACGAAAAAGAGCCAGGAAATCAGGATGAAAGTCCCTATAGCGAGGAGCGGCAGTCCAACATGATTGTATGCGGAATCATGATCGATGAATAGCGGAGACATATGGCTATACTCTGCGCGTTTTTTTATATCATGTTAACTTGAATGATCTAATAGCCGGTGGAGATGAAACACCATGAGTCAGAACAAGACCGTAGCAGAATCGAAGATCAGGTCATGGTATATTATCAAAAAGATCCTGCTACCCATGATATTATTTTTAATTTTGGTCATCATCAAAACCAATCTGTCTATAATCGTACCACTCAAACAAAATCAGATAGATGTCTTTAACCATATCCTTAACCTCGGGCTTATCATTACCCTTAGCTGGCTTTTGATCCGGCTGATAAAAGTCGGTGAAAATTATATCGGGAGCCGTTACATAATCAACATTCCTGACAACTTGAAAGCTCGTAAGGTTCATACCCAGATACGGATCATAGAAAAAGTTCTGGTCGCGGTGGTACTGATCATTTCGTTTTCGACCTTTCTGATGACCTTTGAACAGATTCGCCAGTTTGGGACCAGCCTCCTGGCGTCGGCCGGAATTATCGGTATTATTATAGGCTTTGCAGCACAGAAAAGTATTGCAACCCTTTTTGCCGGTCTTCAGATAGCGATCACCCAACCTTTCAGAGTCGACGATGTCGTAATTGTTGAAAATGAATGGGGTTGGATCGAAGAGATCAACTTGACTTACATTGTGATTAGAATCTGGGACCTGCGACGGCTGATTGTGCCACCAAGTTATTTTATCGACAAACCTTTTCAAAACTGGACCCGTACATCAGCTTCGATCCTGGGGACTGTCTTCATCTATGTCGATTACAAAGCTCCAATTCAGTCTATCCGTAATGAACTACAGCGCATTCTGGACAACACCGAACTCTGGGACAAAAAGGTATGCAATCTGCAGATTACAAATGCTTCCAGTCAAACGGTCGAGATCCGGGCCTTGATGAGCGCATCAACATCGCCCATTGCCTGGGATTTACGATGTCTTGTCCGAGAAAAGCTGATCGTATTTCTCCAGGAAAATTTCCCCGAATCCCTACCGCGCTACAGAATAGAACTGGAAAAAGGCGACCTATAAACAGGAGAGGAGACTATAAGAAATTTTTTTAAAGATGCCTGTGAAAAAGTGAGATTTGTATGGCCGCGAAGCAGTTTTAAAAGGAGAGGCCGAAAAAGCTAAAAAAGAATAATTTATAATACCGATCTTATATTGATGAGCACCTGGTAAGTTTCATCGGACTTCCAGGTGTTCTTTTTATTTGAAACTACTAGCATTTCCACAAGAATTAGGAAGGTCCATGTGAATGAAAATTGCTGATTACTGGCATAAATTGGCGATTCGTGTCAGTGCAGATGGGATATCAAAATCAGCACTAATCCATTCTTTGAAATCTTCGGTAAAATCGAAGTTGAACCATGAACTACTCATTCAGCGAAAACATATCTATTATAATTCTTTTGCTAATGTCTTGATAACAGCGGTTGATTTCTTTGTGTAAGGGTTGGCCTTTTTTCTTATTCCATTTTGATAAGCTAATCTCATTACTGACAAAATGATAGATATCGGAGGAAAGAACTTTTTCAGTCGAATCTGTTGCTTCAACATAGACTTCAGTCTCAAAACTCATATCAGGATCTCGCTCGATTTCCCCTTTAAATATTAAGCTGGTTATGCCCACCTTGAGTATTACGTCAAAATCGTTGTTAACATCTCCTATGTTTAGGGTTGTATAATTGCTATTGGTCAAATCCTGACCCATTTTTGATAGATGCTCTGCCAAGGCCTTGTTTAAACCCATCATAGCAGATGCATTATTGGCAAAATTTGCCATGGATCCTTCTTCTTCCATCGGTATTTCTCTATAATCCCCTTTTACGGCACCGCTTATTGCGCCGGCTGACGAGCCAAGAACCGCACCGGCCAGACCACAGGCTGGAATAAGTACCGGTAAGCCAACAAATATCAGTGCTCCCGCACAAGGATCGTTACACTCCCAAAGCGCATAGATTGGTAATGTTAAACCGCCGATCGCACCGTCTTTTCCAAGCTCACTCGCTCCTTTGGCTGCAGCTCTTCCACGGCCCTTGTCGTAGGCGATACATTTGATGTGCGGTATATTATCTGCTGGGATAACGGCAACCTTCAATTCTTGTGTATTGTCGAATTGAATTAACGCGCTGGAAAGGTTTGGCTTTGGTTTAGTAGATGTGCAACCAGATTGTCCTGCTATAAGCAAAATTAATAATGAAATAATTAGGAAACCATTTTTTGATAGCTTCATTGTGTTTCCCTCCGACCCATTGTTTAAATGTGTGAATATGAATTAAATGTTTTGTGGTTTTCAATATTAGCAGATTGCAACTTATGTTCCGTAACTCAAGTTAGCGGACCTATTCCGCTTATAAATTCTATTAAAAAATTAGGAGGCGAGCGGCTATAATAAGTTTATATATAAAAAACAAAATATTATGGGTTGGAGGATTGAATTGGTTACAAGAAAAAATTACGAAATTAAATGGAATGTGATTGTGACGAATAGGGAAAATTCTATAGGGAGGGATGCAACCAAAATTGACATAGTTTTAATCAAGTGCGAATAAAATAATAAAATCAATATGATAAATCAAAGTCAGGCTGGTTGACAGTGCAAATAAAATTGCACCGTTTCGGGAAGTCGATAGATGTATTAATCAGGCGATTCAATAAATTAACGGGTGGGACGTTTCAGGTAAAGCTATCCTGCCTGGGCTTTTCTGAGCGCATCAATTGAATCGTCGTCTTTTTCGGCCTCATTCACAATTTCATCGAGATTGCCCTTGCGCTTGGTCAAAAACCAGATCGGGCAACTCGTCCGGAACTTGCAGTAGATGTCCGGATCACGGCACTCCAGGCAGTCTTCGCATAGATAGATGTCGTGCTTCATGCAGGCGAAACGGGTCTCTATTTCCGGATGGTTTATGCAGAATGTCACTGTAACGGTTTCCTCGGTTGGCTAACGTCAAAGACTGAAAAATTAATAATTTCTTAGACTGGGCTATTTAAATGGCGACCGCCATTTTCCTGTTAGCCCGCTCAGGAGAAACCTTTGGGCGCACTCGTACTGCAGGTCCCGATGCTATCTTCACCCATAAAGCAGCTGGCGCTTATCAGTTTTTTCACCTTGTCGGTTCCACAGCACGGGCAACAGATTTTTTCATCGTCCCCTTTAAAGACCAGCTTTTCAAAGTCTTTGTCGCACGCTTCACAATTGTATTCATAGATGGGCATTGGACTGCTTTTCCTTTCGAATAGCTTATGATCATTATATCGTAGGAATAAGTACGCACATTACACACGCTATCGTCGTTTCTACAATAGCGGTCAATGAGTCTTCCGTCTCAATCATATCTTTTGATTGTTACCAAGTTAAGCATTATCCAGTACCTCGGCAAGTGTGTTTTTAAAAGTTATCTTAAAATTCCAATTACTTGATCTTTAATTGCCTCACCTCGCAGCAAAAATGAATTCTTCCGCTAATCAGGTAGTTGTTTATTATGTCGATTTGGGGATCAGCCACCTGCTTTTGCTGATGCTGAAAACAATACCAAAGGTTATCAACAAAAGCATCAGAGCCAGATGGGATATATCGATCAGCATCGTGAAGTCGGGCGAGAAAACGATATCCGGCAAATTTTTCAGGACGCGAAAAATGCCGGTTACCATAATCGCTGTCAAAAGAATTATTCTGACATAAGCTGACCGGCTCAGGGCATAAGACCGGCGCATCAAGCCTAAATAAACCACAATCTCATAAACAACCAGGGAAAAAAGGAGTATAGCGCCCATATAGTGCAGGTAATGGGTGACATAAAACTTGGCCGTCCAGGCCAAGCCGGGAATATCTGCAATGTAGTAGCGTTTGAAGATGGGCATCTGGGCGAATCCGGTCAACCCCATCATGAAGAGGAGCACGAGATAGATCGGTTTGACGAGTTTCTGTTCGATGTACGGTTGCAGTGTTTTAGCCGACGTCATTTTGTTCCTCAGCTTCTTTGTTCATTTTCTTGGTGGCTTTATAAACGCGGCTTGCAGCCGCCGCAAGACCGGCAAACGGTGCGATCAGCATGGCTTTGGCCAGGTTGTCGGCATGGGCCATCTGGTCTTCGACCGGATCGAAATGGGGTCGGCCCGGTCCTTTATCGATGGTCTGATTCAGGGTTTCAAAAGGCACCGGCGATAGATAGATGGTGTTGGTGCCGCCGTTTTCGTTTTCGCCATAAATGTAAGCCCCTTCCTTGTCCGCCAGACGGTGGGCTTGAGCGATAATCTCCGAACGCGGGCCGATGGTCTGGACGCCTTCAGGGCACTGTTCGATACAGGCCGGAACTTCGCCCTCAGCAATGCGGTTGTAACAGCGGTCGCATTTGAACATGACCCCGTTACCGGCATAACTCGGCAGCAGATCGAGATATAAACCGACTCCGGTCTGCCGTTGGGGGATATCCCAAGGGCAGACGACCTGGCATTTGCGTCCCCCCAGGCAGATGTCCGAATGGATCACGGTGATGCCGTTTTCTAGTTTACGGGCCGCGCCCCAGGGACAAAGGTCGGCACAAGGTGGGTTTTGGCAGTGCATACACCTACGGGGGAAAGAGAGCTCTTGCTCTTCGCCATCGATGTTAACGGTGGCCCACTGAATCGTTAGCCAGTTGTACGGCGTGAGTCGATCGCGTATCTCCCGTTTGTCATCATCCGACCAGTCGGCCACCTTGACCCGACTGGGGTACATCTTGGGATATGGTTTCTGGGGATCGGGGTATTTGAAATCATTAACTTCGCGACAGGCCTCAACGCACGCCTCGCACCCGACACACTTGCGGATGTCGATCAACGTGGCCAATTCCTGGTCATCTTTTGGTTTGGCTGCGGCTGGCAAAGGCACCTGGCTGGCACAGGCTGCTCCGGCCGCTGTTAAGCTTGTTTTGAGGAAAGATCTTCGTGACAACAGCGCCATTCTGTATTTCTCCTATCCTTTGTTTGTCCTTTAAGAATCAATGAATTCAAAAAGGTTACAAAAATTATGGCTGGATTGCTGCCGCCACCGTAAACCGAGGTGGTTGAGTGAAACTCCGCTTGACCGTGCAAAGTTCGGCAGCACGGATCACGGCAGATTTGTATTTTTCCGGAAATCCGGGTGGCAAGTCGATCTGGATACGAATGTTTTCGAACAGGTGGGTTGTTTCATTTTTCTCGGCATCCAGCGTCATCTTCAAACCGGACGTGTCAATATTTCTTTCTTGGCAGAAGTAGAGCACGTACACACCGGCACACGTGCCAAGGGCTGCCAGAACGAGATCATAGGGTTCTGGTGCGGTGCCGTCACCCCCCTCATCTTTGGGCTGATCTGTTGCAACGGTAAAGCCCTTGTAAGTCGAATTCACTTTTAGCCCGCCTGGAAATGAAATATCCATTTGCATTCAAATGCTCCTTATTCAGAAGGTGGCCTGATTTATCAAGTCCCAATGGTGCCCTGGGAGGCAAATTCAGGTTCGTGCAGAGGCAGCAGGATATCGGCTGCTGCTTTGACTTTCATCATGATATCGTAGGACTCATACACGTTGACATGGGTGCCCGGAGGAATGACATCCATTTCCATGGCCGTGATTTGAACGGGCGGGTTGAAATTTTCATTGATAACACAAAAACCCGTTATGGCCGCTTTGCCTGCCGGCGTATCGATAAAAAGTGTCAGACCGCCTCGGTATGCACCGGTGTATGCACAGCAAGGATACCCGGAACAATTTCGGTGTCAGCGGTGATGGTTTTAACCTGACCGTTTGCTTCCACATCTTCGATGTAGTCTTCCAGGTAGCGGTAATCCAGCGGGTGCGGATCGTGGATCCGCTCCATTTCCTTGGCGTGGACATAGATCTCAGCGTTGGAACACTTGTAGTCATTTTCGCAATGGTCGTTGTGCAGGTGGGTGTGGATAACCACATCGATGTCCTCGGGTGCCAAGCCCCAACGGGCCAACCCGTCCTCGAAGGTAAAAATTCTTCCATTGATGTTCTTCTCGCGTTCTTCGGATTGAACCGGGCTCATTTCACCGGTGTCCACCAGGATTTTGCGGTCCCCGCCTTCCAAGTACCAGCAATAGATGGGGATGGTATACTCCTCCCCGGCACCGAACTGATACGTCATCATGCTTTTGTCGAAAACTTTGGTTCCCATGACGATGGGGTGTATTTTGAACATGTGCTATTCCCTTTAAACGCCCATTAGCAATAGGTTGAGTGTTTTTGTGAATCGTCCGGTTATTATGGCGGCCGGAATGTGAAATTGTTTAAGATCGGTGGTGCTTTTAAGTTTATGCTCATAACCAATAAAGGGGACATCAGTCAAGTGGGAACTTCCATGTCGACAAGATCTCTTGCCCAAAGGGGTGATGCCAATTGGTTCGAATAATGCTACGACCCGTATGCCCAACCTTGATTGCGACTAAACCAGATTGACGTTGAAGCGACTAACGATAACAATGTGATTATTGGCGTCGGTACGCTGACCAATGATTTCCCCCCTGAGAGCCAGTAACGTAAAAGCAGGATTCAAGTTCGAAAATTTATGAGGCGCACTTGCATTTCATAAGAAACTCTTTATAATTAGATCGATACGCAGAAATGCGAACGCCCTAACCTGTTTATTTGGAATTGACATCGACAAGTGGAGTAAGGCTATGCGAACAATTGTTGCGATGTTGGCCCTCATGTTACTAACGCCGCATCTGGCTGAGGCCGAGGCGTTTTACCGTGTGGCACGTGCCCAGAAAGAGGTGACCCTAAAGGGCTACACGCGTAGTGAAACCAAGGCGACCCTATCATCCGAGGTTTCCGGTAAAGTATTGGCGGTGAACTATGAGATTGGCGACATCACGGCAACGCTGCCGATCATCGTGATTGATACGACGTTTGTCGATTTTACAATCAAGCGCACCCAATACGCCATTGATGTTCTGCAGACGACCCTCAAACGCCACCGGTCGCGCGCTGCCTATCTTAACAAAGAATACCAGCGCATCAGTACCTTGTTTAAGCAAAATAGTACCCCCGAAACACGGAGGGATTCAGCCGCCGAAGACCTCCAACAAGCTGAGCTGCAGGCGGCATCAACAGCCCTTCAGATCACACAACATCAGACCGAGCTGCAAGAACTCAAGGAACGTCGACGGCGTCACCGTATCACGGCCCCCGCAGGATGGGTGGTGACACGCAAGTTCGTGGAAAATGGCGAAATTGTTCAACCAGATGAACCCTTGGTGGAAATTGCCGATTATCGACGGCTGGTGGTCCCGCTGGTCGTCAATTCAGAGGAAATCAATGCTATCTCAGCGATGCCACGCCCTTTGAAAGCCTATATCGAAGGGCATCCGGTGATGGCCGATATTCATTGGATCAATCCGGCTTTTGATGAAAAAACGCGCAAAATGAATGTGGAGTTGTTTTTAAAGGATTATCACGGTGAAAGACGCGGTGGGTTGGTTTTTTCACTGCCGCTATCAATTGCTTCGGCAGGTCTTAGGGTTCCCCGCGAAGCCGTTATTAGCCGTTATGAAAATCCACGGGTTCAATTGAAAGACAGTGGGGAACTGGTTCCTATTATTATTTTGGATCAGAACGATGCATACGTTGTTATCGCCGAGGATGGCAAACTGTTACCAGGTACGACCCTTAAGGTGAATTAGATAATCGAAAGCAAGGTGCCAAAACATATTCTCAGGCAAGCACGCGAGTATGAATGATGTCCGCCTGCTTGATTGAGACATTCTAATCTTCCTGCCAAGAAGGGAATTTCTGGCGTGACAACCAAAACCGTTTGGATATTTGAATAAAGATCATGAAAGCGATCGTTAAGATTACAATCAGGCAGGCTGTATTCGTCAATGTCGCATTTGTCATTCTTCTTGTGGCAGGCGGTTACAGCGTGATCAACACGCCGCTTGAGAACATGCCGCTCGTGGATATGGGCGAAGTCTTTGTACAAACCGTTTATTTCGGAGCTTCAGCAGAAGATGTCGAAAAGCTGGTGACCTCCAAGGTGGAAGACGCATTAGATGGCCTGGAAAACGTCGAGTATATTCAATCCAACTCATACCGCAATTTTTCTTCGGTGAAGCTGAAATTCATCGACGACTCGGATTATGAATCTCTGTACAAGGAACTGCGGTTCCGGATTCTAAACATCAAAAATGAACTGCCGGCCAATGCCGATGAACCCACCTTTTTATATGTGGACACCAATATGTGGTTGCCGGTAGTGGTGGTCAATTTATCCGCCAATATGCCCCAGCGAAGCCTGAAGCTGTTTGCCGAGGAGCTTAAAACCCAGCTCTTGAAAGTGCCGGATGTCCGTAATGCGCAAATCGAAGGAGAATTTGAACCGGAATTTCATGTGGCTCTGAATCCCGAGAGCCTGCGCCGCTACGGCGTAACCTTCCAGCAGGTCGCTGAAGCGATTCGTACGGCCAACACCAAAATCCCCACGGGTCGTTTTCGTCGGGACAACACCGAATTCATGCTGGATGCCGGCCGCCGGCTCGATTCCCAGCAGGCGGTGTTGGACATTATCATCCGTCGGGATGGCGACGGCAATTTTATCCGAGTAAGGGATGTAGCGGCCAGTGCGCAGCTCAGCCACCGCGATCCCACCATGATTCCCTCTGTCAATGGTGACAATACCATTCGCATATTGGTAACCAAAGAAGATTTAGGCAACGCGGTAACCATATCCAAACAGGTCAAGAAGTTAGCCAAGCAATTTGAAGAACGCCATCGTCGCGATGGCATCAAAGCGGTTTTTACCAACGATTCAGTTATTGAAATCAACGATTCAATCAAAACGCTTGGAGGCAATCTGCTACTGGGTATGGCCCTGGTTATCGGCATCCTTTGGTTAACGCTTGGTTTTCGCAATGCGATCATTGCTGCGATCGGTATTCCGTTTTCTTTTCTATGCACGATCATCATAATGAAAGCCACCGGTGTTTCGCTCAACACCATCAGTTTGTTTGCATTTGTCCTGGTCACCGGCATCATGGTGGATGATGCGGTCATTATTGTTGAAAATATTTATCGCCATTTTCAGATGGGCAAAACCAAAATGGAGGCGGTGATCGACGGCACCGCTGAGGTGATGCTGCCGGTGATCAGTGCCGCCATCACCACGGTGCTGGCTTTTCTGCCGATGCTGATCATGACCGGATCAACCGGCGAATTTTTTGCCTACATCCCCAAGACGGTGACATTTGCCCTGTTGGCCTCCCTCATAGAGGCCCTGTTTATTTTGCCGGTTCATTTCGTTGATTGGGGTCCGTCAAAATCACCACACCCGGAGGGTGCCCCGGCAAACTTCGATCCTTTCCACCACCTGCAAACCGGTCTGTTTGCCCCATTCTGGGGAGTATACCGGCGAATGGTTGAAGGGCTGCTGAACCATAAGTTCTGGACATTTACGGTCATGACCGTGCTGCTTTTGGCTTCTGTTGCGGTATTGGTTCTGTCTGCTACGGGAGTGGTCCCGCTTATTAAAGTGGAATTTTTTCCAGGCAACTATTTTCGGTACCATGTCACCATCGCCGCGCCGGTAGGCACCTCGATTGAAAAAACGGATGCCATCGTGCGGGACATCTCCAGGTTGATTATGTCGCTGGGTGAAGGGCAAGCGCAATCAACGGCGGGCAGCGCCGGGTTTTACGAAGATGAAGATTATACGCAACACAATGGTAGCAATTTTGGCCAGATAGTTGTTACCTTACCAGAAAAGCGTTATCAGAATTTTCCTGAAAACCCCAAAAATGATCCGATGCAACACTTGGAATTCATGCGTCAAACCATTTGGCGCCACGTTGACACCACGTATGCCGAGAGTGCATTTAAACCGGTCGTTAAAGTTTTCAAAGAAAGCGACGGACCTCCAACAGGCAAAGCAGTCAATATCCGTGTGACCGCCATGTCTCTTGAAAGCGCGTTGAAGGTCAATGATCTCATCCTGGCCCATATGCGAACCGATCCCCAACTGGCCGATTTAATCGATCTGGATGATGACCGCCCTGAATTTCACAAAACCCTGAGCTTTATTCCTAAGCAGGATGCGATCTATGAATATAACCTGCAACCGGGTGACATTACGCGGTTAGTGGCAGGTGCGCTTTATGGAATTGCTGCTGGTGATTTTCGTGCCCCCGACGAAGAGGTCGACCTGTTGGTTAGGATCGCCCGCGCCAGCGACGGCGGACAGTTTTTTCCGGGCGCGATGGTGAACCCCGAACAAGTCTTAAACCTGGTCGCCATTGAAGATAGCGCCGCGCCAGTACATTTCCGAGATTTGGTAAACGTTCACTACACGTCCGAACCGAATGTTTTGTCGCGCTATAAGGGCAAGCCGACGCTGACCCTAACCGCAGACATCAAACCCGGGTCCCGCCTGTCCCCGGCCCGGGTAAAAGTTCTGGTTGATCAATTCTTCGAGACCATCCAGCCTCAGTTCTCAGGGGTGTCACTATCATATGGAGGCGAGTTTGAATCGACCAGTAAATCCTATCGATCTTTGACATTTGCTTTTTTAATCGCCATCCTTGCGATTTATCTTGTGCTGTCTTCACAATTCAAAGATTATATCCAGCCCCTGATTATTATTACCGCAATTCCCTATGCTTTAATTGGTGTTGTGGTCGGTTTGTTTCTGACCCGCACCACTTTCACGGTGGGAAGTTTTCTGGCGATTATTGGCCTGGCCGGTATCGCCGTAAATGATGCCCTGCTACTTATCGACTTCATCAATGTACGTGTTCGGCAAAATAAAGTGCTACGCGAAGCGATCATGGAAGCCTGCGCTGCCAGAATGCGGCCGGTGCTGATCACGACCATCACGACCATGTTGGGTTTGCTGCCCATGGCAATCGGCATACCCAACCGATCGATTTCTTGGGCACCCATGGCTACCGCTTTTGTCGCTGGCTTGACCAGTGCGACTTTTTTAACGCTTTTGATTACGCCGGCCAATTATGAGCTTGCAGTTCAATTCAAATCCTACGTCCGGCGATACGGTCGAATTCTACGCGAATGGACGTCCCGGCGCAGCCGCGCCGAGTAAGGGGCCTTAGAGCCATCGGCACCTTCAACTTCAGTGAGAACAGTCGCAATGGCATTGGTGTTCTCCGGATAGGTGTAAACAGAGGCAACACTGACAAATCCATTCCGGGGCAACACAAAGTCGTTGACGGTTAAATTGTCGAAAACAACCTGTTCCTTGGATGCATAGATTACCAAGGCTAAAAACGAAATGCCAATAGCCCAAGAAAACCTCAACAACCTGGTTCAGACGGCAATCCAATTGGGTGCCAGTGATGCCCGATTTATTTCATCGGCAGATATCGTGGTGGACGATGATTTGGCGAATCTATGTAACGGGGATCCCCCCTGCGAAAACTACGGCTTGGCGCCGAGTTGCCCACCCCATGTTTCAGGCCCTGCCGGTTTCCGAAAATGGCAAGCCAAGAGTGAGCATGCCATCGTCGTTAGGATCGACATTCCAACCGCGGTAATGTTTTCAGAAGAGCGTCGGGAAGTAATGCAACTGCTTCATGAAATCGTCGCCGGAGTCGAGATGAACGCATCAAGCATGGGGTACACCGGTTCAAAAGCATTTGCCGGTGGGTCCTGCAAAGAGATATTCTGCCATGACCATGCGGACTGCCGTAGCCTTTCCGAGCATGCCGAATGCCGCAACCCCCAATCTGCCCGACCCTCTATGTCTGGGTTTGGCATCAATGTCAGCAACATGCTGCAATCTGCAGGTTGGCCTGCCAAACCAGCGTCGCGCCAGCAGGCATCGGACGCAGAATCGATGACCTGGGTCGCCGGGCTAATCCTTCTCATGTAAGGGGATTAAGCCTGATAGCTTGGCAGGCGCAACGCCGCTGCATTGAGAATACTGGGCGCCGCCTGGGGAGGGGAGGGCGATAGGAACGGCAGGATATCGGATCCCGGCCATACCGGGTAATCCATCAAAATTGCCGCAACATTGCTGGCGGCAAGGGTCGCCATACCCTGGCGGGTCCAACTGGTCGCGGAAGCAATATGGGGGACAATGACCACATTTTCCAAGTCCTTCAGACCCGGTTTCATCGCCGGTTCATTTTCAAACACATCCAGGCCGGCTCTAAAATCCGGATGCTTTTGGCAATGGGCAACCAGCGCGGTTTCATCGATGACCGGCCCGCGGCTGGTATTGACTAAAATAGCGTTGGCCTTCATCAGCGCCAGACTTCGGGCATCGATGAGGTGGTGCGTAGAATCGTCCAAAACGGTGTGAATGCTGATAACGTCAGCGGCCTCAAGCACCTCTTCGATTCGATCAGCCCGCTTACACTTGACCGCCGGCAATCCCTGCTGTTGCAGAAATTGGGAATAAACCTTCATATGATCTTCCAGGGCCTGATTTTGGTAAATATCGTAGTAAATCAGGTCCATCTTGTGGCCTTCAACCATCATGCGGGCATAGGCATACCCGATCCGCCCGGCGCCGATGATGCCGAGGGTTTTATTCCACAACAGTTCACCCAGGAAAAGAGTTGGCAGCCAACCGTTGTATTTCCCGGCCCGCAGGAAACGCTCCGATTCGCCAACGCGACGGGCAGCGGCAAAGGTTAAGGCCACCGCCATTTCAGCGGTGGTTTCGGTCAAAACGCCGGGCGTATTACCCACCGGGATGCCGTGCCGGGTAGCTGCCTCTACATCGACATTATTGAACCCAACCGCATAATTGCTGTAAACTTGGGCACCGGCCGTTTTGAGCGCCGCAAACAATTCATCCCCCCAGTCCTCGGTCAATTGCCCAATGGCGCCATCACATCGGGTTCCCAAAGCAGTTTTGATATCACTGACGCGCAGCACATCGTTGGAGCTCGAAATTTCCACCCGACAGTCGGCAGCAGTCAATATATCCAACCAGCGTTGGCCGGGCAGCTCTTTGGTAACGATTACCCGTCTATTACCTGACGGATTGACGGTTCGCCATTTGGGTGTGCTCATGGGTTAATTCTCCTTTGCATCGCCTATGATCCTTAGAAAAAGCGTTTGAGTCTTTCGGGAGCGACACCGGCATGATAAAGCAATACAAGCCCCGTATTTAAAAGCTGTTGGCGAATGATACCATTTGAAAGATAACGTCGTGCAGAAGTGACCACGGGGTGCTGAATCTTGATAAAACGACCGGTCTTGCGCAAGCTTTTCTGGATTACCACATCCTCCATCAGTGGAATTTCGGCGTACCCGCCAACTTTCTCAAATACGTGCCGGGTCATAAACAATCCCTGGTCGCCATAAGTAAAAAGGATGTGATTGATCCGGCTAAAGCGCGCGTATAGTTTCAGAAAAAAGTTTTGGTAATCGAAACTCAACGAAAAGGATCCCGCTACAATACCGTTCTTCCCTATACGTGTTTTAATCATCGCCAGTCCACCCGGCGGCAAGAATGTGTCGGCATGCAGAAACAATAGGAGATTTCCTGTGGCGACATCGGCGCCTTGGTTCATCTGTACGCCCCGGCCGGCATTAGACGCACGCAGCCGTTTGACCCCTGGATAATCTTGGACAATGGCCATCGTATTATCCAGGCTGCCACCATCGACAACCATGATTTCATGGGGTTCGTTTTGTTCAGCGAGTCTCGCAAGGCATGGCCCAATGGTATGCGCTTCGTTAAGCGTCGGGATAATAATAGAAATCATTTTTCGGTCTAAATGCCCTGGATGTATGCCAGGGGTTATTGATCGGGCCGGCTGTTCAAGACTTTTGTGCGCAGCGCTATCAGCACCGCCGGCAGGTCACCCTTGAGCGACCGTCTTACGATCCATTGGGGAACAAAAAAACCTGGATCAAGATAAACGCGATATTGCACAATGGTTTGGTTGCCAGTATTCAAAGGGCTCAAGCGCCAGGTCCCCCTCATTTCCCGCAAGTCACCTTCGATTCTGACAAAATCAATTTGTTGATTCTCTTGATAGCTGGCCCGGAACACGTAACTAAGTTTAGGCAGAAGCCAAATCCATTTGACTTCGTGGCGTATGATTTCCCAGTTTTTGCCTGCAGACAAAACTTGGCAAGATTTGACGCCGGGAACGAAGGTCGGGATTTCATCGCAGTCGGTCATGATTTGCCAGATGTTTTTTACGGGCGCATCGATTAAAATCGTTGCTTCCACCATGCCCTTGGATGGCCCGTCAGCATTGCTTACGGCAACCAGCACCTCCCCGTCCATTAACTGCTGCAGCTGAGAAGCACTCAGATTGAAAGTGGCCGGGGCATCACCGACAAGCACCATTAATACGATTCCTGCAAAAATCAATCGCGCCAAGAAGGCCTGCAGAAGAATCTTCGAACGTAAGCGAACTGTTTTAAAAAGATTAAGCATCCGTGCCGATATGATTTGGGGGTCGTTATTCTTTTAGGGCCAGGTCATTTAAGCGCCAGTCATAGGGCAGATACGACACCGGTATCGTCTGGCTGCCGGCCATCGCATCCTTGACCGTATCTGTGCGAATGTAAGGCCCGATGAACGCCAGCACTGGATTGTCGACCATTGCCGATCGGGAAAGGGCTTCAGAAGAGACCTTCTTTATCTTGAAATCCTCTTTAAACCATTTAAAGATCTTTGAGATATAAAGCCGCTTCTTGGCCGTATCCCAGCGAACACCCCGCATCGGATCATTGACAAACGCAATGGTCTGTTCGTCGAGTTGAAGGTCCAGCGTTTCGGCGCGGTAAGCTTCGGACCTGAGCGCCGGACAACTCCTGGAGGCGCACGCAATGGCAAAATGTATTCTGGGTTCATCGAAAAATTTTCTTAAAATTTCATGCTCGATTTGGCCCAATGTCAGGGATCGACCGCCGGCCTTGAATTCCAACCGATTCCAAATGCCGGATATTTGAAGAATGCTATCTTGAGGAAAAAAAAGGCCGATCAGTGTGCGACCCTTGATCGGGTATCTCTCGATGATTGCCAAGAGGGTCAGTGCATTATAGGCATTAATCCAATAGGCCAGCTTTTGGTTCCGGTGCCACGTTTCCAGATGATTGACGTTGACCGCCCCGATCGATTTGACATAGCGGTCTAGTGCTTCTGATTCAGCGAGGATTCCGCTGTAATCGACCCAGCCGTCGATAACGTATTTCTGCAGAAGTTTATCGAATTCTTTGTGGGAATGGTCGAATTCTAAAGGCTTGCTCATCTTCTCCGGTTTACCAACGCTCGGCGACAACGGCGGGCTCAACGGCGAGCAGGCCGCAATTAAGCAGCAAAGAATATAGGTTACGATAACGCTAGACGACGCTATATTGAATTTATTTGGCATGACAGGATTTCATTTTAACTGCTAAAATCCTGAATGTAAAACAATTTCCTTATTGTTCCATTGGGTTGCCCCTGCTATCGCGCCTAAGGCATCAGGTATCATTGGTTACCTCTGCGTGAATCCCTTCAGCGGCCAGCATTTTGGACATATCATGACCTATGAACGCCACATATCATTTCCCGGTTTCGCTTTTTGGTACCGATACAGCCACCGATCCTATAAAAAACAATAAGGCACATGTAGTGCAAGTGCCTTTCAAACTTCTTCAACCCTATTAAAGATGCAGCGCATGATCTTCCGGCAGCACCGGATGCTTAGTTGCTACATTGTAGTAATTTATTGACACAAATAGTTGATCTTTGTTAATAAAACCATGAATCAACCACCTGTGATCGGTATCCGAATACAGATTTCGCGCGATCTTAACGTGATCCTTGTTCCACTCTTTTATTTTAACACAGAATACATAAAAAGGCTCTACTTGTTTCGACAGTGCTGCAACAAGCAAAAAGATCTCAACCCTGCAGGAGTCAATTAAATGGCCAGCGTTCAAGAACATTATGATAATTTCCTGGCATATCATTATTCCTGGCTGTATGGTGGACGTGCCACCCAACTGCAAGAAAATCGAGAGTTCTTTCGTTATCACCAGATACGGCCAACAGGCAGTGCTTGCGCACTGGATCTTGGCAGTGGTACTGGTTTTCAGACGATTCCCCTGGCTGAGGTTGGCTACAATGTAATTGCCATGGATCTAAGTAGACAGATGCTGTCAGAACTTGAAAGCTTAGCTGGTGACCTGTCGGTCAAGGTGGTTTGCGATAACCTGCTGAATTTCACGCTCTACAGTCCTGCAGAAGCCGAACTGTGTGTCTGCATGGGCGACACCCTGACCCACCTCAGAGGGCTGGATGAGGTGGATCACCTGTTCAGCCAAATATATAAACATTTAGAGCGTGGAGGGCGCCTGATCCTTTCGTTTCGGGATCTGACTCCGGAACTGAAGGGAGTGAAACGCTTTATACCGGTTCGCAGCGATGCAGATCGGATTTTTACCTGTTATCTCGAATTTCGCAAACACGAAGTGGATATATACGACATTATTCATGAGAGGTGTGGCGGACATTGGAATCAAAAAATAAGCACTTATAAAAAAGTACGCATATCCCCAACCTGGACCTACGCCACGCTCAAGGGTTTGGGATTCAAGATCGACTTCCAGGAGCTGCACAGCGGGATTGTGTGCGTGGTGGCCCGCAAAGCATAGACCGATCCGGATACTGTGCCGGTAACGTCCAGCCGGTTCCTATCTGCATCTAAATTCTAAAGACTTATGAACACGATTCAGACTATCATTTTGGCTGTTTATTTATTGGCGTTGCTTTGCCTGCTCGTCTACGGTCTCAACTGCTATATATTGATGGTCTTCTATCGGCGAAACCACCCCAAGGAAATGCAGCGTCAAGCTGAGCTAAAAAAATCCTTTCAGCGTGATTTGATCGATAAAGGGTGGCCCCGAGTTACCATCCAACTACCGATTTACAACGAGCGCTATGTTGTCAAACGTCTGATCATGTCTATCTGTCGGCTTGACTATCCCAAAGAGCTACTTGAAATCCAAGTGCTCGATGATTCAACCGATGAGACTGCTGAAATATCCAGGGACATCGTGAAGGAATTTTTTGCACGCGGTTTTGACATCACCTGTCGGTACCGCCATGACCGACAAGGATACAAAGCCGGGGCTCTGCGCGAAGGCTGCCGAGATGCCAAAGGAGAGTTCATTGCCATATTCGATGCGGACTTTGAACCTTGCCAGGACTTTTTGAAAAGGGCAATTCCCTATTTTTCGGATTCCAGGGTGGGCATGCTTCAAACTCGCTGGGGGCATTTGAATCCGGGTTATTCGCTCCTGACCCGGGCCCAGTCCATCGGCATTGACGGGCATTTCGGCGTAGAGCAAGCCTCCCGGGCCTGGAGTGGTTTTTTTATGAATTTCAACGGGACAGCGGGCATCTGGCGCAGACGAGCTATCGATGATGCCGGCGGGTGGCAGGCCGACACGCTCACCGAAGATCTTGATCTGAGCTATCGGGCCCAGTTGAAGGGCTGGAAATTGATGTTTGCACCCGAAATTGTCTGTCCGGCGGAGATCCCTCCGACCATCATGGCCTTCAAATCTCAACAGTTTCGCTGGGCCAAGGGTTCGATTCAGACGGCCCGTAAAAATCTCGGGAAAATTTACCGAAGTGATTTGTCCCTGATGGTAAAAATCCAGGCATTCCTACATCTGACACATTATCTGGTTCATCCCATGATGCTGCTGGTTGTGGTCACATCGATTCCCATGCTATTGTCCCAAAGATTTACCGATAATCTGACGTATCCTGTGATGGTTTTTACCCTCCTCTGCCTGGCGACTTTTGGGCCGTCGTCCTTGTACATATTTTCTCAACGGCTCCTCTATCCAGATTGGTGGCGCCGTATTCTGTATCTTCCCTTTCTCATGTGTTTGGGTACCGGTGTTGCCGTAAACAACTCCAAGGCTGTTTTAGAAGCTTTGATGGGCATCGACAGTCGTTTTATTCGAACCCCGAAATACGGAATTATGGATCGCTGGGATAACTGGCGGGATAAATCTTATGCGATCCCAGTGAACTCCATAACGATTCTGGAATTTTTTTTAGGCTGTTATTCCCTGGTGGGACTCGTCCTTTTTCTATTATTCAGCAAATTCCTGATTAGTCCCTTTCTGCTCATTTACACGTCAGGTTTTTTCTATGTCTCTTTTCTCTCATTGAAACACGGCTATGGACCAAACAAATCATAAACAGGCCCCAAGTCGTAATTCCCGGCTGCTTTTCACAGCCATCGGTGGGATAGGGATCCTTTCAGGCGTAATCTATGCCATCAATTTTGATCTTTATGAACGCGTACCTGTTTTTTCCGGTCTATCGGGGCTCCAGATATATGTTATCCTATTTCTATTGCTGAGCCTTTTTTATTTTGTCAGCATCTTTCTGACATTAAGAATGAAGGGCCTGCAGAAAAAATCCTGGGGCTTGACCATTCTCATCCTTTTTTCAGCGATGGTTTTCAGGTTGGTGCTGATCGCCGAGGATCCGGCCGTCCTGTCCAACGACATGTATCGCTATATCTGGGACGGACGCGTGCAGCAAAACGGCATAAATCCCTACCTTTTTGCACCGGAAGCCGATGAACTGGAACATCTGCGGGATGATCAGATTTACCCAAATCTCAACCGCAAAGCAGCGCTGACCCTTTATCCAGCCGGGTCTCAGTTATATTTCCGGCTATGTTACCTCTTGGTGGGAGATAGTGTTAACGGTTACAAGGGTATCATGGTGTTTTTCGATGTATTGACGTTGCTGGTGCTGGTCGCCTTGCTTCAAAGGTGGGGATTAAACTCAACCAGAATCATCATCTATGCCTGGAATCCTCTGGTCATCATAGAAATAGCTTATAGCGGGCATCTCGAAGGGCTTGCCGTGTTTTTGGTGGTGACCGCGCTTTATTTACATACCATCCACAAACAATTACCGGCCATTGTCATGATAGCCCTTTCGGCCACGGTTAAAATGTATCCGGCACTCCTGCTTGCGGCGCTATTAAATCGGGGCAGCAGAATTAAAGGCATCATTGTCTTTGCAGCAACCGTCGTATTGTTCTATCTGCCTTTTGTGGGGGCGGGCAGCCATCTGTCGGGGTTTTTACCGGTCTATCTAAAAAACCCCTACGAAAGTTTTAATTTGGGTTTAAAGTATCTTGTGATGGGCCTGGTCCCGGGTCTGGATTACTACTTGCTGTCACTGGTGTTCATTCTCGCCCTTGCTGTCGCCGGCGGATTTGTTTTTCTCAAAGAAAAAAAAGACAGCCAGGTATTGTGGCATGCGTATCTGTTAACAGGGTGGTTGCTGCTTTTGATGCCGGCGGCCCTTCACCCTTGGTATGTTATCTTGATAATTCCATTTCTGATATTCTATCCCAGCCCAGCCTGGCTTATTTTTGCCTGTACAGTAACCCTGTCCTATTTAAAATATACATCACCTCTGGGAGTTATGCCTATATGGATTATACTGGTTGAATACCTGCCCCTCCTAGTACTCTTGGTGATCGGTTTCATATTAAGAAAATTCAACTTCAATAAAACAGGGTGCCTCGCATACCCTGGCTTTTACGGAACCCATTTATGATAGTGGCTATCAATTGGAGCGGTTCCTTTTCAGGAGTCAATACAAACCTTGAGGAGACAAATGGCTACTACACGGTGTAACGGATTAACATGAAAATAGCCGTGGTCATACCGACACTCAACGAAGGGCCCGCCATTGGGGAAGTTGTTCGAGCTGTGCCCAAGGACCGGGTTCATGAGATCATCGTTGTTGACAATGGGTCCACCGATGATTCAGCCCAACAGGCTTCTCGGGCTGGCGCCAGGGTGATTTCTGAACCACAAGCCGGCTACGGGGCAGCCTGTCTGGCAGGTGCAATGGCTACCGATGCCGATGTCATCGTATTTTTGGACGGCGATCGAAGTGATGATCCCGGCCAGCTGGAAACAGTTGTGGGTCCTATCTTAGACAATCATGCGGATCTTGTCATCGGAAGCCGCATCAAAGGCAAAATGGAAAAAGGCGCCATGCCGTTGCATGGTCGATTGGGAAACCGATTGATCGTATTCATACTGCGGCTTCTTTACGGGCTAGATATAACCGATATTGGATCCTTTCGTGCCATTAAATCTCAAAACTTATTCGGTCTGAACATGGAGCAAATGACCTATGGATGGCCGGTGGAAATGGTCGTAAAGGCTTCTCGCAATGGGCTGCGGATTCAAAGTGTGCCGATTAACTACCGTCGGCGTATCGGTAAATCGAAAGTAACAGGAACGCTTCGAGGCACGATCCTGGCCACATACCATATGTTTTTGGTGCCTTTAAAATATCTATTCAAGACATAATTTGAACAAAGCGATTATCGCGCAGGAACGACGACAATCCATCTTTGAGCATATATATGGATAAAAATTAATATCGGATGGAAGCGAATGGGCTTACACAGGAGAAGAAAAATGGTTTCCTTGGGAATGGGTCTGACAAGCAATTGTAATTTACATTGTGCGCATTGCTATCGAGATCAAGATAGGATTAACAATTTGACACTGGCCGATGTGCAAGACGTATGCAACAGTCTCGATATAAGCTCCATTGGTTTCGGTACTGGTGAAAACGGACTCAATCCGGAGTATTTCCAAATATTAGACTTCCTGCACGGCCGCAAAATTAAAATGACCTTGGCTTCCAATGGTTACACGCTGTCGATTACGCCTGATGAGAAGCTGAAGTACTTTGATGATGTCGAGTTTTCAGTCGATTTCCCGGATCAGTTCCGACACGACCAATTTCGGGGCCAAGGTAATTGGGACACCGTGATGAAGGGTATCGAAAGATGTCACGCGCTGGGAATCCGGGTGTCGGTTCTGGCGGTTCTGATGAATCTCAACTATAAAGACCTGGGCAATCTTGCCCGACTGGCTGACTCACTTGGTGCCGGGTTTCGTGTAAACACCTACCAGCCGATGTATACCGAAGCATATCTACCGAGTTTTGAGCAGTACTGGGACGCATATAAAACGCTCTTTGATCAGAGCGATATTATCTCCGTTACCGAGCCACTGGTTAACACCTTTTTGGGCCTGAACGGACTCAATGGAACCCCCTGTGGTGGAAAAAGCATGCGCGTAACGCCGGATCGAAAACTGAAAGCATGTGTTTACTGGCCGGATTCGGATCTCACCATTGATGACTTGGTCGAAAAAAAAGAAGCTATTTTTGAAGCGCCTCAGTTTCAATCATCCCATCGTATCCCGAACTATTGTCGGGACTGCGAGCATGTCGGCAATTGCGGCGGGGGGTGCACAGCCAGGCGAAAGTTGCGCGGGCGTATGGATGATCCTGATGAGTACTGCCCGATTTATAATGGAAAAACCATAAAACTGGCAGGGCGACCGTCCCGACTCGCAAAACCCTTGCGTACGGGTAGCATTTGTACAACCATTGTAAAGGGGAGGGCCGGTGGGCTTGTCTGACGAAGAAAATGAAAAGGCGCTATGCCTGTCGAATGGGGATCAAACATTGAAACTCCCGAAAACGCTTTACCTCGAATCGACCAACCAATGCAACCTCAGATGTAAAGGCTGTATTCTTTACCGAGGGAGCTGGGAACCCCCTCGCGATATGTCGCTAAAAGAATGCATTGCCATTACCGATCAGTTACCGGATCTGGAGCAAATATTTTTGCATGGAATTGGAGAACCACTTTTAAATAAAGACCTTATGGATATCATCCGGCATCTCAAGGGGCGCCATGTGTATGTACTGTTCAATTCAAATGGCTTACTCTTAAGGGGTCCGATACAGCATGGTCTTATCCATGCCGGGCTGGATGAATTGCGCATCTCGCTGGACGCCGCTTCTGCAGAAGGATATCTGAAGATCCGCAATAGCGATAAATTTGAGCAGGTCATAGAAAATCTCAGGTCCTTTATAGCGCTTCAAGAACAGCTCGGCGTGAGCCACCCTAAAGTGTCATTATGGTTTTTAGGAACCAAGGAGAATATATCCGAACTGCCTGGTTTTGTGAAACTGGCTGCCGAGATAGGAATCCAAGAAGTATACCTTCAACGTTTGGTATATTTCAATGATGATGCTGGCTATGGCTTTGCCCGGGATAGCATGACGCTCCAATGCTCATCTGAAGAATTGTTGGCGTTGATTCAGGATAGCCAGGAGATTGCAGGGCGGTTGGGTATTCAGTTCAATGCCTCCGGGATGTCACGGCCGGTGGACAGTGTGGCAGGCGAGGCAGGCGCCAAATTGCCATGGCGCAAGTGCTACCGACCCCTAACGCTTATGTACATAACCGCAAACGGCAATGTGTTGCCGTGCTGCATTGCGCCATTTTCCAGTGTTGACTATGAGGCCATTATTTTGGGAAACGTATTAAAAGAGTCATTGCAAAAAATCTGGTCGGGTTCAAAATATCGGAAATTCAGAGAACAGCGTGATACGGATTCACCGCCCAAATGCTGTCGAGGATGCGGTATTCAATGGAGTTTGTGATGCGCAAAACTTTTGCTAAATTGCTTCTGGTGGTGGTGGCCAAGGCGCCGGTTCCAGGTGAGGTAAAGACCCGCCTGATCCCGCACTTCACACCCGCAGAGGCTGCTGATTTGTATCGATGTTTTTTGCAGGACAGAGTATTGACCATCAACTCCATAAGAGGCATCGATTTAGCCATTGCATACACACCTGCCAAAGCCAGAGATCTTTTTGTTCCGTATAATCTCAATGGGGGTGGTCTCTTCCCCCAAAAGGGTAAAGATTTAGGAGAAAGATTAAGCAACATTTTTCAGCAAAAATTTGAAGAGGATTACGATGCTGTTGCAATTGTAGACAGTGACACCCCAGATTTGCCGGTGGCGATCTTTCAGGATTCGTTCGCCCATCTGCAGTCAAATCAAACCGATGTTGTTTTTGGACCGTGTCTTGATGGTGGGTATTATCTGGTAGGAATGTGCAAACCCCATCCGGAGTTGTTTCATGATATTCCCTGGAGCACCGAAATGGTACTAGCCAACACCCTTGCGAAAGCCGAAAAACTGGGTGTCAAAACTGAATTGCTTGCCTGGTGGAATGATCTGGATACCGTTGCAGACCTGATTGACTTTTACAACCGGTATCGGAATCAATCATCAAAAACCTATTGGCCCGGTGAAAAAACCTTTTTGCATCTATCGCGCTTGAACCGCATCAGCCAGCAAATCCCCCTTGGCGACGCGACTTGAGCTCGCCGACAAGTCTTGCTGCGAGGTTTTTCAATCCTTTTTTTGCTGAATCGCGAGCTGCCTGTGATAATTCTTGCCTTCCACTTTCCCAAGGTAATCCAAAAGGTCCTGTTCCATTGTGGCCGCCAGGGACGGATACTCGTGGAGCAAATTTTCTTTCTCCAAAGGATCTTGTACTACGTTAAACAATTGCAACAGATCGAGTTCAGCAAAATAGACCAGTTTCCATTCCCAATTGCGATATAAAAAATAGCGCCGCTTGAATGATGCTCTTCCGACGACATCTCTTTTGAGATAGCGTTGCCTGTCTTTATCCAGGAGCAAGGGGACGAGGGAAATACCCATATGGGGGTCATCATAAGGCGGCTCGATTGAATAACCCGCCAGGTCGGCAATGGTCGGCGCCAGGTCTGCGGCAATGATTGGAACATCTTCTAATCTCTTGTGATTACGGTGAGTAACAAAAATTAGCGGAATTCTTATTTCTTCTTCGTATACGGTATGTCCGTGCAAACTGGCGCCGTGTTCCCAGAATTGTTCGCCATGGTCGGAAGTGAACAGGACAACGGTTTTTTCATAAATGCCTTTCTCTTTGAGCCAAAGGACAAAGCGGCTCATGGCCCGGTCAAGATAGGACAAATTATTATCATATAGATCCCGTGGTGTATCTCCAAAATCCATGCCCCCATCTTTTTTCCACAGATCATTGTGCACGTCCATGAGTTGTAAAAAACATAAAAAACGCTCACCCATGGGCAGTGCATCAATGGCTTTTCGTGCAGCGGCAAACACTTCGTCCGCCATTGCTGAACGTCCACCACCGCCAGTGAGGGGAATGGAAAGCTCTGTCAGGGGAAAATCCGGTGGATAGATGTCCCGGGGACCGAAACCTTTCATCAGCATGTAATGCTGGATTCCCTCAGCGCGTGCGAGTTTGAAATACAGGTTTTGCCGATATAAGTCAGGGCCGTAAAGCTCAAAACGACTTCTTCCGGCAACCAGAAACGGAACCGCAGCAAAAGTTCCGCCACCCTGGCTGTAGGCCCGACGAAACGATACGGCTTCCTCTGCAGCCCAGCGATCCAGAAAGGGTGTGAGGTTGCGACGGTAACCAGCGGAATGGAAGGCATCGCCTCGAAGCGCATCCACAATAATGACCAGCACATTGAAATCTTCGGGCAATCGTGATGAATGTGATTTGCTGAGCTTCCAGGGATGGGGCCACGGATGGGGGTTATGGTTTGGGCTTGGCCGTTGCCCGAGGTGGATCCACCTGCCAATTCCCACGACAGCAGCAAATTCTCTGGCAAAGGTGGCATCCACGCGGGTGAGTTCATTGAATTGGAGCACCACGGTTTTGACTTCGGGATGTTTTCCCAGGGCATAAAATGGCAAAAAGCCAGAGATTGCTGCCAGAGAAAGAGCAACAGCCAGCCGAAGAAGCCGGGGTGGCGCAATGGGCTTTAAAGAATAAAGCTGTTCAATGAGCAGTACGCCTGTTCCGGCAGCGACAATGAACAGTATTTTTAATATAGCTCCTTTGATATAGGAAAAGGTCGTAAACCAAGGGTCGAACAAATCACCGAATAAAACCACATATCCAATAAAGACACAGGCGCCAAGGGTGCAAATCAAGAGCCATGTCCAGCGGTTTTTTGTGATTCGGCCATGCGTTAAAACCCAGGCAATCGGGAAAAGAACACCGGCACCGAAGGTTAGGGAAACCATACCAATCATACTGCCTTGTTGCGGTTCGGGTAGATTGGAATGGATTTTGTAAAAAACACCTGAAAAGAAGATTGCCCCTGAGACACTCAAAAATAGAACGAACTGCCCTATCGTTAAATTTAGATGGAGCGAGTCGATCTGCCAGGAAATTGCATAGTAAAGGGTGATGAAGAGTAAACCCGTAAAGACCAGGCATATCGAAAAAAATATCAGAAAGTATAGTACCTCAAAATCATTGTTATGGAAGAATTTAAAAAACAAATGATGACTGCCGAGCAAAATGGTGAGCATGCCGATTCCGAGCCACAAGCTGGTAACCCCGGATGAAATAGGAGGAAAAATATATCTCAAATGTGATTCAAATGGCGTATCCAGCACAATGTGGTCTGCCATTCGATGCCAGGAAGGGTCAAGAGATGAACCCGCGGCGCCAAAAATAAACAGTAGAATAAAAAAAGATTTTGCACTTGCTGCTGGATTTTGTGACACTACGGATAGATGCTCGACATCAGGTAAACCAAGGCGCCAAAAGGCGATCATCCCCTGGATAAGACTTGAGAGCAGCAGGACCGAACTTGCCAATGGCAGATAGCCGGCCTGCTTGGAAAAAAGCAACATCGGCACAGCAGCGATGCTGAGGCATTGAAGACAGACTAAGCAAGGCAACCCCTTGCTGTCCACAAAAGAGGGTCGCCGCTTCTGACCGAGCTGTATCCAGCACACCAGAATAAGATACACCAGGCCGATGCCCATGCCCATGGTGATATGGGTTCGAATCCAGGCAAAGCCCGGGCTTTCACCGACTGAAATTTCCAGACCCAGGGGGCTGTAAACCGCTGAATAAAGGGCGTTCAAAACAAGCACCACCAGCGCTCCAAAAAAATGCAGCCATGGGAGAGCCCGGCTCGATGGTGCTTGCGGGCCGACGGAGTTCAGGTAAAACATATCATCCTTAACAATTGTCAAGTATCCTTCAAATGCGTCTGCTGAGATATCATAGTGGCGTTATTCGAAGCATACGCATACCGTTTGAAAGCACGTCTATGGAAACTGGGTAAAAATTAAATCCCCTGTCAAATGAAATGCAATGCCATGGCACTGGTGGCATTCTCGCACCCTGGCAGATGTTATGGAGGGACGACCATCCGGTTTATACGTGGAATATGTCCAGCTTACGGGATAGAAGGCTTTGTTAAATGAATTCGGGCCTGGGTCTATTTTCGCCATAGCAGCGATTTCAATCAATTTATCTTTTTCCTGCTGACGGGCGGTTCCCTTCGTAGATTTCAATGAGAATACGTGTTCCCACGGGCCAGAATCGAAACGCTTCCGAGAGTCTTTCTTGGGGCTTGGAAACAGATCGCTCGAAATCTGTGTTTCGAAAATAAATCCAGGCACTTTGATTGCTTGCAAACCGGCGGGTATCGACATACTTCTTCGACCAGCCCTTGGCTGGGCTTCCTGTGGAATCACGATAAGCCGGAAGTTCAATCCGTTGGTTGGCATATTGGAAATCGGCAGGTATTACAAGAGACGGGTCTGCAAGGGGTCTCAGGCCAGGAGCTGTTAAGAGCGCTCCTGGTTCCATTGAATGAATGGGGAGAATGGCCAAGACTACCAAAAAGAAAGCACCCGGAAAGATAATATTCCGGATGCGCTTTGGGCTTTTAACAATCATAATCAATTTGCCGGATTGAGGAAAAAATCTCAATCTGTCTCTTCACCGGATATAAATGCTCCGTCTAAGAGGGAACGTTACAATGATTTTAAGTAGTCAACGAGGGCCTTAAGCTCGGCTTCTTTAAGATGCTTAAACGGCGGCATTTTACTCCCCCCTTGGATAATTTTTTGACGAACATTATCTTCGGTCGTGGCTAAACCGGATTCGGGAAGTTTTGAGTTTTTGAACAAATCCAGCAGACCGGGACCTACTTTTTGGTTCTTGCGATGTGGATAGTGGCAGGTCGAGCAGTTAGCCGCAAAAATATTCTCACCCGAAATAGCCACTTTGGCGTTTTTCAGTTTGGTAAAAATCCAGTCACCGGATCTGTCAGGATATTGGTAGAGGCCTTTGAGATAAATCTTATCCTCCTGACAGCGCAATTTGAGATTGGCACGACCGGTTTGACCGTCGAGGCGAAAAGTGATCGCCAGATCGTTGCCATTCTGCTTCATTTCATCCATAAGCAGATTACCTTCGAACTGCTTTCCTTTTAGTTTGCCCGGTGTTACTCGCATGAACTGGTAGACTTTATCAAAATTGGATTTCCAGATCCCGGTCATTTCGCAAGCCAGGGCCTCTGAATGTGCAACCGTCGGCTTGAAAATCGATTCACCCCGTCCATTGTAAATGACACCATTGCTGCACTGATGATCGGCAACAACCAACAGCCAATCCCCTAAATCTTCTTCATCCAGGGCCACGGGGATAAAGGGTGAGCCGTATTCACCATTGGGATATTCAGCCTTTTTATCTGTTAAATCGCCCCCCTTCGGCACCAGGCGGTAGGATTTAAAGCGCTTTGTATCGATGGCCAGCATTTGCGGGCCTAAGTTGTTGTTGGGATCCTGCACCTGCATGCTGATCTGAAATACCTGGTCTGATAGTTTCGCAAACCGGATTTTGGAAATGTTGGGATCATCGGCCTGTGTGCCGTCAACTGGTAGAACAATGGGGATGTCATTGTCCGTGCCCTCGGTAATCTGGATCTGTAACGGAAAGTATATATATTTTTCGCTGTATACATGCAGCCCCCAGGGGCCGCCCAAGGGAAGCGGAATACGAAAGGTGCCGTCCGGTGCAATGGCGCCGCCAGCTAGAAAGGCATTGTTGTGCAACTCTCCTTTTTCCAGTGCGATGGCCCCACTGGCAACCACTCTGCCGTCGGCCGTAAATACCTTGCCTGATACAGTGGTCTGGGCCAATGCTTGAGAATCGAATAAAGGCCATGATATCATCAGGCCGGCAATGAGTAATACCATCCAATTCCGCATAATTGAGGTTACGTCAGAAATCATTTTATCTCCTTGGAGTGTTTTGAGATAGGCAATCAGGACCGTCACCTGCTCGGGCGACAGATGTCCGAACAGTGGCATTTTGCCAAGATTTGATAAATTGAGTCAATCATCCCGTAACCCCCTTAAGCAGAGCATTTACTGCGGCAGCACTCTTGATCAGGACTCGCTTGAGGTTTTCCGGAGCGTGTCGGGGAAAGACTTTCGGTACTTGCTTTAAGCGCACATGTATAATTATCTCTATCGCCCTTTGCAAGTCAATTATATTTTCCCTTACCTGACGACATGTGGCTTTGTAACAGGTAATGTGCCTGGCGTGCATCTTAAAGATTAAATAGCGAATTCGGTGATTGTGGTAAAAAGGTCACACCCCACCCTTCAGAATACAAGCTAAAATTATGATTTCATTAATATTTATCTGCAATTTATAGCGTCAATGTAAGCGTGTCATTTCATGTTAGATTAACCGTATCCCAGCAACCGCACATTGGATCATAGCCCCCTCAGGCAACTCCTGATCTTAAAAGAAAATAAAATTTAGTATTATTTTCTAATTGAATAATTTTTTCTTGATTTTTTATTTAATTAGATATATTCAAAAAAATATTTATTCAAATAAAAAATTTAAGGGGTCTTGTGAATAAAACGGATCTTGACGCATTGGATTATGAAATCATTCGTCTGCTAACAGAGGATGGACGCAGAGCAATCGGTGAAATGGCCAATAAACTCCATGTGACGGCGCCCACCGTTCGAAAGCGAATAAAAGTTCTTGAGAAAAATGGCCTATTTAAAGTTTCAGGGCTGATCGATCCAAGCCGGCATCGAGAAATGATAACCGCGTTGGTCGCCATGAGCGTCCGGTCAGAAGGAAAACTGGATCAGATATTGGATAAAATAGCCCGCTTGCCGAATGTTGCCTGGGCAGGAGTGGTTACTGGGCGCTACGATATAATTGCTGAGGTCATCTGTGTGGAAGGCAAGGACGAACTATATCGATTCACCACTGAGACCATTCTCAAAATGGCTAATGTCAATAGAAGTGAAACATTCATCCTCATGAGAGCCAGAAACAACTGGTTACGATTGCCCGAAAATGTGGAGAAAATTTGATCGATCGAATGGTTAGGTCATTTATCAATTTGACCATGCTGCAGCATCAATAAGCGATCCATATTCAATTCCCAAAGAGGATAAAGCGATGAGAAAATACATTGTCCCGATTCAATTCATCGTGCTTGTGCTAAGCATTGCTTTTGGTTGTTATGCTGATGAGCCCCAGGAAAGGATCAAAAACAGTATAGGAATGGAATTTGTTTTGATCCAACCCGGTAAATTTCTGATGGGAAGCCCTATAGACGAACCCGGTCGGTATACCGGAGAAACGCCGCATCGGGTAAATCTGACAAAGCCTTTCTACCTTCAGACGACCGAAGTGACCCAGGGGCAATGGCAGGCATTGATTGGCAAAAACCCTGCCAGTCATAAAAGATGTGGGGAAACGTGCCCAGTGGAACAGATTTCCTGGGAAGATGCGCAACAATTTATCCAGAAGCTCAATCAGCAAGAAGGCACCGACAAGTACAGGCTTCCGACTGAGGCCGAGTGGGAATATGCCTGCCGGGCGGGTAGCACAACTGCTTTGCCCAACGGCAGTATCACAACACTCCAGTGTGGTGTTGACGATAACCTAGATGCCATCGCCTGGTATTGCGGGAACTCGCAAAACCTGATTAAGCCGGTGGCTGGGAAAAAGGCCAATGCATGGGGACTCTATGACATGCTCGGTAATGTCCAGGAGTGGTGCCAGGACTGGTTTGGGGTTTACCCGGACGATGAAGTGGTCGATCCGCAAGGGCCCAAGAAGGGCTCCTACCGGGTGATGCGAGGTGGTGTATGGTACAGCCCGGCCCGTGATGCCCGGTGCGCGAGCCGCTTTGGGAGTCCCCCTCGTTACAGGTTCCAACATATCGGTTTCAGGCTTAGCATGACGCCATGATTAGGACTACATGACTCAAGTTTGGAGGGAGGGGGCGGTCTTCAAAACAGGATTCATCTTGTTGGCTATAATTTAAACTGACAACAGATAAAGGGAGGGAAAAATGAAAAAGTTCAAATTATTTTCCGTGATGATTGCAGTGGCTTTCATTTTCGGCTTCTGGGGCATAGCTTCGGCGGGAACCCTCGATGACATTGCAAAACGGGGCGAACTACGTGTCGCCTGTCAAACCCAGGGCGCACCGTTCAGTTTTGTGGATAAAAATGGTAAACGGACCGGCAGCTCCATCGATCTTGTTGAAATGATCGCCAAAGAGATGGGCGTAAAGATCAAGTTCCTCAACTATGACTGGGACGGTCTGATCCCGGCCCTGCTTTCAAAAAAGGCCGATATGCTTGCGGCCGATATGACCCCGACTTTGAAACGGGCCATGAAAATTGCTTTTCCCGACCCGTATATGTACACCGGCAGTGTGGTGTTCGTGAAGCAGGACAGCCCGATCAAGACGCTTGAAGACGTCAAAGCCGGGACCAAGATAGCCGTTCTTTTGGGCTCAACCGGTGAAACCGATGCCAAAAAAGTCTTTCCGGATGCCAAATATAAGACCTACAAAGGCGGCGGCCCGCTTTTGATCAATGCCGTCCTTGCCGGACACGTCGATGCCGGGGTGAACGACGCCTCGGGTGTAAAAAGCCAGGTATCCAACTTTCCGCCCAATAGCGTCCGAATCCTGGAAGGACAGTTGTCCCGGTCACCGTTGGCCTTTGCCGTGCGTTATGATTCTCCGGATCTTCTCCGTTGGCTCGACCTGTTCTTCCTGCACATCAAACTAGACGGCCGTCTGGATGAAAACTTGGATTACTGGGTAAATTCTCTGGATTGGAAGAAAGACCATTAAACAACCTCTTACTCGCGGGCGGATTACATTTTGTCCGGTGTGAGCCGGCTGTTACGGCTCACACCCCGCTGAATCGAACCCCTGACAACATTACGGGTATAAGATATGCTTGAAGCCTTCAATTTTAGGGTCATATTGGAATATATGCCGCTCTATGGGCAGTGCTTCCTGGCCACCCTTTGGCTGTCCGCTTTGTCGCTGCTTGGAGCGATTGTGGTGGGGATCATCGCCTGTGCCATGCGACTGAGCAATTCACGAATCATGTCCACCGTGGCCGGTGTTTATATCGAAAGCATCCGCTCGACGCCCTTGCTGGCGCAACTCTATTTCTTCTATTTTGGTCTGCCGACTTTGGGCGTCATGCTTCCGGAATGGGTGACCGGCGTGATTGCCCTGACCTTGAACAGTGGGGCCTATTATGCCGAGATCATTCGGGCGGGTATCCAGGCCATTCACTTCGGGCAGATCGAAGCCGGAATCGCTTCTGGGTTGAGCTATTTCCAGCGTATGCGCTATATTATTCTGCCTCAGGCGCTTGGCAACACGATTCGGCCTATGCTGGGCCAGGCAATCATATTGGTTAAAGACTCGTCGCTGCTCTCGTTGATTTCAATTGTGGAGCTGACACGGGCCGGCCAGTTGCTGACATCGGAACGATTCATGCCTGCCGAAGGGTACCTGACCACTGCGGCCTTTTATCTGATTCTCTATTATATGCTCAAGGTTTTCTCTGGTTGGGCCGAGAATAAACTGATCTTTCGCGAAGCGCATTGAGCCTAAGAGGAATATATTATGTTGAGTTTTTATTTTCATGAACTGATGCGAAGTATGCCTTTTTTTCTTAAAGGCGTCTGGATGACCGTGGCCGTCGCCGGGCTGAGCCTGATCTTTGGGACCATCATCGGCTTTATCGCCGGGATCATTAGGGCCGGCCGCAACAAGCCTGGCCGCGTCATTGTCGGCTTGTGGGTCGACCTCATTCGTGGGACACCCTTTCTGGTGCAGGTGTTTATCATCTTCTTTATCCTGCCCGGTATCGGCATTGAACTGGAAGCCTTTCCGGCAGCGGTTATCGCGCTGACCAATTTAACGGCCAGTTTCATCTGTGAGATCGTCGCCAGTGGTATCATTGCCGTGCCCACAGGCCAGCGAGAAGCCGCAACCGCTTCCGGTCTCTCTCATTATCAGCAGCTTCGATTCATTGTTTTGCCCCAGGCCATGCGAACCATTTTGCCGCCTTTGGTAGGACAGTATGTTCTTCTGGTCAAAGATTCATCGGTGGTCTCGGCCATTGGCGTGGTCGATATCACCAGAGTCGGCTGGCTGACGGTCCAACGTGTCCCGGAAGGGCTGATGGTATTCGGCCTGGTGGGGCTCTTGTATTTCGCCATCTGTTATCCGTTGATCAATCTGTCGGGTTTCCTGGAAAGGCGGATGACGGTCGCATCTACCAAGCTCTAACATGGGACCTATATTGTCGTAGTAGAAAAGGGTCTATACCAAAAGGGGAATAGGTTCATGATTTCTTTTAAGAATGTAAACAAATGGTACGGAGAACTTCACGTTCTGAACAACATTGATCTAGAGGTTGAGCAAGGGGAGGTCGTGGTGGTCTGCGGTCCGAGTGGGTCGGGCAAGAGCACCCTGATTCGATGTATCAACCGCCTGGAGCCCATCCAAAAAGGTGAGCTCTTCGTGGACGGCATGGCGGTGCATGACAAAAAGATCAATATGACCAAGATACGGGCGGATATCGGGTTTATCTTTCAATCTTTCAACCTCTATCCACACATGACGGCGCTGGAGAATACAACCATCGCACCCCTCAAGGTCAAAAAAATGAAGCCGGAAGAGGCTGAAAAAATCGGCCGTAAGATGCTTACCCGGGTGGGTCTGGAAGATCGCATCGACCACTACCCGACCCAGCTGTCCGGCGGCCAGCAACAGCGCGTGGCCATCGCACGAGGCTTGACCATGAAGCCCAAAATCATGCTTTTTGACGAGCCCACATCGGCGCTGGACCCGGAGATGATCCATGAAGTTCTCGACGTCATGCGCGATTTGGCAAAAGAAGGGATGACCATGATGGCGGTAACGCACGAGATGGGGTTCGCCCGGGAGGTGGCCAGCCGGGTTGTTTTTATGGATCAAGGTACGATCATCGAAGAGGCGCCACCGAATGATTTTTTTACCAATCCCCAAACCGAACGGGGTAAATCTTTCCTGCAATCGATCCTCACCCACTGATCCGGTGTTAACTGAACCCCAAAATGGGGCGATGGTTGGTGCCTGAGGATTGCGATGTTGAGCGTGCGGGCTCACGAGAGCCAAACAGCATGAATGGAAATCATCCCTGCGATTGAAGATACCTTGCAAAAGATCATCCTGCTCGGCCATAACCCGGGACTGACCGTAATGGCGAATACAATCGGCGACGGTGTGCTAAGCAACAACTCTACCCGAGGTGCCTGCCGCACCGAGTTGGCTTCCGTGTCCCCGTTAATAATCTGAAAGATGCAAGGAGGGGACCATGGCCGAAGAAACGGAAGAAAAAAAGGTAGAAACGGCTGAGCTTGAGAAGGCTGAAGCTGAAAAGAAGGAAAAAGCGAAGAAAAAGGCCAAAAAAGATAAAGGCAAAAAAAAGAAAAAAAAGAATTTGAAAAAAGAAAAAGCGAAGAAAAAGGCCAAAGAAAAAACCAAAAAAAAGGCCAAAAAGAAAGCCAAAGGTAAGGGTAAAGGCCCCAAAAAGGCCAAGAAAGGAAAAAAATCTAAGGGTAAAAAAAGTTAACTTGTTCGAGTTCCTTCATTTTGCTCAGATATTTCATGAATTAGGACGTGAGTTTCGTAGATATCCGCGAAACGTTATATTACAAGCAATTTCCTATCACTCCCTCAAGGAAATCAGGAGCATAACAATATGAACATCGCTGTTTTAGGCTCGGGAAACGGGGGCTGTGCCGTTGCATTCGACTGTGCGGCCCTCGGCCATCAGGTCAGTCTATTTGATTTTGAACAATTCCCGGAGAATATTAAAGCTGTCCAAAACAACGGGGGCATCCACTGCGAGGGCATCCTTGAAGGATTTCAGCCTATGGCCTCTGCCGGACACGGGATTGAAAAAGCGTTGGATGGCGCTGATATCATATATGCCGTTGGTCCGGCATACAGCACCAGACCCTTTGCCGAAGCCTGTAAGCCATACCTCAAGCATGGACAGATCGTGATCGTGTGCCCAAGTTCCTGCGGTGGCAGTGTTGAATTTAAAAACGGCGCGGGACTCGATCTTCGGGATATGGACATTATCGTTGCAGAGACTTCGACGCTGCCGTATGCCGTTCGGCTGCTTGAACCTGGCAAAATCAGGATTTTTAACAAGCTTAAAGGCGGGTTGTTCCTGGCGGCGGTTCCGGCGCAGAAAACAAGTTATGTGCTGGAGCAGGTGCGCGATGTTTATCCGACGATGAGCGCAGCGAAAAATATACTCCAGACCAGCTTACAGAACGGTAACCCGGTCATCCATCCTGCGATTACGCTGATGAATGTCGCGCTGATCGAACGCACCAAGGGTGCTTTCGATTTCTATCACCAGGGCGTCACACCTGCGGTCGGCAGGCTGGTCGAAGCGGTCGATAGAGAACGAATCGCCATCGGGAAGAAATTGGGCGTGGAGATCCTTCCCGATCCGGAATTAGGCGTCATCCAGGGCTATATGACAGAAGCCACGTATGACAACGGATTTAACACCGCGCCGGGCTTCGCGGGGGTCAAAGCCCAGAGTAGCCTCGATTACCGGTATTTCAATGAGGATGTGGGATACGGTCTGGTGTTCCTCCAGAAACTGGGGGAACAGGTCGGCGTGACGACACCCGTTATGTCGGCTATCATTACACTGGTTTCTCGGGTGATGAACCGGGATTATATGGGTGAAGCCAAGCGCACAATGGAAACGTTAGGGCTTTCAGAGCACACGGCGCAAGAATTGGAGCAACTATTGGCGTAAAAATTATGCAGCTGTCGCTCAATAAATGTGGTTCTCATACCAAAATGCTTAATAAAGTGTTCTAAATATTTCCTCGTAGCTTTAAATGCGACCCCCTTCATAGTGGGAGTTTATAAAAGCAATGAAAGCCCTCGTTTTAGGCGGCTGCGGTATTCAAGGAAGAGCAGCACTATACGATTTATCACGAAATCCAGGTGTCGACCAGGTAACCTGTGCAGATATTCAGCCTGATCGCATTCATTCCTTTGACTTTTTGGACACGGCTAAAATTCAGTCTGTCGGGTTAGATGCCAATGACCCAAACGCATTGGCGACCCTAATGGACAATAGCTTTGATATCGTTCTTGATTTTTTGCCACCCCAATGTATTCGGACCGTTGCAGAGGCTGCGATCAATGGTGGTGTTAATCTCGTCAACACCAACTATGCCTACGACATTCTCGATCTTGATCAGGCAGCCAAAGAAAAAGGCATCGCCATCATCCCGGAATGCGGTCTTGATCCAGGAATTGACCTGATACTCTACAATTATGGTCTAAAACACTTTGATAAGGTGTTCAAGCTCAATTCATATTGTGGAGGGATTCCTGAAAAGGCGGCATGTGATAATCCGCTTAAATACAAAATCAGCTGGAATATTAATGCGCTACTGAAAAGTCAGATAAGAGATGCAACGCTTATCGCAGATTCTGAACCGATATACATCTCAGGCAAAGATCAGCATGATAATGCGTTTATCCATTCTATTGAATTCCCAAAGCTTGGAACACTGGAGGCCATTCCAAACGGTAATGCCGTTTATTATGCCAAATTACTGAAAATTGAGAACAATCTTATTGAAACCGGGAGATATACACTTCGATGGCCCGGTTGGTGTTCATTTTGGAACCCCATGAAAAAATTGGGTTTTCTAAGTGATGAGCCGATTGCCGGATTGCCTGATAGCGTATCGCCATTTGAATTGGTTGCCAAGCTGCTTGAGAATCAGCTACAGTACAATGACAGTGAAAAAGATCTATCTGTGATGGTTAACAAGATCGAGGGCCTAAGGGAAGGGAAGCAACAGACATTGACTTGTTCTCTTATGATTGAAAGAGATCTTGTGACGGGCTTAATGGCGATGAGTATGAGCGTTGCCTATCCTGCCTGCATCGCTGCAGAGATGATCGTGAAAGGTGAGATAACAAGCAAGGGCGTCCTTTCACCGGCCACAGACGTGCCTTGTGATTTATTCATGGCTCAGTTGCAGAGGAAAGGCATTAAAGTAAACCAAACGCTTGAGCCGTCAATATGAAAACCAAAGAATGATGACCCAGTGTCCCGATCATGATCGACAAAAAGGAACGTCTAAAATAAAAGCAAACGAGCTGATTCGTGTTGAAAACCGATTTGGCGCAAAAAAGACAACCCGCTGGATGTGCCAATATATCCAAGCGAACAGGAAATTTTTATTAAGTATCTTGGGTCGGTATATCGGTCTGCGTTTCACCCTTTTTAAAACTAAATACACGCCGCGCAAAGGGAATTTCAATACCTTCTTTGTCAAAGGCTTCCTTAATTGATTTCCGCAGTTTAAATGAAACATCCCGATGATAACCGGGTTTAACTTTGGTTCGTGTGCGAATTAGAAGCTCCGACTCGCCAAATTTTTTTAGGCCTCTGACAAGCAACGGTTCAAGGACGTTGGGATCACTATCCTTTATTCGTTTACCAACTTCGTCAAGAACTCGAAATACATGGTCCAGGTTGGATTCGTAAGCAACGCCAACTTCAACGACTGCATGGCTATATTTTTTTGAATAGTTAACGACTTCATTGATATCCCCGTTACGTATAACATGCAATTGCCCGTCTGGATTTCTTATCCGTGAAGTACGAATTTCAATCAATTCGACCGTCCCGCGAGCTGAACCGATTTCCACAAAGTCCCCGACCAGAATTATTTGCTCGAACAATATAAAAAACCCGGACACGATATCATTAATTATCGGCTGGGCCCCGAGCCCGACCACGGCACCCAGTATGCCGGCCCCCGCCAGAAACGGCATCGGATTGATTTTCATAGCACGCAGAATGAGAACAAACACAATGAAATAAACGAAGATTGATATAATACTCTTTATGATGGGAATAAGCGTTTTTTTCTGTTGAATATTATCTGTCGATTCTTCGTCGGATGAAGCCATAACTTTTTCCACCAACAATTTAACGACTTCGACGACGACGCGGCCGATAAAAAAGATACCGATGATTTGTACGACAATTGGCCCATAAGCGGCAAACTTAGCAATAAAATCGAGTTGCAATATCGCTAGCGAAGCCGCCCAAACGTAAATGACATACTCAAGGCACCGTCGAAACAACGGTAAAAGTTTGCTGAGCCTCTCGTACCACTCTTTGTAACTGTCTTGATGCCAGTATTTTCGACTCAAACCGTAGACGCTGTCTGTTACAACCGTTGCAGCATCTACGAGCAAACGGCCGATAAATATGATCAGGTATATTTTCAACAGGATAAATAAATAGAAGGGGAAAACGGATGGAAGCCCAATGGTTTTTACGCCATAAATAAGCACCAAAAGCCAAAGTGTATTTTTTAGAATTTTTTTGAATGATTGAAAGAAATGGGTGATGCTTTGATCATTTGCTTTCAGCTGCTCGTAGCTTTTGGCCTTGGTTTCCCAGGCAGTTACCCATTTTGAAAAGAGTTTGGACAGGTATGCCGCCAGAACAACAGCCAAGATTATTTTAACACATATGATGGCCGCTTGCTGCCAAAATTGAATGGATAGCCGATCTAACGCGGCCGTGATCATGTAAAGCAGATCCATTTTTCTGATAAATATGAGATATGAATTTGCCAGAATCAAAATCAGTATGAGCGCAATAACCACTATCCGGATAATCCGATTGATTTTTTTCCGGGTGTGGTCTGATTTGATATGCTTTACCCATTTGTGGCGGCTTGAAGCGACCATTCGAAAGAAAAGTCGCATTCGCTAGTTGTGCTAAAATGAGCAGGATTATTAGAAAAACGATCTGTGCCCCAGTAATTATTAATCCATTGATAATCAATTGGTTGTCGAAGGAAAATTGGGCAAGCATGTCTCTTTCCTCTGATGTGATTGTAATTAGAAAATCGGTTTGGTAATTCTTCCAGAGACCAGCATTTAGACCTGGAAATCAATGTGTAATACATGATTTGGAATAGATCAATTTATTCTTTTTTCAATAATCGTATCCATTAAGAAGGGGCATACCCCCCCTCCAAATCCTGAGGGTTCCCAGCATTTCGGTTTCGCCAGGGTCAAATGCGCGGAGTGTAGCCATGAATATTTGCTGGCCCATTACCGGACAACCACACGTTTACAGCAGCTGCTAGTCAAATTATACACCACACAACATGGTGTATTGAATAAGATATTGACGCACAAACAACGTTTTGGCATAATTGATTTCGAAAAAGAAAATTCCTGTCTGTCCTCGAATCCTTGAATCCTGAAACCGATATTTTTTGACTTTATTGGTAGCATACCAACAAACATGAAGGGGCCATACCATGCTGCTGCACCCTAAAAAAGAAACCTTTGAGCACCTTGACTCCCAGAGCCGGGGGATCATGTTGAAAACCATCGAATTTTTCGAAAACAAGGGTAAGGAGAAGCTGAAGCACGATGACCATGAACGGGTCTGGTACGCTGATTTTTTAGAATTCGTAAAAAAGGAGCGGGTGTTCGCAACCCTGCTCACTCCCGCTCAGTATGGCAACGGCGATACGCGGTGGGATACTTACCGGAATTGTGCCTTTAACGAAATCCTGGGCTTTTACGGTCTCCAGTACTGGTACACCTGGCAGGTGACCATCCTCGGCCTGGGGCCCATCTGGATGGGCAGCAATGAAGCGGTCAAGGAGAAAACCGCCCGGCTCCTGGAAGAGGGCGGCATCTTTGCCTTTGGCCTCAGTGAAAAGGCCCACGGCGCGGACCTCTACTCGTCTGAAATGGCGCTGACGCCGCTTTCCGAAGGCAAGTACGTGGCCGACGGCGGGAAATACTATATCGGCAACGCCAACAAGGCGGCCCTGGTGTCGACCTTTGGCAAAAATTCAGAAACCGATGACTATGTCTTTTTCGTGGCCGAGAGCGATCACGAAAATTACGACTGCGTAAAAAATGTTGTGAATTCACAAAACTACGTGGCCGAATATGCCCTGAACGCCTACCCGATCACCGACGACGAGATCCTGAGCACCGGCCGGGCCGCCTGGGACAGTTCCCTGAACACCATCAATGTGGGCAAATACAACCTCGGCTGGGCCTCCATCGGCATCTGCACCCACGCGTTTTACGAAGCCATCACCCATGCCACCCACCGCAAGCTGTTCGGCCACAGCGTGACCGACTTTCCCCATATCCGGCAGTTTTTCGTGGATGCCTGGACCCGGCTGTCCGCCATGAAAATGTTCGCCCAGCGGGCGTCCGACTACATGCGGGCCGCTTCAGAGACAGACCGGCGCTACCTGCTCTACAACCCCATGGTCAAAATGAAAGTCACCACCCAGGGCGAAGAGGTCATCAACCTGCTGTGGGATGTCATCGCCGCCAAAGGGTTTGAAAAGGACATGTATTTTGAGATGGCCGCCCGGGATATCCGGGCGCTGCCGAAACTCGAGGGCACCGTGCATGTGAACATGGCCCTGATCATCAAGTTTATGGCCAACTACTTTTTCAACCCGGGTGAATTTCCGGAAATCCCCAAAAAAGACGAGCTGGTCAACGACGACTTCCTCTTCAACCAGGGCGCGACCAAGGGCCTGGGCAAGATCCAGTTTCACGACAGCGCCCTGGCCTACAACAGCCTGGACCTGCCCAACCTGAACGTTTTCAAGGAGCAGATCGAGGTCCTCAAGGAGTTCCTGCTGACCGCCACCCCGGACAAGGAGCAGGCCAAGGACATTGATTTTCTCCTCAACCTGGGCGAACTTTTTACCCTGGTGGCCTACGGTCAGCTGCTCATCGAAAAGGCCAAGATCGAAGCCGTCGAAGATGACGTCATGGACCAGATTTTCGATTTCATGGTCCGGGATTTTTCCAAATTCGCCCTGCAGATCTATTCCAAAACCGGCAGCACCGAAAAACAGATGGAGCTGTGCCTGAAAATGATCAAAAAACCGGTGAAAGATCCGGAGCGATTCAACCGGGTGTGGGAGAAACATATAGCCGTTCTGGATGGAACCTATGAAATGAACCCCTGATTTCGACCTAATAAGGGTCGGCTAAATAATAGCCGACCCTTTTACATTCCTAATTTCAAACGCTTGCATTCTTATCAGTTTTATTCTCTCCAATGCTGGGGTTGATCCAGTGGATTCCAAGTCAAAACATAGTGGGGTAGACATAGGGTAGACAAAGCCCAAAAAACACAAAAATAGCGGATCAGCTACCATGCTAACCCGCTATTTTAATATACTATTTGGTCGGGGCGAGAAGATTTGAACTTCCGACCCCTTGAACCCCATTTTCGGGGTTTCTCGCGCACTTCAATCATTTAACATTTAATATCATTACGTATCCATTCAACGCCTGATGACAAATGGTTTGTGTGCATAGTGTGCATGGTGTCAATAATAACAGTATGTTGTGCATGCTGTCGGTACAAAAGGGTAGACATAGGGTAGACAAAACCGAAAAAATGGTGTGGCAAGACATAATAAAAATGTATGGACAAACCATTCAACTGTATGGTATAAGCGATCATATGAATATCTTATCTGAAATACTTTCTTCAAAAGTTCGTGCCGAAGTTTTCCGGCTGCTGTTCGGTCTCAATGACAATGCATTACATATGCGGGAGATAGAACGTAGATCAGGTTTTGCAATCGGCACAATACAGACGGAGATGAAGAAACTCTACAAGCTAAATTTAGTATTAAAGAATAGAGATGGTAACCGCTTATATTACCGTGCCAATCGACAACATCCTATTTTTACTGAAATCCATGCACTGGTAGTTAAAACGGTTGGATTAATAGATGTATTTAAGAATGCACTTGCTGGAGAAAAGGCGATTCATTCGGCTTTTATTTTTGGATCCATCGCTGAAGGTTCAGAAAAGGCAGAAAGCGATATCGATTTGATGGTGATCGGAGAAATCGGTTTGCGCTCATTATCGCGCCTTTTGCAAGGGCTGGCAGAGGGATTTGGACGCGAAATTAATCCTTATGTGTTATCGCCAAAAGAATTCATCCATCGTAAGTCTGAAGCCGAACACTTCATTTCCAAGGTTCTTGTTTCTCCAAAGCTTTTTATCATAGGAGATGAAAATGACCTTAAAACAATGGCTTGACAATGGTTGGCTAAGACCTCATCAAACAACGCCTGAAGAGATCGAAAATCTTTTTCAAATTGTAGATCGCGATCTAAAGGATGCTTGCTCTGATCTATCCGCTGATTGGCGATTTGGTATCGCCTATAATGCCGCCTTAAAACTATGCATGATCTTATTATATTCGGAAGGATATGAGGCAGAGAGGAATCTGCAGCATTATAGAACCATTCAGGCTTTACCGAAAATATTGGGACCAGAAAAAAATGATGATGCAGTTTATCTGGATACATGCAGAGCGAAACGAAACACAGCAGAATATGACTCGGTGGGTGTTGTATCGGACCATGATTCAGATGAACTTATAGATTTTGTAAAGAGTTTCAAAGAAGAAGTATTAACATATCTACAAAATAAACATCCTGCGCTTCTTCACACCAAGGAGTAGAATTGCATGAATAATTGAGAATTTGGAGCCGTTGTTTTGAATAATACGAGGTCAATAGAGAGCCAGATTAAAGCTGCTGAAAAGGAATTGGCCAGTTTAAATAAAAGAAAAATCCAGCTGGAATATGAAATCAAACATCTCAGGAACATTCAACATTCCATAGCCGAAAAGACTTCCTCCTTCAATCATAAAACAAAACCAGGCATTACAAGCGGATCACCAGAAGATCAAAAAATAAGTCTATTTCGGTCCTTGTTCCGTGGCCGTGAAGATGTTTTTCCAAAAAGATTTGAGAGCAAGCGAACGGGGAAAAGCGGGTACCTGCCTGTTTGCCGGAATGAGTGGATCCGTCCGCTGTGTCAAAAACCCAAAATAAAATGTGGTGAATGCGATAATCGTGATTTTGAACCGGTTACCAATGATGTTGTGCGCAATCACCTGCTTGGTTTCGATCCAAATGATCGCTATCAGCGGGAGTACGTAATCGGCGTCTATCCCATGCTTTTGGACGAAACATGTTGGTTTCTGGCTGTCGATTTCGACAAAGAGCAGTGGATGAAGGATGTCCGTGCTTACTTAGAGACATGCCGATCATTTAATGTTCCTGCCAGTGTCGAAATATCAAGGTCGGGAAAAGGAGTGCATGTCTGGATCTTTTTTTCAGAGCCTATTGCGGCAATCCTCGCACGCCAACTGGGAAGTTTTATGCTGACACAGGCAATGGAAAAACGGCCTGAGATTGGCTTCGAATCCTATGATCGATTTTTTCCCAGCCAGGATACTCTACCAAAGGGTGGTTTCGGAAATCTAATCGCCCTGCCATTGCAAAAAATGCCAAGGGATAAGGGAAATACGCTCTTTCTCGATGAAGCTTTTACACCTTTTCCTGACCAGTGGGCGTTTCTATCCAGTATTCAACGAATGAGCTTGATTGAAGTTGAATCTATCGTCGCCAAGTCTTTTAAAAGAGGTGGCGTGCTCGGTGTTAGATTTGTCGGTTCTGAGGAAGATGAAAGCGCGCCCTGGCTTTTCAGCCCGTCAGGAAAAAGACCAGAAACAAAAATAGTCGGTCCTCTACCTTATAAGGTCGAATTGGTACTCGGCAACCAAATATACATCGCTAAAAAAGGTCTGCCACCCGCCCTAAAGAATAAACTGATCCGTTTGGCGGCTTTTCAGAACCCGGATTTCTATAAATCACAAGCGATGCGATTCCCAACGTATGATAAACCACGCATCGTTCACTGTTGCGAGGATTTCCCAGAGCATATCGGCCTTCCAAGGGGATGTCTTGAAGATGTGGTCGAATTGCTGGCTTCTTTAAACATCGAAACCTGTTTAAGTGATAAACGTTTCATTGGAAACAGGTTGGATATCAGCTTTTTAGGTGATCTATATCCAGAGCAAAAAAATGCAGCGCAAGCAATTCTTGAACATGATACAGGCGTCCTGTCAGCAGCAACCGCATTTGGCAAAACTGTTGTGGCTGCATATCTTATCGCTGAGAGATCCGTGAATACGTTGGTTCTCGTCCACCGAAAACAACTGCTTGATCAATGGATATCGCGATTAAAGACATTTCTTGATATTGCTGATGAAAGTATCGGCCAAATCGGGGGTGGTAAACGGAAACCAACAGGCATCATCGATGTGGCTACAATTCAGAGCCTGAGCAGGAAAGGCGTGGTGGATGATATCGTCGCCGATTATGGTTACTTGATCGTAGATGAATGTCACCATATTTCTGCCCGCAGTTTTGAAATTGTAGCCCGGCAGTCAAAAGCAAAGTATGTCACCGGGTTCTCGGCAACTGTTATCCGGAAGGATGGTCATCATCCGATTATATTTATGAATTGTGGTCCAGTCCGTCATAAGGTCGATGACAAGAAACAAGCAGCTAAAAGGCCATTTGCACACAAAGTCAATGTGATCAAAACAACATATCGGTTTCCGTCATCAATTGATTTGAAGGGGTACAGCGCGATTCACCAGGTCTATGAGTTTTTGATAAACAACGACGATCGGAATCAAAAAATTGTGAAAGATATTCTCGAATCGATTTCCCAAGGTCGCTTTCCAGTTGTACTAACTGAAAGAAAAGAGCATTTGGAAAAATTGAAATTGCTACTTGAAGAGAAAATAGAGAATACTATCGTCATGAGAGGCGGGATGGGGGTAAAGCAAAGAAGAAAAGCAATGAGTGCCCTTGAAAATCTGTCCGATTCCGCTGAAAAGGTGGTTCTGGCTACGGGCAAGTACCTTGGGGAAGGATTTGACGATGAGAGACTGGACACATTGTTCCTGACGCTGCCCATTTCATGGCGGGGGACACTTGCTCAATATGCCGGCCGGCTGCATCGGACTCATTATTCAAAAAAGGAAGTGATGATTTTTGATTATGTTGATGTCGAAGTGCCGATGCTTGCGAAAATGTACCAAAGAAGGCTCACCGGTTATCGAGCTATTGGATATGATATTTTCGAATAATTAGATTAATTAACCCAGTTCAGGGTTCAAGGGTTCTTTGATAATTTGGTTTTACATTGCGTTTAATTGCGCAGTCTGGAGGTACTTATGGCAACGGTTTATATCCAGAAGCGCAAGTGTAAGTCCTACAATAGTTATGCCATCAATTATAAAGATCCGATTACGTATAAGACTAAGTACTATAAGACTTTTAGAAGATCTCGTGATGCGATATATGCAGCACACGAATTAAGGATGATGATCGATCACGGCAAACTTTATGAAATCCCAAAGAATAAATATCGTCTGAACTTATTGACTTTCGAAGGAACTGCGAAACGAACCGTTCAGTTGTGGAATGTACGATTGAAGAAAGGGACTTTAAAACAGGTCACTTACAATGGGTATCTTGTTAGGTTAAGATTATTAGTCATAAAATTTGGCAAGCGGATGTTGTGGGAGATTCAAAAAGAGGAAATCGAAAAATACATCGAAAGTCTGATCGCCAACCAGTCTGTCGTGACAGCGAACAGGGCACTGTTTGTTTTGAAGCAGATTTTCAAAACAGGGGTAAGGGAAAAGGCGATCATCAATGATCCAGTGGCTGACCTCGGGTATTCATCTGAAAGGAGCCATGCTCGAACTCGCTTCCTATTGCCTGACCAGTTAGAAAACCTAATAAAAGCTTGTCGGCAATTAAACAGATCCCGTTATATGCCTTCGCTAATTTATCTTGGAGCTGAACATGGCACATCCAAGCAGGAAGCCTTATCCCTAAAATGGACTGACATTTGTTTTGAATATCAGGGCAGCGGTCTTATCAACTTTTTTCGTACTAAAAATGGTGTTCGAAGGACCGTGCCATTAATGCCAAGAACAAAGCGGGCACTTTGGCAATGGAAGGAACATCAATCCTGGGTTAGACATAGGAAGGGAATCGACTCGAATGGATCTCAGTTGGTCTTTTGCCGGATGAATGGCAAGCCGATTAGAAGTTTTCGAAGCGCATGGACAAGGATTTGTGAAATTGCTGGGATTGATGATTTCCGTTACCACGATTTGCGTCACACCTTCTGTTCCAATCTGCTTCTCAGTGGGGCAAGCCTCAAAGATGTCAAAGACATGATAGGGCATAGACATCTTGAAACAACTGATCGCTATTCTCACCTTACTGGATTTCACAAAGCAAAGCTTTATAACAGGCTATCTGAGTACTATTCAAATCCATGATTGTCTGAAAGCGCACTTGAACTTTTGTCATGTGTACGTACGGACAGATAGTGGTAACTATCTGTAAATAAGTATAAAAATGATTAAGTGGAATTAAACAGGAAAGGGAGAATATATAAATATTTCGATTTATTTTGGAAATGCGCGTAACAATTTCAGGAACTTACACTTGCCGTGACAAGTAGGCTAGCTATTTGCTATCTTTTGGCCAAAACAACAAAAAATGGAGATTAGATATAGCCTCTAACCCCCATTAATTATTAACTATTTGGTCGGGGCGAGAAGATTTGAACTTCCGACCCCTTGAACCCCATTCAAGTGCGCTACCAGACTGCGCTACGCCCCGACGAACTAATCTAATTATAATCATTGAAATAGCATGTCAACTCTAAAAGAGAGCCAAATTGAGCCTTAATGCGACATCGCTGAATAAATATTGCCATAATGCAATGGCTGTGTAATTTAATACCGAAAGCTTGCATGAAATTTAATCCGAAAGAACGAAACATGGATGCATCCGAAAAAAACGGAACTTTGCCAACTGTTCAGTATCCCCCACCTCTGAAACCAGGCGCTCGAATCGGCATCGTGGCCCCGGCCAGCCCCTTTGATATGAAAAAGTTTGAAGGCGGTTTAGCGATATTGCAAGAAATGGGCTTCACGCCGGTTGATTCCGGAAGGTCTTTACACAAAAGAGCGCTATCTGGCAGGCCCTGATCAACATCGCGCCGACCTGGTAAACCACTATTTCAATGACGACGATATCCAGGCGATTGTCTGCGCCCGCGGCGGTTATGGCTCCATGCGGATTTTGAACTATCTCGACTTTGAATCGATCCGGCGGCAACCAAAAATTGTGATCGGCTTTAGTGACAACTCGGCCTTGTTGTGGGCCCTTTATCAGCAGTGCGGTTTGGTGACCCTGCACGGCCCGACGGTAACGACCTTGAGCCATGCCGATCCATTGACCCGAACCCATTTTTATACGGCTTTGACATCTGACCAGAGCCTGAAACTCGAAACAGCAGAAGGAGGTCACAATCAAAGCGGGTCAAGCCACGGGACCGGTTGCCGGTGGGAATTTGACAACTTTATGCCATTTGGTAGGCACCCCTTTTGCACCGCGATTTCAAGGTCACATCGTTCTTTTAGAAGATCGTGGGGAGGCGCCCTATCGCATCGACCGTATGTTGAGCCAGATGAAACTGGCGGGTTGTTTTAACAAGGTCGCCGGAATAGTGCTCGGGTCGTTCAAAGATTGCGGAAGTACGGAAGAGATTCACACCATTATTAAAGACGTATTGTTCAGCATGCCAATTCCCATTCTGGGGGGCTTTGAAGTCGGTCATGGCGATCGTAATTTAACGGTTCCTTTTGGGGTTACGGCAGCGCTCGACACGGGGCAGGGCAGGCTATTGGCCGCTATCATGCAACCGGCAACACTGTGGCGACAGTCGCGTTTTAAAAAGCGTGATCTTATGATGGACACAGTTGACCATTTGATGACGCCAGGCGCTGGTCACGAAGGTTTTTCCAGGCGCCGTTCTGATGGTCTCGCAAAAGGGTGTGATTCAATTCCAGCAGGCCTACGGCGTGGCCAATATTTTTGACGGCCGCCCGGTTACCGTCGACACGGTCTTTGATTTGGCATCCTTAACCAAACCCCTGGCTACCAGCCTGGCTGTCATGCAGCTGATCGCATCGCAACAGCTCTCTTTGAACCAGAGCGTTGGATCCATTTTGGCTCCTTTTAATAGCCAGGGCAAAAAAACGATAGCGATCGAACACCTGCTCTCCCACACCTCTGGTTATCCTGATTACCGCCCTTATTACCTGCGTCTTGCCAATTTTCCGCAACCCCATCGCCGACCGGAATTAAGAAAACTTCTCGCAGCGGAACCCTTGCAAAGCCTCCCGGGGGCCGAAGTGTGCTACAGCGACTTGGGTTTTATGGTCCTTCAATGGGTGGTCGAAACGGTCACCAACCAGCGTTTGGACGCGTTCGTCACGCAATCTATTTACCAGCCCTTGGGCCTTGACAGGCTCTTTTTTATCGACCTGGACAAGCCCCGACCGGATGTGGATTATGCCGCCACGGAAGTTTGTGCCTGGCGCGGAGCCCTGCTGGAAGGTGCGGTTCATGATGAGAACGCCTATGCGCTCGGCGGTATCAGCGGGCAAGCCGGCTTGTTCGGCGACGCCCCTACGGTTCACAAACTGCTGGCCGAATTGGCTCGGGCATACGCGGGCAGTAGTCACCCGCGATCAATTTGCAGCCGAAACGGTCGGGCGATTTTTCAAGCGTTATGAGGGTCAATCCATGGCCCTGGGGTTCGATGTGCCGGCTGCCAGCGCTTCGAGTTCCGGCCAATATTTCTCAAGAAACAGCGTCGGGCATCTCGGGTTTACGGGCACATCGTTTTGGGTTGACCTGGACCGGTCTGCCATCGTCATCCTCCTGACCAACCGGGTTCACCCTTCCCGGGCCAATGATAAACTCAAAGCGTTCAGGCCGCTTTTGCACGATGCCGTTATGCAGGCCTTATAACATGCCAGGGCCTGTCCGTCGGAGTGCTGGATGAAGGATCCAAGGCTGAGATCTTTTTCGCAAGGGTATCGATTTGTCTTGTAATAACTGATGTTTTTTGTTAATTTCTACTATTTAAGATGTAGCTATTTTTAAACGCTGGCATTACCATTAACCTATCCACTATATATGAGGCCTTATGAACTTCTTTCTAGACTCAATTCTAGGCGTTTTCTCAAGCGATCTGGCAATCGATCTCGGTACCGCCAACACGCTGGTGTATGTCAAGGGCAAAGGGATTGTGCTTAGCGAACCCTCCGTGGTCGCCGTAAGAACCGACGCACGCACGAAAAACCGCGTTTTGGCGGTCGGCTCTGGAGGCCAAAAACATGCTGGGGCGCACCCCTGGAAATATTGTTGCCATTCGACCGATGCGCGATGGTGTTATTGCTGATTTTGAAGTAACCGAAGCCATGCTGCGGCACTTTATTCATAAGGTGCACAATCGACGAACCTTTGTTCGGCCGCGGATCATTATTGCTGTCCCATCCGGCATTACGCAGGTCGAGAAGCGGGCCGTTAGAGAGTCAGCCGAGTCGGCCGGGGCACGGGAAGTCTTTTTAATCGAGGAACCAATGGCAGCGGCCATCGGCGCTGATCTGCCAATTACCGAGCCAACCTGTAACATGGTTGTCGATATTGGCGGCGGAACGACCGAAGTTGCGGTTATCTCCTTGGCCGGAATCGTCTATAGTCGCTCGCTGCGGGTTGCGGGCGACAAAATGGACGCGGCCATTATTCAGTACATTAAACGCAAATATAATCTCCTCATAGGTGAGCGCACGGCCGAAATTATCAAAACAACCATCGGCAATGCCTATCCTGATCCCCAAGACCTGGCGACCATTGAAGTCAAGGGCCGAGATCTTGTGTCCGGAATTCCTAAAATTCTCGCCATCGATTCGGAAGAAATTCGGGTGGCCATTTCAGAGCAGATCGATGCAATCGTAGAGACGGTCAAAATCGCTCTCGAACAGACACCACCGGAACTCGCGGCCGACATTGTTGACAGTGGTATCGTGCTGACGGGCGGCGGTGCACTGTTAAAAAACCTTGACAAGCTGTTGCGCGAGGAAAGCGGGTTGCCCATTACAGTCACCGAAGATCCCTTGTCCACGGTGGCGCTTGGTTCGGGCAAAGCGCTCGACAGCCTCGAAATCCTCAAACAGGTTATAATCACATAATTTCATGTTTTCCAAAAGGATGATGGCCATTGTCGGTGTGATCGTCTTGATCGCCGTCAGCGTTATAATTCTCTCCATCAACAGCAAGCGCCGCTACACTTCCTACGGTATGGGAGGGGTTGCGCTTACCTTGGTGGCCCCATTCCAAGAAATTGTTACCGACGCGATTCGCTTTTCACGGGATATTTGGCAGCATTATTTCAAGCTGGTGACAACATCACAGGAGAACGCCCGCCTGAATCACGAACTGCGCCGTGGCCCTGGAACACAAAAACCGCCAGAACGAAATCGAGCTTTCCAATACCCGCCTGAGAGATCTGCTGGGCTTTCGTAAAACCGTGACCCATCGGTTTGTGGCCGCCGAAGTCATCGGCAAAGACCCTTCCCCCTGGTTTAAGACAATTGTCATCGATAAAGGCTTGCAGGATGGCGTCGATAAAGGGTTGCCGGTGGTCATGCCGGAAGGTATTGTGGGCCTGGTGACCAATGCCGCGCATCATTATGCCACGGTTCTGCTGTTGATCGACCAGAACAGCGCCATCGATGCTTTGGTGCAAAATTCCAGGGCCCGCGGTATTATCGAAGGCGAACCGGCCGGTGAATGCCGATTTAAGTATGTGTTGCGCAAATATGACGTTAAGGTCGGAGAGGTCGTTATTTCGTCCGGTTTAGACGGTGTTTTCCCGAAAGGTTTTCACATCGGATATGTGTCGGAGGTGACCAAACCGAATGCAGGCATTTTTCAGGAAGTTAGGGTAACACCTTATATTGATTTCGATAAACTGGAAGAGGTCCTCGTTGTGTTGGATCGACCCCTCAAAGAGCCTGCAAGCACGCCATGATCTATTTTATCTACATCGCCGTCTGTCTGGGCATGATTATCCTGCAGACATCGGTTATGCCCTATGTGCCCTTGTTTCATCGGTTCTACGATTTGGTCGCTCTGTTTATCATTTACCTGGGGCTTTACCGACCGGTACGCGAGAGCGTCTTGCTGATCGTGTTCGTTAGCGTGGTCATGGACACCCTGTCCGGCGGGCCCTTTGGGTTGTATTTGACGACTTACGGCTGGATATATGTCGGTGTTGTCTGGATGGGCGCTTTATGCGGGTAGGCAACCACTTTCTATTGCCGGCCGTTGCGGCAGTCGGGATTTTGATCCAGAACATCATTTTTATTGGAACCGTAACGCATGCTGATTCCCGATGCCCAGATCCCGACGACGGCCTTGCATACAGTGATGATCCAGCTTTTGTGGGCCGTGGTCACCGGGCCTTTGTTGCTGATGTTTTTCAACTATGCCCATCAGGGATGGGATCAATGGACGGCCGATTTATTTGCCGAGCGCCACGGATTGCGTTGATTTGCGAAAATATCTAAAAACAGCCGACAGTGATTGGTTCAACCAGCGCCTGACGGGTATCATGTACTGCGTCGTGGTGGCGTTTGCGATCCTGGTGGTACGCCTGTTTTATCTACAGATCATCGAAGGTCATGAATATCGTCGCCTTTCGGAAAACAACAGTATCCGCCTTCAAAGCGTCGACGCTCCCCGTGGATTGATCTTCGACCGGGACGGGGCGTTTACTGGTCGACAACCGCCCTGCTTTCGACCTGAACATCATCTTAAAGGATGCCAAGCCAGTCGATCAAACCGTGGCCAAACTGGCAAACTACATGCAAATGCCGGTCGAGGAACTGATCCCCAATATCGCCCGCCGAGGTAGCGTCTCGTCTTACAAACCGCTCCTGCTCAAACAAGACATCGGGCGCGATGCCCTAGCGGCGATCGAAGTCCACAAATTCGATTTGCCGGGTATCGTCATGATGATAAAGCCGCGCAGACATTATCTTTACGAAAACAGTGCCGCCCACCTGGTCGGCTATATGGGTGAAATCAACAACGAAGAGCTTGATTGTGGTGATTATCAAGGGTGCCGTGTCGGTGATTATATCGGTAAATTCGGCATCGAACGGTCTTATGAAAGCGTTTTTAGGGGTCAACGCGGTGGCCGGCAGGTTGAGGTCAACGTCACCGGACAGGTCGTCCGGGTACTAAAAACGGTCAAGGCCCAACCAGGCCACAATGTTTTTTTGACGATCGATAACAACCTTCAACAAGCCACGGAAAAGCTGATGCATGGGCGCGCCGGGGCCGCTTTGGCAATGGATCCCAAGACCGGCGAGATCCTGGCGATGGTCAGCAGCCCTTCCTTTGACCAGAATATGTTTGTCAGCGGCATGTCGCACGAAACGTGGGAAGGCCTGGTCACAAACCCCTTTCGGCCGCTTGAGAACAAGGCCATTCAAGCGGAATATCCGCCCGCTTCGACCTACAAGGTTATCGTCGCCCTCGCTGCTTTAGAGGAAGGTCTGATCGATACCGAAACAACCTTTGATTGCCCCGGGTATCACCGGTTCGGCAATCGTGTTTTCCGCTGTTGGCGTCGCGGTGGGCATGGCACCGTCAACGTTGTCGGGCGCTGGCCGAATCGTGCGATGTCTTTTTTTACAATGTCGGTCATGAACTGGGGGTGGACACCCTCGCGCGCTATGCCCTGGAATGCGGACTGGGCCAGCCGACGGGGATTGGTTTGGCCAACGAAGGCAAAGGGCTGGTACCGACCACGGTCTGGAAACTCCAGCGCTTCGGCGAACCCTGGCAGGGGGGCGAAACGTTGCCGGTGGCCATCGGGCAGGGCTACGATTTGACGACCCCGATCCAAATGCTGGTGGTCACGGCGGCCGTGGCGAATAATGGGCTCATGCATCGACCGCAATTGCTGAAAAAAATTGAAACGGCAGGCGGCGAGGTCGTCGAACACGGCCGCGCCCAGGTAAGCGGTCGCCTGCCGGCGAGTCAGGCAACGCTCGCGATTGTCAAAAGAGGCTTATGGGAGGTGGTCAATACCGAGGGCGGAACGGCGCGGGGCGCGCGCCTTGCCAAGATCGACATCAGCGGCAAAACCGGCACCGCCCAGGTGGTCGGCCGCAAAGAAGGGGTCGAGGCAGACACCGGAGGATGAAGTGGAGGCGCATTTAAAACCACATGCCTGGTTCATCGCCTACGCACCGTCGGACGATCCGCAAATAGCGATTACCGTGATCGTCGAACACGGGGAGCACGGGTCGAGTGCGGCGGCACCGATCGCCCGTGAAATGATCCGAACGTATCTGATGGATAAAGACGATCCGCGTCAGGTTGCAGTGCTAAAGGGTTCTAATTCCGATGGATAGTCACAATAGTACATGCTATTTCTCAGCGGGCTTGGGCAACCTTCGGGCCAAAAGTAACCGCAGCAGGTGTATTCATGTTTGATCGACGCTTGGTGCAATATTTCGATTGGGGACTTTTGGGCTTGATTGTTCTGATCGGCTCGATCGGTATGATCGCCTTGTACAGCGCCGTCACTGCCGGGATTGCCGGCCCCCAGAAGGTACTATACACCAAGCAGCTGATCTGGTTCGGCGTGGGGTTGACCGGTATGATCACGGCCTTCCTTTTTAATTATAAAACCCTCGAGCGTTGGGCCCATGCGATTTACTTTATTTGTATCGCCTTGCTTGTCGCCGTACTCTTATTCGGAACCTTTGGGGGCGGGTCCCGACGATGGCTGATCTTGGGGCCGGTTTCGATTCAACCATCGGAAATCGTCAAACTGGCGGTTATTATCATCTTGGCGCGCTACTATTCCAAACTCGCTACCACACGCGGATTAACGTTGCGGGACTTGATCCATCCGTTAATCATGACATTGATCCCTTTTGCCCTGATCGTGAAACAGCCCGACCTGGGGACGGCCATGCTGCTGCTGTTGATCGTCGGCTCGGTGACGGTATTCGTAAAAATTGAAAGACGGTCGATGGCCTACATCATTCTCAGCGGAACGATCGCCGTGCCTTTGGTTTGGTTTTTTCTGAAAGGGTATCAGAAACGGCGTATTTTGACCTTTCTGGATCCGGAACGCGATCCGCTGGGTGCCGGCTATCATATCATTCAGTCCAAAATTGCCATCGGTTCAGGGATGCTGACCGGAAAAGGCTTTTTAAAAGGAACGCAGAATGCCTTGGCGTTTCTCCCGGAACAGCACACGGATTTCATCTTTTCGGTCTTGGCCGAAGAGTGGGGGTTTGCCGGTGTGATCGTCGTTCTGCTGACTTTGCTGCTCTTGATTATCTGGGGCTTAAGGATCGCCCACGGCTGCCGTGATACTTTCGGCACCATTCTGGCGGTGGGGATCACGGCGATGATTTTCTGGCAGGTTTTCATTAATATCGGCATGGTCATGGGGCTCATGCCGGTGGTCGGGGTTCCGCTGCCGTTTATCAGTTACGGTGGGTCGTCGGTCGTAACCATGATGATCAGCGTCGGTGTTTTGATGGGTATCAGCATGCGGCGTTTCATGTTCGAATAGAAACCTTCTCGAAAATGTCTTTTGGCCCAATCTCTTTGTGGGCCGTGTTTCAAGCCATCGAAATACTGCAAGCATTCCTCTGGGTTGAAAAAAGGCCTCGTTGCGATATTTGACCAAAATCCTATTTTTGAAAAGGCTTCGAATTAAATTGCCTGGAGGTGATATGAAAAAGGATAAAAAAGTCGATACCGTATCCACTTTTTTGGGGATTGAAACGGGAATTGAAGGAACACTTGCGTTCAAGGGGGCCATTCGCCTCGATGGCAAGGTAAACGGCAAAATTGTCAGTCAAGATGGTACCGCCATTATCGGGGAAAAAGCGCGGATCAACGCTGAAATCAATGTTGCCGTTGCGATTGTTAAAGGGGAGGTGAACGGAAGTATCGAAGCCACGCAGCGGATCGAAGCCTATCCACCGGCCCGGATTGTCGGTGACATTCAGGCCCCCGTGATTGCAATCGAGTCAGGTGTCGTCTTCCAAGGGAATTGTAATATGGGACAAACGGCAGGCTCTTGCCAAGGAGGAAAAAGGGTCGCAACCACCCGGATCTGAGGCGCAATAAAAATTGCAAAAAACCTTTGACAATCTGTTGTGCCTGATGGTATAGACCGCCCGGAGTTTAGACCTTTTAAATTACAACATTTATCAAGCTACGCGTCAGTGCCCCGGCATTGAAAATTTCCTGTACGGAGGTCTTCTATGGTTAGTATTGATGGATCATTGTTTATTCAAATCGCCAATTTCCTCTTCCTTATTTTTGTCCTCAATATGGTTTTGTACAAACCGATTCGTAAGGTTCTAATCCAAAGAAAAGAAAAAGTTACCGGCTTGGAAAAGAGCATCGAAACGGCGGACAAAGAGGCTGAGGAGCAAAACCAAGCGTATGCTTCGGGGTTGAAAGATGCGCGCGCCAAAGGCAAGGAGGAAAAGGACGCTTTGCTGGAAGCCGCCGCTGAAGAAGAACGCGCGATCATCAACAAAATTAACGAAAAGGCCCAAGCTGATTTGGCGGATGTCCGTTCAAAAATCGCGACGGATGCTGAGAGCGTCAAGGCCTCTTTGATGAAGGAAATCGACACGTTTGCAAAAGCGATCGGTGAAAAAATATTGGGGAGGGCTGTTTAATGAACCAAACGGATCGAAAGCGGCCGAAAGTTGGCCGGCAACGGATAGGCTATTTAATCCTGATCACAGTCCTGCTGCTATCCTTTAATATAGGGTTTGCAATGGCATCCGGTGGCGAGGGTGAGCACGGAGCGCCGCCCAAAGGATGGGTAGCGACCGACACGTACCGCGTCATGAATTTTTCTGTTCTGGCGCTTGCGCTTTTTTTCCTTTTGCGCAAGCCTGTAAAACAAGCGCTCAACGGTCGTATCCAGGACATCAAGGATCAGCTCAGTGATCTCGAAACGCAGAAACAGACGGCTGAAAAGCAACTGGCCGACTATAACGAACGGCTGGCCCGCCTGGATCACGAAGCCAAGGAAATCATGGAGGCCTACATTCAACAAGGCCATGAAGCCAAGGCACGGATTTTAAAGGCGGCCGAAGCGTCAGCTGAAAAACTGGAAGAACAGGCCAAGCGGAATATCGAACATGAATTCCAAAAGGCGAAAGAAGAACTCCACGCGGAAATTCTTGAAAAAGCCTTGGGCCAAGCCGAAGTGATCGTAAAAGCCAAAATTACGGACGACGATCAGAACAGACTCGTGGATGAATACTTAGAGAAGGTGGTGGCATAATGAAAAATTTGGCAATTGCACGGCGTTATGCCAAGGCGCTTCTGCTGATCGGCAAAGAGGATGGTCAAGCGGAGGGTTATCGCGAGGAACTCGACGGACTGGCCGAGTTGATCACCAAAGACAAAGCCCTAGAGCAGGCCGTGACCAATCCGCTGTATGATGTCGGTGGTCGACGCAAGGTTTTAGAGGTGATCGTTGCAAAACTTGACCTTTCTAAAGTCATGGGGGCCTTCGTGCTGCTGTTGTTTGACAAGGGACGCATCGGCTTTTTGGGCGATATCAACGCCTTTTATCAGAAATTGGCCGATGAACTGAAAGGTGTCGGGCGCGCCAGCCTGGTCTCGGCGACGGAGCTTTCATCCGAAACCGTTGAAAAAATTCGTAACACCCTGTCCCAAAAGACAGGTAAAAATATTATTCTGGAAGTCGAACAAGACCCGGGGATTATCGGGGGCATTGTAACCCGGATCGGCGACCTTGTATTGGATGGCAGTATCAAAACACAGTTACTCAATATGAGAGAATCATTAAAAAGGGGTGAGAGTGTCTAATGGAATTACGAGCCGAAGAAATAAGTCAGATAATTAAGGAACAGATCACAGACTATGACAAGAAGGTTGAACTCAGTGAAACCGGTGTCGTCTTATCGGTAGGTGACGGCATCGCCAGGGTCTATGGCCTGGAAAAAGTCATGGCCTTGGAGCTGGTCGAATTCCCGGGCAACGTCCTGGGGCTGGTGCTCAACCTGGAAGAAGACAACGTGGGTGTCGCCATTATGGGTGAAGACATTCACATCAAAGAAGGCGACATGGTCAAACGGACCGGCCGTATTGCCGAGGTGCCGGTCGGTGAAGCGGTTCTCGGTCGTGTGGTCTCCGCCGTGGGCGAGCCGATTGACGGCAAAGGACCCATCGACGCCAAGCAAACCAGTCGTGTTGAGATGGTGGCGCCTGGTGTTATCGCCCGTAAGAGCGTCCATGAACCGTGCTACACCGGTTTGAAGGCGGTTGACGGCATGACCCCGGTGGGACGCGGGCAGCGGGAGCTGATCATCGGCGACCGCCAGATCGGCAAGACCGCCTGTGCCGTCGACGCCATCCTGGCCCAGAAAGATACGGATATCTATTGCATCTATGTGGCCTGCGGTCAGAAAAAGTCAACCGTGGCCCAGGTGCATGCCGTTCTCGAAAAAGCGGGGGCCATGGAGTACACCACGATCGTAGCAGCCTGTGCCAGCGACCCGGCCACCTTGCAGTTTGTTGCGCCCTATGCCGGATGTGCCATGGGTGAATATTTCCGCGACACCAAGCGGCATGCGCTGATTATTTATGACGATCTTTCCAAGCAGGCCGCAGCCTACCGGCAGGTATCCCTGCTGCTCAGGCGTCCACCTGGACGTGAAGCTTACCCGGGCGACATTTTTTACAACCATTCCCGCCTGCTGGAGCGTTCTGCCAAATTGAATGACGAATTGGGTGCCGGTTCATTGACAGCTTTGCCGATCATCGAAACCCAGGCCGGTGACGTTTCGGCCTACATTCCGACCAACGTTATTTCAATTACCGACGGCCAGATCTATCTGGAACCGGCCCTTTTCTTTGCGGGTATCCGCCCGGCCATTAACGTCGGCCTTTCCGTATCGCGCGTGGGTGGTGCCGCCCAGTGCAAGGCCATGAAGCAGGTGGCCGGTACCTTGCGTCTGGATATGGCCCAGTTCCGGGAACTCGAAGCCTTTGCCGCTTTTGGTAGCGATTTGGACAAATCGACCCAGGCCCAGTTGACACGTGGCTCGCGATTGGTGGAACTCCTGAAGCAACCCCAGTATCAACCGCTTTCAATGGAAAAGCAGGTAACGGTTCTTTTTGCCGGCACACGGGGCTTCCTTGATAAGTATCCCATCGATGTGGTCGCCAAGTACGAGGCCGGTCTTTACCCGTTCATCGAAGAACGCTTTCCGGAAGTATTCAGCGGCCTCAAGGAAAAACAGGAGATCACCGAAGATCTGGACAAACTGATGAAAGAAGCTTTGACTGCGTATGACGAGGAATTCAAAGACACGATCAAATAGGCTTTTGACCATCACAGTCGATTGAAAGGGATAATAAGGGCAGACCGGTATGGCAACATTAAAAGACGTTGAACTAAAGATAAAAGCGGTCAAAAAGACCAAACAGATTACCAAGGCCATGAACATGGTCGCGACCTCACGCATGCGCGGGGCGCAGTCCGCCATGGAAGGCTTTCGTCCCTATGCCGCCAAGTTTGCCGAAGTGTTGGGAAGCCTGGCTGAAAAGGCGGGTGAGGAAGCCAGCCCCTTGCTGGTTCCCCGGGAGAATGTCAAAAACGTGCATATCGTTTTGTGCACTTCGGATCGGGGGCTGTGCGGTGGGTTCAATACCAACCTGATTTCCAAAGCCGAAAAATATATGCAGTCACGGGCCGAAGAAAACCTGACGTTTTCGTTTACCAACTTCGGCAAAAAAGGCCGGGACTGGTGCCGTCGCAACAAGCAGACCATCGTGGAGGAACATCTCGGCGTCGTCGGCTCCAAGTTCGGGTTCAACGTTGCCTCGACGACGGGTAAGAAACTGGTGGATGGTTTTCTGGACGGCAGCTACGATGAGGTCTATGTGGTTTATGCCGAATTCATCACCATGGCCAAACAGGCAATGATTCTGAAACAGGTGCTGCCGATTCCGCCCATTGAAGCGGCCGAGGAAGAACCGGGTGACGAAGAACGCACCGTATCAGGCCGAACATATTTGTGAGCCGTCAGCAGATGAACTGCTAAGTGACCTGCTGCCGCGCAATGTATATGTTCAGGTATACAGCGCTTTGCTGGAGACCTCGACCAGCGAGCATGCAGCCCGGATGACGGCCATGGACAATGCCACCAAGGCCTGTAACGACATGCTCGAGAATCTCACCCTGGCCTACAACAAAGCGCGCCAGGCATCCATTACGGCGGAATTGATGGACATCGTCGGTGGTGCTGAGGCTCTTAAGGGATAAAAATTTAAAACTGCAGTCAGTTTGATAGGAGGTTATAGATGGGAGAGAATATTGGAAAAATTACGCAGGTTATGGGGCCTGTCGTAGACGTCGAGTTCGAACAGGGCAAGTTGCCGACCATTTACACGGCGTTGTTGATCAGCAACCCTGCCATCAATGATGAGGCTGACAACCTCGTCGTCGAGGTTGCCCAGCATCTGGGCGACAATGTCGTCCGCACCATCGCCATGGACGTAACGGACGGTCTGGTACGCGGGATGGACGTCAAAGATACCGGTAAAGATATCATGATGCCGGTGGGCGAGGCCGGTTTGGGACGGGTTCTCAACGTGGTCGGCCGTCCTGTGGACGGTCTGGGACCGGTCAGCCAGGAAAAAATGATGCCGATTCACCGCCAGGCACCCAAGTTCACGGAGCAGGACGTTACGGTCAATGTTTTGGAGACCGGTGTCAAGGTCATCGATCTGCTGGTGCCGTTCCCCCGGGGTGGTAAAATGGGGATGTTTGGTGGCGCAGGTGTGGGCAAAACCGTTATCATGATGGAAATGGTCCACAACATCGCCATGCAGCATGGTGGTATCTCCGTGTTCGCCGGTGTGGGTGAAAGAACCCGTGAGGGCAACGACCTGTACCATGAAATGAAGGATTCCGGCGTACTGCCCAAAGCGGCCCTGGTTTATGGCCAGATGACCGAACCGCCCGGTGCCCGTGCACGGGTGGCCCTTTCGGCCTTGACCGCTGCCGAGTATTTCAGGGATGTGGAAGGCCAGGACGTTTTGATCTTTATCGACAACATCTTCCGCTTTACGCAGGCCGGTTCCGAGGTTTCGGCCCTTCTCGGTCGGATGCCTTCGGCGGTTGGGTATCAGCCGACCCTGGCGGTTGACCTGGGTGAATTGCAGGAGCGCATCACCTCGACGGACAAAGGATCGATCACGGCGGTTCAATGCGTGTATGTTCCGGCCGACGACTTGACCGACCCGGCGCCGGCAACGACATTTGCCCATTTGGACGGAACGGTTGTGCTTTCCCGTCAGATCGCCGAACTGGGGATCTATCCGGCCGTTGACCCTCTGGACTCAACTTCACGGATTCTGGATGCCAACTATATCGGTGACGAACACTACGCTACGGCTCAGCAGGTCCAGCGGATGCTCCAGAAATACAAGGAACTGCAGGATATCATCGCGATTCTCGGTATGGAAGAACTCTCGGACGAGGATAAAGTGACCGTAACCAGGGCCCGTAAGATTCAACGCTTTTTGTCACAGCCCTTCCATGTTGCCGAAGTCTTTACCGGCCATGCTGGCAAATATGTCAAGATCGAAGATACGGTCCGGGGTTTCAAAGAAATCGTCGACGGTAAACATGATGATCTTCCGGAACAAGCTTTTTACATGAAGGGTGGCATTGATGAAGTCGTCGAAGCCGCGAAACAGATGGCTGAGACCGAAGCGGCAGCCTAAAAATAAAGGGTAGATTTATGGCGGAGAATATCAAGTTAGAAGTTGTCACCCCCGAAAAAGCGGTTGTCAGCGAAGAAGCACAGATCGTGATGGCACCCGGAAGCCTCGGTGAGTTCGGTGTATTATCCGGACATACGCCCTTTCTTACGACCCTGAAAGTCGGTTCCGTCAAGTTTGTCGACGCACAAGGGAGCGAACATTATGTCTTCGTAAGTGGCGGATTTGCCGAAGCGCTGCCGGATCGGGTTACCATATTGGCTGAATCGGCTGAAAGGCGTCGGGATATCGATCTGGAACGTGCCAAGGAGGCTCTCGAGCGTGCTGAAAAACGCATGGCCGAAGATCGTGCGAAATCAGAACTCGACTACACACGGGCCAAACTAGCCCTTGAGCGCGCCTTGCAGCGCATTAGCATGCTATCTCATGTGCAGTAACCAGTTCGAACCGTAAGTGTCGAAACGGTTTCAGCACAGGTTTCATCATAAAAGGGTAAGCCAGAATATGGTTTACCCTTTTTGTTGTCTTAAACAGGGGTGCCTCGACAGGCCCCTCTTACACAATCGGAAATTTGTTTTGACAATCACTATAAGTACCGTTGAAAGAGCAAAACCAATGAATAATAACATCGCCATCATTATCTTAGCTGCGGGGCAGGGAACCCGAATGAAATCAGACAAAGCCAAGGTCCTGCATGAAATCATGGGCCGTGCAATGATCTCCTACGTGGTCGCGACGGCCGCTAAGGTGGCTGGCTCTAATGTTATTCTTGTGATCGGCCATCAAGCGGATAAAGTCAAAGCGACTGCGAGGGCTGAGGGCGCCGAAGTTGCCTTTGCGATTCAAAAGCAACAACTGGGCACAGGTCACGCGGTTTTGTGCGCGCTTCCGCATCTGCCGGATGAGACTCAAGAGGTGATCATTTTATGTGGGGATGTGCCCTTGCTTTCGGCGGAGACTATTCGGTCTTTGCGGGACGATCACACGCGTGCCGCACGTGATATATCGATTTTAGCGGTTCAAGTTGATAACCCAACCGGTTATGGTCGTATTTTGATGGATCACGACCGGAAGCTTGTCGGAATTGTCGAGGAGGCCGATGCAACACCGCCACAAAAAGAAATTAAATGTAATTAATTCAGGGATTTATTGTGTTAATAAGGAATATTTGGCCGCAGCCCTGGCACGCATTAAGCCGGATAATGCCCAAGGTGAATTTTATCTGACCGACATTATCGCTGTCGGGTACCAGGAAGGTAAGCGGGTTGGTGTCATGGTCAGCGCGGATGCCGATGAAATTATTGGCGTCAACACAATTGAAGATCTGCGGGTGGCTGAAAGCATCATGCGGTCCAGGCAAAGTGAAATAGCTTGACTTTCGTCTATCGCAAAGTTTATATTATAGGCATATATGCGAGGTAAAAGATTGGATAACGAATTAATTTTGCAACAATTCGAGGAAATAGAGCAAAAAGTTGAAAGATTGATCAGGGCCCACCAGGTCCTTGAAGCCGCCAACCAAGAGTTGAAGGCTGAAAATGCGACGCTAAAGAATACGCTGCAGAGTAAGCTCGATGCTGAGAAGCAGTACACGGAGGCCAGGACCCTGATCCGGTCGAAGATCGACAGTCTGATGAGCAGACTGGATGGTTTTGCAGAGCTAGAAAAAGCGTAAGAGGTTGTATAAAATAAAGGAAAGGTAGCCAATTCACCATTGGAACAACTCGTAACAATAGAGCTTTTTGGCCACCCATTTACATTTAAAGCAGAAGCAGATGCCGCCCAAGCCAAGGAAGTGGCGGATTTTCTGGTGAGCGAAGTGAACAAGGCTGAAGTTCAATTATCCAGTAAATCAATGAATGTTACCAAGCGTATTATTCTGATTTTAGCTGCGCTCAATATTGCCAACCAATATTTTGAGCTAAGGCAAAATCACAATGACTTGTTGCAAAATATTTCTGATCGATCGGCAAGCCTGATAGGTAAAATGGAAGCCTGTTTACCGTAAATGGGGGCGGTTGTATCGCCCGCCAAGCTGATATAAGGATGAGTTGTTAGACCGGGTGGTACATACCTAGCCTCTGAGTTGTTACCCGAAACCCTTTGCAACCTCAATGGGGATGCGTTACAGCACGAAAGATTAGATAATTCGTTATATCAGGTGACGCCCCTGCCATGTTCGTGATTGGAAGATGTTCTTTGACCCAACACTCATCAAACGGGAGCTTTCACTAGTTTTGGTGAGCAAGTTCTGCCTGGACAGAAAAGCCTAAAGAAACTACAAGGCGCCCACTTTTTTTAAAAAGGCTCAAAGACCTACCAACACGGCACTGTGTGGGGGTTCACCTGGTTTACCGACCGCTGACCCCGTTACCATGTGTTTTTTGCGCATGGCCATCCCGACCGCTCATCATACCAAGACTGCCCTCTTCGGACCTTTAACGTCGCATTATCTTTTTTTAAATAAGCATTCTTGCGTTGATCCGATATGACGCTGGCTGCCGTACCAGGTGCCGGATGAATCGATTGGTCGCGTTGGCACGCATGGATTATAGCGGTTGTCAAAAGAATGTTCCGATAGGGTGCCTCGCTTGGTTTAATGGTAACGGATCATTTTTCTGACAATGGCTATAAACCCCGGTATTTTTGGCGTAACCAGGGTTGAAAAGATTTCAAAATGAACAAGCCGGATTTTTGATTCGGGAAGGACCTAGAATGAATCAAGACATGATTTTAGGGATTGTCATCAGCTTTTGTATCGGTGGTCTGATTGCTTTCCTGCTGAAGGGCAAAATGATGGCCCACCGCCTGAAAGCAGCGAAGATGGAAGCTGATAAGGTGGTCAAAGAAGCCCAGCGCACTTCCGAGACGCTTCTCAAAGAAGCCAAACTCGAAGCCAAAGACCGCCTTTTTAAGATGAAAAGCGACTTCGACCGTGAAACCGAGGAAACACGGTTGGAATTAAAAAAGCGTGAGAAGCGTTTATTGCAAAAGGAGGAGCATATTGATCAAAAGGTCGATATGTTCGATAAGCGCGAAAAGGAAATCAGCGCCAAAGAAAAACAGGCCGAAAAACGCAGCAATGAGTTAAAATTAAAAGAAAACGAATACAACCAACTGCTTGAAGAGCAGAAAAGACAGCTTGAGAAAATTTCAACCCTGACGGCTGAGCAGGCCAAAGAGTTGCTCATACGGGCCATGGAGAACGAGGCCCGCTACGAAGGCGCCAAGCTGATCAAGCGCATTGAAAACGAAACCAAGGAAGCCGCCGATAAGAATGCCAAAAAAATCATGGCAACTGCCATTCAGCGTTACGCAGGCGATTTTGTGGCTGAAAGGACCGTTTCGGTGGTGCAGTTGCCCAGCGATGAAATGAAAGGCCGCATTATCGGTCGTGAAGGTCGCAATATTCGGGCCCTTGAGGCGGCGACCGGTATCGATCTGATTATCGACGACACGCCTGAGGCGGTTATCCTGTCGGGCTTCAATCCAGTACGACGGGAAGTGGCCCGTCTGTCATTGATGAAGCTGATATCGGACGGTCGCATCCACCCCGCCCGGATAGAAGACGTCGTCAAAAAGGTCGGTCAGGAAGTCCAGGTTGTTGTTAAAGAAGCCGGCGAACAGGCGGCCTTCGATTTGGGGGTCCACGGCATTGACAGTGAGCTGATCAATTACATCGGGCAGCTTAAGTTTCGAACCTCGTATGCCCAAAATGTTCTACAGCATTCGGTCGAGGTTGGGTTTTTATGCGGCATCATGGCGTCTGAGCTGGGCCTCAAACAAAAACTGGCCAGGCGCATGGGTTTGCTGCATGACATCGGTAAAGCGATCGATCACGAAGTCGAGGGGCCTCATGCCATGATCGGTTCCAAGCTGGCCAAAAAGTTCGGCGAGAGCTATAAAGTGGTTCATGCCATTGCCGCCCATCACGAGGATATACCTCCGTCTTCGGTTTATGCCCTGCTGGTGCAAGCGGCCGATGGGCTTTCAGGCGCGCGGCCTGGGGCCCGCAAGGAACTGCTCGAAAATTACATCAAACGCCTGGAAGATCTCGAAAATATAGCGAATTCATTTAAAGGTGTTGCCAACACCTATGCGATTCAAGCCGGGCGCGAATTGCGCGTGATTGTGGAAAGTGAGCGCATATCG
>CAWDIC010000014.1:517500-612658 GCA_963802265.1 uncultured delta proteobacterium
GGATGGGCTAGGGGTCCTACCAGATTACCAAACCTAACCAAACTCCGAATACCGTTAACTGTTACCGCAGGAGTCAGACTACGGGAGCTAAGTTCCGTGGTCGAGAGGGAAACAGCCCAGATCGCCAGCTAAGGTCCCTAAATATGTGCTAAGTGGGAAAGGATGTGGAAATGCACAGACAACCAGGAGGTTGGCTTAGAAGCAGCCATCCTTTAAAGAAAGCGTAATAGCTCACTGGTCGAGTGAGTCTGCGCCGAAAATGTAACGGGGCTCAAGCACATTACCGAAGCTGCGGGATTTTCACCTTCGGGTGAGATTCGGTAGGGGAGCATTCTGTAGGGTTGAAGGTCGATCGTAAGAACGGCTGGACCGATCAGAAGAGACCATGCTGACATGAGTAACGATAAAGCGGGTGAAAAACCCGCTCGCCGAAAACCTAAGGTTTCCTGAGTAAAGCTAATCTGCTCAGGGTTAGTCGATCCCTAAGCCGAGGCCGAAAGGCGTAGGTAATGGAAAACAGGTTAATATTCCTGTACCACCAGGTTATCGTTTGAGTGATGGGGGGACGCAGAAGGGTAGGTCATCCATCTGTTGGATTAGATGGTTCAAGCTTGTAGGCTGGAAGGACAGGTAAATCCGTCCTTTCATTTAAAGGCTGAGAAGCGATGAGGAGAGACTTGTCTCATAAACTGATTGATCCCATGCTGCCAAGAAAAGCCTCTAGCGAGATAATCAGGTGATCGTACCGCAAACCGACACAGGTAGGTAGGGAGAGAATCCCAAGGCGCTTGAGAGAACCCTGGTTAAGGAACTCGGCAAAATAACACCGTAACTTTGGGAGAAGGTGTGCCCTCGTTAAGTGAAACAATTCACTTGTGGAGCTGAAGAGGGCCGCAGAGAAATGGCGGTAGCGACTGTTTACTAAAAACATAGGACTCTGCTAAGTCGCAAGACGATGTATAGGGTCTGACGCCTGCCCGGTGCCGGAAGGTTAAGGGGATTTGTTAGTTCCACTTCGGTGGAACGAAGCTCTGAACCGAAGCCCCGGTAAACGGCGGCCGTAACTATAACGGTCCTAAGGTAGCGAAATTCCTTGTCGGGTAAGTTCCGACCTGCACGAATGGCGTAACGACTTCCGCACTGTCTCAACCAGGGACTCAGTGAAATTGTATTGGCGGTGAAGATGCCGTCTACCCGCGAAAAGACGGAAAGACCCCGGCACCTTTACTACAGCTTGACATTGGATTTTGAAATAGTATGTGTAGGATAGGTGGGAGGCTTTGAAGCCGGAACGCCAGTTTCGGTGGAGCCACCCTTGAAATACCACCCTTGCTATTTTAGGGTTCTAACTTCGACCCGTTATCCGGGCGAAGGACAGTGTCTGGTGGGTAGTTTGACTGGGGCGGTCGCCTCCTAAAGAGTAACGGAGGCGCGCGAAGGTTCCCTCAGGCTGATTGGAAACCAGCCGTGGAGTGTAAAGGCATAAGGGAGCTTGACTGCGAGAGAGACATTTCGAGCAGGTACGAAAGTAGGTCTTAGTGATCCGGCGGTTCTGAATGGAAGGGCCGTCGCTCAACGGATAAAAGGTACGCCGGGGATAACAGGCTTATCGCCCCCAAGAGTTCACATCGACGGGGCGGTTTGGCACCTCGATGTCGGCTCATCACATCCTGGGGCTGGAGCAGGTCCCAAGGGTTTGGCTGTTCGCCAATTAAAGTGGTACGTGAGCTGGGTTTAAAACGTCGTGAGACAGTTTGGTCCCTATCTTTCGTGGGCGTAGGATATTTGAGAGGATCTGTTCCTAGTACGAGAGGACCGGAATGGACGAACCAATGGTGTTCCAGTTGTCGTGCCATCGGCATTGCTGGGTAGCTAAGTTCGGAATGGATAACCGCTGAAAGCATCTAAGCGGGAAGCCAACCTCAAGATTAGATATCCCGCAACGTTAGTTGCCTGAAGACCCCTCGAAGACTACGAGGTTGATAGGCCCGATGTGTAAGCATAGCAATATGTTCAGCTAACGGGTACTAATCGGTCGTGCGGCTTAGCCATTTTTTTGACAACTCATTCTGAACGTTTTCATTTGGCCATATCTAATTTGTCGCAAAACAGACAAGTTTTTCGGTGGCGATGGCGAAGAGGAAACACCCGTTCCCATCCCGAACACGGAAGTTAAGCTCTTCAGCGCCGATGGTACTGCTCGGGAAGCTGAGTGGGAGAGTAGGACGCCGCCGAGAATTTTTATAAAACCCGGAATCATTTCGTTGATTCCGGGTTTTTTTGATTGTACCGATCGCATTGATCGCCCTCCGATCGTTCCTATCCTGAAATTTTTCATAAAACGTCACGGCGTGAGAGGCACCCTATTTTTACGAAAAAACATATCATTATGAATCGGCCCCGCTGGCGTCGTGCCTACCGGATTGATGATCTTTCCACCCTGGGACGCACGCGACCCGCTTCAATTGCATTCCCGCAACGTATGTGATAATTTAAAAAGTCAATATGTTTCTGCGTGGTTTAAAAACAAACGTCATTTTGACGCTTGCGATTCTTTTATTTCTGGCCATGCTGTTGGTCGATTTTGTCCTGATCATCATGACCCAGAGGGAATTGGTGCGCGCTGAAATCGACAAAGGGATTGTTCTGCTGAGGACCGTTTCCGAAAATATGGTTCCAGAGACCGCCGGCATGCCGCTCCGCTCCAATGAAGCCTTTTTTACCAGTTTCGAAGCCCTGGTCAACGATACCGGCTATCACGGTCTCATCGTTCAAGCCGACAACGGTCGTTTATTATGGTCCAAATGTCCTAATATTACCCTTCAAAAACGAATTGATCCTTCTGGCACGGGCCGCTTTTCAATCCGGGCAAGAGCCAAAGCCGCTACCAAGGCAGCGCCTGGGGGGTCTTTGGGAAACAAGATCGGGATTTGATTATTGCCGCACCCATCCGGGTGGACGGAAAAGTTGTTGGCTGCGATCAGTCTTGCCAAACCGTTGGAGTCGATTTACGCCAAATTGCGTCGCTCACAGCAAATATTGGTTTTGTATATTCTCATCAATACCTTAATTTTAACATTAATCGGTTTTTTCAGGCTTTCCAGACTCTTTCTGCGGCCGGTTAATCGATTGGTCCAAAGAGCCGAAGAGTACACGCGAAGATGACGGTATTTTCTTTTTGGCGCGCAAGGAAGATAATGAATTTCAAAAATTATCCAAATCTTTAAATAGTATGCTCAACCGTATATCAGAGGATAAGCAGAAGCTGCGCACAGTCTGTGCTTTCTCTCGAACAGGCCAACGTGGATCTCAAACAGGCTCAAAGAGAAATTATCCGCGCTGAAAAGTTGGCCTCCGTGGGACGGCTGTCGTCCGGCATTGCCCATGAAATCGGTAATCCACTGGGTATCGTTATGGGTTATCTCGACCTGTTGCGGCAGGCAGCGATTACACCCGATGAAAAAATAGAGTACATTGGCCGGGCGGAAAAAGAAATCGAGCGGATCAACACCATTATCCGCCAGTTGCTCGAATCTTTCACGACCCTCCAAAGAGGGCGCCAAGGCCGTATCTGCCCATATGCATCATCGAAGACATCGCCAATGTTCTCAGGATTCAGCCTTTGATGTCGAATATCACCTTGCAACTAGACTTGGCGGCCGACAACGATACGGTCTGGGCAGATCCCAATCAGGTTCGCCAGGTTTTTCTCAATCTGATGATCAATGCCGCCGATGCGATTGCATCGGCCAAAGATCGTACCGAAGGCAAAGTCACCATTGCCAGCGCAATCGTTCCTAAGCCGGTGGCCGAAATGGCCGCGCACGACCAAGTCCTGCAGATCGAATTTAGTGACAACGGTCCCGGTATTCCCAAAGAAAATATGAGCAATATTTTCGATCCTTTTTTTACGACCAAGGAGCCGGGACAAGGAACCGGTCTGGGGCTTTCCGTCAGCTTTATGATAATTGAGTCGCTGGGCGGAACGATCAAGGCCACCAGCGAGGCCGATCAGGGCACCACAATGATTATTTATTTGCCCCTATATTCGCCGAAAGACCCTTGACCCATTGGGTCATCAAATTTTTAGCTCAGACTTAGGTAACTTCTGGCCGAACAACTGTCAGCTGCAGCTGCGCAGCTGCAAGCGCAAAGGATTGCGGAGGGTGACAATGATCCAAAACAAAGAGCCATGAATCACGACAGAGAAGCAAAACGCCTGCTCATCATCGATGATGAGGAAAACATGCGTCACATGTTAACCGCCATGCTTAAAAGCTTTGGTTATCGCATCGATACCGCCGCCAACGGCCGCGAAGGCCTGCAGATGGTAAAGCAACGGTCGTATGATTTTGTTCTCTGTGATATCAAAATGCCGCAAATGGACGGCATCGAATTTTTGAAAGCAGCCCAAGATGATGTTCGTTCAACCACTGTGATTATGATGTCGGCCTATGGCAGCATCGATACCGCCATCGAGGCGATGAAAGCCGGGGCTTATGATTATATTTCCAAACCTTTTAAACCAGACGAAGTCTATCTGTCACTGAAAAAAGCGGAAGAACGCGAGGGCCTCCGGAGAGAAAATCTGCAGTTAAAAAAGCGCATCCAAAAATTTGAAGAAAATTATAAATTCGGCAATATGATCGGCCAAAGCCGTGCCATGCGCGACGTGTTTAAGCTGGCGCAAAAGGTCGCGCCCTATAGCTCGACGGTACTTGATCACGGGTGAAAGCGGTACGGGGAAAGAACTGGTCGCACGGGGCATCCATCTGGCCGGGGACCGAGCGAAACAGCCCTTGGTTACGGTTAACTGTGGCGGGATCCCCGAAACACTTGTTGGAGAGTGAGTTTTTTGGCTATAAAAAAGGTGCTTTTACAGGTGCCGACCGGAATAAAAAGGGCCTTTTTGAGGAAGCTGACCAGGGCACAATTTTTCTAGACGAAATCGGAGAACTGCCCCTTGCGCTTGCAGGTAAAACTCCTGAGGGTCTTGCAGGAAAATGAAATCCGCCTGATCGGGGACACCAAGGTAAAAAAAATAGATGTCCGCGTCATCGTCGCGACGGCCAAGACAACTAGAGGAAGAAGTTCAGCAGGGCACTTTCAGAGAAGATCTTTTTTATCGACTAAATGTTTTGTCGATCAAGTTGCCCCCCTTGCGAGAGCGCAGCGAGGATGTTCCCATTTTGTGCAACTATTTCCTGGCCCGCTTCAATCAACGCCTGAACAAAGAGGTTAAGGCGATTGCGCCGAGTGCCATGTCAATCCTTTTGAACCACCATTGGCCCGGTAATGTCAGGGAACTGGAGAATGTCATCGAAAGGGCGATGATCCTTGCGGATGAAACCGTCCTGATGCCGGATAACTTTCCCCCTGAATTGCAGTTGCAGCCCAAGCCCGCGCTTGGCGTTGAAGCGGCCTTCCAAGGTTTCTCGCTCAAGGCGGCTCAGAAAATTTTCGAAAAAGAGCTGATAACCAAAGCGCTCAAAGAAACCAACGGCAACCGGACCCATGCTGCCCGGTTGCTCGAAATCAGCCACCCCTCGCTGCTGAGTAAAATTAAGCGCCTATGAGATTGATCTATAAGCCGGCCTTGGCGAACAAGGCGACCACATCAAGACGATTTAAACTGTCTGAAAAAATTTCACCCAAAACCTTTTCAGCTGCCCCACTTCCCATAACCTTGACACGCTCGGCCGAGCCGCTGATGGTGTCGCTGGCGACGGTCTTAGGGTCCCTGCTCAAACTGACCTTGTAGCTGACCGTGGCGACCCATTTGCTTTTTTGGAGGCTTAACAGGAACTCATTGAGGTGCACCGCCATGGTCGGTGCATCGGGGTGCGGCTGCGATAAGACTTCGACGCCTGTATTTTGCAGTTTGTGTCGCAGCGCCTCTTGAAACAAGGTCGGTAAATCGTAGGTGCCGGCAACCAGGCCTTTTTCATCCCCGTAGGCCAGGGAAAGCGCAAAATTTCCGTTAAACCCTTCAAACTCCTTTTGTGCTGTTGCGTCAAAAATTCGCGTGTCGGTGCGGGTGTCCGTTACCGTTAAAAAGACCTGTTTACCCTGTAGCGCCTTTGATTTGGGAGCCAGTTGATAGCGGACCGGGATGTAGGCCGTTGAGGCGCACGCTGCCACCAGTAAAACCGCTATAAGTCCAATGCCTGCCCTAAAGAATGCCCGTTGTTTTTTTTGCATGTGATTTACCTCCCGCGAGATCGAGCCCAAGGATCATTGCCCCAATTAGGAAATGATTTTCGCGCTTTACAATTAGGTGTCGTGCTGCTACGTTAGAATAAAATCTGCTTGCTTTTTGCCGTATCAGGACTTGGATGTCAAGGCACCTTTGAGCGACTCGCTTTGTTCTTGCCAAACACAAAAGGAGTATGTTATCGATGTTATTACTTATAGTTTCGTACAGCCATGTCGTTACGCGAATTTAATCACAGCAGACGAATGGCGCGTACGCCTACCTATAAAAAAACCGACAGAGGTTTGCCGGTTTAGATCAACATGCTGGATTGCACAAAGGCAGTTCCAGACATAACCACAAACATTAATCAAAGGAGGGTAAGGGATGAAACTTGTAAAGCTATGCTTGATACTGGTAGCCATTGTTGCCTTGACCGGCGTTGCAATGGCCGGTACGCTCGAGGATGTCAGAGCCAAAGGATTCATTCAGGCCGGTGTAAACGGTGACCTGTTCGGATTTGGAAAAGCCGATGAAAAGGGTGTCTGGCGGGGCCTTGATGTGGATACGGCCCGGGCCATTGCCGCCGCGGTTTTTGGTGATGCCAACAAGGTAAAATATACGCCGTTGACGGCCAAAACCCGTTTCACCGCGCTGCAGTCCGGTGAAATCGATGTCTTGACCCGTAACTGCACCCAGACCCTAGGTCGCGACACCGCCCTGGGCCTCGATTTCGCCAGGTCAACTACTATGACGGCCAGGGTTTTCTGGTTTCCAAGAAGCTCGGCGTCAAAAGTGCCAAAGAACTCGATGGTGCCTCGGTTTGCGTGCTTCCGGGAACGACCACCGAGCTGAATGTGGCCGATTTTTTTCGGATCCAATGGCATGAAAATGAATCCGGTTGTCATTGAAAACACCGCGGAACTGGCGAAAACTTTTTTTGCCGGCCGGTGTGACTGCCTGACCTCGGATGCGTCTCAGTTGGCCGGAACACGTGCGGTTGCCTCCAACCCCAAGGATTACATCATCCTGCCGGAAATCATCTCCAAGGAACCCCTGGCACCGGCTGTGCGCCATGGCGACAACCAGTGGAAGGATATCGTCAACTACAGCGTGATGGCCATGATCAACGCCGAGGAACTCGGTATCACGTCGGAAAATGTCGATCAGATGCTCAAGAGCAAAGATCCGAAGATCATGCGCTTTCTGGGTGTGACCGAAGGCAACGGCAAGGCCCTCGGCCTGGATGAAAAGTTCGCCTACAACATCATCAAGCAGGTCGGCAATTACGGCGAAATATTTGAAAGAAATGTGGGCGTCAACACACCGCTGGGCATCGAACGCGGCTTGAACGCGCTCTGGACCGACGGCGGGCTGATGTATTCACCGCCGTTTAAGTAAAACCCCTACTGAGCGATTTGAAATGTGAGAACTTGAAAATCGCTCAATTCAATTAGTAAAAAAACGAACCCGTCGCCCGTTGCGGCATTTTGTCCGCCGTCGGGCGGCGTGATTCATGTAACCATTAATTGATCGGTTGTCAGACGTTACATGCGTTTGCATGCAAAAGTCATATGCAGCCGAAACAAGACAAAGCCCCAAGGGACGACAGCACCGGCAACGGTACCCTTTTACAACGACCCCAAAAAGCGCGCGATTCTTTTTCAGATTGCGACACTTCTCGGGGTGGGACTGCTGGCCTTTTATCTGATTTCCAATACGATCACCAACGTCGAAAAACAATCCATTGCCACCGGCTTCGGTTTTTTAGAAAAAGAGTCGGCCTTTGAAATCGGCGAATCAGCGATTCGCTATTCGTCAGCCGACACCTACGGCCGTGCCCTGGTGGTCGGCTTTTTAAATACGCTGATTGTCTCATTTGTGGGGATCATTATCACGGTCATCCTCGGGACCTTGATCGGGATTGCCAGGCTCTCCTCAAACTGGCTGTTATCCAAATTGGCGGCATATACATCGAAGTACTGCAGGATATTCCCGTGCTTTTGCAGCTATTTTTCTGGTATGCGTTTTTCTACAATATCCTGCCGTCACCCCGACAAGCCCTGAATCCGATCATGGGCGTCTTTTTGAGTAATCGCGGTCTGGTGTTTGCTGTTCCGGAAGCGCATCCGGCCCATAAATACATGGCCATTGCTGTTATTTGCGCCTGTGTTGTTGCCTATTTCATTCGCCGTTGGGCCAGAAAAAGACAGGCGCGGACAGGCCAACCTTTTCCTGTTTTCGGGTATCGGCGGCCCTTGTGATTGGATTGCCTCTATTGACCTGGGTTGTAGGTGGCGCTCCGATCGCCATGAACGTTCCCGCACTGAAAGGCTTCAATTTTGTCGGGGGAACAAATATCAGCCCTGAATTTACGGCCCTTTTACTCGGTTTGATTCTATACACGGCCGCGTATGTGGCCGAAGTCGTGCGAGCCGGTATTCAGTCGGTCAGTAAAGGGCAGACCGAGGCCGCCATGGCGACTGGGGCTCAAGCCCGGCCTGGTTCTTGAACCTGGTGGTTTTGCCGCAGGCGTTGCGTGTCATCATTCCGCCTTTGACGAGCCAGATGTTGAACCTGACCAAAAACAGTTCCCTGGCGGTTGCCATCGGATACCCGGACTTCGTGTCCGTGGCCGGCACGACCATCAATCAGACCGGTCAGGCCATTGAGGGTGTGGCCCTGATGATGATCGTTTATCTCACCTTGAGCCTGCTGACATCGGCCTTCATGAATTGGTACAACAAAAAAACGGCTCTGGTGGAAAGATAATCGCATATGCATTCGTGATGCGACTTCGTCGCTTTAAAATTGAAACCTGACGATTAAAGGTATGGACGACGCGAAGACTAAAAAGGCCGCCGAAGAGGTTAAACCGCCGTTCACGAGCGTGGGGGTTATCGGGTGGATTCGGGCCAATCTGTTCAACACTTGGTTTAACTCGATCCTGACCCTGGTCACCCTGTATGCTTTAGGGAAGATCGTACCGCCTTTTATCCGCTGGGCCTTTGTCGACAGCCTCTGGTTTTCCACGGGCGAGGCGTGTCGGGGGGCCGAGGGTGCCTGCTGGTCGGTTATCCCGGCCAATATCCGGTTCATGCTCTTCGGCTTTTTCCCCTATGAGTTACAGTGGCGTCCGCTTTTGGCCATGGTCCTGCTGGTGGTCCTGCTGTTTTACAGCCGCGACCGCAAACACTGGAAAAAATGATCTGATCTATACCTGGGTTGCCGGTTTGGTTATCATGGGGCTGCTCATGAAAGGCGGGATTCTGGGACTGGCTCCGGTTGAAACCACCCAGTGGGGCGGGCTGCCGTTGACCCTGATGCTTTCGGTTTTTGGACTGACCGCCGCCTACCCTTTGGGCGTGGTCCTGGCCCTGGGGCGGCAGTCGCAAATGCCGGCGGTTAAAATCCTGTGTATCATTTATATCGAAATGATCCGGGGCGTCCCGCTCATTACCCTGCTGTTCATGTCATCTATCGTCTTCCCGTTGTTTTTGCCGGAAGGGGTTACCATCAATGTTATTCTGCGGGCGCAAGTGGCCATCATTATGTTTACGGCCGCTTATATCGCCGAAGTTGTGCGCGGCGGGTTGCAGGGCATGTCCAAAGGGCAGTACGAGGCCGCTGAATCGATGGGGCTCAACTATTACCAGACCATGCGGCTGGTGATTCTTCCCCAGGCATTGAAAATTGTCATACCGCCGACAGTCAGCCAACTCATTTCAGCCTTAAAAGATACGTCCCTGGTGGTGATCATTGCCCTGTACGATCTGCTCAAGACGACCCAGTCCGTGCTGTCGGATCCCAACTGGATGGCCTTTTCCTCGGAGGCCTATATCTTCGTGGCCCTGATCTATTTCTTCTGTTGCTATTTCATGTCCAGCTACAGCCGGCGTTTGGAAAAGGAATTGGATAGAGGGTCTGTAAATATAATATCGCTGGCGCGATATTATGGGAGCGACTTCGTCGCTCATATCATATGGAGCCATCTCAATTCTGAGATAGCTCATAAAATTTCGGAAGGCCTTATCCGCAGCAACGGGCTGCAGGGCTAGAAAATTCATTCTTTCAACAAGAGCGACAACGTCGCGACATATAAAATTGTGAAACGATTTTATTAAGGTAAACCCATGCCTGAGAAAAATGCCAATGCGAATTCAGAGCCGACCGGTGATGCCATTATTGAAATTATCGAAATGCACAAATGGTTCGGCGAGTTCCATGTTTTACAGGACATCAACCTAACCGTTAAAAAGAAAGAGCGCATCGTTATCTGCGGCCCTTCCGGATCGGGGAAATCGACGCTTATCCGCTGTATCAACCGCCTGGAGGAACATCAGCGTGGCCGGATTATCGTCGACGGAATCGAATTGACCAACGATATCAAGAATATCGAAAAAATTCGGGCCGAGGTGGGAATGGTGTTCCAGCACTTCAATCTTTTCCCGCATCTCAATATTGTCGAGAACCTCACCCTGGGACCGATCTGGGTGCGCAAGACGCCCAAGAAGGAAGCCGAAGAAACGGCCATGTATTACCTGGAGAAGGTCCATATCGCCGAGCAGGCCCACAAATATCCAGGCCAGCTATCCGGTGGTCAACAGCAGCGGGTTGCTATTGCGCGCAGCCTGTGCATGGCCCCGAATGTCATGCTGTTCGATGAGCCGACTTCGGCGCTGGATCCCGAGATGATCAAAGAAGTGCTGGACGTCATGATCGACCTGGCCCAGGAGGGGATGACCATGCTGGTGGTCACCCATGAAATGGGTTTTGCCAAGAGTGTCGCCCACCGCGTCCTGTTCATGGATTATGGGCAAATCGTGGAACAAAACACCCCGCACGAATTTTTTGAGAACCCGCAGCACGATCGGACCAAGCTGTTTTTAAGTCAGATTCTCTAAATCTAAAATTGTGATGCAATTTTAGATGTTGCGCGGCTGCGCCGCTTCTCAATTTCAAGGACCGCTGCGGCCGCATCCTGTTGTTCGCCACCCGCAACGCAACACGATAACCAAATACAAAACACGAAATTCCAAAGCCTATCCCACCCGCCGTACCAATGCCAACGTTGTCTTCAAGGACTTTTCCTTTAAAGCGCAAGGCCAACGCAGCTTCAAGCATATCGATTGTAAGAAGTGCGTTGCCTGCGAGCCAGAACGGCGAGCGCGGCCAGGGCCCAATCAGGAGGTCTGATTTTCAAAGCCTTAAAATCGACGGTCAGGACTTTCGGCCTGGGTGGGGGGCAGGGGAACACCATGGGCCTGGAGAATCAGCGTGTCGGCCCCGAGTTCCGCAAACAGGGACTGCGCGGCGGGCCACGCCTTCGGGCGCCAGCGCCAGGACAACCGCATGGATGGACGATGCCGGTATAGTCTATTTCCTTTGAAGATAGGACCAACTCACTGATGGAGTGACCCCGGAGAACCGTGATCGGGTAGTCGTTTTTTTGGGTGGCATGCAACCCTGCACTTAAGCCCGCCAGGCAAAGAATCTCGCCCGCGGTTACAATGCGCTGCCCCGCGCTGCCCAGCAGGACGATTTCCTTGCGTGGCCAGTCCGGAGCAGCGAAACGGGCTGCGATCCTGGCCGGTGGGGCCGGTGTCGGCTGTTGGGACGCCAGTTCGCGATAAAATTGCCCGTATTCTTTTCTGGCATTGGCCGGTATGGGCCCATCGAAGGGCGGCAAAGCAGCCAGGCCCTCATCGATCAGGGCGGGGCTCAGTTTGTTGCGTTTGGTATAGCGACCCGGGCAGACGCCCCAAATATCGATGATCGCAAAACCGGGGTGCCGGATGGCCTTTTCAAGGGTATGGGGTAAATCCTTTTGATAGGCCGAACATCGCGTTGCATAACCCGCACCGGCGGCGGCCGCAACCTGACAGACATCGATCGGTTTTTCCAGTTGGTTGAGAAAACCGGAGCCTACCCGGGCGTGGGCGGGGGTCGTGGATGAGGCCTGCCCGCCGGTCATGCCGTAATTGAAATTGTTCAAGACCAGCAGCGTCAGGTCGTGATTGCGGCGACAGGCGCTGAGCAGGTGGGCCCCACCGATTCCCAGGCCGCCGTCACCCATGGTTACAATGACATTCAGGTCGGGCCGCGCCATTTTCAAACCGATGGCGTAAGTCAGGGCGCGGCCATGCAAACCGTGAAAGGCATGGGTGTTGAAAAAAGTGTCGAACAGTCCGGAACACCCGATATCACTGACGATGACAATGTCTTCACCCCGCAGGCCCATATTCTGAAAGGTTTTGTCCAGGGCTCGGGTTACCCGATCGTGGGCACATCCAGGACAGAAAACCGGAGGGCGTCCGACATTCAACAAACTAGACATGGTTGAGCACACTCCATGATTTGTCTCGGTGTGATCAGGTTCCCGTCCATCTGTCCAAAGAATGTCAACTGTCTTAGACGGCAGGACCCGTTCGATCGCGTGGACATATTGTCCCAGATTCTGCTCAATCACAACGATCTGTTTGAGCGTCGGCAGCTATGCGGGTAATTAAGTTGAAAGGGATCGGCCATAGCGTCTTCAGAATTAAAAGACTGACCGGATGTCCGCGTTGCGGCCAATTCTTTTACGGCGGTTTTGGCAGCCCTGGCAGTTACACCGTAAGTGATGACAAGGGTCTCGGATGCGGAAGGGGATTGTTCTTCGTAAAAGGTGTAACGATCAACCGTTGCGTTCAATTTCTGCAGCAGCCGTGTTTGGGTCTGAGCGATGATCTTGGGATCCGTCGTGATGTACCCGTCCGGCCCATGGGTGGACGATGTCTGCCGTACAAGCGTCGGTCCGCCGATGGGTAAAAAAGCAGGCACGGATGTGTGGTCGGCGGCCGCAAACGGGAGATAGGGTTGGTCCGCAGGTGCCAGGGTACGATCTACGATGCGGTGGTGATTGAATCGCATCTAAATCGATGCTGCCCCGCGTCATGGCAATTTCTTTGTTAGATGCCACAAAAACCGGGCACCGGTAGGTTTCCGCCAGGTTAAAGGCTTCGATGGTCAAAAGATAGGCGTCTTTAATGTCCGTCGGAGCCAGGACAATGACCGGCAGTCCGCCGCTGTTACCCCAGCGCATAAAGTTGATATCCCCGTCGGCGCCTCGGGTGGCTGATCCGGTTGAAGGGCCTAAGCGTTGTACATTCACAATTACCAGCGGGATCTCGCTACCGATTGCAAATGAGATTTGCTCGCTGTAAAGACTGATCCCGGGACCGGAAGTGGCGGTCATCGCTTTCAAGCCTGCCATGGATGCTCCCAGGCAGTAGCCAATGGAGGCAATCTCATCTTCGCCCTGCAAACAGATGCCCCCGGCCGGTGGCAGATGCTTTAAGAGCGTGTTATAGATGGTTGTTGCCGGCGTAATGGGATACCCTGCAAAAAACCGGCACCCGGCAGCCATGGCTGCCAGGGCAACCGCCTCGTTGCCTTCCAACAGGCTAAGCGCCATTGCTTTTCCTCTTTTCTAACCGCCGTAGCGCGTTCGTGTCCCATAAAATCGTTCCACGATACGGATCGGCTCTGATCGTCCATGACGGGAGGCATACCGGATATCGCTTTAAAAAGAAAGCAAAGATTTTACTTTTTTCCAAATCACGATTGGGATATAGTTTGAGCGTAACGCTTATAATGGCAGAAACAGATCGCGTGGAGGATTTCTGAGACGGCACCGTCGGCGACCCCTTAATTTGTGAAACGAGTTTATGGTGAAACCAATCGTCGCTATTGTCGGCCGGCCCAATGTGGGCAAGTCGGCTTTTTTTAACCGTGTTACCAGGACCCGGAATGCACTGGTAGATAATTTCCCCGGGGTTACACGGGATCGCAATCTGGGCGATGCCATATGGAACGAAACCGCGTTTACGCTGGTCGACACCGGTGGGTTTGTCGATTCGGATGAAGATGATTTCGCCGATCAGATTCGGTTTCAGGTTCGCCAGGCAATCGAGGATGCGGATCTCATCATTCTGGTCTTGGACGGAAAAGAGGGTGTTTCGCCCTTTGATACCGTGCTGGTCGACATGTTGCGCAGCGTTACCAAACCCGTTTTTTATGCGGTCAACAAAATCGATGGTTTGGAACAGGAAAAGCATCTTTATGAATTCTACGATCTCGGACTGGACACGTTGTATCCGGTTTCGGCCGAGCATGGCTATGGCGTTCCTGATTTTCTGGACGATCTGGTCACGGCATTGCCTACGCGCTATTGCCGGCCCGGATGTCTGCGGAAGACCGCGCAGCCATATCGCTGGCGGTCGTCGGTCGGCCCAATGTGGGCAAGTCTTCGCTGATCAATCGTATTATCGGCCAGCAGCGCCTGCTGGTCAGTGATGTGCCGGGTACCACCCGTGATGCCGTCGACAGTGTGCATACGGTTGCCGGTCAACCGTATCTGTTCATCGATACGGCCGGTATTCGACGCAAAGGCAAGGTTTCGCGCAAACTCGAGAAGTTTTCCATCATCAAGGCCCTCAGGAGTCTGGAACGCTGCGATGTGGCCCTGATTGTGATCGATGCTGCCGAAGGAATAACGGAACAGGATGTCGGGATTGCCGGTTACGCCTATGAGCGCAAGTGTGGCTGTATTTTTCTGCTGAATAAATGGGACCTGGTGGATAAGGACGGTCCCGGCGCCAAAGGGTTGCGGGAACAGTTGCGACAGAATGCCAAATTCTTGAGTTTTGCGCCGATCCTGACGATTTCAGCCCGAACAGGACTCAGGGTCAATAAAATATTTGGCCAGATCGAAACGGTTTACCAGCAATATTGTACCCGTGTCGGAACCGGGCAGGTGAATCGGCTTTTTGAACAAGCGATTCGCCGCAACGAACCATCGCTGCACAAGGGCAAGCGGCTTAAATTCTATTATGCCACCCAGGTTGCCAACAAGCCGCCGATGTTTGTCTGCTTTGTGAATTATCCGGAGGCCGTTCATTTCTCCTATAAACGGTATCTGCTGAACCAGATTCGAACAGGTACGGGACTGGATCGCACGCCCTTGCGCATTGTCTTTCGACAGCGGACCGGCCGTATCGAATTCGGCAAAAAAAAGCGGCGGTAATTCTGTTTCGTGTGTGTTCACCCTAAAAGGAGTGCCGCCAGCCGTGAGCAAATACGCTTGCCAAGCGTGAAAAACTCGGGCCCAAGTGCCCATAAAGCCGAACAGGGCTTATCTTTTAAGTTTTGAATCGATAGATGCCTTGTGAGGCGCTAATTTCAAGTGCCTTCACGCTGTTCGACTTAACGGGCACGAATGCCCTCAGACAGTTTCACTCTTGGCAACCGCATTCCCTCACGGCTGGCAAATGTGACCTAAGTAGCGGCAAAGCCGCGTCACATAAAATCGTGGAACGATTTTATTTATGGATTTATTCGAATACAATGCCCAGCAGGCAACGGCGGGGCAGCATCCTTTGGCGGAACGGATGCGCCCGCGGAGACTTGGATGAGTTTGTCGGGCATGACCAAGTTGTCGGGCACGCAACATTGCTCGGCCAAGCCATTGCCAACGACCGTCTTTTTTCGATGATTCTGTGGGGGCCTCCGGGCTGCGGCAAAACAACCTTGGCACGGATTATGGCCGGAGAAACCCGGTCGCACTTTGTGCAATTTTCAGCGGTGTTGTCGGGTGTCAAGGATATCCGCGCGGTTATCGAAAAAGCCCGCGACCAGCAGACCCTTTACCACCGTCAAACGGTCCTCTTTGTGGACGAGATTCATCGCTTTAACAAAGCCCAGCAAGATGCTTTTCTGCAACATGTCGAAAGCGGGCTGATCACCTTGATCGGGGCAACGACCGAAAATCCTTCCTTTGAAGTCATCGCGCCGCTTTTATCACGCTGCCGGGTGATAACCCTCCAAGCCTTGTCGAACGACGACCTGGCAGACCATATTAAAAATAGCCCTTGGAGACAAGGACGCGCGGACTTGGCAAATTGGCGCTGGAATTTACGGAGCGAGGCCTTTGATTATCTGGTCCAAATCGCCGATGGCGATGCCCGGCGGCGCTGAACAGTCTGGAAAATGCGGCCGGTTTGATGCTTTCAGCCCGGATCGGTGACGGCCAACAGGAAGATCCCGGCACCCGCATCGATCTGCCGGAACTGGAAAAGGCCTTGCAGCGCAAAGCCCTGCGCTATGACAAAGATGGTGAAGAACATTACAATTTCATATCGGCGTTTCACAAAAGCCTGCGAGGTAGCGATCCTGATGCGCGCTTTACTGGTTGGGGCGGATGTTGATGGCTGGTGAAGACCCTTTTTACGTGGCGCGTCGGATGGTTCGCTTTGCAAGCGAGGACATTGGTAATTCAGATCCGCAGGCCTTGACGTGGCTCTCAGCGCCATGGAAAGCTTCAAGTTTCTGGGTCCACCGGAAGGGGATCTGGCCTTGGCCCAGGCTGTGGTCTACCTTGCCACGGCACCTAAAAGCAATCGGATCTACACGGCCTATGGTCGTGTTCGGGCAACGATCGAGAAAACCGGGACCCTTCCGGTTCCCTTGCACATCCGCAATGCACCAACCCGCTTGATGAAAACGCTTGGCTATGGCAAGGGGTATCAATACCCCCACGACCATGAAGACGCACAGGTCGCCCAGATCGTATTTGCCCGAAAAATTGCAGGGCTATTATTTCTATAACCCCACGGAGCGGGGCTTTGAAAAGCAGATCAAAGAACGACTGGAGCATATGGCGCCAGCAACAACGCCGGCAACCAGTGTCAAAACCGAAAAAATAAAATCGATACACGATTTTATTAAATCAAAGGAGTCGTCATGCCCAATAAAACCAAAATCGTCGCCACGATCGGTCCGGCCTCCAACACCAAGCCGATCCTTGAAAAACTCGTCAAAGCGGGCATGTGTGTTGCCCGGTTGAATTTTTCACACGGCAGCTATCAGGAACATGTCGAGGTTATCAAGGCGGTTCGCTCTATCTCTCGGGTCATGAATCGACCTGTCGGGGTCTTGATCGATCTCCAGGGTCCCAAAATTCGGACCGGGAAGCTGCTGGACGGCCAGCCCATTCTTCTTAAGCGCAACAGGATTCTCAACATAACGACCCGCAAAGTGCTTGGTACCCCTGAGCTGATCTCGACAACCTACAACAAGTTGGCGCACGATGTTAAAAAGGGTTCCAAAATTCTGCTGGACGACGGCTTGATTGAGCTGAAAGTTGTATCCAAAACGGCCGATACGGTTAAATGCAAGGTTGTCAATGGAGGGGTTTTAAAAGAGAATAAAGGTATCAACCTGCCGAGTGTCAATGTATCGGCGCCTGCTTTAACCGACAAGGATAAGCGCGATCTTGATTTTGGGATCAAAAACGAAGTCGATTATTTTGCCCTGTCCTTTGTCCGGCGGGCCGATGATATAAAACAGGCCAAAGCGCGAATTGCAAGGCAGGGTGCCGATATTCCGGTAATTGCCAAAATCGAAAAACCAGAGGCGGTTGAAAATTTAAACGCAATCCTTAAAGTGGCTGACGGCATCATGGTTGCCCGTGGAGATTTGGGTGTCGAGCTGAATCCGGAACAGGTCCCGACGATTCAAAAACACATCATTCAGGCGGCGATTCAGGCCAACCGGCCGGTAATCACCGCCACCCAGATGCTGGAAAGCATGAGCATCAAATCCTATTCCAACCCGAGCGGAAGCCTCGGATGTGGCCAATGCCATTTTCGACGGCACGGATGCCGTGATGCTGTCAGGTGAAACCGCCGCAGGCAAATATCCGGTCAAAGCGGTGCAAATGATGGCGAAGATTGCCGCCCAGGCTGAACGTTCACCTTTCATGAAATACAACCTCAAGGATTTGGTCGCGACACCGAATCCGATTGCGCAGGCGGTGGCTCAATCGGCCGTCAATATTGTTCATGCCGTGCATGGCCGGAGCATCGTGGCCTTTTCGGTATCCGGCAGCACCCACAAATTGATCTCCCGTCAACGGCCGATCAAGCCGGTCTACGGGTTTACCTCCGATTTTAAGGTTTACAATCGCATGGCCCTGATATGGGGTGTTACCCCCATGTACATCGCCACAATATCAGTGATGCTCAGCGCCTGGTGAAAGCCAGCGAAAACCTGCTGCTGGATAAAAAACTGGCGCGCAAAGACGATTTGATCGTGCTCGTGATCGGTTTGGGCCTGAAAGAGGGATCGACGAATTTGATTAAGATACACAGGGTTGGACACGAAGACTAATCGGCGTAAAAATGTCTTAGGCCCCAATCTCGGCGTTGGATCCTCGTTTCAAGTCCTCAGCATACGTGAGTATGCCTGCGGGTTGAAACTCGGATCCGCCTTGACCTTGGGCGCGAATCGTATTTTAAAGCCGAATTCTGGGAGATATTCACCGCTAATTGCTTTTGTGGTCCCCACGGCAGCATTGCCTCGGCACTGCCCAGCGCTCAAAATCTACTCATTTGTGAATAGAAACAGGCGGTGTCTGTATTACTTTTTTCAATTGTAAAGGTGAAGGAGCGGGTGGGCGGGTGTTGGGCGGTGGGAGCATGCGGACCGAAAGTGCGTTCGGTAAAGGTCACTTGGCCGGAGCGATCGATTAAAATGATTGATGATGAGCGGGTGCCGTAGATGTCGCTTTGGATGAACAGGGGCGACAGGATACGCTCCCATTCAGTCCCACCCCGGTGTTCGGCAGTTTTTGTCCGGCGGCAGGCAACGATCCGCAGCAGCGTGAAAAGTCGACCCGCAATCAATCTCGTCACCCTGCGATTTAAAAGCGCTTGGAGCTTGTTTTCGCCGTTTTCGATTTTGGGCCAGGGCGTATTCAAAAGATGATTGCTCAATCCATAGCAGCCGGGTTCAGATTTGGTGACTTTAGCGTTGCGGTTAGAACAATAGCAAAGACCGCCCTGATCTCCCAGGATCAGGTTATAGCCGTTGTAGCGCTGACCAACCGCTAAGATTCGTTCGCAATACTGTTCAGGGGTTTCGTCCCGGTTAGAAAATCGGTTACCAGCTGGCCTCTGGACGGCGCCTGTGATCTTAACATTGTCCGGTTCCCTGAAATTCGTGATGGCGGCCAGGCGACCTGACGCGTGTCATCCCCAGCCAGGTGCCGCGCGCTTTTAAATCACGCCCTGCCAGAACCTGGGGGACATCCTCCCAATATGAAAGGCCCTGGGTCGGCCGATCGTAAAACTCATCCCGATTGGCGGCCAACACCAGTTGATAGCGGGGATGCATCTTGTATGCGAAAAGGATCAAACACATGGTGTTACCATTGCCTTGGACGTCCATTTATGCTAATTGTCCATCCATAAATGGTCTTTTTGCGCGATTTCAGCGTTGGGCGCCATGATTTAACTCCTCGAAATAGCAGACTATTCCTCCGGGTTAAACCTGCCGTCCGTCTTGAACTCACGCAAAAATCCGCATTCCTGAACGGACAATAAAAATAGCGTTGTGATTTTAAGAGCGACATCGTCGCGTTACATAAAATCGTGTAACGATTTTATTAACAGAAAAACCCAAAGCCCGTCAAAGCCAAAGGAGAACGAAAAATGCAAGAGGTCGTCATTGTTAGTGGCTCGCGAACAGCGATCGGTACGTTTGGCGCTGCACTGAAAACCGTTCCAGTTGTAAAACTTGGTTCGATCGTCATGCAGGATGTAATCAAAAAAGTAGGCTTAAAACCGGTTGTTGATGAACAAATGCGGGCCTTGGCTCCCGACACACTCAAAGATCAAGGCTTGATAGAGATTGAGCGCACGGCTTCTGACTGGGATGAGCGCGCGACCCCTATCGCGATCGATGAAGTTATCATGGGCAATGTGTTGCAGGCGGCGCAGGGACAGAATCCTGCCCGCCAGGCCATGATCAAGGCCGGAATACCCAAAGAGACACCCGCTTTTACCATCAATAAGGTCTGTGGTTCGGGCCTTAAAGCGATTGCTTTGGGGGCATCGGCCATTATGACCGGCCAGGCTGAGGTAATCCTGGCCGGAGGTCAGGAAAGCATGAGTTCGGTTCCGCTGGCGCTTCCCAAAGCCCGCTGGGGGCACCGGATGGAACTGACCGGTGTGGGAGACGTTTACGATCTGATGGTTTTTGATGGCTTGTATGAAATATTTTATGGGTACCACATGGGCATGACTGCTGAAAATATCGCTGCGCAGTACGCGATCAGCCGTGAGGAGCAGGATGCCTTGGGCGTGCTGAGCCACACCCGCGCGCGCAAAGCCATTACCGACGGCTTGTTTGCCCAGGAAATCGTGCCGGTCACCATCAAGTCGCGCAAAGGGGAGACGGTTTTCGACACGGATGAGCGGCCCATGGACACCGACATGGAAAAAATGGGTCGATTGCGGCCGGCTTTCAAAAAAGATGGCACCGTCACAGCCGGGAATGCATCTGGCATTAACGACGCAGCGGCTGCCGTTTTAATGATGAGTGCCGCCAAGGCCCAGGCCCTTGGGCTCGAGCCGATTGTAAAAATTAAGACCTGGGCTGCAGGCGGTGTCGATCCAGCCTATATGGGCTTGGGCCCGGTACCGGCGGTCCGCAAAGTTTTAAAAACCGCTGGCCTGACGATCGATGACGATCGACATGATCGAGCTAAACGAAGCTTTTGCCTCACAGGCCATTGGTTGTATGCGGGAACTCGGTATCGCCAATGACCGTCCCAATGAATTGGGTAGCGGTATTTCTTTGGGCCACCCCATCGGTTGCACAGGGGCCCGTCAGATGGTGACCGGCATGTACCACATGCAGCGCCAGGATTACAACACCGGCCTGATCACCATGTGCATCGGTGGCGGCATGGGGCTCGCCATGATGGTTGAGCGCTAAAAAAATCATGCACTAATTATATTTTTCCCTTTACTTTACTAACTGAAATTGCTAAAAATTCAGCTAATATCGGAAAAATTGTGGAAGGTTGCGTCGCATAAAATTTGGTAACGATTTTACGTGGATATTTAGGAGATTGACTCAATGGACATTAGCAGAAAATTGGGAATATTGGTCTTTTTTGCGGTACCGGCAATCATTGGCGGCGGGATTACCTATGCGCTCTTGGGAAATTATACCGCGGTTGCTATTTACGAAATCCTTCTCATGTTTGTAGCCGGTGCATATATCAGCAGGTAAGCATTCATTTCCTTGTGCCTTGCACGCAACCTTTCTTGAAGATGACCACCTGGCATCCTGAAAGCGGAACTTCCAGGGCCAGGTGGACCTTTAATAAACACTTCCTTCTCCCACTTTCAGGTAAAAGCGGAAAGATCCTTTCATCTCAAAGGAACGGCGATCACCGCACGCCGATTAATGGGTGGAAGGGATCGGCGACGGCGTTCGGCGATATCGATTGGTGTGGCGAGTGGGAAACGGGTTAGCAGGCCCAACTTTGGGTGTGCTCCCGGAGATGCAAAATCAGCCCTAATGGTGACCCTATGAGCGATAAAACTTTTAGCAGTCTTATTTTCTGGTTTTTTCTTGCCTGCTTTGTCGTTTCTTTTATTATGCTCGGATGGTTACTGAGACCCTTTATCTCTCAGATCGTCCTGGCGGCCGTTATTACCGGTTTGTTCAACCCCATTTACCGTTTTTTCCTCGTCAAGGACAAGATAAATCCACCGCTGGCCTCCTTCGTCACCTGTCTGCTGGTCTTTGTGCTCGTCTTTGTACCGATTGTCTTTTTTGTCGGCATCTTGTCCAAAGAAGCGTATGACCTCTATCTAACTGCCAAGAGCGCTGTTTTGAACGACCAACTCAAGGCGTTGCTTCAAAGCAGCAGCCTGCTCGAAAGGGCCAATTTTATTCTGGCCAATTTTAATCTGGAACTCAGTAGTGAGGACCTGAATCAAGCCATTTCAGAAATCGGCAAAATTGTGGGCCTTTTTTTGTACGGGCAGGCGCGTTTGATTGCGTCGAACATGTTGGCCTTTCTGGCCAATTTTTTCGTGATGCTGATTATCATATACTATCTCTTGATTGAAGGGGAGCGGTTGGTTGCGTTTATCATTGACCTTTCGCCCTTGCCCAAGGAACAGGACGAGAAACTGATTCAAAAGTTCAAGGATATGGCCGGTGCTATCCTGATCGGCAACGGCCTGGGAGGCCTTATCCAGGGGACCCTGGGCGGTATCGTGTTTTCAATCTTTGGACTGAAATCCCCTTTTTTGTGGGGGGTAATTATGGGGTTGTTGGCCTTTCTTCCGATCATTGGAATCGGGATTGTCTTTGTCCCGGCGGCCATTTATCTGTTTTTAACAGGACGCGTGGCCGCCAGCATTTTTTTCATCGTTTTTTATATCATGCTCTCCGGTGGGGTTGAATACCTCTTCAAACCGAAACTGGTCGGGCAACGCGTGCAGATGCATACGTTGCTGGTGTTTTTGTCCATTATCGGTGGGTTGAAACTTTTCGGGATCCTGGGGATCGTATACGGCCCTTTGGTGGTGACCGCCTTTTTAACCCTGACGGACATCTATCACTCCAGTTATCAAGCCCTGATTGAGCCGGATGAGTGTTAGCCTTGTAAACCATGGCTGACTTGAGGTTTTTTACATTCAGATCACATTGAACCCAGAACAGGTATTATCATGACGTCACCCGAGAACATGTTCGAAACCAGCCCCGAAATCAGCATCGAGAGCGAGATGAAAAAATCTTATCTCGATTATGCCATGAGCGTGATTATCGGAAGAGCTCTGCCCGATGTAAGGGACGGCTTGAAGCCCGTCCACCGTCGTGTCTTATATGCGATGCGCGAACTGAAAAACGATTGGAACAAACCTTATAAAAAGTCAGCCCGTATTGTGGGTGATGTCATTGGTAAATATCATCCCCACGGTGACAGTGCCGTCTACGACACGATTGTAAGGATGGCTCAAGATTTTTCGCTGCGTTACCCGCTCGTTGACGGCCAAGGCAACTTTGGTTCCATTGATGGCGACCCACCGGCCGCAATGCGGTACACCGAAATCCGGATGATGCGCCTGGCACACCAGATGATGGAAGATCTCGACAAGGATACCGTCGATTTCTTACCCAATTATGACGAATCGATGTCCGAGCCAACGGTACTGCCGGCCAACATTCCCACCTTGCTGGTCAACGGTTCGTCCGGTATCGCCGTCGGGATGGCGACCAACATACCGCCGCACAATCTGGGTGAGATCATCGAGGCGCTTAAGGCCTTGATCGATAACCCTGAAATTGAATGGCGGGAATTGATGACCTATGTTCAGGGGCCTGATTTTCCCACCGCCGGCATTATTCATGGAACGCGTGGTATTAAGGACGCTTATAAAACGGGCCGTGGTATTATCCGCATTCGTGCCCGGGCGGTGGTCGAAAAAGATAAACGGACCGGCCGCGAAACGATTCTGATCACCGAGATTCCATATCAGGTCAACAAGTCCCGTTTAATTGAAAAGATCGCCACCCTCGTAAAAAACAAACAGCTCGAAGGCATCAGGTTTATCCGAGACGAATCGGACCGTGAAGGCATGCGGATTGCGATCGGACTCAAAAAAGACCAGGTCGCCGGAGTGGTGATCAATCAGCTCTATCGGCACACCCAGATGGAAAACACCTTCGGGATCATCTTTCTGGCTGTGGTCGAAAATCGACCACAGATTATGAATCTCAAGGAACTGCTCGAGCACTTCATCCTTCACCGCAAGGAAGTTGTGATTCGACGCACGCGCTATCTGCTTCGCAAAGCCGAAGAACGGGCCCACATTCTCGAAGGCCTTAAAATTGCGTTGGAGAATCTCGACGATGTGGTGGCGCTCATTCGCAAAGCTGAATCGCCCAAAATTGCCAAAGAGCGATTGATGGAGCGCTACCAGTTGTCAGGCCTCCAAGCCCAGGCAATCCTCGATATGCGTCTACAGCGGTTGACGGGCCTGGAACAGGAGAAAATAGTAACCGAATACAAGGGCCTGTTGAAAGATATCGCCTGGTATCAAGAAATTTTGAGCAGTGAACGTCGAGTCCTGACCATCATCAAGGAAGAACTGGGCACAATCCAAGATGAGTTCGGTGATTTGCGTCGTTCAGAGATCATTGAAGCCACCAAAGAACTGACGATCGAGGATATGATCGTGGAAGAAGACATGGTGGTTACCATCTCGAATAGCGGGTATATCAAGCGCAACCCGATCACACTTTATCGTAGCCAACGGCGTGGCGGCAAGGGCAAAACAGCCATGGGCACCAAGGATGAGGATTTCGTGGCCAGCCTATTTGTGGCTTCGACGCATCATACCTTTTTATTTTTTACCACCAAGGGCCGGGTGCATTGGCGTAAGGTTTACGAAATCCCACAGGCAGGGCGCCTCAGTCGTGGCAAAGCCGTCGTCAATCTCCTCAATCTTGATAAAGATGAATACCTGGCCACGGTACTCAATGTCCCCGAATTCGAACCCGGTAAATATATCACCATGGCCACGCGTAGCGGCCTGGTCAAGAAAACAGATATTATGGCCTACAGCCGACCCCGAGCGGGAGGCATTATCGCGCTGGACCTGATAAAGGGTGACGAATTGATCGCCGCACGGATAACAGACGGGACGCAGAATATCTTTTTATGTTCGGTTCTCGGCAAGTCGATACGTTTCCATGAGGCGGATGTCCGACCGACGGGCCGGACGACCCGGGGGGTTCGCGGTATGAAACTAGCACCGGGCAGCTTTTTGATCGGCATGGAAGTCCTCAGCCACGGACAAACGCTTTTTGCTGTCACGGAGAATGGTTACGGCAAGCGAACCTTGATCGATGAATACCCTGTTCATCGTCGCGGCGGGAAGGGCGTCATCACGATTAAAACCAGTGAACGCAACGGGCGGGTCGTCGCTATCCTTCTGGTGAACGATAAAGACGAATTGATGCTCATGACGGATAGCGGTAAAATTATCCGTATGCCGATTAACAGCATATCGGTTATCAGCCGCAATACCCAGGGTGTTAAGCTGATGGGCATGGAATCGATTGAACGGGTCGTTGGTGCTGCGCGGCTGGCCGAAAAAGAAGACAGGGCACTTAAAATAGCTTCTAAAAGATTGAGCAAAAAAGGTTGGTATGCCATGAACACGGATGTAGACCTCAGCGCGCTTAAAATCGGAGTCGTTGGAGCCGGGAGTTGGGGTACCGCCCTCGCTAACTTGCTGGCAATGAAGGGCTTTAAGATCGATCTCTGGGTTTATGAAACGGAAATAAAAAAGCAGATCGAAATCGAGAGAGAAAACCAGGTTTTTCTGCCCGGCGTCACCTTGTCCCCGAATTTATACCCGTCAAATGATATGGCGCAGGTCGTCGCGGACAAAGATGTGGTCCTGATCGTCGTTCCATCGCATGTCATGCGACAAACCGCCGAACAACTCCGGAATCACATCGGGTCCGGGACGGTCATTGTCACGGCGTCCAAGGGAATCGAGAACAAGACCCATCTTACCATGACCGGCGTACTCCAGGCGGTCTTGCCGGAGATGGATGCCAAGACGTTTGCGGTGCTCTCGGGCCCGAGTTTTGCAAAAGAAGTCGCCCGGGAGGTGGCCACCGTCGTTACAATTGCCTCCGGACGGCAACAGGTTGGCGAACTACTCCAGAAGGTTTTCGTAACGCCTTTTTTTCGGGTCTACACCAATGATGACATTCTCGGAACGGAGCTGGGCGGCTCGGTGAAAAATGTCATCGCCATTGCCTCGGGTGTTATCGATGGGTTAGGTCTGGGGCTGAATACACGGGCAGCCCTGATTACGAGGGGCATGACCGAAATCCGACGTCTGGGTATTAAAATGGGTGCCAATCCGCGGACCTTTACCGGTCTGGCCGGGGTCGGAGATCTGATTTTGACGTGCACAAGCACCTTGAGCCGAAATTATACGGTTGGCAAGAAGATCGGTGCCGGGATGAAGCTAACGGATATCCTGGCGGAGATGCGCATGGTGGCCGAAGGCGTGAAGAACGCCAAATCGGTTTACAATCTATCTCGCAAGCTAGACGTTGAAATGCCGATTTCAGAGGAGGTCTATCATATTCTTTACGAAGACCTTGCCCCGAAAGAGGCGCTGTACCGTTTGATGACACGCGACCTTAAAAAGGAACTGGACGAGCAATAAGGTTATGTTGCCTGCGCTTAAAAGCCCAGGCAACATAACCTTATATGACGCGGCTTTGCCGCTTTTCTTAAAATGGCGCTACTTTTTTTGATCCGATGAAACCAGAGTCAAATAGCAAGGGGCCAACAAAGAGCACTAAAAGAAAGCGTCATAAGGGCGAAGGGCACCGCAAGCGTTTGCGAGATAAGTTTCTATCGACCGGCTTGGCCGGGTTTCACGATTATGAAGTAATCGAACTGCTGTTGACGTTGGGAACGCCTCGCAAGGACTGTAAGGCAGCGGCCAAGGAGGCGCTAGACACCTTCAGAAGTTTGCCGGGGGTCTTAGAGGCTTCCATCGGTGAGCTTTGCCGAATTCCCGGGATCGGTCCTAAAAATGCTTTGGGGATAAAGTTAATAAAAGCAGTCGCCGACCGTTATCTGGAAAGAAGCATAACCGGCAAGGATCCTTTGAACAATTCCAAGGAATTGTTCAAATACCTTCAGCATGCCATTGGCGACAAGCGGCGGGAGTGTTTCGAGGTCCTCTTTCTTGATGCCAAAAACAAGGTCGTCAAGGCGGAGACACTGTTTCATGGAACCCTGACTGCCAGTGCGGTATATCCACGGGAAGTGGTCCATGCGGCCCTGACGCATCGGGCGGCAGCACTTATTTTTGCCCACAACCATCCTTCTGGGGAGCCGGCGCCCTCGGCCGATGATATGGCCCTGACCCGACGGCTTGTTTTTGCCTGCCGCGCAATGGGCATCACGGTGCACGAACATCTCATCATCGGTAACAATACGTATTATAGTTTTGCTGACCAGGGTCATATTGCCCGGATGAACGAAGACTATGATCAAAAATTCGAGTCAGCGCATGCAACCTGAGAAGCCCGGATACCCGGACTGCTTCGGAGACCTCGATACGGTTTTTCCTGAAAGAGAAAGCGGCTTTCGGGAGTCACCGCCGACCTGTTTTGATTGCCCCCACAAAACCGCATGCCTGCGCGCCGCAATGGAACATCTGGCCGGTCTTAAAGTCCGTGAAGAACAGATTGATCGAGCATACGCCTCCGGTGTGATCGGATTTTTCCGTCGCTGGTCGCAGAAAAAGGATTTACGGCGTCGCATGGAAACCCAGTCAAAGCAGACGATCGACAGCCAAGCTTTCAAAGAAGGGAAGTGACTATGAAAACGATCAAATCTTTGGACATCTCAGGAAAAAGAGTTTTTATTCGTGTCGATTTTAATGTACCCCTCGATGCCTATCAAAACATCACGGACGACACGCGCATAAAGGCGGTTTTGCCGACCCTCAAATATGCGCTCGATCATAATGCCAAGCTGATCGTGGCCTCCCACATGGGACGCCCCAAGGGCAAGGTCGTTCCCGAATTCAGCCTCCAACCCGTGGCCAAACGCCTGGGTCGGCTTTTGGGCCAGGACGTCACCATGGCGAACGATTGTGTCGGTTCCCAAGTGAGGGCCTTGGTTGCAGGCATGCAGCCTGGGGATAGTATCCTCTTGGAGAATTTGCGTTTTCATGCCGAAGAGCAAAAAAATGACGACACTTTCGCCCAACGCCTGGCCGAGCTTTGTGATGTTTACATTAATGATGCTTTCGCCGTATCGCATCGCAGCAATGCCTCGGTCGTGGCGATCACCCAGCATGCACCTGTTTCCGGCGCGGGCTTCCTCCTGCAACAAGAGCTCGACTATTTTAAAAAGGCAATGGCCGAACCCCAGCGCCCACTGGTGGCGATCATCGGCGGTGCCAAAGTTTCGAGCAAACTGGGAGCGTTGGAAAATATGCTCCAGCGTGTCAATAAGTTAATCATCGGCGGCGCCATGGCCAATACCTTTTTAAAATCGCAAGGGTATGATTTAGGGCAATCGAAAGTCGAAGATGATTTGGTGGTGGTTGCCGGCAATGTACTTGAAAAGGCCAAGGCCAATGGTATTAAGGTCTATCTGCCGGTGGATGCCGTCGTGGCCAGACAGTTTGATGCCAAGGCCCCGATGAAAATGGTCCCGGTCCAGGAAATCCCGCACGACTGGATGGTACTGGATATCGGTCCGGCAACATCGCTGCTGTTTGCCGAAGCGCTCTATGATGCCAAAACGATTATATGGAACGGTCCCATGGGGGTTTTTGAAATGGATGCCTTCAGCCGAGGCACTCTGGCCATGGTCGATTGTGTCGCCAATTCGCATGCCCTGACGATCGTGGGTGGGGGCGACACGGATGTTGCGGTTCATAAAGCCGGTGAGACAGATAGAATAACCTACATTTCCACTGGCGGCGGTGCGTTTCTTACCCTGCTTGAAGGGAATCCTTTGCCGGCCGTGGCGGCCTTGGAAAGAAACGCCTGAACCCAAGCTGCAGGCCCTTTCCGCGTATTCGAACGACCTGACATGAGATGAAACGTGAGCTCTTAACAACGCCCCGATTAATCCTGATTTTTTTTGGCCTGTTGCTGCTGGTCCTGCTGGGATACCTCTTTCGGGAGCCCATCGGGGATGCTGTTACGCGCCTTTATGCCGTGCTGACCGATCGCGACCGCACCAAAGCCTTTATCAGTACGTTCAAAGGCGGGGCCCCTTTGGCCTTCATGCTGATTCAAATTCTGCAGGTGCTGCTGGCGCCTTTTCCAGGCGAAGCAACCGGTTTTGTGGGGGGTTACCTCTTTGGGGCTTGGCAGGGCTTCATCTACTCCAGCATTGGTCTATCGGTCGGATCGATGATCAACTTCTTGATCGGGCGCTTTCTGGGTAAGCGATATGTCCGCAAACTTATTCCGTCCCAAGCGTTTGATCAAATTCGATCAGGCGCTCAAACGGCAAGGCGCCCTGATTGTTTTTTTGCTGTTTGTCTTCCCGGGGTTTCCCAAAGACTATCTGTGCCTTTTTCTCGGTGTCAGCAAATTGCCGATACGCGTTTTCGTGCTCATCGCGACGATCGGGCGCATGCCGGGAACGTTAATGCTGAGTCTGCAAGGCGCTTCGGTTTTCGAGCAGAACTATACCTTGTTCGTCATCATTCTGGGCGTGTTTGGCGCGATTGCGTTTGGCGGTTACCGTTATCGGGAAGCCTTTTATGCCTGGATAGAAAAGTATAACAATGCCGTAATGATAGTTGACGAGTTAGTAAAATAGTGATATATAAAACAATATTGGTCCATTTGGTACGGTTGGATAACGATCGCGAAAGCGTTTCCTCAAAATACGACAGGAGAGAAAAATTGGCATTCTGGTGTGTAAGAGAAGAGTTGAGTCAGAAAAATCGTTTGCGACGATCGTATTACGAGCTTTTACGCGACGAACTCGATGAGTTTATGCTCCAGTATGCGCTTTTGGATTCCTACCAAAATTTCGTCACCAAAAAGCTGACTTACCCCTTTGTCGCCAAACGGGAATTGAAGCCACGGGCTCGTATCCCTGATATTGAATATGCGAGCCACAACACCTTTTTGGTCATCTTTCTGGAGGATACGATTCCAGCCGCCCATAAAAAATATATCCGTTTTTTTGATGTCAACAAAACCACGAAAACCAATCTGCTGCATTCCAAGACCCTGAGTTTGTCTGAAACCTTCGACCGCAATCAGAAATACTTGGAGTCTCCGCACTTTTTTGATTTTTTAAGAGAATTGTTGCCGGTCGATTATGCCCTTCTGATCCAGCGCGATCCCACTTCCAAGAAAAGAGACCGTTATTCCTTGAGTCATTTTCATGTGCGCATCGACTGGCCGATCTTTGACGCAGCCGAAGATCTGGCGCGTAACCTGCGCTATATTTCCAAAGATGTTTATGAAAAAGGGGACAAATACGCAGACGATATCCAGAAGAAATTTTTTGAGTACTATGGCCTGCCGGTAATGGTCGGCGGCAGACGCACGGCAGCCATTGTCGCGGCCCAATATCTCAAACGCATTCCCTGCATTTCTACGATCTATGCCGGCAGTAGCGAAAGCCGTGCGCTGATACGGATTTCGGAAAGGGGCGTGACAAAATTGGTTTTACTCAAGATGACGGAAAAGTGAGTTAACCCAGATCGCGGAGCAGCAGAACATGACTCCGCGCACCTTTAAGAAGCACTATGTTTTTAAGAACATTGGGAAAACAAGTATTGGCGTTTTTCAAACGACTTATGCCTACACCAACTACGCCCGCCCGCCGGATGACGGCAAGTTACAAAATATTAAGGCCGATCTGAACTGGCTGACCGTCGGGGGGCAGCATATCCTGCCCAAGCCAGGAAGCCGCAAATATCCTCCTTTATCACTCAATCTTATATACACATAGAATCGTGTGACGATTCTATGTAATGGTTTTAACCATTGCGGTTTCGTCGCAGTCCGGAAATTTTACACAGATGATACAATCCGCCCAGATTTTCAGAGGGCAGTTCGGAGCGCGACAATTGTTTTAAAACCGAAAGCGGCTGAAAAATTCCGGTTCGTAGGTCAAGGTGAAAACTTTGCGGACGTTAAATGCTTGGGCTTCGTTCAAGGCTTCGCGCGTCAAGTCGGCGCCGATCCCTCGTCCCAGATGCTGCGGGTGACGGCCAAAGATCGAATTTCGGCCAGGTCTTCCCAGCAAAACTGCAGGGCGCAACAACCCTGCAGCAAATCCCCTTCACCGTCCCGCCAGACAGTAAAAGTCACGGACATGGTCATATAGTTCGCTCAAGGGACGTGCCAGCAGTTTGCCTTTTTGGCCGTACACCTGAAGGAGTTCATGAATCGGCTTGATGTCTTTGATCGTCGCTTTGCGGATCATGGCGCCGTACCATCAACATGATGGGTGAGCCAGTTGACCAGATCATTTAGCACCGTAGCGCGCTGGGCCGCGAGGCGCATTGTATATTTCGTGATATAAATCGTCATAGCAGTACAGCGTTTTGTCTTCGAGGTCAAGCGATCAAAGAATTGGCGCGAAGCGTCGACATCGGTCAGGTGATCATCACCCGCCAGTTGCATCAACAGCGGGACTTTTAGTTGGGAGGCCAGGCGGTGGGTCGTCGCCATGGCAGTTAAAAACTCGGTAAACCAGCGCGCGCTGACCCGATCGTGCACGAGTGGGTCGTCGATATAGGCGGCAACAACATCCGGATCGTGGCTTATTTTGGTGGGGTCAAGTTCGTTGCCCAGGGCCAGTCCCGGCCAGATCGACGACATGATTTTACCCAGAAGGCTTTTGAGTGCGGGCACTTTGACGGTCAATCCCAGCGCAGGGCTTGACACGATCACCGCCGCCGGCAGTTAGTGGAAACTGCTGGGCAAAGCGCAAGGTGACCAGTCCTCCCAGGCTGTGGCCCATCAGAAAACAGGGCGGTCGGAAGGAAGCGTTTCCTGGGCCTGTGTCATGACGCCTTGAGGTCATTAAGATATTGGTCAAAAGCGATTATGTGCCCACGCTGACCATCGCTTCGGCCATGCCCGCGATGGTCCAGCGCCCAAACGGAGATGCCAGCCTCCAGCAAGGCGCGACCACGTTTTGATAGCGGCCGGAATGTTCGCCCAGCCCGTGGGCCAGCACAAGTCCGGCCCTTTCCTTGGGCGCGCTGATATTGACGAAAGAAGATTTTGGCGCCGTCTTCTGAGCGATAGGATGCCTGTTGTCGTCTCGGTGATGGTCACATTTCCCCCTATGAACCTGAATTTTGCATGCGAATGAATGTCGAAATAATAAAATGGACGCTAAGGATGAATTCAAAAACTTGGGCAGCAGCGACACCGTCGCGTTATCTAAAAGTGTTGAACAATTTTATTCATATAACAGTGTGATCCACCTTGTCAATTTCAGCGTCCATGGCAGATGAGCGTTGGCGGTGAGGCACCTGTTTCAAACCGCTTGGGTTCACCGGCGCCTTGATCCGGCACGGGGCGTATGATAATAAAATCGATAGAAGTGGTTTCAAAACCTTCAATCAGGTTCAAGATCCCTTCGACAAGCTCAGAACTGGCAAGGCGGGCGAACTGATTCAAGCGCAGGCATACACGAGGTATTTCGAGCATTGAATCATTCGCTCAACGCCGAGATTGGGCCTTAGGGGAGGTTTTGAAACTACTTCTAAGCAGTTGTATGATAAGGAGGGCAACATGCCAGATATCATTCTAGCGATTGACCAGGGGACGACCGGTACAACGGTCATGTTGATTGACCGGCAATTACAAGTCATCGCACGGGGCTACACGGAGATAAAGCAGCATTATCCGCAACCTGGATGGGTTGAGCATGATCCGGTAGGATATCTGGAACTCGGTTCTCATCGCCACGGATGCGGCGCTTAAAGCCGGCCAGATCTCTCCTGCCGCCATAAAGGGGATCGGTATTACCAATCAGCGTGAAACGACCTTGGTTTGGAACAGCAACAGATGCCAAGCCTTTTTACAATGCGGTTGTCTGGCAGTGTCGTCGCACGGCTGCCATCTGTGAAGCGCTTATCGCATCCGGGCATGAGGCGTTGTTTCGCCGCAAGACAGGCCTGGTGCTCGATCCCTATTTCAGCGGTACAAAATTGAAATGGTTGTTGGCGCATGTGACCGGGCTGCGCGATGAGGCCCAGGCCGGTCGTGTTATGGCAGGCACGATTGATACCTATCTGGTATATCGCTTAACGGATGGCCGTTCCCATGTAACCGATGTGAGCAACGCGTCACGCACCCTGCTGATGGATCTTGAAACGCTGCAATGGGATCCGGAATTGGCGGCTGTTTTGGAGATCCCTTTGAAGATTCTGCCCGAAATCCGTGGATGTGCTGAAACCTTCGGTGTTACGCACAATGTTCCTGGCCTGCCGGATGGAATTCCTGTTTGCGGTATCGCCGGAGACCAGCAGGCGGCCTTGTTTGGACAGGCCTGCTTTGAAGCCGGTGAAGGCAAATGCACTTACGGTACCGGCGCCTTCCTGTTGATGAACACCGGACACCGTCCGGTTTTCAGCCAAAACCGGCTGTTGACGACGGTTGCCTGGAAACTGGATGGTGAGACCACTTACGCACTGGAGGGCTCGGCCTTTATCGCCGGGGCCGCTGTCCAGTGGCTGCGGGACGGCCTGCAAATCATCAAACAAGCACCTGATATAGAAGCACTGGCCGCTGAGGTCGAAGATACCGGAGACGTTACCATGGTTCCGGCGTTTGTCGGTTTGGGGCCCCGTACTGGCGGACCGAGGCCCGCGGCCTGATAGCAGGGCTCACCTTGGGAACACAGCGGGGGCATTTGGCACGAGCGGTGCTGGAAGGGATTGCCTTGCAGAACGTTGCGATTTTGCGGGCGATGGAATCTGACAGCGGGAATCTCTTGCGACAGTTAAAAGTGGATGGTGGTGCTTGCGCCAACAATCTGTTGATGCAAATGCAGGCAGACTTTCTGGGTTGTCGCATTGTTCGACCTAAAATGGTGGAAACAACCGCTTTGGGGGCTGCGTGCCTGGCCGGGATTGGTGCCGGTCTGTGGCGTCACACCGATGATGTCGCGGCTGCTTGGAAAGAAGATCGCACGCTTTGTTCCGCTGATCGATGATGTCCCAAAGGGATGCAGTCATGAAACGTTGGCAGGGGCTGTAGAGGAAAGCCTAATTGAAACCATCTAAAATAAAATCGTTTTACGATATTGTTTTAAATTGGGCGTAGCCTTTGCTGATGGCTTTGAGGCCTTCATGATTAATGACAGCAAAGTGTACTTCAAGGCCGTTAGCACACGGGCGTCGGTCCATAAGCCGGATGGCAATGTCCGTACCAGGCCGTACCATCCCGGTGAATCGACAAGCGATGCGCTTTGAGCCGCGATGGATCTCCGTTTGCTTCCCGATTGATGAGTTCACGCACGGCATAGGCAAGGGTTGCTGTCCCTTGCAGGATTGTTCCGGGCAATCCAACTTGGCGCGCAAATTTGCGGGACGTGTGAATGGGAAACGAAATGTTGGTGCACCCGTCGTAGATAAACGGTCGGGCTGTATCAATCGGCACATGTGTTTCCCAAATAGATATCTTTTCCTCTCTTGGTCCCGGAACCAGGGGCAAGGCGGAATGCCCCTGTCCCTGATCCCCGCATGTTACCCCTCGCAGCAGGGCGCCGATATGTTCCGTGAAAATGGGCCGTCCCTGGTCGTCGGAAGCGTCATAACGCATTACGACATGGGTACCGGCGCGGTGGGGCAGAATGGCCACAATCCGTCCTGCGATCGTCACGGTGGCCTCCGGCTGGAGAGGTCTTGAAAACTGGATGTGTTCGGTATAGTGGACTTGGGTCAGAAGAAGTTCGCGTGGGAAGGTTTGGTCTTGCAAATAGTCCCCGATGTTGGCGGTTACCGGCCATGTCAACGCAACGCTGAAAAGGGGCGGCGCAAGGACACCTGCTTCGCGCTCGTCATCGAAATAGGCCGGGTTGTCGTCATCAACGGCGGCTGCATAATTCATCGTATCGCGCCATGTAAAAGAGCGTGTCAGTGGTTTCAATCCCTGACCAACAAAATGGGAACTCAGCTGCATCGATCAAAATACCTCAAAGCTGCTTGAGATAGTGTTTAATATCTTTTAACAGGGTTTGGACGGACGTCTCGTCTATCAGCCCTGGTAGTTGGTCGAGGATATTTTTTATAAAGGCGTTGAAGCTCTGGACCACAATTTGGCTCGCAGTTTGTTCGTCGCCGAACTTCTTTAATACGGTGCGCATATAATGAATGTTGGTTGCTTGGGGGCTGTTTAGGTGAAGTTGTTGGAAGAGTGCTTTTTGTTCGGGCGGTTGATTGGGCCGGCAGTCTTTAATCATGATCGCCGCCTGGGGGCCCAAGCTCGGTTCGAGATAGGCGTGAATCGTCTTCATGATGTCGAGGTAAATGGTTAAAGCGGATGTCAGTTCGTCATCCGTGTCTGACCGCGGGGGCGGCAACCTTGCTTTTGGCGATCAGGCCGGACGAAATAAGCGAGTACATGGCCTTGTAAACCAGGAAATCTTCTTCCTGACTGGCGATAACGATCTGCCGTATCGTACGCCTGCCATCGATCAAGGTTAAGATGTGTCTTTCGACGGCGTTTAGCTTCAAAGCTTCTTTTTCGATCGACTTGGCCGCTATTTTATAAACCACTTGGTCGTGTTCGATGCGTTTGAGGAGGATCGACATCTCATCGACCCGGCGAGTCGCTTCCATGATGACCTTCATGAGATTGAGATGGGTGATCATCAGTCCATCAAGATTCAATTCAGCATCTTCATACACGAAATCTCCTTTTTGCCACAGCAACATGCTAAAAACCAGTTCTTCGGCCTGTTGATGGATGAGTGTTTTGAGCTCTTGTTGGGTGAGATAATTTTTTTCGACAACGACTTTTCCCAGGGCTTGTTTGCTTTGCTGCGCCTCGGCCAGGCTTGCTTGCAGTTGTTCCTCCGAGATGAGTCCTGCAGAGGTTAAAAGATAACCGAGACGGACTTTCTTCTGGGAGCCCATGACGCAGATAATGGCGCCTTTGCGTATAAAGGTTTGGATTTGGTTTTCACCATTGGAGGCGCGCAGGATACCGGTCTTACCTTCATTGCACAGCAACTGAAGAATACTCGCCAAAAACAATGTTTCAAAATCACCTTGGAGCGTCATTTGTCTGCCGTAGGATAGGGATGGATCAAGGGCTTGGCATGCTGAGTACCTGGGGCTGCAGGACATGGTACTATTAGTGATCTCAAAAATGTTTTTTGGACCAATCCTTCAGGGCCCCTTTAAATCTCATACCTGAGTACCTGCGGGGTGAACTTGGCCACCGCCTTGCCGTTCTGAGCTTGTCGAAGGGACCTTGAGCCGAAATCTCATTTGAAATGGCTACAAATGTCACTGCAGGATTGCAAGGCCGATCAGGTAATGATTTTTAAATTTGCCTTGATCGTCCTTCGTGATATGTTTTATTTCAGTTTTTACGTCTTCGGTTGTACCCAAAGATTCGGTTAGATAGTATCGCATGGTGATGACATCACCGACTTTGATATAAGGTAGAATCTTAGAATCATTCTTTATGACGATACACATGCCTTTAGGGGAAATATTCCAGATCTTGAATTGGTAGACTGAGGCAAGATCTTTGACGGTAAATTCAACACTGTAGTAGCGGTCGCTGAAAGACCTGGTCTCAGCCCTTCGTTCGGGAAGCTCATTGTTTGTTGGATTGTCACTCATGGCCGGCACCACCCATCCCTGAGTCACTGCCGGTTCCCAAGCAATCGAAGCATTCGGAGACAGCCGACATGGGCCAAAGCAATCGCCGCCTTCCGAGTTAAATATCAGAAAATTAACCAAATTTCAATTGATCTTATCAAAAAGCTTGTCTTTGGGTATTTATATGGTAAAAAATAGACAACTCAGCAACCAGATGGAAGGTAACGCCCATAAATCCAATTGCGCAAAACAAGAGGTGAAAATGAACGGTCGCATTAGCAATCTAACCCGGGAATGGAAGCTTTATGTCCTGCTCGTCGGTATGGTCCTCATCGCCGGCTACCTCTTCCATATCGACGGCAAGATCGAAAAAATATCCGGCCGCCTGGAGGAAGTCAGCTCGACGCTTGGGAGCATCGAGGGGATCTCGACCGGCACGGATTACACCCTGCAACAGATAGAGACCCGGGTTGCGGGAATTGAGACCCAGGTCAATACAATCGCACAACGGGTTAAGCGCAGGAAGAAGTAGAAGCTAAATCAATATGAACCTTCAAAAACGGCTTCCTGTCGATTCACTGCGCGGAGCGCTCCTTGGCATAGCCTGTGCCGTAGCGGCTTTTTTGATATGGGGCTTAAGCCCTATTTACTGGAAAGCGCTAAAAACGGTTCCGGCTTTCGAAATCCTCATGCACCGCATGATCTGGTCGTTTGTTTTTTTGGTGCCCTTGCTGATAATCCAGGGTCAGTGGAACGATTTTATCGCTGCCCTTAAAAACAAACGGGTTCTTGGTATTTTAACCGCAACGACGCTGATTGTCGGCTTTAACTGGTTTCTTTTTATTTGGGCCATCAACAGCGACCACATCTTACAAACCAGTTTGGGATATTACATCAACCCCTCATTAATGTGGTCCTGGGCCTTGTTTTTTTAAAAGAACGGTTGCGTTTTCCGCAGATCGCAGCGGTGCTTCTGGCCGGTGCTGGGGTGACCTACTTGACGATCCAGTTCGGTGAGTTGCCCTGGGTTGCCCTGGCGATTGCTTTTAGTTTCGGGTTTTACGCCTTGATACGCAAAGTGGCTCCGGTCAGTTCGCTCGTCGGGCTTTCGATCGAGACGCTGCTTCTCTCGCTTCCGGCCTTGGCTTACCTTGTTTATCTGGACATCAAGGGCGTCGGTTCCTTTCTCCGCATCGCGTGGACGCTCGACCTGCTGATGATCGGCGCCGCCCTTGTTACCGCTTTGCCGCTGCTCCTTTTCACGAAGGGCGCCCGGCGGCTGAACTTGGCCACCATCGGCCTGCTGCAGTACATTGCACCCAGCTGCACGTTTGTACTGGCTGTTTTCTACTACCGCGAACCGTTCGCCCCGGCCCAACTGTGGACCTTTATCATGATATGGATTGCCCTGGCACTCTATAGTTACGATTCGATACGCCACTACTTAAACCCAAATTGAGCGTTATAAATTTTAGAAATGGGTAAACTTACAAATATTTTAAAGGAATGCGATCGATTTGAATTCCTAAAATTTAAAACCCAACGGGATTCCCAATTTCACCGCATCTACGGCGTCAAATACCGTCCCGCATAGTATACTATAGCGAAACGGTATTTTTCTTGTACCTACGGCAAACTTGAAAATCGCTCAATTTGGATTAAAGTAAACAGCCACCCGCATAACGGGTGGCGGTTTACTTTGGTTCGGTTCCCTTGATAAACAGCGCTTCCACTGCCCCTGGTGCATTGGCAGCGGTTCTGCGGCCGGTGTTCGGCAGCCATCCAGACTTTTACAACATCATCCGGAATATCAAAATACTGGTAGGGTCTTTGTGCCAGCGCCGCACGCATGAACTCGATCCAGATGGGGAGGGCTGCGCGGGCGCCGGTTTCCAGATTACCCAGGGTCTTCTGCATGTCCCGACCGACCCAAACTCCTGTTACGAGAGATGGTGTAAAGCCGATGAACAGGGCATCGATGTAGGCGTCGGTCGTGCCGGTTTTGCCGGCCGCGGGATGTCGGAGGACGCGGGCCTTGCGCCCGGTCCCTTCTTTCACAACACCTTCCAGCATGTCGGTCATCAGCGCCGCACTCGTGCGCGAGATGACTTGTTTTTTATTCGGTTTCGGACGCCATAGGATTCGCCCTTTGCGATCTTGGATTTCGGTGACACCAAAAGGGTTTGATCCATTCACCTTTGTTGGGAAAGACCGCATAAGCGGCCGTTAGATCGATGAGGGTCACCTCCGAGGTCCCCAGCGGCAGCGAGAGATCGGCCTGCAAGGGAGATGTGATTCCCAACGTGTGGGCAAACCGAACCGCTGCAGAAGGGCCCAATACCTCGGTCAGCCGGAACGCCGGTATGTTTTTGGAAAAAGTTAAGGCCTTGCGCAGGGTTATTTCACCCTGGTAGGTTTTCGAAAAATTTTCAGGCCGCCAATCACGGCCATCGACGGCCGCCCTTGAACGCGACCGGGGCATCCAGCAACAACTTGTTCTGAGCAAAAGCCTTGCTCGATGGCCAGCGCATAAACAATCGGTTTAAAAGCCGACCCGGGTTGGCGCTGGGCGATCGTAGCGCGGTTGTACTGGCTGGTAGCGTAGTCGCGTCCACCCACCATGGCCAGAATATGACCCGTCTGGCTATCCACCGTGATAAGGGCTGCCTGGGGGTAAGGCAGCTTGATACCGTTTTTGCGCATCCGTATCTCGAGGGCTGCCAATCCATTTAAAACAGCGCTTTCTGCGGCCTGCTGGAGTGCAAATGACAACGTCGTAAAGATGGATAATCCGCCCTTGTAAAGCATGGTGGATCCGACCGCATCTTCAAGGACGTTCTTGACGTAATCAACAAAATAGGGTGCTTTGAGCGCAGCGGCTTTGGGCCTGTCGGGCGAGATCGGTTCAGCTAAGGCTTGCTGGTATTCATCTTCATTGATGATACCGGCGCGCAGCATTTGTTTTAAGACGATATCACGGCGCTTGCGGGCCAGTTCCGGGTCGATCAACGGTGAAAAACGCGAAGGGGCCTTGGGAAGGGCGGCGATCATGGCGCATTCCGCCAGGGTTAAGTCCTTGACGGTTTTGCCAAAGAATATCTGCGCGGCTGATTCAACGCCATAAGCCCCACTGCCAAAGTAGATCTGATTCAGATAAAATTCCAGAATTTCATTTTTGGTATAGCGGCGTTCAAGCTGAAAGGCCAACAGCGCTTCTTTAATTTTGCGCACCAGTGATTTGCGGGGGGTTAAAAAGAGTGTTTTGGCAAGTTGCTGGGTGATGGTGCTGGCCCCTTCCACAAATGCGCGGGCTTGAATGTCTCTGATAATGGCCCGCAGAACACCTTTCAGATCGATGCCGCTATGGGAATAAAAACTGCGGTCTTCAGTGGTGATCAAGGCTGCTATGAGCGCTTCCGGGACTTGATTGAGATCGATCGGGTCTCTTTTTTCCACAAAAAGCTCGGCCAACAGAACCTGGTCTGCTGAATATATGCGGGTAACAGCCGAAGGTTGGAAAGACTCCAGCGAGCGGATTTGCGGAAGGTCATGGACAAAGGCCGCTAAGGCACCCAAAAGAGCACCTGCGACGACACCCCCAACCATCAGCAGGATCAGCAACGGTTTTTTCCAGTGGTGCAGGAAATGCGGCATTCAATCTCCAGGGGACAGTGATACCGGGTACAAAACCCTCATCTCAAGAACGGACCTCTAGAAGCCCATCTTCAGGCCCACAGGTCGTGGAAACCCTCAAGTGTCGGGTGAATCATTTTTATTGGCGTTTGCTTTCAAGGCCTCGGATGACTACAATATGCTTCAGGGTTGCGGTTATTGGTATCCCAAGTGCTTGTGCCGCGTCGGTCCAACGTAATATTGAACCCGAACCCTGTTTTTGAGATAGCCCCATAGTCACTTGACTTGGCGCCTTTATGTTTATAATCTCGCTTAAAATTCAGAATCAGCAACAGGAGATAAAATATGACACACCATGACCACCATCACGATCACGAGCACCATCATGGTCACGACCATGACCATGACCACCATCAGAGCATGACCACCATCATGAACACCAAACTCCCGCAACGCTAACATTTGACGATAAATTCATCAAGTTGCTTGAACATTGGGTCAAGCATAACGACGACCACGCCCGGAACTACAAAGAATGGGCCGCAAAAGCACAGGACAAAGGCATGCCGCAGGTTGACGGTTTATTGCAGGAGGCGGCTGATCTGACGGATACAATCAGCGCCAAATTCGATCAGGCGGCCAGTTTGATTAAACCTTCAGCTTAGCTGAAGGCCTAAGTCCTATGCCGGTAGCGAAGTGTATTCGGTCGCTCTCGCCCGCTTCGTTCGAGCCCACAGAGCTCCCAGAGATAACCATTAATTACCTGATTTTTTGAGAGGAAAAATCAGGTAAAAGAATAAGATCCTGAAGCGCAGCTTAAATATTAAATAAAGTCGCTACTGAAGGTGAGCGTATAATCAGAATCTTCCTCTCAAAGATTCTGATTAAAAACTCTGTGGCTATGTGAGCTCTGTGAGAGATAAAAATAAGGTCTTCATCAAGCCACGCGATAAGAGATGGTTGTAGACTATTGCAGCCCTGCTAAAGGGTTCTTGCCATCAAGACCCGGCGGGAATCGGAATGCCCATCAAATAGCAGGTCATCGGAACCAGGTCCAGGGTCGAAGCGGTTTGCCTGGACGATATGACGTTTCTGGAAAAACCTGGATACACCGGGGCCTGCTAGCCAGAAGGAAACGATCATGTCTTCCGGGTAATAACTGCCGTGGTGACCGTATTTGTCGAACCGTCTTACGAAATAATGCCCTTTCTTGTTGATGAGTTTGATGTCGGGTGTCGTGCGGCGCGTATATTGATGATTCAGACCATCGACCACCAGAGCCCCTAATTCAAAACGCCGGGCCATGGCGGATAATGGTTTGAGAGCCTCTTTAAAAGCCGCTTCACTGCGGTTGCCGTGTACATAGGTTTCCCACTCAAAATGCCACCATTCGTCTTTTTCAGGCCGTCCCTCGCTGCGTTCGCCCGGATATTGCTTTATTACCAGCGCGTTAAGCGCATCGCGAACGGTTGCATCGTTCACCAGCAGATCAATGGCCGGCTTGACATCTTTAACCAGGCGTGGGGGGTCTTGCCAGTTTTTGGTGTGGCGATTTTTGAGGTAGATTTCCTTGGTACAAGCCCCCTGCATGATAACGGCTTCGGCCCGCCGGATGACGGTTGTCTCATCCGGGAGTTTGAACGCCGGATGCAAAATGCGGTTTAGCAGGTAATCATCGATGTGCTTGCGTATTTTGACCGCGCCCTGCTGCGAGACCAAAATAAAGATGGTGCGGTCATAAACGCCGAGCTTCTTAAAGGAATCGATCAACCGACCCACTTGGGGATCGAGAATGGTTTTGACATAATCCTTCTGGATGCGATCGATTGATGCGTCTTGTTGAACAAAGCGCTTTGCAGGAAAATGCGAATCGAGATCCATGCCGAGTAATTGCACCACCATCAAGTCCGGGACATCCCCATATTTCTCGAAAAGTCCCTTTAAACTTTTGTGGCCGGCCAGCATATGGCCGTTCAAAAACGCGCTGATGGTTTTGGGATCGGTATAGGTTTTGTGAGGAAAAAACCGCCCTGCCTTGACGAAACCGAGAACCGAGGCATTGCCCCAGAAAAAGGGGGATGAGTTGATTGACCAGTCGGCCCCTTTGTTGACGATCAGCATGCAGTTCAAAGATCGTTTGCCGGCAGCTTTGGTATAATCAAAAATCGTCGGGATGCCCTGGGCAGTCAATTCATTATTGATCCGTTGTTGCCCAAAAGAGATCATGGTACGGACTTGCAATGACTGGCGATCAAACCAGACAGTTGAAACCACGCCGGTATGCTGGGGATGACGGCCGGTATACATGGCGGTGCAGGCCGGAACCGATGCGGCCGGAATGGTTGTCACCACATTGGCCAAGTTGACGTACACCTGCTGATTGTCGGTGCCCTCGATCAACTCGCGAAAGTGGGGCAGTTCCGAAAGGTTGTCGCGGATGATGTTTTGTTTCAACCCATGAAATTCTATGACCACAATTTTGGGAGGGTCCATCGTGGCCAGAGCGAAGGGTGTTGTAAGCCACCCAAGCAGCCCCAGCAGTACTCCGCAACAAATACGTGTTCGACGTCGATCCATTTTGCCAGTCAAAAACGTGATTTTTGGGAAGAACGCCCGATAATAGGGCTTCCTATTGGTTCTGTACAAAAGGCGCCGGTCAATTTAACATAAGGTCGTCTGGAAAGCAACAATACCGGAAGGCTTTGGCAACTACTTGGGTTTATTATTATTTTTAACAACTGTGGACGCATGGCCCATGTTGACAGAAGGCTTATCCGGCATTATTATGGATATTAAACCACGATCCGTGATGAGCGGCATCGTCGCGACAGTTAACATCGTTACAAGATACCATGTGTGTTTGGGCCGCCCCTGAGCGGGATTGGGTGAGTCAAGGAAGAAGAGGATATGCTGCTGAGTCAGATGAAAGAAGGTCAGAAGGCCCGCATTCTCAAGGTCGGAGGCAACGGGGCCGTGCGTCGCCGAATCCTGGAAATGGGAATTATCAAAAACGCCACGATCTATATTGAAAAATATGCCCCGTTAAAAGATCCCCTGGAAATTATCGTCAAGGGCTATCACGTCTCGCTGAGAGTTGAGGAAGCCTCTCAGATAACCGTTGCTGACGTCGAATAGGACGCTTGCGAATGAATCCCTCTCACCTCACGATCGCCCTTGCGGGCAATCCCAATTCTGGAAAAACAACCATATTCAACATCATTACCGGGACACGACAAAAAGTTGGCAACTGGCCCGGTGTGACCGTCGAGAAAAAAGAGGGTACCATTCACCGGGACGGGTATTCCCTGCGCATCATCGACCTTCCCGGGACCTATAGCCTGACACCCTTTTCAATCGAGGAAATCGTGGCCCGGGATTTCGTGCTGGACGAGAATCCGGATGTGGTCATCGATATCATCGATGCCTCCAATCTGGAACGCAGCCTGTATTTGGCCACCCAACTGCGGGAAATTGATTGCAAGGTTATTTTCGCCCTGAACATGGCCGACCTGGCACACACCCGCGGCGTTAAAATTGATGCCCAGAAATTGTCCGAATTGCTTGACGTGCCGGTCGTCTTCACTGTCGGCAATAAAAACAAAGGGATCGATGAACTGCTGCAGGCAGCCATACATCTTGGACAGTCGGGTCCGGAACCGGATTTCAAGCGCAAGGTTAAATACAATAAAGACATCGAAAAAGCGATCGACGTTCTGCAAGGCGTTATCGAAACCCAGGCGCGAGCCGGTGCTTGCCTATAACCCACGCTGGACAGCCATCAAACTGCTGGAAGATGACAAAATCGTCAAAGAGCGCATCCTGGAAAAAACCGGTGATGCCGGACGTGTTATCTTGGACGCGACCCGCGAACAGCGACGCTATCTCATGGACCGCTTTGAAGACGATCCGGAAATTGTCACGACGGACGAGCGTTACGGTTTCATCGCCGGGATTGTCAAAGAAGTCGTGACCACATCGGTCAAAGAACGGGTGGATCTGTCCCGCGACATCGATCTTGTATTGACCAATCGCTTCGTGGGTTTTCCGATCTTCATCTTTTTTATCTGGGCCATGTTTCAGCTGACCTTCACCCTGGGCGATTACCCCATGGGATGGCTCGAAAGCGGTATCGGCTGGTTTTCATCCCTTTTGGCTGCCACGATGCCGGAAAGCCTGTTCAAGGACCTGCTTTTGAACGGCATTATCGCCGGTGTCGGCAGCGTGATCGTTTTTTTGCCCAATATTTTGATTCTGTTTTTCTGCATCGCCTTGTTCGAGGACACCGGCTATATGGCCCGGGCCGCCTTTCTGATGGACAAGGTCATGCACCTGATCGGCCTGCACGGCAAATCCTTTATTCCCATGCTCATGGGGTTCGGCTGCAACGTACCGGCCATCATGGCGACCCGGACTCTGGAAAGTGAAAAAGACCGGATCCTGACCATCCTGATCACGCCCTTCATGTCGTGTTCCGCCAAATTGCCGGTTTATATCGTTTTGGCCGGTACCTTTTTCGGGCCTCGGGCCGGTACGCGTCATTTTCGGCGTCTACCTGCTGGGGATTGTGCTTTCCATCATGACCGGCCGTTTGTTTCGCTCGACCTTACTCAAAGGGGCCGATGCACCGTTCGTGATGGAACTGCCCCCTTACCGCGTACCCATGTTCAAAAGTCTGCTGATTCACATGTGGGATCGCAGCAAGATGTTTTTAAAAAAAATGGGCGGCATCATTCTGATCGGTTCGGTGGTGGTTTGGGCGCTGTCCGCTTTTCCCCGCCATATCGACTATTCCGTTGATTACGACGCTGAAAGAGTCAACATCGAAACCGCCTACAGTGCCCAAGTGGCGACGGCCGACGAGGCCGATCGCGAAGCCTTGTTATCCCAAAAAGATCATTCCACTCAATGACCTGAAAAGAGCCCAGCATTCCGAAGAAACAGAGAAATCATTTATGGGCCATATCGGACGGTTCTTCGCTCCCGTGTTTGAGCCCCTGGGAATCGACTGGCGCGGTGGCATTGCCCTGGTGACCGGCTTTGTGGCCAAGGAAATCGTCGTCAGTACCCTGGGTGTTCTGTACCAGGTCGAGGATGCAGAGGATGCCGACACCCTGGATAAAGCCCTCAAGGCCTTCGGCATGTCAGCCCTGTCGGCGCTGTCCATGCTGGTCTTTGTGCTTCTGTACCTGCCCTGCCTGGCCACCGTCGCAACCATCAAGCAGGAGACCGGCTCCTACAAATGGATGTTCTTCAGCATTGGTTACAGCACCTCGATTGCCTGGGTCATGGCTCTGATCGTGTACCAGGGCGGGAAGCTATTGGGCTTGGGGTGATGGTTAATTGGGTTACGTGCCACGAGTTGCGAGTTACGGGTGGCGGATTTTCTCAACAGCTTAACAGCTCATCAGCTTAAGAGCTAATGTTCATTCCGTGATGAGAATATGATACGGCTAACGATTATCATAAAAATTTAATGATCGCTTGCCTGGTTTTATCGGCTTGGCCGGCTTCCGTCCAGGCCTATGAGATTGAGGTTGCCGGTGACCGGTTTTCATTACAGGCCGAGCGTGTGCCGCTGCAGGATATCCTCAAAGATCTGGCAGAAAGAACCGGCACCATCATCCGCATCGACCCTGCTTTAAATCCGAAAATTTCGGCAGACTTCAGAGACCGGCCCTTACAGCAGGGATTAGAATCAATTTTAAAATCTCTCAACCACGTGCTGTTGTGGGAATCGATCGAAACACCTGCTGGATCCATGGCACGCCTGAAGGAGATTCAGGTCTTCGAGCCGGGACATAAGGATTTGATGCAGGACTTGAGTGTAAGGCATAATCTGCAGATCGCCCGCAATCCGGACGATGGTTCGTTTTATGTAAAAGGTGAAATCCTAGTGCGGCTGAAACGAGGCGCGGATTTCGGGTTTTTTAATGCCTTGGTCGAACAGTCTGGCGGTACTGTCATGGCGGTCAACCGCGCTTTGGGAATCTATCGCCTGTATTGGCCGCCTGACACCGATATCCCCGCACTGGTCAAAGAGCTTTTGCAGATACCGAATATCTCACAGGCAGAGCCAAACTATGCTTATCCCATTGTATCGCCTTATCGCTATGGTCAATCGGCTACCCTTAATACCGAACTGAATACGCTCAGTCGTACCTGAAGGCGCTGTGCCTGTGGCAGTACTCGACTCAGGGTGGACATCGAATCCGGAGATGAACGACTTTATTCTTGCCAGTCTGGATGCTTTCGATCCGGACCAGCCAATTTCTGATGACCTGGGTCATGGCACCCAGATGGCCATGCTGGCGGCCGGGGTTGTCAAACCGTATGGCGTGCAAGGCGAAGCTGACACTGCCAATCCGGTGATTCCGGTTCGAACTTTCGATGAAAATGGGTTTACATCCAATTACAGTCTGATGCGCGGCATCGACTTTGCGCTGCAAAACGGCGCAAAGGTCATGAGTCTGAGCTGGGGAACCCCAACCCAAAGCGCCTTTTTAGAGGACGCTTTTAAGGATGCCGCATCCAGAGGGCTTATTATCGTGGCATCGGCCGGCAACGAGCCGATCGGTCAGGCGATTTACCCCGCGGCCTATGAATCGGTGATCGGTATTGGAGCCCTGGCGCCGGACGGACAGAAATGGCAGAATTCGAATTATGGCGAATTTGTCGAACTATACGCGCCAGGCTTTGCCGATATGCCGGTGGGCTACAAGGGTGACCCGGGCATGTACGCCGGCACTTCTATCTCTGCGGCTTTTGTGGCCAATCAAATCGCAGTTTTCCTTTCCCAGAATCCCCAAGCGACCAAAGAGGACATTTTGAAAGCTTTGAAATAAGCTGCTATGAAGGGGAGGCGCTATTAATCCCTCCCCTTTTGTCCGTAGTGCGTTGTCAGTAATCCGTTGCTAATGCAGGCGTAAAATGAGGCGGCGCAGCCGCGTCATATAAAATCGTGCAACGATTTTATTGACAATTTTTGTCATTTTTCTTCCCCATAATTGTCAACTCAAGATAAAATCAGCATCAAGCATTTTTATAACATTATGTATTTTAAGGAAATATTTTTATATTCAAAATCAGGTATGCTTTTTGCAGAGAACATCATGGAATCATAATCGAGGGGATTGGATTCACCGTTTTAGCCAAGGAGGCTCGAAATGAAAACCAACATGATGCGCATAACAATATTCACATTTTTAGCATTTATAATGCTAGTTAGTACGGGTGCAGGTGCTACCGTGTCGGGCGCAATCGGAAATATAAGCGGTTATTCCACAGATATTGAACCAGCTGATGATATTACCATCAACCTGCGCAATTTGATGTCCTGGGCGGTGGTGTACTCAGGGCAGGCTGATGCAGACGGTAACTACAGCCTAACCAATATCGATTCTCAGTCCTATTGGATTGAGTTGATTGTCGCAGATACAGATGGTCAGGCAAGTCCAGATTATCCATCCTATACAACGGGTGCGCTATTGGTCGTAGGCCAATCAGACGTTACCCAAAATTTTACTTTGCCGACATTGACGAACGTCTACACCTTGAGAATTAATATGGCCGGCGACTATGTAGCTGGCCATAGCTACACTTACTCGATTAAGAAGGCAAGTGACTTCAGTGAAATTGACAGCGGGACCGGAGATTCGGCCACAGTGGAGGTTGATTTAGCGGAAGGTACATACCGGCTTACTATTCTGGCAGCTAATTATGAACCTTATGAATATACCTTGGCAGGTGATTATGAAATCTATTTAGATGAGCCTTTAACCATCGATGCCGTCTTAACTGCGGCCGGGGGTTTTGATCCGGATCCGCCGGTTGTTGAGGTGACCCATGAAGCAACTGACACCGGATTTGAGCTAAGCGTTGTTAAAGAAAACTTCACAGATACTTTCGCGATGGCGATTACAGGCGTAGGCGCAGTCGACCCTGGCGATATCAGCGGGTCAGGTACGGCAGATCGATCCTTATAAATACAATTGGACCACAGCTGTTGGGCCGGCGGGCACAGTCGAACCTGATGGTGATATTGCCTTTAAGGTCGAGTTTACCTTTAAGGATGGTATCAATGACCTGACGGATTACGTCTATACCGTAACCTTCGTGATCTATGCCAGCGAAGCCAATGCAGAAGCGGATAAACCGGAAGACCAGAAAGAGCTCGAGGATGAGTATGGTGATACAGCCGGCCTATATTATACTGGGTGAGAAGGAATTCCTGCCAATGAAGGGTGGTATCATTAAAGTAAAACTCAGAGATCATCGTGGTGCAAAGCGGGATGTTGCGATTAACATTCCACCAATCCCGTCGAGCCTCCTTTTCATCGACGATTACCCGGATGCGAACAATAATCTTGATTATACCCGGTCGATTGATCGCTATGATATTCCGAATGCGATACTGACCAAAACCATCGCACCGACGGATATCCTGAAGTTGAAGGTCAAATACTACCGCTTTGGGTGGCGCAGTGGTGTTTGCATGAAATTTGTGGTGTCCCGCGGACCCAATAAGGGTGCAAGGGTACGCTATAACCCCATCCCGTCAGGTCAGCGTGGATCGCGATCACAATGCACCCAAAATCGTTCTGCCGCTTTTGCTCAATCCGCACTCGCGTGTGTTTAGACGGTTTGCACGCCTGTCGGAAGCCAAGGGCAGCTTGCGCGTACTGGTCAGTGAGCGGGGAGATGGGAGATGGTTCCATATTGAGAGGTTGCCATTCACCGTGCAGGATGACGGCCTCATGCTGGTCCAGGTCCACCATCTGACCACTGTTGGTGTGCAAGAAGCTGCTACGGCAGCATCTGAAGGTGGCGGGGGTGGTGGATGCTTTCATCGCTACGGCGGCTTATGGATCATACTTTGAAGATCATGTCAAGATCCTGAGGCAATTGCGCGACGACATCCTGCTGCACTCCGGCATCGGTAAGGCCTTTGTTGCGGCCTACTACAAGACCTCACCGCCGATTGCGGACTTCATTGCCGAGCATGACGCCCTGCGGACCATGGTACGCTGGGGTCTGGCACCGGTCGTGGGTCTGAGCTGGGTCGCGCTGAACCACGGGACGTTTGCCGCGCTGGCATTGATGTTCTATGCTGGTGCTGGTGAGTGGGATTGGTGTGGTGCTGTGCACGACGAAGAAAACAATATAACCAATAAACTAAAAAAGGGCGGGAAATTTCCCGCCCCTTTTTGTTAGTTCAGTTGTTGATCGTCCCCATTGTGCGATTGCTGAAATTCCAGGTGGCATCCCATCATTGCAGTCCGTTGTTTAAATTGCCGGAAGGGATGTGGAGCGGCGCAGCCGCGTCACATCTAAAATTGTTATCGCAATTTTAGATCGGAACACGTTGATCGTCTGCTGATAGTTGTCACTGCCGAAGATGGCCGATCCGGCAACGAAAACATCCGCACCTGCCTGGGAAATTTCCGCGATGGTCTTTGCATTCACACCCCCGTCGACTTCAATTAGCGTGGAAAGGCCTTTGGCATTTATCATTTGTTTGAGGGCCCGAATTTTATCGAGGCTGGAGGGGATGAAGGCCTGGCCCCCAAATCCGGGGTTGACGCTCATGATTTCAACCAGATCGAGGTTTTCAAGCTCCCATTCGATGGTGTCAAGGGATGTCGATGGATTCAAAACCGCACCGGCCTGAATTCCGGCTTCTTTGATCATCTGGATCGTGCGGTTCAGGTGGACGCACGCCTCGACCTGAACGGTGATCAGATCGGCACCGGCTTTGACGAAATCGGTAATGTAGCGCTCGGGATTGGTGATCATGAGATGCACATCCAAGGGCAGGTAAGTGGCCCGGCGTGCGGCTTCGACAACCAGCGGCCCGATGGTAATGTTCGGTACAAAGTGGCCGTCCATGACATCGATGTGGATCCAGTCGGCACCGGCTTCCTGAACGGCCTTGATTTCTTCACCCAACCGGGTAAAGTCGGCTGACAAAATTGAAGGGGCAATCAGTTTCATTAAAACATCCTCTGCTTTTTGTCCGTTGTTTGTTGTTAAAAACCATTCATTTGCTTTAGCCAGTCGTCCCGAAAACTTCCTGTACAATGATCATAGCGGTTGCTTAATTATCACGCCAAGGCGCTGAGGCCAAAGAAAAAATAAGGGGCCCACATTTTCTAAAAGAAAAACACCAAATCAGTATATTTGTGTCTTGACCAACTCACCATCTGCATACAGAAATACAGTTGCATTGTCTTGTTTGGGAATCAAAAGCCAAATTTCTTCACCTGGGTCTTACCAAACGGTTGAACAGTTCACTCGACATACCCATACTGTCCATTCTAACCCGAATGTGCTGCTTTAAAAACCCATTGTCCACGCGATATCTGAAAAGGCCAATCCGATTTGTAGCCTCTACACCGGCTGCTGCATAGGCGGTTGAGGTTTTGTTTACAATCAGATCGATTACGTCTCCTGCGGCAACACGATGTCCTGCAGAGGGCGCCTGAGCAAGGATTGTATTGGATCTTCTTTTAGGGTCGTGTTCAGTTTTGATTTTGCCGAGCATTAAATTGTTCGCCTCGATGTGTAAAATGGCTTCATCAATGGAGAGTTCTTTAAGGTCTAGCAATGCAAACACTTCCGGCCGTTGTCCCGCGCTTGCCAATAGATCGACGCATGTCCCGCGCATGATCATCACACCCGGCTTGGGTGTCTGGGTAATGATATCACCTGGTTGCCGTAATGTGCTGTAGAGGTCTGTAAGCTCTCCAATGCAAAGCCCATTTTCCTCCAACAAAATACGTGCCTGTTGAACAGAAAGCCCGCGCAGGTTGGGCATGGCAACATATTGGGGACCATTTCGACAAAATTATTTTGACGTCGCGCCCTTTTTTCATTTCCGTTCCGGGATCAGGGGACTGAAAAATCACTTGATTCTTGGGGATCGCGGCACTGTATTCGGATCCTTTAACCTTGGTGTTGAGCCCCAAATCCGTCAGAATTTCAAGGGCATAGACAACATCCTTACCGGTGAGGTCTCGGCACGACGACGTGTCTTCGCTTTTGATAAAAACAGTCAGGGCCAGGTAAACACTGGCCCCGGCGGCCAGGGCAAAGGCCACAAACAATCCTCCAATTTTCAATAGACGAAGAAGCATTTGTGTTCAGTGTTTCGAGTTACGGGTTACGGTTTCGGGTTGCAAGTTAATCAAGCGAATACGTTGATAAGCGCTTGAGTTGTTTAAGTCCCTGATTTCCGCAATTCGTGATTAGCGTTTATTGAGTTCGTTGAGTTATTTGAGCTTGTCTGGGTTCATTTGGCCACTGGTAAACCGGCTAACCGGCGAACAAGCTAAACCAAGTGAATTCCTTTGCGTCATTGCGCCTTGCGTGATGCATGTTTTTATGCCCACATGACGCTGCTGGCGCGAAGCTATTATAAAACTGATAATTAATCACAAATGCTACCCACCCTTGGGATCGACCCCCAGGCTGATTAGGGTATTTTCCTTCAATTGTTCAATAAAGTTTGGGTTTGGTTGTTATTGATATTTGTGTGCACTTGATATACCGCCATAGATGTTACCCGCATAGAAACCGAACCCGACAAACGGTAATGCAAGCACCAAGGGCTGGCAGATCGTTGTCGAACGCTTCATAGGCTGCCCATATCAGGCCGCCGTTTACCAGCAAGGCCACTAAAGCGTCCTGGTAACGTCCGTGTAGGCAAACCCTCCGCCCGGGATGATGGATAAATAACCCCGCTAACTCGCGGGCTTTTGTCGTTTGACCTGTTTTTCTTGATCCAGTTCATGCAACAGTTGTTGCAGGTTGTATTTCATACGATTGGATTCGCTGATGCGATTGAATTGTTCGCGCGCGCGGTTCCACTCCGCCAATTCGACATAAATCCAACCCAGATGATAGCGCGCTCTGTCGGCAATATCTGTATCCTGGGTTGCCAACGAGCACATTCTGAAGGGCCATGATGGCGGACCCGAAAGTCCCTCTAGTGCCAAGTAGGTTCGACTGATCTTGAAGTAGGACCCCACTGCTTGATTCGAATCCTCGAACGCATCGATAACATTTTGAAACGCATGGATTGCTTGTTTAAATTGCGGTCATAGAACAAGCCCAGGCCGATTTGATACATTGCTTGCGCAATTCGTGGATCATCTGGAAAAAAATGGATGAAGCGTCGATATTCCATGACAGCTGCGGAAAAATTGCCCTGGTCGAAAAGCTTGGCCGCATAGTCATACTGGCTTTCAGCTTCGATCGTAAGGGCAGGGGCTGCGACATGCCGGTCGGCAAACCGCTGGTAGGGCCAAAACACAAGCGATACAAAAGACAGCAAGGATTTTCAGCGAACGATCGGTCAGTGCGGACGCCATGAGGTTTTTGCTTTCCAGATATCGTTACGATCCAGGGGATCATAGGTACGCCACCGTCCCTTGACCATGATCGGGGGTGATAATTCGACTTCATCCCGGCTACAGCGCATGAGCCGGTCACAGGTCATAATCCAGCCTTTTATTCGGCCATGTTTTTTAAAGGCTTGGGCACTGTAGTGTGAACAGGATGGATACATGCTACAGCGGTCGCCATCAATCCCGGAAATATACTTCTGATAGAATTTGATGGCGATCGGAGCCTCCCGCTCCTTGTCCGTGTCATTACCAAGACCAGTCGATATTTCATCAGCCCCGGCAGGGCTGCCGATTGCCAAAAGTAAGCCGATGACTATTATGCTAAGATGAGCTAACCGTATGACCAATTGATTACCTTATGGTAAAGTAAATGTGGCTAACGTTCCTGAATCGCATGCTTGTGTTCTAAAACCGATGGAACGCCCTAATTTGATCCCTTTCAAAACTAACCTCAAAGCAGGTTCGGACCTGTGCTAAAAAAGCGGCGCAGCCGCGCCACATAGAATCGCACACGCGATTCTATTATTTCTGTGTAACCCGCAAGATTTCCTCGATCGTCGTGGTACCGTTGAGCACTTTTTTGACGCCATCCCGGCGCAGGGTGATCATGCCGTTTTCCAAAGCCGCCTGCTTGATCTGATTCGAATCAAAAGCTTGAAGGATCAGGCTTTTCAGGTTGCTGTCCAGCCGCATGAATTCAAAGATGCCGATGCGTCCACGATAACCGGTATTGAAGCAGCTATCACACCCCACCGCTTTATGGATCGTTCCGGCCTGGGCTTGTTCCGGTGTAATGCCGATTGTTTGCAGGCAATTTGGTCAGGTTCGTGGCTGGCTTTGCAATCAGCGCAAAGAACGCGTATCAAGCGCTGGGCTGCCACGGCAATGACCGATGAAGAGATCAAAAAAGGTTCCACCCCGATATCCACCAGGCGGGTTATGGCGCTGGCGGAATCGTTGGTGTGCAGGGTCGAGAAAACGAGATGGCCGGTTAAGGCCGATTGTACGGCGATATCAGCCGTTTCCCTATCCCGAATTTCTCCGACCAGAATAACATCCGGGTCCTGCCGTACGATCGATCGCAGACCGCGTGCAAAGCTCAGGTCGATTTTGGGATTGACCTGAATCTGGCTGATTCCGTTGATCTGGTATTCGACCGGATCTTCAATCGTAATGATGTTGATGTCCGGTGTGTTGATGGACGATAAAACCGCGTAAAGGGTCGTGGTCTTGCCACTGCCGGTGGGGCCGGTCACCAGGATGATGCCATTGGGTGACGTCACCAGCTCTTCCAGCAAATTGAGCCGGTCGGGCGCCAGGCCCAAATCCGCCAACTGGATCAGCGAAGCCGTTTTGTTGAGCAGCCGCATGACGACGCGTTCGCCAAAAGAGGTCGGTACGGTTGAGACACGCACATCGATATCCTGGTTGCCGACCTTGACATTCAGACGTCCGTCCTGGGGGAGGCGCTTTTCGGCGATGTTCATTTTGGCCATGACCTTGATGCGCGAGATCAACGAGGCCTGGATCCATTTGGGCGGTGTCAAAAGGTCGTATAAGAATGCCGTCCACGCGATACCTGACCTTGAAGCTGTCTTGATACGGCTCGATGTGAATGTCGCTGGCTCGGGCCTTGATGGACTGGGAGATGATGTGATTGACCAGCTTGATAATCGGCGCATCGCTGGTGTCATCGAGGAGATCGGCGGTATCTTCGATTTCACTGATGATGGTACTGCCATCTTCTTCCATATCCTGCACCAGCTGTTCGGCCGAACCCTGACCAAAATCATAGGAGAGATTAATGGCCGTGATAATTTCTTCGCGTGGCGCTAAGACCATGGAATAATGCTTCACCGATCGAGAACACGGACCAGATCGTCGAGCTGCTGAAAAAGGGCCGGATTATGAAGCGCGATGACATAGGCATCTTTTGGTCTTGCGTCGGTCTGCCGCCTGTTCATCAGGCTTCTGACTGGTGGTTTTCGAGCCAGGGGGACCATCAGGTGCTTTTTTAAAAACTGGATCGGGACGTGCTGGGTAAAGTCTTTTTCGATTTTTTCGATGGGCAGCCGGTTCCAAAGCGGGATATCGAAAAGGCGACTCAGGGCTTCCAGAAGTTGCTGTTCACTTAGCACCTTGCGCTGAACCAGGATCTCACCCAGTTCACCCCCTTTTTCTTGTTTCAACTTCCACGCATCCTCCAGATCGGTGTCCGTGATCTGGAAGTCGGTTTTCAGTATGTCGTGCAGGGTTTTGAACATTTTAATTCCCATGAATTCTGATCAACTTTAGGTCATTTTAGCGCACTTCCAACTTCCAATTCTTGAGTTATTAGGCTATTCAGTTTTATCAGCTTCCCATTGATTTTCCGGCACTCGGTTTTTCGGGCCTTGATACATCTTGATACTGTCATCTTGTTTCTTTGTCATGAACCCTTTTTATCACCGTATATGCTCTCGGCTTCAGCTGGATTTTCAACAACTTTGGGGGTGATAAAAATATACAGGTTGGTTCTTTCGGTGCCGGTTGAGCGCGATTTAAACGCCCAGCCCAGCAGGGGCATATCTCCCAGGCAGGGGACTTTGTAAGTGGTCTCACTCATCGTCTCATCAATCAAGCCACCGATGACCACGGTGCTTTTGTCTTTCACCAAGACGACGGTCTCGATGGCACGTTTTAGCGTTGTCGGGCGGTCCGGTGAACTTGATCCCGCCTCATCCAGTTTGCTGAGTTCATAATTAATCTTGAGACGGACCGTTCGGTCCTTGCTGATGTGGGGCGTTATCTGAAGAATATTGCCAACATCCCGGTATTCAAAGGAACTATAGGTGCTGGTACCGGATTCAGCGGCCGAGCGTGTTTGAAAGGCAACATTTTTGCCAACGTTGATCTTGGCTTCTTCATTGTTGGTTGTCAGAATTTGCGGCGTGGACAAGATATGGAAATCTTTATCTTTTTGAACGCCTGGACGATGGCGGCCAGATTAGGGAATTGGACACCACCGATCTCGATAAGTTCCGAAAACATGCCCATTGAAAAACCGGCCGGCAATTGACCTTGTGTCACGCCGCCAATGTTTCCGTAACCGGGATTCCCCCCGCTGAACCCACCGCCGTAACCGATGTCGCGGTCTTTATAAGCGGTTTGTCCCATGGCGATCCACTCGGTACCGAGATCAAATTCTTTTTCCACATCGACTTCCATGATCAGGCATTCGATATAGACCATGGCACGCGGGATGTCGAGTTTTTGGATAATCTGTTCTAAAAATTGGTAGTCTTCCTTTTCGGCCATGATGATCAGGCTGTTGGTCGCCTTGTCAGCCGTAATTTTAACGTTGGCCGAGATAACCGGTTCTGTTTTTTGGTCTTTTTTGGTCCCGGTTTTTTTGGTGGGCAGGTCTTGTAAAACCTTGGCGAGTTCTTCGGCATCGGCATTTTCGAGATAATAGACGTGGAAGGTTTCCTTCCCGCGCGGTGTTTCTTTGTCGAGCATGGCGATCAGTTTCTTGATGCGTTTGCTGTCGACTTCACTGGCAATCAAAATAATCGAATTGGTCCGGTCATCAGCCACAAAGTTGATCTTGCTTTCCGTTTCAATGGCCGCTTCGCCCTTTTGGCCTTTGCGCTGGGGCTTTAAAAAAATGGTGCTCAGGATTTTGACCATGTTGGCGGCATCGGCGTGGTGAAGCCAAACCAATGATATTTCATGGCCGATGCCGGTTACATCGATGGCATCAAGGATTTTGAGCAGACGCTGGATGTTGGAATAGACATCGGTCACGATCAACATGTTGGTGGGGGGATAATCGAGAATCACACTGCTTTTGGAAACCAGGGGCGCAAATAGTTTCTTTAATTTCACCGGGGTCGGCGTATTTGAGGGGGATAAGCTGGGTTACGATCTTATCTTCCGTGACACCTGCTTCCTCCCTTAACCGGGTTTCGATATTTTTCGAGCGGGCATCCGGGGACGGTATAATCTTGATGACCTCTCCGGCTTTGACGGTGGTATAAGCCATGCACTTCCAGAACCGATTCAAAGACCTTATAGGCCTCGGCAACGGAAATTTTGGCTGGAGAGATAATGGTCACTTTACCTTTGACGCGCTGGTCGACGACGAAGTTTTTACCGCTCAGTTCACTGATAAATTTGATCAGGACGTTGATGTCGACATTATTAAAGTCGATCGAAACAAATTGTTCGCCGTTCTTTGCGCGCTCCGCGCGGGTGAATTGCCTGGCTGCTGGCCATAAACCAGCCTCGGCAAGTCCAACGTCACAAATAGAACAATAAATGCGAGAAGACAGATCAGCGCTTTAGAGCGAATCGCCTGGTTATTCATTTTTAAGTTTTTCCTCTTCATTATATAGCCGCAAAATTTGAAAGGTGCATCGTCAATCATAATCTCATTTACAGCGCAATATTTTTTCGAAAGTTTAAGCGGCATCGCCGCGTCACATCCATAAAATCGCAACACGATTTTTGGATTATTCGATTGTGTACTCGATCGTATTCAAGCGTCCCCGCCGTTTGATTTTCACAGAAACATTGCTGGATGATTTCAGGTTGTTGTAAAAGCCCAGGGCGTCATCCACCGACTGGATGTTTTGGTCGTTGACGCCCATTAAAATGTCGCCATTGCGCAACCCCATTTTGCGGAAAATCGAGTTCGATCTGATGTTGCTCAAGGCAATGCCGTCCGGTTGACCGTCTTTGAAATGGGGGCGGATTTTTACCTGGGACATAAGGCTGTTGAGGTCTGAAACAGCGCCTTCAATCTGCTCGCGCTTCAAGGCGATTTGACGTGCGCGCGGTTCGGGCAGGCGCGCTTGCCGGGGGAGCCGTTGCCGCCGCCGCTGACGCGCTCTCCAGTTTTTCCATCTCCAGAACCTCGTCTTTGCCATTGACACTCAGAATGACCTTCTCCCGCAACACCATTTTAACCACGGCGTCCTGAACCGTATCGCCGACCTGATAGAGGTTTTGTTCGCGTTTTTTGGTGTCTTCGATCACCGCATAGGTTTTACCGCTTTGGCGGGCCACCGTGCCCCATAATTTCAGATTCAATTCGGTTTGCTTGAGGTCTTCAATGTTGACATCCTGAGATGTATCAACAGCTGCCGGGCCGGTTTTAAAAAGATCACGATCGGCGATGGCATTATATTGTGCAAGCGGTTGCGGTGTTTGGATCAGCAGCGGCTTGATCGTTGCCGGTTGGGCGGTCGGCTACCGGTGGTGTGTAAGCAAATTGGGCGGTGGTGGTCTTGAAAAAAAGCTTTACCCCGAGAAAAACCAGTCCCGTGACCAGCAGCAGATTCAAAATTGTCAGGTATCGTTTCATAAATAAAATCGTTTCACGATGCTATCGGAATGCAAACCCGGGACGGTCCAAGGTACCGGAAAGAGAAATGCCGATACCATCATCGCCGGCTCCTGTATGGGGCACCAGGCTTGCCGGCAGGCTCTTGCGAAGCAGCGCCAAAAGAGCCGGATGCGGTTTAACCGGCCCTCTAATATCGAATATGCTTTTACTCAAAGGTGCTCGCAGGTCGATGGTTCCTGTAAAGGCGCCATCAGCCGGTTGTCCTTTGATATCACAGCGTTTTATTTCAAGCGTTTGATGCTGTCATGGCCAAGTCCGCCTGAATGGATTTGAAGGTCAGGCTTTTATAGGTAAAGACCGGCATCAGAAGCTCGAGCTTTGCCGTCGGTCAACGCCAAATTGGCCGTTGCTTCCAGAGATGACCGGCCGATACGGGTGACCGCGATATCACCATGCCAGCATACCGAAGATCTTGCGGCCGGACAGTTTCCTCGATTGCTTGGATCTGCTCGGTTTTAAGCCCTGAACGCGAGCATCAACCTGCAATCGCGTTGGCGGTTTGCGCCGGCCCAGGCGAATTTCGCCCTCGACGAGCCCCCATAAAGCTGCGCCTTTAAAACGATATGTCTTTTCATGTCCCAGCAGCGCCCAATAGACCGGTCTGACAATCAGTTGTTTGATCTCCACCAGTTCGTTGCCGGTGTGTGCCAGGTGAACGGCGTTCAATTTCAAACCGGGTGGAAAACTGGGTTTGACGCGATGCGATCTCAACCGTCAAGTTCGGGATCGGCTCGCATTGAGCTTATAGGCGATATAGCCTTTTACCGTTTCCGACGGAAATAAATAGTATGTGAACAAAACAGCAGCTGCAACAACATAAATGCCCAACAGCAGCCATTTGCGAGCTTTGCTCATCGTATCAACAATAAAATCGTTCCACGATTTTATATGAACGCGACTACGGTCGCTCCAAATCGTAATGTTTATCCGCCCTGGGCGGCTTTTCGGAAAATGGCTTGTACATTTTCCGCATATGGATCTGCCGGTGCTGAGCACAGGCAGATTCATGATGATTCAAATGTTTCAACTTGCAAGACAGCATTCACAAAACCCGGTTTTTTTTCGGTCTTGGAGATGGAGAGCCGCTTGACGGTTACCATATTAGGAGATGTCTCCATTTTATGCAAATACTGGGTTATCTGGCGTAGCGTGACGCCCTGAATTTTCATTTCAACGGTCGAAATGCTGAAAGGGCTGTTTTTCTGGGCCGTTTTGGACGGCTTCATATAGGCGATGTTATCCTTTACACCGGTTTGCCCGGCCAGCTGATCGAGAAACGAGAAGAGCGTAAAGCCTTTGGGCCTTTGGTCAAAGCGTATTTTGGACTGATCGGCCTGGGATTTAAGCTGGTCGTAATCCGCTTGCAAGCGCTGCATTTCCACGATGGCACTGCTTTTGACGGCAATCCCCCGCTCTAACCGGTCTTTTTTATCGAAAAGGGGAAAAACGATAAACTGGATGACGATAAAAAGGGTGACAAAGCCTGCGGCTACCATAAGGGCCTGTTTTTCACGTCGACTGAGTTTGATCATAGTTGGGCCTTGAGCTTGAAGCGGACCCGGTTACCGGCCCGATTCAAATTGGCGGAGCTAATGGTGACACTTTTGACCAGCTTAGATTTTTCCAAACGGCTTTTCATGTCATCCACGGCGTTAAAGGTGTCTGTATTGCCGGATAGCACCACATTGTCTTCTCCGATGACGATGCTGATAATCTCGACATCAGTGTTGTCCGGTATCAGCCGGCTGAAGTCGTTGAGGATGTCCAATTTGTGAATGTTACTTCCGGACTCGCCTGGAATTAAATCGGTCTTTTGAGCCTCCTCGATTCCAATCCGCATCTGATGCAGCGGGTCGACGATATTTTTGACGTCTGGGAAACTGGATCTGAAAATGGTTTCGATCTCCTGATCGAGAGCGGTCTGCCGTTTCTGTAGATTGATCGTGTCAAGAATGATTCCGGTCAGGGACAAGATCAATACCATGGCGATCAGGGCAGCGGATGTAATCAGGCTTTTCTTATTTTCGACCCATTGCTTGGAGATCGAAAAAGGCCCGCGCCGGAAGTTTATCAGCGCCATACCCGATGCTTCCGACAGAGCCAGCGCCAGGGCGCTGTCCATCAGGTGGGGCTCCCATGGCTGCGCAGGTTCGTTTTTGATGACGTTGGTGGCGGCTCTGATCAAATCGATACGGCTGATGGGCAATGCCAGGTTTTGCGACAGTTCCTGTTCGATTTGACCGCCATTGAGGCCGCTGCCGGTGATAAAAATACCCTGGGGGTCGAAATCAGTCGCCAACGTCTTTTCAAAGCCGGCCAGCGTCTGCTTTACCCAGCGGATCAGCGTCTCGGCGATTGGCGCCTGCGCATCACGTACCGGGGTGGTGCGTACCAGGTGGACATGGCCGGCCGCATAGGCAACCAGCGTACAACGGGTTTCGTCAATGTCCAGCAGAAGCCCATCGATGGGATCATCCAGACACAGCGCGATTGGATAACTGCCGACGGTAACGATTTCAGGCGTCAGACCGAGGGGCGCCAGCAACTCCAGAAAAGATTGCATGCTTGTCTTTTCCACGGCCACGGCCAGCAGGCTGGACAGGTTTGCTTCAGATGCAGAGATCGTAGGATGGTAATCAAAGATGAGGTCCTCGACCGCATACGGCAAAAGCGGTTCCAGTTCATAGGGTAGGACCTGCCGAATTTTTTTCTTTTCTTTGAAAGGAACCTGAATATTGCGATAGGATATTTGTCCGGCTGGAAACGCCGCAACACAAGCGGCACCGCTGACATCCATCCGGTCATTGATGATTGCAAGGGCTGCGCGGTTTCATCGGTCGGGCTTTGCCCCTCTTGAAAGGGAATATGGGCATGGGCTTCCAACCAATGACCTTTGAGGCCGCTTTTCAGCAGGACGGCGGAAACAGATGTCTTCCGTATATCAAGCCCGAGTATCTTTTTGCTCATAACAATTCAAGTGAATAAGCGGTTGAGCTATTAAGCTGTTCAGCTGTCAAGCCAGCCTTATATGCATACCGTGAAGTGCACATTGTCACACGATTTTATTTATAATCTATTTTGCCTGCCAACTCAAGACTTTACAGGTCCATTTTCCCGTTTCAGGGGCTTTTTGGCGACGAACAACGGTATCGATTTCTATTTTTAGGTCCTGTTTTTGCGCCACAGCTTCAATCCGGAAAATATCACTTTTGGTGGTGATCAGGTCTGGATCGATGTCCAGGTCGCCACAACCCGGGGCTTCCTTGTACCAGGTTGGACCGGTCAAGTCATGGACGTATTGATCGTCCGATTTTTCCTGGCGGTATTCAAAGATCGATAGGGCCAGATCTTCGTCTTCGACCGGCAAAATAGCTGTCAAAACAGGTAAATCAGCGGTGTTGATGTTGATTCTGCCATCGAAAATTTCTCCGGAATCGCTGGTAAACACCAATCCAAAGGGGGTCATATACCTGGAGATTCCCGGTTTTAAACCGGTGCCGTGAAAAATTTCCGGGGTCATGCCTTTGATGAATTCAAGCTCGCCCAAATGGGCGATAGGGCCGTTTTTGGCGGTATAGGGCGGTTCCAGGTCCTGGTAATAATCCGATTCGGCACCGCTCAAACCGCTGGTGGCATCGTCGTCACCCTTGTCCAGCCAGTCTTTGGTGGCATTGATAATCGTGGTGGCTTCCACATCATCGGACAATTCGTACTGCGTTATCAGCACGGTTAGAAAGTGCTCCCAGACATTCCGCTGGGGTTCGATAAAATCCCGATTGAGGGGAAAGTCGACCAGTGCATTGACCTGAATCTTGCTGCGTTCATCAGTGATGATCACGGTCACCTTGCCGGCTTCGAACGGGATTTCCTGGAGCAGTTCGGCGAGTTTTTCCTGGTCGGCCCAATCTTCCTGAAGCGAATCAATGTCAGAATCATATTTGTCTTTTATCAAGACAGCCATCGCCAGGTTGACACCGGACTTGGCCATTTGCAGCAAGGTCAAATTGTCACGTGCCGTGGCGGTCGAGACAACGGCCGAACGGACTTGGCGATTGAGTTCCAGGGTTACGGCGATCAAGACGGTGATAATGGCAATGGCGATTAAAATGGCAATGCCACGCTGATTCTTTAATTGTTTAAGCATCTTTTCTATTTCTTGGAATTTATATTTTACCTACCTTTTCACGGTAAACCGGAAGGTTGACGCGGGTTTCATATATAAAGGTCGACGGAGGCGGTTCCAATTTCAAGCATAATGGCGATGCGCCCGGGGCGTTGCATAATCGAAATCATCCGCTTCCGAGTCCCAATTATCATGGTCATCGCCCTCATGGTCGATAAACCTGAAAGTCAGGTTTTTTACACTTTCACACAAAATCGGATCACTGGGCTGAGGCTCAAAGGGCTCATCGAAAAACAGCCGGTCAGAGCGCCGCAAGACAAACTGGTCGTCGTCACGGGCCTGAATGTAATAGACGATTTCGGCAGCCCCTGTTCGGAATTGACGGTCCAAGGCGACATGGGCCAGGGACGTAAAGCGCAGGGTCATAAAGCGGTCTTCTCCGCTTTCGGAAGGCGCCGTTACAATCCGGTAAGGATCCGGCGGGCTGTCGAAGGTCGGTTGTTTGTATAAGGGCGTGAGCGCGACATAGACCGATTTCAGGTCAAGGATGATCCGATGAAGGCATATTTGGGCCATTTCATTGAAAACAAGGTTGTTTTCAACCGACTCGGCTTTAGTTCAGTACGGCTGTGTATGCACCGAAGAGGGTGGTGATGATGATACTGAAAAAAAAGATCGCCAGCAAGACCTCGAGCAGCGTAAAGCCGTCGGCCGATCCGCTTGCGCCACGGGCAGCATTTAATGCGTTTCGAAGCGAACGGCATCATTCGAGAAAAAACCTGTAGAAAGATAATTGGTAGACCGCGTTTTTGTCATTGTAGGATGATGCGCAGGTCAATTTTTTTCAGGTTCTCGGCCGTTTCTCCCAAGGCCTCGGATACAACCGCATCAATGGTAACTTGCCAATTGAAGCCGGGGAAGGTTTCACCAAAATCGCCGTGAATCACTGGTGGCATCCTCTATCCCCTGGTTTTCGATGTCCGCCAGTATGGTCTGGGCCAGCAGCGGGGCGAGGGTATGAAAACGGGTGGCATTGGTCATGTCGATGGTCTGGGAATTTAATTTGAAAATCGCGATCACCACAATGGCAATGATCGCCATGGCCACCAGCACTTCGATTAACGTAAAGCCAGTGCAGGCCTTAGCCCAGCACTGGGTTTACGTTTTTGATGTTATCTGAAGGTTTTATTCATTTTTCAAAGTTCTTGATTAGCAAGAGCGGCATCGCCGCGACAAATAAAATCGTGAAACGATTTTATTATGATTCGAACCCAATCTCTTGTTTAAACAGTTTGACGGATGGCAGATAGGGCTCGATCAAAAAGGAACGGATGTCGTTGGCGCTGTCGGTCAAATGGATCAGCGCCTTTTCAGAATAGCCGTTTTGAAAAACCCAGATTTCAGCCTCGCCGGTAGGCAATTTTACCGGAGGGGTACTCGACATCGAGCAGTTTGATGCCTTCGGGCAATTGATAGGCTTGACCAGCGGCCTTTTCAAGTTCTTCTTCCGACATTGCTTGCATCGCTGACCCACAGACGATCGGTGTTCATGTCGAGGTGCAGAACATAGCTTTTTTGCTCCAGATGGGCCTGGTCTTTTAAGGTGCGGACTTTCAATGATAATCCAGCGGGAGGCGGTGTTGAGATCGTCGGCCAACAAATCGCTGCTCAGTCGCGGGAGTCGCAAAAAACAGCATCAGGCTGATCAACGATACGACCACAATGAGTTCGATCAGCGTAAAGCCAGACGCTGCTTTGTTTTAATCTTTCGCGGGCTCAAATTTATAACCCATTGAATTGATATTTAACCGGATCTGTAAGCCCAATGAAAGCATTCCATCACGGTCGGCACCAGTGACCCGATTGTTGTATATCATACCGTCAGAAAATAAGCGGCGCAGCCGCGTCACATAAAATCGCGGAGCGATTTTATTATTCGATATCCCAGTTGTTGATATCGGTGTTGCGGTCTTCACCGCCGGGCAACACCGTCCGCACCATATGATATGCAGATCGAAATCCCCGTGAACGCCGGGTGACAGGTATACGAAATCGTTGCCCCAGGGATCTTTGGGCAGGCGACCTTTCTCAACATATCCGCCTTCACGCCATTTCTGGGGCAAGGACACCGCTGCTGGGTGCTTCAACCAGGGCCTGCAATCCCTGATCGGTCGTCGGATACGTGCCGTTGTCCAGTCTATAAAGCTTCAGGCTGGTTTCCAGGCTTTCGATCTGCAGTTTGGCCTTGAGTTGCTTGGCTTCTTCCGGACGGCCCATGATACGCGGGACGATGAGACCGGCCAGAATACCGAGAATAACGATAACAACCATCAACTCAATCAGGGTAAAGCCGCACTGGAAATTCAGATTTTTAGGTTTTGCTGTATCCATGCTTCCTCCCTTTATTTTATCAGCTGATTCATTTCAAAAATCGGCAGACAGATTGACAGGACGATAAATCCGACCGCGACTGCCATTACCAGGATCATCACAGGTTCCAGCAGGGCGGTCATGCTCATGATGCTGGACTCAAATTCATTCTCGAAAACGTCGGCAATCTTGTTCAGCATCGGTTCCAATTCACCGCTTTGTTCACCGACCTGGATCATTTGGATAGAAAGATAAGGCAAAACATCCGTTTGTGAAAGCGCTTGTCCCAAGCCCTGACCTTTGCCGACATCGACAGCAGCGGCATCGATCGTTTCCGCAATCAGGGTGTTGCCGACAATATTTTTTACAATTTCGAGTGCCGAAAGCATGGACACACCGTTCTCCAAAAGCGATCCCAGGGTACGGGCGAAGCGGGCGACGGCCAGTTTCCCGAGCAAGGGGCCGACAATGGGTAGGGTCAGGATGGTTTTATCGTATAAATAGCGTCCCTTGGCGGTTTTCTTGAAACTTCGAAAGGCAAGCGGCAAGGCCACGAGCACGATCATGAACAATCCACCAGTAGTGTTTGAACAGTTCGCCGACAGCGATTAAAAACCGGGTCGGCGCGGGCAAAATCTGGTCCATATCCGTGAAGATCGTCGTAATACTCGGCACGATATAGGCCAGCAGGATGAAAAGAACAGCAGCACCGACAATCGACATCAAGGCCGGATAGGCCAACGCCGATCGAATGCGGTTTTTAAGGGCCTGTTGTTTTTCCATTATTTCTGCCAGGCGTTCCAGAACGATTTCCAATGTGCCTGACGATTCACCCGCACGAACCATATTGATAAAAAGGGGGGTAAACGCATTTGGGTACAAGGCCAGGGCACCGGCAAAGCTGTTGCCTTCCACGATGGCGTCCTTAACACGAGCCAGCAATTTCTTAAAAGCAGGTGCTTTGGTTTGAGGGATCAAGGTATCGATGGCATTGACCAGTGGAAATCCAGCGCCGACAAGGGTTGCCAGTTGGCGTGTCAACATAGCGATTTCGGCTGGTTTGATCCGATTGAAAAGGCTAAGCTGAGATAGCGAGGAAGAGGTTTTTTTAGAGGGTGTGTCCCTTACTTCGATAATCGAGACCGGAAAATTCCCGCCTGCGCGAAGTTTTTGGCGGGCGGCAACGGAGCCCTCGGCATCGATAATCCCCGAGACGGATTTGCCTTTGGTGTCCAGGGCTGTATATTCATAGACTGGCATGGCTGTATTTGTCGACTGTGATGGTTGGAACCCTTGCGCGATTTCCAATTTCATCCCGCCACTGGCGGGACGTCACGTTGCTTAGCGCAGGATTTTACCCTTGTATCTGCAGCGAACTTGAAAAGCGTGCATATGGATTAGAGGGATATTAATATATCATTAGAATTTTACCAAACTTTAGGCCACTTTCTCCAATCGAGCTGCAAAGAAACCATCCATTTCATCCCGGTGCGGCAGAGCTCTTAAAATAGCCGGGGGCAACGATCAGCTTGCTGGCCGGCGATCTCAGGCGCCAAGGGCGTTGGTGCGAGGCTGAACTCGGGATGATCGTGTAAGAAAGCTTGTACAACCGCCTCGTTTTCCTCCGGCTCCATACTGCACACAGCATAAACCAGGACCCCTGATGGCTTGACCAACGGTGCCAGGCGCTTCAGCAGTTTGAATTGACGGGTATTATAATATGTTAAGTTCTTTTTTGACAATACCCATTTTATATCGGGGTTACGACGCATGACACCCAGGCCCGAACAGGGCGCATCCAAGAGGATACGGTCAAATGAGCCGATTTTCAGGGCTGCCTGGGGTTGGCTGAGATCGGCTGCATGGGTTTGTACAATCGCACGCCGAGGCGTTGCATTTCGTTTGCAAGGCGTTCGAGTTTGTCCGGCTGTAGATCCACGGCCAGTATTTGACCCTGGTTTTTCATCAGTTGGGCCAGGTGGCCGGTCTTGCCGCCCAGACCGGCACACGCATCCAAAACACGCTCGCCGGGGTGCGGGTCCAACAGCAGTGACAACCAGTCTGGGCGGCTTCATCCTGGACCTGAAACCAGCCTTGTGAAAAAGGTTTTAAATCCGACAACATGGTCTTAGGCGCCGTAAAGGCAAGGCCGTCGGGGGCGTATGCGCAGAGGGTATATATGTCCCACATGATCCATTAAAGCGGTCTGTAGTTCCTCCCGGCTGGTTTTCAGCGTGTTTGTGCGCGCGCTTACCGGCGGAATCGTATTGACGGCATCGCAAAGGGCCGTGGTTGCCTGCCAACCAAAGCGGTTGAGCCACCGTTTGATCAGCCAGGGCGGAAATGCTTTTTGAGCGGCAAGGGCGGCGACCGGGTCCTTTTCAGGGTCAGGAAAGGGGACTTGCGCGTAATGGCGGCCGGCATTGCGCAAGAGTGCATTGACGAATCCGACGACCCAGCGACCGCCAAAGGACTTGGCCAACTCGGCGGATGTATTAACAGCTGCTGACGGGGGTATCCGATCCATGAAGAGCATTTGAAAGAGCCCCAGACGCAGGATATTTAAGAATCGGCGGTTCTATTTTGTTCAGGCGGGTTTTGGAAAAATAGTCGATAACCCAATCCAGGTGGCTGCGCCAGCGGACGGTACCAAAAACCAGGGCATTGAGCAGGGCCCGGTCGCGGCGTGACAGGACGGCCTCCTGGGCAAAGGTTTTTTCCATTACCTGATCAAGGGTTTGACGGCCCTGGTCCAAAGTCAGGAGAACGGACAAGGCTATTTTGCGCACATTGGGCGGCATGGCGAGTCTATATTCAGCATGTAATACGCTGGCTCATTGAGCCAGGTGCAAGGGCATTGGCTAGGTTGCTATACGTGCAAAACCGCGAAAGCAAGATCCCGCAGCCTGTATGGCAGCGGGATCTCATAAAAATGCCAAGTGTATTTATCGGTTGATCATGGCGGCCATGTAACCGGCACCGAAGCCGTTATCGATATTGACCACAGCAACATTGGAACTGCAGCTGTTCAACATGGCGAAAAGGGCTGTCAAACCGCCCAAACTGACACCGTAACCAACGCTTGTGGGAACGGCAATTACTGGCCGGTCGACCATGCCGGCCACCACGCTCGGCAGGGCACCTTCCATGCCGGCGACCACGATCAGAACCGAAGCCTGCAAAATTAGGTCCTTGTGGTTGAAAAGCCGGTGAATTCCGGCCACGCCGACATCAAATACCGCTTCAACGCGGTTGCCCATGGCCTGTGCCGTTAGATAGGCTTCCCGGGCAACCGGAATGTCGGATGTGCCGGCCGTTAAAACGAGAATAAGACCCCGGCCGCTTTCAGGGATCTTTCCTTTGGACCAGATAATCATGCGAGCATTTTGATGGTAGACGGCGTCCTGGAAGCGAAGCGTTACTTTTTCCGCTTTTTCGGGATCAACCCGCGTTACCAGGATGATGTTTTCCTGAAGCAGCATGCGCTCCATGATGCCGATGATCTGGTCTGCGGTTTTGCCCTGCCCGAAGATCACTTCCGGAAAGCCCTTGCGCATGGAGCGTTGATGGTCTATATGTGCAAAGTCGATGTCTTCCAGAGTCATATGACGAAGTTGTGCGAGCGGCATCTTCAACCGAGGTTTGGCCCGCGGCCACCGCTCGCAGCAAGCGATCTAAAAGTTCCATGTTCATCGGCAGGATCCTTTACCCAATAAAATCGTTGCACGATTTTATAAAACGCGACATTGTCGCTCCATAATAGAGGGTCAGCAGATTATTAGACCATGACCTGTTGCAGGGTCAATATAATCTTTTGCGGAATTGACCGGGAAAGCGAGTACACACCCAATGAAAGTTGTTGTCATCATTCCATCCAGATACGGTTCGACCCGCTTTCCGGGCAAGCCGCTTCATCCCATCAAGACCAAACCCATGATTCAGTGGGTTTGTGAAGCGGCCTAAAGAGCAACTGCTGTAACCGGGGTTTACGTTGCGACGGATGACCAGCGGATTGTCAAGGCTGTGAAAGCGTTCGGCGGCCATGCCATCATGACGAGTGAGTCAAACCGTTCGGGTACGGATCAGGGTTGGGGAAGCTGCCGACAAGATCGGACTTGATCCGGAAGATCTTGTTGTAAATATCCAGGGCGATCAGCCGGCCTTCAATCCTCTGCAAATAGACCAGGTTGTAAAACCTCTTTTAGATGAGCCCGAACTTGGGATGAGCACCCTGGCCTTCAAAATTGTCGATCCTGAACGAGATTACCAATCCCAAGGACTGCAAAGTGACCTTCGACCAAAAGGGCTTTGCGCTGTATTTTTCCCGCGCGCCGATTCCCTGGGACCGGGATAACGTCACGCCCTGTGATATCTACAAACATTTGGGGATCTATGCCTATACCAAGCGGTTTTTAGATAACTTTCGCCGACTTCCGGGCGGTGTGCTTGAGAACATTGAAAAATTGGAACAACTCCGCGCACTTGAATATGGGCACCGCATCAAAGTTGTCATTACCCCGTTTGACTCCCTTGAGGTCGATATCCCGGCCGACATTCCAGAATCGAGGCCCTTTTATAGTGATTGTCAAAACAACTTTCCGATTGGTAATAGGGTGTCCCTCAGGCCGCGGCTCTATCGTAACATATTGATGAAAACCATTCTAGAATAAATAAAACTATGCGGGTGGACGTTTACTCGATATCTTGTTCGATAATCTTGCCCGGCGGTGGGCTGGCTGCGTGAGGCCGGTTTTTTATAGGTGGTGTTTTGGTGGCCGGTGCCATTGTTTGGGTGGGGGAGCGGCGGCAGCGCCTGATACAGAACCGGTTTTAGCAGGCGCAGGCATTTCTCGCTGTAACGCCTTGATCGATTTTTCGAGCTTCTTTACACTTTGAGCCCACTCTTGCTGAAGGGCCTGGCGCTCTGTTTGCATCCTTTGATCCAAGGTTTCCTCGTCTATTTTTCCAGCAGCCAGGGCAATTAATTCCGTTTCGATTTTGAGCAATGTTTCTTTAACAGTCTCAAGACTGGTGGCGATTGCGGCGATGTCCTGGGACAATTTGGTGTCGACGGTTTGGGCGTAGGCAGCGACTTCATCGAGTTTTTGAGGAAGCGGGGCCAGGTTCTGATGGATGTCGGCGAGGGCTTGTTCGACCTTGTTTTTATCGGCCATGACGGCATTCATCTTGGTTATCGATTTCTGAGCGGAACGCAGGCGGGCCTGAATCACGGCTGTATTTTTTTCTAAGGCCGGTAGTTTTTGGGCAATGAGTTCTTCCAATTTGGCCTCCTTTAAAGACAGTTGCGAAAATTTGGATGCGACATCCTTCGAAAGAGTTTGCATTCCTTGGGTGCCGGTGGTCTGCGAGCTGACCACCCGATCTTTGATATCAAGGTAAGTGATAATCAAAATAACACCGATCAGGCACGGGATCAGAATGGTCAACAAGGTGACCCGGTGGCTCAGTTTCTCTACCCGCAGGTCATGTAGTTCTTCTTGATACATTTTGTCCGGTCTTTCCGCTTCAGATCCGATTTTAAATCTGGAAGGTTTGGAGGTATTCATGTGCTTTATTCCCATTCAATTGTGCTGGGCGGCTTGGAGCTTATGTCATAGACGACACGATTGACCCCTCGCACCTCATTGATGATGCGATTGGAGATCGTACCAAGCAGCTTGTGTGGTAACCGCGCCCAATCGGCGGTCATGGCATCTTTGCTCGTTACCGCACGGATAGCGACAATATTTTCGTATGTGCGGCTGTCTCCCATTATCCCAACACTTTTGATGGGGAGGAGTACCGCAAACGACTGCCACAATTTTTTATAATAGTTGTTACTGCGAATTTCTTCCAGCAGGACCGCATCGACCCGCCTCAGAATTTCGAGCCGCTGACGGGTGACTTCGCCGATAATGCGAATCGCCAACCCGGGCCCGGGAAAAGGCTGACGCCAGATCAAATCTTCATGCAAACCGATGGCTTTGCCCAATTTGCGGACTTCGTCTTTGAACAGGTATTTTAGTGGTTCAACAAGTTTCAGCTTCATCTTTTTGGGCAAGCCGCCCACATTGTGGTGCGATTTGATGACGGCTGTCGGCCCGCCGAATGCGGAAACCGATTCAATGACATCCGGATAAAGCGTTCCCTGGGCTAAAAATTTAGCCCCTTTGATTTTTTGCGCTTCCGCTTCAAAGACATCGATAAAGATTTTACCGATAATTTTACGTTTTTTCTCAGGATCGACAACACCGGCCAGTCCTTTCAGGAATTTATTCTTGGCGCTTACAAAGCGGATGTTGATATTCAGGTTTTGGGTGAACCTCTTTTTCAGTTGCTGGGCTTCGTTCAGGCGCAACAGACCATTGTCGACAAAGATGCAGGTCAGGTTTTTGCCGATCGCCCGATGGATCAAAAGGGCGGCAACGGAAGAGTCAACCCCTCCGCTCAATCCCAGGATTACTTTATTGTCTTTTACGGTTTCTTGGATCTGGTTGACCGTGTCCCGGGCAAAAGACTTCATGGTCCAGGAGCGTTTGCAGCCGCAAACATCGAAGAGAAAATTGCGCAAAAGGATACGGCCTTTGGGTGTGTGCTCGACTTCAGGATGGAATTGCACCCCATAGAAGCGTTTGCGCGTGTTGGCCGTGGCGGCATAGATGGTATTATCGGTGGTAGCCGTTGCTTTAAACCCCCGGGGCAGCTTGGTGATTGAATCGCCATGACTCATCCAGCAGACAGTATTCGCGGGAACTCCCTTGAAAAGGCCTTGCGCTTGTTTGACACGAAGCTCGGCAAACCCGTATTCGCGCTTGTGGGCTTTGGTCACAGTGCCGCCAAGGGTTGCGATCATAAATTGCATGCCGTAGCAGATGCCTAGCACCGGAAGCCCGAGATCGAAAATTGCTTTGTCGATTTTGGGGCTGTTTTTTTCATAGATACTTGAAGGGCCGCCGGATAAAATAATCCCCTCTGGATTCAGCTTGCGAATATCATGGACACTGATATGGGGCGGTTCAATTTGGCAGTAAACCTGGCATTCCCTGACGCGGCGTGCAATGAGTTGATTAAACTGGGAACCAAAATCGATAATCAGTATCATGAGGATCCTCTAGGTCTATTTAAAATTTGCGAAAACAGGCTGAATATGTTAGAGACGGCGCCAAAAGTCAACCGAATTTTAGCCCAGTGGATAACCCCAGCCAGGCATCAATTTTCAGCGAAGCTAAACAGTTAATACAGGATCAGAGGGATCGATTCATTGCAAAAAATTGTCATGCAGATTTATGAAGTACAAACGCCGGAAGAGGCCCAGCGGCTGGCAAACTTGGGAGTTGATCACGTTGGTGGCGTCATCCTTTCTGAAACCGACTGGCAGAATCCCCTGTTGTTAAAAACCCTGGAAACCATCCGCCTAGCGCCAATGAAAAGCAGCCTGATTCCCCTTTTCAGCGATCGGGAAACAATCCAACGGGCGCTCGATTTTTATCAACCGGATATCGTTCATTTTTGTGAGTCACTGATGGAAGGTGCACAGATTGCCGCTTACTGCCGCACATTGATCGAGAACCAGGAAATAATCAAACAGCGTTACCCGCAGATCGCTATTATGCGTTCCATCCCGATTGCACCGAGCCGGCCTGGCAAACAGGGTGCCGACCCTTGAACTGGCGGCCATGTTTGAGCCGGTCAGTGACTGTTTTTTAACAGACACGCTGTTGGTGGCTCAGAGCCGGGAATTCAGATGACATACAGCCGGTTAAAGGTTTTGTGGGGATCACCGGCAAAACTTGTGATTGGGAGACGGCTGCCCGATTGGTGCAAAAAAGTCGGATTCCCGTGATTCTGGCCGGTGGTTTGTCACCACACAATGTGTTCGACGGCATTGTGCAAGTTAAACCCGCCGGTGTTGACAGTTGCACAGGCACCAATGCCCTGGATGCCAAAGGGGACGCCGATTCGATTCCAGAAAGACTTGGACAAGGTCCGTCATTTCGTCGAGGAAACACGGCGTGCCCAAAAACACCTTGACCTGGCATCGCCAATACGCCATCAGAATTTTGAACCAAGCGGCCATGGTTGTTAAAATTAGATATAAGGAGAAACAATTTATGTTAGAAAGCGGTGACCTGCGAAAAGGGCTGAAGATTGACAATCGATGGCGAGCCCTACGTAATTGTGCAATTTCAGTTCGTCAAACCGGGCAAGGGGCAGGCGCTTTACAAGTGTCGCCTCAAAAACATGCTGACCGGGGCTCAGTTCGACCGCACCTTCCGGTCTGGAGAAAAGTTCAATGCGGCCGATCTGGAGGAGCATGAGATGGAATATCTGTACGCGGATGGATCCGACTATTGTTTCATGAATACATCGACCTATGGGCAGGAGTTTCTTAGCGCTGAACAGGTGGGCGATGCCCATAATTTCCTGAAGGAAAACACGGTCTGCAGCATTCTTTTGTTTGAAGGCCGTCCCATTGGGCTGACACTTCCCAATTTTGTGGAGCTCAAGATCGAAAAAACCGATCCTTGGGCCAAGGGCGACACGGCTTCGGGTGATTCCAAACCGGCAACCCTACAAACGGGTTATGAACTCCAGGTGCCACCGTTTGTGGAGGAAGGGGAGATCGTTCGGATTGACACGCGCACAGGGCAATTATATTGAGCGGGTCAAAACATAAACTTGAGCAACGTCGGTTTTTGAAGTCCGTGTTTTACTCAGCACTGAAAAGAATATCTCCGTAATAGGCTGTGACCGTTTCGCCGGTGTTGTCGGTGTCGGTCATCAGCGCCACGCTCGCTATGTGAGGCGGCGCATGGCCGAAGGCCATGCGATAGTCATTATACACATTGCGCTTCTCTTCAACCCACTGCATCCTTTTGGTCGAACCGCTCTGCAGCACGATCATCTGGGCCCGATCCGTGTAGGGGCTTGGCACAAGCGTGCCAACGGGCGCTTTGTTGGCCCAAATGTAGGTGAGCGCTCCGGTGGGTGGGTCTTCCCCATAAAGCAGGCGAGCGGCCTGGTATTTGATTCTCTCCGCAATTCCCAGTTTGGAAGCGTCGTAAGCAAAGGTGATATAGATACGGGCCGGATAATCGTCGCCTGTCTTTTGGGTCACGTCCCCCTGTGACAACACGCCCATTACTTTCCAGCGCCAGCGCAGAATCTGGGAATTGAAGCGGATCGATTTCAACGCGGCGGATGAGGCCGGCGGCCGATGCCGAGCTTTTTGCCTCTAAAACCCACGTATTTTGATCTTGAACGAGCTTATATTGGGTATGGCGCGTAATCTTTTTGAAGGTCAGCGGTTCCCAGCCCTTCGGCAAAGTCGACCCGTCAACAGCGGCTGAAAATTCTCCGATCTTCAAGACTGGCTGAGCCAGCGCTGGATACACCTGACAGTTACGGTTCCGATGACCACCACCAGCACGATCCAGGTCTGGGTCAGCCGGTCATTCATCGCCGTCATACACTTGATAAATAACATGACCGCAGGATTTACAGTGCGAGGCGTCGTGATCATGATAGCGGAGACCGCAGCTGGGGCAGATGATTTCTTTTTTACGCGCCATGTGAATCCACTCTTTGACAATCAAGCTCACCTGCCAGGGCACCAGAATGATGCCCGACAAGATCATGATGACCGTCACCCATTTCCCGGCTGCTGTAAGGGGTGTAATGTCTCCGAAGCCAACTGTGGTCAGGGCGACCACCGTAAAGTAAAAGGCGTCGCCAAAATTGTTTATATTTGGATTGAGCGTGTTTTCAACCTCGTAAAATAGACCGGCTGATAAGAAAAAGATCATGAAGATCGTGATGATGAGCCGCAACACGGTCAAGAAGCGTTGGGTTAACTGTCCGAAAAAAAAGTCGGGGTCGGCCGTAAAGCGTAGAAACCTGAATATACGAAAGACGCGGAAACCTCTGATGATCCGCATCAATCCAAGATTGGCCGTGATTCCGAAAACCGGCAAAATCAAGAGGGAGAGCGTCGGTAAAATCGCGATGAGGTCGATGATACTGTAGATGTCGGTTAATTGCCGCAACCTGTTGGGGGCGCCGTACAGGCGGGCGGCGTATTCAACAATGAAGAAAAAGACGATCACCACTTCCAAGGCGCCACAATATCTGACGCGTTGCATCGGTCAAGGCGTAGGTCTCGGCCACGAAAATCCCGCAGATAAACAGGTTGAGGGCAATGATGGTGATGTCGATTACCTTGCCGATGGGCGAACGGCAATCGATCAAATAAAACTGTAGCTTTTCTCGAAAGGTGTTTGGCGGCGGCGTTTCAATTACGGGTGCAGTTCGATTCGGCATACCGTTGTCACGATGGGGAACGTTAGGTTGTGGAAACCGGCGCATCGGTTTTTTGTTTAACAAGATACTCTTTGATCCGGTTGCCATCCTTCTTTTTTACGGTGACCGTAAAGGCATTGACTTGGATCTCTTCGTTTTCCTGGGGAATTTTACCGAGCTTGTCTAAAATGAATCCCGAAAAGGTGTCATAAGCGGCCGAGTCGGGAATGTCCATGTCGAGGGTTTCATTGACGTCTTCGATGTCGGTTTTACCGAGAACGATCCAGGACTTACTTTTCAATGGGGTGATATAAGGTTCTTCCTTGTCGGTCTCGTCGCTGATTTCACCGACCAGTTCTTCGAGCGCATCTTCAAGGGTGATCAGGCCGGAAACACCGCCGTGTTCGTCGACGACAATGGCAATGTGGTTTTTACGCTTTTTGAACTGGTGCAGCAGGGTGTCGAGTTTCTTGTTTTCCGGAACAAAATAGGGTTTGCGCGATATCTTGCGAACATCGACCGGGTCATCACGGGTGGCCACATGCATGAAAAGGTCCTTGATGTGCAGCATTCCGATAACATTGTCGATCGTGCCCTCAATGACCGGTATGCGCGAGAACCCGGAATCGATAATCTCCTTGATCTGTAAGGGCTCCCCGACTTCGATCACGAACATGTCGGCCCGGGGGGTCATGATTTCGGACGCATTGGTGTCATCAAATTCGAAGACGTTGTGTATCAGCTCCTTTTCCTCCTCTTTGATCTCACCCTCCTCCTCGACCACTTCAACGAAGGTCATCAGTTCCTGTTCCGTGACGGTCTGGGGTCTGGCCATGCGCCCGGTCAACCAGGGAATAAAGTTGAGAAATTTGATCAAGGGGAAAAAGAGCAACGACAACCAGTAGATCGGATAAATCGACACACGCGCGATGGCAAGGTTGTTGCGCGTTGCCAGGGATTTTGGAAAAACTTCCCCGAAAACCAGAATCAGAAAAGTGACCCCGCCGGTGGCTAAACCAACCGCATAATTGGGTACCGCTTTAATCGTGACGGCCGTGGCAATGGCGGCCGCCGCGACGTTGACCAGGTTGTTGCCGATCAGAATGGTACTCAAAAGGGTATGCGAATCTTCCTTCATGCGCTTGATGAGTTTAAAGGCTTTGCCTTTTTCTTTGGCGAGGTGGATCGCGCGTGAGCGGCTGATGGAAAACAGGGCCGTTTCAGCCGAGGAAAAGAAGCCGGAGAGCAAAAGCAAAATCAAAAAGGTTACGATGGATTCGGCCATATTCGATCAATCCCTTGGTGACAAAGCGCCATAGCGGTTGATGCCCAATTGAAATCGATACACATAATTGCGAACCGGTGAGGCGGCCAGCACCGGCTCAAATCCGTGGGACTGATACTGATCCGTGTTAAATGGGGATTGGCATTGGATAAGAATGGATCTTCCAATACTTGTTTCTTCCTCTTGAAAAGGGCGTCTATATAATGCAATATCAACGCTACGCAAACCACGTTCGCTTTAGTTAACTATATAATCATAGCGCATTTATAATTTTTTTCAAGTCTCTATCGCCTGGATTATGGTCGCAACGCAAAAATGCCGAATATAAACGAGTATATAGAATCTTTGAAATCTTCCCGACGCCTGGGGGGACAAGTGGTTTTTCACAAGGTCTTTCCCGAGCGAGCGCCGGTTTGGGCCGCACCGGCCAAACCTTGGAGCACAGACCTTAAACAGGTTATCCAGGCCGGTGGGTATCGACCGGCTTTACAGCCACCAGGCCCAGGCCATGGACAGCCTGCGGGCGGATCGTCATATCGTTGTGGCCACACCGACGGCCAGCGGCAAAACATTGATCTACAATATGCTGTTTCATGGAGATGTTCCTGAATGACCCGGAGACCAGAGCTCTGTATCTTTTTCCTCTCAAGGCCCTGGCCCAGGACCAATTACAAAACTTTGTCAAGATGGCGTCCGCAACCATCGATATCCGTCCGACCGCTGCGATTTACGATGGCGACACAAGCGCCTGGCACCGCAAACGGATTCGCGAAAATCCGCCCAATATTATTTTTACCAATCCGGATATGCTGCATTTGGCCATGATGGCCCACCATCATAATTGGTCGGCCTTTTTCAGCTGGTTTGAAACTGGTTGTGGTCGACGAGGTCCACACCTATCGTGGCGTGATGGGCTCCCATATGGCCCAGGTTTTCCGGCGCTTGCTGCGGTTGTGCCATATCTACGGCACGGCGCCCCGTTTTATTTTCAATTCGGCCACAATTGCCAATCCAGCGCAGCTGACCGCCCAGTTGACCGGCCTCGAAGTTGAAACCATTACCGCCAGCGGATCACCTCAGGGGCGCCGGCACACCCTCTTCATCAATCCCATCGAAGGGCCGGCCCAGGCGGCAATTCTGTTGCTAAAAGCCGCTTTAAACCGGGGGCTGCGAACGATCGTTTATACCCAATCCCGCAAACTGACCGAATTGATCGCTATTTGGGCGGGGACCAATGCCGGCCCCTTTACCGATCGGATCAGTGCCTACCGGGCCGGGCTTTTTACCGGAGGAACGGCGCGAAATCGAAAGACGACTCGTGCACGGCAAGTTGCTGGCTGTCATTTCGACCAGTGCTCTGGAATTGGGCATCGATATCGGAGACCTGGACCTTTGCATTCTGGTCGGCTACCCCGGTTCGATTATGGCGACCTGGCAGCGCGGAGGGCGCGTCGGGCGCACCGGCCAGGACTCCGCCCTGATATTGGTGGCCGGTGAGGATGCCCTGGATCAGTATTTCATGCGCAATCCCCAGGACCTGCTGGGCCGCGAACCCGAGGCCGCGGTGGTCAATCCATACAATCCCACTATTTTGAACAAGCACGTTGTTTGCGCAGCAGCGGAACGGCCCCTGCACGCCGATGAGACCTACTTGGCCAATGATGCGGTCCAAGAGGCGGTCGTGCGCCTGGAGAACACGGGTGAGCTGTTGCGCAGCGCCGACGGAAATGAATGGTATGCCAGTCGCAAAGCACCCCATCGCCGGGTCGACTTGCGGGGTGCCGGCAACCGCTACACCATCGTCGGCCGCCGCAGTGGTGAAAGCCGTGGGGATGTGGACGGGATGCGTGCTTTCAAGGAAACCCACCCAGGGGCTGTGTACCTGCACCGGGGCGAAACCTATCTGGTAGACGACCTGGACCTTGAAACCCGCACAGTCAAGGTATCCAAAGCCCAGGTGGACTATTACACCCGGGTACGATCAAACAAGGAAACCGAGATCCTGGAAACTACGTCAACCAAATCCGTACTGGGAACCCGTTTTTATACCGGTCGCCTGAAGGTGACCGAGCAGGTCACCGGTTATGACAAATGGCGGATCCGTGATCAAAAAGCGGTTGGCGCGGGTACCGCTGGATTTGCCGCCCTTGATTTTTGAAACCGAGGGCCTGTGGTTTCAGATTCCAGCGAGCCATCCAGGCAGCAGCGGAAGCCGAATTTTTACATTTTATGGGGGGCATCCACGCATCTAGAACACGCCGCGATCGGCATTTTCCCTTTGCTGGTGCTGACCGATCGCAACGATCTGGGCGGCATTTCCATTACCTACCATCCCCAAGTCGATCGGGCGGCGATTTTTATCTACGACGGTATGCCGGGAGGTGCCGGGTTGTGCCGGCAGGCTTTTGAAAGGGCCGAGGACTTGCTCCTTTACACGTTCAAGGCCATTGCCACTTGTCCGTGCGAGTCCGGTTGCCCTTCGTGTGTGCATTCGCCCAAATGCGGCTCCGGCAACCGGCCGATCGACAAACGCGCAGCCCACTATATTTTGGAGCAGATGATTGAGGGCGGAAGTCGGGAGCAGCGCGCCCCACCCGACCTCGCATAAGCAGAAAGCGGCACAGGTCACGAACCCTGAACCGGTTGACAAGACCGATGCCAAGGCGTACCGCACATTGCCAGAAACCTCGCGTCGAAGAGGTGAGAAAGGGATCCGTACCGCCACCGGAAAAACGATCCGGCTGTTACGCGAACGCCGCGATTCAGACAACGGTTGAAACGCCCGCGTCCAGGTATCCGCAAGCCGACCTTCCGCGCCTGTGGCTGTTGTGGCGGACCCCGTGGAACCAAGCAATTCCCCCGCCAAGCCGAGCGCCCTTCGATTTCGGGGTCTTCGACATCGAAACCCAGCGGTCCGCCCAGGAAGTGGGTGGGTGGCACCGGGCGGATTTGATGCGTGTCAGTTGTGCGGTGGTATATGATTCTCAAGCCGATGAATTCAAAACATTCCAGGAAGCGCAGATCACCGAACTGATAGATTATTTGGGCGGTTTTGATCTGGTGGTCGGGATTCAACATCAAACGCTTTGACTACAATGTCTTGTCCGGATATTCAGATCGGGATTTCAGTCGGTTCCCCACGCTGGATCTGTTAGAAGAGATTCACAAGCAGCTCGGCTACCGGTTGTCTCTGGATCATTTGGCGCAGGCTACATTGGGCAAGGAAAAAAGCGCTGATGGTCTGCAGGCCCTGCGCTGGTGGAAGCAAGGCCGAATCGAGGAGATCATCGCCTACTGCAAGAAGGATGTTGAAATCACACTCGAATTATATCAATACGGGCAGGCTAACGGATACCTGCTGTTCAACAACAAGGCCGGGAACACTGTACGCGTACCGGTCGACTGGTAGCAAGGCAATGAAGGACTTGTGATTCCGATCTGTGGAATGGTGTGCGGTCTCAAGAAAATAATTAGCGGATTAACCGCAATTAGTACCCATCCACAGATGAGGGATTTTTCGTGAATTCCAGGCGGATGTCTGATTTGAACCGCAGGAATAGCAGCGCTATTTTGAGGATTAAAATCATGGCGTCCAACGCCGAAGTCACGTAAAAGAGCTATCTGTGGGGGGTACTAAATGAATTCGATGCCAAATACATCCCCACTAACCCAACGCACGATCGCTCGACGCCGCACCTTTTTTGCCTTGTTCGTAAATGGAATACTGATGATAAGGACATCTCCAATGGCAGGCTTTTCCGTGGACTGGATCGCGGCACCCCCGGCACTCAGGTTTTTTACTTTCCCTGAGGCTTATCTCGGCCGCGGTGGAAAATAATACCTTGGCGTTATAATACAGTCTTTTGCTGCTCCGTCGATAGGTGTATTGATCCGTGTTCGCGGCCCCACGGGAAAGATCGTTTTGTTTGTTATTCCAATTTGTTGCTGGTTCTCCGTGCATGAAACACTCCTTGTAACGGTTGTAACTCCCTTTAAAGGGACGAATTAGAAAATCATCCAATTTAGATCGTACTAATGATCAATTAAGCGAAAAGTGTGCCAAGCCGCTCGAAAAACGTTCAAGCAGGAGCAAGTATTTTAAAATGAGAGACGATACAGTCGCTTATGCGCTTAGGCCGGTTGGATTCATTTCGACACTGCCAGGTTAGGATTGCGTGGCACGGTTGGATTGTGTCATTTAAGTAACAATTTGAAGGGAGAATTGGGAAGTTTTATACCATTTAGGGGTATTTTTTATCATAAATGCCTGAAATTTGATCCGCTCATATCAAAAATCCGACCGAGAACGCCAATAGAAACTGCCCCAGGTAGTATAGCGGCAGACCCACCAGCCGGTTGACGAACGCATCTTTTAAAAAACGGTCCCGGGCCACGAACAGGTCCGAAAGATAGAAGCTTATGGCGCCCAGAAGAATCATGTTCCGCCCGGTGCTGCGCAGCGCAGGATTGCCAAAGACCGTCAAGGCCGCACACACCATGGCCGATGATGACGATCACATAAAAAAGAACCGGAACTTTCATGTCGCCCAGGTGTGGTTTGAGCCAGCAGAAAACCGCCACGACTGACGGCAATGGTAACCACGTATCCGATCCAGACCCATCCGGTCATGTGGGCGATGGCGATAAAGGCCAATACGTAAAACACATGCCCGATCAAAAAGGAAACCAGGCCCAATAGAAACATCTTTTTTTGGGGCAGGGCCAGAAAGACGTCGCCTCCCAGGCAAAAAATCAAGCCTGCCAGCAAAAAACCGTAATAGCGGCCCATCGGGTGCGGCTGAACCACGGCGGTTACGATGAACAACAGGGAAAGCGCGCTTTTGGTCGGCAGCATGCCCCGGCGGTCGCCTTTTTTTTCAAACCAAAGCAAAGTCGGCAGCAAAATCAGGGCCAGGATGATGATCAGAATACTTAACATAGGGGCCATCCTATTCTTGGGGTGCTTCTGCCAGCGTGCTGAAATATTGTCGTTGCAGATCAAGGGACTGCTTGAGGTAACTTTCGAGCTGCCGCTGGACTTTACCGTAGACTGTGTCGGCGGGATAATTTCCCTCGGCGTCCGCTTGCCCTGCCGGCACGCCGGTGAGGATTTCGATCCCCTCCTCGATGCTGGCCACCGGATAAACGTGGAATGCGCCCGCTTTGACCGCATCGATGACGTCTTTTTTGAGCATCAGGTTCTTGACATTGGCTTGGGGAATGATGACGCCCTGCTGGCCGGTCAGTCCCTTGCTTTTACAGACGTCAAAGAAACCTTCGATTTTCTGGTTGACCCCGCCAATGGCCTGCACCTCGCCTTTTTGGTTGACCGAACCGGTGACGGCAATGCCCTGGCTGATGGGATCGGCCGCCAGGCTGGACAAGATCGCGTACAACTCGGTCGATGAGGCGCTGTCGCCGTCGATACCGTGGTAGCTCTGTTCAAAGGTAATGCTGATTGACAGGCTCAAGGGGTATTTCCGCGCAAAGGTCCGCCCCAGATAGCCGGACAGAATCAACACACCCTTGTCGTGGGTTTTGCCACTGAGTTGGGCTTCCCGTTCGATACTGACGATGCCGTGTTTGCCCATGTAAGTTTCGGCGGTGATGCGCGAGGGACGTCCGAACGAAATATCGCCCATTTGATAGACGGCCAGGGCGTTGACTTGTCCAACGGTTGCCCCTTGCACGTCGATCATGATCGTTTCGTCCGTGTAGGATTCATGCACTTTTTCTTCATACAAGTTGTAGCGGAAGCGGTATTCAGTGAAAGCTTTGACCACATGCGTGTCGGTTATCTTTTGCGCATCGGCCTTGCGGGCCCAATAATCCGCTTCCTTGACAATGCCCACAATGGGACCGAATCGCAGGGACAGTTTGTTTTTGTTGGCAATCACTTTTTCGCCGAATTCGACAATCGCGGCGACCCCTTGCGGTGTGAAGGGCAGCAGGCCTTCCTCCTGACAGACGCGGGCCACAAAGCGTGCATACAGCTGAATCGATTGGTCGCTGCGCGCGGTTTCGTAATCGAAATCCGCGCGCACCTTGAAGATTTTATTAAACCGCGGATCGCTATTTTGCAGAAGTTCGAAAATTTGATAATTACCCACCAGAATCACCTTTACGTCCAAGGGGATCGGTTCGGGCTTGAGTGAAGCGGTGGCCAGGCCCATGCCGACGGTGAAATCTTCGATACACATCTGTTTCATCTGTAAAGACCGTTTCAAGGCCTCCCAGACAGCCGGGTGCATGATCAAAGATTCTATTTCCAGAATCAGGTAGCCACCGTTGGCACGCAGCAAAGACCCGGCCTGGACCATGGAGAAATCGGTAACGATGGCACCCATGAAGGCGCGTTTTTCGATTCGTCCAAACACATTCTGATAGGTCGGATTGGGTTCGAATACGACCGGGGCGCCGGTTTCTTGTTTACGATCGACCAGAACATTGACCGCGTAGATTTCAAACCCCGGCTTGGGAATGGCAAACGGCTCCTCGGGCTGGCGGCTGCGTTTTACGGGCCGCAAATTCAAGGAACGTGTCAATATTTTCGGTAATGTGGGTTTCCACCTTTTCCAGGTACGCCAGAACATCGGGGCTTTCGGGATACTCCTCGCGGATCAGGTCCAGACGATCCTTGATAATGAACTGCGCAACCTCTTGACGCAGGTGTTCGGCGGCTTTGTGCCGGGCCTGGTTGATGCGGTTGATTTCGGCCATGGCCGTGTTGAGTTCCGATGACAAGGCGATGATTTTTGACTCGATCTCTTTTTTCTGTTCGGGCGGCAGCTTGGCGAATTCCTCCGGCGACATGGGTTTGTCGCCCGCCATCGGTATGGTTTGGTAGCCGGAAGCGGTTTGGTTGATCATCAACCCTTTGGATTGAGCCGATTGGTTCAATTTCTCGAACAAGGCTCTTTTCTGATTACCGAACTTTTCTTGAATCTGCCCCATACTGTCCTGGTAAGATTTATTTTCGAACTCTTTGGGGATTTTGATTTTGAGCCATTCGGTCAGGCGATACATGGATTTGGAAAACACCTGTGCTTTGCCCGTTGGAAGGGCAATGGCATGCGGGCGGAATTCATCTTCGAAATTATTGACCATGCACCAGTCCGACGGGTGTCGGGCGGGTCTGGGCAAAGCCGGCCTAAAATATCTTTGACAATGGTTGACTTGCCGGTTCCTTCCAGGCCCGTGACAAATATATTATAGCCCGGAGAGGACATGTTGAGACCGAAGTTGATGGCCTCGACCGCTCTCTTTTGGCCGATGACCTCATCCAGCGGCTCAATCTCGGAAGTGTCCTTGAATGTGAAGATGGCAGGATCACAGGTGCATCGCAACTCCTCTGGTGGTAGCTCTTTTTTCGCTGTCATGGTCTTCTCCCTGTTTGAGTCACTTGTAACTTCGCCGAATCCGACTTACAACCCACTTTTTGGGACAAATTCAGTGCTGGATGCTTTGGGAAAGCATATCTGTTTTTCGAGATGGTTTCGAATCAACCTCCGATCATACATTTTTCCGACGCCATATTCGCCGCGACGCACGAATTTTTCCGGTGACGGGCCGATGATCTGCATTTCAGGGTATTGCCGCTGGACATCGATGGCAATATGCATCTCCTTGGTACAGCCGGTGCTGAACGTCGCATCCTTGCCGACCCACTCGGGCGGAATTTTGCGACCGATGATTTTAAAGGCCTCGATAATGTCGCCATAGGTTTGAAAACGCCAGATGTCGATGAGCCCGCTGCGTTGCACGATCTCCCACATGTACATGAGGTCATCGGCGTCCATGCCGGGTTCGTAGTGGTCCGCGGGGTTGATGATGTGGGTGTGCGTCGATTGTTTGTTGAGGTGGTCGATGAAAACGGACATTATTTTTTTGGCCATATCGATCTTGCCCGGTATGGATCCGATAATGCCACTGTAGAAAATGACCGTCATGCCGTTGCGTTTGGCGTCTTTCATCCGGTCGATGATGACTTTGGCTTTTTGCTCCAGGTCGGCATGTGAAAATTTTACCACCATGGGATGTCTTGGTTTGAGGTCGATGCAAACCGCACCGCTATCTGGGTTGTGGAGATATTGTAGATGTCCTGGGTAAATTGAAAATGTGTTTCAAAAAAACGACGTTTCTGCGTTGGTCCGCGCGAGATGATGCCATCCACTTCTTTAAACAGTCTGGCAAAGGTTGTTGACGCCAGGAGCAGGTTAAGGTCTTCGCGGGTCCCATCGGCGGTCGCGTAAATGTGGTTTTCCTTGCTAAGGGCATCCGCCAGGTCATTTTTACTCATCTGCTTTTCGAAAATCAGCATGGCACCTTCCAGCGCCCCCTTTAGCACGGGATCTTCGTACAGATCCGCCAGATCGACATGATTGAAAAGAGGGCCTTCCTTGAAAACAAGGATAACCGTGTGGCCCAGTTTGACCAAAAACTTGGCAATCGTCAGGTCGATGATGGTCTCACCCGCCTGGTCGGCCAGCCACAAAATCTTTTTCGGTCGATGGGTGCGGGAATGGTCGCTGTGGTGAGAGATGTCCAAAAAATCGAACAGCGGTTCTAATCCGTTGCCCTGCAGGGGGCGGTCAAGGAGTCGGCCATAATCCTCAACGGTGTAGGGCGTGGCAGGGTCTGCTTCCCAGAGTTCAGATGCGGCCGTGAGGGCCAGCAGGCGCTTGATTTCAAGGTGCTCGATAAATTCTCTCAGTCCGGCAAGGCTTGGATTTGCGTCAGGCCCATCGGTAGTGTCGACGGAATTGAAAGCCTGGATAAATGCATCGGCGTTAAGCGCCTGCATGGCGCGGCGATTGCGGGCGCGTTTTTCTTCGAGCCAAGGGTCTTCAATTTGGGTGCGGTCCAGAAAAATGCGCAGCAGCCGCTTGAGCAGGCGCGATGGGATCATGATGCCGTCGCGGGTTTCATGTTTGAATTTGGTATTGATAAGCGCTGTAAGATATTGCTTTTCAAAGGGATCCTCGATCTGTTGATCGACCAGGCTCAGAATTTGCTTTAATGCGTCCCGGTATTTTGTTTTCAGCGCCTTTGGTTTTGCGCGGGTCATAATATCCTGGAACATTCGATCCGAGCAGGGATAGTACCGTTCATCATCTTCGGTGATGACCATAAAGCGGGTCTGCTCCAATGAAGCCGCATGGTCAGGATGGGTATACGGATCCAGATGATTTTCAATATAAAAAGCCGTGACCCAGGCATCCTGATCCGGATTTTGGCCGGAGCGATAAGAGCAGGTCACGGGCACGGCTTGCGAGGGCTTCTTTTTTTTACCTGTTGCGGACATTGTCAGTCGCCTTATGAATGAGACTTCCTGGTTAAGAGAGTGTGGTTTGACACAACTGGGCCAGGTCGGTTATGACCACATCGGGTTTTAGCTTCTGCGCAGCGCGGGTCGTCTGTGCGAAGCCGCAGAGACCTTTGGTCACCTGCAAACAGGGCGGTTTGAAAACCGGCCTGGTGGCAGGGTAAATGTCGTTTAGCATATCATTGCCCACAAAAAGAACGCTATCCGGTTTCAGTCCGAGGGCTTGCAGCCGTTCACGCGCCAGTTGAAACAGATACGGCGACGGTTTGCCGTGGCCGGTCTCAAAGGAGTAGATCGTCAAATCCTTTAAAAAGCCGAGCGTCTCAGCGTTGGCGTCGAGGAAATATTCGAATAAATATGGCGTATAGAATTGCGCATTGGATATGATCCCCATCGGTATTTGGGCGTGCTGGAATGTGGCCAGGGTGCTTTTTAGGTTCGGCATGGGGTAGACCGGATTGGTGATCAATTCATACTCAATTGCAAACTGCCGGACCCGGGCCATGTTGTCCCAGCCCAAAACCTGCATCCAAATCCGGTCGATCTCTGACCTCCGGATATTCGGTTCCGCCGGCCTTTAATTCCCGATGGTGCTGGTCAATGGTATCAAGCAACATCTGCTTAAGGCGGCCGGGGTTTGTTGCAATGCCATATTTGTTAAGCAAGCTGTGAGAACTGACTCGTCCCAGCTCCGGATGCCTTTGGGCCAGGCTGATGTCGCCGGAAGCACTGATGAACAAGGTGCCATAAATGTCGAAGAGAATGGCGTCAACCTTGTTTGGCCGGTCTCCCAGCGGTTGCAAGACGGTCGGGATCGGACGCAAGGGGATTATATGGGGCGGCCCAGATTTTTTTATCACACATACGGTTTCCATTTGAGCAGGCTGAATGTGTTCAGGTCCAAAAACTGACCGATGAGGATGCTTTTGTCGATGTGCTGCCGAACCGGTGTGCTGGCGACGTGCTGGTAGGTTGCCAATAATCGGTTCCTGTATCCATTGCCAGTATAATGTGCCAGGACCGCTGCATTGTTTTTGGGAATCAAATCATTCTCGTTGCGGACGTGTCCCGGGTGATCTAAAAAAGGGTTGCGTTCGATCAACTCTTCGCACTGCGTGACTTGTGTGTGAAAATCCTGGTAATTACCTGTTGTTGAAAACTTTCATGAAGCAGTCCGAAATCGATCGTATCGTTTGCAAGTAATCCGAGCCCAGGCCTTCTTCGATCTACGGGAATCAAGCGGGTGGTCAAACAGAGGCGCACGCGTCGGCAACCGCCTCACGCCATTGGGAATACAAAGCTCGACTGATCGATCCACTTTAAGGGGATTGATAACTGCGTATAGAGATGACCCAAGTCGATGTCATTTTCCTCGAAATCATGACAGATGTCGGGTAATTTGCGGCCCCAAAGCAGTTTATGCGCTGTCCAGGGTTCGAGAAAGGAAAAGCCGAAGCCTTCGTTTATGCTGGTTGTGATAAGCGAGCGCGCGGCTCCGACAAGTTCGCTAAAGTCATGATGCTGTCCGACTTCAAACGCGATGCTTGAGTCGATGGTCGGCGACAAAGCGCTTCCAGGCGCATAACTTGGCATGTCAGCCGGACTGTGGGGTGGCAGGGTGATGGCCAGGGTCTGATCATCTTTTAAAAACATTCGAGATAAGGATCGGCTTCGCCGATGTTTTTGCGGCGAATGGCCCGAATCGGGTAGAGGATTAAGGGCGGTTTCGAGTGGCTGGGGCCATCATACGGCAATGGATTAATATTGTTGGAGATTAGATGGATGCCTTCGGATTGAAGACCTGCCTGGCGCAAAATACGGTAATCACGGGAATTGATAACCGCATAATGGCAATCGGCCGGATAGGCATCCTTGAAATAGGCCCACGGGCCGGCCGTCTTCCGCAAAATCATGTATTTGTAATAATAGTTTGAACGTCCCTTTTGCTGAAGGGCCTTTAATATATTTAGGAATTGGCGGTTTTTGGCGAGTAGCGGATTATGGACATGAAGCACGTCGCATCCTTGGGGCCATTGCGTCTGGATGGCTTTAAGAATGGCGTCAGCCACCTTTTCAGGTACTATGTGATCTGCCCCCAGGATCGCTCATATCCCAAGCCGGAAATACAAGCGACCGGCCCGGGAAAAGGGTTGGCAGGCGCTTCGCCGGTGAGTCGTCAGCACTTCGCAGGTTGGCTGAATCGATTGGATCTGCTGCTTGATCACCGTGGTGACGCCACCGGTTTTCAGGTGGTAATGGACAAAGGCGATTTTCATCGACCAGGGTCCTTTGATAGATGGCGCTGTTGGCTTTCCGGCATGCTGGGCACCTGTTCGGTTTATCGAAGCAAGGCGTTTTAATTCGCTTTGTCTGGGGTAAGATTATTTTTTATACAACCAGTACCGGGCATGGTGCCGATCGCAATACACGATGGGTCACACTTCCTAAAAAAAGCCCCTCCAGGTTACTGCGTCCGCGGGACCCGATGACAATCATGTCGCATTTTTCGATGGCAGCCACCCGGGGGATGACTTCACCCGGGTGCGCCTTCGAGGACCCGGTCCGTAAATGACACGCCATAGGCTTCAAACAAGGTGCGATAAGGATCGAGCAACAAATTGGCTTTGTCCAGAATTTTGGTGATCGCTTTCTGGTAATAGGGTTCGCCCAGGGTTACGGGAAACGGCCGATGGGTATTGAGCAGGAGGACTTCACACCCAGGCGCTGGGCCAATTTGGCAGCGTATTCGGCGGCCCGCATGGCATGATCCGACCCATCCACCGGGCACCATGATTTTTTTGAGGTCAAGGTTCATTTTACACTCCTAAGCACAGGGGTTACGGTAACAGCCAGGCCCAAAGACTAATTAACCAGCGGTGAGCCTCTTGTGGGTGGGCATTACAACGCTATGATCATATATACCAGACAAGGCTGTTTTTGCCAACCGCTATGGAAACGCGGTAGTTGGCCAATGGTTCGTTGAAAAAAGAAAGGGCGGCTTCACAGAACCGCCCGCCAAGCAGGCCGTAAAGGAAGTTGTGTGCCTTCGGCGCCCAACTTAATCAGACGATCGGCATGATTTGAAATGACATTCAGATGCTTAACAGCGTGCCAGACAATACGATGACGGAAATAAAGCCTTGACATAACGAATTGTGTGAAATATATAAATAAAGACCGGTCGGTATAATAAAGGCGGAGCAATCCAATGAAAAAGGGTACCCAAACCCGAAACAAATCATAGCCCAGTCATTGCAGCTTTTCTCGGTCAAAGGCTTTTACAACACCTCCATAAACGATATTCTTGAGGCAACCCGCTTAACCAAAGGCGGTCTTTACGGTCATTTTCGCAGCAAAGAAGACATCTGGTACGCGGTCTATGAAGAAGCGGTTAAAATTTGGCGCGCCAAGGTCCTAAATGAAGTGCGTCGATTCCCGATCCCTTGGAGAGACTCGAAAAAACCATTGCAAACAACATGCGCGAGTATTTGGGTGCGGAAGTTTTCGATGGAGGATGCTTCTTTTTCAATATGTTAGGTGAGATTTCAGGACAATCGTCGACCATGACACGCCATATTCTGCGAGGTTTTGTTCAATTCGCACAGCTATTGGAGCAGTGGCTAAGAGAGGCGGCTGACAAGGGGCAGCTTAAAAAGGGTTGGATATCAAAGGAATTGCCAATTTTATCGTGATCACCCTCAACGGTGCGGCGCCTCTTTATGCCGCCAGCCGCGATGACAATATTCTGGAACATACCATTAAGCAGCTTCATTTTTTCCTACAGCAATTGAAGAGATAAGCCACTGTTTATAGCGATTGTCATAACAAATTTCCGATTGAGACGAGGGGCACCCTATTTTTTTAAAAAGGCATATCAATACAAGCCTGGCCTTGTGCCCATCGGATTGATGATGAAAACAGGCCGCATGGTAGTAAAATGAGGCCGTGGAAACATCATCAATCCGGCAGGGCACTAGGATAGCCGTACCGATTCATAATGATATGCCTTTTTAAAAAATAGGGTGCCCCATGCCGTGGCTTTATCGGAACATGTTTATGACAACCACTCTAACAGGTCTTAAAATACTTTTGGATCGTAATGAATTCTTTGACAACTTATTGAAGTTCGAATACATGCGCTTTGTTATATAGGAAATAATAAACCGACCGGTCTTATTAAGAAACGTTAACATTAAATTAGGATAATCCATGTTTGCAAAAATTTTAGAAGCTCGCAAACGACTTAAAGGCCATGCGAATGTCACTCCGGTGATGACGTCACGGACGTTAGATGGACTTGTAGGCGCCAGGGTTTTTTTAAAGTGTGAAAATTTGCAGCGCGTAGGGGCATTTAAATTTCGTGGTGCTTTCAATGCGATCGAACAGTTGGGGGAGGAACAGAAAGCCAAAGGTGTGATCACCTTCTCTTCGGGCAACCATGCACAGGCCGTGGCATTGGTAGGCCGCTTGCTGGGTATCCGGACCACCGTTGTCATGCCGAACGATGCCCCGGCCGTTAAGCGCAGGGCAACCGAGGGTTATGGCGCTACGGTCATTGATTATGATCCGACCGAGACCCAACGCGAAACCTTGGCCCGGAAGCTGCAAAGCGAATATGGATATACCATGATACCGCCTTTTGACCACGTCGATGTAATCGCGGGCCAGGGCACCACAGCCCTGGAGCTACATGAACAGTGTGAGCAACTCGATCAATTGTTGGTACCCTGTGGTGGGGGCGGGTTGCTCAGCGGTTGCGCCGTGGCAATCAAAAGCGTCAATCCTGAGTGTGCGGTCATGGGCATCGAACCGGAACTGGCTGACGATGCCACGCGATCATTTCGGACCAGGGAGCTTCAGCGTATCGAGAACCCAGCTACGATCGCCGACGGGACACGCACCCCGTCCTTGGGAAAACTGACCTTTCCGCTAATCCTTGAGCATGTGGACGATATGCAAACCGTATCCGAAGAAGCGATCAAGGAAGCGGTACGCTTTTTATTTATGCGGACAAAGCTGGTTGTAGAGCCCTCCGGTGCGCTTGGGCTGGCGGCATTGCTAAGCGGTGCCGTTAAACCGCTCGGCCGTATTGGTGTGATATTAAGCGGCGGCAACATGGATGCCAATACGTTGGCCATGATTTTCAATAAGACAATTCCAGCCGAATTATCATGAAACCTTTCACCCGACAGGAGATAGGCACAGCGGGTCGGGAGGCCTTGGATGAGCGGAGGCGTCCTGATTAATGGGCCTGTTGGCCGAGGTTGCCTCCAATAAACAAAACATACGGTTCGAGCGCTTGAATCCCGGCAATGTTTTTTTGGATGACCTCACGGCCAAAAGAATGGATTTTCTTCAGCCGGCAGGCATTGATACAAATGGTGTCGATGCCGGCCCGGTTTTCGTTGAGGGTGTTGATGAGTTCGACCGCAGAACTGCCGTCAAAGTCGCCCAAGAGTTCCATGTGAAGCATGTCACTCGTGCGAAATTTTTGGATTTCAAAGTTTTGCGCCATGGCATTTCCTCCCTCGATCAAAGGTCCCTGATGTTTTACGCTAAAGGCCTCATGAATTTTTGATTTTTGCTGCGAACTTACAAGCAGCTATTATTATCCCTTGCAAATAGTGTGCAAATTGAGTGAGCTGGGAATAAAAAATTAATTACAATGATTTAAGAGGGTTATTAATGGTTCGGAGAACAGGGAGTTTTTTTCGATGAAACTAGGAAAATTAATACATAGTTTTTAGGTACTTTAGGTAGCGATCGCTAGGGGGTTGTGGGGTGGTTGACACGGTAGGTTAGCACCACGGAATTCTGGCCCAGGCGCTGTATATCCTGCAGGACAAGGTCCATGCGGACCGGCGCGCTGAACAGAGAGATGCCGGTGCCAAAGACTTGGGCCGATACGGTAATGATGATTTCATCAATCAGATCTTCCGCGGCGAAGAGGGTGTTGATGCCCGCCCCTCCAGCCAGGATGACCTGGTCGAAACCCTCCTGTTCGAGAGCCTTCAGGATTTCACGCGGGGGCTCGGCCGTAAAGATGAGATTCTGGTTTGCGGAGCGGCGATCGCTTCGTGTCAGGACGATATTTTTACGATGGGGCAATGGTTTGCCGATGGTGTCGAAGGTCTTGGAGCCCATGATCAGGGCACCCGCCTTTTGGGAGAGCGCTTTGAAAAATAGCTTGTCTTCTTTTTCGGTCCAGTCGGTAAAGTGATGCGGGCCTCGCGCAATCATACCGTCCACCGTGAGGGCCATCAAGAGGGTGACTTTGATTTTTCTCGTCATCTGAACTCCTTTGCGAAGGTCGAAGAGTGAAGCCCAGTATAGCAAATGTGGGGTCAAGAGGCCAGCGATTGATGATCCCTGTCTGGAAATGCTGTTTTTGGGTTGCATTCCCCCTGATAACAGCGGGCCTGCGCCCCAAGCTTTAAAGGAATGCGGTTAAAACAGCGGACGACGGCTGCCCGAATAAAATAAAAAGGGGCGGCCCTTTCGAACCGCCCCTCAAGTGTTCAGTATTTATGGATTAACAGCAACAGCTGCTGACATAACAGCCGCATGGATCGACGTAGCAGCCACACGGATCAACGACATAACAGCAACAAGACTCGGACTCGGACTTTTTTTCCTTGCGCGAATCTTTTTTACTTTTATGGGTATCTTTATCACTTTTCATGATATCACCTCCCGTAATGCGGGCAGAAACAACCTGTGTCTGTTAGTAACGATTGAAGTAAGTCAGCAACCAACCCGGCCGCTTGATGGCGAATGCCGGCCGTGGAGATTGATTGCATTGAATAGAATAAAGCCTGGTTGCCGACATGTCAAATCCTGGGCGTCTGTTTTGGCGCTTATGAAAGCGAAAGGCATTGGCCTGGGGGTTGCTTCAAGGGTTATTTAAAACAAGGAATCAGAAAGGAAACGCCATGTTTATCGATCTCGTTCGAACACGCCGAAGTATTCGCCAATTCCAAGACCGGCCGGTCGAAAAAGAGCAGGTCGCACTGCTGGTCGAAGCGGTGCTGCGGGCACCTTCGTCACGTGGGTTCAACCCCTGGGAATTCGTGGTGGTAAGCGATCCGCAAACCATCGCCCGCCTTTCCAAGGCCAAGCCCCATGGAGCGGCTTTTTTGAAAAACGCTCCTTTGGCCATCGTGGTCTGCGCCGACCCCGACAAGTCGGACGTCTGGGTGGAAGACGCATCCATTGCGTCGATCATGCTCCATTTGGCGGCCACCGATCTGGGGCTCGGAAGCTGCTGGATCCAACTTCGTAAACGCGATCACGATGCGCAACAAACCGCTGGGGGGTATGTCGCGCAATTGCTCGGGATACCGTCGCGATTAGCGGTTGCGTCAATCATTGCAATCGGGTATCCGGCGCAGGAACTGTCGCCTCATCCCCAGGCGTCCCTCCAATACGAGAAGGTAAGCTACGATCAATACGGCCGGATTGAATAGGGATATTTTAAGCATTCCCGTCTTTTAACCGCCTGGAAGCAGTTTGATAATCACGCATCCGCCGCTGCCATACCCGAACGGTTTAAAAACATGGTGGTAGTTGCTGGCAAGTCCTTGGTAGAAGGTGTCGAAGGAGACCCGGTAAAATTTTTCCTGCGCAGGATCGACATCCAGTATGCTGACATCCCTGCTGATTGGGTCAAAACCCCCGACCGGCGATATGTGAGGGATGTTCAACGTCGGAAGGTAGGCTCCCTGGTCAAAATGGGCGATCACCAGACACGCGCCCTTTTGCTCAAAAGACTGAAGCCTTTGCCACAGGATCGACCGGCTCTGGTCGGCTTGACGAGGGTTTTTATGGGCCTGGATTGTTTCGACCGTGGCATACGGAAGGTTGTAGGCTTCGAGGCTGCTCTGAACAACCGCCCTGAGAACCGGTAACGGTAGGCCCCGCCGGCCCTTGTGGCCTCGAGCGCTCATGCGTTCTTTCCAATGGGCGGTTCGTACTTTTTCAAGAATATCCAACTGGCTGAGCGGCGGCAGGCCGGCACAACGCATCTCGCTGATGGCATTGATGACCCCAACGACCGTGGCCACGGAGCAGGCGGATTCATGGAATTGTTTGACGTGGTGTTTCCAAAGGGCCTTTTTAAGGGGATTTCCAGCGACCGGCTGGTGGTGATCGATGTAGGTGGCCGGATTGCTCCCAAAGGCACCGGTGCGGGTCAGGCGGTGGTAGCAGTAGGGTAGATACAGATACGCGTGCAGAAAGGTCCTCACGAAATTCATCAGGCGCACCGATCTTTCTTTATTTGTTCACATGTTCTTTATAGTGCTGGATCAATTCATCGATCGATTGTCCATTGGGGGCCATGGCCAGTGGGTTGATCGCTCGCAAGCCCTCCCAGGCCGCAAGGGCCCCTTCACGATCCTGCAGGTCATTTAGCATAACAATGCCCTTGTTAAAACGGGCATTTTCGTGCTTCGGTGCGATTGCAATCACACGGCTAAAAATAGCGACAGCTTTTTCGGGCTCTCCATTACGGCGGTACATGATCCCGAGATCCGTCATGACATTGGGGTTATTCGGCTCGAGTTGAAGTGCTTTTTCATAAGCGTTGATTGCCTGGGAATAGGCATTGCCATCGAAATAAAGATGTCCCAACTGGACCCAGGCCGCGCTATTGGCGGGATTTTGATTCACTTCGGCTTCAAACTTGGCGATCATCTGGGCTGATTCGTTCTGAACCTGGGGCAGCGGCCGGTTGCTAGCTTGGGGTCCGGTCTTATAGACGGCAAAGGCAACACCGGCGAAAAATCCCAGTCCGAATGCCACCAGGGTAAAAATAGTCGCCGTTGGTGTTTGTATGTAACCCTTTAGGGCCTTTTTCTTATCAGTCATAAATCATCCTTTGGTGGTGTCGATCAAAAATTCTCAAAAGGCTTTAGCGTGCCCTCCTGAGGCAATGAACACGCTGCTTGGCTCGTTTTTCGCAGCACTTCATTTCAATACCGATTGAATTGACGTTCAGTAAGTATAAGGCTGGCTGAGAAAAAATCAATTTTAGGGTAAAACGCCGAGGTCAAAAATCCAAATTGACCGTCACGTAATCCAAACGGTGGTTTTCGGCAGGAAGGGCAGGATACTATTCCCCACAAGCCTGTTAAGACCATGCAACATCCTGTATCATCATGCCTATTGACACCCAACGGCCCTTTTGCGATACTCCGGTCGGTAAAAAAATATATTATAGAAGCTATCTCAAAAATAGGATTTTGGCTCAAGGTCAAGGCGGACGACAGATTTGAACCGGAGGTCCGCCTGAGGCGGATTGAGGATTCAAATCATGCCGTCCAACGCCGAGATTGGGCCAATAGACATTTTTGAGGTAGCTTCTAATATTTAATCTCTTTTCAAAGAGGAGTTGGCATGCAAAATATCCAGGTAAAAGAGGTCATGATCCCTATTTCTAATTATGTGACCGTAAAAAAAGAGGACAGCCTGATCGATGTACTGATGGCCCTGGAGGCAACCCGGAAATCGGACAAGGATCATGCCCATAGAGATGCCATGGTCGTAGATGATACAGGTGACATCATTGGCAAAGTGACCATCATCGACATCTTCCGCGCGCTGGAGCCCAACTACAAACGGCTTGCTTTCGGAGAACCTAAGGGTGTTTTGACCAGGGAATGGGTGCTGAAGGCGGTCAAGGATTTGAACCTCTGGATGGAGTCCATGCAGGACATTTGTGACCGCGGCAAGGACCTGCGGGTAGCTGATGTCATGTATACGCCCAAGTCGACGGAATACCTGGAAGAGACCGACAGCTTGGAAAAAGCTCTGACCGCATACGTGATGGGTGTCCACCAGCCGCTGGTCGTAAAAAATGCGGGCGTGGTGACCGGGGTTCTCAGATTCGGCGATGTTTTTGAAGTCG
>CAWDIC010000015.1:0-16778 GCA_963802265.1 uncultured delta proteobacterium
ACTGGTTGTAAAAGGTTGCCACGCCATAGACTTCACACGCAGCGATTCCCAAGTGGGCGCCAACGATTTCCATTGCCTGGGGAGGAAGGTAAGCATGCCTTTCCTGAATCATTTGTAAAATCGGGATCAGGAGGCTGCGGTCGCTTTCAAATTCTTTTAAGCGCTCTTGAATATCAGCCCGGATCTGCTTTTCTTCAGCATCTGTATCTGTGGTCATAAAGTAGTAATTTGTGCTTCGTATTATGGTTTATATATCTCTCGCCCGCTCACTGCGTTCGCTTAAGCCCGCAGAGAACACAGAGATATAATTTCTTTTCGGATTTTTTGAGGGAAAAAATCCGAAAAAAAATAGCCCTGTGGGACAAACGAAGTTTGTATATATTTTATTTACCGATTTCTTGTAAATCAACATTCTCTGAGGCTCTGTGGCCTCGGAGAGATAAAAAAACGGAAACTGACCAACCGAGTAACGGCACAACGGACAACAAACAACAAACAACTGACACCGGGCGACCTGGACAACCGACCTAACCGGCGAAACCGGGCCAACCGGGCAACGGCATAACGGACAACACACAACAAACAACTGACACTAATGCAACCTGGCTCAACCGGCCGAAACCGGCCAACCGGTTAAACCGAAAAAATGACGATGCTGAAAGCAGCAATTGACGCCCGCAGGGCAAATGACGCCTGAAAGGCGCATGACAAGATTTGACTCTTCAGATCAAATCTTTTCTAGCGCCCCGTAGGCTGCCTGAATCCGCTCGCGCAGCAAGAAGCACAATCGCTCCAGAATGTTGAATCCAAATTCACCATTGGCCTGCAGCAGTTTTCTCAGGTCAGCGCCTTTGAACGTAACAATCTTCGTCGGTGTCTGGCAGCAGGCCGAGGACATGAGAATGTGAGGTTCTCCCAAAATGGTCGACCAGCAACCCAAAAACCGGCCTTTGCCCATGATATCGATAACAACGGTCCCTTTGCGTGTTCCCAAATCGGTTGCTCGCTCCAGATAAACCTGGCCGTCGACAATGATGAAAAGCGACTCGCCCAAATCGCCCTGACGAAAGACAAAGTCGCCGACATCATAGGTTAGCACTTCACAAAGCGTTGCCACCTTGCGGATATCATCCTGGTTCAGGTCACTAAAGAAATTACATTTTTCAATGGCTTTTTCAATTTCCATCTTATCCATGGTTCACCTCCCAAGGGAACGGCGAGTTATGAGCATATGATTATTATAGAAAGCTCACACCTGCTGTCAAGTCATCTGTCCTATTAGCAAATCTAAACGTATTGCGAAATATTAAATCATTCTGCATTATTTGTGCCAAAGGTAATTATTTATATCTCACCCGCTTCGCTCAGCTCCAGAGCTCACAAAGATTGCTTTTTATCTGATTTTTTGAAAGGAAAAATCAGATAAACCCATAAGATTCTGAAATATTAATCGAATATTATAAAATATGCGGCATTGAACACGAATGTATCATCAGAATCTTCCTCTCAAAGATACTGATGAAAACTCTGGGCCCTGGTCTGTGAGAGCTACTATAAGTTATCTCAACAAAGTCTATTGGATCAATCTCTGCGTTGGATCCTCGTTTCAATTCCTCGAAATACTTGAGTATGCCTGTGGGTTGAAACTTGGACTCGCTTACGGCCAAAGCCATTTCTTGGCTTCGGTTTTATTTTGCACATTTCTGATCGTCCGATCCATAATGAATTCAACGAACCAAGGAAAAAAGCGTTTGGCCCAAAAGGTCAATTTGCCGTCAAAACCGGGAATAATGATGAGCTTTTTTTTCTGCATGCCTTTAATGAGGGCATCGGCAACCGCATCCGGCTGCATCAACTTGGCTTTGGCGGAGATCGCTCTGGTTTCTTTCGGCTTCGTTTGATTCTCAATATCAAATCCAGGCGTGTCCGTATCCGGGGGACATAACACGGACACCATTGATTCCCAGTGGTTTCAGTTCGCTCCTAAGGGCTTCGGAAAAGCCTATGATGGCATACTTGGAGGCGCAGTAATCGGTAAATCCATAAACGCCGACAAACCCGGCAATGGAAGATACATTCACGATGTGGCCGCCCTTGGTTTTCATGAGCGGGACAAGCGCGCGGGTCGTATTCCAGATACCATAAAAATTGATTTTCATGGTTTCATCCAATTGGGAGTAACCGATATCCGTAAAGCGGTGCGGATAGCTTCGGCCGGCACTGTTGATCAAAACATCCGGTACCCCGAAGCGTTTGACGGCAATCGCCATCACTTTATCGACATCGGTTGCAACACTCACATCCAACTGCATCCAGTCGACCTGCTGGTCGTCAGAGACGCGATGCTCCGAGATTTGAAGGGCTGCCTGTGCAAGGCGGTCTATGTTTCTGGCAAATATTACGATGTGAGCACCAAGACGTGCAAATTGCTCGGCTGCCGCCAAGCCGATGCCGCTGGATCCACCGGCGATGTAGATTCGCTTGCCTTTGAATTGCTTCATTTACCCCATCTGCAAGATTTCCAGTTCCATAAAATTGTGAAAAAAAGTTCCCAATTAAGCCGTGCCCAAATGCCCGAAAAAGTTTTCAACAGAACCAATAGCACGATAACTATCTGAAATAAAGCTTAAATTAATGAAAATTGCATTTTGTGCACGTTTTTTGCAAATATTAACCATGTGCGGCCTTTTATGCAGGCCAACAAAGCATAATTGGGTAATTTTTGTGTCAATAAAGGAGGTTAAATGAAGACAAAAACACTTGAAACCGTAAAAGTCTCCGAAGCAACGAGCAACGATCCGATTGCAGCAAACATGGATTTTGGCGGAAGGCGGAAAACTTTTGACCGGCGGAGTTTTATTCCCAAAAAGCGCTTTCCTGAAAGAAGACTGTTAGTTGATAGGCGCAGTGGTTTTGATCGTCGCAGCGTCTTAAAGCAGCAAAAGCGTACTGCCAAAGAAAGACGAGATAATTTCCATCAATAAAATTGGGTTACAATCTTAATTCATTCATTTAATTAATCTTTCAAATACAAATGGCAGACAGTCTTCTTCTTTCATGGTTTTCCCAGCCAATAAAGAATCCGACGAGCTGTTGACAGAATCAGTGACTATCTCGCAACCAGTGACCAAAAAAGTGACCAAGGAGTCATTGAAAAGGAAAAAGTAAAATAGGAGATGACTTAAAAGCGCAATAAGATAAGCTTTTATAACGCACACTGCCTTCAAACGCCAATAAAAAAAGGGCTTAACGATACAAACTACCGTCAAACCCTTGCTATCATTATGGTGCCGAAGGCGAGATTTGAACTCGCACGGCTTTTGGCCACTACCCCCTCAAGATAGCGTGTCTACCAAGTTCCACCACTTCGGCACAAAGCTTATTTCGTTGAATTTTGTTCGGGTTGCTGCGGGGTTTCAACCGGGGCCGGAGCGGCGGCTTCCGGGGATGAACCGGTTTCCGGTGGAGCAGGGGCGGCCTGTTGTTCGATCGGAGCTTCTACATCCGTCATAATTGAACCACCGGATTTATTACCCGCCATATACGCCAACGACAATGACGTTATCATAAAGACAATCGCCGCGGCGGTCGTGGCTTTGCTCAAAAATGTAGAGGCGCCCGTGCTGCCGAAGAGGGTCTGGCTGGAACCGCCACCAAACGCGGCGCCCATATCGGCACCTTTCCCTGTTTGCAGCAATACGATCATGATTAGGGCAATACAAACGATTACATGAATAACAATTAATACGAGTGACATATGATTAACTTGTCCAAATTTTAGTTAGCAGTGTTTTATAAATGACATCTAATTGTAACGGACGATTTGGCTGAAGGTTTCGGCGTCAAGGCTGGCGCCTCCAACCAGCGCACCGTCAATGTCTTCCATGGCCATCAATTCGGCAATATTGGCTGGCTTAACACTGCCCCCGTATAAAATTCTAACGGTATTGGCATAGTCAGCATCGAATTGCTCGGATAGAAGCGTTCGCAAAAACCGATGAACTTCCTGAGCCTGTTCACTGGTTGCGGTTTTGCCCGTACCAATGGCCCATATGGGCTCATAAGCGACAACTAAATTGATCAGGTCGTCAGGAACCAACCCTTCTAAACCAATTTTTACCTGTTTGTCAAGTACTGAAAATGTTTGGTCGGCTTCCCGTTCAGCTTCCGATTCACCAATGCACACAACCGGAATCATGTCAGCCTTGACAGAGGCCCTAATTTTGCGGTTCACGCCTTGGTCGGTTTCGCCGAAATACTGACGCCGTTCGGAATGACCGATAATGACGTATCGACAGCCAGCTGCTTTGAGCATGGATGGAGAAATTTCTCCGGTGTAGGCGCCTTCGGCTTCCCAGTGCAAGTTCTGAGCCCCCAGTGCGATCGGGGAGCCTTGCAATACCTCGGCGACCGCGGCCAGGGCGGTGTAAGGCGGTGCGATCATCACATCGCATGACGTCACATCGGCGACCCGTTGGACCAGCGCGGCCGCAGATTCACGGGCCTCCAGCGCGGTTTTATACATCTTCCAATTACCTGCTATCAGGGGGATTCGTTTCGGCATATCAATTACCCTTTAATCACTTTTTCGCTTGCGGTCCGATTGTTAAATTAAATAGCTCTCGCCCACTTCGTTAGAGGACACAGAGGACTATGAAGGAACAAAGGACTGAGGGCTATAAATCATAACTAATAAGGACAGAGGACTTAGTGCTGAGGACTATGAAAAACAATGGGCTATATAAACAGAGAAAACACAGACCATAAATCGTTAACCAGTAGCTCAGTCCTTGCATTTACTAAGTCCTGAGTCCTTATAGCTCAGTCCTTGCATTTACTGAGTCCTGAGTCCTCATAGCTTAGTCCTTGTTTTTACTGAGTCCTGAGTCCTCATAGCTTAGTCCTTGTTTTTACTGAGTCCTTAATTGTCTCCTCTGCGATCTCTGTGAGAGATATCGACCTACCGTTTACAAACTTTCCGCAATCAAAGCGGCCAAATCGACCATACGACTCGAATAGCCGGCTTCGTTATCATACCAGGAAAGGACCTTGACCATGTTGTCGATCACGTAGGTCGTCTGGGCATCGACGGTTGAGGACAAGGTCACCCCATTGAAATCGGTTGAGACCAACGGTGCCTCACAATACCCGAGAATGCCGGCCAAGGTGCCTTCCGACGCCGATTTCATGGCTTGATTGACATCGGAGACCGTGACACCGTCTTTTTCGATCGTGGCGACTAAGTCGACGATCGATACGTTGGGGGTCGGTACCCGAATTGCCAGGCCGTTGAGTTTGCCTGCCAGCTCCGGTAGCACGAGGGCCACGGCACGAGCGGCACCGGTCGTGGTCGGGATCATGGACAGCGCTGCGGCGCGGGCCCGGCGCAGATCTTTGTGGGGAAAGTCCAGAAGACGCTGATCACCCGTATATGAATGAATCGTGGTCATCAGCCCCGAGCGGATCCCGAAATTTTCCAGCAAAACCTTGGCAACCGGTGCCAGGCAGTTGGTGGTACAAGAGGCATTTGAAATAATCTGATGCTCCTGGGGGTCGTATTGATTGTGGTTGACGCCCATTACGATGGTAGCATCCGGATCTTGGGCCGGGGCCGAGATGATGACCTTGCGGGCACCGGCTTCCAAGTGTTTGGCAGCATTTTCACGATTCCGAAACAGACCCGTACATTCAGCGGCAATATCAACGCCCAGCCCCTTCCAGTCCAGTTTGGCGGGGTCTTTAATCGCGGAATAGGCAATTGATTGACCGTCGACTTCGATTGAATTCGGGGTAGAGGATATTTCCAAATCCAGTTTGCCATGCACGGAATCATAGGCCAACAGGTGGGCCATGGTGGCCGGATCGGTCAAATCATTGATGGCGACGACATCAACATCCGGGTGCTTCAAGGCCGCCCGGAAAACAAGGCGTCCGATTCTTCCAAAGCCGTTTATACCAAGTTTTACACTCATTGCGCCTCCTTAGATTGATGGGGTGGGGAACAGAGAGTTTCCCAAATAACAGCGAATCTAATATGACTCACAGGTGGTGGTTGACACGCGAAAGAACTAGCGCCGCTTGTTACCCTTCAAAATGCCGCTGGCCATTGAAATGCTTTTTTTGCCGTAGGCCTCCAGGCATTCAGTAAGCGCACCGAGTTCCAATTTCGGTCGAGAATTGATTGCCTTGATTAAGATGGGAAGGTTGACCCCAGATAATACCTCCACATGCCCTTCCTCTAAAAACGAATAACTTAAGTTGGAGGGTGTTCCGCCGAACATATCGGTCAGGATCAGGACACCTTCCTGTTCCTTGACGCGTTTGATGCCTTGGGTAATTTTTTTGCGCAGTTTTTCGGGGTTTTCATTTATATCGATCGAGATCGCTTCCATTGCTTCGGCTTTGCTGCCGATAATAAACTCAGCCGCCTCGATCAGGGCATCACCCAACTTTTTATGGGTTATTATCAGTATGCCAATCATTTGAATCCTTATATATTATAAATATGTTATGTGTCTTGGCCGATATCGCGGTGGGTCAGGTCGACTTGCATTCCGGGCTGGTTGATATGCCCATACAAGGTCTCCGCAATGGCGACCGAGCGATGCCGGCCACCGGTACAGCCGACAGCGATGGTTAGATATGCTTTGCCCTCTTTTTCATACAAAGGAATCAAATAGTCAAGCAGATCTATATACTTTTCAAGAAATAGCCGACCCGTTGCATTGTTTAAAACATGATCGACCACGCGTTGTGAGTGGCCATCGAGTTTTTTGAGTTCCGGTATGAAATAGGGGTTGGGAAGGAAGCGTACATCGACGATTAGGTCGGCATCAAGGGGCACGCCGTATTTGAAACCGAAAGACAAAAGCTGAATCCGAATGGGCGTCAGGGTCGCGCTTTTTTGGACAATGCCAAAGATAACTTTTTTCAGTTCGTGTACGTTAAGCGCTGATGTATCGATGACGCGGTCGGATTTTTTTCGAAGGCCCTCCAATTGGCATTTGTTCCGCTCGAATGCCGCTCAAAAGGTTGCCGCCCTTATCAAGCGGGTGATGGCGGCGCGTCTGACTGTAGCGCTGCATCAAGATTTTTCGTCCGCTTCCAGAAAGATGACTTCGAACTGAAAGCCCTCTTGCTTGAGCGCATCCATGACCGGTTGGTATTTTTGAAGAAAGCCTCGCTCCCTCAGATCCATGACAAAAGCAAAACCGATGCAGTCGGATGCGGTGTCGATCTGAAGGGCTAGAAAGCCGGGCAATAGGGCGATCGGCATATTATCGACACAGTAATAGCCTGCGTCTTCAAAAGCGGCGATCGCGGTGCTTTTGCCGGATCCGGAACGTCCCGTTACGATGAATATTTTCATAAAATCGCTTCACGATTTTATATGACGCGACGATGTCGCTCTTAGGTGATCAGTTTACCAGCTTTTGGCTGGTTTATCTATCCTAGTATTTCTATCCATAGTTTGAACTTAGAAATCTTCATCCTCTTCAGCGATAATACGGCAGACCTCATCACCATCTAGTGCTTCGAGCAGCCTTTCTTTAAAAGGATCATTTTTCAATAAACGCGAAATGCGCGCCAGTAGCTTCAGATGCAAGCCGGTTGAATTTTCGGGTGTGACCAGCAGAAAAAAGATCCGGGTCGGCCGTCCGTCCATCGATTCAAAATCGACCCCTTGGCGGCTAATCCCAAATCCCAAGGCAAGGGTATCGAGGCCCTTTAACTTGCCGTGGGGAATGCCGATACCCCCACCGATGCCGGTACTTCCCAGGCGCTCGCGATCAAGCAGAACGCGGACCAATTCTTGATGGTCAACACCCGCAACCCGGGCAACCGGCGTTGCCAGTTCCTCGATGACGCCCTTCTTGTTTTGGGCCTGCAAGTCGACGAGAATCGACTCCGGTGCCAGTACTTCTAAAATTTTCATATTAACTGCTCGGTTGGACCAGGCCGTAATGGCCGTCTTTGCGCCGATAAAGGACATTGATCTGGTCTGTGCGGGCATTGGTAAAAACCAGGAAATTATCCCTTACCAGATCCATTTGCATGACCGCTTCATCAATGTCCATGGGTTTATAGTCGATATTTTTTACTTTGATCTGTTTGACCGCATCCTCCTCCATGCCTGCCGATAATTCCGTGGCAACACCTTTGGGGATTGACCGGGAGCCCGGTCTGCGGCTGCGAATTTTTTCTTTGCTTTTTTTGATCTGCGTTTCGAGTTTGTCCAACGTCATATCGATGGCCGAATACATATCGTTGGTCTCTTCCTTGCCAATAATCGTCAGCCGATCGCCACTGATATTGATTTCAGCGATGTGACGGAATTTTTCGACGGATAAGACCACATTGGCTTCAGCCGGATTATGCAGGTATCTATCGAACCGATCGAGTTTATCACGAACATAAGATTTCAAATGTTCAGAAGGGTCTAAATTTTTAAAAGTTACAGATGTTTGCATGTAACCTCCCTAAAATTGTTTGCGTTTATTGGATGGCAGAACCCCAATCATCTCTCGATATTTGGCAACGGTTCTGCGGGCGATATTTATATTTTCCTCCTTTAGCATTTTTGCCATTTTGCTGTCGCTGTATGGCTTTTGGGGGTTTTCGCTTTCAATGATGCGTTTGATTTTATCTTGCACACTGGCCGATGCAATCGCTTCACCGTGAACCCGCTGAATCGAACTGTTGAAAAAATACTTCAATTCAAAAATACCCTGCGGCGTATAGGCATATTTATTCGTGGTTACGCGGCTGATTGTCGATTCGTGCATGTCGATATCTTCGGCCACATCCCGAAGGACCATTGGTTTTAGCTGAGTGATGCCCTTGTCGAAAAAGTCGTGCTGAAATTTAAGAATACTTTCCATCACCCGGTAGATGGTTTTTTGGCGCTGATGAATACTACGGATTAGCCAGGCAGCGGAACGCAATTTGTCCTGGATATACTCCTTGGCGTTGGCGGAAACATCATCCTGTTTGCCGCTGATGGCCTGTTTGTAGAAGGCGTTAACGCGCAGTTTCGGCATGCCGTCATCATTGAGAACAATCACGAAATCGCCTTCAAATTTGTACACATAAATGTCGGGGGTAATATATTGCGGTTCCTCGTCACTATATTGCCGCCCGGGCCGGGGTTCCAGTTCGGTAATGATTTTGACGGCAGCGATCACATCATCGAATTTGACCTTCAGCGCTTTGCAGATGGCCTTGTAATTCTTGTTTTCTAGATGGTTCAGGTGATCGGTAATGATTTCAGTTACCAGCGAATTATCCAGGTCCAAATGCTTGGCCTGGATCAGAAGGCATTCGCTCAAATCGCGGGCACAAACACCGATGGGGTCAAAGTTCTGCATCGTCTGCAGAACTTCTTCAATTTCAGCGGGCGTCGCGTTGGTTTGCTGGGCCAGATCTTCGACATTGGCGTCCAGGTAGCCGTCCTTGTTCAGATTGCCGATGATCAGGCTGCCGATTTGTGCGGTTTTATCGGTGGGATGCGTCATCAGCAACTGCCACAGCAGATGATCGCTCAGCGATTCCTTGCGGGCGATAAACGATTCATAGCGTGGCGTATCCCGGCCTTCGGTTTCAAAATTAAACGCCCGGGCGCACTGTATTCATCGATATAATTGCTCCAATCAATGTCCTCAGGCATCTTTTCTTCAATGGTGACTTCCTTGGTCGACTGAGGTTGTTCCTCCTCTTTTTGGTGGTTTTTCAATCAACTGTCTGGCGCAGCGGTTTCCTGCAACCTCTTCCAAGGTCGGGTTTTCCTCCAATTCCTGTCGGATGGTATCCATGAGTTCCAGCCGGGACAACTGCAGAAGCTTGATCGCCATCTGCAGTTGCGGCGTCATCACCAGCTGCTGGCGTCAGTTTAAGTTGTTGTCGTAATTCAATAGCCATATTACAATCTAAATTCGTCTCCCAGATAAATCCGCCGGGCAATTTTACTGGATGCTATTTTTTCCGGTGGACCGGATTCGATAACCTTTCCGTCATTTAAAATATAGGCCTTGTCACAGACTTCAAGGGTTTCCCGTACATTATGGTCTGAAACCAGCACTCCGATGTTTCGTCTTTTAAGGTGTTCGATGATTTTTTTGATGTCGGCAACAGCCAACGGATCAATACCAGCAAAAGGCTCATCTAACAACATAAAGGCTGGATCGGTTGCCAGGCAGCGCGAAATTTCAAGGCGTCGCCTTTCCCCTCCGGACAGCACACTGGCTTTCTGGTCTGCCAGATGCCGAATACCGAGTTCTTCCAGGAGCTCATCGGTTCGGTCTTTTTGGGCCTGGGGTGTCAAAGGCGTCGTTTCCAAAATTGCCAGCACATTATTGTAGACCGATAACTTTTTAAAGATCGATGCCTCTTGGGGCAGGTAACCGAGCCCTTTGCGCGCCCTTTGGTACATGGGGCTTTCCGTGATGTCATCGTCATCCAGGAAAACCTGGCCCCTGTCAGGTTTTACCATGCCGACAGCCATGTAAAAGGTCGTTGTTTTTCCAGCGCCATTGGGTCCCAGCAGTCCAATCACCTGGCTGCTTTCGACCTTCAGGCTGACCGAATTGACCACCGCTCGGTCGTTATAAATTTTAACCAGTTTGCGTAATGCCAAGACGGTCATTGGGACTCATTCTCTTGAGGGTAGAATTCCGCTTCAACTCTTTTATCTTCTTGGCCCTCGACAATAACACGCTCATCCTCACGGTAAAACGTAATTTTGGAGCCTGTAATCGAATTTTTAGCGCTGGTAATTCTTGATCCCCTGCCTGACAAAACGAGGACCCGGGTATCGGTCCGGTATTCGGCCGTAGCACTTGTCGCGACCTTATCGTCCAATAAAATATTGACGTCACCATCTGCCACAATTCTTTCAATCGAATCGCTGTTTTCGGACAGAACCCGGCTGGCCTTGTTAGCCGTGCGATAGTAAATGATGAGGGATTGCGAGGTGATGACAAAGGTGCCTTGGACCGCGCGCACCCGGCCTCTGAATTCTGCGGTTCGGGCCAGATTGTCGACGACCATGCGATCGGCTGTGATATGAATTTTTTCAGAGGGTGCGGCGTCTGGGGCCTCATCGGCTTGAACGTGGGCCCCCAAAGACAATACAAGGCTCAAGGCCAGGATTGAAAAAATCGAGACGCTAAATCGTCTGTTTGGAATCAGTGTTTTAGATCGCCAAGCTGTCACTAAAATTACCTTCAACATTTCCCTCAAGAAGCGTTTGCTGGGTATTCAGGTCAAAACGGATCGAATCGGCAACAAGATGAAACGCTGGTCCGGAAATCTCAACCGGCACACGCGACAGCAAAATGCGCTGGTCGTGGAAATAATGCATGGTTTCAGTTTTTAATCGGTAGTCGCCGTTGTTGGCCCTTACATTACCGCTAACCTTTAAATCCTTGGATTGGGTCATGATCGTACCACGATCGGCGGTCAGGTACGCTTGCCGGCCATCTTCCAGATAAAAGGTCACTTTTAGGTTTTCTAAAACAGCCTCGTCTTGCGCTTTATTATACTGGGCTGATTTGGCTTTGAGGTACCACTCTTTGATACCATTTTTGGTTGCTGTCTGTTCAAACGATCCAATGGCGATGTCGGCTTTTTGCTCGAGCGGTGCCAACAGCGCTTGGTTTTGTTCCAGAATACGGCGATAACCCATAAACACCACCAGAACACCCCCGATGGTGATGCCAATCACCGCCAATAATAACATTTTAATGATGCGGGGCGATTTGTTTTTTTTGAACACGTTTACGTCGCGTAGTGGGTCAAAATCTGATCCCAGCGCTCCTGCGCTTTGAGGATCGCTTCACAGATTTCTCTCACGGCTCCTTGACCGCCTTTCGCCGTAGTTGTCAGGTCGGCGGCAGCTCGCAATTCGGGCTGTGCGTCCGCTACGGTGACGGCCAGCCCCACTTGCTTCATGATCGGCAAATCCGGCAGATCGTCTCCCACGAAAGCGGTGTCTGCAGCGCGAATCGCCGTACGTTGCAAAACATCTTGCAACGCCTTGGTTTTGTCACGAACCGCTTGATAAAGATGTTTGATGCCAAGATTCTCACAACGATGTTGCAGGGCGGCCGATGACCTTCCGGTAATAATGCCTACCTGGATGCCGGACTGCATCAGAAGCCTGAGGCCCAAACCGTCTTTGACATTGAAGCGTTTGATTTCATCCCCACGGCCATCGTACACAATCGCGCCGTCGGTTAAAACGCCGTCAACGTCAAGGAGCAACAGGCGGATATGTTTTAATTTTTCAGTGGTCATAAGGTCTAAGCTATTAAGTGTCCAGTGCCGCCCTGATGGACTTCAACTGAGTCAACAGTTCCTTCAACGTGTCGAGCCGCAGAGAATTGGGGCCGTCGCACAAGGCCTTTTCCGGGTTTTCATGGACCTCCAAAAAAAGTCCGTCAGTGCCGGCCGCCACAGCGGCGCGCGCCAGAACAGGGGCAAATTCACGTTGACCGCCGGAACGATTCCCGGCGCCGCCTGGCAGTTGAACACTGTGTGTCGCATCAAATACAACCGGATAACCGGTGGCTTGTATAATGGAAATCCCCCGAAAGTCGACCACCAAATTGTTATACCCAAACGCCGCGCCCCGTTCCGTGATGATGATTTTTTCATTTCCGGTGGACGCCACTTTTTCAACAATGTTGACGACATCCCAGGGCGCCAGGAATTGGCCTTTTTTGATATTGACCGTTCGGCCGGTTTTCGCAATGGCCAAAATCAGGTCCGTCTGACGGCATAAAAAGGCTGGAATCTGAATGATATCAAGAATTTTAGCTGCATCTTCGACCTCCGCAAGCCGATGGACATCGGAGAGCAGGGGCACACCCAGTTCTGCTTTGATCCGCGCCAGGATTTCCAGCCCTTGCGTCAAACCTGGCCCGCGATAAGATTGAATGGATGTCCGGTTGGCTTTGTCATAAGACGCTTTAAAGATAAACGGAATGGCCAATTCATCGGTGAGATCCTTTAAAAAGCGCGCGATTCTGAAAGTGGTGTCATCATCCTCGATCACACAAGGACCCGCCACTAGAAAAAGTGGCATATTAGCGCCAAAAGAAATATTTCCGATCTGAAACGGTTTTTTCATATAAACAGTACCTTACCAAAATACAAGGAGCGAACGACAGGGTTGTTTTATATAAAATCGTTACACAATTTTGAATTTAGGCATAAAACTTGTATAGAAGCGTATCGCGAGGGGTCTCAAAAGTCAAGAATCGAAAAACAGGCCTTGATTAGAAGGCCTTTAACTGCTACCTAGTATCCAACCATAAATGGTCTTTTTCCGCGATATCGGCGTTGGGCGCCATGATTTAAATCCTCAAAATAGCACGCTATTCCTCCGGTTTAAATCTGAAGCCCGCCTTGATCTCACGAAAAAATCCCTATTTCTGGGCGGACACTACCTAAATTGAGCATTTCAAATTTCAAGGATGCAATTTGTATCCTTGTTTTTATTGGGTTATTCTGCGCTTGTGGTGCATGAAGGAAAGGTTGGTTCAACGCATTGAAAGATAAAAAGAATAGACTAAAAACTGGATTGCTAATCGTTCTTTGTCTGATCATCGGCGTGCCGCTGGTCGGAGGGATTGTGATACGCATGGAAGGTAAGGCGCCCCAACTTGAAGTGGACCTCGTCGCCAATACCATCGGTGCTTCGCAAACACTGCCGATTTCCGTAAAAGACGCCCAAAGCGGCATCCGCATGCTCTGGGTTGCGCTTTATAAAGACGGCCGCGAAACGGTTTTGTTTGAAGAAACATTACCGTCGCGGGGGTTTGGTCGGGGAGGGAACCAGCTGAAAAAAGTGTACAACATCGCGATCGACCCCCTCCAAATCGGCCTGTCGGACGGTAACGCCCTGTTGCGTGTGGTGGCACGCGACCACTCCTGGCGCCATTGGGGGCATGGCAACAAGGTATATCTCGAAAAAGAGGTTGTGATCGACACAATCCCGCCTCAAATCAACATGGTAAGTCAGGTGCACAATATCAGTCAGGGAGGCACCGGATTGGTCGTTTACCGTTTATCGGAAGCATGTCCCGTCAGCGGCATCGCTGTGGGCGACCATTTTTTCCGCGGATATCCCGGGCCCTTTGCCGACAAGACCGTTTATTTAGCCTTTATGGCACTGGCCCATGATCATTCCCCGGATACGGAAGTATATGTTAAAGCAATTGATTCAGCCGGCAATAACAGCCGTAAAGGCTTTCATCTCTATATAAAAAAGCGCAAGTTCAAAAAGGATGTCATTCGGCTATCAGACGGATTTTTCCGGCGCAAGTTGCCCGAGTTCGAAAATGTGATCCCTTCGCAGATCGGCCCTTCACCCGTGGATCGGTTTTTATACATCAATCGTGATCTGCGCACCTTGAACTATCAAACCATCCGTGATCTGGTGCAATCAACCGACGCTAAAATTTATTGGAGCAAGGCTTTCTCCAGGTTGCCGGCATCAGCAAAACAGGCCGGGTTTGGCGATCGGCGCGACTACACCTACAAAGGCCAGGTGATTGACAAGCAGGTTCACCTTGGCATAGATTTGGCCTCGACCGCTCAATCGCCCGTTCCCGCGGCGAACCGTGGAAAAGTTGCGTTTGCCGGCAACTTGGGGATTTATGGACAATCGGTTGTGATCGATCACGGGTACGGGGTGTTTTCCATGTATGCCCATTTAAGCAGCATGGCAACGGAACCTGGCCAGGTCGTGAAGAGAGGCGCAATAATCGGCATGACAGGGAGGACCGGTATGGCAGGTGGCGATCACCTCCACTTTAGTATGCTCATACACAACACCTTTGTTAACCCACGGGAATGGTGGGATCTGTCATGGATTCAAAACAACATCACCAACAAAATAGAACGGGCGCTGGCGAGTCTGCCATCCGGGTAATGGGTGCCCATCAATAAATGGTCTTTTTGCGCGACTTCGGCGTTAGACGCCGCGATTTAACTCCTCAAAATAGCACGCTATATCTCCGGGTTAAATCTGCCGTCCGCCTTGCCTGTTGCGAGCCTGTCGAGGGGAACGCGCACAAAAATCCTCATTTCTTGACGGACACTAAAAAGTCAACCAAGTCCGTTGACGCATAGGAGTTGAAGGGATGAAAACACACAAAGTTACAAAAACCTACCAGGAGATCAATGCCAAAATAAAGACCGGCAAAGTTGTGGTCGTGACAGCCGAGGAGATGATCGATGTCGTTAAATCCAAAGGGCCGGTCAAGGCAGCCCAAACCGTTGATGTCGTTACAACCGGGACCTTTGCGCCCATGTGCTCTTCCGGGGCTTTCATCAACTTCGGTCATGCTGTTCCGGGGATCAAAGCCTCCCATGTGTGGTTGAACAATGTGCCCGCCTATGCAGGCATTGCGGCTGTGGATTGTTATATCGGTGCAACCGAACCATCGGTCGATGATCCGCTCAACAAAGTCTATCCTGGTGAATTCATATACGGTGGCGGGCATGTTATACAGGATTTGGTAGCCAATAAAAAAGTCCACCTGAGGGCGATCGGCCATGGCACCGATTGTTATCCCAACCGTGATTATGAGAAAGACAGTAACCCTGCGAACCCTGCCCAATGCGGTGCTTTGCAATCCGCGTAATGGATACCAAAATTACAACTGCGCCGTGAACAAGACCAACAAGACGGTTTATACGTACATGGGCACCTTGAAGCCGCGGCTGCGGAAATGCCAACTACTGTTCGGCCGGGCAGTTGAGTCCGCTTTTTAACGATCCCTATTATCAAACCATCGGGTTGGGAACGCGAATTTTTTTGGGGGGCGGTATCGGTTATGTAACCTGGAACGGCACCCAGCATAAACCGCAAGCCCGAAGGACCAAAGGTGGGGTTCCGACCCGACCGGCCGGAACCATGTGGGTCATGGGCGACTTGAAGACAATGAGCCCCGAGTGGCTGATGGGGGTGAGCATTCAGGGTTATGGCTGCTCCCTGTCCGTGGGCCTGGGGGTTCCCATCCCAATTTTGAACGAGGAGATGGCCCGTTATACCGCTGTTTCGGACGAAGAGCTATTTACCCAGGTGATCGATTACGGCAACGATTATCCCAATGGTGTTTCCACAAGCCTTGCCAAAGTGAGTTATGCGGACCTTAAAAGCGGCACAATTACCGTAAAAGGCCAAAAGATACAGACGGTGCCGCTTGTCAAGTATGGTCAAAGCCCGCGAAATAGCCGCGTTACTCAAGGAATGGATATCTAAGGGAGAATTTTTGCTGGGCGAACCCCAATTCACGCTGCCGAGCTCCAAGGCCGTGTCGCCCTGAAAATTGAGATGACAGTTATCACCGACCGATCGGAAACGCTAAGAACTTCGTGGCCGTTGATCTGCCAGAGGCGGTGGTCGCATCCATCCAGGAAATTCAGAATGCACTAAAGGCCAGACGATTTAAAGTCAGGTGGGTTCGTACAGACAATCTCCATCTGACCCTGAAATTTTTAGGGGCTGTCATAGCCGATCAAATCGAGGCCATCAACCAGGCCCTGATAAAAGCGGCCGAAAATGTGCCGCCCATGGCCTTGTTTGCACGGAGCCTGGGTGTCTTTCCGGGAATACGGCGGCCACGGGTGATCTGGGTCGGTATCAACGGTGACGTGGAACCTTTGATAGCGCTGCAGCAGTCCATCGATCGTAACCTGGTGGCGGTTGGGTTTCCCCCTGAAAAAAGGCCTTTCAAGGCGCATTTAACCGTCGGGCGGGTGAAAGGTGC
>CAWDIC010000016.1:0-104428 GCA_963802265.1 uncultured delta proteobacterium
AATATATTCAATAGTTTATGTGCTTTTACCGTGTTGTTTTTTGTTGTATATTATCGTGGGCTTGAACTTGGATTTGTTATATTTTGATTGCTGGTCTTTTTCAAATCTGTTTTATATTGTAGGCACCATTTGGGCACCATTTTTTTAGACTCCGGGGATAGGGTGAGCTCCCCGAAAGGCGGTTTTCCTGAATCGCTTTCCCCGGACCTTTCTTCAGGGCGCTGCAGAAGGCTGCTCTATAGGGCTCTAACACCCTGGCCCGACAGCCAAATATACCCAATATATAGCATTTAAATATTGACAAACAACAACATATTGATGTATTTAAGAAGTCGCCATTGTCGTCGATGGCCTACGTTTGAGCATGGTTCCAAACCTTCAGTTTGACATCTCTGCAAGCGGTCTTATTCCAGTCGATTTTCGATAGTCACCCTGCTATGATCTAAACAATGAGTCAAGATGTCGAAAAAACAAATGAGGAAGGAAAAAGAAAACTCCGATGCGCCAACACCGGAGTTTCAGGAAAGTGTGGAGTTCGGAAACTCACACAACAAATGTATGTAGAGCATACCTTTTATCCACACCTCCTGTCAAGCAAAAAAATCACTAAAAATAAAAATTAATTAACTTATTTTCCAATTGTTTCAAATTGTTGGGCGTGGACCAGTGTTTGAACTCTCCACCACCCTTGCGTTTAACCTACAATCTTTGAACAGGAGGATTTCATGGACCATCTATTAACCGTCGATGAACTTGCAGAGGTTTTATCCGTTAAGAAAAGTTGGATTTATAGCCGCACTAGGGAAACTGGCCCCGATGCTATTCCTAGAATATCTGTGGGGAAATACAATCGCTTTGTTCTCGAGGATGTAATGGCTTGGCTTAAAGATCATTCAGAGGCAGCCTAATGGCTTGTGTAATCTGTGGCATGGATGACAAACAGGTTAAATTTGGCAAGCGCAAAGGAAAGCACATATTCAAACCTGAACCTGGAACATATTTTACATGCGGCACATGCGTGCAGCACCTAATGAAGTTTGATCAATCTGAATTGGAGTGGGGTTATCTGCTTGCCATGAAATCGGGACACAAAGAAAAGGCAATCGCAATACAAACCTTTATGGAAAACAAATACCCGGAGGAGGAAACGGATGCAAAGACCAGAGAGCCTCAATCAGATATGGCCAGAACGAGAACTATGCGGCCACCTCGATCTACCCGTAACTAAAAGTGGCAAGAGTAGGCAATTATCACATTGGGTAAGAGGTGGCCTGAGATTTATTGAAAAGTCAGATAGGCGCTATTTTTTTGAACAGGATGTTATCGACTATCTGCATAAACGCTATCAAGAAAAATACGGCCAGTGATTCCTGAATCCAATATACAATCATGGGCTGTTCATACCCCTTTCAAGGTCCTTTCAGACCCACTTTATTTTTAACTAATGGTAGAGGTAGGGTCTAAAACGTTTGCAGACTTTTTGGAGGTAAAATGCAACAGAATGCAAAACCCAAAATTGACCGGGTAGAGGGTGATCAAATCATCTTGCATGATTTCTATCCCAAGAAACCAAAAGACCTGAAAACCGTTAAGATCATCACTCCACACACAACACGAACCTATTCAATCAAGAAGACCAGAAAAGGAAATTACCTGATGCAATAGCGTCACTATTTTCATGTAACAATTACCAGAGCGGCGAGCCAGTTAAAGCCAGTAGCGCCAGTAGCCAGTAAGCCGGAAGTGTCCAAGCGACACTCCCGGTTTTTTATTTGGGGCTACTGATTGCTTGATTTAGACGATTGTCCAAAAATCGATTTTAGAATGAAGCTCATATCAAAGGGGCTTAACAGTATAATAGGGCAACTGTTTGATTCTATGCCGGGTAAACCAAGCCAAGGGAAATATAAGGGTAAGTTGAGAGGATGCCTGAGAATCGTTTTAATCAATCTGTTAGATTCTGATGGATACATTTCATATAGCCGTAGCGACCATGCCCCGGAATATAACCTTAAAAATTATTCAGCCAGCAATATACGCAAGGTTACCGATTTCCTTGAACACAATGGACTAATTGAAAACAGGTTGGGTTACTTTGGTGATGATCCAGAACTCCGTAGAATTTCACGCATGAGAGCAACCGATAAGCTCAAGGCGCTATTTACCCAATACGATATTAATCAGGGCGATATAAAGCTTTATGGAACAAGAGATTTGATAGTGCTTAGAGATGAACTTAAGCAACCTGTGCGGTTTGAAGATAACGACTTCACGGAATCGGCACAGGGAAACATTACGAAAGCTAAATGAATTATTTGCCTGTCATTCCATCGTTAAACCAAGCGGCAATGTGATACACCGCAAATCAATGCATAGTGTGTTCAACATAGATTTTCAACACGGTGGGCGGTTCTATGGCCCTGAATGGCAATCTCTAAATGAATTTGACCGATCTGCATGTTGAAAATAGACAAGGCTCCGGTGGTTGAACTTGATTTCGATAATTATCACCCCACAATTTTATATGCCTTGAAAGGGCTTCAGCATGAAGGCGACCTGTATGATTTGCCCGGATATTCTGAGGACCACAGGGGTTTGATTAAAGGAATTACATTCATGCTCCTAACAACACGGGAGATAAGGAAAAAACCAGAAAGTCTATTCAATGGGAAATTAATCGGCACAACATTAAACCACCCCCTGAGACTATCAAGCTTAAGGGAATTAGTTGAAGCTGTCATGATAAAACATGAAGCCATTGCAGACATGTTGATGAAGATATCGGCAGGAAGCTTCAACGCCTTGATGCAGATATTCAGTGAGGATATTCTGACTGCAATTTTCCGCCCAGGATATTCCCGTTTTGGGTGTGCATGATTCGTACATTATTGAGGCCCAATATACCCGAAAAATTGCGAAATGTGATGGAAGAGGTTTTTTATAATAAATTCAAGGCAATATGCCACATTTCCAAAAAGAGCCGAAAAAAATAGCGAATCTTTGTAAAGCCCCATCAATAAGGCGTTTACAGAGATTTTTAGGGGACATCTCTTGCCTAGTAATGGGAGTGGAGCGGTCGGGTGAGAGAGATATATTGAGGCGGGCCTCTAAAGCCTGCCGACCTCATCAATCATAAATAAATACCTGTTCTTTGATATTTCAATCTACGGTGTGGTAACGACCAGCCTGAAGTCGGTTGTAATTCACGGAAGACCTATGGACCGCAAATGCGGGGAATGCAACACCGTGTCCCATCAAGGATGGGTAGGTTTTTTGCCGTTCCGAAAAAATGGCAAACTAAAAAAGGCAGAGCCATTGAAGACCCTGCCCCTGGTGTTTCTATTGATATGCAAGGCTATTTCTTGAACTTTCTCCTATAGCCCATAAGCCCAATCAGTCCGGTGCCTAAAAGGAGCATCGTGGCAGGTTCGGGGATAGAAGCAACACCAGTCGTTAGGTCGATTTGTAAATCGACTGTGGCAAATGCAAAAATCATAACTGCTTCGGAAACAGGATCGTAACCCGCCACACCCGATGCTTCTACAATGATTTCGGTAGGGTCGATAGGTACTCCTAGCAATTCCAGCAAAATCATACCATTATGGTCTGTCATTCCCTGCAACATATCGCTCTGAACACCCTCGGCCATGTGCTTTATAGCCACGGTGGCACCTCAATAGCATTTCCCATCCCAGTAACCGTAACTTCGAGTCTTGCCGTAGAGAAAGTCTCAGAAAGAGAATTAGAGAGTGTATCTGATTCCTCCGTAGTTAATACGTTCGTTTCCTACCAAGTCTTCTAAATACTTGCTCTGCGATAAATCCTCAAGATTCATGAGAATATTGAAATGAGAATTGAGTTTCCAATCAAGATTCATTAAACCCACCATATCCGCCTTGGCTGGGATCGCAGAAATAAGTGTAAGAAGAGCGAAATAACAAAATGCTAAATAGACTTTTCTAATTGTGATCATATTTACCTTCTCCGTATTCATTTCCTAAACTTTTTCCTAAAACCTACCAGCCCGATTAAGCCTGTGCCTAAAAGAAGTATAGTCGCGGGCTCAGGAATCGACGAGTGAAAGTTAATTGTCTATCATATCTTCTTCCCGCCCAGCCCCAATCGGTACTCCAGTTGGAACAATGGCATATCTTGCGGTTAAAAACGGCGCCCCAGAATGAGAAATAACTTGGTTAAACAAATTATCAGAGTCAAGTGCAACTCTATAGTCTGCTACAAGTATTTCAAATTCATCATAAACACGAAGCCAACCGTCCATATTGGTGAGACCAGAAGGATGTCCGATGTCGAAGGATAAATCAACTACAAAATCTTGATTCCATAAGAAACTGATCTGGCCCTCCACCCCCCATGCCGGTATCTAAAACATTGCTATCAGATTGGTTGGGATTGACTGCGACCGCTCCGTAGCGCCACTACCAACTTCGCTAAATTGAACAAATGATGATTCGACACTAGTAAATGGGTTTAGATAGCTGCCTGCTGGGTCTAGATCAAATGTAATTGTGACTGCATGTATAGGGGTTGATAACATCATACATAGGCATAATAATAACAAAGTTTTTTTCATCTCTCCTCCTTTCATCAAAATAGCGTCAATATAACCTGTATGGTAATCCGGTGATCTAACGGCCCAGTGGTTACAACCTAGTTCAGATCCGAAGCTTTTTGCTCCTGCGCAAAAGTTAGTTTAATATATAATGTAATTTGGCGTATAGATTGGGTAGATTGGCTTATAAATATATGCAAGAAACGTGCAAATATGAGACACCTTTTCAGCTTGAATAAATACAGATAGTTAGATGGTTGCTGGAAGAAAGATGGTACAGGCTTGGGTATTGTAGTTCATAGTTTTTGGGAAATGTTTTTCATAATGGTGGGTTTTTTACATATGTGGATCGCATTGTCCGAGCGGCGTTGAACGAGTGATAACTGGGGTTTAAAACAGTGCGGCCGCCAGCTCTTTAACAATTTAAACTCAACATTTGTCCAGAAGTTTTTCAGTCTTTTCTCGATAGCAAGAACCCCACATACGGTTTCACAGCTTTTCAGGTATTTCCGAAACCTTTGATGTTTGGAGGATATGTTGGAGATGTCACTACGCTTCATGGTGTTGATTAATGCCAGAAATCGATCATTCTAGAGCGAGAAGGCTCACACAATATGTTGTATATGCACATTTAATGGTTTGATTTGTCGTTATAATGATGTCTCACCATTTTGCGTTCAGGTTTTAGAACTTGCCATTGTCGTTCTTCCATTCACTGCGCGGGGGAATCGCATCGATAGTGTCCCAATGTTCCACAACTTTACCCTCAACAACTCGGAAAAGGTCGTAGAAAGAGGAGTGGACTCCATCGAGGGAGCCTTCACTGACAGCAAGTACGAAACTCCCTTCTGCAAGTAAACGATGAAGTTTGTCGTACGTTTTTACCATAGCATTGATAGAGAGCGCTTCACGTAGCGCCTGCAGACCGTCGGACATGTACGGATTATGTTCTGTGTAGCTTTCTTTATCGATGTAGAGTTCAAGTCTATCATGTTGACCATCCACAAGAACCTCTTCAACGAAAGACCTAATGAGATTCCGATTCTCTTCAGTCCTGTCAAGGTCGGTTGCTTCAGTTGGCCCGTCAATCATGGTGTGACCAGAAAGGTTTAGACTACTCGGCTTATGTTGTAGGTTGTCCCAATGTTCGACCGCCAGTCCATCCTCAAATCGGAAAACTTCAAAACCAATTTCTAAGACATTAAAGTCGTAATCGGTGTGGGCAAAGACGTGGTCACCATCCTCAAAAATTCTCACGATATTGACACGGGGAGACATTTTTGACAGACGTAAAAAGAGCTCTGCTAAGCCCTCATTTCCCTCACGAGTTAAAGGGTTGTGTTGAATATACTTGCTTTCGTTAACTGCAGTAACGGACTCTGGGTTACCTGTTTCAATACCTTTCAGTAGCTTGCAGACTTGATCTTTTTTATTGGCAGTCATGGGTAATTGCGCTCCTTTTTTGTGGAAGCTAACAGATGTTCGCGGGGTTCTGGTGATTAAAATACGACCATATTGTGGTATAGTCAGCTGCAACTGGGAAAATGTTTATTGAGTGAGTTTGAGGCTTGTAATTGTTGCGTATTTTCGAGCAAGGAAAAGGTGGCTCAGATTTTGATGCATGGAGACAAGTCCAGTTATCAGTTTTTTTGAATTATTGCCGATACTATATGGTAATGCCCACGGTACCACGGTAGGGTCTATCAATGCAATATTTGGTCGATTGTGATTATTTTCGCATACCGGTGATTTTTCGGGTGCCTGATAACCTTGTTTTTGTTGGAGATGTCAACACCGCCAAGGGTTAAGGTTTATTCCAGAAACCTTGAAAATTATCAGGCAACGATATGCCCATATATTGTGTTCAGGCCAATATGTTTAAGTACAGTATTGATTATGCGGGCTGTATTTGACGATGTATATATCGCTGCTATCTCCGCACCTTTTGCTCCGCTGATCTGTTGTACCCTATTTTATTCTAATGAAGCGGTCTTCCCACCCTTCATCGCAATCTATTCCACCGCATACATACCATCTTAATTTTCCGGAATTAGGTCCATCTCCATTGTCAATTTCGTTATCAATAGCAATTATTTCTTCTTTATATTTGCGTCCACAATCTATTATCTGGGGGTCTGATGCGCTTAAAGAAGCGTTAAATAAGGCCTCGTTTTTAGCTTGGACATAAACAACATACTTCCTATAGCCGCTTGAATACCAATAAATAAAGAGGAAAAAGATTATAAAGAATAATGTGAGCCCAACCGCAAGCTGTCCAATTGATTTCAGAATATTATTAATGCCTGTTTCCATTCTCAACATTCGTGATTGCCGGACAAAATAAATTACCCTACAAAATAGATGAGTTGTCCACTTTTGGTATTATTTGCAATCTTTCTACCCATTCACAAGATTCTTTAAATCAAATTATCAATTTAGAAAAAATATAATCGTCTTGGATATCGGATCCCAAAGCAAAGGTTGTGTTACCGATAATTTGGAACCGCATTTTGGTGTAAAATGCATTTGCTCTGCTGTTTTTCTTCCAACTGCTTAACCAGATCGATTTAAAATCTTTTTCGCGGGCATAGTTTATACAAGCCTTCATCAAAGAAGGACCTATACCGCAACCTAAATATTCTTGCATGGAATAGAGTCGGGTAAGTTCAATAGATGGGATTTGGTTTACGCAATCTGGTGGAACAGTTTGGTTTAGTTTAGCGTACCCTACCCATTCATCATTCAATTTGGCTATGAAAAAAGTGGAAGCACTATCAAGAATTTCAGATCGAATCTGATCTTCCGTAAATGAAAGAGCAACATATGTTTCAAAATTTTCTTTATCACTCAGTTTGGCGAAGGCACCTCTGAAGGATTTATCAGCCAGCTTAGATAGAGAAAAAGCATCATGGGATTCTGCAAGTTGTATGATTGGCTCATTTTTCATGTTTGTGATGGGTTGAGATATATGGAGAATATCAAACGAATATCGAGTTTGTCAAAACTTGTGATACCTTGCCTATTTCAAGTTTAGCAAGAGTTGTGATGTCGCAAATTTAGGGTCAGTATCTATAGGCGGTGCTGTAGTTGATTAATGCCAGCAATTAACGATTTCTGTTGAAACAGGCCTATACTACATCTTGGGTTTAGAATATCACAACATTTTCAAATAAAGTCCTGTCATAAATAAAAATGCTCCGCATATTAATGTCGTTAAAAAGAATCTTATTCCCCCATTCCTATATGAAGTACTATTATTTTCGGCTTCCTGATGGCGCTTGTGAGAGGGAACAATGTATTTAGGGATTGAAAGTTGAGAAAGTTGAGCCGGTACAGTATTCCCGGCCAAAATCAGAATGCCGAACAGCGACAGCCCAACGGATCCATATATAAAATCCGGCCCAAATATTTTCTAATGAGCGCCATCCAAAAATGAAACAAATAGCCGGTACAGCAACAGCAGATAGAAGGTATATAACCAAACTTTTACGGATAATCTCATTTAGGAATGGTGAAAATAACGAAGCTTTCTTGTCAGTAGCTTTAGGTTTCATAATTTTATTTGCACAGGATTCAATTAACGCAAATTCATAAGTATTGCTCTACTCGATTTATGCCAGCAATCGTGAACTTTTGGTAAAATTGACTTACACAACATCTGAGGTTTAGCTAATGAACTTCCCCTAAAGTTCTGAATCTATATTTCATCAAAACCGAAGATCGATGTCTGCATTCTTTTAACACCTGCAAGCGCTCTTTTACTTAGGTTCATATAGACTCTGAGATCGCGCTCTTTCCTTTTATATTCTCTTACATCCTCTTCTGACCAGAAGAGCAAAGATTTTCGTCAGAATATATCTACAATGCTTGGTTCTTTGGTATTTGCCAAGGTTACTATCGGTAAGCAGAACATAGGATCGGACCCATCGTTTACTTTTTTAATATTTAGCTCGCTGTCAAGGGCGATCTCAATGGGCCTGCCGCTGTTGGCGCATTCTGCCTGAATGGTGAAAGACAATTTCTTTTTTTGTAATCTCCCATACACGAAGGGAGTCGCGAATGCGTCAGCCCCTCAGGCGGCAAAAAAATGCTCGCCGGAAGAGGCCGTCATTCTGAAACCTGTATTTTCAATTGAAAGCGGATAAGCCCAATTTATCCCCTTGCCATCGCTTCGATAAATAAACGTTTTCAAGTCTTCAAGTTTGTTGATAATTTCAATCACCCGATCAATTGGTATCTCCAACTCCCCGGCGATAAGCTCAGCTGTGATAGGGTCTTTGACAACCGCCATTTTCAGAACGATAAAGTGATGGACCCTACGCTCCTCTATCGATAAAGAAGCCGCATTCGCCCTGGCCCCTTTTACGCCTTTCCTCGCCCCTTTATCTGAAAGCAGCGGTGGAATCCGCAACATAAGACCGCGAAAACCCATGTATAATTTGTGTTTTAGATCATTTTGCATGAATCTACCCCCATGTGATAGTTATTCATCAAACATCTTGGTTACCCATTAATATCGGTAGCCTGTAGTGGAGGGGATTAATATAAGTGGAATTGCACTTAATATGCTTTAATTAATATATCAAATCTTTAATTAACTTCAAGATATTATAGCGTTCAACGTAAACCAACATTCAATCAATTCTAAAAATATCAAAGCCTATATCTTGGAGAGGGGAGATATAAGGCAAAGTCACCGATTACTCTAATTTATCAGTGAAAGCTAATCAGGAGGAATAGCAACAAAAACTAATCGTTCATTTTATCAAAAATTGACCTACCCAATAGGTAGTGACTGGGCCTGTATTATTGATTGATTTGATTCGTGAATTGATCCGGATGCAAATGTGATATTGAAACACAGAAGTTATAGGCAGTGTTATAGACGATCAGAAACGTGCATGGTGAGATCCTATCGGCATGAACTATCGTATTTTGCTTTCAAATTTTTATTCACTATTCAAGCTCTGACACCATTTTTTCCTGGTATTTGTATTGGCAGGTATTCAGAAATGCTTAGTTATCAATACTTTAGCGTTGATTTAAAAGGGCGATTGCTTCTATCTCAACTTTGGCTCCTTTTGCTAACCTGGGCACCTCAATGCATGACCGCGCGGGAAATGGGCTGGCAAAATAGGTTGAATAGATTTCATTCACTGTGTCAAAATCATTCATACTTGTAATGAACACCGTGGCTTTAACAACATCATTTAATGAGCTTCCAGCTTCATCGAGAATTGACTTGAGATTATTCAATACCTGATGCGTCTGGGCTGTTACATCTTTACCAACGACTTCACCTGACACCGGATCGATTGGCAACTGGCCGGATGTGAATACCAACGAGTCGGTCTTGAGTGCTTGAGAAAAAGGCCCAAAAGCGGCGGGTGCATTTTTTGTATTAACGAGCGTTCGACGTTGCATAGGAGACTCCTTTCCGCTGAAGTCGCTGGGAACATACCTTTCATGTATATAAAAGAAAGAACACTGATAGGTCACTCATTGTTTGGTTCAACTAATCACAGTTCTGCTCAACTTCGGTTTCGCAACGGACTTCATCATTTTCAAAGTCTTGCAAGGTATTTTCAAAACCAACAATCCCACCATATATGATATAACCAATGATGCTTAAAACAATTCCAACACACACAAATAAAATAATATTAGGCCACAATACAAATGCCATGCGTATTTCCCTTTCTTTTAAAGAAGAGAATTATTGAAATAGCCCGAAGAAAACTTGATGAACAGGGTACCCGCACTTTTATTTTTAACTGTCGTTAATATGTTTTTTAACGGCTCTGAAGCATTAAAAAAAGCATAAATGGTATCCCTTGCTACCCGGAACCTGATAAACCCAAATTCGATTCGAGATGGCGGACCCTCTATTTTGCGAAAGTCATTTATATGGAAGATTAGGTCCCTCCGTAAACTCTTCATTCTGACGATATCATCGTTTTCTAACACGATGCTATATACCAGGCCGAGGGACCAATACCAGGTAATGACGATAATAAAAGCCGTCATTCCAAGCCAGGCGTTGCTAATTTGTGAAGATCTGCTTATCAACAGGGGGACTGCAATAATAGTCCAGGTAAAAAGGATCGCATAAAATATAGTGACAAATGTTCGGGAAGCTTCGAATATAATTTTTGTTTTCGTCATGCTGTCTTCCATCCTAATTGATGCTGATATACACGGAGCTTTTAGCCAAAAATTAATCTTGGTAAAAATAAGATAATTTCTGGGAATACCATACAAAGAATTAATCCAATAAGCTGAAGTCCGACAAAGGGTATTGCGGCGATCCATACATCTCGAGTTGTGATTTCGGGAGGCGCAACGCCTTTCAGGAAAAAGAGCGCATAGCCAAAAGGCGGCGTGAGAAACGACAACTGCATATTTACAGAAACCAATACACCGAACCAGATAGGATCAAATCCGAGCTGTCGAATTATGGGACCAAACAGTGGGATGCAGAGCATAAAAATACCGACCCAGTCCATGAACGCTCCGAGAACGACGAGCATGATTTGCATCACTATCAGGATCCCCCATTTGCCGAGGCCTGATCCGAGAAGGAGCTCCTGTACAAACTCGCCACCGCCAACCATAACATACAAGGCGACAAAAACATTTGCGCCGAACATGATCCAAAGAACCATCGTCGTTGTTTTCATCGTTTGGAGGCAGGCAGATATAAGATTTTGCAAGGTTAGTGTTCGGCGTGACACAGATATAACCAGAGCCCCCAACGCGCCAACGCCGGCCGCCTCCGTAGGCGCTGCAACACCCAGAACAATTGTACCGAGGACGAGGAAAATCAAAATGGCTGAAGGAATGATAGGGAGTAATAGGCGTATTTTTTCCTTCCAGGAAGCACGTTCCTCCTTTGGTATCGGAGGGCCAAGGGTCGGGTTGATGTATGACCGAATGGTTATATAGGCGATAAAGATACCAGCCAGCAAAAAGCCCGGAAAAAAAGCACCCGCGTAAAGCTGGCCAACCGAAACCTGGTCAATCATACCGTAGATGATCAGCATGATACTTGGAGGGATAAGAATTCCAAGGGTTCCGCCCGCAAGGATTGAGCCAAGGGCAATGTATTTATCATACTTTCTACGCAGCATTTCCGGCAGGGCGATCACCCCCATGGTCACTTCACTGGCTCCAATAATTCCCACCATGCAGGCAATCATCGTGCAGGCAACAACGGTTGCCGATGCAACACCGCCCTTAAGCCATCCCAACCATTGGTGGATCATATCATAGATGTCCGAGATTAATCCTGCCCGTTCTAGAATACACGCCATAACGATAAAAAGTGGAATTGCACCGAGCAAATAATTATTCATCAATCCGAATATTCTGGTAGGGATAATCGCAATCGTGTCAGGACCTTGGAGTAGGGCTGTAAATATTACCCCCACAGCGCCCGTTGAAAACGCGATGGGTAAACCCAAAAACATGAGGATCAACATGGACCCAAACATCCAAATTGTAATCCATTCAATGCTGAGCTCGATCACTAAAGACTCCTTCCGGTAATAGCCATGTGGAGATCCCGTATGAACCAGTTTATTCCCTGTAACAACAAAAGAAGCCCGCCGAGTGGCATCATGAATTTAACACAATATAGCGGCGGCCCCCAATCGGTAAATGACATCTCACCCGGTACCATGGTACCGAAGATGGTTCCGCCAGCCATCATCGTCTGCGAGCTCCAATAAAATTTCCAACAATAATACGTAAGCGCAAAAGCGTAGATGAAGAAGAAAACAGAAGTAATGATATCCAGAATTGCCCTTCCACGCAGAGATAAGGAAGAGTAAAGTATATCAACACGGACATGCCCTCGGTAATAATGACAGAAGCCCCCCAGGGTTATATACATAATGGCAAACAAAAGCGTCATCGATTCATGCCCCCAGTTTGTCGGCATGTTGAACAAATACCTCATCATAACCTCGAAGCTAATGACAAAAACCGCAAGCAAGAGAACGAAAACCATTACATGGCCGGAGAATAAATTTATTTTATCTACTGCTGACATATATCTTTTTAATCGCGCCATGCATAACTCCTCTAATTGTTTGTCTTACCACTGGCAGTCATGAAGCCTTTTAATCCTTTTGGATCAAATCTCACAAAGATGCACTGCTAAATTTTGAGGCATGGAGGGCAACTCGCCCCCCATGCTATTAGTTTTATAAGCTAATTCGTTTGCCATTTCTATCGACAAGATCCGCATCCGTATAATAGCCTACCTTAGTGGATTTCATGAACTCCCATTGAGACTTGAAGGCTTTCATGGCAAGAGGATGTTTCTTAGCCCACTTCACCCATAGTTCGGGGGCGAACTTTTTAAACTTTTCAATATCCGAGTCCTTGAGCCGTATAATCTCAACCCCCTGTTCTTCTTGCAATTTCTTATAGGCCTCGATGTCGGCCTTTTGGACGGCCGTGTACTGTTTCCAGGAAAAATCCTTCACTCCAATTTCGAAAAGCTTTTGAAGGTGCTCTGGCATGCTTTTCCAGGTTTTCATGTTTATGCCGATACTTTGACAATCTACGGGTTGGTGGAGACATGGCGTGGATGGAGGACCCAGTATGATATATTTGGCCACTTCACCGAAACCCAGATTGTAATTGATGGCCGCACCCACAAAGTCAGCGCCGTCTATGACACCCTTTTCAAGGGCCGGATAGACCTCTCCACCAGGAAGAAGCACGGTGGAAACACCGGCAGCCCTAAAAATATCAGCAATCATTCCTCCCGGAAAACGCATTTTCTTTCCCTGATAGTCCTCAAAGGATCGAATAGGTACTTTAGAGTGGATTATGTTGTCGTCATGCTGTATGGGTCCAATCCAGTAAATGTTATGCTCAGCGTAAGCTTCCCTGGCGATTTCTTTCCCTCCAAGTGAAGTGAACCAGGTTTCCCACTGGTCTGGACGATCCATCCCGAAGGGATAGGAGGTGAGAAATGTGGCACAGGGGATCTTGCCGGGTTGGTATGAGTCAGAGGTGTGCATTGCCTCAAACACACCGGCCTTCACCGCATCGAACATCTCCATCGTGCCTACCATGGCCTTGGCTGGAAATGGCTTAACAAGTAGTTTGCCTTCCGACGCATTGTTTACATTCTCGGCGAATTCCTTGAACAAGGTATAGCCCAATGTGCCGGCATCCCACATGCTCTGGATTTTTATTGTAATTGGAGCAGCAGATGCATGTTTAGCGAACAAGGGGACCGCAATGGTAGTGGCTGCGGCACCGGCGGTCGCATTTTTTAGAAAGCGACGCCTGGAAAGTTTCTTATCCTTCTTTTCTTCAGTCATCTTTACCTCCTTTTTGAGGGATCAAATTATGTTACGGATTGTAGATAAGTTGGGACGCTTTTATTACAACAGACGATTCCTAAATATTTTGGATTGCCGCTATTCACCGACCCGATGGTTTGCCAGTTTTTCGAGAGCCAAGACCATCGCCGAATGATCCAAATCGATATCACCTTGGGCTGCAACACTGTTAAACAGCTCTTGAGCAGTCGCTGTATTGGGCAGACTCATTCCCATGCTGCGCGCAGACTGCAGCGCCAGATTTAAGTCTTTTTGATGTAGTCGAATGCGAAATCCAGGATCAAATGTGCGCTTGATCATCCGTTCTCCATGCAGTTCCAGGATTCGGCTTTGAGCAAAGCCACCCAATAATGCCGCACGAACTTTAGAAGGATCTGCACCTGCTTTGGTTGCAAACAACAATGCTTCGCCCACTGCCTCGATGGTCAAAGCGACAACAATCTGATTGGCTACTTTGCAGGTTTGGCCGTCGCCATTTCCCCCTATGAGAACAATGTTTTTTCCCATTAGTTCAAAAAATGGTTTAATTTGTTTAAAAACCTCCGGGTCTCCTCCAACCATAATTGATAAGGCGGCGTTTTCTGCGCCCACTTGACCGCCTGACACAGGTGCGTCCAGCATCTTTGCCCCTTTTTCACCGAGTTTTTGAGCAAATTCCTTGGTGGCGATCGGAGATATGGAGCTCATGTCCACTACTATAGCTCCTGGTTTCAAGCCCTCTGAAACGCTACCCGGTCCAAACAAAACAGCTTCAACATCAGGCGTATCTGGCACCATGATAAAAATGATGTTCGATTTTTCTGCGACCTCTTTGCAATTGCTGCAAGCTTGGGCACCCTGGGCCTCTAGTTGTTGCACCGAATCCTGTGACAAATCATAAACAAAAACGTTGTTGCCAGCCTTGACCAAATGGCCAGCCATTGGTTTGCCCATAATTCCCAAACCGATAAATCCAATTTCTGCCATCAATCATCCCCCCTTTCTAAATATGATTTAATCCAACCAAGGCCATCTTCCGTTTTCCCGGCGGGGATGTATTCGCACCCAATCCATCCGGAATAACCCGTGTTGTCGATGGCGTTAAACAAGTTGGTAAAGTTAATCTCTCCGGTACCGGGTTCATGTCGCCCTGGGTTGTCAGCAATTTGAATATGCCCTATTCGGGAGATGTTCTTAGAGATCGTTTGTATTAAGTTACCCTCCATAATTTGCATGTGATAAACATCATACTGGAACCAAATGTTGCGATGATTGACTTCATCAAGCAATTGAAGAACGTCTTGGGTCCGAACCAGGTGGAATCCTGGTATACCCTCATTATTCAACGCTTCAACCAAGAGCTTAATTCCTTCCTTTTCTAAAGCCGCTGCTGCAAATCTAAGGTTGGTAATGAGAGTTTCAAGAATTTTTGTCTGCGAAATCCCCTGAGGTGTCAATCCGACTAGACAGTTTAGATTCGAACATTCAAGCGCTTTGGCATACTCGATCGCTAAACCGACGCCGTCCTCAAATTCTGCTTTACGATCGGGTAGGCAGGCAATGCCGCGATCGCCTCCGGCCCAATCACCGGCCGGCAGATTGTGCAATCCTTGCTTAAGACCGTTTTGATGCAATGCATCAGTGAGCTGCTCTTTCGGCCAATCATAAGGAAACATATACTCGACCGCTTTAAAACCAGCCATCGAAGCTTTTGAAAAGCGTTCCAGAAAATCAACCTCATTGAACATCATGGTGAGATTGGCGCTAAATTTAGGCATGGTTCTTCTCCCTCCTGACAGCTGTCTATAAATTGATTGTTAACGCAAAAAATCGTAACTATTTGGAATAATATATATTTCTAAATTATATATCGTTGTCCACGCATCTCAAACAGCAGTAGGGATCGATGATATTCGGTGATTTGATATTTTGATTGCATCGCTGATGAATTGTTTTTACTGTCATATCAATAACATATGCTCATCATACCATCATAACGTCATACGTTATGCTTTTTACTATTGCGTTTTTTTTTGATTGTCAATAAAAATAAAGGCGCGCTGACAGGTATAAATTGAAATCAGGATCCTATTTATTCATCATTCTAATAAATGACTATCTTAACATTAATATTAGGCGGGCTTTATGAAGCAAAATTCATTCAAAATTCAGAGGAAACGGATTACTGACCAAATCATCGAGAGCTTAGTCGCTATGATCGCCAGTGGTGAGCTAAAACCTGGGGATAAGCTTCCTCCTGAGCCTCAGCTGATGGAACGATTTGGTGTCGGAAGGAGCTCTATTCGAGTGGCAATCGGCGCCCTTGAACTTATCGGACTGCTTACCGTTCGCCCAGGTTATGGGACGCAGATTACCGATTCAACGGATAAAGTTCAGTCAAAGTCCATTGGACTGTCTCTCATCACAATCGGACATGAAAAGATTCGTGAATTGGTCGAAGCGCGTGTTGTACTTGAGAAGGAAATTGTACGGCTTGCGGCTGAAAGAGCGACAAAAGAAGATATCGATGAGATTAGGGCTCAGCAGAATAAATTATTATTAGCTAAAAAAAGTGGTCAAAAACTGATATCAGCTGACCTTGGATTTCACACAGCGCTGGCAAAAGCCAGTCACAACAGCGTGTTAATGAGATTTCTTTCTGAACTGAGGCAACCAATGCGTCACTGGATGGAGCAAAAAGCGAAATATAATTGGGGATACGATCAGGTGCTTGAAGAGCACGAAGCAATTTTGAAGGCTATTGAAGCACGTGATTCTGAATCAGCCCAGGCTGCAATGCAAGTCCATGTTGAAGTGGCAGGTGAAAAATTGATGTCGGCCATTTTAGATACAAAAACTAAAACCAATAAGAATTAGCCTACGATATGCGGCCAATGATACGATTAAGTCCCATTGTTTACCCAGATAAATCCTCGTAGCTCATTTTAGGGTTTCCGTACCACCAACCTTGCTCAGATTCCACTGAGCCGTTAAAATGTAATCAATCATACATTTGGGGTGGAAGAAAAATCAGGTCACTTCTGGTTGCGATAGCATGCCAGCACCAAAAGTATGGTGGAAGTTGTGATGCGACATATACCCCAACTTTTTAATGTATTACTTCAGTTTTGATATTTGCAATATCTCAGTAGTTTGCTAAATCTTTGATGCGTCAGCATAATCCAAAGATCGCTAGCGCAATGCTTTGCTGAGCATCGTGATGTGAATGGTAACGCAATCGCTATTTGCTCAACTCATCCTTTACCGCGAGTCCAATTTTTTCCAACGTGTAAGGTTTTCTAATATATTTGCTGACACCTAATTTTTGAGCCGCCTTAACACGTTCAGATTCTGAATACCCGCTTGCAATGATCGCTTTTTGGTTAGGGTGCAGTTTTTTAATGATTCTATATGTTTCCAATCCATCAATTCCTGGTTCCATTATCATGTCTAAAATCAATAAATCAGCAGAATTATCTTTCAGGTATGTGACCGCATCCTCGCCACTTGCAACGCTCGTCACGGAATAATTCAGCTTGGCTAAGATGGTTGCGGCAATCTCTCTTTGCTCCCTTATGTCGTCAATAACCAATATTGTCTCCTGGTTACCCAGATATTCTTCAATCGGTATAAACTCTTTTTTCGTTATTTGTTTATCCCGCATTACAGGAAAAAATAGAGAAAATGTCGTTCCAATACCTTCTTTACTTTTCACGTCAATATATCCATCGTGGTCATGGATCGTTCCCCAGACAACGGCCATTCCAAGTCCGGTACCACTGCGGCCCATTACTTTTTTAGAGTAAAATGGCTCAAAGATTCGATTAAGATTTTCAGCGGCGATGCCTAATCCCATATCTTGTATTTCTAAAACGACGAAATCGCCCTCCTTAATTTCTTCATACCCTTGAATGCGTGTGTCAACATATTGGTTCCGTGTTGAGATGGTTATTTGGCCGCCTGTTGGTTGGGCTTCCGCTGCATTCGACACAAGATTCATTATCATTTTTATCAGCTGCGTTGAAGATCCTTCAATATTTAGAATATTTTTAGCAAGATTCGTTTCAACAGACACATTCGAATGATGCGAAGTTAGTTTTTCATATTCTGCCGATTTCAAAAAATCTGAGATGACAGCATTTAAATTTAAAACGGCCTTGTTGCTTACCCCTCTTCTGGCAAGCGTTAAGAGGTCCTGAACAATTTCAGCCGCTTTTTTACCTGAACTGTGTATTGTCTGGATCGGTTTTATTAAGGGGCTATCTTCTGGAAGATCCATTAATAGTAAATCGGGGTATGAAACAATCCCTGACAGAACATTATTAAGATCATGGGCGACACCTGCTGCAAGTAGACCGATGGCCTCCATTTTTTTTGATTGTTGAAGTTGATGTTCAAGGCGTTCTTGCTCGGTGACATCACGGATAACCCCTTGGACAACGGGGCGACCGTGGAATGTAATTAAAGAGGTAGAAATCTCAACGCGAATGGTTGATCCGTCTTTGGTTACCGAAGTGTACGTCAGTCTTTCGGCTCTCAGGTTTTTACCTTCCTGCCGGGCCTGCATACGCTTTTTAACCCGTTCATGTTCTTCCGATGAGAGCACATCCCAAATGGTAAGCTTTAAACCTTCTGAAAGTGTATATCCATAGATATCACAGGATCTTTCATTAAGAAAAAGAAATTGCCCTGAAGGAATTTCACATATAAAGTAGCCTTCCATCGTATTTTCAACCAATGAGCGATAACGTTCTTCACTCTGCTTAAGCGATTCCTCGGCCTTTTTCTTGTCAGTCATGTCTCGCAAGACAATTGTTTTGCCAAGCATTAATCCATTTTTATCGGTTATAAAAGAGACGCGCAGATCGTACACTTGTTCCCGCCCATCCAGATTCAAATAAATTTCGGTCGGTTCGATTACAGTAAAGACTTTTGAAAACTGAGGGAATTTATTAAACGCTTTAACAGCCTCTTGGCCGATTACTTGAGATGCTTTGACTTGAAATGCCGACTCGGCCACTCGATTGAGGTCCAAGATACGATTCTCTTGGTCTGCTACCAAAATAATATCATCCAAACTCTGGAAGATTTTTGTTTTGGCGACTGGCAAGATATCCAATAGCCTATATCGATAAAATCCCCATGCCATTGCACCCGCGACCAATACAAAGGCGAGTGGACTTACGTCCATGTTGGGCACGGGGCTTTTTCCGGAAATATAAACAGCGTTGGAAAGCCAGACGAAGGTCACCGCGGTTAACATGACGCCTGCTTGTGAACGATGATAACCGGCCGATGAAACCACTTGGCGCACAAGAATTATGCTCAGAACGGCAACTAAAAAATAGTGATATAAAATGACGGCCCACCACATAAAGCCATGTTTTAATCCGAGCATTGGAAATGGCTCTGTTTGAATGGCGTAGTATTTTGTAAAAAAGAGCTGGTGGAGAGGATTGGTCCAGACGAGAAGGACAATTGCAGCCGCGATAATAAAAAGTGCCAACCGCGCGATGCGAGTGATCCGGGATTCTATACTAAAAATAGACAAACCAAATAAAAGTGCAAAGGGGGGCAGGGCCGCTATTCCAAAATATTGTAACTTGGTTATGAACATGCTGGTCTCAATGTCAAAACCGAGATATAGCATTCCCTCGGTGGTCGCCCAAACGGTGGCGGCCAGGCAGACGCAAGACAAGTACAAACCGCCTCTGACATTGATCTTCCGCAAGGTAAAAAGAGCGACAATGAAAATTAGGATAGCCGACAAAAAAAATGGTAAACAATAGAATAATCGATAGTCCATTAAATTGCGCCCCATATGGGTTTATAAAAAAGATGATACGTCTTGAAAAGCTATGGCCAGGTCAAGACTGACATCGGCGCAAGCGTGATAAAGCGATTCAGAATCAGAGCAACTGTTCGAGGTTGTCGATGTGACCGATCTTCACGCCCTTGTGTTTGATGGGTTTTAATGGCAGTTTCATGGTTTTTTTATTAACTCCCTGTAGATTTCAACCGGATGTTTGACGCGAACGTTGTCGCCGGATTGGGACAGCATGTCCGATATTTGCAGCATGCAGGCCGGGCAACTGGTTGCGACAACCGAACATCCCGAGGCTTTGATGTGATCCCGCTTCAGATGCCCGATTTTAGCGGAAAGGTCATAATACTGCAAATTAAAGCTTCCGCCCAGCCCGCAGCAGCGGTCCGCGTCCGCCATCTCCACTAGACGGTAGGCCGGGTTAGCATTGATAAGCGCGCGCGGCTCAGCAGTGACACCGAGAGATTTTTTTAGATGACACGGGTCATGGTAGGTGACGGTTACCGTATCCTTGGTGTTCCCTTGCGTTGTTTGTGCATCGATCCGTGGCGCGAGCAGCTGGTTGATATCGATCGTCCGTTGAGCGATATTGGCTACTTGGGCTTCATCAAAGCCGTTATCACGATCGGCCATCAGCGGCCAAATCTTTTTTATCGTGGAAGTGCATGTGGCGCACGCGGTCACGAGGTAATCGAAGTCATTCCGGTCGAAAAGCTTTAGGTTGTGTCGCACCAGACGCTGAAAGGTTTCAAAATCCCCGGAGGAAACCGCCGGAATGCCGCAGCAGCCCTGATCGGGTGGCATGAAAACACCGATGCCATGATAATCGAGAACGTCCACAACGGCCTCGGCGATGTGAGGAAAGATTTTGTCGATAAGGCAGCCGACATAAAAGGCGACTTTGATTCCCGCTGACCCGGCGGGTGTGTCGCGTTCAGGCACACGGGTATGATAGGGCTTGGAAGCAATGGGCTTGAAGTGTCGATGACCCAGCAAGGGGGATGCAAACCGTGCACAGGAGGTACCGATGGTAGCGTTGGCCGGTTTGGTAAAAAGCTTTTGGAACTTGGGTGCCCATTCCATCAAACGGTTAAACAGTTCCGGCCGTGCCAGCATTCCTCGCAGAACAAGCTTTTTGGCCGGTGAAAGCCCTTTGAAGCCGGTCAGGATGGTGCGGGCCTTGATAAATATTTCGAGTACGTTGACTCCGCTGGGGCAATTCGCCGCGCAGGAACCGCACAAAAGGCATTTGTTGAGCCGGTCGGACACGCCGTCCGGATCATTGAACAGTTCTTGCATCAGCCCGTCCAAAAGGGCCAACTTCCCCCGGGCCACATCCGATTCACGACCTGTTTCAGCATATACGGGACAGACGGCCTGACACATCCCACAACGCATACAGACCACCAGTTGATCTTCGAGCTCCCGAACGAGTTTTGCCAGGGTTTGCATGGTGGCCATTCACAGACTCCCTAAAACTAAAATCGCTGTGCGATATTAGTTATTTGAAAATTTTTTCTGGGTTTAAAATGATAAACAATGCTATCAATTAGTTAATAACTTTACAAGTTGGCCGTATGCGGTTAAATTGATAAAGCCGTTATTATAACATTACGATAACCATTTCATCATTCAACTTGGAGTTAAATTTAATGCAGCGATCTGAGCTTATCCAGAAGTTTCAAAACAAAGCAGAAGCCGTCCAGGCGGTTGTGACGGAAATCGAAAGTTTGGGCGACGCGATACGCTATACGATTGATTTAACGCAGCAGCAAGAGGGTCGTACCATCGCGGCCCCGGGCTTTGGCGATGAAGACATCCAAATTTTAAGAGAAGCATGTCAATCATCCGGATTGACGCTTCTCGAGTCTCCCTTGCGACCCGAGGCCAACCATATTCACACCGCCCTTACCCTTGTGGATGGCGGTATCGCGGAAACAGGCTCGCTGATTTTGAATTCTGCGTTCGAAGATATCCGCATTGCCACCATGCTGGCTGAAACCCATGTGGCCATTGTAAAAGCGGCCAGCATTCTCCCCGATACAGAGGCCCTCGAAGAGCAGCTGGATGCCGTGCTAAAAACGGATGCGCCTTCTTACACGGCTTTTATCACCGGGGCCTCACGAACAGCCGACATTGAAAGAGTTCTGGCGATAGGCGTGCACGGCCCGCAGGAATTGCATATTTTGATTTGGAAAGGGACGCTCTCATGATCAAAACGGCCCAGGATATAAAAGCATATAAAAAACAACTCAAAGCTGCCCTTGGCGACAAATTTTTACGCAAAGCCCTGGATAAATTTAACACGGTCTATCGTGAAAATCGCCCCAATGTTTATGCCGGTATCGATTTCGATGCTATTCGCGATGTCATTGCTGCCGGGAAAGACGAAGCTTGCCGCATTTGAAGGATCTGTTTGACGCGTTCAAGGCCAACGCCGAAAAGGTGGGCGTTCAGGTTCACGTGGCACAGGATGCCTTGGAGGCAAACACCATCATCGCCCAGATTGCTGCCGACAACCAGGTGCGGCACATTATCAAAGCCAAGTCGATGACCGCTGAAGAAACCTTTTTAAATGACCACCTGGCAAAAAAAGGATTCAAGGTCACCGAGACCGATTTGGGTGAGTGGATTATCCAGTTGCGCAGTGAAGGACCGTCTCATATGGTGATGCCGGCCATTCACCTTTCACGGTACCAGGTAGGAGATTTGTTCGCCGAAGTGACGCAGCAGAAACTTGATTCAGAGGATATCGACAAACTGGTCAAGGTGGCCCGCAAGAAATTGCGACCAGCCTATTTAGAAGCCGATATGGGGATTAGCGGCGCCAATTTTGCCATTGCCGATTCCGGAACGCTGGGACTGGTCACGAACGAAGGCAACATGCGCCTGACAACGACCATGCCGCGTGTGCACGTGGCCTTAGTCGGATTTGACAAGTTGCTGCCGAATTTGAAATCCGCCCTGCGCATCCTTAAGCTTTTGCCCCGCAATGCCACCGGCCAGGCGATCACGTCCTATGTTACCTGGATCAAGGGCGCCAACGAATGCCGTTCGGCACCTGATGACAAAAAAATCATGCACATTGTCTTCTTGGACAACGGCCGTTTGGCGTTGGCCAAAGACCCGGTTTTTGGCGAGGCGCTCAGATGCATTCGCTGCGGTGCCTGTGCCAATGTTTGCCCCATCTACAGTAAAGTCGGCGGGCACAAATACGGGCACGTCTATATCGGGGCCATCGGCCTGATCCTGACCCTTTTTTATCACGGTAAGGAGAATGATCGTGCCATTGTGCAGAATTGTATTAACTGCCAGGCCTGTAAAGCCGTCTGCCCGGTGGCAATCGACTTACCCCATCTCGTTAAAAAAACGTATCAGGCGGTTTTAACGGCCGAGGGCAAAACACCGGTCAAAAATTTAATTCTGGGCAAAGTCATGCGCAACCGTAAGTTTTTCCACTTTCTTTTACGGCAAGCGTATCTGGCCCAAAAACCGCTGGCCGGCAAAGAGCCGCTGATTCGGCACTTGCCGCTTTTTTTCGAAAAAAAGCATGGCTTCCGCAGCCTGCCGGTCATTGCCAAGCATCCTTTCCGCGACCAGTGGCAGAAGCTATCCAAACCGGTTGATGCACCGCAATACAACATCGCATTTTTTGCCGGCTGCGCCATTGATTTTATCTACCCCGAGCAAGGCCAGGCGCTGCTCGAACTGCTGGAAGGCCAAAAGGTGCAGGTGGCATTTCCCATGGACCAAACCTGCTGCGGTCTACCCGCCATGATGGCCGCTGAAGAGGAGACCGCCAAGGAGGTGGCCCGCCAGAACATCAAGGCCTTTGCGGCCGGAAAGCAGGATTATATCGTTACCCTGTGTGCCTCGTGCGCTTCCCATCTGAAGCACAACTATTTGAAACTGTTTGCTTTGGATTCTGACAAACCAGAAAGCCTAAAGGCCTTTACCGATAAAATTATCGACTTCAGCTCTTTTATGGCGGATGTGCTTAAAGTCGATTCAAGCAAATTTGCTGGAAGCGATCAAAAGACCGCCTATCATGCGCCTTGTCACCTCTGCCGGGGGATGGCGGTCGTTGACGCACCTCGCAACCTTCTAAAGGTCGCCGGCCTGAATTATGTTCCTACCCGGGATGAAGATGTTTGCTGTGGGTTCGGGGGTTCCTATTCCGTTGACTTTCCCGAGATTTCAGCCGAAATTCTGAAGAAAAAGCTGGACAATGTCGAAGCGGCCAACCCGGAGGTACTGGTTACCGATTGTCCGGGGTGTGTCCTGCAGCTGCGCGGCGGGATGGATAAACGTGGCAGCAAGATCCAAGTCAAACACATTGCCGAGGCCCTTGCGGAAAACAAAAGGAAACCATGATCCGATTTTCACGATTCGATTACCAAAGTTGATACCCGAGGTCCACGATATCCAGCAATTTAGGTGTCTTTAAAATAGGCGATGCCTTCAAGTATCGGGATGTTCTTTTGACAACCGCAATCATATAAACGACTGGGAGGGAAAAACAATGCAAGTCGCATTTATCGGTATGGGAACCATGGGTGCGCCCATGGCCATGAATCTTTTGAAGGCCGGCCATGATGTAACGGTTCATAATCGCACGCGATCAAAAGAGGAAGCCGTTGCCGACCGAGGGGCCAAGCGAGCTGTTTCCCCGGCCGAAGCCGCCCAAGGGGCCGAAGTGATCATTACTTGTCTCAGCGATACCCCGATGTCGAAGCGGTCATCCTGGGTGAAAATGGCGTTATCAAGGGAGCCCAGGCGCAGGCCATCGTGGTGGACATGTCGACCATCAGTCCAACGGCAACGCAACAGATGGCTGAAACCCTGGCCCAAAAAGGGATCAAAATGATCGATGCTCCGGTTTCCGGTGGCTCGGAGGGGGCCCAAAAGGGGACGCTGTCGATCATGGTCGGAGGAGCGGATGATGATGTGGAAAAGGTCAGGCCGGTGTTCGAGGCCATGGGCACGACGATAACCCATATGGGACCCATCGGCGCCGGTCAGTTAACCAAAGCGATCAATCAGATCATTGTGGCCGGAACCTACTGGGGTGTTGCCGAAGGACTGTCCCTGGGGATCAAGGCCGGCCTGGATATGGCCAAGGTGGTTCAGGCAGTTGGGGGGGGCGCGGCCGGATCATGGGGTTTGACCAACCGTTCCGGCAACATGATCGCCAACGATTACCCCTTGGGTTTTCGGGTCAAACTGCACCACAAGGATCTCAATATCGCCTTGAACGTGGCCCGTGAACTGGGCGTCACCCTGCCCGTGACGGCCTTGGTGGAACAGGCCGAAACCGGTTTGATAACCAGAGGACTTGGAGATGAGGATGTTTCCGCCATCGCGCGCAGTGTGCGCGAGCAGTCAGGTATCGATTGAGTTTAAACCGGTCTCAAGGCGACCGACGACCTTCAGGATTATGCTGCCTGGCAGGCTGTAGCAAATTTAATACACCCCCTTTCAATTTACCGACACAACCAAAACAATGCACAGGGTCTTGGCCTCATCATCTGGTGTTTTCCGGATTGGTTATGCGCGCATGCCTATGAATTCTCCTGGATATGGCAAAGCTGGTATGCCAATTGCTTTCTATTGATTTACAACGAAATCAATTAATCGAACAAGGAGAGACTATCATGAAGCGGTTCGATAATCCCGATGTCATTATCACGAACGTCATGGCACACCACGCCAAATGGCGGGCAAACAAAACAGCCGTCGTGTGTGGGGATAAGCGTCTGACCTGGCGCAAGTTTAACCAACGCCTCAACCGGGTTGCCAATGGGTTGCTCGGCCGGGGACTTCAAAAAGGGGACAAGGTCAGCATGTTAATGACCAATAGCATCGAGATGGCTGAAATCCTTTTTGGCACGGTCAAGGCTGGCGGGGTCATTGTTCCCCTGTCCGCGATGGTCCCCGGGGATTCGCTGGCGCGTATGATCGACAATTCCGACTCCCGGTTCCTTTTTGCCGGGAGCAAATTGCTCGCTGCCATCGAGCCGCATCGCAGCGGTTTGAAAAATATTGCGGGTGACTGTTTTTTTGCGGTAGGCCAAGATTCCGAAGGCTGGAATTCCTATGAAACGTTTGTGCAAAACAGCCCGGACACGGAAGTCTATGTTGAAATGGCGTATGAGGACCCATTCAACATCATGTACACGTCCGGCACGACCGGTGTCCCTAAGGGCATTCTGCACACCCATCATAACCGGTTTAATTTTGCCGCCATGTTTGCCATCGACTTCCGGATCGATTCAGGTGCCACAAACCTGGTGACCACGTCCCTGTATGCCAATGGCACGTGGCTTACGTTTCTACCGACCATGTTTGTCGGGGGAACCTTGGTTATTATGCCCCAGTTCGATACCAAAGAATGCCTGCGCCTGATTCAGGAGGAAAAATGTTCGCACACCTTCATGGTGCCCACCCAGTTGAACATGCTCAATGACCTGCCCGCGTTCGATCAATACGATTTAAGTTCCATGAAAGTATGGCTCTCCGCCGGCTCACCCCTGTTAAAGCAGGCCAAAGAGGAGATTATCAAAAAATTTCCCGGGGAACTGATGGAGCTTTGGGGCCTCACCGAAGGGGTCGCCACAACTCTGAAGCCTGAAGACATGCAGGCGAAGATGGGCTCCATCGGCCTTCCACCGGTCGGATGGGATGTGGGCATCATTGATGACGACGGCAATCGGCTTCCACCAGAAGAGGTTGGTGAGATCATCGCCTTTAGTTCTTTTCTCATGCCTGAATATTACAAGCTCCCGGAAAAGACCGCCGAGTCAATTTGGCAGGACGAACGCGGGAAAACCTATTTAAAAACCGGCGATATGGGCAAGCTCGACGAAGATGGCTTTTTGTACATATCGGACCGCAAAAAGGATATGATCATTTCCGGTGGGATTAATATTTTTGCCAGTGACATTGAAGAAGCGCTGGCCAAACACCCGGACGTTCAGGACAACACGGTTATCGGGGTGCTTCATGAAAAATGGGGCGAAACGCCGGTTGCGCTGGTAATCTTATACGAGGGGAGTTCCTTGTCCGAAGCCGAAATCATGGAATGGCTGAATGCCAAACTGGCTAAATTTCAACGCGTCTCCCGCGTGATCATACGGGAAGATTTTCCACGCAATGCCATGGGCAAGGTTCTTAAAAAAGAACTGCGGGAGGAATATTCTTAGAAACGGTTTCAAAAACTCCTCTCGGATTCAATCTACAGCCTTCGCTGGAGCTGCGGCTTGGTTTGATATGCCTGTTTAAAAAAAATAGGGTGCCTCCCACGCCCACTGGAACGCTAATTTACAATCACCATCGAAGATTAAGGAGAAAAATGATGCTAAAGATCAAGGACGCCGTGGCGGTTATCACAGGTGGTGCAAGCGGTCTCGGGTTGGCCATCGCAGAATATTGGTTGGCCCAAGGAGGCAAGGTGGTGCTGGGTGATGTTGCCGAAACCGCTTTGGAAGAGGCCCGTTCAAACCTGCAAGGCGAGGTGGCCACTGTCGTGTGCAATGTTACCAGCGAAACCGATTGTGCCCGCTTGGCCGAGACAGCCATCGCGGAATTTGGCCAGATCAACCTTGTGGCGCCCTTTGCCGGTATCATTATGGACGGCTTGATGCTGGCCACGGACAAAGAGACCGGCAAAGTAAAAAAGAAAATGTCACTCGAGCAATTTCAAAAGGTGGTCGACATCAACCTGACGGGTGTGTTCTTGACGGTTCGTGAAACCGTCGAACAGATGATCAACAACGACTGTAAGGGCTTGGTCTGCCTGGTATCATCAACCGGATCCTTGGGCACGGCCGGCCAGATCAACTATTCGTCCACCAAGGCCGCCATGTCGGTCATGCCGAAAGTCCTTACGGCTGAATTTTTTCGTCGTGGCTTGGCGCACAAAATACGCTGTGTGGCCATCGCCCCCGGGTATTGTGCAACACCGATTCTGACAGGGATGAAGCAATCTGCGCTAGAGAAAATATTAAATGATGTGCCCATTGGCCGCCTCATCGAGCCTGCAGAACTGGCGTCGCTGGTGGGCGAACTGTTTCGCAATGAAGCCCTGGCCGGGGATGTCTTTTATATTCACGGTGGTTTGCGGCTGGGATCTAGAGGATAAGAGCGAGCTCCGGGTTTATCGCAAAGCGCTGAGCGCATAGCGCAAAGTGCGTGCTTATGGTCCTCCGCCCTGCGCTAAGCGCTTTGCACTATGCGTTTACACCAAACACAAAACACAACACATATCGAGGTCTAAAATGAGCAAAGTCAACATTGTCGGCGCGTATAATACCAAGTTCGGTGCCTTTGTGGAAAAGAACCGCGAAACGCACGAGATAACAGACACCCAATCGTATTATGACCTGCTTGTTGAAGCAGGACAGGGGGCGCTTGAGGATGCCGGCCTGGCACCCGAGGAAATCGATGGTATCTGGATAGGGTCCTGTTCGCCGTCCCTGTTTTTGAATCAGGAACATGTCGGCCCTTTGGGCGTCGAGGTGGCTCCGGAGGCCTTCCGGTTTTTACCGACCAACCGAACCGAAGGCGCGTGCGCATCTTCATCGGTGGCGCTCTACAACGCCATTTACGGGATTGAATCCGGGCGCTTTAAACGCGTGCTGGTAATCGGGGTTGAAAAAATGAACTTGCTGAGTACCGGGGAAATGACCCATGTACTGGCCTGTTCCTCGCACTGGCCCACGGAAGGGTCTAAGGGCATGACTTTCCCAGGGCTGTTCGCAGAATATGCCAAAGGCTACCAGGCGCATTACGGGTTTTCCGACGAAGAATTGCGTCGCATGCTGGCAGCCGTTTCGGCGCTGTGCTATCGCAACGGTATCCAAAATCCCCTGGCGCATTTCGGCCCTGGGAGCCCTCCGGAAAGGATGGGGCTCACCACAGCCGAGGCCATTTTGAATTTGCCGGATATAGGCAAAGGCAGCAATCCAATGATCGCACCACCGTTAAGACTCCATGATTGTTCGCTGGTGACCGATGGCGCGGCAGCCCTGGTGTTGTCAGCCTCCACAGAGGCCGCGTCCATCAACGAGCGCGTGGTCGAAATTGCGGGCATCGGCATGACAACCGAACGGCTTCCGATCCAGGTACGACCGAACATGCACGAACTGGTCGCCGGGAAAAGGGCCATTGCAACGTCATTCGACGAAGCCGGCATTTCAATTAAAGACGTCGATTTCGCCGAAGTGCACGACTGCTTTACCATCAATCAGGTTCTGAGTGTCGAGGCGTTGGGTCTTTCCAAAGACGGTCAAGGGGGGTGGGATTTCATTGACGGGAAGTATTCACCTGAAGATGCTTGTCCGATCAATCTGTCCGGCGGGCTGAAATCCAAAGGCCATCCCGTGGGGGCGACGGGTGCTTCCATGCATGCCCTGGCCTATAAACAGCTGGTAGGTGAGCCGATCGGCGTTGCACCATCCAAAGGTGCACCTGAAATCGGTGTGGTCTTCAATGTAGGCGGCTCGGCGGTCACCAATTGTGCGACCACCCTGCGAAGAATTAAATAAAAGCGTGTATGGATTTATTTTTTTCTGGCGGCAAAAATTTCTTCTTCCGAGCGCCAGATATCAGGCCCTTTGATTTCCATTAATTCGTGATAAATTGGAAAGGGATATCGGGAATCATCGGCCACCCGTCCAAAATAGGCGGAACAGCTCAATTGGTTGTCTATGGGTCTGAAAAATAGGGTGCCCCGAGTGGTGCTAATCGTGCTACCCTTTAATGCATTTTGGACCTTTTCGCTGTCAATACTGTCGTGCTGCTTCTATACCTTGTCTGAGTGCGTGAACACCATCATAGGACATGACGGCCCAATCGGTGGGATAGCGATCGAGCTTGGCATCATAGCTTTGAACAAAGTGATTCATGCGGGGATTGTCCGGATGGGCAAAAAAAGGCGCCCGGCAGCGGCCAAACCGGCCTCTGCGGATGCTGAGGGCCTGCCGGATCAGTTCCGAAACGCTGATGAGCCCGCCCGGGTAGGCAACTTTTTTGAAAAACCGATACTCGCGGGCATCACGCATGAAATAGGCATTGTCTGAGCCACCGATCGTTCCCAAAACAAAATCCGGCTTTCTTGACATGATGTCGATAATAAACGTGTTGAACTGTGTTTGCCCAAGGGGCGGCCAGTATTCGCCCACCAGCTCCAAATCGGGCGCGTACTGATTTAGCAGGGCTACCTGGACTTCCTGGCTGGACCTGCCCCAGGCGTAGTCTGAAGCAATGGTTGCATATTTTTGCCACCCTTTTTCGCCGGCCAGCTTGGAGATTCCGATCACGAGCCCTTTGGCCATCATGTAGGTATTTGGGACCATCGAAAACGTATAGGGACTGAAATCGGTTTTGGTAATATTTTCTGAATTGCTGATGGTCGCAATGTGGAGGACCTTGCTTTGCTGGCAAAGCGGCTTAATGGCGATGGCACATGCACTCGAATAGGTTCCGATGATGCAGCGGACCCTATTCTTTTTGATTAAAGCGGTGACGATTTCCTGGGCAATTTTGGGATCGGTCCGGGTGTCTCGAATGAACAATCGAATGGGATGCCGCCCCAGTAGGCCACCCTGCGCATTGATCTCGTTTACAGCAATTTCAATAGCGGCTACCGCTTCTTCAGAATAGGGCGTGCCGGTTCCCGACAGCCCCAGCGCCACGCCAAGAGGGTAAACATGCGCATCACCCGCCCGCAAGTCTATGGGAGAGGAGAGCAGCATTAAAAATACGAGCGTGATGTAACAGAGGTCCCGTGGTTTCATGATTTGCTCCTCTTTCAAGCCATATTTATTTAGAAGCGGTTTTAGAACCTTCAATCAGGCTCAAGGTCCCTTCGACATGCTCAGAACCGGCAAGGCGGGCGAATCGATTCAAGCACAGACATACACGAGGTATTTCGAGCATTGAATCATTCGCCCAATGCCGGGATTGGGCTTTAGGGGAGGTTTTAAAACCACTTCTAACGCTTCACCATAAAAGTTACCGATACGCAACCGCTGGAAGCCAAACAACGAGTTGCGGCCAGTACAGGATGACCAGCATACCAATGAGTTGGAGGATAATAAACGGGACAACCCCTTTATAAATATCACTCAACGTTACTTCAGGCGGACAGATTCCTTTGAGATAGAATAACGCAAAACCGACCGGTGGCGAGAGGAAGGATGTTTGCAGCGTGACGGCGATAATGATGGCAAACCAGACCAGCGAGGGGTTTTCGACGACACCGTAGCCGTCGATTGCAAAATCGAGGTCGGCGACAACCGGTGCGATCAACGGCAGAATGATGAGCGTGATTTCGATCCAATCCAGAAAGAAACCAAGCAGAAAGACACAAAACAAGATAAAGAACATGACCCCGTAAGGACCAAAGGGCAGGGCAGTCAGGATGCTCTCGATAAACTCATCACCTCCCAAGCTCCGCAGCACCAGAGCAAAGGCGGTCGCACCAACCAAAATACCGTAGATATAAGCGGTGGTATTGTAGCAGGCCAGGGTGACTTCCTTGAGCACTTTCCAACTCAGTTTTTTGTTGATGGCGGCCAGGACAATGGCCCCCAAAGCCCCTACACCACTGGCTTCGGTCGGTGTGGTGATGCCCGCAAAGATAGAGCCGAGCACGGCAAGGATCAGAAGTCCGGCCGGGAGGATATTCTTCAAAACATCCCATATCATGCTGAACTGCAGCGGCTTGCGATTGGGATCCAGGGGGGCGGAATCCGGTTTGAGCAGACCGTACAGTAATATGTAGATGATATACAAGCCGCCCAAGATGAGGCCTGGGAAAACAGCACCCATGAAAAGATCGCCAACGGAAAGGGCCAGTTGATCGGCCATGATGACCAGCATAATACTGGGCGGGATCAGGATGCCCAGGGTGCCCGAACCGGCAACGGTTCCTACGGCAAATGTTTTGGCATAGCCCTGTTGCATCATCGCCGGAATTGTCAGAAGGCCCAGCAGGACCACCGAAGCTCCCACAATACCGGTGGACGCGGCCAGGATGATGCCGATCATACAAACCGTAACGGCCAGGCCCCCGCGCACTTTGCCGAATAGATTCTGCATGGAATGCATCATCTTTTCAGCAATGCCGGAACGGTCCAGCATCAGTCCCATAAAGATGAACATGGGCAAGGCAACCAGGACCCAGTTGTACATGAGTCGATAGATCCGGTTGATGTTCATACTGAAGACCAGGAAATTCACGCCGGTAAAGCCGCCAAAATACGTGTCGGCAATCCATCCCACGCCGGTAAAAAGAACGGCTGTTCCGCCCAGTACCCAGGCGATGGGGAAACCAGTGAAGAGCAACGCAATGAAGGTTATAAACATGCTAATGACGAGGTAATCGCTCATTTCCATTAGTTACAGTCTCCTTAATGTGGCAACGTTACGTACGAGACGGGAAAGGGCTGACAGTACGAGGAGGCCGAAAGCCCCCGGAATGAACGATTTGATAATCCAACGATACGGCAGTCCCATAGGTGCCACGGATCTTTCGTTAAGCCGCCAGGATCCATAGACGAAATCGAGACTCTGATAAAAGATGATCACGGCAAAGGGTAGCAGTAAAAATAGGATGCCGAAAATATTCCAGCGACACTGCCATTTGAACGATAGTCTGGCCCGGATCAGGTCCATGCCGACATGTGCGTCCGTCACCACGGCATACGAAAGACCCAAAAGAATGGCCACTGCGTAGAAGTGCCATTGGAGTTCTTCTAAAAGCACTAGGCCGTGCCCAAAGCCATACCGCAAAACGACCTGGAGAATGATCAGAAAAATGACGATACAGTTAGCCCACATGAATACCAGGCCAATGCGGCGGATAAGGCCGTCAATTGCATCACTGAATTTGTTGGGAACCAATTTGTTTTCTTCGGTCATCGTGGGCCCGCTCTGAATTCATCAAGGAGTTAAGTGTCTATGCCCGCCGGCAGGTTAACCGAGAGCATATGAACGCAGTCGTTCACGGCCAAACCCGGGAAGCGTGCCGGCCGGCATGCGATGGAAGGGGATACGGGGAACAGTCATCTGTATCCCGGTTCGATTCCTATTATTTCATCGTGGGTTTGGGCCTGGGCAAAAAGCCGTAATTCTTCCAGATTTTATAGTCGCCTCTGAAGGCCTGTATGTCATCCCACACTTTCTTGAAGAAAGCGTCTTTGGCGGAATTTTCTTCGGCAACTTCAACCCAGGCCGCCTTAAATGCAGCCAGCATTTCATCCGACAAATACATGTTCTTGACGCCATGTTTGCGCTCATTTTCGAGCATGACGCCATACTGGATCGATTCCGTCCAGGCAATGGTATTGAGCGTACTGGCCAGGCACAAGGTTTCGATCAGTGAGCGTTGGCGGTCACTCATGCCATTCCACACATCCTTGTTGATGAGCAATTCAAACAGGGTGGCCTGTTGATGCCATCCCGGAAAGTAGTTATACTTGGCGATCTTGTAAAAACCGAGTTTGGTATCGATAGCCGGCATGGAGAACTCAGAGGCTTCGATGGCTTTCTTTTCCAGGGCAGGAAAAATTTCGCCGCCTGGAATTAGGGTGACCGAGGCACCCAGTTTCTGCAACACCTTACCGCCCAGTCCGAAGAAGCGGATCGGTAGCCCTTTGTAGTCTTCAACACTTTTCATCTCTTTGAGATACCAACCGGCCGTTTCCGGTGGTAGGACGCCGCACAGCAGCGCCTTGACGTTCATACCGCCTTGGTCATACATCTCCTGCCAGAGTTTCATGCCGTTGCCATAGTAAATCCAGGCCACGTATTCCGAGCTTCGGGCCCAAAGGGAACGGCGGTAAAAAAGTCGGCTGCCGGGAAGTATTTGGACCAGTAGCCGGAGACACCGTAACATGCATTTACTTTGCCCTTACTGACAGCCTCGAGCATTTCAAACGGCGGCACCAATTTGCCAGGCTCGTAGATTTTGATTTTAAGGGTGTTGTCGCTGAGCAGTTCGATTCTTTCAGACATCCAGATGATGGTGGTACCGAGTCCCGGAAGCGCTGAAGGATAGGCCATGGGAACCTTCAGCAATACATTTTTTTCAGCCGCGTAGGGGAGTGCCGGTCGATAGACCGATGACACCGCAAAAAACAAATAGACTGATGACGATCAAAGCGATCTTTTTCATGCTACCTCCTTGCTTTTCGTAAGTGTAATTGATGGTTATTGTGCTTTATATGAGCTGAACGAAATTGATCACCTCCTTTGCGAATGGTTAGGGCTTGATCAAAAGAAGATCCTTTATGTCCCGATAGTTTCTTGATGAAACACCAAATGGGCTTGGTTGAAAAAGAGCTGGATCAGTATGTTAAAACCATACCCCCGTCGAAAAGCAGATCCCCGCCAATCAGATAGCGCGCATATTGGGAAAATCCGAAAACGAACAGGTTGGCAACGTCGATGGGCGCCATCATTTCCTTGATTCGCGATGTGCCCATCATGACATTCGTTACCACCTCTTTTTGAGAGATGCCCCTTTGCTCGGCCTGGGCCGGAATCTGATTGAGAGCCAAAGGTGTTTTTACAAAACCGGTGCTCACGGAAAAAGACCGGACGCGGCCCTGGCCTTCGGCTGAAATGGATTGACTCAAGGCCCGCAATCCGAATTTGGTGATGTTGTAAACCGGTTTTTTCATGGTGCAGATGTGGGCATGGGCCGATGCCATGTTGCCGATCACACCGATGCCGTCCGTACTCTGTTGCATGTGCGGAATCGTCAGCTTGGAGAGCAAAAAGGGGGCACGCAACATGATGCGCTGCATCAGATCATATTTTTCCATGGGAAAATTTTCAACCGAATCGATATGCTGAATGCCGGCGATGTTGGCCAGGTATTTCACCTGGCCCAACTTAGCGGCCTCTTGAACTGCGTGATTTATCGCATCATCCTGGGTAAGGTCTGTTTCAATGAAAATCATCTGGCCGCCCATCGCGCGGGCCAGTTTTTGGGTTTTCTGGCCCTCGGCAGCGTTAATGTCGAGCCCCACGACCATCAAGCGATTGGCCGCCGCCGCAATGGCGGTCGCCCGGCCGATGCCGGTACCGGCACCACTGACAATACACACGTTGTCTGAATTGAAATTGGCATCATTCAGGACTAGGATCTGTTCGTGCTTTATAGCCGGTTCGTTGATGTCCATGGTTCAAGCTCCTGTTTACGAGGTTTCATATCAACAAGATTGAAGCGCCCCGCCGCAAGACTTCGGTGAACTCAGTCGAGGTGCAACGGGGAATGCGCTCGCTGCTGCGGCTCAAGGATGGATAACAGTGGTACGTCTTTGGATAGATGCAAAATCAAGGCCGGGCATAGAAAGGCCGGTCACATCCAATCAGCTTTTGCCCGAAATCAAAGGGATAATGACTGATAATTGTCTGAAAAAGGGAAAATAGAAACAGGGGGATCTATTTTTTTATCGACAAATGGCGCCAAAAAATGTATCAGATTATATACATGTCGAATTATTGATACATTAAAAAGGGGGTGCTCATGGCCACTGAAGCCGATGGTTCAGAAGTTCATCGCATGCGCCAACAGCTGGATATGTATGAGCGGATTTTGGACAGCATCTACAATGGGATTCTGGTAACGGACGCCGAGGGTTACATCACGCATTTTAATAAGCCCTACGGGAAATTTTTGGGGCTCGAACCGGCCACCCAGATTGGTAAACACTGCACGGAATCGGTGGAAAACAGTCGCATGCACATTGTGGCCAAAACCGGCAAGCCGGAGATCAACCTGACCCACAACATCAAGGGCCAAAACATGGTGGTACAGCGTATCCCGATCAAAAAAGATGGTAAGGTCATTGCCGTTTTCGGTCAGGTGATGTTCAAAGATGTTAAAGATGTAGGAAAACTTGCCAATAAGCTCTCGCTGTTGGAATCAAAAGTGAAGCTCTACGAAGAGGAACTTCTCAACCTGAGGTCGACCCGTTATACTTTTGAAAGCATTGTCGGACGCAGCCGATCAATGGCGGCCCTCAAAAAAGAGGCCCTAAAAGCGACATCCAATCAATTTCCGGTCCTGATTACCGGTGAGAGCGGCACGGGAAAAGAGCTATTTGCCCAGGCGATCCACCATGCCAGCCCGCGTAAATTGTATCCCTTCGTGCGCATCAACTGTGCGGCCATTCCCAAGGATTTACTTGAATCGGAATTGTTTGGATATGAAAAGGGGGCTTTTACCGGTGCCCGTTCTGATGGCAAATCCGGCAAATTCGAGCTCGCCCATCTGGGGACCGTTTTTTTGGATGAGGTTGGCGACCTGCCGCTGGAAATGCAGCCTAAATTGTTGCGTGTTTTGGAGGAAAAGGAATTCGAACGGGTAGGCGGGAACACCTTGATCCGATCTGATTTTCGTTTGATTGCCGCGACCAATCAGAATCTTGACGACCTGATGGCCAGTCGACATTTTCGCAAGGATTTGTTTTACCGTTTGAATGTCATATCGCTCAATATTCCGCCTTTGCGCAAGCGGCCGGGCGATATTATTCCGACAGCCCGACATTTATTGCAGCAAAAGGTCCAGGAAGGGATGGCGCTGGATTTGAAAATGGCGACTGAAGCCGAACTGGCCTTGAAAAGCTACAATTGGCCTGGAAATGTGCGCGAACTGTCCAATGTGCTCGAACGGGCTCTTTCTTCCATGGAAGGGGACCGGATTCTTCAGCACGATCTGCCCTTCTTTTTGCAGCGCAACGAAAAAAGCCGTTTGGGATACAACCAGACCTCGATCAAGGATGTCAAGGCCCTGGCAGAAGCCAAGGCCATCCGCGATGCACTGATCGAGACAGGCAACAACAAGGCCCAGGCCGCTAAATTGCTTGGTATTCACCGCACGCTGCTTTACAAAAAGCTGAAAAAATACGATGTGGTTTTGGATCGAAAAGATTAGAAGCGGTTTCAAAACCTCCTCTAAGGTCCAATCCTCCAAAGGCGGACAGGTCTCGGCGTTGGGCGAATGATTCAATGCTCGAAATACCCCGTGTATTCATGTGCTTGAATCGATTCGCCCGCCTTGCCGGTTCTGAGCATGTCGAAGGGACCTTGAACCTGATTGAAGGTTTTGAAACCGCTTCTGTCCTGATGACCATCCACAAATAGTTTTTTATGTGTATCAATTGAGACTCAAATGGATAGCTGTAGACAAACCAGCGGTCGGCAACAATCAGGCCAGTTTCTTCAAAGCCGCTTGGGCCTCTTCACGGCTTTCGTAAATATGCGGCGCGACATCACGTTGGGCCAGGGCATTGCCGATTTTCATGCGCAAAAAGGTGCTGGTCGTATATCGCGTCACCCCGGAGTAAAAGCGTTTGACCAGATCTTTGACCATGTCGGTGTAAGCCTCGACAATATCCGGTGCAATAAAAAAATTGTCGTAATTGACAATGGTATAAACTTTGTGGTTGAGGGGCGTTAAAATGGCGGCAACCTTGTCGCCAACCTGCTGCACATCTTCCAAGGTTTTGACGGCGTAGCCTTCGAAATTGACAAAAAATACATTTTCCTTGGGATCATAAGTCAGACGTTCTTCAAGGGAAAGCGTCAAAAGATCCTCTCGCAATCCCATGGGGTCCGATTGAAAAATCCGCGGATCCATTTCCGGCAAAGGGTCTCTGACAATAGGCTCGAATTGCATTTGGGCCAGAATATCACGCTTCAGATCAACGCCCGGCGCAATTTCAATCAATTCCATGCCCTGAGCGGATAGCCGGAAAACGCAGCGCTCGGTGATGTAAACAACCGGCTGCCTGCGCTCAACGGCATAGGGCCCGCTGAAGGTTACATGTTCAACCTGGTCCAGAAATTTTTGGGATTTGCCTTCCTGGGTGATGCCAAGTTGTCCATTTGCGATCGCAACTTTCAAGCCCCCGGCCGTAAACGTCCCGACAAATACAATTTTTTTGGCATTCTGACTGATATTGATAAACCCACCGGCCCCTGCCAGCTTCGGGCCGAATTTGCTGACGTTCAGGTTGCCGGCACGATCGGCCTGTGCCAGACCCAAAAAAGCGATGTCAAGCCCACCCCCATCGTAAAAGTCGAATTGCGAGGGCTGATCGATGACCGCCTCCGTATTGGTGGCAGCCCCGAAATTGAGACCGCCGGCAGGCAACCCGCCGATCACCCCTGGCTCGGCCGTTAAGGTCAAATATTCGAGAACCTTTTCTTCATTGGCGATACTGGCGATACCTTCAGGCATGCCGATGCCCAGGTTGACAACACTGTTGGGCTGGAGTTCAAAAGCGGCCCGGCGCGCGATAATTTTACGGGCGTTCATCTCCATGGGTTGAATCGACTGCATCGGAACCTTGATTTCGCTGCTAAAGGCCGGGTTGTATGCTTCGGCAAACGTCTGCCAGTGGTTTTGCGGCTGGGCCACAACCACGCAATCGACCATAATTCCGGGAATTTTAACTTGACGGGCGTTTAAGGTTCCTGGTTCGGCAATCCGTTCAACCTGCACAATGACAAAACCGCTGGAATTTCTAGCAGCCGTGGCAATGGCGAGGGCTTCAAGCGTAAGGGCTTCTTTTTCCATGGTAATATTGCCGTTGGTGTCGGCGGTTGTGCCACGCAGCAGCGCGACATGAATGGGGAAGGTTTTATACGCCAAATATTCCTTGCCGTCAAAGGCGATCAGTTCGACCAGGTCCTCGACCGTACGTTGGTTGATTTTGCCGCCGCCATGGCGCGGATCCACAAAGGTGCCCATACCGACAGAAGTGATGGTGCGTGGCTTGTGGGCGGCAATGTCACGATACATATGGGATATCACGCCCTGGGGCAGGTTGTAGGCTTCGATTTTGTTTGCAAAAGCCAATTTCTGGAGTTTGGGTACCAGGCCCCAATGGCCACCGACGACTCGTTTGACCAGGCCTTCATGGCCAAGATGGTTCAGCCCTCTTTGATCTCCGTCACCTTGCCCGGCAGCATACACCAGGGTCAGGCCACAGGGTGTGGCATGTTTTTTGAAGTGCTCTTCCAGGGCAATGGCCATTTCTTCCGGGAAACCGGTTCCCACAAAACCACCAGTCGCCACGGTGTCATTGTCCCGAATGACACGCACGGCTTCCTCAGCGGATACGATTTTGCCTTTACGGGCACGTTCGGGCGTTAGCGATGAAAGCATGGGGTGGACATTTTTTGTAGAAGGGGCGTCTGACATGAGTTGACCTCTATTTTTGGATTTATAAAAATAAAGAACGCTTGACAAAACTCAAAATAATAGCCAGTTTCCTTGAGCTTGCCCGCCGGCTCTGTGGCGAAATTGTCTGCCTCAGGGGGCGCTCTCGCCGAAAACGTGTGAAAATAAAATAAAGCGACGAAGTCGCGTAAAATAAAATCGTGAAACGATTTTATAAGGATTCAAAAACTATGCCAGCTCCTTTTCTGTCCAGTTTTCCGCACCTGCTGAATGGCCTCGAAACCTGCAAGTTCGCACTCCAAGCGAACGCATCCCTGGCTGCCATCGGCCAAAAAACTTTCAACCTGGGTCTGGACCTGGCCCGTAACAACTATGCTGCCGGTTGGCAGGTGGCTGAAAATTTTTGGCCTTCTGTTTGCCAACGCACCGATCGGACGTGTCGGCCGCTTTACAAAGTGAGCAAAGAAAGCGGCGACCGGATGCTGCAATGGCTGGCCGATACCATCCTGGGCCATTGTGATCGTTTCCAGCGGGAGAGGCAAGCGGAAATCGCCCTTTTAAAGCTCTTTACAGACAAACCCGCTGAGCAGGAATGGTCGGTGGCCTATGACCAAAGCCGGGTGCTGCTTGATTTGCCAGGGATGCGATTGATCGATATCTCGCTGGCTAGCAAGCATCGTATTCAGAACTACGGTGTCGTTTTTGCGCCGCGGGCAGGTCACCACTCCAACATCGCGGAACGCGTGGCCCTGTTTATGCGCGACCAGGGTCTCTCGCGCATGGCGGTGGTTGAGCAAAAGTGTGCCGACGACATACCGCTGCATGTCGATGGCCAACGCCATTTTGAAGGCTTCGAAGGGCAGGTCGATCAATATACACAGGTTTTGGCCCATTTAAAAGGATTGACCGGTTATGCCCCCCATTTGATCGCCATTTGTCAGCCGGGTCCGCTTTTGATGAGTACGCTTATCTTGAATCCTGAATTGGGTAAAACGTTCGGATCGGCAGGATCGCCCATGCATACAGAGGCCGAAAGAGGTTTTTTGACCGATTTTGCACGTTTTATGGGAACGACCTATATCGATCTGCTCATGTATTTGGGCGGCCGGAAGATAAGGGCCGACCGGCCGGGCGTCGGTCGTGAAGCCTATGATGGGAGTTACCAGGTTTTGGGTTTCTATCTTTTGGGTCTCGATCAGCATTATCGCAATTTAAAACGCTTTTTGGCCGATCTGAAACAGGGTGACCAGGCAGCAGCTGAACGGCAGGCCTCGTTTTATCAATGGTACAATTATGTGCTTCACTTTCCAGCCGGTTTTATTCAGGACACCTATAAAAAGATTTTCGTAAAAAATGAACTGATTCGGGGAACCCTGACAATCAACGGGAAGAGGGTCGCTATTCAAAATTATCCGGCGGTCCCGATTTGGGCTTTGGGAGGATCCAAAGACGATATTGCACCACCCCTGCAGGCGACAGGTCACATGGATCTTATCCATAGGCCTTCAAGTCAAAAGCGCAACCTGATCTGCGAGGGGGGCCATATGGGGCTTTTCCGTTCCGAACGAATCCTCACAGAATATTATAAGCCCATTACGAAGTTTATCTTATCCCACAGCGACCACGTATAGAGCCTTGATCCGGCCTTAAATATTACTTTTTCTCGTCTTTAGATTCTTTCGAAGCTGCAAATTGTTTGAAAAACGACTGAAACGGATTAAGATTGGCCATGGCCTTTTGGGGCAGGTCCGTTGGGCCCAGTCCCATGCCAAGAAACTGTTTGAATTGATCCTCGACGGTCGCCTTATACTGGAGATAGGAATTGAGCGTCTGCTGCAGGTGTTTTTCAAAAAAATCACTTAAAAGATTGTCACCGTATTGAATGATCAGGTGCAGCAGGGGCACAGGCAAAAGGACGTTTTTCTGTTTGGCTGCTTCCAGTACAATCTGGGTTAGAATAAAGGCCGTGACATCTTCTTTGGTCTTGGCATCGATGACTTCTACCTGGTGACCCTCCCGGATCATGTCCGAGATCTGTGCCAAAGTGACGTATTGGCTTTTGGCCATGTCATAAAGTCGGCGATTGGCGTATTTTTTAAACCTTATCTTGGAACCGGTCATTTAGCTTACCTCTCGAATGATTACAGTTTTTCCCAATTGAGTTATTTTCAAAATTCAAAACGGTTGACTTGGTTTTTATGTTGCTATGCGATAAATAAGATGGGTCAATAATGATCAAAAATCCTATTCATCATAATAAAGTATTTATTATATTAGTTTATGTTCACATTTATGTCAACCAAATAGATTTTATTTTAAAATAAAATCTATGGTGCAATGCAAAAAAAAGCTTGACAAAATTAATTTTGACTCTATTATGAGGATAAAGGAAGAACCGGAACCCCTGAGCGCACAAGCAAGCAAAGCGGCGTTGCCTGGCTCGAATCAGATTTCGTCATGTGCCGGTTACCGGCTTAACATTAAACCCTAAAAATAGGATGAGGTGCAAAATGGATCAGAAACAACTTCTTAAACAAATGCTCGACTTTCAGAAAACAACCTTTGACAATTCTTTCAGTGCCATGGTGATGCTCCAGGAACAATCGGAAAAAGCATCCCAGACCCTGCTAGACCAGGCCACCTGGCTGCCCGCCGAGGGGCGCAAAGCGATCGATGAATGGATGGCGGCTTACAAGCAAGGGCAGGAAGATTACAAAGCCCTGGTCGACGTGAATTTCAAAAAAGTCGAGGCGTTTTTTGCAGGCAAAAAAAAATAGCGGCTGACATGCGTTTGCGCCCAAAAGCCATTATAAGCTCTAGGGCGCATGCATGCCCAAGGCGGTTGACCGCCGGTTCAAAAACGAACCATCACGTCAGGGAGGCTGAACAATGGGCGACCCAATCCAGAACACACCTCAGCAGTTAGCGAAGGCCCCAAGCCTGCAGCGCTACATGACGGCCTTGAGCGACCTTTGGGCCGCATCCCAATATTCAGCCGCTGCTCTGAGCCGGTATACCAACGAACTCCTTATTCCTTACCTTATCGCGACCAATTATTTCAAAGATGTTGAATACGCGCAGTCACCCCAGAGGCCTGTATGGAGCACCTTGGAGGAATATCTGGGTCTGTGGAATTTCAACTTCGAAATCTGGCAACGATCGCTCCAAGGAAGCTTGGAAGCCTTGCGTCGTTATTCATCGACGGCAACGGAACCAAAGGATTTCTTATGGGCGTCTTTTTTCAATAAAGACTGGCAAGGCTTCGAGGCGCTTTTAAGCAACAAGGCCAAGCTGGCCGAAATGCTGGCCGTTAAATACCCCCAGGCGATCGCGGCGATTGAGCCAGAATACGGGTTTCATTTCGAGCGTGGGGTCGACAAACTCGTTGCCGAAACGGACCGCTTCCTGCTCTACCAGATTACGCCCACTGACAAAAAAGTTAAAACCAAGCGCAGCGCCAAACCGCTGTTGATTCTGCCCCCCTACGTATTAGGGGCCAATATCCTGGGATTTTTGCCGGGTCAGAACCGAAGTTATGCGCACTGTTATGCGAACCAGGGAGTGCCCACCTACATCCGTATCCTCAAAGATATCAGCACGACACCGGCGTTGCAGGTAATGACCGGCGAAGATGACGCCCGCGACACGCGCCTGTTCTGTGAGACCATCAAAAAGAATCACCGCAAGGCGGTCACGTTGAACGGTTACTGTCAAGGCGGTTTTTCAGCCCTATGTAATCTGTTGTCAGGTGAACTCGACGGTCTGGTGGATGCCTTTATTACGTGTGTTGCCCCCATGGACGGAACGCGCAGCCAGGGTTTGGCGGGCTTTTTGAATCGCCTGCCGGAAAGGTTTAACCATCTAGCCTATGGAACCAAGACACTGCCCAACGGCAATAAGGTCGCGGACGGCAAGCTCATGGGATGGGTTTACAAGCTCAAGAGTATCACGAACGAAGCGCCCATTGCCGCTTTTTACCGTGACCTGATGATGTTTGCCAAACAGGATGCGGCTGATTTGCAGGTCAGCAAAACCGCGGCGGCCTTGAACTACTGGCTCAACAACGAGCGCAACGACTTGCCCCTGGAAATCACGAAGATGAGCTTCGCCTCTTACAGCACGCCGATCTCCGATGACGGGACCCTACCGGTCAAATTGTTTGGCCGAAAATTGCAATTGGAGCGCTTGAAAGCCAAAAAAATCCCCTGGTTAATCTGTTACGGTGAGCATGATGACCTGGTGGAGAAAGCGACTGCCCTGGCGCCGACCGACTATGTTAACGCTGAAGTGACCCCGTTTCCCAAAGGCCACGTGGCCATGGCCACGTCCTGGTCCGATCCTGATTCGGCGTGCGCTCTGCACACACGCTTTGGTAAAGGCAACTGGCGCGGTCCCGTTCGCTTTCAGCTGGATCTGGATAAACCCAAGACAGCCAAGCGCAAGGCGCCGAAGACAAAGGCCAAAACGCCGAAGCGCAAGGCGCCGAAGACAAAGGCCAAAACGAAACAGGCTGTCAGAACCAAATAGAAGCCATCTCAAAAATGTCTTTTGGCCCAATCTCGGCGTTGGGCGGCATGATTTGACTCCTCAAAATAGCTCGCTATTCCTCCGGGTTAAATCTGCCACCCGCCTTGCTGGTTCTGAGCTTGTCGAAGGAACCTTGGACCAAAATCCTATTTTTGAGATGGCTTCTAATAAAATCGCGCAAACAAACTTCCTGCCCTCTTCATTGATGAGGTGCAGCTTTTACCTTCATCTTTTTATTTGTTTTTTCAGGAGCGTTTTTTATGGACAAACAATTCCTGGAGTTTTTGGGTAATTTGTTGTTGCAAGCCGCCAAAGGACAGGAGCAGGTGGAGAACCTTAGCAAATGGCTGGCCCAAGGTACCAGCGGTGTTCAAAGCCTCACGGACCAGTTTAAACAGGTATATAATTTAGATTCTACCGAAGCCCCTGCCACAGACCAAGATACCGCCTGGCAACAGGCAAGCGACCGCTTCAACAAAGCTTACGAAGATTACCTCGACCTCCTCAGCGTTGTTCCTATGGCGCGCTACCGTGAACTCGAATCGCAAAACGCATCCCTGCAAAAGGAAGTTACCCGCCTGCACAAGGAAATCGATCGCTTGCGTGGCGCACCGCAAAATACCGGCCGGCCAGCAGATGAAGTGATCACGGATTTCCAAGCCCTGTTGCAAAAACAGCAACGTGAGTTTGAAGATTTGACTCGGCAATTCAAGCGCTTTGGGACCAAGCAGCCCGACGGCCAAGGTTCGAAAACACCCGCCAAAAAAACTTGACATGTTCCAGGATCGCTGCGATATTACGATACTCATTCTTAATAAACACTTATTATCGTAAACAGTGAGGGCTTTACCCCATGAAGGGTGGCGCATTGCGACAAGAGGCAGATGTTCGTATCGTTAACCTGATTGCAAAACTGCGGGCTGCAGGGCATCGGATAACCCCACAACGGTTGGCCATATTGCAGGTCCTGATTGCCAGTGACACCCATCCGACCGTGGACCAGGTCTATGCCAAAGTGAAGGCCGCTTTTCCGACTACCAGCCTGGCAACCGTTTACAAGACCGTATCGATTGCCAAGGCGATGGGCGAGGCGCTGGAGTTGGAATTCAGCCAAGGTAGTAACCGCTATGACGGCAATAAGCCCTACCCCCATCCCCATGTCATTTGCACGCAATGTCAAAAAATAATCGATTACGAAAATGTCGCAATCGATGCGATGGTCAAGCAGATCAAGCGTGCAACCGGTTTTAAAATCGATAATCATCGTCTTGATTTCTATGGTACCTGCTCCGCGTGCCAGGAGCACCTATACTGATAACCCTTAAATATCTAAAGAAAAGGAGGAAGGAAGATGGCAACACTGAAAGGCAGCCAAACCGAAAAAAATCTCTTAGCGTCTTTTGCCGGGGAATCCCAGGCGCGCAACCGGTATACCTATTTTGCCAGCAAAGCCAAAAAAGAAGGGTATGTCCAGATCGCTCAAATCTTCGAGGAAACCGCCAACCAGGAAAAGGAGCACGCCAAGCGATTCTTCAAATTTCTGGAAGGGGGCGAAATCGAAATCGTGGGGGCTTTCCCGGCCGGAGTCATCGGACCCACAGTGGACAATCTGAAGGCTGCTGCTGCCGGTGAACATTATGAACACACGGAGATGTATCCTGGGTTCGCCAAAATAGCGGAGCAAGAAGGTTTCCCGGCACAAGCCATGGTCTGGGAAAAGATTAGCGTCGCCGAGAAACAACACGAAAAACGCTACCTGGATTTGGCCGGCAACCTCGAGGCGGGTCGGGTGTTCAATCGTGATCAGAGCGTCGCCTGGCGTTGCATTAACTGCGGGTACTTACATGAAGGAACGGAAGCACCGGAAATGTGCCCAGCCTGTGCCCACCCCCAGGCCTATTTTGAACTACTCGGTGAGAACTGGTAATAAAATCGTTCAACGATTTTATAAAACGCGACTGCGTCGCGCAGAAGCGCAAGACTAAAATTTCTATCGTTAATTTCAGCCCCAATTTTACACATTTAAGATCCTCGCACGCGTGTACAATTGGGGCTAATTTTTTGGTGGGATCAGACTCATGGCCCGTTCGGCCAGCGCGGTGATCGTTAAGCTCGGATTTACACCGACGTTGGCCGATACGGCCGAGCCGTCGACCACGTATAATCCCGGATACTCAAATACCTGGTGAGACGTATCGAGAACACCGTCCCGTGGTGAGCGTCCCATGTGACATCCCCCCAAAATGTGGGCCGTTGTGGACAGGTTGGTCAGACTTTCCTGCAATACATTCAGTGCTTGACCATTGCTGACTTGTGCAAAGATACGTGCTGCTTGGTTGGCAACGGGCAGGTACGTCGGGGCTGACTTGCCGTCCACTTTTTGGGACTGCAGTCCTTTCATGAACAAGGTAAACGGGCTACGGCCATAGGTCAATCGGATTTGATTGTCGTGGTGCTGCATAACGGAGAGGACGCTGATTCGCTTGTGCCAGTTACGGGCACGCCACGAAAAAGTGGACTGAACAGGATGGTTCAGAAAAATCCGCAGGGTTCGCAGCGCTCTTTTAAACGGATTGGGGTCGTCCACCAGGGGCGCCACTTGATATTTCATGGGGGTATACCCCTGGGGAAAGCGGTTCTGGGTAATGTGGGTGTACGGGTCCGGATAAAAATCAGACGAGATGGCCGTGCCGTGGGTCAAGTCGATTTCGGTGTCCCGCGCCAGGCTGCCGACAATGGCTTCGCTGTTGGTTCGCACGACACGGCCCAATTGGGAAGAAAGGCGGGGCAGGCAGCGTGCGTTATCACGGCAATGAAACAAAAGCTCCAGGGTGCCGAGCACCCCAGCGCTGAGAACGACGTTTTGCGCCTCCAGGGATGTTGCCTTTGGCCGGCGTATCCCCATGGGTTTTAACAGAACCTGGTAGCCTCCCCCTTTAAGGGGCCTTATCTGGACGACTTTTTGATCGGGAAGAATACGAACACCGTTTTTCTCGGCCAGGTACAGATAATTTTGGTCCAGACTGTTTTTGGACCCCTGGCGACACCCGATCAAACAGTCGCCGCACAGGCTGCAACCCTTGCGCTCCGGGCCTTGGCCTTGAAAATAGGGATCGCTTTGAACCTGTTCGGGCTGGCCGAAATAAATACCGTTAGGCACCGGCCCATAGGTCGCTCCGGCACCCATGGCCTGGGCGGTTTTCTCCAGATAGGTGTCCATCGTATCCGTGTAGGGGTTGGGCGTCACCCCCAGCATCTGTTCGGCGGTATCGTAATGGGGTGCCAGTTCTTTTGCCCAATCCAGGCCCAATCCTGCCCAGGCCGGATCCTGATAAAAGCCGGATCGCGGTTTCAATAGCACGGCGGCATACACCAGGCTTCCGCCGCCAACCCCGATCCCCCCGAAAATACCCACATCTTTAAAAATGCGTTGAAAAAAATAGCCCCGCATACCCAAAGCCGGCATCCATAACAGGTGCCGCAGGTGATGGTTGCCCTTTTCGATAGCTTCAGGACCGATCCGTCGGCCCTGCTCAACAACCGCTACCCGATACCCTTTTTCAGACAACCGCAAGGCAGATACACTGCCGCCAAAACCACTTCCAATGACGATAAAATCGAAATCCACGCTACTTTCTCCGTATGGTTGACAGTTTGGAGGTCGGTTTGCATATATAACCCGCATCGCGTATGATTACAAATGAAGATCCGAGATTCATATATTGTCTATAAAAGGAGCAGCTATGGACGGGATCGTTCTTTTGGGGTTGGTTGTAATTGGTGTGCCGGTGGGCTTGACCGCCATCAACATCCTTCAAAATGGTTTGGGTGGCTACAAGGGCCAACCCATGGATGTCATTTTGGGGTGTTCGGCCGAGGCGGCTACGGTGACCGATCTGACACGGTTGTCCAAGGCCCAAGTGATGCAACTGTTCTATGCCGCGTCAGCCCCGGATAGCGACGATCTGGACGGGGAATACCAGGCCCGGCTCATACCGGTCGGTGTTTTGGCCGGGGCAACCGCTTTTTACACCCACCACTTTTTCGGGCCCGGTCGCTGGCTTGGCAAGGCTTTTAAACCGCTAAAAAGCCCAGCAGAAAAAGGGTATAACTTGTTTATCGCCGGAAGCCCGGCGAAGCAAGAGACCGTGGCGCGGACACGTTCAATGCGCACCTATCTCGGTTTATCCAAGCTTGATCGCCAAGAATCGCTGCACCTTGATTACAGCCCCTTTAACACCGGCCTGGTGCATACCATGCACGACGAAATCCGCCGCATCAATGCCGACCTGTATCTTGGCATGGGCTACATGGCGCTCGGCGGCGGGTCCATCAATCCGGCTCCTTTTGTGGTCTACGGTCCGGCCAAGGCGTGGGTCGGCCCGGACCCGGGCTCGGATCGCGAAAAAATCTGAGGTGCGGTGTGTAAAAGCTGTTTAGTGGTATAATGAATTGAATTTAAAGCAATTTTCGCATAAACCGTTTAAGTCCTGGGCCAGGTCCTGATCTGCCAGCAGGCGGGCGTTGTTGTGGATGATGGAAAGCAGCATCAATTCGCTGCCCATGTGAGGGCATTCAAACGTATCCCAATGCGAACATTTTTTTAGTAAAATTTTCTCATAGGCCAATGAAGGGCTCATGGGGTGTCCTCCGCTGTGGGGTCCATTTGTCTTTAATAGACCCGCCGGAGCACGATTTCTGACACTTCATTTGATATATCCGTTGTTAGGATAGAATGCCTATTGGGTTCGGGGCGTAATCTGGGTCATTATCTTATCGACCATTTCATTGATCCGCTGCGTTGTTCGTGCAGGATCGGAGTGCTGGTAAACCCGCCGAGTTCCGTTACCGCGCCACAATAGTTCACCGTTGTCTGGGCCTAAAAAGTCAATGACCAACAGACCTTCGTCGTGTTCACTGACGCTGGTACCAGTGCTGATACCGATGCCGCCCGCAGATCCAAAAGAGCCGATGCCGAAGCCGATACCTGTCTGAGGCCCGTCCGAATCAAGCTTTCTTTGAATGACATATTTATAAACGATGTAAAAATCGGGTGTTGTTTCGGTTTGTTTCTGATACCCGCGATCCGTTAAACTGCGCTCCACGGCATCGCGAATACGGGCATCCAGCAAGGGGTTGTCCACCCGGATATCGCCGGTGGGCGGCTGGGTTTCCGCTTTCCAGGCAAAGGTTTTCATGGCGGCAATGTTTTTGGACGGATCGAAATCCTGACTGACTTTAACACTGGAACACCCCACAACAAGCATGACGACAAGCAAGAGTGTCAATTTTGATAATCTAAACATACATTCCTCCGATGAATAGAGTTTATGAGCTTTTAAGCTGTTAAGTTGATGGACCGATAAGCATATCAGCTAACTTTAGGTGGTACCGGCGGACTGACCAGGGCGAACCCGTCCAGAACCAGGGTGCCATCCTGATTGTGGCAGGTTGTGGCCAAACGGGCCCGGTTTTTTTCTTCAAACAGTTCAACCACTTCCACGCGGGCCGTAATGGTGTCACCCATACGAACCGGAGCACGGAAACTAAGCTCCTGTTTGACATAGATGGTGCCGGTGCCAGGCAGCTGGTTGCCGATAACCGTTGAAATAAATCCGGCCGACAGCATGCCGTGCGCGATACGGGTCTTGAAAAACGTATTCTGGGCATAGGCTTCGTTGATATGGGCGGGGTTGAAATCGCCCGTTATACCGGCATACATGTAGATATCGAACTCCGTAACGGTTTTCGAAAATTCGGCCGTGTCCCCGACTGCCAGTTCACTGATTGTCTTGCCTATCATCGTATGATCCCTTTAGCCGTTTAAGATTAGAGCGGCCAGAGGCCGCGTCATATCGAAGCGCATCGCGCTTCGATTCTAGAACCAGGAGCGGTGGCTCCAAATGTCATTTTCCAGGTCCGCCTTGTCTGCCTGCAGTTTGAGGTACATGGAGGCATTTTGAATCGCCAACCCACCAGACTGAGCCAATGCGTTTACCAGTGTAATCGTTTCTTCAGAAAAATCGCGTTTGACGCCACTGTACAGGCGCAAAGTACCGATGACCTTATCTCTTGCTTTGATGGGCGTGACGATCATCGATGCGATCCCTTCCGTGCGCATTTCTTTTTTATACTGAATGCGCTTATCGGTGGTCGCATCTTGGATGACGAGCGTTTGGCCTTTTAGGGCCTGGACGGCACTTTTGGTCGTGGCGACCGGACCTTTATTGACAAACGCGTCGCTCAAGCCGTAACTGGCGACCAACTGCAAGTTGCCGGTATTTTCGTCGATCAGGCGTATCGCAGCGCCTTTCATCCCCAGGGCCTGGGATATTTCGGCAGTCAGATTTTGCAGAATCTTGGTGATATCCAAACTGGCGTTGATATTGGTGGCCAGATCCAGAAATAGCATGGAATTTTTTTGGATCCGTTCCACCAAACGGGCGTGCTCGATAGCGATACCACCCTGATCGGCCAAGGCGGAAAGAAATTCAATCTCTTCTTTGGAAAAATCTCGGGGTTTAGACGTATAGAGGGCCAGGACGCCGATGGTCTGATCCTGCACGATGACGGGCACGTCCAAAATCGAAGCGATTCCTTCGGCTTTTTTTTCGGCATGATTTTCAACACGCGGATCGGTGGTGGCATCCTTGATGACCAGGTGGCCCCCCTTCAATATGGCCTTGACGATTTTGTGGGCCTGCATGGGTTTGGCATGCAGGTAGTTCTTGGATAGGCCGTGCTGGGCGACCGGCACGAATATATCTTTTTCTTGGTCGGCCAAAAACAGGCAGGCTGCTTTGGCGGCCATGGTATCAATGGCACTATGGACGATTAAATTTAAAAGCTTGTCTTTGGACAGGGTCGTGCCAAACGCTTTGCTCACTTTACAAAATGCTTTGAAGTAATTGGTATCCTTTGCCTTCATACAATGTCTCCTCCAGCCATACGGATATCTATTTGCGCTGCTTAGATTTCGAGACGGCCTTTTTGGGCCGGGTCGCTTTATTGCGCGGTTTAGGGTGTTGTTGATCACGAGCCTTCAGCCAACTGAAAATTTTGGGTGCAAATTCCTTTTGGCATTTAGAACTGACATAAATGCCGATGTGGCCCGTTTCCAGACAAATGTCTTCGGTATCTTTACTGCCCACCTCGCGGGTTAAAAGTTCACAAGCGGCGGGCGGAACCAGGTGGTCAAACTTACCATAAAAGTTCAGCAAGGGCATTTTCAACTTTTTTAAATCGACGGTCTGTCCCCCCACGTTCATCTTGTTTTGGATGAGCAGGTTTTTATGATAACAGTCGTTGATAAACTGGCGAAAGGTTTCACCCGGTACATCAGGACTGTCAAAAATCCATTTCTCCATGCGGATAAAATTTTCAACAAACTGTTTGTTGTCCATGTGTTCCATAAAGCCCACATATTTGTCGATCATCAGCCGGGCCGGGTTCAGCATCAAGAAACCGAGATTCATCATGTCTCCCGGCATATTGCCCAGCGTATCGATCATGGAATCGAAATTGACATCGCGCATCCAGATATGCAGCAGGCCCTGATCCGTGTCGAAATTTGTGGGTGTGACGGTTGTTACCAAGTTCTTGATCTTCCCGGGGTGCAGGGCGGAATAAATGACGCTAAAGGTCCCGCCCATACAGATTCCCATCAGATTGATCTTGGTTTGCTTGTGTTGGCGGCAGATATATTCGACCGCGTTGTGCATGTAGCCGTTGACATGATCGTCGATGGTCAGAAAGCGATCTTTGCGGGTCGGATAACCCCAGTCGATCATGTAGACATCGATCCCCTGGCTCAAAAAACTCTGCACAACACTGCGGCCGGGTTGAAGATCCAGCATGGTTTCACGGTTGATCAGGGCGTAAACGACCAGCAAAGGTGTTTTTAGCTGTTGGGTAGTGTTTGGTCGGTAATGCTTGAGTTTAACGCGATCTTCTTCGTAAACCACATCGTAAGGCGTGGTGGCGATGGCCGTGTCGAGTGAATCGAGCAGAACGTCCGAAGCTTTGCGTGCCCGGGCATGAGCCTGCTCGGCATCTTCCGCCAGCTTGGAAAGGATCAGGTCGACCGGTATTTTTGCCTGCGTCATTAGTTCACCCTTGTTCGTTTGTGCCCATCCAATAATGGTCTTTTTATGCGATTTCGGCGTTGGACGCTATGATTTAACTCCTCAAAATAGCATGCTATTCCTCCGGGTAAAATCAGTCGTCCGCCTTGAACTCACAAAAAAATCCTCATTTTTGGACAGACACTATCATGTGCGTTGTCGGCGTTCCATCATCGTGATTCTTTTCTTGAGGGCATAGATTTCTTTGTAAAGTTCATCGACCTCCCGCTGGGTTGGAACCGGCACCGTTTGCAGGAGATCTTCAAAAACTTCTTGTCGGATGGCCATAAATTCGCTGAGGGTCTCGATCGTTTTGCCCAAGGCCTCAACATAGTCCGACGATTTGAAAAGCGTCATGTAGTGGCCTTCAAGGATTTTAATCCACATGTTGTAGTAATCCTTGGGATTTTCCGGCAGCCGCCCTTCGTCGGACATCCGGCTTAGTTCGTCCTGCATGACCGTGAGCGATTTTTCGATCGGCAGTGCGAAAAGATGCAAAAAAGCGCCTACCTCAGTTGTTACCCGGTTGAACTGGTCAGCCGCCTGATTCAATTTTTCCTGGTGAAACCGGAGCAGGCCCAACTGCGGGACGTTGAAGTATTGACGCAACTCGGTCTCGTAGACCTCGCTCCAAAGCTTGAATGCATCTTTATCAATTTGATCAAAGGAATAGGCTTGGGCTTTTTCACCCGTGGGCACGGCTTTTTCCAGCCACTGTTGCTGCAACTGCAGGAAACTCTCCCAACCGGAGGTTGCAATTTTGACAAACATTTCCGGCATGGTATTGGTGCCTTTCAAAAAAGCACTCCAGAACAGCGGGTCGCCCATAGCGGATGACAAAGCGTGCCAGGCTTTAAACGATCCATCCCATGATCGTTGCGCGGATCCCTTGCTGTTTCCGGTTGCATGGGTCTTCGGGGCGGCGTCTGCCTGGGAAGGGTGTCCCTTGGTGGCTGATTCCCAAAACTGGGTCGCTGATTTAATCCATTCCGCTAGCAAAGGATTGAAGTCGGCTTTTGGTTCACTGCTGGATTTCATCTTAAACCTCGCTAAATCAAAAGGTCCGGCTGCGTAGAACTAGATAATAATGGCTCTTAATAATGATGTAAAGCCTAAAAATGGGAAAAGGCACCGCGCCATAAAGCAGGTGGATGACAAATCCAACGGTTTCATCGCCACGATATTTGTGCTATGCAATCCAGATGGCACTGCGATGTCCGTGTTTTCACCGCTTGCAAGTGGATTCGCTCTTGGTGGTAGGCTCTATTTATGATCTTTGAAGCAAACCGCAGACAATTAAACTATTTCAAATGATAAATTTTCTATGCGTTATGCTTGGTGGTTCGATAAAAGCCAATTATTTAGAAAAATCGATTGATTTAATTGGATTGCCCGATATAATTCGCAAAATAGACCGATGAGCCCAAGCAAAGGGCGTCTTCAGATCGGTTGCAGGTGCCGACAGACACCGTGAGCTGAGGAACCGACGACCCGAATATTTTAACAGATCTCGTATAAACGCCCGAGATCGCTTTGATTAACCGAATAAAAGGAGAAGTAACGATCATGCCACGAGATACAGTAACAATTGATGGGAATACGGCGGCCGCCCACGTCGCTTACGCCATGAGCGATGTGGCAACCCTTTATCCGATTACCCCGTCTTCACCGATTGGAGAAATTGCCGATGAATGGGCCTCCCAAGGTCGCAAGAACGTTTTCGGACAGACGTTGACGGTTCGCCAGCTACAATCGGAGGCGGGTGCTGCCGGTGCGGTTCATGGTTCCCTTGCTTCCGGGGCTTTTACGGCGACGTTTACGGCATCCCAGGGACTGCTGTTAATGATACCGAATATGTACAAGATGGCGGGTGAGCTGCTCCCCGGCGTTTTTCACGTGACCGCCCGTTCGGTTGCAGGCCATGCGCTTTCGATCTTCGGGGACCATCAGGACGTGATGGCGGTCCGTCAGACCGGTTTCAGTCTGCTGGCGTCCGCATCGGTTCAGGAAGTCATTGACCTGGGACTCGTGGCGCACCTGTGCGCAATCGAAGCGAGTGTGCCCTTTTTGCACTTTTTTGACGGGTTCCGAACCTCGCATGAGATCCAGAAAGTTGAACTGATCGATTACGCGGATATGGCTAAGCTGGTCAATTACGAAGCGGTGGCGAAATTCAGGGCCCGGGGCGTAAACCCCGAACGACCCGAGCTTCGGGGCACGGCCCAAAACCCGGACGTCTATTTTCAGGGCATTGAGGCATCCAACCCGTGGTTTTTGAAAGTCCCCGATATCGTCATTCAGTATATGGAAAAGGTCGGCAAACTGACCGGCCGCACGTACAATCTTTTCGACTATGTGGGCGCCCCGGATGCCGAGCGGGTCATTATCGCAATGGGATCTGCGTGCGAGACCATCGAAGAAGTGGTCAATTATCTTGTGGGTCAGGGCGAAAAGGTGGGTCTTGTTAAAGTCCGGCTTTATCGACCTTTTTCCGCAAAGCATCTTTTGGCGGCCATCCCAGAGACCGCTGCACGCATAGCGGTTCTTGACCGGACCAAGGAACGGGGTGCGGTGGGTGATCCGCTTTATGTGGATGTCTGTACGGCCTGCATGGAAAACCAGCAAGCGCCGACCATCATCAACGGCCGCTATGGTCTGAGCTCCAAGGAGTTCAATCCCAGCATGGTGAAAGCGGTGTTTGACAACCTGGCTGCGGATGTACCGAAAAATCATTTTACCGTCGGCATCGTCGATGATGTGACCCATACCTCCCTTGAAGTCCAAGAAGGGCTGGACGTTGCCCCTCACGGAACGGTGCAGTGCAAGTTCTGGGGCCTGGGTGCCGATGGAACGGTCGGGGCCAACAAGAGCGCCATCAAAATCATCGGTGACAATACAGACATGTACGCCCAAGCCTATTTCGCCTATGATTCGAAAAAATCCGGTGGTGTCACCATATCGCATCTGCGGTTCGGGAAAACGCCGATTCAGTCCACCTACCTGATCGATGCGGCCGACTATATTGCGTGTCACAAGGACAGTTACGTGAACACCTACAATGTGCTCGAAGGGATCAAGGAGGGGGGCACCTTCATGCTCAACTCGGACTGGAGCGCTGAGGAGATGGAGACCCGGCTTCCCGCCCATATGCGCCGGACCATCGCGCAAAAGAAACTTAAATTCTACAATATCGACGCGGTCAAAATTGCATCCGAGATCGGGCTGGGGGGCAGGATCAACATGATCATGCAGACGGCCTTTTTCAAAGCAGCCAACGTGATCCCGGTGGATGAGGCCATTGCCTACCTAAAGGACCAGATCAAGAAGCTCTTCGGCAAAAAGGGCGACAAGATCGTTAACATGAACTATGCGGCGGTGGACAACACGCTGGATAATCTTGAAGAGATCAAGTATCCCGCGTCTTGGGCCGATGCCGAAAAAGAAGCGTCTGAGCAAAAGGACGAGCCGGAATTCATAACCAAGGTCATGCGTCCGATGCTGGCCCAGCAGGGGGACAAGCTTCCCGTGAGCCTGTTTCAGCCGGACGGGATTTTCCCGGTCGCCACGACCCAATACGAAAAGCGCGGTGTGGCCATTAATGTGCCCGAATGGATCATGGACAACTGCATTCAGTGCAACCAGTGTGCCATGGTTTGTCCGCATGCGGCGATCCGCCCGGTACTGCTGACCGATGAAGAGCTTGCAGCGGCTCCGGAGGGTTTTGAGGCCAACAAAGCGGTGGGCAAAGCTCTCAAAGGGTATCATTTTCGGGTGCAGGTCAACCCGTTGGACTGCATGGGATGCGGCAACTGTGCGGATATCTGTCCTGCCAAGAAAACCGCGCTTGTCATGAAGCCACTCGCGACGCAGGCGCAGGCTCAGATTTCCAATCACGAATACGCAACCAAGCTTCCCATAAGAGACGATTTGACAAGCCGGACCTCGGTCAAGGGGAGTCAGTTTTGCCAGCCGCTATTGGAGTTTTCCGGGGCCTGCTCGGGCTGCGGCGAAACCCCTTATGCGAAGCTGGTGACCCAACTTTTTGGGGAACGGATGATCATCGGTAACGCGACCGGTTGTAGTTCGATCTGGGGCGGCAGTGCGCCATCGGTGCCCTATTGTGTCAACCGGGACGGTTTTGGCCCGACGTGGGGAAATTCGCTGTTTGAAGATCCGGCCGAGTTTACTTACGGTATGTTTTTAGGAGCCTTGCAGCAGAGAAGGAAGCTGGCCGATCTGGCCCAAGAGGCCCTGGGCACGGACCTCGACCCGGAGGCAAAGGACGCCCTTGCCGGATGGCTCGAAAACATGCAAGATCCTGAAGGCTCCAGGCGCTACGGGGACCGGATCAAGGCGCTTTTGCCGGGGCATAAAGACAACGCGCTTCTCAGCCAGATCAACAGCATGACCAGCCTGCTGACAAAAAAGTCCTACTGGATATTTCTCGGAGACGGAGCGGCCTACGATATTGCCTTCGGCGGTATCGACCACGTGCTGGCATCCGGTGAAGATATCAATGTCCTGGTCTTTGACACCGAGGTCTATTCCAACACCGGCGGTCAGTCCTCAAAGGCGACCCCGACCGGTTCGGTGGCCAAATATGCCGCATCCGGAAAAAAGACCGCCAAGAAAGACATGGGGGCCATTTTCATGTCTTATGGTTACGTCTATGTGGCCAATATTTCGATGGGGGCCAGCAAGCAGCAGATGATGAAAGCCATCGTAGAGGCGGAATCGTATAACGGGCCGTCCATTATCATGAGTTATGCGCCGTGCATCAACCATGGCATCATGAAGGGCATGGGCAAGGCCCAGGAGGAGGCCAAACTCGCGGTACAGAGTGGCTACTGGCCGCTTTACCGCTACAATCCCAATTTGAAAGCCGAGGGCAAAAACCCGTTCATTCTCGACTCCAAAGAGCCGGATGGAACCCTCAAAGAATTTTTGGCAGGCGAAATTCGTTACGCCTCGTTGAAAAAGAGCTTTCCCGAAGAGGCCGCCTTGTTGAATGCCCGGCTGGAACAGGAGTTCAATGAACGCTATGTCAAATTAAAACGGTTGGCGGAAGAAACGGTTGCGGCTGCCGCGCCCGACACCCAACCCGCTTCTGGTGCACCGGAAGTTGACGGCGATCCGACCTGTACCCTGACCGGTACGGCCGAACATTCCCGCTCGACCAATGCGGATGAACCCTGTGACGATGGAAGGGCAGGCACTTAACAGAAGTTATCTCAAAAAAATCTATTTACACAAAAGGGGCAGCCTGTACTGGCGACCGGTACACGCTGCCCTTTGCTTTTGGTAGGCATCGGCCGAATGTATGCGGGTTGATATCATCGCCTGACTCGGGTATTGAAAGGTATGGTTCGGAAAACGGAAATGAAAGCATGCCAGCGCTGCGGCACCTGCTGTCAAAAGGGCGGGCCGGCGTTGCATCAGGTTGACAAAGAGCTTGTCGATGAAGGCCATCTCCCGGCAAGTTGCCTTTACACCCTGCGTTGTGGCGAGTTGGCCCGCAATCCGATCAGCGGTGACCTGGTCGAACTGCCAACCGAGTTGATCAAGCTCAAAGGCCAAAATGAGAGCTGGACGTGCACTTTTTTCGATCCCGGCAACGCGCAATGCCGCATCTATGCCCATCGACCTTTGGAATGCCGGTCTTTAAAATGCTGGGATACAGCCGAATTTGAAAAGATTTACCCGTCCGATCGGTTGACCCGGAGGGACCTGCTGGAAAAGATACCCGGGTTGTGGGATTTGGTCGCCGATCATGAAGCGCGCTGTGCCTATGCGGCGATCAAAAAGCTGGTGGGGCAGCTGGCGCACGGCAAACGGGAGGCGGCGGTGCAAATGATCATTGAAACCGTCCGTTATGATTTGGAAATCCGCCAACTCGTCGTTGAAAAGGCGGGCCTGGAGACTGCCATGACCGATTTTTTATTAGGCCGACCCTTGACGCAAACCCTAACGATGTTCGGTATCAAGGTTGAAAAGTATGACAATGGTTACAAGCTGATCAAAAGCGGTCGGGACCATACCGCCCCCCAAGCCACCAACCCCAAATAAAATCGGCCGGCAACTGTGAGTAAATCCGTCGGCAAAGCCAAAACACAATTCCGATTTAAAGCCTGATCATGATGCGCGAGACGATTTTACTTCTTGTGTTGGGTAATGACCTTTCCCGGACAGACAAACGAAATCCCTTGGCCGGAGCGCGTCCCCAGCATCACGCTTTCGATAATCGGTTGGTTAATCTTGGTCTCAGCTTGCCATTGGACGATGAAATTGGCTCCAGCCCCGCCGCGTTCATCATATTCCTTGATGGACAGGTAGACCGCTTGCAGCGGTTTCAAGATGAGGGGCTTTTTGACATACTGTTCAATGAATTCCCCTTTGGTGTTATGGTAATCCGCTTTCCGGATGGTAAGGGAATATTGGGGGTCGGTATTGCGCGCAATCAACATGGCGGTCAACTGAAAGGGTTGATTTTTAGGTCCGGAGTAAACGTGCGAGTAGATCGATACGTAGACGGTTTCACCCTTGGAGAGCTCGTCGTCCGCGCTGGCCGGCTGACCGAACAGTCCTATCGATAATACGAAGACGATTAACAGCCCGATTAGACAATTATGTTTTCTCATCTGACGATCCTTTCAAACTAAGTCCTTAGAAGCTATCTCAAATTAAAATCGCACACGATTTTATGGATTATAAGACCCGAACCATTTGCTGTAGATAATCGAATACTTGAAGCCTTCCCTTAACTCCAGCACGGCAATCGAGGCCTTGTCCCTCAGCGCGCTTCCCGAAGGAAAAGCAAACCCGTAAGTCTGGCGGTTATACAAGCGCCCCACGGTTTTAAATTCGCTTGTCGCATTGGTTCCAAGGTAATGCAGAATGACGGTCGAGTCGAAAATGACGGCATCGGCTTGATCGGTCTTCAGGACGGCATAGGCTTCTTCGATTGTGGCGGACAGCTTGACCGCCTTGGTCTGGATATTGCGGACAAAATCAGCGCTGGTGGTGCCTTGCTTAGTGGCCACGACCTTGTCATCCAGGTCGCCGATACCTTTAATAAAGGGATTGTCTTTTTTGACCATTATAATCAGGCCGGCATCATAATAGGGGTATGAAAAATCGATGGATTTTTCCCTGGCAGCCGTAATCGACAAGGCGCTCAGGGCCACATCGATGCGACCGTCCTGCAACGACGGCAACAGTTCTGCAAAAGCCATGGGACGCAGTTCGAAATTGACGCCCATCGCTTTGGCAGTTTCACGCCACATATCGATGTCAAAGCCGGTATAATTGCCTTGTTCATCGACAAAGACGAATGGTTTTAAATTTTGCTCACAACCGACGATCAATGAATCAGCCTGCAATAGACCGGCGGTGTTAAGGCAAAGGAACGCAACAGCCAGCAACATTTTGAAAAAACGCCGCATCTTTCCTCCTTTATTCATATTTCCCACACGGATGTGATCACGGTTGGCCGGCTCCGTAAACATCAGGTCGGCGGTTCGGTAAAAAGTAGCGCATACGGTGCCCACGGACCTGATTCAAGGTGTCGGCTTTGAGCTCCGTAACGAGCAGTCCTTCCAACCCGTCGAGCCGCTTGGCCAAGATCTCGCCACCAGGGTCGATGACCAGCGCCACACCGGGAAAGCTCAGGCCCTGTTCATTCGTGCCGCTTTGATTGCAAGCCACGATAAAAAGACCGTTGTCATAGGCCCGCGCCGTCAGATGGCGGCACCAGGAAGTGAATTTTTCCACCGGGGTGCCACGCGGTGAGGCATGCGGCATAAAGATAACGTCGGCCCCTTTGAGCGCCATCTGCGTGGCAAGTTCTGGGAAATGGGCATCATAACAAAGCTGCATCCCGATTTTAATACCCTTGGCTTCGAATACGGTGAGGTGGTGGCCGGCCGCAAATAATTTTTTTTCAGGCGGTGCGATATGAATCTTGCGATAAGTTTCCAGGCGACCGTCAGGACACACGGCCAGGTGGGTGGCGTATATTTTGCCACTGCTGGCTGATTTTTCCGCCAACCCGGCCAAAATGACCATGTCGTTGGCATGGGCCTTTTGAAGCAGGTGCTCGGTGATTGGGCCGGGGACCGCTAGCGCCGCTTTTTTTCAAAGGCCGTGGGGGCGTATCCGCTAAGATTCATTTCCGGGAAACAGACAATTTCGACCCCTTGGCCTTTGGCTGCGGCGATCCAGTGGTCCATACGATCGATATTGGCCTGCAATTGGCTGATCGAGGAGGGTAGGACTACGGTAGCAATTCGGATATCGTGCATGGTGATAGATTAGTGAATTTTTCAGATGGGTGCAACCGTTTTAGGTTTTAGGTGTTAAGTCTTAGGCGATTCCGTGCTTATTTAAAACTTAAAACCTAAAACCTAAAACCTTAGCGGGTGGCAATTTTTACAATATGGAGAGGAACGAATTCCAAAATCAGGACACACCTTGGGAATCAGTTATAGCTTGAAATGCGCCTTGATCTTAAAGACCCGCGTGGCCGGCAGATTGAGGATGTCGGTTACTCCGGTTGCATGGGCAATGGCATCAAGATGGGTCGCGATCGCCTGTCTGGAGGGCGCGATAAAAGTGAACCAGACATTGTAGGCGTTTTCGCGCTGATAATTGTGGGTTACGCCCGGAAAGCGGTTGACCGTTTCCGCAAACTGGTCGATTTTATCCTGGGGGACCTTGGCTGCACAGAGCGTGCTCACAAACCCAAGTTTTTCAGGGACAAAATTCCCGCCGATGCGCCGGATGATACCGTTGGTCTTAAGGGCCCGCACGCGTCTCAAGACGTCGGCTTCAGCAAGGCCCAGTTCTTCGGCAATAATACGATACGGGCGTGAGGTGATCGGGAAATTGGATTGGATGCGATTCAATATTTCCCGGTCAATGTCATCCATCTTAGTCATATAGGTCGTCCTATTTTTGATATAATATTCGGATTTTAATTAAAGCTTCTTAAGGCTACAATTTGATCCCAAGAGCTAAATGATCAGATATGGCTTAATTAAAAGAAGCGAATATCCAACTTGCGAGTCCGCGGGCCATCAAATTCACAGAAGAAGATTCCCTGCCACGTTCCCAAAACCAATTTCCCGTTTTCCACGGCAATTAATTCTGATGCGCCGATCATCGATGCCTTGACATGGGCGGGGGAATTGCCCTCAAGGTGACGGTAGCCGGCTTTCCATGGGACGATTTGGTTTAAAACCATCAGAATATCGGCTTTCACAGCCGGGTCGGCACTTTCATTGATGGTGATGGCTCCTGTCGTGTGGGGCACATACAGGAAACAGAGGCCGTTTTGCACCCCTTCGGACCGGACAAGATCTTCTATTTTATTTGTTATATCAATTAGTTCTGTTTTGGCGGAAGTTTTGACTTGCAACTGCATAAGCGGTCCTCCTACCAAAGGGCTTTAATCTTACTTAAGTCAGTGATCGATTCGAGCCAAATTTGAGCGATTGTCGAGCTTGCCGCAGGTACAAGGAAGATGAGCTTTCGCTATCGTTTGGTATGCGAGACGTTACCTGACGCCGTAGATGCAGCGAGATCGGCAATCCCTCAAGAAAAAAAAGGCCCTGCTGTGTATGCAGGGCCTTTTTCAAAGATTGATTCAACCAAATATGGGGTTTAGACACATCCAGTCGGTTTAGGAAGACCGGCCATTTTACATGCTCCTTTGCCGGGTCCTGACGGGAACAACTCATAGATATGTTTCAGTTTGAAACCGGTAACCTTCGAGAGAACACGAACCATGGGGGCGATCCCATTTTTCTCGTAGTATTCGCGAAGAACTGTAATAACTTGCTGATGCTCGTCATTCAACTCGTCGATACCTTCTTCTTTTTTCACGTACTGAACCCACCCTTGACTCCAGTTCTCGTAAGAGTCGATAAAACCGTCTTCATCTACCTCAAATGATTGTCCTTCATACTCTACCGTTGGCATTTAAAAATCCTCCTTTATCCTTTGTTATTTTTTATGGCGTCCTGCCAATTAGTTTTCTGATAATTGAAGTTGTTTTTATTATCTGATTGATTTTGCAATGTCAACATGAAAAACCATGGAATCTTAAAATCGTGAAACGATTTTAGGGCTAATATTCACGGGGTGTTTCGTTAATCTGATCCAGCGTGAAGACCGGCCCGTCTTTGCATACGAGCTCTTTGCCGATACCGCAACGGCCGCACATGCCGATACCGCACTTCATTCGGTTTTCAAGGCTCATAATGATATGGTCGTGCGTATATCCGAGCTTTTCCAGCACCGGTTGGGTGAATTTTATCATGATGGGCGGACCACAGACAATCGCGTACGTGTCCTCATCTCCCTGGGGTGCTTTTTGTTCGGTAACAGGCGGTACGAAACCGACATTGTATTTCCAGTCCGGATCGTCGGTTCCATCCACCGTGATGTGCATGTTGATATCGTCGCGCTTTTCCCATTCGATCAATTCATCCTTGTACAGCAGCATGCCAGGGGTACGGGCGCCGTACACAACGTTGATATCTTTGAAACGTGGCCGATTTTTGGGATCGAGCATGTACATGATCGAGGAGCGCAGCGTTGTAAAAGCGAAGCCGCCGCCAATGATTAAAACATTTTTTCCTTCCAGCAGATCCCAGGGGTACCAGTTGCCCAACGGGCCCCTGATTCCCATGATGTCGCCAACCTGCATGTTGTGAAGGTGGGTGGTGACCACGCCGGCTTTGTTGACGGTAAACTTGACAAAGCCTTTTTCAACGGGTGACGATGCGATGCCGATGGGAATTTCCCCTTTTCCGGCAATGGAAAGTTCGGCGAACTGACCGGCCCGGTAGGCGAATTTTTGTTCGTCACCTTCGTTTAAAAACACGAATTTAAACGTTTTAAGATTACGGTCCTCGGTCTCGACGGTAATGTCGTCGATACGAACCGGATATGGCAAATACGGATTGTCCACGTGTTCCTCCCTTTATGAGCTCTGGACGGCGCAGGCGTCCCCAGCCGCGAAGCTGTTCATCAGATCGCAGACCTTACGAATATCGATGTTGACGGGACATTGGCGCACACAGCGGCCGCAGCCCACACACATGATCCCCTGGTCATATTTGTCCACAAAATATTTGAGTTTGTGCATGAAACGTTGTCGCACCCGCTGCTGCTTGGTGTCCCGCGGGTTGTGCCCCGTGGTGTGCACCGTAAAAATGGGGAACATGCAGGAGTCCCAGTTGCGCATGCGCTTGCCCTGTTTGCCATAAACTTCGTCCTGAATGTCAAAACACCAGCAGGTCGGGCAGACGTAGGTGCAGGTGCCGCAGTTGATACAGGCAAAGGCGACGTCTTCCCAGAAATCAGCGCCGTGCAGCGCCAAGGTATCGGCGTCCCGCAGGTTTTCAGTCGCAACACTGGAAACGATGCGCGCTTCGGCTGCAGCGCGCTTTCGGCATCGATGTCCTTTCTCCGCGTCAGCGGTGGTTTCCCAACCGGCGGCTTTTAGCAGGGCCTCGCCTTTGTCGGTAAGCGCCTTGGCCAGATAGGATTGGTCATTATCCACCAGGAGTATATCGAGGCCTTCTTCGTGATAAGGTCCGCATCCGGCGGTCGTACAAAAACAGGTGCTGCACGGTTTGTCACAGGCCAGCCCGACAAACGTCGTGGCTTCATAGAGGTTCAGCCAGTAGGGGTCTTTGTATTCATCGGTATCGAAGTTCAGCCTGACCAGTTCGATCGCTTTGGCATCACACGGGCGCAGACCAAGCACCGCCCGTGGGCTGTAATCCTTGGCCACTTCACGCATTTGGTGGTGGTCCTCACGGCTTTCGTCCAGGCTGAATTCGAGCATGTCCTCGGATTGCGGATAGATGATTTCCTTGACCGACAGGCGGGTGTTGCTAAAGTCAAGATCGGGCTCCGTGTCTTTGTCGAGCTCCTTGAAATAGTGATAGTCCCCGTCTTGAACCGGTCCGATCAACCGGTAGGCATCACGCAGCTTTTTCAGCCCCGCGCGCCAATCTTTCTTGTCGATTTGTACGATCTTCATAATTGTTGCCCTAAATAATGTAAGGTTTAAAGCGGCGCAGCCGCGCCTTATAAAATCGCGTAGCGATTTTATTATTTGATGAAAACGTCCGGATCATTCGGCCGGTAACCATCCAGGGCCGGCCGGACATCCAAATCCAAGCCTGCCTCCCAGTCGAACAGGTTCTTGGCGTCCATTTCCAGTTTTTTCGTTAAAATGCGCATGTTGATCCCCACCGGACACGCCCGTTCGCAAGCCCCGCAATCGGTGCAGCGCCCGGCACAGTGAAAGGCCCGCAGGAAATGAAAGGTCTTGATATCCAGTGCATCCTGACTCTTGCCAACCCATTGGGGTTTGGATTCATCCACAAAACAGGTCGGGCAATAACACAGCGGGCAGGCATTTTTACAGGCATAACAGCGGATGCAGTTTTTGAAGAGTTCATCGAAAAAGGCCCATCGTTCTTCGGGGTTCATGGCTTCGATCGCCTGTACATCCGCATAGCGATCCACATCGGTTTGCTCAGCAACCGGATCGGCCACGAGTTCATCATGAATGACCGGGTTGCGGTGCTGGCAAACGGCGCAGTTGCTTTGCAGCACTTCTTGCTTGGCAAAAGTTTCTTCGAAGCCCTGCCCCTTGACCGTTATCTTAGCGTCGTCTTCCATGACTTCCTGGATTTCGCCTTTGACCATAGCGGTTATCCGACGCTTGTCGATCATGCCTTTACAGGGCACACCAATGATGACGAGCTGTTCGCGTTTGATTTTATTTTCCTGGATGTGCGTGACGATGTTGCGCGAATCGCATCCCTTGGCAATAATGCCGATCTTTTCCTTGCGGTCGGTCAGATAATTGGCCAGGTTGATGCCGCAGTTGCTGTCCCACACAAGGTTCTCGACGTCCGCAGGTGTTTTGGCAAAATACGGTTCGTTCATCATCGGCACCGTGCCCTTGCGAAAACCTATGACCATTTCGACGGTACAATCTTTTAGAAGACGGCCGGCGATTTCTCTTATTTTTTTGTTGTATTCCAGCATATTATGCTACCTTAGCGAGTTCTTTGACAAAACGCGTATTCGGTCCGAGCGCCTTGATATCGGCCGTTACCTCATTGACCACTTTAACGAACTTGGTCGACTCGGCCGAGGAGATCCACGAGAACTGGATCCGGCCGGGTTCGATGCCCATGAGTTCCATCAGGTTTTTGAAAAGCACGAATTTGCGACGGGCGTAGTAATTACCTTCCAGGTAATGGCATTCGCCGGGATGTCACCCAGAGACCCAGACCCCATCGGCCCCTTCACGCAGGGCAGCCAATGCGAACTTGGGGCTCATGCGGCCGGTGCAGGGAATGCGGACGACACGGATGTTGGAAGGATACTCCATCCGGCTGACGCCGGCCAGGTCCGCGGCACCGTAACTGCACCAATTACATAGAAATGCGACGATTTTAGGTTCCCAATCCGTCATTTGTTCCCTCTCCTTTTTTTAAAGGCCGGTTGCCTGCCAAACGGTATCGATGTTTGAGCACACCGGCGCGGTATAGCATTTTTTGCGTTGTTAACCACCCAAGGCGTCGGCCATGGAAAAAATCTGGGCGAAAATCTGGTCGTTGTCGAAACCTTTCAAATGGATCGCACCGGACCGACAGGACGCTACACATAACCCGCACCCTTTGCACAAAACCGGATTTATTTCAGCTTTGCCGGCGAACATGCGGGCGTCGGCCGGAATAAAAGATGGCGCCGAATAGGGGCAGACCGAGATGCACACACCACAAGAACTGCACAGCATCGGATCGGGCTCTGCCACGGTGCCGCTGGCGAAAAGCTTGTCTTTGGCCAGCAGGGTGACAGCCCGTGCCGCGGCGGCTTTACCCTGGGCGATCGATTCGTCGATCGGCTTGGGGTAATGGGCCATGCCGCACAGGTAGACGCCGTCGGTGGCAAACTCGGAAGGCCCTAGCTTGGCGTGGCGCTCGATAAAAAAACCGTCGTCGTTCACCGGGACCTTGAAAAATTCAGCCAATTGCTTGTCGCTGTTGGGCAAAATAGCGGATGCCAGCGTCAATAAATCGGTTTCGATCTCAATGGGTGTGCCCAGTACGTGGTCGATCGTCGTGACCGTGACGGTCTCGCCCGAAATCGCCACTTGCGGCTTGTGATCCAAGCCGAAGCGCACAAAAATGATCCCTTGCTCACGGGCCTGTTTGTAGAGATACTCCCGTTCACCGTAAGTCCGGATATCCCGGTAGAGGATAAAAACACTCATTTCAGGATTGCGCTTTTTGAGTTCCAGGGCACTGTGAATGGAATGGGTGCAACACACCCGGCTGCAATACGGGCGTTCAGGCTCGCGCGATCCGACACACTGGATAAAAACTGCGGTGTCGATTTTATCGAGTCCGGAATCCTGGTCGATCAATTTACGGTCCAGTTCGAGCCCGCTCACGATTTTGGGACTCTTTCCATAGCCGTATTCGGTGGGTTGCGATTCGCGCGCACCTGTGGCCATGACGGCCACCCCATGCTCGAGAACGTCTTCCGACCCGTTGGATGACAGGGTCGTTTTGAAGTTGCCCACAAAGCCTTCCACCCCTTTTAGGGTTGTGTCCAGGTGGACCTTGATTTTGTCCTCGCCCTCGATCTCTTTGATCAAACCGGCCAGCTTCGGCTGAACCTCTTCACCCTGTGCGGTTTTGTGCAGGTTTAAGGCCTGACCGCCAAGGGCCCCGCTTTTTTCGATGATATGGGTTTCGTAGCCCTGGCGGGCAAGGCTCAAGGCCGAAGCCATACCTGATATACCGCCGCCCACCACCATGGCAGACGGCGTGATCGCGAGTTCGGCTTCTTTGAGCGGCTGCATCAAGGCCACCTTGGAAACCGCCATGCGGACCAGGTCCTTGGCCTTTTGGGTGGCCAAGGCGGGGTTGTTCTTGTGGACCCAGGAATCCTGGTTGCGAATGTTGGCCATTTCAAAAAGGTATTTATTCAGCCCGGCTTCGGACATGGTTTCCTGGAAAAGGGGTTCATGGGTCTTGGGTGTACAGGCAGCGACCACGACCCGGTTGAGTTTTTTCTGTTTGATGATTTGGGCCATGGTTTCCTGCGTGTCTTGAGAACAGGAATACAGATTGTCGGTGGTGTATTCCACATAGGGCAGGGTGGCGGCATAGTCAGCTACCGAGGGGACGTCCACAACGCCGGCGATGTTAATGCCGCAACGGCAGACGAAGACACCGACGCGGGGCCGTTCGCCCGTCACGTTGGTTTCCGAAACAACTTCCTTGGATTTGGTCAGGGTGTTGCGGGCCTTGGCGAGCATTTCGCCGGCTGCTGCTGCGGCGGCACTCGCGTCCACCACCGATTGTGGAATGTCTTTGGGGCCCTGGAAGGCGCCACACACAAAGATACCCTCTTTGGAAGTTGTGACCGGTTTGAAGGTCTCGGTTTGGCAGAAATTGCCGTCGGTCAGGTCGAGGCCCAATTTGTCAGCCAGAGCAGCGACCTCCGGCGGGGTCTGGAGCCCGATCGACAAGACGATCAGATCGAAGTTTTCGGTTACCATGGCACCGTCTTCGGTCACGTACTGGATTTCGAGTTCTTCGCTGCCTCGCAGCGGAGTGACCGTGTGGACCCTGCTGCGAATAAAGCGGACACCGTGTTTGTCCCGGGCCGTGTCGTAGAAACGTTCGAAATCCTTACCGTGGGTGCGCATGTCCATGTAGAAGATGGCACAGTCAAGATCGTCACCCGCGTGTTCCTTGGCGATGACGGCCTCTTTGATGGCATACATGCAGCAGACCGAGGAACAGTAGCTGTTGTCGCAGCGGTTGAGATCACGGGACCCGACACACTGGAACCAGGCGATTTTCTTGGGATCCTGATGGTCCGACATGCGGATCAAATGTCCCCCGGTCGGTCCGGAGGCGGACAGCATCCGTTCCATCTCCATGGAGGTGATGACATTGGGATGTTGGGCGTAGATGTAGGAGTCGAACTTGGATGGATCAAAGGGTTCGAATCCGGGTGCCAGGATAATGGAACCGACGTCCAACTCAACGATTTCATCTTCCATGGTATGGTCGATGGCGTCGACCCCGCAGAATTCAGCGCAGATTTTGCATTCGCCCGTTTTGAAATGAACACAGTGTTCACGGTCGATCGCAGGGGTGTTCGGAACGGCCTGCGCATAAGGCACATAAACCGGTTTGCGACCCTGGAGCCCCATATCGTATTCCGACGGTATCCGCTCACCGGGATCTTTACTGACCTGTTGCTTTATTTTTTCCCAAGTGATGTGGCCCGTCGGACACACAAACGCGCAAGCGCCACATCCGATACAGGCATCGGTATTGATACTAAAAGGCGTGTCGATCTTTAAATCAAGTCCACGCTCGGTCAGAGTGATCGCGTGGGCGCCCATGCGGTCGCAGACCCGGGTGCAGAGTCCGCACAAAATACAGGTGTCATCCTCAGGTTGGAAACGGGGCTTTTCGATGCCGTATTTTTTTGCAAGGTCCTGGATATCGGGAACATTGGAACAGCGCGCCAGCAGCATCTCGACAATGATTTTCCGTCCCTCATGAACCGTCTCGGTATCGGTCTTAACTTCCATACCTTCCCAGATCGGGTAATTACAGGCGGTCACAAAACGGGTACGCCGGCCGTCAAACAGTTCAACGGTACAAATACGACACATCCCTGCCGCTTCTAAGGCCTTGTGATGGCACAAGGTTGGAATTTTGATTCCGTACTTATCAGCGACCTGCAGAATGTACTGCCCTTCCTCGCCTTGAACGGTCTTTCCATTGATTTTAAACTTAATCATAAGAGCGTTTCCTTGTATTTTAACAAATCTTTATGGCGTCGAATTTGCAACCCTCATAGCAGATGCCGCATTTGATGCAGTTTTCCTGATCAATCACGTGGGGTTCTTTCTTTTTACCTGAAACCGCCTCCTGCGGGCATTTTTTGGCGCACAGGGTGCAGCCGGTGCAGGCCTCAGGGTCGATTTCATAATAAAACAAGGGCTTGCAGACGCCGGCGGGGCATTTTTTATCCTTGATGTGGGCCTCGTATTCATCCCGGAAATAGAGCATGTTGGTCAGGACCGGGTTGGGCGCGGATGTGCCCAGACCGCACAATGAGAATTTTTGCATCATGGCCCCGATTTCTTCGAGTAACTCGATGTCGCCCTCTTTGCCGTTGCCGGCGCAGATGTCGGTCAGGATATCGAGCATCTGCTTCAATCCCTCCCGGCAGGGATTACACTGGCCGCAGGACTCGTCCTTCAAGAAGTCAACAAAATAACGGGCCACATCCACCATACAGGTGTCCTGATCCATGACGATCATGCCGCCCGAGCCCATGATGGAGCCGACTTTGGCCAGTTCGTCAAAATCGACCGGCAGATCGAGAAACCGCTCCGGAATACATCCTCCGGAAGGCCCGCCGGTCTGAACCGCTTTGAACTTTTTCTTCTTGGGAATGCCGCCGCCGATGTCAAAGATGATTTCCCGCAGGGTCGTTCCCATGGGGACTTCCACCAGTCCGGTGTTGACAACTTTTCCCACCAGGGAAAAGATTTTGGTTCCTTTGCTGTGCTTCCGTTCCAATCGCCGCGTACCAGTCGCTCCCTTGATTGATGATGACCGGTACATTGGCCCAGGTTTCAACATTGTTCAGATTGGAAGGGCCGTCGCGGAACCCTTTTTCCACCGTATGGACATATTTGGCTCGCGGACGGCCGGGTTTGCCTTCCAGCGATGCCATCAGCGCGGTCGATTCACCGCACACAAACGCACCGCCACCCCGGCTGATCTTGATGTCAAAATTGAAACCGGAACCGAGGATGTCGTCCCCAAGCAGCCCCATTTTCCGGGCGCTTTTCAGGGCCAATGTCAAATTGGTTACCGCCAGGGGATATTCGTGTCGCACATAAACATACCCATCGCTTGATCCGATGGCGATGGCGCCGATAATCATTCCTTCGATCACGCTGTGGGGGTTGCCTTCCAGAAGACTGCGGTCCATGTAGGCACCCGGGTCGCCTTCGTCGGCATTGCAGATGACATATCGCCGGCCTTCATGCCGTGCGCAGGTGGCCCATTTGATACCGGTCGGAAAGCCTCCACCGCCACGGCCCCGCAGGCCGGATTTTTTAATTTCTTCTATGATGCCCTTGGGCTTCATGTCGAACAGGGCTTTAGAAAGAGCGCGGTAACCGCCGGCACCAATATAGTCCTCGATGCTGGTTGGCTCGATTAAGCCATTGTTTCCAAAAATGATACGCTGATTGGAGCTTATAAAAAGGGATGTCTTTTGGTTTCGTGGGTCGGTTTCTTTCCGGTGGCTTTGTCTTTAGTAAATCGGGGATTTGACAAGTCCAGGATCCGTTTTTAAGGGTGCTCTCGACGATTTCGGGAACAACCTCCGGCTTGAGATCTGAGGATATGAAACATTCGCTTCCGGATGAGAATCACCATGATCGGGCCTTTTTCACAAAACCCATGGCACCCCGTGAGCTTGACCACGACGTCATCGGCCAAGCCTTGTTTTTCCAACTCCTCTTTCAGGGCTTCATGGACTTTGGCTGTTCCATAAGCGCCGCATCCTGAACCTGCACACAAAGAAATCAGTTTTTTTCCTTCTTGGCTTTGGGCCTGGAGCGTTTCGTGCAGTGCTTCGAGCGCTTCTTTATTCGCAATTTTTGTCATGACTCTTGTATATCCTCCATCTCCTAAACCGTCAGCTCGTTTGCTCCTTGTATTCATGAACAATCTTCAGCGCTTTTGAGCGATCCAGGCCGCCGTGGGTGTCATGGTTGACATTGATGACCGGGCCGGATGCACAGCAACCGATGCAACGGACGCCCTCGAGCGTGAACAGCATGTCGTCGGTCGTTTCGCCTTCCCGGATGTTGAGTTCGTTGCTGAGCGCATCGGTAATCTTTTCGGCCCCACGGACATGGCAAGCCGTACCCGTGCAGACACTGATAATGTATTTTCCGCGCGGTTCCAGGCTGATTGTTTTATAAAAAGTTGCCACGCTGTAAACCAGGCTTTCACGAACACCCAAACGTTCGACCAACAGGGGAATTACTTCCGGAGGGACGTAATTATAAACATCGTTGATGTCCTGCATGATCATCAGCAGGTCTTCCTTTTCGCTGTCATATTGATTGATAATCGAATTAATTCGATCCCAATCGATTTGGACTGTGTTCTCCATGGATGCTCAATCCTTCATGTGTTTAAATAGGTGCTCGTGCTGGATTCGGGTTGTCGGTGGTAAAGGTCTTACCCGCGGGCCTCGTAGAGCACTGGACAGTTTTCAACACATGCGCCGCAGCCGGTGCAGCGATCTTCGATAATGCTGCGCGCGCGTTTGCGTATTTTGACTTTAAAATTTCCGGGGGATCCTTCGACGGATTCCAAATCAGAATAGGTGATCAACTCAATGTTCAAATGCCGGCCGACCTCGACCAGTATCGGTGAGATGATTCACATGGCACAGTCATTGGTAGGAAAGGTCTTGTCCAACTGGGACATGACCCCACCAATGGAGGGAGATTTTTCAAGGAGGTACACATAATACCCGGCATTCGCTAAATCGAGGGCGGATTGCATCCCTGCAATACCTCCTCCGACAACCAGCACCGAACCGATAACATCTGTTGCCATTTTCTGCTGTCTCCTGGCTAAAGATTAATGATGTCTTGTAGTTAAGTGGAAGAACAACGTTTCCAATTGCGGCGGCGCCGCAAAAAATTATATGTATATGCTCAAAATAAGCTTGTCAATAGCTTTTGGACCGCATGATTTGGATTTACTGACAACAGCGATAAGTTGGTGGGAGAGGCAAAAGGGGCAAAACCCCGGCTTCAGGCTTTGCTGCCTGCAGCCGAGGTCGAATTTTAGCAGGGGTTAAGCGCGTTAGGCCGCCAGTAGAAAAGCTTTGTCGGTGGCCGAGCGGATTTCATCCGGGGTAAACGGTTTGGGCAGATAGTCGATCGCTCCCATACGCGCCGCTTCGACGGCGGTTTCGATGCTGGCGTAGCCGGTAATGATAATGACCTTGGTTTCCGGGTTTTTATCCGTAATGGCCTGTAGCAGTTCCAGGTCTTTGACGCCCGGTATTCGCAGGTCGAGCAGCGCCAGTTTGTAAGTGCGCGTATTGATGCGCTCGAGGGCCTCTTGTTTGGTGAAGGCCTGGTCTACCTGAAAGCCCTTTTTGGCCAAAATCTTGCGGATGTTATTGTTGACGGCCACTTCGTCGTCAATCACCAGGATATTTTTGGTGGCCGGTGCTTCGGGAAACTCGAAAACTTCGGCGTCAGGCTGCTTGGATTCAGCCAGCATCCGGGTTACATTCTGCTTCAATGTTTCGTAAGGCACTTGTACAACCCCGTCATAAACCAGGTGTTGGACGTACTCCGGACCGGTCGCGGCGGCGACTTCCTGGTAGTTGAAGGGTTGATCGATACCGATCCATTGGGACATGTCAGGCGCCTTGGATTTGGCGGCCGCCCTTTTCTTTTTGGCCAATTGCGGACACTTGGCGGTTTTGGTGCCGGCTTTGCAGGTGGCACCCAATTTCTTGAAAATGTCGCACACCATGTTGCCGACCTCACAATAGTTTTCGACATCGCCCGACACGGTCACTTCGACCACGGGCATATCCGAACGGGAGACCTGCTTGGCGTAGGCCTCCCCGGTCTGAGCGGCAACTTCATCCAGATCGAAAGGCATGTCGACGTCGATACGGCCCTTGTTCAACAGCGGGGCCATGTTTTTCTTCAACGCTTCATAAGGGACAAACGCCACGCCCTCGTTGCCCAGGTTGTGGACGTATTCCGGACCGGTGATCGCCGATACTTCTTCATAGTCAAAAGGCTGGTCGATACCGATCAGTTTCTTGACGTCGGTTGCTTGGGCCTGGGCCGCGGCTTTTTTCTTTTTGGCGAGTTGGGGACAAGCCGCTTTTTTGGTGCCGGCTTTGCAGGTCGTACCCAGTTTCTTGAAAATGTCACACACCATGTTTCCGACTTCACAGAAACCTTCCAGCGGCTCGGGCATCTTGACTTCAATGATCGGCATGTCCGAAGGGCCAAGTTGATCCACATAGGCCTCCCCGGTTTGCTGTGCCACTTCATCGGCGTCAAAGGGCATGTCGACATCAATGACATTGATGGCCTCGCGTTCCTGGTCCGAGATGCGGGCTTCGATCAGCTTGCCTGACAAGGCCTGTTCGATGGTTTGGCGTAACTCGTCCGGTGTAAATGGTTTGGGAATATAATCGAGCGCACCCAGGCGCACCGCCTTCACGGCCGTGTCGGTTGAAGCGTAGGCGGTCATCATGACGGCTTTGGTCAGCGGCCATTCTCTCTTGACCAGCTTGAGCAATTCGAGGCCGTTCATTTCCGGCATAACGATGTCGGAGATCAAAAGCGCGAAAGATTCCTGAGCCATTTTGGCCAATGCCTCTTCGGCGCTGGCGGCACGTGTCACTTCATAGTTGTTTTTGGAGAGAATCTTGGCAACGTTTTCACAGATCTGCTTTTCATCGTCCACAACCATAATTTTAGGTGCTGCACTCATTTTTATCCTCCTCCATCTTGTTTGGTATTTCTCAGCAATCGGGATCATGATCGATGGCTGTTGCATTTTAGCTGTCTATACTGCAGATACTGTGCCAGATGTGGATAATTTAACATAACAATTTGTATTTATTAATAATACTAAAGCTTCGGGCGAGCCCGATTTCGACAAGTGTATAAAAAAAATAGGCATATTGAAACCATGCGGGGATGCAGATGTGGCCGCATTTTCGGCGGCACCGAATGATGCCAACGAGCTGTTTTATAAGATATAAATAATGTTGATCATTTTGTTCATCTTAAAGAATGCGGTGACGTGGTGACGTGGTGAAAGATTGTATAAAATAAATATACAGTGTATATTGTCGCTAAAAGGCCTATCATTAGGCATCTGTTGATCGGCCTTTTAAAAAAAATAGGGTGCCTCGCTCCCCAATCGGAACGTTATTTTGACAAGCGCTGTAAAACAAAGCAAGAACCCGCATAGAATCAGAACGGAGGAAACCATGCCCCTAAAATCTTCCCGAATCACATTCAAAGCCCGCAAAGGGCAAGCGTTGGCAGGTCGCCTGGATCGGCCACGAGGTCCGGTGGTGGCATATGCGCTTTTCGCCCATTGCTTTACCTGTTCAAAAGATATTTTCGCGGCAAGCCGCATTGCCAAAGGCCTTGCCGAGCGCGGTATTGCCACCCTGCGCTTCGATTTTACCGGGCTTGGCCAGAGCGAGGGGGATTTCGCGAATGAAACCTTCTCATCCAATGTGGAGGACTTGGTTGCCGCGGCGGATCACATGCGCTTGGCATTGGAGGCCCCCAAGATCTTGATTGGCCATAGCCTCGGCGGGGCAGCGGTCCTGGCGGCCGCAGGCCAGATCGATGAGGTAAAAGCGATTGCCACCATCGGAGCCCCGGCCGACCCCGGTCATGTTGCCCACCTGTTCGCAGAGCATATCAATACGATCGAGGCGGATGGAGAAGCGACCGTCACATTGGCGGGACGCTCCTTTACGGTGAAGAAAAGTTTTATTGATGACATTGCCCAGCAGAAGCAAAAAGAGCGGATCGCAACGCTCAAAAAGGCACTATTGGTTATGCATTCGCCGATTGACGCTATTGTGGGAATCGAGAATGCCAGCGCTATCTTCACAGCCGCCAAACATCCGAAGAGCTTTATCTCTCTGGACAATGCGGATCATTTAATCACCAGGCACGAGGACGCGGTCTATACTGCCGATGTCCTGGCGGCCTGGGCCGGGCGCTGGGCCGGGCGCCAAAGGGCGGAGCTGCCAGAAGGGGGGCCTGCTGAAGGGACCGTAACGGTATCTGACAGCCCTGGGTACAAATTTCGCCAGGTGATGGCCGCCGGCCAGCATCCCCTGATAGCAGACGAGCCTGAAAGTTTTGGCGGGGATGATAGTGGTCCCACGCCTTACGACTTCCTTTTGGCAGGGTTAGGGGCCTGCACCTCTATGACGATCAGGATGTATGCCGATCATAAAGGAATTCCGCTGGAAGGCCTCCGTATAATGCTTGAGCATGAAAAAGTTCATGCCAAGGATTGTGATGCTTGCGAGACCGGGACAGCCAAACTCGACAAAATCAGCCGTAAAATTTTCCTGGCCGGCGATTTGAGTTCCGAGCAACGGGAAAAGATTAAAGCAATCGCGGATAAATGCCCGGTTCACCGGACGCTGCAATCCAAAGTTTGGGTTGCGACGGAATTGGTTGATTGAAGGAAAAGGGTTGCTTTAGGGAGGGTCGTGCCCGATCGCTTAGCGTTTCTTCGTATTGACGAAGCATCCGGTCTGCGGATGTCCGGCCAGCCGTCTTGGTCGGCAAACCTGTGTGTCGGCGCTTAATTATCTTTATCGCGCTGGGGGCGCTTGACCTGGTGTTTACGCATCATGGATTGAAAGTTGGTCCGTTGCAGGCCGACGTGTTTTGCTGCGCGTGTCACGTTCCAATCATTCAGGGCCAGCGCATTGACAATGAAATTTTTTTCCAGCGCCAGAACCGCTTTCTGGCGGACTTCCTTTTTGAGGCTCTTTAACTCTTCGTTCGTTTCCGGAATGCGATGCGCATACTGATCCATGCCGTCAGGAAAGTCCAGTTCCTTGAGGCCGATCTGCTCTGCTTCACATAAAATAACGGCCCGTTCGATCATGTTTTTGAGTTGTCTGACATTGCCGGGCCATTCATATTGATTCAGGCGATGGCTTGCCTCCTGGTCAAATCCGGTAATCTTTTTGCCCAAGCCGCGGGCATACTGGTTCAAAAAATGGTAGGCAATGGCCAGGATGTCGCCTTGACGTTGCCGTAAAGGGGGCATCATGATCGGGTAGACGAAAATACGGTAATAAAAATCTTCCCTGAAGGTGCCATCGGAAACCATTTCTTGCAGATCCTGGTTGGTGGCGAAGATCAAACGCACGTCCACTTTTTGGGGCGAGGTCCCGCCGAGGGGCAAAAAATCGCGGGTTTCCAGAAAGCGCAGCAGCTTGGCCTGAACCGCCAAGGGGATGTTGCCGATTTCATCCAAAAAGACGGTGCCGCCATCGGCCTGTTCAAAGATACCGGCTTTGTCCTGGTGTGCCCCGGTAAAGGCCCCGCGCTTGTGACCGAAAAGCTCACTTTCCAGAAGGTTGCCGGAAAGGGTACCACAATCCACGGCAAAAAAAACATTTTTGGCTCGGTTGCTGTTGGCATGGATGGCGCGTGCAATCAGTTCTTTGCCGGTGCCGCTTTCCCCGTAAACCAGAACGGTGGCATTGGTCGTGGCCACCTTGGCGACCATGGCGATGACTTTCTGTATTTTGGGGCTGTTGCCGATCAACTGGTGGGAAAAGGACGGTAACGTCTTTGAACGGCGCTGCAGATCCAGGCGCTTCAGTTTGAGGGTGCGCTCATTGACGGCCTGGCGTACGACAGATCTTAGTTCTTGAGGTGTAAACGGCTTGGGCAGGTAATCAAAGGCGCCCATTTTCATCACCTCGACGGCGGACGATACGCTGGCATAGCCGGTAATGACGATCGTAAAAATATCCGGCCAGGTTTCTTGGATGCGCCGTAAGACTTCCATGCCGCCGAGGCGGCTCATCTTCAAATCCGTAATAACGACGTCAAAAGACCGTTCCTCGAGTTTTTCCAGGGCTGCGTCACCGCTTAATGCATAATCGACTTGAAGGTCCAGTTTGGCTAATATTTTTGAACAGTTCTGGCAGATATTGACCTCATCGTCGATAATCAGGACACGCGGCAAGCGGTTAGGCGACATGGCGGTCTCCCTGATCGATCGGCAGGGTTATGGTAAAGATGGTACCGACACCGAAAGTACTTTTGACGTCCATGACCCCCCCGTTCTGCTCGACAATCCCGTGGGTAATGGCAAGTCCGAGCCCGGTTCCGCTGGCTTTGGTCGTAAAAAAGGGATCGAAGATCGAGCTTAGGTGCTCGGCAGCAATACCCTCACCGTTGTCGCTTACAATGATATGGATTGCTTGTTTGGTGTCCGCCAATTTGGTTTTGAGAACGATATTGCCACCGCTGGCGGTCGCCTCGATCGCATTCAACAAAAGGTTGATGACCGCCTGTTGGATCTGATCCTGATCGATATAAACAGGCGGTAAATCCTGGGCCAGCTTCGGCACGATCGCAATATCTTTGAAGGCCGCCTGCTTTTTGGTCAAAACGATGCAATTGTTAAGCGTGTCTTGGATGGAAACCCTTTTTTTGGTGGCTTTGGACTGGCGGGCAAAATCGAGCAGACTGGTCACGATTTTACGGCAACGCAAGGTTTCACTGACAATCGTCTTGAGGTCGTCGAATAAGGGCGATTCAGGAGCGGTATCCTCCTGCAGCAGCATGGCACTGGTCAGGATCGTCGTCATTGGATTATTGATTTCATGGGCCACGCCGGCGGCCAGGCGGCCGATCGAGGCCAGTTTTTCCTGGGCCTGCATGGCTTTGTGGATGTTGATTTCGTCGGTAATGTCTTTACACAGTTCGGCTACCGCCACGATTTCTCCATTTTCAAAAAGGGGATAGCAGGAGATGGAGAGGTAATGTTCGTTGTTGTCGAGATCGAAATGCACATGGGTGGCTCTGCCCGGCTTGCGGTTTGCCAGGGTGTCTTCGAGCGGACAGGGGTGGTGTTCACCGCTACAGGGTATGAGCTCACGATGAGAGATTTCATAACAGTACTTGCCGATCGCATCTTCACGGGCGAGGCCCAATTTATTTAGCATGGTGTCATTGATGTCCAGGATGCGATGATCTGTTCCGATGATCATGACATCCTCTTGGATGAGCTGATTGATCATGATGTCGTACATCGCCTTGGTTTCATTCAATTGGCGATTGGTCTTTTGTTGCTGGTTGGAAAAATTCCAGAAAAGAAGAGCGGTTTTGTGGTTGATGACGCGCACGGTCTTCTTCTTTTTTGACACAATGTCGAAAAAAATGTTCTGATCACCTGTCAGCTCCATGATCAAGTCGATATCTTCCCGATCAAACAGATCATTGTAGTCGGTTGTAACAAAGATACCTTTTTTACGGGCTTCGATAACGGCCGGGGCATCGGGCCGCTCATCGGCCAATGCGACCACCTTGGGATGAATTTCCTGGAAGGTGTTATTTTCAAGCAAATCCAGAACCGCGTGACCGCGTTTGCCGCCACCGACAATAGCGATATTCATCAGTTACTCCTGTTGCTCCAACTTTTAGCCCAAAAGGATTGTGGGGCAGATCAAAAAATAATCGTTTAAGAGCGACACCGTCGCGTTTTATAAAATCGTGTAACGATTTTTTATATACTACCATTGCCTGTGAATATCAAACAGCCAGTACAATTGAATTTATAGAGAACAACGCCGGTGGAAAGCACCGACGTTTTGAAAACAATACATGAAAGCCTTGAAACTTTCAGCCTTGAATGATAATGAAAACCTGCTTTGCTTTTTGGGATCATATCAGTGCAAAGCGTGGCTTGGTAGATTCTCTTTAAAATTAATTGGTTACTTGATTGGATGGGAATAGGACACTATGAGCGCAATACTATTCAGTTCCTGGGGTGGCGTCACGGTTGACAATCGCGGAAAAGAACCCAAAGCTTACCAACCGCCGGAGGCGGTCAACCTGCCCGAATATTTCAAGCAGGACGAAGAGATTAAAGCCCTGATTGGGTGGTACGGCCTGGTCCTGCGTTCGCCGGATGTCAATGTGGTCGATCTCTGCCGGGCCTACATGGAAGCAGTGCATGCCGAGTCCTGCGGCAAATGTATTCCCTGCCGCACCGGTACGGGCGTGATGGCGGAAACGCTCCAACGGATTTGTGCGGGTAAGGGTGTTCCCGAAGATTTGGCGACGTTAAGATCTTTGGCGGATACGATCATCAACAGCGCCAAGTGCAGTATCGGTCAAACCGGCCCGCTCGCGATTCTGCATGCGCTCGAGCATTTCAGCGAGGCCTTTGACGCGGCCCTCGAGGCGCCCGAAACCCCTGAAGGTGTCACCTATAAAGCGAGACTGACAGCCCCTTGCACCGATGCCTGCCCCATTCATCTGGACATCCCCTCGTATGTCGAGTGCATCAAAGAAGGCAAGTTTTCCGAATCTTTGGATATCATTCGCGAACGCCTGCCCTTGCCGGGGATCGTTGGCCGGGTGTGTGTGCGTCCCTGCGAGGAACATTGCCGGCGGGCGATTATGGATGACCCGGTATCCATTAAATACCTCAAACGTTTTGTGGCAGACCAGGAATTGGCGCGGCGCAAGAAACCGGACTATGTAGTGACACAATCAGAAAAAACCGGCAAGGTCGCCATCGTGGGTGCCGGTCCGGCGGGGGTTACCTGTGCGTATCATTTGGCCCGTTTGGGACACCAGGTAACGGTCTACGAGACTTTCGGTGAGCCGGGCGGCATGGCCGCCATGGGAATTCCCGACTATCGCTTACCGCGCCATATTCTGCGGGGTGAGGTGGATTGGGTCGAAGACATGGGCGTCACCATTAATTACAATACACCCATCGGAAAAGATCTCACCCTTTCGCAGCTGGAACAAGACAACGACGCCGTCTTTGTCGGTATCGGGGCCCAGAACAGCATGTCCATGCGGGTCGAGGGGGAGGATAAAGGCTACAAGGGCTTCATCCCCGGTGTTAAATATCTGCTGGACATCAACGAAGGCCGCGACCCCTATCCGGAAGGCAAGAAAGTCGTGGTGATCGGGGGCGGCAACGTGGCCATCGATTGCGTGCGCTGTTCTTTCCGCATCGGCAAAGAAGACGTCCATCTGGTTTATCGCCGGACGCGCAAAGAAATGCCGGCGGATGAAGTCGAGATCGTGGATGCCGAAGAAGAACAGGTACAATTCCATTTTCTGACCACACCCGTTCGTATTATCGAGGAGAACGGTCGGGTCGTCGGACTCGAATGCATCAAGATGGAGCTCGGTGCGCCGGATGCCAGCGGCCGGCGCCGGCCGGTGCCAGTGGAGGGCTCGGAATTTGTTTTTGACTGTGACACGGTGGTTCCGGCCATCGGCCAGCGGATCGATCTGTCCATCTTGGAAGGTTTTGACGATATCAAAACAACCCGGTGGAGCTCCATTGTGGTTGATGAAGTCACCAAGCAGACTGACCGGCCCAAAATTTTCTCAGCCGGAGACTGCGAGACCGGACCCGATGCCCTGATTACCGCCTGTGCCGGCGGTCGCCTGGCGGCCATGAATATCGATCGTCTCATCAACGGCCAGCCGTTGGAATACAAAGTCGACGACTATTTTGACAAACTATTCAAGTCCGTTAAAGTGTTCGACCCCAATGAAGCGCTCGCTCTAGAATGCGGTGGACTGAAGCGCAAACACCTGGCCATGCTACCGCCTGATACCCGCAAATTTTCGTTTGATGAGGTGGAAGCCGGATATTCGATCCCCGACGCGATGAACGAAGCGGCGCGGTGTCTGAGGTGCTATCGGGTGGCAATGGTGGCGGTCTAGCAAAACAGGTTGCGCGTTACAGGTCTTGAGTTACGAGTTGAGATTTTGCTTAAAAGCCAACAGCTATATCCAAGACAAGGCCTTTCTTTGCGCCGCGACTGCGTTTGACGAATTCCATCAATCCCCTTAAACCACTTTACCTGTTTTCGGTTTTCCATATTTGCCCTTTTTATACCCATTTCCCCGGTCAGTCGCACCAATCGTCTTGCCATCACAACGGATGACATGGTAATGATAAGTCAACATTACCCCAAGGTGTAAACCTCACCACAAACGACAGCTGCACTCGCATGCCGCACCTAAATTCGATGACATCCCAACTATTGCTAACATTTGGGTAATGGCAATCAAAAGTTTTGACAAGCTGGTTTTTCATGGGGTATTTTCAATATATCGGCAGTTCGCTGAACCGGATTCAACTTTATAACTGTTTCCAGGTCCGCAGATGTTTTTGAGGAGGAAACAATGGCGATTTTAGCTTCCATATTTCAAGCAAATTTCAGAAGGAATTTCACGGTTTTTTATCTTCTATCATCTGCTTTGCCAATGCTGATTCTGATTTTTATCATCATTCGATACGTCATACCGGTGCTTGACGAGAGTCAATTGGCTGATCTCAATCCCATATTTACAGATGGTGTGCTAGTTATGCTGATACCGTCAATACTCAGTATTGGATTGGGGTATCAATGGATCGGATCAATAGAAAAGCTCTCAAAAGAGATTAAATTGAAATCCGCGCAGATAAGGGGAGAAATGCCAACCCTCAGCAAGGATCAAAGCGAGTTGGCAGCAATTAATGAAGTGTTTAATGATATGCATAGTGATCTTGAGAAGAATCTGAGTAAACTTGATGATTTAACAAAGCAATTGCTTACGTTGAATATAAAGCTGCAAAAGATGGCAACCAAAGATTCGCTGACTTCTCTGTATAACAGACGCTATTTTGATTTGAAATTGATCGAGGAGGCAAGCAGGCGGATAGGGAAAACCAGGACCTGTCTCTTATGATGATTGATTTTGATGACTTCAAAAAGTATAATGATTCATATGGGCATAAAACTGGAGATAACCTCCTCATAGAAGTTACTTCGATAATCACAAACGCCCTCCGTAGATCAGATATGGTTTTCCGTTATGGTGGCGATGAATTTGCGGTTTTGGCGCCAGGATGCAAAGTAAATATAGCACAACAGATAGCTAAAAAAATTGTATCAAAGGTATCTGAAACTCAATTCACAAGTTCTGACGGAAGACCCATCGCTGGAATCACAATCAGCTGTGGAATCGCCTATTATAAAGGTAATCTAGAAGACTTTATGGCAGCGGCTGATACGTGCCTCTTTGCGGCAAAAGAGGCCGGGAAAGATTGTGTTGTTATACCATAAGGTCCGGCCTAATATCATCAATTAGATTATCATTTTAAAACTTCGATCACTGCTGTCCAATTAAGATTTTGGCAACATCACTTAAAAGTTTGAAATATATATGAATACTAACGAAACATGATGGGATCGACTTGAAATACGGTATTGTATCCTGATACCCCTTTCGATGTTTGAAACTAAACAACGAAAGGAAAAGATCTATGTATCAAGGGCAAACCGTATTCTCCCAAATCATTAACTTTCTTCCTATCAAGAAATTTCGTCGCTGTGTTGATCGGTACAACGGAAATTACCGAGTTCGCTCTTTTACATGCTTTGATCAGTTTCTTTGTATGGCTTTTGCTCAGTTAACCTATCGCGAGAGCCTCCGTGATATCGAAAGCTGCCTCCGTGCAATGAGAGGGAAGCTTTACCACATGGGAATCAGAGGGAATATCTCTCGCAGTACAATTGCCTATGCTAACGAAAATAGGGATTGGCGAATCTATTGTGATTTTGCTCAAATTCTTATCCATCAAGCCAGGCAATTATACTCAAATCAAAAAAGGGGTCAAGTCTGCCCTTGACTCAATCTACTATCGCTGACGACAAAGGGGTCAAGTCTGCCCTTGACTCAATCTACTATCGCTGTTATAATCAAGCTATGTCACGCCCCTTCGGATAACATATCCCGGTGCCTGGTATCATGTCATGAACCGGGGTGCAGAGCTGAAAAGATATTTTTAGACGACCGCGATCACAAGGCATTTATTGAGCTGCTCAAGGACACATGCGAGGCGTGGAATGTACGGATTGCTTCATACTGTCTGATGCCCAACCATTACCACCTGCTAATACAGACGCCAGATGCCAATATCTCTCGGGCCATGCGGCATATAAACGGCGTATATACCCAGCGTTTTAACAACCACCATCAATGCGACGGCCCGCTTTTTAGAGGTCGTTACAAAGCCATCCTGGTCAGTGGCGACAGTTATCTTCTTCAGCTGGTGCGTTACATCCATCGCAATCCATTGAAATCGGGTTTGGTCGCAGATCTGAATTCCTATGTCTGGAGCAGCCACAAGGCCTATCTGTCCCGTGCCTCAAAATGGGATTGGCTACATAAAGGCTTTATATTGGGGTTTTTAACAAGCGCGAAAAAGCAACAGCTGCGTGCCTACCGACGATTCATCGCTGTGGAGAACGATGAAACATTGCAAGGGATTATGGATCGCAAAAAATGGCCATCGCTGCTTGGACCTCAAGCGTTTATCGACTGGGTCAAAGCCGCCTATCGAGATAATCAAGGCAGTACCGAAACACCTCAGATTAAGGATCTGTATGCGGATGTCGATCAAATCTTAGTGAGTGTATGTGGATATTATGGGGTGCCGTATGATGATCTGTTCACATCAAAAAGGGGATCCTTCAACGAGCCCCGGTCCGTAGCGATTTACCTGATGCGTAAATTGCGCCGTGATCGTTTAGGCGAGATAGGCAAGGCTTTCCAGATAGCAAAGTACAGTACCGTCAGCAGCGTTATCGAGCGGTTCAAATTGCGGATGCGCAATGATCCCAAGATAGCAAAACGTGTCAAAAAAATGGAAACGCTCATTGTCAACAAGAGTCAAGAGCAGACTTGACCCCTTTGTGCCCCTTTGTGATGAAATAAAGGAAGCGCGCATGAAGCGACTATTCTTCTTTGGTATTATCGCATTAACTTTTATTCTCTGTTTTGGGTGTGCACGGAATGATATCCAGCAAGAGATTCCCTATAAAAATTTCGTCGGTCCTGACAGGGTGCTCGTATTACTTCTCCCCCCAATTTTGGGTGACGGGCTACATTATGAAGAGTATGGCTTTGTGGAAGCTGTGCGTGAAAGAGGTTTTAAAACCGACTTGAAGATTCTTGATGTGGACCCCATTCTTTACTTACAGGGTCGCATCTCCGAAGTAATCAAATTTGAATTGGTCGATCCTGCCATAGCTTCGGGATACAACAAAATCTTGCTTGCAGGTATTTCCTTAGGCGGACATGGTACCCTGCTATACGCAACCCAACACCCAGAAGACATTGATGGTGTTATCGTGCTCGCGCCCTTTCTTGGAGGGCTTTTCATTGACGATGTCATCAAAAAAGCCGGTGGCCTTCATAAATGGGAGGATTGCCCTATAATTGAATGGGATTACGCATGTGATATGTGGAAGTTATTAAAAAATTATGTGGCAAATCCGTTAAACCAGGAGAAAATCATTCTCGGTTATGGCATCGAGGACGGATTCGCTAACAGCAATAAGCTCCTATCTGAGCAATTACCCCCCCGCAACGTTTTCACTGTATCGGGAGGGCATAATTGGGTTACCTGGAAACGGCTATGGATAGATGTTCTGGACTACTTCCACACCGCCTGCACCGATTCCGAATCTAGCTACTGCTTGATTGAGGTAAAGAAAATTAAGGATGTTCCTTAAAATGTATTGATAGAATTGAAACGCAAGGATCCGATAACGATGAAATTATAAATTATGAGCATCACGATCCATGTCCCGTGCCCCATAACAAAAGTCATATATGGTGGCGTGAGGACGGTTGGCCTAATCGATGGGAGGAGTAAAGATGGTTTACGACTTTAGCGCAAATGAAATATTTGAAATGGCAATTCGGATCAAAAAAACGGAGCACGTTTTTATCGCACAGCAGCCAAATTCCAGTCTGATGAAGAAAACCGCACCTTCTTGGAAAAACTCGCAGTGATGGAAGATCGTCATGCTCAGCTCTTCGAAAAAATGCAGACGCATCTCTCCAATGAAGAAAAAACAGGAACCGTATTTGATCCTAACGACGAATCATCGCAATATCTGGCAGCGATGGCGGACACCCACGGTGGCGAAGGCAGCCCCACAGCCGCAGATGCCCTCACTGGCAAAGAGGCCCTTAAAGAGGTTATCGATATCGCCATTGGCCTGGAGAAAGAATCTATTCTATTTTATCTGGGTCTAAAAGATTTTGTACCGCCTAAATTTGGTCAGGATAAATTGGATGAGATTATCGCTGAAGAACGCAGGCATATCATTCAACTCAATGCTGTACGCAAGAAACTGTAGCCTATTGACAGCCACACGATTTCATTTCAGTCCCTTGAACACAGAATGACGCAATATTGGCCGAACGGCGATATCACCATTGCTTGACGGCGATACCTGCCGCTGAATCTTTTTCAGTTTAAGTGGATATCAGGTGCCAAACAATCATCGCTAAAGCCAGGATTATTGCAACGGCACCCCCAATGATTAAATACCATTTCACCGGTCTTACCGGTTTTGAAGGTGCTTGTGGTCTGTCAGACGGATTCTCTGAGCCAAGGCCATATAAAGCATCGACCTCTGCGTTTGTTAAATAATCCATATCCCAGTGCGTGGTGTGCTGGCGTTTTACCTTTTCAACATATACGCGAGGTTTTTTTCTTGATTTGGTCATATCTCCGCTCCAATCGACAAACTAAGCTACCCACAAAGTTGATCAGTATTTTTATTTTGTCAATAATTGTGTTGGCGCTCATTATTGATGGCACGGAAATCGCGCTCTCGTTCACGACACATTGCCAAGGTAATTAATTTGATAAAGTTTATTTCATTATCGTTCATATTGCCGCTCGTATTGGGTTTGAAATGGGCAAGATCGCTTTTAATAATCTGAAAATAATGATAAAGCCTGTCTAACTTTTCGCTAAAACCTTATAAGGAGGAGGGTCCGATGGAACCCACGGAAGACATTTTTAACGTCCTAATGAAAAATGAAAACTATCGGCTCATCACCGCAAAGGGGTCAAGTCTGCCCTTGACTCTTATCTATCATGGCAAAGCTTGTCAAGAAAATGGAAACGCTTATTATCAAAGCAAGAGTCAAGGGCAGACTTGACCCCTTTGCGGTGGGTGCTAAACAAAAAACCCGGTCTTACTGAGACCGGGTTTTTTGTTTTGATAAGCGGCGTAGCCGCGCCTAAGGCAGAAAATTTAGTTTTCTGCCTTTTGGTAGCAGATCAGTCCGCACTGCAGGCAGCGGTTGGCCTCTTTAGCGGCCATCTCTTTGCTATAGCCCTTTTCGATATCTTGGCCGACAGCCATTTCCCGTGGTCCACCGACCGGCATAATCGCGCGGGTAGCTGGGTTGACGTGGTGCACATGATCGACGTTCTGGACCCAGGTTTGCGGTGTTACAACATTCGACGGATGTTCAATCGGGTTGCCGTACATGACCTGGTGGATCGCGGCGGCTGAACGGCGTCCAGCGGCGATCGCTTTGATCGCAGCCGTGTAGTCCGTCAGGTCGTCGCCTTGGGCCAGCAGACCGAGAGCGTCTTTGTTCACCGGCTTTTTGGCCGTTTCAACGGCTTCCCACTGCAAGGGACCAGTGTCCGGCGCATCGGAAGCGTCTTCATCTTGCTCTGCAGAATCTTCTTCAGCTTGTTTTTTGGTAAAGATGAGTTCAGGGAATCTACCGGAACTGATCAGCAGCGTCTTGACCGGCAGGTTTGCCTTGGTCTGGGTATCGAGTTCAACATATTCCAGTTCGGTCAGATGATCATTTTCGCCGAAAAGGCGGCTGATGGCCGTATTGAAATAGATCTCAATCCCTTCCTTTTTCAACGCCTCGACGGTTTCGGCGTCAAGGTCGCATTCATCCATGCTTTCACGGAACAGCAGCGTAATTTTGGATGCCCCGCAACCTTTACAATTACGGGCGCCATCTATGGCAAGCTTGCCGCCGCCGACAATCACGACTTCCGAGCCACATCCAATTTGATCTTTATGCTGGATTAAATCGATCAAAAGATGCGTGTCAGGGATCGGTAGGATCTGCCAGGCATTGGCGCCACGTGCCAACCGGCTGTCCCACCCACCGGTTGCCAGAAAGACGGTATCGAAATTTTTAAGTAGTCTGGCGATGTCGAAATCCCGACCCAGTGCCTTTTCGGTCTCAATGGTGACACCCATTTCACGAATACCGTCGATATCCCAGTCTAAAATTGCCCGGGGAAGACGATAAAAGGCGATGGCACTGCGCAGCAGTCCACCCGGCTCAGCGGTCGCCTCGTACACGGTGGCCGCATGTCCCAGGCGACTGGCAAAGAATGCGGCGGATAGACCTTGGACCCCACCGCCGATAACGGCCACTTGTTTACCGGTATCCGGTGCCTTATACGGTAAGATGCGCTGGTCTTGGGTTTGTTCGAAATCCGCAGCATAGCGTTTGAGAAAATTGATTGCCACGGGTTCATCGACATACTGGCGCCGACATTCCTGCTCACAGGGGCGGGGGCAAATACGGCCGATAACCGTGGGAAAGGGGTTGCGTTCCTTGATCACCTGGACAGCCTGGGCGTAGTTGCCCTCCGCGATCTGGTGAATATAGCCGCAGATATCGATCCCGGCCGGGCAGGCCCGTTGGCAGGGGGTCGTGCAATCTTCAGTGGTATATTCGCGCATGATGCGCCGCGTAACCGATGACATGGTTATGATGTGCTTGGGGCAGACCCGCTCACACGTGCCGCAGCCCGGTACAGCGTTCTTCATCAACCACCGGCAGCCCATCGGGTCCCATGACAATGGCATCGAAAGGACACGCCTTGGCGCAACTCCCCAGACCCAGGCAGCCGATCGAACAGACTTTCATGCCGCCGCTCAGGTAGGCGGCCGCGCGGCAGTCACTCAGGCCGCTGTAAATATATTTAAGGTCGGCATCTGGTACCCCGTAGGTGCAGCCCGGCCTGGCAATATCCGGTTCCTTGGCTTCGATGGCCACGCCCATGATCGCCGCTATTTCTTCCGCGGTTTCCTCACCGGCCGCTACACACGAGTTGGGTGCGGCCTTGCCGGCTACGATCGCTTCGGCATTGGCACCACAGCCCGGCAATCCGCAACCACCGCAGTTAGCACCTGGCAGCGCATCATCGACGGCCAGGATCAACGGATCGACGTAAACGTAGAAAATTTTGGATGCAGCCGCGAGTCCGACACCGACAACCAATCCCAGGCCGCCTAACATCATAACAGCTTCTACCATGTCTTTCTCCTATTAGAAATCGTTACATCATTTATCCTGGCAATGTTCGCCAAGTCATGGATATCTGGTTTAGGCAAAAACATTATTTAAGTTTAAAATGAGCTAAAGTTTAAAATGCCTAAAGTTGTAGTGTCGCTTTGCTCCATCATTCTTATAATAGGCAGAATTCCATAATTTTAGGCACTTTAGGCACTTGTAACTTTTAACTTAGTCGGCCTGTTTTAAACCCTCTTAATAGGTACTCCCAGAGTCCGACCCTCTGCATTAGGATATATTTTCTAGGCCGCCGCCGACAACCTGACGGCACACACTTTTAATTCCGGAATTTTGCAGACCGGGTCCAACGCGGTATTGGTCAGTCTGTTGGCTGCCGATTCAGCGAAATGAAACGGCATGAAAACGGTTCCGGCAACCGCCATTTTGGAAATTTTGACAACGGCTTGCACCTGACCCCGGCGGGACGCAATCGTTATCATGGCGCCATCGGTCAAAGCATATGTTTCAGCGTCCTCGGGCGAAACTTCGACGAAGTTTTCAGGTGCGCGTTCATTGAGCCCTTCGGTTTTACGGGTCATCGTGCCGGTGTGGTAATGATATAGAACCCGACCGGTCGTCAGGTAAAGCGGGTACTCATCATCGGGCAGTTCGGCCGGGGGGATGAATTCAATACTGTGAAACAGCCCCTTGCCACGTGTAAACTGCTGCGTGTGCAGAATGGGCGTGCCGGGATGATCGTTGCTGGGGCATGGCCAGTGAAGCCCTTCATCCTCGATGCGATCATAGGAGATGCCGGCGTAGGAAGGGGTGACCGTGCGGATTTCCTCCATGATATCCCGGCTGGTTTCGTAAGACATGGGGTACCCCATGCGCGTTGCGACATCACACAAAATCTGCCAGTCATCGCGGGCATCCCCGGGTGCGTCGACCGCCTTGCGAATCCGTTGCACCCGCCGTTCCGTGTTTGAGAAGGTGCCGTCTTTTTCAGCGAAGCAGGCCGAAGGCAAGACCACATCGGCCAGTTGGGCCGTTTCGCTCATGAAAATGTCCTGGACGACCAGGAAATCCAGATTGCGGATGCTTTTTTCAGCGTGGTTCAAATCCGGGTCTGAAACCAGCGGGTTTTCACCGATGATATAGAGGGCTTTCAACTCGCCGTCGTGGGCTTTTGGAATCATGGCCGTCACGGTGAGACCGACTTGGTCGGGCAGGTCCGTGACGCCCCAGGCCGCTTCCATCTTTTGGCGGGCCGCTTGATCGGTAACCGGTTGATACCCCGAATAGACATTCGGCAGCCCGCCGAAATCACAAGCACCCTGCACGTTGTTTTGCCCCCTGAGGGGATTGACGCCGGCGCCTTCGATACCCAGGTTGCCGCAAAGCATGGCCAGGTTGGCCAGCGATTTGACATTGTCGGTGCCCGTGTGGTGCTGGGTGATGCCCATGCAGTAAAGAATACTGCCGGCCTTGGCCCCGGCATACAATCGCGCGGCCTCGATCAAATCTTGGGCCGGAATACCGGTGATCTTTTCAACCTTTTCGGGCGTGTAATCTTCGACAACTTTTTTAAGTTCCTCGAAACCTTCGGTACGGTCATCGATAAAGGCCTGGTCGTGCAGGTTTTCCTTCAGGATCACATGCATCATCCCGTTGATCCAGGCCACATCGGTACCCAGGTTGGGCCGCAGATAATAATGGGCAAAATCTGTCATTTTAATGCGCCGCGGGTCGATGACGATCAGTTTGGCATCTTTATAAGCCACGGCGCGTTTGGCGAAACTGGACAGCACCGGGTGGTTTTCAGAGGTGTTGGAACCGGTGATCAGGATCACATCGGCTTTTTCGATTTCGGCGATGGTATTGGTCATTGCACCACTTCCAAAAGCTGCGGCCAGACCGGCCACGGTAGAGGCATGTCAGAGCCGGGCGCAATGATCGATGTTGTTGGTTTTTAAAACAGCGCGCGTGAACTTGTTGGCCAGATAATTTTCTTCGTTGGAAACACGGGCGGATGTCAGGACACCGATGCTGTCGGGTCCTGATTGGTCTTTGATCTGACCGAGCCGTTGAGCGACCAGGTCGAGGGCCTCATCCCACGAGGCTTCCCTAAAGCTCCCGTTCTCCTTGATCAAGGGGGTGGTCAGTCGATTGGGGTCGTTGACGAAATCGAATCCAAAGCGGCCCTTGACGCACAAGCTGCCGTAATTGGGCGGTGACTCTTCGGCCCCGGTTACCTTGACGACCTTGTTGTCGCGGACATGCAGATAGAGCTGACAACCGACGCCGCAGTAGGTGCAGGTGGTTTTAACTTGGGCAGTTTCCCAGGGTCGGACCTGGTAACGGGCATCTTTTTCAACCAGGGCGCCGACCGGGCAGACCTGGACGCATTCGCCGCAGAAAACACAGTCGGAATCCTTGAGGGGTTTGTCGCCAGGGGTAACGATTTTGGTTTCAGCGGAATGGTAGCCAAAATCAATGGCATTGTTGACCTGAACGTCGCGGCAGGCTTTGACACAGCGCCCGCATTGGATGCAGCGTGAGAAATCCCTTATGATAAAGGGATTGACGGTTTCCATTGGATAGGGGGACTGGGTTGCCAGGGCCTGACTGCCGACCACCTGGTAGCGGTAGGCCAGGTCCTGCAGGCGGCAGTCACCCCATACCGGACAGAGTTCGCCGGCGTCGTCATCTTTTTGCACCTGTAGTTGGAACGATTCCCAGCTTTGGCCTCTGTGACCACTGATGGCACAGTTGTGGTTACCCGATGATAGCATCAGTTGAATGATCGAGCGCCGGGCCTCGACCACGCGCGGCGACTCGGTCTCCACGACCATATTGCCAATGGCAAGGGTCTCGCAGGCGGCCCTGAGCTTTTCGGCGCCCTCGAGCTCGACCACACAGATCCGGCAAGCGCCGTGCGGCATTGTCCCTTTGAGATAACACAGCGTCGGGATCTCGATCGAATTGCGTCGGGCCACGTCCAGGATGGTTTCGCCCGCGTCAAATGCAAAAGCGTTCCCGTTTATGGTAAGGGTGTTTTGTTCGGCCATGAAATCGTCTCCTCAACAGTCAGTTCGCGGTAATGCATAACACGTGACAGTCATGTCGGTGCCAGGGAAAAAGGTTCAACTTTCTTTATTAAAAAGGACTGGGCTTGTCAATGCTAATCCCGATTGCCGAAACGATTTGATCAAAGCATCAATCCATAGTATCCAATAAAGTCAGCGCTTAAAATTTTAAAGGATAAGATTCTATATTTATAAAGGAAATATATCATTAGATTTTTAAAATTTTATGCCCTTCGGGGTTGCCGATCTTACTGCATCTACGGCGTCAGATACCGTCCCGCATAGGAAACTATAGCGGAACGGTATCTTCCTTGTACCTGCAGCAAACTCGACAATCGCTAACTTTATTCATAGAAGTCAGCGCTTAAAATTTTAAGCCCTTCGAGATCGACAATCTAGCACTTTATTTAAGGCGGCGTTAAAAGGGGAGACACTGACTCGGTAATGGTTCCAGATAAAGCTAAAATTGTGGTGCTGTGCGGGCCGACGGGGATCGGCAAGACCGCAGCGGCGATTGCTTTGGCAATCCGTTTCAAAGGCGAGATTGTGGGGGCCGACTCCATGCAGATCTACCGGCACATGGACATTGGGACAGCCAAACCGACCCAGGCCGAACAAAACCAGGTCCCCCACCACTTGATCGATGTCGTGGCTCCGGATGAAGCTTTCGATGCAGAACGCTATCTTGCCTTGACGCGGCCCGTGATTGCCGATTTGAAGGACCGGGGTCGGGTGCCCCTGGTGGTGGGGGGCACGGGTTTTTATATCAAAGCACTTATTTATGGCCTGTTCGAGACGTTGCCGGTGGATCCGGAAATCCGCCAGCGCCTGCAAAAGGAAGTGGCGGAACAGGGCAGTCCGGAGCTGCACCAGCGCCTGGGGCAATGCGATCCCGAGGCCGCGGCCCGCATCCATCCCAATGACACGTACCGGGTGGTCAGAGCGCTGGAAGTTTTCGAATCGAGCGGGCAAACCATTTCCGCCTGGCAGCAGGCTCACGCCTTTAAAACCAAAGAGTACGACGCCCTGCAGATCGGACTTAATCTGCAGCGCCAGGCCCTGTATGCGCGTATCGATCAGCGCGTGGATCAGATGATCGACCAGGGCCTGCTTGACGAAGTCCGAGGGCTTTTGCAAAAGGGTTATGCACCTGAACTCAAGGCGATGCAGTCTTTGGGCTATCGGCATATGATTGCATACCTGCAAGGGCAACTGACCTGGGAGGAAACGGTCCGAACCCTGAAACGCGACACCCGCCGTTATGCCAAGCGACAGCTGACCTGGTTTCAGGCCGATTCTGATGTGGTTTGGGTCGAGCGCGACGATACGGAAAAGATGGCGGCGTTAATTGAAAATTACATAAACAATTAAAAGCATAGCGCATAGAGCTAAGCGCAAAGCGAACGCACATCGAACGCTATGCTCTTTGCGCTATGCGCTTAGCGGAACAAAGGATTTTTCCCATGCCCGATCCATTATTTGAACCCATCACCATTAATCATTTAGAAATCAAAAACCGCATCTACCTCCCGGCCATGCACCTGGGCATGGGGGTCGACTTTCAGGTGACCGATCAGATTGTCGATTTTTACGCCGAGCGGGCCCGGGGCGGGGCCGGGATGATCTGCGTGGGGTTTGCCACGGTGGACGAACTGTCCGGCAACACGCAGAATATCGGCGCGCACAAGGATGAATTTATCCCCGGGCTCAGGCGGCTTTCAGATGCGATCAAGGACAACGGGGCCCGGTCCGTGGTGCAGTTGAACCATGCCGGGCGCTATAATTTTTCCTTTTTTTTGGATGGCAAGCAGCCCGTGGCGCCTTCTGCCATTCCTTCCCGCATGACCCGCGAAACCCCGCGCGAGCTGACCATCGATGAGATTCAGCAGATCGTCGCGGCTTTTGCCCGGGCGGCCGGGCGTGTCAAACAAGCGGGATACGATGCCGTGGAGGTGCTGAGCGGCACAGGCTACCTGATCAGCGAGTTTCTTTCGCCGGTGACCAACAAACGGGAAGATGCTTACGGTGGGCCACTGGAAAACCGCATGCGGTTCGGGTTGGAGATCATGCAGGCCGTTCGCAACACAGTCGGGCCCGATTTTCCCCTGATCGTGCGCATGAACGGCAACGATTTCATGCCCGGCGGCCAGGGTCGCGAAGAACTGAAAGAATATGCCCGGGTGTTGACCCAGACGAATGTGGATGCGCTGTGCATCAACGTGGGCTGGCATGAGGCCCGGGTGCCGCAGATCGTGGCTTCCGTACCGCGGGGGGTGTTTGCCTACATGGCCCGGGGCATCAAGGAAGCGGTTGATGTGCCGGTCATCGCCAGCCACCGCATCAACGATCCGGCCGTGGCCCGGGAACTGATCGGCGATGGCATGTGCGACATGGTGGCCATGGGGCGCAGCCTGATTGCCGATCCCTTTTTGCCTGAAAAAGCGCAGGCAAGCCGGGAAAAAGAGATCGTGCACTGCATTGCCTGTGCCCAGGGCTGTTTCGATCACCTGTTCGAACTCAAGCACATCGAATGCCTGTGCAATCCCGAAGCCGGGCACGAAGGCCAGCGGGTGACCACCAAGGTGGCGAAGCCCAAAAAGGTCATGGTGGTCGGTGGCGGGCCGGCGGGCATGAGTGCGGCCCGGGCGGCCCACGATCGCGGTCATGCCGTGACCCTGTACGAAGAGGGCGATCGCTTGGGCGGGCAGCTCTTTTTGGCAGCAGCCCCACCGGGCCGGGAAGAATTCAGCGAACTGGCCCGTGATCTGGCCCAGCAACTCGTGATTCGGAAAATTCCGGTTGTGCTCAATCAAAGCGTGGATGCCCCATTGATCGAACGGGAAGCACCCGATGCCGTGATCCTGGCCACCGGTGCCCGGGAGGTTACACCGCCCATACCCGGCATTGATCTGCCTCACGTGGTTCAGGCCTGGGATGTGCTGTCCGGCAAAGCCCACACCGGGCAGCAGGTGGTCATCATCGGCGGCGGGGCGGTGGGGGTCGAAACCGCCTTGTTTGTGGCGGCAAAAGGCACGCTTTCCGGAGAGGCGCTCAAATTTCTTGTTGACCAACCGGGCCGAGGATCCGGCGGTGTTGTACGACCTGTCCATCCGCGGCACCAAAAGCGTGGTGCTGGTCGAAATGATCGCCAAGGTCGGCCAGGATATCGGACGTTCCACCCGCTGGGGCATGCTTCAGGAACTGGTCCGCGTGGGTGTTAAAACCAAAACAGCGACCAAGGCGTTGGAGATTGTCGAAGGGGGCGTCAAGGTCGAAAAGGACGGTCAGGTCAAGAGATCGAAGCCGATACGGTCGTGATTGCGGCCGGGTCGGCATCTTACAACCCCCTCGAGGATGTGCTTAAGGCTCAACAGATCCCTTACCAGGTGGTCGGGGATGCCAAGCAGGTGGCCCGGGCGTTTGAGGCGGTGCATGCCGGGTATCAGGCTGGCATCAATATTTAATGTGCCTGAGAACGCCCACTGGCGGCGTTACCAAGGACTTGCAGTAGCATTGCTACGGCTTCGCCCTTGGTGCCTGGCCACTGGACGTCTCAGACTCATTAAATTATTGATGTGAGAATTATACTTCCTTCTCTTGAATATGTTTAATTATGTTTTGGTTTATTCGAGCGCGGCCGGGTTGATCTTTAATGGCGGAGCAAAGGACTCCTCCCTTTTGTAAAGGGAGGTTGGGAGGGATTTTGTGTCTGAACAACTCATTAAGTGCAGAGGCAAATATGAAAGTACACCATTCTGAAAATATAGGGTTTGTGGCCAATCCCTGGCCGATGACAGGACGATAGGCCGACGTTGATTTTGGTGCATGGTTCCGGGCAGGATGGGGGCTTTTGGGTCCATCAGATGAAGGCTTTTGAGCCGATTGCGAATGTCGTGGCCCTTGATCTGCCGGGACACGGGACCAGCCAGGGCCCCGGGCTGGACAGCGTACCGGCCTATGCCCAGGAGGTCATGGCTTTTATCGATCGGATCGAGGCACCGTATCCGGTTCCGGCCGGGATCAGCTTGGGTGGGGCGATTACCTGCAGGTGCTGCTGGATTATCCTGAGCATTTGGCAGGTGGCATTCTCCTGAATACAGGTGCCCGACTCAAGGTCCAGCAGGAAATTTTGGACGTGATTAAAAACAACTACGACGGATTCATCGATTCTGTCTGCGCTTTCGGGCTTTCACCGCAAAGCGATGCTGGCGCGCTGCGACCCCAAATCGAAACCTTTACCCAGGCCGGTTCTAAGGTTACGTTTGGTGATTTCAGTGCCTGTAACAACTTTGATGTCATGGATCGCCTGGCCGATATCCAAACCCCGGTCCTGGTTTTGACCGCGACGGATGACTACCTGACCCCACCCAAGTACGGCCAATTTATGGCCGACAATATTCCACATGCCCAACTAGTCAATATTGATAACGCTGGCCATATGGCCCCATTTGAAAAACCCGAAGAGGTCAACCGGGCGATAGAAGGCTATCTGACAGGGCTTAAAATTCGGTAGGGTTAATCCCACCGCAAGCGAGTTTAATCATCAGTTGGCCAACTTGGTTTACAGCCTCGACAAAAAGATTTTTTTCGGGTAACATCCTCTAATTGTAAACTTATATTGATAAAAATAGAGCGACAACGTCGCGTCATATAAAATCGTGAAACGATTTTATTGGTGAACCCGTGGGTCCTTTTATTATCGGAAATTATATTGTGAGCGGTATCTGCCTTTCTTTGGCGTTGCTGCACCTGGCGGTGTTTTTCCGCCGAACCGAACGCAAGGTCGATCTTTTCTTTGCAATTGTGGCCTTGAGCATCGCTGTCAGCACATTCTATCAAACACTGATGTTACGTGCCGTCACGGTAAGTGCGTTCGCAACGGCTTTTAAGTCGGCCATCTTTTTTCAGGGTGTTATGTGGGCGACCTTTGCCTGGTTTGTCGCCGCTTACACCGGTGTCACCCGCAGGCGTCTGGTTTTGGCCGTGACGGGGCTATATGCCCTGGCCGTTATCATCAATGCGATCTTGCCAAACGGTATTATTTATAATGAAATTAATGGTTTATACCATATTACTCTGCCTTGGGGAGAGCGTCTCACCTACGCTTCCGGTTCGACCAATTGGTGGCGCCTGATTGCTGATTTCGGCTGGTTGATGTTGCTGTATTTGTGTGCGGAAAGCTGCGTTCGGCTAGGACGGGCAGGGCAAACGCGGCGCGCCTACCTCTTTGGCGGGGTCCTTTTGGTGTTTATCGGAGCGGCTTATTTGCACGGCACCCTGATCGATATGGGGGTGGTGGGCCCACCTGAGCTTACCAATTTCGCTTTTTTGGGTCTTGTTTTGGTAATGAGTGCTTCGTTGGTCTCTGAAATTTCACTGGCATCCAAGTTGAGTATGCAAGTTGAAGAAGGTGAGCGTCGCTATCGGTTTTTATTGGATAATTCATTGCTGTTAGCCATTGTCGTCAGTGACCAAGGGCTAATTAAATTTGTAAATAAGACATTTACCGAGATGACCGGTTTCTCGGCGCAAGAGGTGTTGGGGAAACCTTTCCAGGATCTTTTCCCTGAACGTGAGCAGCAAGACCTCCAAGAGCGTTTTGCCAGGGCCATGCAGGGCGAACTTCGCCCATCGGTTATCAGGCCCATCATCACCAAGGACGGCGCAGGAGAAAGACAAATCAAATGGGTCAATGTGATTGTTCGCAATGGTAAAAATGAGAATCGAGAAATATTGAGCATCGGGGAAGACATTACCGATCTCAAAGAGACGGAAATGGCCTTGGTGGACGAAAAGGCCCGCATGGACACGATCCTATCGGCTCTGGATACAGGCCTTGCGCTGATCAATCCGGACCTGACCGTCGCATGGGTTAATGAAAAGACGCTGGGCATCCTGCCATGGGATGAACTTGTCGGTAAGGTGTGCTATGAGGCCGCCGCTAAAAGGGACGAGCCTTGCGAAGGGTGTGGTGCCCTGCAAGCCTTTGTTGATGGGCAAGTCCATGAAACCCAGAGACAGAGCCCGGTGGATGGAAAATGGCATTATATTGTTTCGGTGCCCATTAAAGATAAACAAGGTAATGTGATCAATGTACTTGAAAGCGTTACCGATATCACCAATCGCAAGCAGGCTGAGATAGCGCGAGATCAGGCCATTAAGGAAGTGGAGGCGCTTAAAATCCGTTTGGAAGAAGAAAACATATATCTCAAAACCCAGGTAAGCGAAAAAGCCCTGTTTAGCGATATCATCGGTAAGAGCAATGCCCTGGTGTACGTCCTCAACCGGGTGGATGAAGTCGCTCAAACAGGCACAACCGTTCTGGTTCAGGGCGAAACCGGTACGGGCAAGGAATTGATCGCCAGGGCCATCCACGACCGCAGCAACCGCTCTGCCAAGCCATTCATCAAAGTCAATTGTGCTGCTTTGCCATCGAATCTGGTTGAAAGTGAGCTGTTTGGACATGAGCGCGGTGCTTACACCGGTGCGGAAAACCTACGCAAGGGCCGTTTCGAATTAGCGGACGGCGGCACGCTGTTATTGGATGAAGTCAGTGAAATGCCTCTTGAAACCCAGGCCAAGCTACTGAGGGTTTTACAGGACAGCACCTTTGAGCGGGTTGGCGGATCACAGACGATTAAGGTCGATGTCCGCGTCATCGCAGCTTCCAACCGAGATCTTAATGCCGAGATTGTGGCCGGCCGTTTTAGATCCGATCTGTTTTATCGTTTGAATGTTTACCCGCTTACCATTCCGCCTTTACGCAAGCGGCGGGAAGATATCCCCCTGCTTGCCGAACACTTTATTCCCATGATCGCCTCTCGGATCGGTAAGCATATCGACCAGGTTCCGGTCCAGGTTATGGAGGAATTGACCACTTATAATTGGCCAGGCAATGTGCGTGAATTAAAAAATGTCATCGAAAGGGCGATCATTACCGCGACAAAATCCGTTCTGTTGCTTCCTTCCAAACTGGCACAACCAGCCAATTCCGAGCCGGAAAAATCGGATTCAACGCCCAAATTGACCACCCTGGATGAAGCCCAAAGGCAACACATCCTGGATGTTCTAAAAGCCACCAACTGGCGTATCAACGGTCCTAAAGGGGCGGCCGCCATCCTCGGTATAAATCCCAGCACTCTGCGTTCCCGCATTAAAAAGCTGGAAATCAAAAAACCATAACTATATAGAAATCGAAACGATTTTATCCTTCCTTTTTGGAGGTGCCACCTCCATTTTTGCTTCCATTTTGGAGATGAGCGCACAATCTGCCTGGAAGCATGCACAAAAAATCACGCATTACCAACCCAATTTCATGTCTTTCCGGTACATTTAGGAATCGAAACAATTTCTAAATTTGGATAGCGATATTTCGCGAATTAGCGATATTTCGCGAAATATGAGCATTCGGTTAGGCAGGTCAATTCCGCAAAAGAGACTTTTAATTATTAAATATCGAGTAGTTAGATATTAATTAGAAGAATTTCAGATAATGGAACAGCTTTTGCTATACCAAAAGGTACTTACACCTGAGAATCCCAACGAAGGCTTCACATTAACAGGAGACGAAATGGTAGGAGTTGAGGTTCACATCCGGTTGGAAAAGGAAAAACGGCAAGAATTTCTACAAGCCGTTCAGTTTTGCTCTTTGAAATGTAAAAAAATCAGCGCCTGCCGCGAGCAGGTGCTTTATGAGGATGTTTTCAAAGACGGCCGATTTTTGTGGGTCGAACGCTGGGACAACCCTGAGTCGCTCAAAACCCACATGCAATCCGATCCGTTTCGGGCGCTTCTGGGCGCTGCCGATGTGTTGGGGCAGATAGGGACTGGCTTTTTAACTGAGTTAGAGCAACTGCCCGATAAAAATGAACTATCATGACAACGCATAGAACATCGGGCCAAAACAATTATTAACCCGAATAAAAAGGGAAAGGACAAACGTATGAAGGCAAGATCTTACGGGGGCATGACATTTTTCATTCTGTTGACGGTAACAATCCTCTTGGGAGTCCAGACCGTACACGCAAGTGGCGATCTGCGGGCCGCTGTACAGAACCCGGTGGGGGCCATGTACAGCCTGCCCTTGAAGCTCACAGTGGATTTCGGGGCACCCAATGACAGTGCCTACTTCATCAACGTCAATCCGGTTATCCCGGTCACCGTCGGCGATTGGAACCTGATCAACCGGGCAATCATTCCGGCCATCGTCAGCGTGGATGGATTTATCGAGGGCACCCCGGATATTCCGCAAGGCGAGCCGTCCAAGGACCGCAAAACCGGCCTGGGTGACATTAACTATTCCTTGTTTTTATCGCCGGCCAAGCCTGAGGGGTTTATCTGGGGTCTTGGGCCCTCGATCAACCTGCCCACGGCCGGGCACGACCAACTGGGTTCCGGCAAATGGAGTTTTGGGCCGACGGGTGTGGTGCTGGTCCAGCCTAAATGGGGAACGTATGGGGGCCTGGCGCGCCAGCTCTGGTCATTTGCAGGGGATGATAACCGGGCCAGTGTTAGCCAATTCCTGTTAGAACCCTTTGTAAACTACAATTTTGAAGGTGGCTGGTATTTTGTCATCGACTCCATCATCACCGCCAATTTGAATGCGGATTCAGGCAACCGCTGGACGGTTCCTGTGGGCGGCGGGTTCGGAAAACTCTTTAAAATCGGCAACCAGCCGATCAATTCCCGGTTGGAGGTTTACTACAATATTGAAAAACCGGAAGGCGCACCTGACTGGCAGACCATTTTCACGTTCCAGTTTTTGTTCCCCAAATAGATTCGCGGTGCGAATCTATATGACGCGGCTGCGCCGCTATATTAGCGAAAGTCGCATCAAGAATGATAATAGACAAGAAGGAGAAAACCGGATGAAAACAACTCGACTGGTCTATTTGATCGTGCTGGTGTTTGTGCTGACCCTCGGCGGCTGCGCATCCCAACCCAAAGACCAGATCATGCTGATGCCGGCTCCGGATGTTTTCGACCAGGGGGATTGGGACCCGTTTACGGACCGCGATCCTGTCAAGGACATCCCCTACGGCGGCATTCTTTATGCCACGGACCGCGAACCGGCCCAGAAAGAGGGGCAATATTATCTGGATGAACGCGGGCATGTACTGCGCCTGGGGGTCGCCCAGATTACTGCGGGCAAGGAAGGCATGACCTGGGAAGAGGCCAGACGCATCACCTTGCTAAAGAAGCGGGGCGAAGACTATCCGCTCAAGGTGACCGCGGTGCAGGAGGTGGGAATTCTGGACCGCAGCGTCAATGTATTGACCGATCGCCTGATGGACAAGGAGCAGCGGCAGGTGCCGAGTGAGCAATTCGCCGCCAAGGTCAATGCCAAGCTGGCTATTTCGCAGGTAAAGGATGTGTTCATATACTTGCACGGCTATAAAGTGGTGTTTGAAAATCCACTGCTAGTGGCCTCGGAGTTGTGGCATTTTCTCGGTTACGAAGGTGTTTTCATTGCCTTTGCCTGGCCCTCCACACCGAGTACCCTGGCCTACTTCTCGGATCTGGAGACGGCCGCCTTGTCGGCCGGCAATCTGCGCATCCTGATCCAATACCTGGCCGAAAAAACCGATGCCCGGCGCATCCACATTATCGGCTACAGTGCGGGAACGCGTGTGGTCGCCCAGGCATTGGATCAACTGGCCTTGATGCATGCAGGCCCGGAGCGTAAAGAATCAGCAAAGGCTTTGCGCATCGGTCACGTCATCCTTACCGGCAGTGACGTCGATGCCCATCTTTTTGGTTCCTACCTGATGAACGGCGTGCTCGATGTGGTCGACAATTTAACGATCTATGCCTCTGCCAAAGACAAGGCCCTGGGGATGTCCAAATGGGTATTCGGGCGCCAACGACTCGGGCAGATCGTGAGCATAGACCTGTCTGAAGATGCGACCAACTTTCTGCAGCAGAACAGCAAACTGATCATTGTCAATGCCACCGACGCTCCGGGCGCCGACACCGGCAACGGCCACGCCTATTTTCGACAAAGCCCCACGACAAGCAGTGATATTATGGCGACATTGATTTTCGATTTCAAACCTGAAGAACGGGGGTTAGAACAGACCGGCGGCCGGCCGATCTGGACATTTTCAGCGGATTACATCGAGAAGCTGCGCTTGGCGTTGATAAAGGCGCGAGATAATTAAAATCAACCGAATAAAATTAAAAAGGAAGGTGACGAATGATGAAAAAAGCAATTTCTTGGAAAACATTTAGTTTGGTAATGGTGGCTGTTATAGGACTTTGCCTGGCATGCCCGGCGGCTTTTGCGGCTAAAGACAAACCCAACATCCTGGTCATCTGGGGCGACGATGTCGGGATTTCCAACATTTCGGCCTACACAAAGGGACTGGTGGGCTACCAGACGCCCAACATCGACCGTGTCGCCAATGAGGGCATCATCTTCACCGACTATTACGCCGAGCAGTCCTGCACCGCCGGTCGCTCCACCTTCATCACCGGGCAAACGGCCTTCCGCACCGGGCTTTCCAAGGTCGGCATGCCGGGGGCCCCGCAGGGCATGAAGGAACAGGACGCCACCATCGCTGCGCTGCTCAAGGAACTGGGCTATGCGACCGGGCAGTTCGGCAAGAACCACCTCGGCGATCTCGACGAGCATCTGCCGACGAACCACGGCTTCGACGAGTTCTTCGGCAATCTCTATCATCTCAACGCCGAGGAAGAGCCGGAGAACGAGGACTATCCCACTGACCTGGTCATGGCGGACGGTCGTCCCTTTAGGGAGGTCTTCGGCCCGCGAGGGGTGCTGAAGACCTCTGCCGTTTACAACAAGAACGGCGCTGTCACCGGTCAGAAGATCAAAGACACCGGGGCACTCACCAAGAAGCGCATGGAAACCGTCGATGACGAGACCTTGGCCGCTGCGATCGAATTCATCCGGGCCAAGGAAAAGGACGGCACCCCATGGTTCGTCTGGTGGAACGGCACACGCATGCACTTCCGGGTCCACGTCAGCGAAGAACGACGTGCCATGGCCAATAAGGCCGCTGGAAAACACGTCGACGAGTACGCCGCAGGCATGATCGAGCATGACATGCATGTGGGCCAGTTCCTCGACCTGCTCGACGAACTCGGCATTGCCGAGGAGACGCTGGTGTTCTATTCCACCGACAACGGGCCGCACATGAACACCTGGCCGGATGCGAGCGTGGTCGCCGTTCCGGGGCGAAAAGAACACCAATTGGGAAGGCGCCTTCCGCGTACCGGCCATGGTGCGCTGGCCCGGCAAGATCGAGGCCGGGCGGATCTCGAACGAGATCATGCACACATGGACTGGCTGCCGACCTTCCTGGCCGATGGCCGGTGTGGATGACATCAAGGAACAGCTGAAGGGAGACGGCGTTAAGGCGATCGGGCGTGACTACCGGGTCCACCTCGACGGCTACAACACGCTGCCCGACCTTACGGGGAAGAGGAAAAGACACCGCGCAACGAGATCTTCTATTTCTCGGACACCGGTGATCTGACCGCCCTGCGCTACGACGACTGGAAGATCATCTTTCTGGAACATCGCTTCCCGCAGACCATGCGGGCCTGGGCGGAACCCTGGACCGTTCTGCGTCTCCCGCTGCTGTTCAACCTGCGGCGCGATCCCTATGAGCGTGGGCAGATCACGTCGAACACCTATTACGATTGGTTCCTCGATCGTGTCTTCCTGATGGCGCCGGCGGCGGCTTACGTAAACAAATTCCTTGCCACCTTCGAGGAGTTTCCGCCGAGCCAGAAGCCGGGATCGTTCACCATCGGCGATGCGAAGGAGAAGATCCTCAGCACGATCGGGCATTAGGGCATCTGGCGGCAGCGATAACAGGGACAGGCCAAGCCGATCAATCGGTAGGCCCCTATCCTGAATCGCTTCCAGCGATAGCACTCACCTTCCGGACCCGGCTACCCTGCTCGATGCTCTGGCCGGGCCCGGTATGTCTTGATGCCCCCGCCGGAATGTGAGTGCCGGAGACGGTTATAATGAGCTTCAAGAAGCTCCTGCCGCCCGAACACTTAAACTGACCATAAATCAATCTTAATATAAGAGAGAATCGCTATGGGATAGGAGATCTCAATGAAAAAATTGAAGATAACTCAGTGTCACGTTCTGCTTGTATTGATCGCCGGTTCACTCATCGGCCGGATAGCTGTTCCGGCACTGGCGGCTGATCCGCTGCCATCCTGGCGGGAAGGCACGAACAAACGGCTGATCATCGAGTTCGTCGAGAAGGTGACCACGCCGGGCCGTCCGGGTTTCGTTGCCCCCGAGGACCGGGTTGCCACTTTCGATATGGATGGCACGGTTCTTCTGGAGAAACCGGCCTATGCGCTTTTTGCATTTGCCATCCCGCTGATCAAAGCGGCCGCTGCCGCTCAGCCGGAGTTGCTCAAGCGCCCCCATGTCAAGGCGATCGTGGACGGCGATATGAAATACTTTGCCAAGGCAGGCAAATTCGGCCCGGAGGGGCTGTACGCCACGCTGCTGGAAACCCACACCGGCAAAACAGAGGCACAGTACTTTGCTGACGCAAGCGCTTTTCTGTTTGAACAAAAGCATCCCCGTTTTCAGGTGCCCTATGCCGAAACGGTTTACCTGCCCATGCTGGAAATGATCCGCTATCTGAAGGCAAACGGCTTTCGGGTCTATATTTGTTCGGGGTCCGACATTGCCTTTATCCGGGCCATGATTGAAAAGTCAATCGGGCTCCCCATGGAAAATGCCATTGGAACCCAGGTTCTGACCACGTGGATCGAGCACGATAAAGGATCTGAATTTCGGCGCGAACATGCCTTTGTCGAGCCGGTCAACGACGAGAAGGGAAAGCCGGTCAACATTCTGCGCATGGTAGGCAAACGCCCCATTATCGCGGTGGGAAACTCGGAGGGGGATCGTGACATGCTGGAATATTCGGACGATAAAAACCCCGCAACCCCCGATCTTCAAATGATCGTCAATCACGACGACCCAGAGCGGGAATATGAATATGCCGTCGAAGCGGTCAATCATCTGGCGGCGGAAAACAACTGGCATGTTATCAGCATGAAAAATGATTGGGAACGCGTTTTTGACTTCAAGAAACAGTAAAAATTACGCAGATTGATTTGGGAGGTTAACTACTGAAAAAGTCGTATATTCTATAACCATTTAAAGAGGGTCACAAGAAATGAAAAAAGCGTTAATTGCCAGTTTGACGATTGCTTTTGTGTTTACACTTTGTTTTTCCGCAATGGCTCAGCAACAAACGTCGTTCCGATGCGGAAAGATGTTTGTCAAGGAAGGGGCCTCGAGTGTCGCTGTTCAGGCAGGTTGCGGTGAGCCGGTCTCAAAAGAGGATCTCGGGTACGGATGGGAAAGAAGCGGAAGAAGGGGGCCGGCAAAAAGCTCGAAAAGTGGGTCTATGGCCCGCAAGCCGGTTACTACTATGTGATCATGATCGAAGGCGGAACGGTTGTCAGTTTTGAAGCGGAGAAAGGGCAATAAGCAAGTTCGAGATCGATAAATATTTCGAGAAGGGCTATGTACAATGAGGACCAGATGGCGAAAATAGCCAAAGTAAATGACGTTGTTTCTGTCAAATCAATCCATAAGCGGGCCTTAATTCTGTTTGCCCTGATGATTTTGGTCGGAGCTCCCCAAGCCGAGGGTACTGCCTTGCGCCCGGGTTCCAATGATGTTCCCACACCGGTGAATGT
>CAWDIC010000017.1:0-8862 GCA_963802265.1 uncultured delta proteobacterium
TTAAACGGCCAGAAAAACCAGACCTTCAATTTGGCGTTGGTCTGGTTGTCCACCACCTCGGCCTTGCCCTTGGATTCTTTCAAGGGACCGTCGAGGCGTTTTTTGAAACAGCGGTTCACGACCCGGATACGGCCGTCGGGCAGCATGGTATATTCGGCGGTCGATCCGGTGCAACCCCTTTGAAACCAGGCCGGGTAACTGGCGATCTCGTACCATTTGCCCAGGTAACGCTGGAGGTCGACCGATTCAACCACGGTCAAGGGCGGCGGTTCGTCGGCTTTACTTGCCGGTTGAGCACCCGAGCAAGCTACCATCAACAGGTACCGCACATCAACAGTCCGGCAATTACCGGGTGGAATGAAACTCCAAACAAAAATATATGCTTGTCCTGGGTCCGAATCGACTGAGTAGATACCATCCATAAATAAAATCGTGAAACGATTTTATATTCTAGAAGAAGTATTTCAAATATAGCTGCAACCCGGTATATTGGAACTGTACATCGCCTCGCAAATCGATCTCAGGATAATCCTGTCCGTCGGCCTGCAGATCCATGGCAAGGGTGTCGAAACCCAGGCCCGCCCCAAAATGTTTCCAGGGTAAATATTCTATGGCTGCACGAACCTCGATCAAAGAGCCTGTAAACTGCTCGTACTCGAGATAAAACAGCTGGAACCCGGACCTGATAAACCATTTGGGGGTGATGGCAAAATCCATGCGGGCACCGAAAGCCGGCAACGGGGCTGTGAACTTCTGGGTCCCTTCCTCATCCACCACACCGGTGACCTTGATACCGAAGTCCATCGGCATAATGTAGGCGCCTGCCGAAACCGCCAGATCGATCCGGTCATCCTGATAAAAGGAATACGAATAGGTGAACTGGTAGATATCGAGATTGAAAAAGGTAGACAACTGGGCCCCGGTATTGATGTTGATATCCCCGCCATCCGGATCTTCGATGACGATATCCTCAGACAAAATACGGTCGCCGCTGCGCCTGAGGCTAAACCATGACAAATCTAAGCGGTGGCGTCGATTGTCGGAAAAACGCCACAGGGCGTCGATACGAAAGACCGAGTTTGTCGAATTGAGGCCAAGCAATTTTTCGACATCCAGGCTAACGCCTACGCCCGAACCGAGCCTCATATTGCTGCTCGTGGAGGAGAGAAATACGCCCGCGTTAACGCCAAATTTTTCCCAGGGCCCGCTGGAGGAATCACCATCATCACCCCAAACCGGTGTCGCCAGCATCCAACCAATTAAAAACATGCATAGAATCAGTTTTTTAGCTCTCATAATTTCTCCTTTCCCTATAGAATCGCTATGCGATTCTATGTGACGCGACTGCGTCGCTATATAAAATCGTTTCACGATTTTATTATTGGATACGGGTGAAGAGGACTTCAAAGTATTGTTTAAGCTTGGCCTGATAATAGTACCCAAAAAGAACGTCTTTATTGTTATCGTAAAGCAGGGTATAGGTCGATCCGGGGTAGCCGCGATCCTTCAGTTCGATCTCGACCTTGATCTTGTCCTCGTGTGTTGCAGCTTCGGCCCGGGCGACATGGATGGGGTTGGGGTTGAAATACCCGGCCTGCAGGTTGCCGCTGGGCTCGACATTGCGAATTTCGATCACATACCCGCCGTCGGTGCGCTGCCACCGCCCGACCAGCGGTCGATAATCGGCCGCTATGGCTGTGGCGACCGTGGCTGCCCAAACCAATACCAGCAGGCCGATGATCAAAAAATAAATACGGTGTGACTTCATATTCGTCCTTTCTCACGCTTGAACTTTTTTTGTCGCCTCGTTCTTTGCAAGAAGATCCCGTGCCCCCACGCCCCAGTGCCCCAGGACTCTGGACGTGTCTCCCAGGCTGGCGTCCAACAGCTCGATCCGGTCTTTGCTCATGATCTTTACAGAACCGGCGAACGACGCCGGCGCCCATGGCACCAGCACGGTCACCAGCCCGTTGCCGTGATCCTCTACCAAGTACACGATTTCCTGCTCCCCGTTAGCTGAATCCAGGAGCGCCGACCTGAAAGCGCCGTCTTCCTTGGCCCCAATCAACCCTCTGGAAAGACTTTTAACCGCGGTGTATAAAGGTAGTCGGCCAATCGTAGTCCTCTCAATCCAGCGGCCGAAACGTTTCAGGAGCACCGAACGCAAAAGCAGCCCGAACACAAAAGAGGCTCCCACGATCAAAATGACGGCGATTAAAACCGGTGCCTTGACCTCATCGAACATACCCGCTGGAAGCAGGTCGGCAATCGGCGTGGCGATCGCCACCAGCAGCTGCATTATCTGCTCCAGCAGCTTGTAAAAGAGGGCCAGCGGCAGTACGACGAACAGGCCGCCGATCAGACAAGATTTGAAAAATTCCGTAATGCTTTTCATTTCAACCGTCCCTTCAAAGTTGACACGTTTGATGCAAATTTAAAGCAAACCGTCCTTTTTCCCATTACCGTTTGATGGTTGTGAAAAATGGACCTCGGCGTTATGAATGAACAGCGAATAAATCTTGTCCCAAAAATCGCCACCGAGCACGAACAGGCTCGCCAGCAGAAACAGATCGCCGCCAAGGGCATAGAGAATTGGATTGTTTGTGAAGCCCGGGATATATGCCCCTGCATAGATGGAAACCCAGCCAAACAGGATCGGTGTGCAAAACATCACCAACCCGATCCTATAGCGTCGGCGGCTCACCTTTTCGGGCGGACCATATTGCTTCAGAAAGGCGAAAACCTTCTTTTTTATCAGGGCAAAGCCGCTTTTCCCGATGATCGCCACCGCGGTGATGCCCAGGATCTCGCCCGTCAGCAGAAGACCGCCGGAAACAGAGGCGGTCATCGTCTTTGAGAGGCCGAGGGCCGCCACAATGGCGATGCCAACGAGCGGCAATAGGATGCTGAGCCCAAGCAGCACTGCACTCAATTTCAGTCGCCAGCCGGCCGGCGGCGGCTCCGGTGGATTCATTTGATCACCCTCGTTAAGTTGATTCGTGGTCATGCCCTTGTCAACGCAGACCGCTGCAATTTCCGTCTTTTCAAGAGCGGGACCTCATCAGATAAAGGTTTTTATTGCCACAATAATAAATATGCCCGGAAACAGCCAACGTGACCCGTTGTCCAACTTGCGCGCCAACTCAAGGTTTTCCTGCTTGGCCAACGCCGAAGTCACGATGACCTCCAGGAGACTCGCAAAAACCAGGATCGTGGCAGCCAGAATGAAAAAGTCGAGCCGGGTCAAATAAGACACCTTGGGTAAGTCCGCCCCTACCGCAAATCGATACGCGATCAGGGTGAGCATGGTCGTAATGGCGACACTGATTTGGATGCCGGATTCATTGGGGTCGATCCAGAAAACGATCCAGGACATGGCAACGATCAGAATCAGCGGAAGGATAACCTTGACGATAAAATAGCCTGTCTTGCGTTGGGCTTCAAAGTAAAATGAAAACCCTGCCAGTTCTATATCGCCACCTGGGATAGGTATATAGGATGAAGCACCAGCCTGCCAATTGGTAACGTCCCAATCGGTAACCGACAGGTGGTCGGCGATGCCCATCGTGGGATCGGGTCGCAGATCGATCTCATGCGGTTTATACCCGACCGAGACCAGTTGTAATGTAAAGGTTTGTCGATCGAATGGGAAATCAGCCAGTTCGAGGGGTTGTGAAAACGTCCCCCACAGTCGCTGGCGGTAGGTCACGTCACCGCTGGGTGCGATTGAAACCACCTCCGGAAAGGTTTTTACCACCCGCTGTTGATTGATCATCAAAAGACGGGGGTTCCACACATCATTCAACGGCTTTGTACGTTCTATCTCATCCTGGTAGACGAGCCGTGGGTCATTCCAGCGATATTCTAGAAAAACATTGGCAATAAAACTTTGGTCGGCTGTCTTGACATCATCCACATCAATGATGAAAATTAAAACATTCACCGGTGTGGGAACATCATTGGAACCCGGGCGCAAAGTAGTACCCTCGGCTTGGGGAGCTCCGACCAAAATCATCAGGGCAAACAGAATTAAGGCCCGCTTATGGATTGATTTGACAGAAACAACGTCATTTACTTTGGCTATTTTCGCCATCTGGTCCTCATTGTACATAGCCCTTCTCGAAATATTTATCGATCTCGAACTTGCTTATTGCCCTTTCTCCGCTTCAACACTGACAACCGTTCCGCCTTCGATCATGATCACATAGTAGTAACCGGCTTGCGGGCCATAGACCCACTTTTCGAGCTTTTTACCGGCCCCCTTCTTCCGCTTCTTTCCCATCCGGTACCCGAGATCCTCTTTTGAGACCGGCTCGCCGCAACTTGCCTGAACAGCGACACTCGAGGCCCCTTCCTTGACAAACATATTTCCGCATCGGAAAGACGTTTGTTGCTGGGCCATTGCGGAAAAACAAAGTGTAAACACAAAAGCAATCGTCAAACTGGCAATTAACGCTTTTTTCATTTCTTGTGACCCTCTTTAAATGGTTATAGAAAATACGATTTTTTCAATAGCTAATCTCCCAAATCAATCTGTGTGATTTTTACTTTTTTTGAAGTCAAAAACCTGTTCCCAATCTTTTTTCATGCTGATCACATGCCAATTGTTTTCCGCCGCCAGATGATTGACCTTTTCGACGGCATATTCATATTCCCGCTTTGGGTCGTCGTGATTGACGATCATTTGAAGATCGGGGGTTGCCGGGTTTTTATCGTCCGAATATTCCAGCATGTCACGATCCCCCTCCGAGTTGCCCACCGCGATGATGGGCCGTTTACCGACCATGCGCAAAATATTGACCGGCTTTCCCTTCTCGTCGTTGACCGGTTCGACAAAGGCATGTTCGCGCCGAAATTCAGATCCTTTGGCGTGCTCGATCCACGTGGTCGCAACCTGGGTTCCAATGGCATTTTCCACGGGGAGCCCGATGGACGTTTCAATCATGGTCCGGATAAAGGCAATGTCGGACCCCGAACAAATATAGACCCGGAAGCCGTTTGCCTTCAGATAGCGGATCATTTCCAGCATGGGCAGGTAAATCGTTACGGCATAGGGCACCTGAAACCGGGGATGTTTTTGTTCAAACAGAAAAGCGTGTGCGTCAGCGGCGTATTGTGCTTCAGTTTTGCCGGTATGTGTTTCCAGCAGCGTGGCGTACAGGCCCTCCGGGCCGAATTTACCGGCCTTGGCAAAGTATTTCATATCGCCGTCCACAATCGCCTTGACATGGGGGCGCTCGAGCAACTCCGGCTGAGCGGCAGCGGCCGCTTTGATCAGCGGGATGGCAAATGCAAAAAGCGCATAGGCCGGTTTCTCCAGCAGAACCGTGCCATCCATGTCGAAGGTGGCCACCCGGTCTTCAGGGGCAACGAAACTCGGACTGCCCGGCGTGGTCACTTTCTCGACGAATGCGATGATCAGCCGTTTGTTCGGGCCCTCCCGCCAGGATGGCAGCGGATCAGCCGCCATTGCCGGAACGGCAATCCGACCGATGAGTAAAACGGCGATCAATACAAGCAGAACGTGACACCGAGTCATCTTCAATTTTTTCATTAAGATCTCCTATCCCATAGCGATTCTTCATATATTAAGATTGATTTTATGGTCAGTTTAAGTGTTCGGGCAGCAGGAGCTCCTCGAAACACATTTTTTTCGTCTCCGACACTCACATTCCGGCGGTGGGGCATCAATGCACACATACCGGGCCCGGCCAGAGCATCGAGCAGGGTAGCCGGGTCCGGAAGGTGAGTGCTATCGCTGGAAGCGATTCAGGACAGGGGCCTACCGATTGATCGGCTTGGCCTGTCCCGTTAACGCCGCCGCCAGAGGCCCTAAGGGGATCCGATCGTGCTGAGGATCTTCTCCTTCGCATCGCCGATGGTGAACGATCCCGGCTTCTGGCTCGGCGGAAATTCCTCGAAGGTGGCAAGGAAGTTACTTACGTAAGCCGCCGCCGGCGCCATCAGGAAGACGCGATCGAGGAACCAATCGTAATAGGTGTTCGACGTGATCTGCCCACGCTCATAGGGATCGCGCCGCAGGTTGAACAGCAGCGGAAGCCGCAGAACGGTCCAGGGTTCCGCCCAGGCCCGCATGGTCTGCGGGTAGCGATGTTCCATAAAGATGATCTTCCAGTCGTTGTAGCGCAGGGCGGTCAGATCGCCGGTGTCCGAGAAGTAGAAGATCTCGTTGCGGGGGCTCTTTTTCGTTTTTCCTGTCAACATCGGAAGCATGTTGTAGCCGTCCAGATGTACCTTGTAAGTGCGGCCGATCGCCTTAACGCCGGTCTTCAGGTTTTCCTTAATATTGTACTCTCCGGCAGCGGCCAGGAAGGTCGGCAGCCAGTCCATGTGATGCATAATTTCGTTCGAGATCCGCCCGGCCTCGATCTTGCCGGGCCAGCGCACCATGGCCGGGACGCGGAAGGCACCTTCCCAGTTGGTGTTCTTTTCGCCCCGGAACGGCGACCATGCCGCATCCGGCCAGGTGTTCATGTGTGGCCCGTTGTCGGTGGAATAGAACACCAGCGTCTCGTCGGCAATGCCGAGCTCGTCGAGCAGGTCGAGGAACTGGCCCACATGCATGTCATGCTCGATCATGCCTGCGGCGTACTCGTCGACGTGTTTTCCAGCGGCCTTATTGGCCATGGCACGTCGTTCTTCGCTGACGTGGACCCGGAAGTGCATCCGCGTGCCGTTCCACCAGACGAACCATGGGGTGCCGTCCTTTTCCTTGGCCCGGATGAATTCAATCGCAGCGGCCAAGGTCTCGTCGTCGACGGTTTCCATGCGCTTCTTGGTGAGTGCCCCGGTGTCTTTGATCTTCTGACCGGTGACAGCGCCGTTCTTGTTGTAAACGGCAGAGGTCTTCAGCACCCCTCGCGGGCCGAAGACCTCCCTAAAGGGACGACCGTCCGCCATGACCAGGTCAGTGGGATAGTCCTCGTTCTCCGGCTCTTCCTCGGCGTTGAGGTGATAGAGATTGCCGAAGAACTCGTCGAAGCCGTGGTTCGTCGGCAGATGCTCGTCGAGATCGCCGAGGTGGTTCTTGCCGAACTGCCCGGTCGCATAGCCCAGTTCCTTGAGCAGCGCAGCGATGGTGGCGTCCTGTTCCTTCATGCCCTGCGGGGCCCCCGGCATGCCGACCTTGGAAAGCCCGGTGCGGAAGGCCGTTTGCCCGGTGATGAAGGTGGAGCGACCGGCGGTGCAGGACTGCTCGGCGTAATAGTCGGTGAAGATGATGCCCTCATTGGCGACACGGTCGATGTTGGGCGTCTGGTAGCCCACCAGTCCCTTTGTGTAGGCCGAAATGTTGGAAATCCCGACATCGTCGCCCCAGATGACCAGGATGTTGGGTTTGTCTTTGGCTGCAAAGGCTGCCGGGCATGCCATAAGGACCAGGGCCACCGCGACCACTGTAAACGTTTTCCACGAAAATAGTTTCATCATTCGTCACCTTCCTTTTTTTGCGTTATTGGGTTGATGTTAATTTAGCGCCCGCCTTTACCAACGCCAAGCGCAGCTTCTCGATATAATCCGCTGGAAAATGTCCAGATCGGCCGGCCGCCGGTCTGTTCTAACCCCCGTTCTTCAGGTTTGAAATCGAAAATCAATGTCGCCATAATATCACTGCTGGTCGTGGGGCTTTTCCGAAAATAGGCGTGGCCGTTGCCGGTGTCGGCGCCCGGTGCGTCTGTGGCGTTGACAATGATCAGTTTGCTGTTCTGCTGCAGAAAGTTGGTCGCATCTTCAGACAGGTCTATGCTCACGATCTGCCCGAGTCGTTGGCGCCCGAATACCCAATTGGACATCCCCAGGGCCTTATCCTTGGCAGAGGCATAGATCGTTAAATTTCGGCAATATCGAGTATGCCATCCATCAGGTAAGAGCCAAACAGATGGGCGTCGACGTCACTGCCGGTAAGGATGACGTGACCGATGCGCAAAGCCTTTGCTGATTCTTTACGCTCCGGGCCTGCATGCATCAAGGCCAGTTGATCCAATGCCTGGGCGACCACACGCGTTCCCGCACTGTAGCCGATAATGTGGATGCGCCGGGCATCGGTTTTTTCGGCCAGGTACTGGATCAGGATGCGCAGATTGCCGGCCGACAAGGCGGCCGTCTCCAGATCCGAGAAGTAGGCCAGGGTACTCGGTGTGGAGGGCCAAGGCAAAGGCAATGAAAACACCTTCGTAACCGAGAAAATGCCACAACTCCGAGGCCACCAGCAGTGGATTTTCAAACACCACTTTATAGCCGTGCAGAGTATATGAACACATCCTTTACCTGCGAAATAGCCAGCTTGGCATTGACCTTGGCGGCGAATTGCTCACTCGGCACCTGCCGCTGGTCCTTGTCCATCAGGCTGTCGGTCAATACATTGACGCTGCGGTCCAGAATTCCCGACCTCCTGCACAGCGGTCACCTTGAGCGGATAGTCTTCGCCCCGCTTCTTTAGCAATGTGATGCGTCTGGCCTCTTCCCAGGTCATGCCCTCCTTGCCCGCGGTAACCTGGGCGACCCCCAGGCGCAGCACATGCCCGCGATCATCCAGATAATATTGCCCCTCTTTCTGGGCCGGTTCGCGGTCCGTGGCATAAAGAATGCCGCCGTAGGGGATGTCCTTGACAGGATCGCGGTCCGTAAACGGGTCCCAATCCCCCTGGTCGAAAACATCCGGAGCCGGCATCAGCATGATCTGGTTTTTCGGTTGGGATGCGCAGCCGCCGAGGGTCAGCACAAACACCAGCACGATCAAATAGACCAGTCGAGTTGTTTTCATCCGGTTTTCTCCTTCTTGTCTATTATCATTCTTGATGCGACTTTCGCTAATATAGCGGCGCAGCCGCGTCATATAGATTC
>CAWDIC010000018.1:0-31336 GCA_963802265.1 uncultured delta proteobacterium
GCCAGCGCAACCGTCATCGGATTAGCTGTTGGTTTTGGCTTGCAGGGTTTCGTACAGGATCTGGTGATCGGCCTCACGCTTATTTTTTCAGATGCACTGAATATTGGGGACGTTGTTAAGCTGGGCGATGAAATTGGCAGAGTCGATACCATCGGACTTAGATTCACGGAAATGATTAACTTGAACGGTCAGCGGATTTTAATCCCCAATCGAAATATTTCTGTTATCAGCAAGTTCCGTGGTGGCTGCATCCGTGCATACGTTGATATTCAATTGCCGCCGGGAATCGATGAAAAGGTTATATCCCAGGGGATTCAGTCCATTGCCACGGGAATGTATACAGCAGCACAAATCAATCATTCTGGAAAAACCTGAATTGTTCGGGATCAAGGGTGTCAAGGAAGGTGCGTGGCGCTATTTGCGCATCAAGATCAAGCTTTGGCCGGGACAGACAAAACTCATCGAAGAGACCTTCAAAGAAAAAGTGGTTCAATTACTCAAAACATTCAATGAGGAGTATGCTTCCTGGATGATTACGGTGACGTATAAAGTTGAATAAAGCAAGGTGGCGAAGGGATTGACTTTTTATCTTTCTCTCTGAATAGATTATTCAATTTTCGGATCAGATTTTAGGTAGGTAATAAATGAAATTGCTATAAATGCAGTCATTAAACCATACCAATGAGTTTCTGACAAATCGCCATTTGGTTATGTGGAACCAATTCTACGTTTTTCGGCTGTAGGGCGTAATCTTTTTTTTTTCGCTGCTTTGGGGTTGGTTCTATTTTATTGGATTCTGGGATCTGATGTTTTTGAATGGCAGAAAGGTTCCGTGGTATTTTCAAGTGCTATATATGGTATGCCGTCTTGCTGGAGTGTTGGTATCGTTGTATTGGCCCTTTTGGATGCCAGATCCAGATTTCAGGATTATAAGAGGGCCAAAGATCTGTTTTTTGAAAACGGCTTCAAGTCCAGGATTGCGAAAATTTATATTCATTCGAAATGCCAGCGTGATGCGGCTCGTGTTGCAGCAAAGGATCTCGGGCTATTAGAACAGCTTGATTATTTTTATCAGAGTCAAGGATATCACTGGTATCATATTTTTCCAGATTTTGTATTTAAAAAACCATGGATTATCTTTTCTCAACGGTATTGGCGAAAAACCCTGTTTGAACCTCAGTACGTTTAATTCATTTCCTCTGGTAACTCAATTACCGTCTGAAAACCAGATCTCAGGTAACTAATGATGGATGGAGACTGCCGCCGTTAATAAGACTCAGATATCGGCCTTAGATCGAATATATCAATCCGTGATCACCAGTGGTTTCTAACGGGACTGATTATAGATTAGGAATAGCAATCTTCATATAATATCAAAAGATTATGATGATTGATGAATGCCAGGAATCGTCACTTTTGGGTGGAATCGTCGTACACTACATCTGGTATATAGCATACCACTACATTTAGGCGACCATTTAAAGTTTTGATATATACAAGTTATCGGCAGTTTCGCTAAAACTTTGATTTGTTGGAGTTATTCCAGATTATCCAATAAACTCCATGACCCCAATATATTGTGTAGGCTGAGATAGCGAAATGCCGGTGAATTTAAATTAAATCCTCGGCTTCTGACAAAAATAAAGGTTAGACAATCATAAGCGTAATCAAGACTTTTATATGATCGCTTGATAAGGATAGAAACAAGTTGACAGTTTCTATACATGCCGATAACATTCCTATTGGTGTTATTCTGAATCTCCCTATTTCCTACACTCTAAGCCTGCGCCTCCATTTAAACTTTTTTAGCACAAGTTGTACTGTCTGCAGGGGAGCTATTTCCCCACCTAAGAGCTGACATTTTATCACTGTATTTATAATCCTGCTAACCATTCGTTAATATAATAGAAAGGAGGATAAAATGAAGGCTAAAACCGTATCTACATACATCGTTGGGACTATATTATTGGTCTTTTGGATTGGCTCCTTGCCGATCGCTGCAGCGCCTCCAGTTGGAAATACTATCCAATTTGAAACACAGGGTTCTGGCGGATCACGTGACGATCGACCGGACCCTTTAAGCAATGCTCAACGCGAATTCCGCAAAAAGGCGCTTCGATCTATGCTTGATGGAAAGGCATATGGTCGAATCCACCAAGTAGCTCGCGGCCAGTTCGTTGAACTTGAGCGCCAAAATGAGGATCCGGTTTGGACTGTCCTTGGCGAATTCAATGACTTGAAACACAATAGTATCCCGGAACCAGATCGGAATGTATTCAACACAACCATTTGGAGAGCTGGTTACGACGAACTATTACTTGGATATGCTTTTCGCTGAAGGTTCAGGCGCTAATTCGATGCGCAATTACTTTATTGAACAGTCCTCTAACCGATATGCTGTATATGGCGATGTTACCGATTGGATTTCTCTTCCTCATAATGGCTGTGACTACGATGATGGCGATCCAGGGCCAGGGGATACATTCATGTATGGCAGTTTATAATTGACTCACTAAATGGATGGTATGGTGCACAAATATTTGCGGGAAAGACTCCTGAAGAAATTGATTCATACTTGAGCCGGTTCGATGTTTGGGATCGCTATGACTGGGATGGTGATGGAGTTTTCGACGAGCCAGACGGCTATATCGATCATATGCAATTTGTCCATGCCGGTGAAGGAAATGAATCAGCATCTGGAGGTGGCGTTTTAGGCGAATGTGCCATCTGGAGTCATCGCTGGTTTGCGTACTTTAATCTAATAGGTATTGTGGGGCCATCACCTGATTTCTTAATAGGTGGTGTACAGATCGGTGATAGTTCCTATTGGGTTAATAAATATACAATACAGCCTGAAAACGGTGGGGTTGGTGTTTTCGCCCACGAATATGCTCACGATCTGGGTCTGCCAGATTTATACGATACTTCTGGATTGGTAGGGGTGATTGAAAATTCAACTGGCTACTGGACTCTAATGTCAGCTGGAGGCTGGCTTAGTCGATGGCACACAAGATATAGGTCAAAACCTGGCCATATGGGTGTATGGGAAAAGTTTCAACTCGGATGGTTAAACTACGAGGTGGCCTTTGCAGGAGAAATATCAGAGCATAAACTCGGTCCTGCGGAGGCCAACACAAAGCAAGCCCAGGGCCTGTTTGTTGTCCTTCCCCATAAGAATGTTTCCGAAATAATCGCCAACCCATATTCAGGTGAATACTTTTACTACAGTGGTTCTGGGAACGATTTAGACAACTTTATATATAAGTCTATTACCCTGGCTCCTGGCGCTACCTTGTCAGCCTGGGCGAACTTGGCCATTGAGTATGAGTGGGATTATGCCTACTTGGTCATTTCTACAGATAACGGCGCCACTTGGGAGTCTGTAGAAACCAATCTATCGACGACGAAGGATCCAAATGGGCAGAATTTTGGCTATGGCATAACCGGCTCCTCTTATGGCAATTGGATCCCCTTAACTGCAGACCTTTCCGCATATACCGGGGATGTGCTATTTGGCTTCCGCTATTGGACCGACTCGGTTGTAGTCGAGCCGGGCTTCATGATTGATGATATCTTAATCACTGGATATCCCCTTGACGATGCTGAATCCAATGCTGGTTGGACGTTTACCGGTTTCACTTTGACCACCGGAACCGAAAGCGCCTATTACAGCAACTATTATGTTACTGAATTTCGTCAATATAGGGGTTTTGACGATACCTTACGAACTGGTCCATATAGCTTTGGATATATTCCTAACTTTACATTAGCCGAACGTTTTCCTTATCAGGATGGACTTCTAATCAGTTATTGGGATACATCGTTTGCTGATAATGATGTCTTCAACCACTGCTTATTGGGTCGATGCGGTGGTCTATTATTGACTATTGATGCTCATCCCGAAGTATTATACCGTCCCGATGAAGGTATCTGGGTAAACAGGGTTCAAACCTATGATTCGACGTTCAGCTTGGAAGATACCGATCCTATAATGTTACACTGGTTTGGTGTTCCGTCCTATCATCCCAGCCTTCCAGCTGAGCCAGTGTTCGACGATACCACTCAGTATTATAGACCTGAAAATCCTTGGGGCGGTGTTATCAATCCCCATACAGGTACCCAAATCAGGGTAAAAAGTGTTAGTGCTCATGGTACATTCATGCAGGTAGAAGTACGTCCGACAAAATGAGATAAAGAACAATTAGTTATACTAACATTACAATATCAATAGCATTGAGCCCCACATTCTATGGGGCTCTTTTTTTTATATTTGAATAGATAATATTCGATATTGAGGCTACCTGGATCCAGCATTGTTGATAGGGTTCGGTCAATTTCGTTGTCGGGTAATTATACCATAATTATGTTCATTGGTTAGCGCCAACACGAAATGTACTATTGATTTTTTGAAATATGGTGAACCACATATGTTGTGATCGGTCTATTTCTCTGCCAACCTTTGATAGATGGAGACTATCCCATGTTTATCGGCTTTGTCAAAACTTGGAATAGCTTGCCAGTATCCCAAGTTTTGCAAAAGTTGTGATATCATCAAAACCACAAGATCTTGTGTTTGGCGAAAATAAGGTGAAATCGTTGACTAAGCTAATATATCTGTAATTTGGATATTCATTGATTTATGTCAGAAATCACGCATCTGAATGCAAGAAAGCAAACGCTATATATTGTATGTGTGTGATTTACAGACTTGATGAATATTTGGTCCATTTTTAGCTACGGTATTAATGGGGATTTCTGTAGTTCAAGGACGGTACTGTCTTCTGAAATTAAGATGTTACCACCAAAACTCATTTAATACATCCACTTCATTTAAAACAGTCTACTATTCTGAAAATAAAGTTGGGTTGCTTTACATATACGCAAACTATGATTACTACTGTGTGTTATATATGACCTTTAAAAATAGAATCAAAAAGTTCATCATTATACACGCACTAAGTGTTGAGTAAAAATTCAATTATAATTGAAGGGGATAAAATGAAAAATATTCTTAAATTTACTGTTGTATTTATTTTCCTGTTGGCCGGCTGCGCGACTTCCGGGCCACCGCCTGTGATAGACACAGGATCTTCCGAACCCGGCGGTTCCGTGACCCGCAAAGGGAACCCAACCAATTTACTTGGTAATGCCATTTCAGTGGGCAATCCTCTGCCTTCTGTAGAACTAGTAGAAAGCAGCAACATGAAGCCGGTGGACTTGTCGCTTGAAAAAGGGAAAATATTGTTTTTGAGTATCGTGCCGTCCATCGACACCAAGATCTGCGAAGAGCAGACGCACTATCTGGGAGAAGAGGGCGACCGTTTATCTACCAATATTAAACGGATTGCCATCAGCCGGGATACCCCGTTTGCCCACCGACGTTTTGCGGAACAAGCAAAACTCACTGATATTTGGTATCTCTCGGATTACAGGGAGGGACAATTTGGTGTTGCAACCGGTCTGTTGGCAGAGGATGTAAGGCTCTTGGCTAGATCGATTATTATCGTCGATCAATCAGGTATTGTCCGCTATATCCAGGTTGTGCCTGAACAAAGCCACCTGCCAGATATGGAGAAAGCTTTTGCCTTTGCGGATAGCATAGCTAAGTAGATAGCGGAATGTTACGAAGCTTATCTGATCTTTTTTTTTAACATCGGCCTTGGATCCACCAATCGGAAATACCCTGTAGCTTGCTACAGGGATAGGAATTTTAGACTTTCGCTGCGGAGCGAATAGTCGCGTCCCATAAAATCGTTCTACGATTTTATGTTCTGCGAACTGGAAGGATTAAACAGTTTCGATGATAACCACCGGCTGACCAATCTAAAAACACATCAAACCCCCAAGATCTTGGGGCTGGTGGGTTTTAGGCAAAACTGATGATTACGCTAATTAATCAACCATTCGGATGTATGGTCTATACAACAAATTCCGTACTAAAAACGTACCAATTTAAGTCGGGCTGCCTTGCCATCTTTCAAACATTGGCAATAGATGTGATGTCACCAAAAACAGGTGTTGTTGATAGGTTATTCTAATTAAAGGATCGTATAGCAAAGCCCGTCCCAAACCACTCAGTTGATTTTTTCTTGCTCTTAACTAAGCCACCGTCATAGTCATATCGAAATGCCTTTGCTATGCTGGGAGCGTCAGATTCAGCAGACCAAACGACAGCTTTGGTGGTTCTTGTTTTGAAGACTTTCGGTAGATTCGTTGAAAGTCCTTGCCATTCATAAATCGTTTTTAACTCCAAGATGGTAGGCATTCTCCATCCTCCACCGTCTATTTTTAAATCCTCAATCCAAGCTTTTGCTTCATTCCAGGTTAGATGGACATCAGGCCCAACATACCATTCATTTCCTGTAAGCCTGTCTTTGATTATTCCATTATCGTACAAATCAAAACGGTTATCACCATCGATGAGTTTAGAATTGGTTGCTTCACGCTTTTCCGCGACAGTTTGAACTTTACCTATGAGGATAACCAGGTAGGTTCCGTCACTTTGATACCCTATATCCATGATAGTGTAACCAGGCTTCAAAACAGCTTCAGCTTTTGATTCAATAAAATCTGATTCCACCATTAGATCCTTCACCGTTGTTATGGCTTTAATTTGAACACCAGCCCTTTCAACAGCTTCGCGCTTTGCAAACAAAACAGCTTCTCTATAATCTTGCTGTTTTGACGTTTTAACACCATCATCAATGCCTTTAATGTTAACATCAATAGTTCCCGCCACAGAATTGAGAGGTAAAACGATGATCAAGGCCAGGACTATACTGATAATTGTGCGCATATTCCCCCCATTTTATTTTTAGATGAATTATCTATAAATACAATGTATGGGATTTTGGGATAATTGGCAAATTCGTTGATTACGCTATTTCATCAAACTCAGCGGCAAATTTTAAGTATATTGATTGTGGCATCAAATTACGAAGCTTCTCTTCGTGGATCCTGTTTAGAGTTCGATCTCGGTGACGCTTAGTGTTTTCAAAATGCTGTTTTTGCAGCCGGATAAAAAGGCAGCTTTAATCCACGAATGTGCTTCTTTGCATTGCGGGTGTTGATTTGCTGTGGCGCATAAAATGTGATCAGGGCGTAGCGCCGGCATATAAGCGAACAAGGTCTGCATATCTGAGTTGTGATCCCCCGAAAATATCGAGGGCGCTGCCGACCGTAAAATCAAGGTGTCCCCGGCCTAAGGTTGCAATCTTTTCGATATCTTCCATTGACCGAATTCCACCGGCATAGGTCGTGGGAATCTCTCCCCATTTACCGAGCAAGGCCACCAGGTCCGTCTCGATGCCCTGACAGCGGCCTTCCACATCGACCGCGTGGATCAAAAATTCGTGACAAAAACGCGCCAGTGAATCCAACAGGGCCGGCCGGATGGCCTCGGACGTAAACGTTTGCCAGCGATTGGTAACGATTAAATATTGGTCAGCGCGCTTGCGGCAGCTTAAGTCCAGCACCAGCCGTTGTTTGCCGATTTTGCGGGCAAGGCTTTGCAGGCGATCCTCATCAACCACGCCATCGTGAAAGACCCATGAGGTAACGATGACGGCTTGGGCCCCGGCGTCGAGCCATGACGCGGCATTGTCCAGATCGACACCACCGCCGATCTGCAGCCCGCCGGGCCATGCGTTCAAGGCCGCCTTGGCAGCTGTTTCATTGCCTGGACCCAGCTGAATGATGTGACCGCCGGTCAGGTTATCACGGCGGTAGAGGTCGGCAAACCAGTTGGATGGGTTTTCGGCCTGGAAATTCGTCTCAGGTTTATGGCGCGTGTTGTCGGAAAGGGTTGATCCGACGATCTGTTTGACCACGCCCTGATGCAGGTCGATGCAAGGTCGAAAGCGCATGCTAGTATCTGCCCCCTGCCGGCAGGCGGCGTTCGTAAATCCGGTCTTCAAGCTGCAGGTAACCGCGAAGGGCACCGATGGCAAACAGGCGCAATGGTTCCGGCGGCCAGGGAATATTCTTGCGGTTGACAAAGGGACTATCAGTCAGGTCGCTTTGGCGCTCGAGAATCAGGTCGCGCAAAGTGCAGGCATTCAGATGGCTCATGGACACGCCGTGCCCGATACATCCCAGACTGTAAACCGCGTCGCGGTTGCCCACATAACCGATGGCCGGTGTCAGGTTGGTGGTAACGGAGAAGGGCCCCCCCCAGCGATGCGTAATGGGCACACCGGCCAGCGATGGGAAGAGGAAGGCAATGTGCTGTTCCAGATGTTTCCACGCCTTTGTATTTTTGTCGGCATAAAGGGCATTGTTCCACGTTAGGCCGATCGGCCCACCGCCCATAACCAGACGCTTGTCCGGTGTGAGGCGGTAGTAATGGATCAAGTTGCGGGCATCTTCGAGGCCCTCTAAGTTTTGCCAGCCGATCGGCGCCAATTGTCGATCCGTGAGGGGCGCGGTGGCGATCATATAGGTGAAGGCCGGGACCTGTTTGAGCTGCAATCCAGGGAACAAATGGGAATAAGCGTTGGTGCCAAAGACAAGTTTAGACGCCGTAACGCGGCCTTGCGGCGTCTTGAGCTGAAAATTCGGTTTGGACGTGATTTCGATTACCGGCGTGTTTTCGTAAATCTCAACGCCCAGCGACAGGGCCAAAGCTTTTTCAGCCCTGACAAGCTTGGCAGGGTTGACCAGGACCAGACGCGGCTCCCACATGGCGCCCAGGTATTGCGGTGAATTCACGCGTTGGCACACCTGCTTCGCATCGAGCCAGTAAATGTCGTCGAAACCGAGACGGTTCATTAAATCGACGTCATGTTGAATCCGTTTGACATAGCCTTTGGTCGTGGCGGTTCTGAGGAAACCTGGGCGCAGCCGGTCACAATCGAGCTTTTCGCGCTGGATCAGATCGTCCAGGTGGTCAACCGCCCGCATCATGTATTGATGGGCGTCTTTGACAAAACTCTTGCCCCGCAGCAGAGCCATGGCGCCGAACCCAAGTCCCACAACGGTCATGGCAAAGGAGCCGTTGCGACCGCTGGCGCCGTAACCAATTGTTTTGGCCTCCACCAGGGCAATCCGCAAACCGGGTTCGGCGCGTTTCAGTTCATGGGCCGTGGCAACACCGGTGAATCCGCCACCGATAACGGCAACATCGACCTGGAGGTCTTCGGCAAGGGGTGGTTCCGGTTCATAAGTCCCGAAAGTATCCAGCCACAAAGACAAAGGTGAATCCGGTAATGGCTTCATGCTTATCTATTTTTCCACACAGGTGTCTGTTTCTGTAAAAAGCCGTAGATGCCGTTCTGGGCATCTTCAGCCATGTTATTGAGCGTGATGGTGTGTTTGGCGAACTGCAAGGCCTTGTCGTCAGGCTGGTCAATTTGGGCGTAAAAGGCCTGCTTGCCGATTCCCAGGACAAAGCCGCTGGCTTCGGCAATCTGGTCGGCCAAAGCGCGGGTTTCGTGCGCCAGCGCGTCGGATGGCACAACCTTGTTGATCAGGCCCAGTGACTGCGCTTCATCAGCCGGGACGTAACGTCCGGTCAAGAGCATTTCCAGGGCCGCTTTGCGGCCGATGGCGCGGCTAAGAGCGACCATGGGCGTTGTACAAAAAAGCCCGATTTTGACACCCGGGGTGGCAAACCGGGCCCCTTGCTCTGCCACAGCCAGATCGCACCAGGCAACCAGTTGACAACCGGCCGCGGTCGCGATGCCTTGAACCTGGGCAATGACCGGCTGGGGAATCTCATGGATCAGTTGCATCATGCGGGTGCACTGATCGAAGATGGTTTTGTATTCCTTGACACCTTGATCCACCATCTCGGCCAAATCATGCCCGGCGCAAAAATGTTTGCCGGCGGCTTGAATGATAATCACTTTGATTGATTCGTCCGATGCAACCTGGGTTAACGCATCGATCATTTCCTGAATCATCCGGCGTGAGAGCGCATTGATTTTACGAGGATTGTTGAGTGTCAAAAATCCAATCGAACCCTCCACGTCAAAGAGAATCTCCTGGTACGCCATATGAATCCTCCTGAATATTAAATTGAGAACCGGTCAAGAAAAAGTTGACCTGTGCGCCTACCAATCCGGCAGATCGGATGGCGGTGTGGGTTCCTTTAGTGAACTGGCGTCCGTGCCTTCAAAGTCGACAGCAACGATATCGGTCACAAAGGTTTTTGATCTTTTCCAATACTTTCAAGTGTTCCGGATGCGTCCGGTAGCGGTCCAAGGTCTCAAGGTTTGCGAAAAGGGAAACCAGGGCAAAATCGTAGGAACGTTCGGAGCGAACCACATCCCGCCCGATTTCAAACATGAGAATTTCCGTGATGGTATTGGGCAACTGGTCCAGGCTTTGCTCAAGATCCTTAATGGCTGCTTCATCGGCATCCGGTTTGAACTTCATCAATACGACGTGGTTAATCATGCGTATTACCTCCGTGTAAATACTTTCGATTAAAATCGTGCAGCGCTTTTAGTGATACCCAGGTTGAGCGCTTTTCAAGTTTGCCGCAGATACAAGGAAAATATCGGTGCGCTATAGTTTGCTATGCGCAACGGCATTTGACGCCGTAGGTGCGGTGAAATTGTAAAGCCCGAAGGGTTTTGACTTTTGGAAATTCGAATGGATTACATTCCTTTTAAAATAGTTTAAGTTTACCATTTCCAAAAATCAGAACGCTCAATTTGGGTTATACGTAACGGTCCACTAACGAAGTGATAAACCGCTCAACACCGGCGGCCCCATCTTCGTTTTCAACGTCCTTAAGCAGGTTTTTAATTTTGGCATAGGTGACCGGGTCACTCTGCAGGTCATCGGTTGAACGATAGGTGCCTCCCCGTCGGCCCACGCGGTAGATCAATCGATCCAGATCGGATAAGTCCTGGTATTTGGCGATGACGGCCAGCATTTTGGCTTTGTCCTCCGGAAGTTTACCGGAAACGCCTTCCAGAAGGTTCATGATATGGTCGCTGGTGATTGTGCTGTCGATCCCCTCAAGGGCCTCGACAAAATGTCGGATCTCCTCGGCCAGCATGTCGTCGGTCTGCATTTTGAAGGTGCCGTCCGCCAGCATGGCATACAGCGGGACCCGCTTGGGGATGCGCAGGCTGCGCAGACGAATAAAATGCGGATTGATTTGGTTGAGAACCTCGGCCGTTGCAGTGGCATGCTCTTTCCACAATGCCTGCCCACCGAGCCCGGGCATGACATATTCGGACAATTCCATTCCGGCCGCGACGATTTTTTTCCCGGCTTCGATCTGCTGGGCCGCCGAAACGCCTTTTTTCATCAGTTTGAGCAGCGGGGTATATCCGCTTTCAAGTCCTATATGGACCCGATCCAGACCGGCTTTGCGAATTTGTTTGAGGGCCTCAACCGACTTGCGGATCACGGTGCGTGATCGGGAATAGGTTGTCACCCGAACGACTTCCGGGAATTTTTCTCTCAAAAAAGATGAGGATCTCCACCAGATCTTTGGTCGGCAGGATCAGGTTGTCGGCATCCTGTAGAAAACAGGCACCGGTGCCGTAGTACATCCATGCGGCAATGCTCCGGTAGGCGTCATTATATTGCGGGCTGGTTGAAAATATGGCTGATAACCGCGATCGGTGACGTCGTCCTTCATCGCCGAGTTGTCGGGCCAGGGCTTTGATATCGTCAGCCATATCCCGGGCGGTCTGAATATCTTCTTTGATTTCATCGATCGTGCGCAGAGAAAATTTACGCTTCTTATAAACCGGACAGAAAAGACACTGATTCCAAGGGCAGTTGCGGGTGATTCTCAGCAACAGGCTACGCGCCTCGTTGGGTGGCCGGATGGGGCCTTGTTCAAAATTCAATTCTTTTTCGTTCATTTTATGATTTGGTTTACTCTTTTAATCCATTTGTGAGTATTCATCCACAGATGAGGGATTTTGCGTGAGTTCCAGGCGGACGACAGATTTGAACCGGAGGAATAGCGGGCTATTTCGAGGATTCAAATCATGGTGTCCAACGCCGAAATCACGTAAAAGAGCTGTTTGTTGATGAATACTAGTTAGAATACCTGTCTATAAATGTCACGCGAAATCAGCACACAAAGGTTTGAACCGGAATCTTGCTGAGCAATCGTGCACCGGTTGACGTAATGTGAATGACGCTCTCCACACCTGCGGCGAACTCGCCCTCAAAAACCATTTTGGGTTCGAGTGCCAGGGTCATTCCCGGTTGGAGAACATCCGGCTTCCCCTTGGCGATTAATGGTGGTTCAATCAGTTCAAGACCGATTCCGTGGCCGATAAAACGGACTTTATGACCGGGTGGTCCCAGAAATTGCTCCGCGTAGCCGAGTCCGGAGGCAAACGCAACGGCGTATTCAAAAAGGGCTGCGGCGGAGATGCCGGGCCGGCACTGGGAAATCACGGCATTATGGATGGCGATAGCGGCCTGACAGGCCTGGGCCGCTTTGTCCGGCAGGGGGCCAATGGCGAACATGCGGGTTTCATCCATATGATACCCGTTGCAAACAAATCCCATGTCGACCATGACGGGTTCGCCTTTTACGAGTTTTTTCGACCCCGCACCGCACGGGAAGGCTGCCGAAGTACCCTGTCCGCTGGCCGGTGAATCAAGCAGACCGACCATTCCACCACTGTTGCCGCTCAAAACATGCCAAGGATACCCTAAGGTTTGATAGTTGCGTACCTTCAATTGGGCGCCATGTCCTTGAATTCGGGCAAACGCTTCGTACATACCGGCAAATTCCATTTCCGACAAACCGGGACGGATAATCCGGCGCATGTGCTCGAAGGTTCTCCGGGAACACTCTGCTGTATGAGCCATTTGCGTAATTTCCCAATCCGATTTCAACATGCGTACCTTGAGAATGGCCGCCGATGCATCCACAGTGTGGCGGAATTTAAACAGGTGATTGTAATAGTTGAAGTCGTTGACGGGCATCACATCGAGTTCGAGACCCACGCGATCGGGCAAGGGGCCGTGCCGTTGCCGGATTAAATCCGGTACCTCCGTGATCGATTCAATACCGATTATCTTTTCAAGCGGCGTTTCGGACTGCGCGCGGGGCAGGTATTTTTTGATAAATAAAAGCGGGGCCCCATCAAGAGGTAGGAAGAGAACGCCATTTTGGGCGGTCCCGCTAAAGTAGAAAAGGTCGGTACGCTGTATGATCAGCAGCGCACCGATTCCTTCGATCTGCATGGCGTGCCTGATTTGGGAAAGCCGTTGGCTGATTTCAGATGCGGGGATGTTAATGGCGTCGATTCGTGTGTCATGACCTAAAACAGAACTGCCAGACGAAAACCAAATTCGGTGGAGGTGTTGGCCGGTTCGACACCCGTGCCCCATAAAGCACCGTAGCGATAGACAGGCTCCTCTTCCGAAGTGTCAATATCCCAATAACGGACAAAGGGCCCAAAAACGTAGGTTACATTTTCTATGGCATAATGCAGGTTGAGGGACGCGCGCAGCCCATACCCGCTGTTTTGGTCATTTTCAATATCACTAAAACCCAGGTTGGCATCACTCAGGTGACTTTTCTGCCAACCCTTCCAGAAAAGATCGTACTCAAGCGCCGCATCGAGCGACCAGATACTGTTCAGGACGCTGTAGGTGGCGATGCCGATGGGGCTGTATAAGATAGTTGGCCTCCCGGTTATAGCCAGCAGCACCCAGGTCGGTAACCATGCCTGAGGAATCGTCATTCAAATAGCGGTAACCCAATCCGGCGTAAGGCGTAATGATTGTCGATGAAGACATCGCAAAATCGTATCCAGCGAGGCCCCTGAGTTCGACCATCACGTTGGGGATGCCGTTGAGGTCACCCGATATCAGGGCTGCTGTAATCAATCGATCCGTAGCTAAATCCGAATTCGGCTTGGAGCATTACGTTCTGGTGATAGGCATAGGCTGACGTTCAGACCGAACATAAGGCCTTTTTCTTCCATGAAATCGGGTTCTTCGTAGGTAATGTGGGATAGATCAACGCCGACCAGCCAAGCGTTCACAGGCAGCCTAGTCGGCTGTGGGGGCCGGCGGGAACGATCTGGGCGTGGCCGAAGGTACTGTTTCGGCATCAACCCGGATGAAATAGGTTTTCGAAACCGTTCCCTCATAGGAATAGGTGCGGATGATACGGTCGCTTTCAGCCTGCCAGTTCACAGTCAGCCAAAGGTCTTGATTGTTGGCTGTCACAACCAGCTCTTCGGCAATCCAGGCTGCGCCTGCCGGGCGGATATTTTTAATCGATATTTGATTGAGATTGTCTTGTAAAGCCGCCTTCCGTTGCGGTGATGATCGATGCCTTGATCCCCTTGGATTTGCACGACCGTGCCATTGGCACTGCGCCAGAATCCTTGAAAGGGGTTTTCGGCCGCAGGGGTGCTTGCGGGGGTGAGCGTGATGGCAGCCAGCAACAGGATGATCGCCCTTAGATATTGACGCATACGTCCTCCAAACACAAAGGCAGAGTTAAAACAGGGGCCTGATTGTAAATGACAGTCCGGTCCCCTAACAAAAGGAAATCCAATTGTACCAAGAATTATAGTTGAAGGACTGTGTAATGTCAAAGCGATACATGGGCGTGCTGCGTTGACAGGGTTCGCCTAATTCTTTATGATCATCGCGTCAGCGTTTCGAATTTTAAAAAGCACTCCAACTGGGATGATCTTTTTATGAATCATCGAAGGCATCATGTTTTGGTGGTCTGCACCGGCAATATCTGCCGTAGCCCCATGGCCGAAGGGATGCTCAAGCGTCGACTGCCGGATGCCCTGGCAAAGATTGTGTCGGTTGCCTCGGCAGGGACCCATGCCTTGCATGGGAACCAGGCGCAACCGTATGCAGTACAAGCCATGCAGCGCCGGGGCATCGATATTACCGGTCATCGGGCCAGCCTGGTGGGCCCCGCTCTGATTCGGGCGGCCGATCAGATCGTCGTAATGGAGCCGCTGCATGCGCGGCTGATTCGCCGCGCGGTTTTAAACGCCCAATCAAAGGTGTCCCTGTTAAGCGTGTTTGGCCCGGACCCAACCCTAAAAGAAATCCCTGATCCAATGGGCGCACCGCTGAAAGTTTATGAAGACTGCGCCGATCTGATGCAACCGTGTATAAACGGCCTGATCGCGTCACTGGCCCAAACCTGGCTGCCGGTATCCGATTAATTTAAATTTGAATTCCCCGCTGCGACTCGACTGAGCTCGCCGACGTCTTGCAGCGCGGGATGAATTGAACATCAAATGCCAACCCTTCGCCAGCAAATCGCAGACCTGTTGGCCACAACGGCCATGAGCGCCCGCGATCTTTCCCAAGCTCTCAGTATCCGAGAGAAAGACGTCTACGCCCATCTCGAGCACGTGGCCATATCGGTCAGACAAAGCGGACGCCAGGTGCAAATTATACCATTCGCGTGCTTGGCCTGCGGATATCGTTTCACCAAGCGTAAACGCTTCACCCGGCCCGGTCGCTGTCCCCAGTGTAGATCATCTCGGATTCAGACACCCCTTTATTTTATCGCTTGAGCGCTGCGTGAAACGGACCCTTCGGCGGCTGCGGCCCGCAGGGCATCAAAGAATTTATGATTGGCTTTGGGAAAGGGGTATCGATCTATTTCATCGAGCTCAATCCAGCGGTAATCGACAGCCTGCCCCAATTTCAGCGTGCCTTTTTGAAAGGTGCAGATAAACACATCGGCTTTGATTTTGAAATGGGTATAGGCGTGCGTTATCTGGGTTAAAAAAGCATCCACTTTCACCGTAAGGTTGGCGGCCTGTTTGATAACCCGCATACAGGCTGCAGCAGGCCGTTCCTTGCGCTGTACTTCACCACCGGGGAATTCCCAAAGTCCGCCCAGCAAACCATCCGGTGGCCGCCTTGTGATCAGGACGCGGTCTTTTCTGAACACAACCCCGATGGCCAAATGTCTCCTGGGGGTCGGCTTGGTTTTCATTCTCAAGGGATACCGATCGACGGTACGATGTTCAAATGCCAGGCACGCAACGTTAACCGGGCAGATGGCACAGGTTGGATTCGCGGGCGTGCAGACGAGGGCCCCGAGTTCCATCATGGCCTGGTTGAAGTCTCCCGGGTGGCGGGTATCGAGCAGCTCGGCGGCGACCGCTTGAAATTGTTTGATCGCGGCGGATTGATTGACAGGCACATCCATTTTAAACAAGCGTGCCAAGACCCGTTTTACGTTGCCGTCTACAACGGGGTAAGGTTGATCGAAAGCGATGCTGAGGACAGCTGCCGCAATGTAATCGCCGATCCCTGGTAAATTTTGTAAACGATCCCGATCCGAGGGCAGAATCCCGTCATGGTCGGCCACGATCAGGCGCGCGGCGCGATGCAGGTTGCGTGCGCGGGCATAGTAGCCCAGACCTTCCCACTGTTTGAGGACATCCTGCAAATTGGCATGCGCCAGGCTTTTAATGTCAGGATAGGCACGCATAAATTTGGAATAAAAAAGCAAAACGGTCTTGACCTGGGTCTGCTGGAGCATGACTTCGGAAACCCAGATGGCATAAGGGTCGACCGTTTCACGCCAGGGCAAATCGCGAGCGTTTTTACGATACCAGCGCCGCAAGTTGGTTCGAAACCTGATCATTGTTTTCGTGTCCATCAGCACCCCGATCAATCAAATTGAGCAGCAAAAAATAGTCTATCAAAACAGCGCATGCCGGCCAACCTCGAGTATCTATGTATATCAAGAGCGATAAAGGTATATCAAGAGCGATAAAGTCGCGAAAGATAAAATCGTGTAACGATTTTATCTTGATAATTACGGCATATGCGTTACATTAAAGAGGCGTCGGCAAAAAATATTTTCGGCAAGTACGGTCACTTAAAAGTGTATATTCGGCCCTCTGGGGCAGACCTTCTTCAAAGGACAGCCACACGAACAGTCGCAGGGCGGAATTGAAACGCCACGCGTCAAAAAGGCGTCCACCGGCCGCAACCTTGCCGCCAAACGTGAAAGGCGACAGCGTGAAGAACAAAAACAATGGGATAACATGGGGTTGCATAGCGCTGATAGTGATCACGTTTTTAAGTGCGACGGGTTTTTCCCAGGAAAACGACGCCTCCGAAACCGCGATAGCATCATCGCCGGTTCTGACCGAAGCGGTCATGTGCGAGGATATCCAGCAATATGCGCCTGTAAACCGTGCCGTTGTTTTTGCGACCGGTATCGGTCAGGTGGTTTGTTTTACGGCTTTTGAAAATATACCCTCCGAAATGTTTGTCTATCACAGCTGGTTTCGCAGTGATAAACTGATTACCTCTAAACGGTTGACCCTGAATCCACCCGAGTGGGCGACTTTCAGTAAAATCCTTCTGCGTCAGGCCGATATCGGTCCCTGGCGGGTGGAAGTCCATGACCAGCAAGGAAAAATCATCAAAACGCTTCGTTTTAGCATTACGGAATAATGCCCATGCTAGATGTTCAATCCACGGTTGCAATCCTGCGCTGGCAGGATATCCTTGATATCGCCTTAAACAGCTATATCCTTTTCCGTCTGTACGTCCTTTTTCGCGGGACCACGACCTTCAGAGTTCTGATCGGCATCGCCTTGCTCTGGATTATCCAGCGCATTGCCGCTTTTTTAGGCCTGATCGTGACATCCTGGGCGATTCAAGGGATAATGGCCGTGGCGGCCCTTATTATTATCATCGTTCTTAGAAACGAAATCCGGGGTGTCCTGCAGGCCAAAAACCTGAAGACAATCTTGTGGGGAATTTCGACGCGGATCGGCCAAACGCCGCATGAAATCGTCGCCGATAGCATGTTCGACCTGTCGCAAAGAAGACGGGGCGGGTTGCTGGTACTGCCCGGCAAAGAGGATTTGAGTGATGTGGTACAGAGCGGCATTCCATGGCATGGCGTCGTCTCCCGGGAAATGATTTCGAGTATTTTCTGGCCTGACAATCCGGTTCATGACGGCGCGGCGATACTGGTTAAGGATCGCATCACCCGCGTCGGCGTCATTTTGCCGCTTTCCACCCGGCAGGACTTGCCTTCGTCCTATGGCACCCGGCACCGTTCAGCCATTGGGTTGGCGGCCGAAAAGGATGCCCTGGTCATTGTTGTGTCAGAGGAAACCGGTCAAGTAATTACAACAAAAGCCGGTGAGATCGTCCGCATACGAACCCGGTCGGACCTGATCCGTCAATTGGAAGCCCATACCGGCGTTTTTGGCACGCAACTGGAGGCCCGCAAACAGGAAATTCTCAAACTTGTTACCGCGGCGGTTGTCGCTTTCCTGTTCGTATTGAGCATGTGGTTCGGTTTTTCGCGGGGGCGGGAATCCTTGACCACGCTGGATGTTCCGATTGAATACATGAACCGCGATGCGAAGATGGAAATTTTGGAAACATCTGCCAATTCGGTTTCACTGCACCTGAGCGGTTCGGGTGCTCTGATAAAATCGATTCGACCGGAAAAAGTCAAAGTCCAGCTGGATTTGGCCAAAGCAATCGTTGGAACCAATACATTCACGATCTCAACGGAGAACATCACCGTGCCACCGGGCATTGCCCTGAAAAAGGTGATACCGAACACAATCGATGTGTCCCTGGATGTTCTGGTGATAAAGGAATTGCCGATTCAAGTCGATTGGACCGGCAAATTGCCGGACGATTTAATCCTGACAAATGCAACCGTGACCCCCGCCAAAACCAAGCTTATCGGGGAGCGGCGCATATCTAAAGGACCTGGAAACCATCTATACCGAAAAAGTGCCTCTCGACAAACTGATGCAAACAGGGAGCATGACGGTCAATTTGGCCTTGAACCCGGCTTCATTAAAAGTCGGGCCCGATTCGATGGATAAGGTGACGCTTGCCTATATCGTTAAAAAACGAACGCGCCCGCCTGCAGCACTTGAGGCCAAAGAATGACGATTCCTGGTCACCGCCGGTGTTACTCCATGCCGGATGGTTTTCGTAAAAGAGGAGGTGTCGATTGCGACACAAGAAAAGGATATGGCCATCGCTTTGCCGGAGAATCTTGAGGTCTGTGTTGATTTCCATGGCCACCTGTGCCCCGGGTTGGTTTATGGCTTTCTGGTCTCCAATGCAGCGATTGAGCGGATGGTTTTAAAGCGCTCCGAGGACGAAGAAGTTGTGGTAATTGCTGAAAGTGATTCCTGTGCTATCGATGCGATCCAGGTCCTATTGGGGGCCACGGCCGGAAAAGGGAATTTGATTTTCAAGGATTACGGTAAAAACGCCTACACGGTTCTGAAGCGGTCAACGGGCCAAGCGTTGCGGTTTTCACGGAAAAAGGTCTACGATTATCAGGGCCGGGAACCGGACGTTTTCAGAAAATTGGAGGCGGCGGTTGCCGACGGCACCGCGACTGAGCAGCAAAAATGGCGTCATAAGCGGTTGAAAGCCGAGGACCTGTTGGCCCAACCGGTCGAAAACGTATTTACCGTCACAGCCGAAGAATTAAAGGCACCCTCTTATGCGCCCTTGGCGCGCTCGGAAGCGTGTTCCGCATGCGGGGAAATGACCATGGCCACCAAACTTGTCGATTCGCCGGACGGTGGCCGCCTTTGCCGGCCTTGCGCAAAGAATCTATAGCCATTAAAAGTAATTTTGGCCCAACCTCGGCGTTGGGCCCTCCTTAGTCCTCGAATACAGTATGCCTGCGGGTTAAAATTTGGCCCCGCCTTATCTTGCCAAATCTTTATTTGAGAGCCGTATGGTAATCTAATGAGTATTCAACTGGAACGCGTTGGTATGGACGAATTCTGCGATTTCTTTGCGTTTGGGAGGCGATGACTGCTTGGCTGGGTAGCCCAAAGGGATGAGGACAGGGACTTCGTAGCCCTCAGGCACTTTCAATATTGCCTTGGCTTTGTCATGGTCGAACAATCCAACGATGACTGTCCCGAGTCCTCGATTGCAGGCCGCCAAGCAGAGGTTTTGGGTGGCCAGTCCCAAATCGAACATGAACCAATCCCCAAACTTGGTTGTTTCCAATTCCTTGTAATAACCCGATTTTTTCAGCTTGCCACAGACCGCCAGTAATACCGGCGCTTGTACGATGGCCCTGCGGGCCGGGTTGCCTTTGGGGGGTAAGGTCTCCTGCAGCCGTGTTTTTTGATCGGGGTCAGTAACCGCCACAATCTCCCAGCATTGGGTATTGGCCCAGGACGGCGCCCATTTGACCGCTTCAAGAATTTCATCGAGTGATTCTTGGGGGACGTCTCGATCCTCGTACATGCGGATACTGCGACGCTTTTTGATGATTTCCATTAGAGCAGGCATGGCATCTCCTTTAAACAGCCATAAGGCTTCTATCCGATATTGTATTTGCCGGATTCAATATAGGGCACATCCTCGACATCGATGGCGTGAATGATGTCGCTATTGAGCCTGGCTTTCATTTCAGCGACGATTCCACGTTCTTTCTTGAGACCTTTGGCAAATGCCAGCACTTCACCCATCAGGTTGTTTAAATGGTAGGCCTTGGTAATGATATGGTGCTTCTCACATTCTTCTGCGGTTAACCGCTTGCCTGTATATTCCATCTCCTCGACCATATACATGGGCAGCGCTTTTTTGAGCATCGCATTCATACCAGGCAGAAAAGGGATGCCCAGGTCGACCTCAGGAAAGCAGAAAAAGCCACGGTCCGAGCGCATGAACCTGAAATCGAAAGCGCAGCACAAAATAGCCCCGCCTGCAAAAGCGTGGCCGTTGATCGCGGCAACGGTTATCATGGGGTAGGTTAGAATTCTTTTAAACACCCGGTTGAGCAGGTAAAAAAACGCCTTGGCAGGTTCTATCTTTTGGTCTTGCATGATTGAAACCAGCCACTCCAGGTCGATACCATTGGAGAAGATTTTTTCATGGGCTGATTGAACGACCAGCGTACGGGCCTCGGCTTCTTTCTCGACTTGGTCCAAAACGTCTAAAAATGCTTTGAGAAAAGTCGGGTTATAGCGGTTTTCATTGTCCTTCATGGTGACAATGGCCACATGCTCGTCCATGGTGTAGTCGACTAATGCCATTCGATTTCCTCCCCTAAATGATGGATTGCAACAGGAAGCTCAAGCCCAAACTGCGCTTGGTATGAAATTGACGCAACGCTAGCATTTAGGATCATAACAGTCAATAGAAGCGATCTCAAAAGCATTTCATAAATACTTTTGGGAGGGATTTGAATCGGAAATGTCTATCGGTGAAAGGGAATCGTTCGTCAATTGAAAAAAAAGGGGTAACATCACTGGGATGTTACCCCGGGGGACAAATATATAAAATCGTTAACCGCAGGTTCCACTGGTGCTGCAGCTCGAGCAGGCCGATGCCGGGCCGAATTCGATACCACAGTCGAGTTTAAAACCATTGATCAGGAAATCGACTTTAATGGGTTGGGCTTTTTCCAGGAAATCCTTGTTTACGAGGTATTTGAAACCATCGATATCATAAACATTGTCTGTGTCTTGCGGCTCATCCAGAGCCATCGCCAGTCCCGGTCCGCCTCAACCACCTTCGTTTAGAAAAATCCGGATCGGTGATACTTCACGACCTTTGAAGTATTCTGCGATCTGTTCTGTCGCCGCTGGGGTAACTTCAACCATAATTTATTTCCTCCTCAAATAGGTATTGCAAATCATTTTTAGGCTGTTAAAAGACGCTCTCTGAAAACTGAGACAATTTAGTCATGAAACCGGGGTTTGTCAATTCCCAATCATAACGTCACCGGCCAGCCAGGCAAGTCAAGTGGGGCTTCATGCTATAGGCACTGTAGATAGTCCGTGTAGACTCCCAGGTCGATATCTGAAAAAAGAACAAAAGTGACCTGTTCAATAGACTGATTTTTTTCAATAAATCGTTTTGTCGTGTCGATGGCGATTTGACAGGCCGCTTCAATCGGATAACCATACACGCCGCAACTGATCGCCGGAAAGGCGATGGTTTGCAGATTAAATTGCTGGGCCAGATTCAAGCTTGCATTATAGCAGCTCGCCAAAAGGCGGGCATCTTGAATGCGGCCCCTGTACACCGGTCCGACGGTATGGATAACATAGCGGGCCGGCAGTTGATAGCCTTGGGTAAGGCGGGCTTCGCCGGTCGGGCATCCGCCGATAGTCCGGCATTCAGCCAAAAGTTCTGGTCCGGCCGCACGGTGGATGGCACCGTCCACGCCGCCACCGCCCAGCAAAGACGTGTTAGCGGCATTCACGATGGCATCGACCGCCTGCTGGGTGATATCACCTTGTTGGACTTGAATTCGGTCGATTGCAGATGCTGCCATGTTCCTGCCTCTCTCAAGCGCGGCATTGCCACATGTCATAGGGTTGTCATGCAGGTTTGTTTTACAAGTCGTACAGGGTTTCGTCTTTAAAGGGTGCCGGACGCGCGCCTTGGCGCCCTTTGCCTTTCTTGCCGGGCAAGCAGGAACGGCTCCTCTTCCTCCAAAAGATCGCCGAGTTCTGCTTCTACCTGATCAGGGTCTTCGCCTTTACCCATCCGTTCCAAGGCTTCCTGCATGCCCGGACCGAGTTCGACTCCGGTCATATCGGTCAGCTTACGCATGAGGTCGGCCGCCTGGCGAGGGTCGTCCTGATCGATCTTGTCCGCCTCCCGGGCCAGCATGTGCATGGCCTGCTCCATCTTGCTTTCATCCAGAGGAAGGTCGTCGAGGTCGTTGTCTTCTTTGGCTTGGCCGGTAATTGCAAACAAGGAGACCTGCCTGGAAAGCTTTTTTTTCTTGCATTTCGGGCAAAGCGGCTTCTTGGTCGTGTTGACGGATTTCGAAAAGAAATTGAAGATGGTGTTGCAGGCATCGCAATAAAACTCGTAAATGGGCATGGGTGCTCCTCATACAGGAAAAGGTTTAAAATAGCGCCGTTTGCACAACATGGGCGTCAGATTCAAATCAGGCCCGCCAAAAACAGCATGTCCTTTGGTGGGCAAGAAATTCGTCTTAAAACTTGCGCGCAACCGACCCTATTTCAAATGCTTTCCGGGTTTTAAAATTACCTTGTTTCCACGATATAGCCGGATCTATGCCACAATTCATCCCTTTTTTCAAGTGTCGACGGGCTGAATAGGCATGCCATGATATCAATCATAAGACGTCCGAGCAGCTTGAGCTTTCGAGCGTCGATCAACCGGTGCGTCATGGTTAGCGATGGTTTTTAGCGGGGGCGTTTTGCTAAGAAGCGATTTCGGTATCGATAATACGGGCCTTGGTTAGCTATTTGGACATATCTCCACATTTAAGCAAGCGTTTTGATCTCATCGAATTTAGGTACAGCAATGATAGGGATGGCTGTTATATTCACGCTCGATATGGCTATTCATCCAACCAATCTGGACCGAATTTTCTTTCAAAAAATTCATTGAGCCGATCAAACCACCCGCCGAGTAGCCCGCAAGCGTTATTGCCGTGCTCAAGGATATCAGCCAAAAACTCAACAATCTCATTTACCTTATCCTTTGGCAAATAGGCGCAAGCACCTTCATTGATAGATTTAGCAAAATTGACAGGACTTAGCGCATGCGCGGTGAGCATAACGGAGGTAATATTTTTTTTGTTCGCAATCGACAACAGCTTGTATCCATCGACACCCATAATATCGAGGACTGCGATGTCGAAGGTGTTTGATTCCAGTAACTGTTCAGCGGATTCAAAGGAGGTTGATGAGGAGACATCACACATGTCCAGGAGTTCTTCGATGGTCTCGATAATATCCGGCTCATCGTCAACAATCAGAATTTTCTTGCCATTAAGGATATCTGATTCTGCCACGCTTGCCTTGCTCCTCAGCTAATAGACGTTTTGATTAAACAGTTATCAGGTACGGCAACTTTATTAAAGCTTAAAAATTATTTTTTCCGGTTATATTCTAAGAGGGCGCGCCTTTCATGAGCTCTGGTTATTAACAATTGCTGATCTTCCTGGCTGACCTCGTAAACCGCCCTCTTAATCTCTTCATTGAAGGGGGTGAGAAATTCCTCGCCCAAATAATCGTTTACCCCATTTCCGGCCAAATCCACCAATTCGTAGTCAAAAGGAAGCGCTAAATAGCTTTGTTGTAGAATATCGAAAATAATACCGGTGGACAGGTCGAGTCCATACAGCTTACCCTGCCAGCTTTGTGTAAGTGAACCATCCGGTTTTCGGTAAACAGGGTCGCCCCAGATGAACCTTTTCAAGGCGCTGTCGACCAACGTATTGAGGTTCGTTTTTTCGTCATCATTCTGATATTTTTCAAGGTAGCCATAATCAAACCTGGTATAATCACTCCAAAGGTCATTTCGATTTTCTTTATACATTTCTATCGCAATATATCTGGCGATGATTAAAAGGTCCTGATAGTCAAGCTTCTTTAAATGAATCTTAGCCCCATAGGTGCCCTGAAAGGCATTTTTCAATGAAGAATGATCCATGTCGCGGTCAAAGAGCGGGTTTGCCTTATCCTTACCTATTTCCCAAATATCCCTGTTTTTAATTTCGCGGTTTCTTAGATATTTTTTAAGAGACTCCCGATCTTGATTCGTTAGAGAAGCACCTGCGGGGCTGTAGATAAAGTCAGCTACCAGTGCGCCAGTTGATTTAGATGCTTCTTCATATAAAGGGATCGCATAATCAAAATATTGATGCTTATCTTGCACGTCAGCGATCACAGCATCGATATACTCGAGATACTTGTAAGCAATTCGATCTAGAACCTGGTAGCGGGCATCAATAAACGTTTTAGCGGCATCAACGGGTTGAGACCCTTTTTTATGCACCAAGGTAGCAGGGAACTTTGGCTTTTTAGGACTATCCGAGCACCCCAGGAAACTGAAACCAATGAAAATAAAAATAAGCAGGATACAAATATTTCGCATTTATTGTCCTTTGAGGGGAGGTGCGTGCTACAATTACCCAATTTCCATTCAATGTTTAACAAGAAACGGCCCTGCCATCAAGCCACAACCTTGGTGATGTTTAATTCTGGGGCCTTGTTTGCCAGTTGCCGCTCAAAAAGTTTAATAAATTTGTTAAATACAACAAAGATTCGCTTGAACAAATCGCCGCGCAATTGTATGAACTGCCCATTGAAAGTATCAGTGGTCTGTTGCAATCGTGCAAATGGTTATGCCGTTGACAATGTCCCGAATTTCTGGACGGACACAAGTTAATCTGAAAGGAAGCACAAAACATGCAAAGAACTTTATCGATAATCAAACCGGATGGCGTCGGTCGGGGGTTGATCGGCGATGTGATCAATCGTTTTGAAGCCAACAAGCTCAAGATCGTGGCCATGAAAATGGTTTACATGACCAAAACCGAAGCCGAAGGGTTTTACGCCGTACACCGCGAGCGACCCTTTTTTCAGAGCCTGACGGATTTTATGTCGTCTGGCCCAGCGGTCGTCCTGGTGCTCGAAGGCGAAGACGTGATCGCTCGGTATCGGAAATTGATGGGGGCCACCAATTACAAAGAGGCTGAACCCGGTACGATCCGGGCTGATTTTGCTACCGATATTGAAAAAAATGTCGTTCACGGCTCGGATGCCCCTGAAACAGCGGCATTTGAAATCAGCTATTTCTTTAACCGTTTTGAATTTGTCAGTTAATGCCAGACCGGATTAACCTTAAAAATGTAGCAATTGTGCTGCATAAAACCCGGTATCCAGAAAATATCGGGGCGGCCGCCCGTGCGATGCTTAACATGGGCATCCACGACCTGATCGTTGTGGCGCCACGTAATTTTGAAAAACCGAAGGCCTTAAAACTGGCCACCCACGCCGCTGCAGGCTTGATTGACAATTTAAAGACCTATGACAACCTGCAGGATGCGCTGGCACCGTTTCAATATGTGGTCGGCACGACCGCCCGGCTTGGCGGAGAGCGACAAGTTGTCAATACGCCCGGCAAAATGGCCGAGCGCCTGGTCGCTATTTCCCAGTCCAATCGGATCGCGCTTCTTTTTGGGCCGGAAGACGCCGGGTTGTCCAATATCGACCTTCGTGCCTGCCACGCCCTGGTCAATATTCCGACCGCTGAATTCTCTTCGATCAATCTGGCGCAAGCCGTCATGATTTTATGCTACGAGCTGTTTTCGGCCAGCCGGACCGTCAAAAAGACGTTTGTTCCGCGTTTGGCAAGCCGTCACGAGCTGGATGGCATGTATGCCCAACTGCAAGAGATTTTGGTGCGTATCAGCTTTATCAATCCCGAAAATCCCGATTACTGGATGAACAACTTGCGCCGCTTTTTTAACCGTTATGGCCTGCGAGCCAGAGAGGTGAGTATTATTCGAGGGATCTGCCGTCAGATCGACTGGTATGGCGGGAAATGTTATCGGGACGGTTTAAAAGCCGGCGACAAGACCACGCAGGAAGATATGAAGTAAACAATAAAACAGCGTCATGGAGGGGGAGTATATGCGTATTGTTCGATTTGGGCCGCAAGGCCAAGAAAAACCGGGTCTCTGGCAGGACGGTCGCATTGTCGATTTAACAACCATTTTCCCGGATATACCGGATGTCAATGAGCACTTTTTTCGGCAAGGCTGGCTGCAGAAAATCGCTGCGGTCAAAGCGGACGGGCAAAAGATGACGGTCAGGCTCGGTGCGCCGGTGCAAAACCCGTCCAAGATTATTTGTCTGGGCAAAAATTACGCCGAACACGCCAAAGAAGGCGGGTTCGATAATCCCGACGCACCGCTCCTTTTTGCAAAGACACCGAATACGTTAAACGGTCCCTACGATCCGGTTTTGCTGCCCAAAAGCTGCGGACAGGTGGATTGGGAAGTGGAATTGGCCGTGGTCATCGGCCAGGAGGGCAAACGGATTCCCCGCCACGCAGCCATGCAATACATCGCCGGCTATGCGGTTATGAACGATGTGTCCGGCCGGGAGGCCCAATTCTCAGATTCGCAATGGTTCCGGGGTAAATCGTTTGATACCTTCGCACCTCTGGGGCCGGCCCTGGTTACCCCCGACGAGATTGAAGATGTTCACAATTTAAGGCTGACGACTGAGGTCGACGGGCAGGTGATGCAGGATGGTAATACCCGGGCGATGATTTTCGATATTCCTAAAATCATCGCGTATATCAGTGAGGACATAACACTCAAGCCGGGCGATATCATTTCAACGGGAACCCCGTCAGGGGTCGGCATTTTTCGGGATCCCCCCATTACCTTAAAGCCCCAGAACGTGGTGACCTGTGAAATTGAGGGTATCGGCAGGCTGCAAAACGAATTCAATCGTAAGTGAGCATTTGTATCCGCAAATTCAACCCACCCCCCGGCCTCGATCAGGAGACGATCAAAGGTGGCGAGCTGAAACGGGATTTTTTCCTGCTGTCCTTCAGCTTCAAAGGTAAAGCAAGATGCTTCGAGGTCGGTTTTAATTGAAGCCTGTTTGCCGGCGCTGATATTAAAGATGTGATCGATCGTCCCGGCCGGCAGTTCCACTGCCAGCATACCGCAGTTGAACATATTCTGCCTGAAAATCCGGGCAAAGCTTTCTGCAATGACCAGATTGATGCCGTTGGCTTCCAGCGCCCACGGCGCGTGTTCCCGCGAAGACCCGCACCCAAAGTTCGATCGCGTGACGATGACGCTACTGCCGGCAACATCGCTTTGCGGATTGAACCCGTCAAGCTCGAGATCTTCCAGAAGATAGGGTCGCAGGGCCTCCCGGCTAATTTCAGTGAGATATTTAGCCGGGATGATCTCATCGGTGTTGATATCCGCACGGTCTAGGAAAAGAATTCGGCCGCTAAAGTTTTTCATAAGGGTTCCTTTATTTACTATCGGCCAGGGCAATATGGCCGGCTATGGCTGTGGCCGCGGCTGTGGCCGGGCTCACAAGGTGGATCGTGCCGCCCTTGCCCATTCGTCCGTTAAAATTGCGATTGGTGGTGGCGGCGCAGACCTCGCCCTCCGCCAGGACACCGTTACTCATTCCCAGGCAGGCGCCGCAGGTGGGGTTGGTAAAACAAAAGCCAGCATCCATGAAGATCTTGATGAGCCCTTCCGCCAGGGCCTGATTAAAGACTTGGGGGGTTGCCGGTGCAACGATTGCCCGGATGGAAGGCGCGATGTGGCGACCTTTTAGGATCTCCGCTGCAACCCGCAGGTCTTCGATCCGGCCGTTGGTACAAGAGCCGATGTAGACTTGGTCGATGGGCGTGCCCGCCATTTCCCGGACCGGTTTCACATTGTCCGGTTTGTAGCCAAAGGTAGCCTGGGGTTCGAGATCGCTGACGTCATGTTCGAAAATCTGGCTGTAGGGGGCATCCGGATCTGAGATGAGCTGTTGATAGGCCTCCAGCGCAGCTGTTTTGCTGGGATACTCGCTTTGGATGAATTCCCAGAGATAATCAACCGTTACGCGGTCCGGGTAGCAGATGCCGCAGGTGGCGCCGGCTTCGACCGCCATGTTGCAAAGGGTCATTCGCGAGGCCATGTCCATACGATCGACGACCGGGCCGGTAAACTCAATCACATTACCGGTGGCGCCGTTAACGCCGATACGGCCGATAATGGACAGAATGATGTCCTTGGGATAGACCCCGGCCGGGACCTTGCCGGTGATATGAATCTTGATCGTTGCGGGATAATGAAAGGCACAGACCCCTTTGAGAATACCGACCGCCAAATCTGTGGATCCAACTCCGGCGGCAAAGGCCCCGAAGGCGCCATGGGTGCAGGTGTGGGAGTCGCCCATGATGATCGTGTACCCGGGCCGGACAAACCCTTTTTCCGGGAAAAGGGCGTGGCAGACACCATTACGCCCGATATCGAAAAAATCGGTAATCTGGTGGCGTCGCGCCCAGTCTCTTAAAATCTTACCCTGCATGGCGGTTTTGGAATCTTTGGCCGGAGAAACATGGTCGATGACGGCCTTGATCTTGCTCGGGTCGAACACTCGATCTTTACCCCGTTCGACCAGATCGGCAATGGCAATGGGGGTCGTAATTTCATGGCAGAAAACAGCATCCAGCCGAATGACCTGGATGTCATCGGCCGGGTTGTCGATTACGTGGGAATCGAAAATTTTTTGTGCGATTGTCTTGCCCATTTTTCCTCCAAGGCCTCATTAAAAGCGATCTCAAAAATGAATCAATCGTTTTCGGTCTTGAGCACCGATAGAAAGGCGGATTGCGGAATCATGACCTTACCGACCATCTTCATTCGTTTTTTGCCCTTTTTCTGCTTTTCGAGCAGCTTGCGTTTACGTGTAATATCACCCCCATAACATTTGGCCGTCACATCCTTGCGAAAGGCCGACACGGTTGTACGGGCAATGATTTTGGCGCCAATAGCCCCTTGAATGGCAATTTTGAACATTTGGCGCGGAATTTCATCGCGCAGTTTTTTACAGGCCCGGCGGCCCCGCTGCTCGGCGTTGTCACGATGAACCAGCATCGACAAGGCATCCACGCGCTCGCCGTTTAGCAGGATGTCCAGTTTTACGAGATCGGTTTTGCGGTAATCGATCACTTCGTAATCAAAAGAGCCATAGCCCTGGGTAATCGATTTGAGCTTGTCGTAAAAGTCATAAATGATCTCGGCCAGGGGCAATTCGAAGATCATTTCGAGCCGGTCGTCGGTGAGATACTGATAGTTTTTGTTGATGCCTCTGCGTTCAAGACACAATTTCATGACCGCACCCATATACCGATCCGGTATGATGATCGCCGCCTTGATGAAGGGCTCTTCCGCATACAAGATTTTGGTCGGGTCCGGGTAGAGGGCCGGATTGTCGATCGTCACTTCAGTGTTATCGTTTAAAACAATCCGGAACCGGACCGAAGGTGCTGTCAGAATAAGGGATAAGTCGTATTCGCGTTCCAGGCGTTCTTGCACAACCTCTAAGATGTAATAGCCCGAGAAAGCCGCACCGGAAGCCGAATCCGAGCGCCGTGGAGGTATCCTTTTCATAAATCAAAGAGGCGTCGTTGAGTTTGAGTTTTTCAAGGGCGGCCACCAGGTCCTCGTACCCGTCAGATGCGACCGGATAAATCGAAGAAAAGACAACCGGTTTGGCCTCTTTAAAACCAGGTAAGGGCGCGTCGCAGGGCCTGTTTTTCAAGGTGATCGTGTCGCCGCAGCGGGTGTCGCTGACCGTTTTGATACCGGCGATAATATATCCGACCTGCCCTGCGCTCAGTGCTTTTTGAGGCCTGCGAACAATTTGGAAGATACCGACTTCTTCCACTTTGTAAACGGACTGATTGAACATAAAGGTGATCAGATCGCCCGGTTTGACGGTGCCTTGAAAGATCCGTAAGTGAACGACGGTGCCCCGGTAGGGGTCATAATGGGAATCGAAAATCAGGCCCTGCAGCGGTGCATCGCGGTCTCCTTTAGGGGGCGGCAGGTGCGCGACGATGGTTTTGAAAACTGCATCAATGCCAATGCCTTCTTTGGCGGAGACCAGGAGGGCCATGTCCGGATCGAGGCCCAAATCCTCGGCAATCTGATCTTTGACCCGCGCCACGTCCGCCGAAGGCAGGTCGATTTTATTGATGATCGGGATGATTTCCAGATCGTGTTCCAGGGCCAGGTAGAGGTTGGCCAGGGTTTGCGCTTCGACGCCTTGGCTGGCGTCGATTAAGAGCAAAGCCCCTTCACACGATGCAAGCGCGCGGGAGACTTCATAGCTGAAATCAACATGGCCGGGTGTGTCGATCAGATTCAATTCATACAACGCACCGCTGTCCGACAAGTAGGGCAGACAAACGCTCTGACTCTTGATCGTGATTCCGCGTTCGCGCTCGATGTCCATGGTGTCGAGAATCTGATCTTTAAAGTCGCGGTCTGAGACAATTTCCGCTTCCTGAATCAATCGATCGGATAGCGTTGATTTGCCATGATCGATGTGAGCGATAATGCTGAAGTTGCGCAGGTTGTCCATTATCATAGATGCATCAATAGTTAAGGCCGACAGATGGCTGTAAACCCGATAAAAGGCGGTTGACACTCCGAGCCGATAAAGCTATATTCACGAGTGCAAAATAACGGGAATCTCTATCAAATTGTTTTTCCGGCTGTCAAGAAGTGATCTTAAAAAGGGGATTCTTTTTAGCCACTATAACCGAGGAAATTAATTCAGACAACAAAAATGGCAGCGCATATCCTAATCGTCGATGATGACCCCGCTATCAGGGATTCCATGTTTGAATTCATCCAAATGTCGGGCTATCAATCTACCATGGTTTCCAGTGCGGAAGAGGCGATCGCCCTGTTGCAAACGGATATGGTTGAAGTTGTCATCACCGACATCATGCTGCCCGGTATTGACGGTCTTGAACTGACGGATCGGATTAAAAAGGACTATGATGTCGATGTGATTGTCATGACGGGCTATAGTGGTGATTATTCCTACGAGGAAGCGATCAG